>CAWKJX010000016.1:0-89466 GCA_963850095.1 uncultured Acidimicrobiaceae bacterium | reverse complement strand
TACCCGAAGGAGTAATCGCTCGAGTCGATCCCAAGTGCTTGGCAGACCACGTATGCCGTCGACTCGGCCTCGAGCTCAGGCAGCGCCCGGTCCTTGTAGCCCTCATGGAGGAGAGCATGCGTGATCTCGTGAGCGAGGGTCTTCACTCGCTGAGCCGGGGTGTTCTGGGCCTCGACCCGGATGCGGTGCAGGTCGTAGGTGCAGTCGCCGTTCGTGGAGCCACCGAACTCGTGGTCCTCGACGCTGAAGCCGATGGACTCAGCCACCGTGACGAGCTGGGCGTAGAGCCCTGCAGGGTCGTCACCGTCGATCCGGTTGCAGATGGACGGCAGCTCTTCGCCGTCGGTCTGGGCGACGTCGAACACCGGAACGAACTTGAAGCCTCGGATGACCCGATCGCTCTCGCCGTCCTCGTCCTCGGCGTTCTTGTAGACCATGGGGGCGAGAATCCAGATGGCCTTCTCTCCCTTGCGCACGAAGCGGTTCATCTTCCGCCAGGCGTTGAAGCCGGCGACCTGTGTCGCCTCGTGGCATTGGGCGGCGATGAGGAGCACGTTGTTGAAGCTGTAGCGGTGAAAGCGGCTCTGGAAGTCGAGGTAGTGCTGCCAGTCTTCCGATGAGGTGAGCTGGCTGATCCCTTCTGTCAGCTGGGCGATGAGTTCTGGGTGGTTGTTCTTGGCGGTCATTTCTGGATCCCTCCATGTGGTCCGATGCGATGGCACCCGAACGCCAGAGGGAGGCCGAGCGGAACAGCCCCGAGCGCAGCGAGTGCACTTCAGGGCTTGGAGCTCAGAGGACGAAGCTCTGGCAGGGTGGCACCAACGCAGCGGCCCCATGGCAGGGGCGAGGGACCGCATCAAGTTGCAACAGGGAACGGTCGGGCTGTGGGTCAAGTGGGGAATCACAGACGTGATCCGATGGCAGAAGGCGCTACGGCGACCCCGGTACGACACCTTTCACGTCTGCCGTTCCTCGTCGCTCCCAGCGAAGCGGGGCGAGGACCGCGGGCAGGCGGCGCCTGGGCGGATCGCTACGTCGGCAAGAGGGGCGGCATCGACCCGAGGAGTGGGCCGGGCTCCGACAACGTCGGACCACCCCCCGAGACGCGAAGCGGTGTTAGACGGCCTGGCGCGTGGGGAGGACCACGTCGTCGTCTTCTTGAAGGACGACGACTTCTGACAACGGTCTCGGCGTACTGAGAGAGTGGTAAAGATCGACCGTGGCCGGGTCGAGGTCGGCCTCAGCGTCGCCATCGACGGCGAGCAGGTCGCGGAGCTCCTGCCAGATCCTCTCTCGAGCGAGAGGGTTTCCGGCTGCCCGCAAGAGCGTGCGCCAAAGGCCTTGGTCGTAGCGGTCGACCAGTTGGCCTTGGCGCGCGGCCCATGTGGCGAGCTGCGCCTCACCGTCAGACAGGGCGAGATCTGCGAGGGAGACAGCAACGTCGACGATCTCAGCGACGATGGCGTAGGAGATGCCCCCAGCCGAGGTCCACGGTTCGGGGTTGGCACCGAAGGGCATGCCCCGGACGAGCGACAGAGCCAACCGAAGTCCGTCGGGCTCGGCGCCGGCTGCGAAGGACCGGAACATGGTCCAGTCGGCCCGGACCCGCTCGGCGAGGGTGAAGCGCTGGGTGGTGCGGTCGTAGGCGAGGAGATCGCCGTCGCCCGTGATCGCCTCGAGGGACCGGCGGGTGAGGAGGACGAGGTTGCGGACATAGCCATCGCTCAGGGCCTTCTCGGGAGAGACGTCGGTGAGCCACTCGCCTCGGGTGGCGGTCCCGTCGTGGGCCGCGAGGTAGACGAGGAGCTCGACGACGCGCCGGGCTTTGGTTCCCGCGGTCGGAGACACAGCGTCAAGGAGATCCTGGGCTCCGCTCTCGCCGACGGCAATGGTTGGTCCTCCGAGGAGCCCGAGGACGATGAGGTCGCCCGGTTGGACGCCCGGAGGAGTGCCCGCGCCCCCGAAGCACCGGTACGGCTCGTCGGTCGGCCTGGCGTCTGCGGGGGCGTCGGCGAGGTCGAGGAGGGCATCGACGTCGCCCAGCGTCGCCTCGTCGACGTGTGGGGGCTCGACCGGCTCGAGGTGCCGGCCGGCGAGGGTCGGCATGATCGGGTCGATCACGAGCCCGACGCCGGCTGGGGCGAGGGGGCCGGCGGTGACCAGGTGAAGAGCCGCCGGACCCTGCTCGGCGAGCTGGCCGCTCACCACGGCGGCGTCCGCCAGAAGGACGGTGTCCTCTCCTGGCCTGATGTGGGTGAGAGCAGTGTCAAGATCCTCGGTGACAATGCCACGGTCGAGCCGGTCGATCACCCCGTGGCCGAATCCGACCGCCAGGACCCTCGACGCATAGGACCCGCTCGAGGCGGCGAGTTCGGTGCCGATGGCGGCGAGGGTGCCAGACACCTGGTCGACATCGACACGTACGTGGACGCTGCGGTACTGCTCGAGGTTGACGAGCAGCGTGGCATCTGGGCCCTGGCCAACGCTGAAGAAGGTCAGGGGAACCGGATCTGCCACCACCGTGTCGTCGAGGACACCGGGGTCGGCGGTGACGGGCAGGTGCCAGATGCCTGGCTCCCCCGACCGAACCTCGAACGGCATGGGAGCGTCGCCCGCCTCTTCTGTCACGAAGATGTCGAGACCATGAGGGCGCACCTCGACGCCCAGCACCGCGGGCCGAGGTGCGCCGGCGCGGTCGGCGGCGTGGGCGAGGAGGTCACCGAGACGGGTGAGCCAGAACAGGCTGTCGGCTTGGGCGTAGTGACGGAGCTGGAGCTCGAGGTCGGCGAGCGGGCTGTGCGCTGCGGGGAGGGGGATGCGTCTGCCGGGTGTGCGCCGCATGCTCTGGCGGCGCCGCCGGCGATCGAGGGCGCCGACCAGTCCGATGGCGGCGAGGCCGAAGATGCCGGCGCCGATGGCGAGGGTCCCGACGTCGTCGCCATGCCCGCCTGACGTGACGTGGCGGATCGCTGCGGGCTTGTGGACATCGTGTGGACCATCCGAGCCCCCGCTGGGGTGATGCACCGCTGGTGAGCCGTTTACGGCCGTCCGAGGACTGCCCGTGTTGTTCGAGTCGTGGGTGCTGGCGCCGTGCTCTGGTTGGACGCCGCTGTGTTGGGCGCCACCGGGCATGCCATGGGCGACCGGAGCCGGCGCGGAGGCGGCCGGGGGTGCGGGAGGAGCGGCGGGTACCGCCGGCACCGCTCCGGCGACGTCGGGGGTGACAGGTTCAGGGATGACGAGGGTCCAGCCCGGGTAGATCCAGTGGGCGTCGGTGAGCGCCCCGCCACCGGGCTGGGGTACGCCGACGTTGGCCTGGTAGATGGCCTCCCATTGCTCGCCGTTGCCGTAATACGTGACGGCGATGCCCCACAAGGTGTCACCGGCCACCACGGTGTGGGTCACCGTGGCGGGTTGCGCATTCAGCGCTGGTCCGGTGTCGGCCACGAGCTGCACCGTGGGTCTAATAGCAGTGCCTGTGAAGCCGGGAGGTGCGGCGGTGGTGGTGGCGAGGGCCGGGGCGACGGCGGTGGAGGCGGGGCTGACGCGCCCGGTTGGCACAGCGCGGAGCTGGCTGAGGACGAGGGCGGCGGAGATGACAGCGGAGACGAGTGCGGCCGCGGCGCTGTGGCGCCCGAGTGGGATGCGCCGATTTCCATTGCGACCACGGACATGGGTCACTGCGGTGGTGGCGACGGAGAAGGCGAAATAGGCCCAGGCCAGCCACGCCAACGACGCGAAGAGTTGGGGCCAGAACGAGCCCGGGATCGGCGTGCGCAACGCGCCGGCGACCTGGCTACTGCCGGGGAGATGGTGCGGGAGGGGCCAGCCGACGGTGACGGCCAGGACGGCCGGGATCCCGACGAGCCCGCACACAAGCACAGTGAGTGCACCGAGCCCTTCGACAAGTTGGCGGATCTTGGGCCGCGCCACGGCCTGGGTGGTGGTGGGCATGGTCATCCTCCCGTGGTGACGCCACTGACGTCGGTGGCGGATTCGGTCACGTTGATCTGGAAGCTTCCGACGCCGATGATCCCGAGCAGCTGGGTCGGCAGCCGGTAGCTGATCTGGGCGTAGACGGTGTTGCCGCTTACCCAGGCGGTGCCCGGCTGGCCGGAGGCGGCCATGTAGCTCTCGGCCGTGGCGACCGCAGTGTTGGGGTCGAGGGCGACCGTGCCGGCGTGGAGCGCGCTGACGTCGAGGGAGCCCGCACCCGCCCGGGCGGCCTGTTCGGCCTCGGAGGCCGCGGCCTGTTTGGCGTCGAAGTAGTGGCCGCCGTCGGCGACAAGGCCGGCCAGGGCGAGGAACATGGTCATGAAGATGCATGTCATGGCCAGGATCGACCCGTCCTCGGGGCGCTGCCGGCGGGTTTTCCAGCGGAACCGCACCCGATGGAGATGGCGGGTTATGACGCTGCCGTTCATGACACTGCCTGTGATGAGATTGCGCGGAAGGGGTCGATGTGGGCCGTCGACGTGGCCGTCAGGGTCTTGGCACCGGGAACACCGGGGACCGACACGTCAGCGAGGCTGGTGACACAGGTGACGGTGACCGACACCCACCCCCCGGCCACGAAGTTCGACGTGTCGACGCTGATCTGCGGCGCGGTGCAGGCGAGCCCGGCACCCGCGAAGGACCCCTCTGCCGCCGTCGTGGCCTGGGTCTCGGCGTCAGAGGGATCGGATTGGACGACCGCAGCCTGGACGCCGGCGCGGGCAGCGGATTCAACGTCGCCTTGGGCCGAATCGACCCGCCCGAGGGCGACCATGAGGACGATGACGATCAAGAGGACGGGGGCGACGATCACCAGCTCGGCGATGGCGGAACCCTCCTCACTGTGGGCCCAGCGCTGTCGCCTAGCCACTAGGCCGGTACTCCTGGATGGGGGCGTCGCTCGTGGCCGACACGGTGAGGTCGAACCAGGGGATGAGGGCTTGGGCCCGTCCGGTGACGATGACCTGGGCGGTGTCACCAGAGAGTGTCGTGGTCGAGACCTGAGCGCCCGTGAGTGTGCCCGGGCCGGTGGTTGCGATGAACTGGTAGGCGGCCCGGGTGCCCGCATGCGCAGATGAGCCGTAGCCCGACGCCACCTGGCTGCCCTGTTCGGCGGCGGCGCGGGCGAGGTGGGCGGCGTGGGACCACAGGGCGAACTGGATGCCGACGATGACCAAGAGGAAGAAGACGGGGAGGCAGATCACGAAGTCGGCGAACCCTTCTTCTCCTCGACCTCTGTGCGCCCGTGTCCGTTGCCGACGTCGCTGGACGGTTCGGGTCACGGAGTCTGGATGTTGTTCGCCGTATTGGTGAGCTTGGCGGTGATGATGCCGACGATCACGATGGCGGCGGCCACGACGAGGGCGGTGACGACGACCCACGAGGCGATCTCACCGCGTTCGTCGGCAGAGATGAGTTTGGTCCGGGCCGACACATAGGCATGCAGGAAGCTGAGGGTGGTCCGGACCGACTCAAAGGCCGAGCGCGCCATGGCCCCGACCTTTTCTCTGTAGTTGGTGGGAGTGACGTTGGGCGATGCCATGTGGTTCCTTTCGTTGTTGGGTCGGGTTCAGATGTGACTGCCGGTGAAGGCGGCGAGGGCGGGGTAGAAGACGAGGACGCCGTAACCGGCCATGAGCAGCACGCCGGGCAGCAGCATCTTCTGGGTGACGGCCTGAGCCGCGTCCTCGAGAGCGGAGGTTTCCTTGAGGCGCAGTGATTTGGCTTTGGCGTCGAGCGAGTCTCGGATGCGGGCCCCGTCGCCGGCCTGGGCCATGGCCCGGGCCAGGTCGGTGAGTTCGGGCAGGTTGAAGCGGAGGGCGAGGGCTTCGAGCCCCTCCCAGGGCGCCTTGCGATAGGCCTGCGCCCAGAGCAAGGACTGGGCGATCTCGTCCATGGCCCAGTCGGTCGACGACACGCCTGAGGCGACCTCGAGTGCGCTGGACCATCCCATGGCGCCGGCCATGGCCATGGACACCAGTGACGCATAGGTGGACAGCGAATGGCAGAAGTGCCGACGACGGCGCTCGGCTGCCTTGTGAAGATCGACGAACGGGCTCACGGCCCCCGCCGCGCCGAGGACGAGCACGCCGAGGGTCGGAAGCTCGAAACTCAGATGGATACCAATGGCCCCCATGGCGGCCCAGAGCACCGGACCGAGCAGTGCGAGTCCGATCGAGTATCCGACGACCTTGACGGCGAAAGTCTCGGTGGGGGTCCCGGTGATGGCGAGGTCGGGCAGGACGATCTCGGCCAGGCGCGGGATCTTCTTGACGTTGGTGTCGACGAGGTGCCCGGCCATCCGCCGGGCGCCACCGACCCGGTGGCCGACGACGTCGAGGGGGGCCGGAGCATGTTCCCCACTGAGCCGGGCCAGAGCGGCCCGGAGCGTCAGTGGTGGTGGGAACAGGCCCCACAGCATGGTGGCCAGTCCGACACCCAAGCCGAGTCCGACGATGATCACCAGTGCCATCTACGTCGCCTCAGAGTCGAAGAGGCGGGGCATGGGCTGAGGGCGCGACAGCCGGTTCATGGCGGCGAACCCGCACGCGAACAGGGAGGCGGCCGCCAGGAGCGCGACCTGGCCGGCCGGGGTGCCGAAGGGTCTGAAGTAACCGTGGCCGATGACCAAGATGCCGAGCGTGAAGACGAGGGTGATGGCGATCACGAGGCGCATGTCACGCCGGGGTTTGGACCGGGCCACCTCGGTGCGTTGCCAGAGCGCGATCTGCTCGCGCGTGCTCGCTGCCGCGCTGGCCAACAAACCCCCGAGGTCCGAGCCGCCGAAGCGGGCCGCCAGGATGAGCGGGGCGATCGCTTCATCGGCCGCGGCGTCGCCCAGCTCGTCGGCAAACGCGTACAGGGCCGCATCGAGCGCAGTGCCGGTCTTGATGCGCACGATCAGGCGGGACACCTGTGCCTTGATGGCCGGCGGGGCGCTGCGCTCGGTGGATTCGATGGCAGCGAGCAGGCCCCGGTGGGCGGCCACGCTGTCGCGCAGCGCCTCGATCCAGGCGGCCAGGGCCTCGAGCCGATCGATCACACGGCGCGAGGTGGTGGGTTGGAGTGCGGAGCGCAGTGTCCAGCCGACAGCCCCGCCGATGGCGGCGCCGACCGGCCAGTGGGTCACCAACCCAACCACAGCGGCGAGTACCAGGGCGCATGCGGCGGCCTGGCGGTTGGCGGGGTCGACCCGTCTCGTGAAGGACAGCCGCCCCGCCGGCCGGGCCGTGGACCAGATGCCCGAAATAACCAGCGCGAGGCCCACGCCGATGCCCGCCCCGAAGAGGACGACGACCGGGGTCATCGTCCGTACACCTGGTGGAGGGGGGCCTCGTAGCCGACGTCCGACAACCGTTCACGCAGTCCCGGTGGCATGGAGAGGTGGTGCACCGCCGGTCCGCCGCCCTCTGGCTCGGCGAAGATCTCGGTCGAGATGACATGGGGGCCTTCTGAATCCTCGACGACGCGCACCGAGGACACGTAGCGCCGGGCCAGACCCGAGGTATCGGGACGTTTCCGCACGAAGATCACCAGGTCCAGCGCCTGGGCGGTGAGCTGCGCCGCCGCGTTGTCGCTCAGGTGCTTGGGGGACTGGGAGGCGTAAGTCTTGATCTTTCCGAAGGTGCCTTCGGTGGAGTCCGCGTGGATGGTGCACATGGAGCCGGCCTTGCCCGCCGTCATGGCGTTGAGCATGGGGACGATCTCGTCGCCGAGCACCTCGCCCACGATCACCCGGTCGGCGTCGTGGCGGTTGGCCCGTTGCACCAAATAGTCCATGGACACCGCTCCGTGTCCTTCGGTGTTGGCTTCGCGGGTCTCCCAGGCCACACAGTCGGGATGGCGATGCGCCAGTTCGTGCAGACCGAGCTCATACGACAGCTCGATGGTGACGATGCGATCCGTTGGGTCCGCTTCGGCGGCCAGCGCGCGCAACAGCGTCGTCTTGCCGGCGTCGGTGCCGCCCGAGATGATCATGTTCAGCCGCGCCCGCATTGCGGCGCGCAAGAAGCGGGCCAGCTCGTCGGTCAGAGAATCCGCCAGATCGTCGAGGGTGGCGTCGATCAGGCGGTGACGTCGGATCGACACGCACGGGCGGTTCGACACCTCGATCATGGCCGAGAGCCGGTGCCCACCGGCGAGGTGGAGGTCGACGACAGGCTTGGCGCTGTCGATCCGGCGCTCTCCCCCGGTGTGGTGCGCCCGGGCGGCTCGTTGAACCAGCTCGATGAGGTCTTCGTCGCTGTCCGCGATCGCCTCGACCCGCTCTTTGATTCCGTCGGCGCGTTTCACCCACACGTGGTCGCAGCCGTTGATGTTGATGTTCTCGATGTCGTCCTCGTCGAGGAGGAGCTGGAGGCGGCCGAGGCCGAGCTGGGTGGCCACCAACCGGCGGACGATCTGCTCCTCCTCCTCGGCACTCGGCGTGGTCACGCCGCGCTGGACCATGGAGCGGGAGGCTTCGTCGATTGCCTCGCGGGCGAGCTTCTCGACGAAGGAGCGGCGATCGCCTTCGCTCATTCCCGCCGTGCCATAGTGCACGATCCCGTCTGCGACGTGCTCGGTCGCGTAGGTCTCCAGCTCCCGGCGTTCGGCGTCGTTCACCTTTGTGCCTTTCCGTTCGATCCGACTCCGACGGGCACCGCCGAGTCGGAGGTCTGATCCCACGACGGCGCCTCGTCCAACATCGTTGGGGTCTCGACGTCGACTGGCGGTGGCATGACAGCCGAATCCTCGGGGACCGCGGGGTCGATGAAGTCAGTTGGGTCACCGTCCTCGACCGGGGCCGGCTCCTCGATGCCCACTGCTTCGATGCCCAGTGCCCCGACGAGCGTGCTGGCCCACTTGAGCAGCGCGGTGCGCTCGAGCCGCGTCATGGCGCGCTTGTTGGCCAGCGCGTCGGCGGCCTTCCGATCGTCGGGCATCGGTGGCCCGACGTCGACCCGGAGGGTCTTCCCGATCTCGGTCCCCGAATAGCCCCCCGACCCGGTGGGGACGACCAGGAGCGCTCGGGTAGACATCTCGGCCACCAGGCTGGGAAGGGCGGCTCGGAGATGGACGATCCCCTCGAGCGTCGGATCGCACAGGACGACCAGGACATCGCTGTGTGCGAGCACGTCGCGGATGCCGCCGGCGAAGTGAGGAAGGAGCCGGCCGGCGTCGACGACCACGTCGGCGTCGAGGGCGCCCAGCGCCTCCGCGATGGCGGGCCACGCCTTCTCGTTGGCCACGGCGCCCTGCACGTTGGAGTGGCCGAAGAGCACGGGAAGGCCGCCGGGGAGATGGTCGACGTGGTCCCAGATGCCCTCGGGAGTGAGCGTGCGCCTGGCCGCGGCGAACAGCGATGCGAGCCCGTTCGTGATGGTCGAACCGTAACGGGGGGCCAGGTCGCCGCCGAAGGGATCGGCTTCGACCAGGAGGACCCGACGCCCAGTGGGCCAACTCGCGGCGAGGGCGGTGGCCGCGGTGGTGACGCCAGGCGAACCCTTGATCGAAGCGAGGGCGACGACGGTCACTTTTGCCCCTCGCTGACCAGCGAGAGCCCGACCTGGTCGGCTGCCGCATAGGCAGTGACGGTGGCGGCGTCGGTACTGGGCACCTCGAGCGAGACCGACGCTTCGTACTGGGTCTGATTCGTTGGTGGGGGACCCACCGCGAAGACGGTGGCTCTGGGCACCAGGGTCGAGCCGATCGTTCCACTCGTTCCGCCGACTGTCGAGCCCTGGCCGGGCTGGGGAACCGCTATGACCTGGACGCTGTCGCCGGAGACCAGGGGCACAGAGGGCATCTGGTCGCCTTTCACCAACAGGCCGACGACCTGTTCCCCGCCGGCCAGTTGGGGGGTGGTCGAGAGCATCTGGCGGACCATCACCTGGCCGGCGTAGACGGGCGTGTCGAGCTGCTGGCCGACCAGGGCGGCCGACCCGGCGGCCGACATGGCCGTGATGTCCCCCGACGCTGGAATCGTGGCGGTGCCGAGGTCGGCGGGAGTGAGGACGGTGCCAGCGGCCAAGCTCTTGGCCGCCACGACGATGGTCACGCGTTTGGCCGAGGACTGGAAGAGCGCTCCCGCTACCGCCGCACACACCAGAACCAGGGCGATTCCGAGGCCGATCTGCCAAGGGCGACGCTGGTGAGTCCCGGTGACCAGGCGCAGTCCGCTCCGGTTCTCGACCTCGGGCGGGGACACGAAGGCGGGTCGGGCGGGGGTGGTGGTTGTGACCATCGGATCTCCGTTCCTCAGTCGTTCACGGATTCGATCTGGGCGACCTTGAGCGTGGACGTGCCTTTTGTGGTGAGGCTGGGTAAAGCGCCGGCCGACCCGTCGGGGCCCGCCCAGGCGACCGTCCACGTCACCGTGGCGGTAATGGGAAAGGCGGCATCGTTGGGATTGCCGTCAGGTGAGGGCTGGCCCGCCGAGGTCTGCGTGTAGGTGTGAGAGCAGTCGGTCGACTGCGCGTCAGCCGGAAGGGCCGTGTTGTAGGCGGTGCCGGGGCCGTTGCAGGTGACACTTGACCCGTCGCCGGTGCTCCACGTCACGTAGGCCGGAGTAGCCGTGGCCGACGCGGTCGTGCACCCGCCTGCGTTGCATGCCTGTGCGGTGGTGGTGAAGGGGTGCCAGATCGATGGGTTGATCCAAAGCCACTCGGCGAGGTTCACGTAGCCGCTGTTCGACGGGCTGAGCACCAGCGACGGGCTGGAGAGCTGAAGTTCACTGGCCGCTTGGGCCCCCACCAGTGCGGGGTCGGGCGGCGGAGTGCCCGGCACCTGGCCGGTGGCGAACCACTGGACCCCGGTCGCCATGCCTTGGACACTCCCCTGGGCGCAGAGGTTCACATACCAGGCTCCGGGTTGCGGCGCCCCGGCCGGGGGCGGGCCACCATCGCCGCCGCCTGGAATGGCAACTGAGTAGGGCACGAAGTCGGGACACTGAGGCGGCGCGCTCGCTCCGCCGCCGCCGCCGCTGGTCAGAGTCGCTCCGGCACCGTCCCCACCACCAGAGCCCGGCTGGCCGCCGGCGCCGGCGCCGCAGTTCACGGTTTGGCCTGAGTCGGTGCAGCCACCGGTGTTCCCGCCGGCGAACGCGACGCCACTCGGGAGAGCGGCACTGAGCCCCACTGCTAGCGAAGCGCCAACCGCGATGCGAAAAACGGTCGTCAGCATTTCGGTACGGACGTGGTATTGAAGTTGACGATTTTCCACGATCCGCCGGACAGGACGAGGTTCCATGTGCCCTGTCCGCCACCCGCTCCACCGTCGAGAGTTGCTGGTCCCGCCTGGCCGCTGTCCGTGGAAGTGCCCGAGTCGTAGATGCAGCCCGTGACCGTCGCGGAGGTGGGAGTAACAGCGGTGACCGTCGGGTGGCCGAGGTTGTACGTGGTTGGCCCGTTCAGCTGACCCATCTTCACCCCGACGAGGAACTTGTCCTCTGATTGGAGTGCCGGATTGGTGAAGTAGTCGGCGAGCTTCGGCCAGAGATTGGCGCTGGTCTCACCGCCGACCAGGTCAGCCCGATCCTGCTGCCAGGACCCTTGCAGGTAGCCGTAGAGGGTTTGCTGGGCGGATTCCCACGCGTTCAGGACCGCTGCCTGGGTTGCGCTTGCTGGGCTCGATGTGGTGGTAGTGCTCGCCGATCCTGTGGCCCTGGTGACAGATGTTGATGTGCTCGCGTGCGTGGTGGGCCCAGACGAGCACCCGGCCATGACGACGGCCATAACCACTACGGACAGGGTGGCTGCCGATCTCATCAACATGGTCTTGGAAGGTGTTACCGCTGGCGTCACCCTTCATCTCCTCGCGCCGGACGGCTCCGGCGGTGGGTGCCCGAATGCGCGTTGGTCGGCCAAAGAATGGTCGACCTCGAAAAGGATGATGCTCGACGAGTGTCACCCTGAACGTCACCCTCGGAAGCCAGAGGGAGCCTCTTTTGGAGATTTCTGTGGCTCGATACGCCGTCGGGTACCACGTCAGCGCGGCCGCGGTCGGCCCGGTCCCACCCGGTTCTCGTGGGGACTCCGGGTTGGAGGGTGACGTCGCCTGGAATGTCACCCTCCCAGGTCAACGCCACATTGTGAGCAATCGACGACGTTGTCCTCGTGGCAACGGCGATCCGGTCAAGAGCTCGGAAGATCGGCTCAGGGTCACGTTCTAGGGCGTTCCAGAAGCAAAGCCCACCCGGGATGTTGGTTTCCGCTAGCAGCGCTACTCGGAGTCGTCGACGGCGCGTCGCAGAGCCTGGGCGATGAACTGGGTGATGCTCAACGCCCGCGCCTTGGCTGCCTCCCGGACTTCCTCGCGCAGAGTCCGTTCGAGCCAAAAGGTCACCCGAATGTGACGCTGTTCCCAGGATTCTCCCTCGACTTCCGAACCGTGCCCGCCCGCTGGTCCACGACCGCCGGGCGGACGCCCTGTCGTGTTGGCCATGACCTCTCCCTGTTGTGTGACGTGCTGGGCGGTAGTCGGCTCCCGGCTTCGTCAGCCTCATTCTTCGCACTATAGCCCAACTGCACACGGTGTGCTGCATACCGTGTGCGATCACTCAAACAAGGCTCTTGAACTGCTCCTTCGAGGAGACCAGCCGGAGGGTGATGTGCCTCATTCGAGGGTGACGATCCATGCCCGCCGCCAATTCACTCGGCGACCACACGGGGTGACGCTGAGGGTGATGTCCATTCGGACCATGAGAAGGGACCTGGACGCGTCGTCCTGGCGCCGAATCGGGAAGGTGAGGTGCCGATGCAACCGTGGATCGTCAAACCGACACCGCTTGCCAGCATCGCCCGGAGTACAGCGTGACCGTCGTCACGAGAACTCAACGCGACCAACTTGCCATCGTCGACTTGATCTCCGTTCCTGATGCGGCGCGTCGGCTCGGCCTGCACCCTGACACCCTCTACCGGCTCTGCCGGACGGGCCAGTTCCCTCCGGGTATCCAGATCGGTGCACGATGGAGGGTGTCGGTACCCAAGTTGGAGCGGTACCTTCACGGTCACTTCGTGGAGTCATGATGGCCAGTTACGTGGGATCGTCTGGCGGTGGTGAGAGTTGAGTCCGCCAGGCTGGGGTGTCAGTCCTAGGTCATGAAACGAGGTGGTCTCTACAAGCTGGCTCGACGGAGGTTTCGGCCTTAGCTTGGGAACGTGTCGATCCTCGCGTCCGACAAAGATGCCCGTCAGGTCGCATTGGTCCTCCTCCTTCATCCCAACCCGGTGGGCTCCACACCGGTGACTGATGCCTTCGGGTGGGATGAGGACCGTGCACGAGTGGTGTTGACGCGCATGGAAGAAGAGCGTCTGCTCACCTGGGAATGGAGGCCCACGGTCCCTAAGAGCCTTTTCTTTGAACTGGCGTCGGTGTGGTGTGATGACCAGGCGCCGGTCGCACTGGCCCGAGAGCCTATGGCGCTGTCTGGCTTGAGTGAGGTGCTGATGCTCGGACTCGGCAATCCCGAGGGCGAGACCGGGTGGGCGCTCGGCGGCAAACATGCCGCCGCTGCCTATGGCATTCCCGTCGGCTCCTTCCCCGACGTTCCTCAGTGCTTCTATGTCCCCACCGAGGCGATTGCGCGGCGGGCCAAACAAGAGCTCGGAGGGGCGAATGGCTCCGCGATCAAGGCCGTGATCACACCCAGCCCGATGTTCTGGGTGACCCGCCACCGCGTCGACGGAGCCGAGAGACGGTTGACGAACTCGCACTGGCCGCTGGTCCATCAACTCGTGTCAGCGCTCGAAGTGGCCCGTGACAACCCGGCACTCCTCACTGGCTGGGTCCCGCCCCCGGAGCTGTCCCATCGCCCCTGGCTTTGAGAGGGTAGAGAGATCGGTACCATCACCGGGTGCTCTTCGACGACGTGCAGCGCAGTGACAACTGGCCCATGCGCTACGGAGAGACGCGTTATGACTTCTTGAACCGCTCGGCCTCTGCCTACTTCGGGATGGTGCGCGACCTGCTCGAGGAATGGCTCAGCCACGTCCCCGCCGATGACCGTACTGATCTGGCTGCACGGCTTCGCGGTGACAATCCCTCCCACGAGTCGGCCTTCTGGGAGCTGTACTTGCACGAGGGATACCGCCGAAGCGGGTGGGGGCTCGAGATCCACCCAGACGTGGGGCAAAAGACGACACATCCGGACTTCCTCGTGACCCCACCGGACAGTGCCCCGTTTTTCCTGGAAGCCATCGCGGTGGGCAAGCCCCCGGTGGATGCCGGCCGCGAGCGGCGGCTCGCGGACCTCCAGCGCCTTATCGACGAGATGCACTTCGACCACTTCGCTTTGTGGGTCGATGTCAACAGAGTTGGGACTCAGGCTCCGAAGTCAGGTCAAATGCGCAAGGACCTCCGCGGCTGGGTGGCTGGCCTCGACCCGGCGGCGGTGGCGGCCGCTGGGCAGGTGGGCTTCCACGGGCTGCCCCGGCATAGGTGGGAGTTTGATGGATGGGATATGGAGTTCCGCGCGCTCCCCCTGAAGGCCGAACGACAAGGCCAAGCTCGACACGCCATCGGCGTTATCGGCCCGGGCGAGGCAACCGTGGTCGACAACGTGACGCCACTAAAGCGGGTGCTTGAGGTCAAGCACGGGCGTTACGGCGTGCTCGAGGCGCCGCTCGTCATCGCCGTCATGTCCAATACCGACATTTCCACCAAGGCGTACGAGGTGGACCAGGCGCTCTATGGCCTGTCGAACCGGCGGCCAACGGACCCCACCTGGCGGGGAGAGGATGTATTCACCGATGGGTTCTGGCGCACGAGAACAGGCTGGCGGCGTAGCCACTGCCCTCAAGTAATCGTGGCGCGCGGCCTCTCCCCCTGGACGGTCGTGCGGGGGGCGCCGGCGGTGTGGACCACGTTTGAGCCCGGCGTGGCCGCGCCGGCCCAGCCCGAGTGGTTGGCTCGAGGTCACGCTGAGGGCGAACCACATGAAGAGCCCGGTTCGGACACCGCGGTGCATTTCGACCTCGATCCAGAGGCCTGGCTCGCGGACCCGGACTTCTATTGACGCGTCTGGGAGCTGTTCATTTGACAACGAACAGCAGGGTTGCCCGCATCTGGCGGTGTTCACGAGCCAGGTCTATGAGTTTCGAAGTTGCTCGAACTCCTCTTCACGAGTTTCCGCGGGCCAATGACGGACTCGGCACTTGATCTCAGTGAGCGGGGTGCTACAGCTCAACTCATTTCTACTGAGTCCGACTTCTGTCCTAGTCCTGTCCTAATGTTTCGGCATTTTTGCAGTCACGGCCCTCCGGCCGCCATTTCAGAAAGGTCGTGTCACCTCGTCTTATATCGCCTGGCGCCGTCTAGATCGGGACCCTGAATCGCATTAGCAGTGAGTCCGATTCGGCCGCTCTCGCACCTCTCCAGCAGGAGTTTCACCTTGCGACCTGGACCGTTGTCCATAATTCGGCCATAGTCGCCCGGCTGGCTCCGTCGTTGAAGCCTACGTGAAGGCCCGCCAGGCGTCAGGCAAGGTCCGAGTGTCGGTCGGGTGGGATCCGGTGGCGCACCTCGTGGCGCATGCACCGGCGACGGTGTGAGGAACCAAGCGCCAGTTCAGGTGGCATGGCCGGCTCGGCGATCCGTCCTCTCCGCCCCGGTCGCCGGGACGAAGACACGTACCCGTGACGGCCCCGTCTGAGGCGGGACGCGGAGTGAACCCCGCGCCAAAGGACGGGGCCACTCCGACCCACCTCGTCGTGACTGACGGAGGTGTTGCTATCTCCTATGCCCCAAACGATGGCGGTCATGCGCAATGCGGGGAAGCATTCGTCAGGCCGCCGAGAGTTCGCCCTCTCACCTGCTAGGAATCGAGCTCGGTAAGCACCTCTCCGATGATCTTCGTGGCCTTGTGCGCCGGCAGTGGCTCGCCACCTTCGGCCTCGGCGACCTCGGCGGCGAAATCCTCGACCGAATGGACGCCGCCGATGAGGACGTGGCGCAAGGCCTCGCCACTCGCTTCGGGATCGTTGATCGTCTCGATCGCCGTGCTCACGTCGTGCTGAGGGGACTCCGCTATCGCGTGGACGAGAGCCATGGCCTCTTGGCGGCCGCTCGGCGTGGACACGGCCGGCTGGCGGTCGGGGTTCTGCTGGAGGTCCCACTCGATCAACGCCTCGTCATAGCCGCCCTCTCCGGGGTGGAGGACACGGGTGGTGTCCGCTGTTGCCACCGTCGTCTCATCGTCCGCTGACCCTTCCTCATCGTGACGGCGCTCTTGACGCACAGGAACGACCAGGGTGCCGTCTTCATTGCGAACGATCGTCATAGCTGTCTCTCCTTGGCGGCAGACGCGGGCTTCAGCCCTTCGAGCTCTATACCCAGACGGACACTCTCCCACCCATGAGGACGCCGTGCGCGTTACGTGCCTTTCGCTGCCACCCGGAGCCTGCCGACGCCGGTATCGGGAACCTGCTCAGGAGGCGAGGCGCTTCGGGGCGGCCAGTCGAAAGGCTTCGATCATGAATTCCTCGACTTCGCTCCAATCGACGTCGGACACGTCAAGCCATAGTCCGATCCAGCCCCGATGCCCGAGATATGGAGGCACAAAAAACCGATCCGGTTCTGATCCGACCATCGCCTCTTGTTCGCCGGGTGGCGCCCGAAAGGTCAGGGCAACGCGCCCGTCACCATGGTGATCGACCGTGAAGTAGGCAAAGGTCTTCTTTCGCACGACGTATGCAATGTGCGAACCCTTCTCGCCGCCCGGTCGGAGTGTCGTCTCGGGAAGGGCAGAGGCGATTCGGTCGAGGTGTTTCCTGCACTTCTCCGCGTCCCGGAGCGCCACGCAGTCATTCTGGCAGAGCCATCCCCTGGGCTGCTCCTCCTGAGGCTCCTCCCGGTCCGCCGCGCCGGCGGCGTACTGGCCACCGCCCGCTCACGCGCGACCACCAGTGCCGTTCAACAGCAGCCGTCGGATCGGCCGGGGTGTTCCAGAGCGCCCGTTCTAGGAGATCAGACGACCCCATTTGAGGAAGCTAAGCGGAGGCACCGGTCCCTTGGCGCTCACGGGCCCGCTCGCTTGCAGTGTGAGGCAACATCTCGAGTCGGTGACCGTCCGGGTCGGATATGAACACCGAGTTGCGCCGGGTGCGCTCGGACGCATCGACACCAGCCTCGGAGAGGCGGCTCACGAGCTGGTCGAGGTCATCGGCCGTCACGTTCAGCGCCATGTGGTTCATCTCCTGCCCGCCGTGGGCATCACCGGGGACCTCGAACAGATCAAGGCCTTGCATGCCACACCGTAGGAAGCTGGCCCTCATGTTTGGTGGCCCGTCGGAGATGTTGCGATCCTCGAAGCCAAGTATGTCCATATAAAATCTTTTCGATCGCTCCATATCGGTGACGTGAAGCACGACGTGGTTGATGCCCGTCACCCGGAGCTTCGGAGCAGCCATCGGCACCCTCCCTGCCTTGCCCAGCACCCGCACTGATCATATGCCGCGGCTCTCTGCGGCGATTGTCTCGGCCCTCACCACGACCATTCCAGTGTCGGACGGGTGTGCCTATTCGGCTGCGACCTGCGAGGGATTGTCCGAAGGCGGCTGGCGTGCCCCGTTCACCGGGGCTGGGGAGCACGCGGCCCGACGCGAGAGTTGGATCAGCGCGTCGTCGTGATCCAGAGCGCGTCGCTCGCAGCGCGCAATTCGCCCCCAAGCAGAAACCGTGGAGAGGCGAACCCCTGCCGAGCTTGCCCTTTCGGAGCCCGAAATGGTAGGAAAACGAACTGTCGAGCCGGTGGGGGGACAACCGGGCGAAGGGAAACATGATGGGCGGACGGCGGGTTCTGTTCTGGAGTGTCGCGCTCGTAACGGCTGGGGCGATCACGGTGATCACGCCTGCGCTCGCCAATGGGCAAGCGTCGCCGCCAGCAGCTTCGGCTGTGGTCTGCGACCAGCCGCCGGGCAACCCCTCTCCGGGCACGGCGGCATGGGAGGAACGCGACCTGAACAATCTCGAATGTGCCACCCAACGCCAGCAGGACGAGCTATCCAATCCGTCGTTCCTCCGCATGTGGGCGATCGAGAACGGCCAGCAGGACCCTGGCACTGCGACCTCCGGGATCCTCAGCCAAATCGAGACCGAGCGCCCGACCGGAGCCGCCGGGGACATCCCTGCCACCAAAATCGGTGACCCGTTCCGTGACCCGTCGCTCTGGCAGCTGGCGGGGCGCGGTCATCAGACGCTCCTCACGATGAACTCGACCACTGGCGCGCACCTCAGCGCCCGCCTCTACTGGCCTGACGGCCCCGGGCCTTTCCCCGGCGTTGTCATGATCCCGGGGCTCCAGGCCTACAACGAAATCTACGAATGGTTCGGCGAAGGTCTGGCCGAGTCGGGATACATGGTGCTCATCCCCGACCCGCAAGGCCAGGGCGCCTCCGAGGACCTACCGCACAACCCAGATGGCTCGATCAACTGCTCGAGCACCGGATGCCCGAACTTCCCGACCAACGACTTCCCGGAGGTGCAGAGCGCCCTGGACTTCCTGGTGTCCACGCCGACGGACCAGGACCTGGACGGAGACGGCGGGAACTCGAACGCGCCCAACGCCGAGGGCACCTTGCTCTACAACCCGGAGTGGCACTTGCTCGACCCGTCCGAGATCGGGGTGGCCGGCCATTCGCTGGGGGCGATTGCCGTCACCAGTGCCGGGCAAGAGGACGTCGCCGGGACCGGGGACGGATCGGGGAATATCACCTACCCGATCAAGGCGATCGTCTCGATGGACAACCTCAACGGGAGCATCGATCTGACAAATGGGGCCAAGATCCACGTCCCTGCGCTCTACTTCGACGTCGACTACGCGTTCCCGAGCGTCCTCGAGCCCCAGAACCCTCTGAGCCCGCCCAACCCCGGCCAGTTCATGGAGAACGACTCCTTCGCCCAAACCAGGGCGGCCGGTGTCGACACCATGGTTGTGGTGCCGAGGGCCAGCACCCACTACGAGTTCGACTATTTGCCGTTTCCGGCTTCTCTGCAAGCAAGCCGGTACGGAGAAAGGGTGGCCTTCTATTACATCCTCGCCTGGTACGACAAGTACCTCGACCATGACATCGCTCGAGACGACCACACGGGGACCGAGCGCCTGACGGCCGAGTACTTCGACGGCTCGGCGGACGCCAGCTCCATAGGTGCCGGCACCTTCGATCCGGCCGCCGCAACCGCGAACCCAACTGACCCGGCAGCGGGCAACGTCCCCTACAAAATCTCAGGCACGTGCGTCTCGAACCTGCTGTCCTTCTACTACCAGTCGGGGTACTGGCTCGACGGCGGCCAGCTCCAGAGCTCCCAGATGGAGAACCCCCTGGGCTGCTCCTCCTGAGCACTCCTCCGATCCGCCGCGCCGGCGCTGGCGTACCCTCGCTCGCACGCGACCACCATCCGCGTCATGACCTGGCCGAAGACCGTGACCTCGCCAGAGGTGACCGCTCCCTGCATGGGCCGACCCACGTGGCTCGGTGCGGCACACTTGCCGGGTGCCGCAGACGACGGTCTTCTTTCATGCTCATCCGGACGACGAGGCGATCTTCACCGGAGGCACGATCGCCAGGCTCGCGGCCGCCGGACACCGCATCGTCATCCTCGTCGCCACGGGCGGCGAGCACGGCACCCTGCCCAAGTACGCGGCAGGTCGTGAGGGTCTTGCTGCACTGCGCCGCGCCGAGACCGAACGCGCGGCGGCGCTACTTGGTGCCGCCCGGGTCCGGTTCCTCGACTTCGTGGACTCGGGCATGCCCGGCGATCCTGCCAACGATGCACCGGGGTCTCTCTGGTCCGCCGACGTGCCACAGGTGGCAGCGGGCGCGGCTGCAGTCCTGGTCGATGAGGAGGCCGACGCCATCGTCGTCTACGACGAGTTCGGTATCTACGGGCACCCGGACCACATCGCAGTGCACCGGGCAGGCATCGTTGCCGCAGCCCAGGCGGGTATCGGCACTATCTATGAGGCCACTGTCGATCGGGAGTACCTCCACTTCGTGGAGACTCATCTTGTCGAGGAATCGATCCTCGCGACGGATCTCGGGCTCGCGAAATCGCACCTGGGTGTCGCGAGTGTGATGGTGACCACGCTCGTCGACGTGCGCTCCGTGCTCGAGGTCAAGCGAGCCGCAATGGCCGCGCACTCGAGTCAGATCCCCGAAACGACCTCGGTATTGCAGCTCGGACTCGACCACTTCGCCGACGTCTACGGCTTCGAGTGGTATATCCGGCGCGGACCTCGGGGGTCCATCGATGACATTGCGGGCTGAGATCAGTGCGGCGGCAGCATGGCTGACGCCGCGCCCGACGAATCCCGTTTCGGGTCGTGTTCCCGGGCGGTATCGGTGCACCTCCCGTTCGAGGTGTTCTTCTCGGTATGAGGCTGGAGGCCCAGAGCCGCAAAATGCGACGGAATCGGCAGCTGGCAACCGGGCACACGGAGCAACATGAAGTGGAGCACGGCGCCCGGCAGAGAATGGGTTCAGTGCCAATGAAACGCGGACTGCGACGCCTGCTCGGACCAGTGCTGGGTGCCTCCCCTGTCGAACCGGGACGCACTGGCGAGCTCGACCGGGAGATCCGCTTGCCGGTGGCGGGGATCTACGTACGCTGGGAACTCGGGGACCCCGTGGCCACCATGGAGTGGGACCTGAGGGTGATGGCTGACCCGACGAGCTCGGTCGGGATCTACCTTGCCCTGGCCCAGGGGAGCATCGAGGGTGCGCCGTTCTATCTCGGCCTGCAGACCGACATCTGGGACCCGGGGAACGCCCGAGGGGCCGGAAAGGGGCTCATCTTCTCGACCTGGTGGACCTTCGACTCCGGCGCCACCCGGTTGGCCCCCGGGGGCTTCCGGGAACTCGGGACCCACGAGGGTCGCTTCGTCGGGGTCCGTCTGCCCTTTGCCTGGGTCGTCGGGGACTACCGCGTCACGCTCGACCGTTCCGAGTCCGCGGCCCAGCTGAACGTTCCCGCCGACTGGTTCGACGTCTACATCGAGCCGACCGCGCCTCTCGGCATCGGCCCCGGCCGCCCCGAACCGGTTGGCAATCGGACATGGGTCGGGGGCCTGGCGTTTCCCCGGCGACACGCCTCCATGCCGGCCATGGTCGAGGGGGATTCCACGGCCTTCATGGAGGTCTACAGCGGGGCCCGGCGCTGGGGCGACATACCCCCCTGGGACGTCGATCTCATGGCGTACGGCGACGGGCGACCGTGCCGCCGCGGAGCGATCGAGTACCCCGTGTTCCCCTTCGGGAACAACCGCCCGATGCCCAACGCCAACGCCCGCTACGACCCGGCCAGCAACCTGGTCGAGCTGCACTACGGCGGCTCGACGAACCGGATCGACCCAGCGGGGCGCTGGCCATGAGGATCACATGAGTTGGTTGCGGATCCATGACCCGCCCGAGAGGGTCGTCCACCCCACCGTGCCGACCTGCGACGTCCGGAACATCGCCCACCATTCGCAGGCACATCTCCGCGCGGGTACCGGTCAGCCCGCAGCCCCCGGTCGTCCGGTGCCGTGATGCTGCTCGGGACTCGCCACCCAGGCGAAGGCCTCAGCCAGGCTTACGAGCGTCGTTGCGTTTGCTTTCGGGGCGAGCTCGATTACTCGGTTGGCTACTGCGATCCGTGCCTCGTCAAAGACGTCACTGAATCAGCCATTCTGAGTCCTCCTTGAGCTTGCTTCGGCGAAGTCTCCCATTCGACAACGGGCGGGCGATCACATGGCTGTTCCCGGCTCGAAAATCGCCACGGCACGGACCGACGGGCATCACTGCGACCTCCCGAACCGAACACGCGCGCTGTCTCCGTTCTGGCCCATATCCACCAGGAGGGATTCCGCCGGAAGAGAGCACGGCTCTGGCCGGAACCCTCGTGGCCTCCGCCTCGACTCAGCTCTCGGCCGAGGACCGGCGAACTCCGGCGCCTCGGGTTCGGCGCCACCAGGCATACGTTCTCCCGATTCCGTACCACGCTGCGCTGAAGACACCCACGAAGAAGCCGACCGGCCAATTGACCTCGTAGGAACTGGCCAGAGCCCCCCAGACGGTGAGCAGTGCGATGACGACGGATCCGGCGATGGCCACGCCCGGCCTGTCCGTGAAGCAGCGCGCCGCAGCCGGGGGCCCGATCATCAGCGTGAAGATCAAGAGGGCCCCGACGACGGGCACGGTCATGGTGGTGGCGCAGGCCAGGACCACGAGGAAGGCCATGTCCGTCCGGTAGGGCTGAATACCCCTGGCCGTCGCCATTTCCGGGGCGATCGAGTTGAGCAGCAGCCGTCGGTAGAGGACGGCGATGGCGGCTATGGAGGCCAGGCCCAACGCGGCCACCGGCACAATCTTGCTCGAGCTCACGCCGAGGATCTCGCCGAAGAGCAGCGAGAAGATCTGGGGCTCGTACTCCGTGCTCTGGCTCAGGAACGCGGCGCCGAGAGCCAGCATCATGACGAGGACGAGGGCGGTGACCACGTCGGCCCGGCCACGTCGGCTCAGCGAGCCGATACCGAGCGCGGCCAGCAGCGAGAACACGCCCAGACCCAGGAGGGGATTGAGGCCGACGAGGTTGGCGCCGGCGGCGCCGGCGAAGGCGCCGTTGGGGATGGCGTGAGCGGGGAAGGCCGATCCACGGAGCACGACGAAGAAGCCGACCACCCCGGCGACGATCGCCACAATGGTGCCCACCTCCCACGCATTGACCATGAAGCTCGAGAACATCAGACCGCTGTTCCGCGCGACGTGTCCTCGTGTCCGGACGGGACCCCGCCCCGGGGTGCCCGACCCGCGGCGCGACGTCCGGAGAGTCGGCGGACGAAGGGGAGGCCGGAGGCGAGGTACAGGAGGAACACGATCGCCACGATGAAGAAGCTGACCGGGAGCCCCTGGCTGGAAGGGTCCCACGAGACGCTGTCGTAGGCCAAAAGGATGCCGAGCCACGTGGTCAGGACTCCGAAGAGGCACGCGACCACCACAGCCGTGCGCAGGTTCGCGGTGATGCGCAGAGCGGTGGCCGCCGGTCCGATGAGCAGCGCCGTCGAGAGGATGGAGCCGATGGCGATCGACGACAGGCCGACGGCGACGGCCAGGGCGAGCATGAACACCAGCCCGACGACACGCAGGCTGATGCCCCGGGCCGAGGCCAGTTCCGCGCTCACCGAACTGAGCAACAGCGGTCGGTGGATCACACCGAGCACGAGCACCGTGGCCGCGCTGAGGACGACGATGGCGGGCACGATCGACGGGTCGATCGTGAAGATCGACCCGAAGAGGATCTGCTGGGTGGCGCCCGTGGTGGCACTCCGGGTCGCGTCCAGGTAGAGGAACAGCGCGGAGAGCCCGGTGGCTGCTCCGAGGACGATCCCCGTCGCCACGTCCCGGCTGCGCGCCCGCTCGACGCCGAGCATCTCCATCGCACCTCCGCCGATGACGCCGCCGGCGATGAACCCCGTGAGCGGGCTCAGGCCCAGGAGGAAGGCGCCCGAACCGCCGGTGGTGGCGACGTCGGTCAAGGCATGGCCGGCGAAGGACTGGCTCCTGACCACGGTGAACACACCGACGACCGCCGAGACGACGGCCGTGAGCGCACCGATGACCGCGGCGGTGCGGACCGGGCCGCTCGAGAAGAATCCCGGCTCGAAGAGGAGGTGCACGCGGCGTCAGGTGACGGTCAGCGGGGGGTGATCCGGGACGTCGTGGGCCTCGGCCCCGGGTTCCGCCACCACGAGGACCCGGCCGTGCAGTTTCAGGACGTCGACGTGATGCCCGTAGAGCTTGGAGAGCACCTCGGGACGGACGACCTCTTCGGTCGTGCCGCTCGCCGCCCGACCCTGGGTGAGGTAGACGATCCGGTCCATGACGGGCAACAGGGCGTTCATCTCGTGCGCGGACAGCAGCACGGCCACCTCGTTGTCGCTGGCCACCCGGTGCAGCAGCGCCACGATCTCCTGGACGCTCCTGGGGTCGAGGTTGGCCAAGGGCTCGTCGAGCAGGAGGAGCTCCGGACCGCTGATCAAGGCATGGGCGATCAAGATCCGCTGCTGCTCTCCGCCGGAGAGTGTCCCGACGCGGGCGTCGGCAAAGCCCTCGGCGTCGACGTCATTGAGCATCTGGTCGACCAGCTCGCGTTGCGCCCTGGTGCGCCGCCCGAAGCCGTAGCGCTGCGCGTCGAGGCCGAGCGCGACCAGGTCGCGCGCCCGGATCGGGACATCCGGGTCGAGAAGCACTTTCTGGGGCACGTACCCGAGTGACGACCCACCCGTGGACGACGACTCCCCGAGGACGCGCACCTGGCCCCTGTCGGGACGCTGCAGCCCGAGGATCACGCGCAGGAGCGTCGTCTTGCCGACCCCGTTGGAGCCGATGAGCCCGGTGAACTCGCCTCTCCGGATTTCGAAGGACACGCCGTCGAGCACCGTCCGCCCCGAGAAGGACACACCGATGTCGTCGACCTCGAGGACGGGGGTGTCCGTCACAGGTGCTCCGTCGAGGTCCCGTGCACCACGGCGGCCTTAATGGCCGCCACCTCGGCCAGCATCCAGGACTGGTAGTCGTACCCCGGGGTGGGCATCGTCTCGTAGACCCCGACGACCGGAACCCGCGCCGATTTCGCCGTTTGCCTGATGGAGGCCGTGAGGGAATCGACCACCTGCTGGTTGTAACAGAAGAGCTTCACCTCGTGCTTGGTGAAGAAGCCGTCCTCGAGCGTGACGTCTTGGGGCGCGGGATCGACCCCGTTCATGATGTCGGCCTGGAAGACGAATGGCGTCAGGTTCTTCATGCCCATGGCGCTCAGGAGGTAGTCGGCCACCGGTTCGGTCGTGGCCACCGGGGTGTGGGGGTACTGGGCCTTGAAGGCCGCGATGGCGTTGAGCCAGGGCTTCAGCGACGTGTCGAAGGACCCGAGCCTCGCCTCGAAGTACGCCTTGTGGCTCGGATCGAGCGCCGAGAGATCCGCTGCCATGACCTTGGCCACCGCCGGCATAGTCTTGGGGCTGTACCACAAGTGGGGGTTCGGGGTGCTGTCCGGGAGTCCGAGGACGTGCTGGGCCACAATGACCTTGCGGTTCGAATTCGGTGCGGCCGATTCGATGTCGTTCATGAACGTGTCGTAGCCGACGCCGTTCTGCACAATCAGTTCGGCCTGGCTCACTTCCTCGGCCACGCTGGTGCTGGCCTCGAATGTGTGCGGGTCGGTGTTGGGGTTGTCGAGGATGGACGACACCTTGACGTACTGGCCCCCGATTTGGCTGAGCACGTCGGCGTACTCGTTCTCTGCGCCGACCGCGTCGACGACACCGGATTTGGGAGCGCTGGCCGCGGCCCCGGTGGCTCCGCCGGCCAGCACCAGACCGATGCCGAGCAGGGCGGAGACCAGGCCGGCCGCGGCCGGGTGGCGAGGCAAGCGAACCGACGTTGCGGCAGGACAGGCCGTCACGGCGTAGACACTAGAATGAGACTGAGTCCCATTACAAGTGGGATTGAGTCTCATTCTGGGTGAGACTCACTAGGCTGGGGGCGGCGTTCCCGGGCTCTGGGTCTACCGACGCTCAAAGGAGGGCGGTTCGATGGGCGTCGAAGCATCCCACGCGCATCTGAAGGACGACGACCTGCACGACCTGGTCGAAATCTGCCTGAAGCGCATCGACCAGCGCTATACGCCGGGCCGGCGCGCCATCGTCGAATTCCTGGCCTCGCACGGCCACCCGGTCAGCATTTCGGACATCGCCGCCGAGCTGCCTGAGGTGCCGAGGAGCTCGGCCTATCGCCACCTCGTCGACCTCCAGAGTGCGGGGGTGGTCAGGCGCATCGCGGCCAGCGACGAGTTCGCCCGGTTCGAGCTCGCCGAAGACCTCACCGAGCACCACCACCATTTGCTCTGTAGCAGCTGTGGACGGGTGATCGACGTGACTCCCACGCCGGCCTTCGAGCGAACGGTCGACCGCGTCGTCGAAGAGCTCGCAGCCCAACAAGGCTTTCACCCGACTTCGCACGCCCTGGACATCATCGGGAAGTGCGCTCTCTGCGCAGAGCGCTAGCCCCGGTCGACGGGCGCTCGTCGTCTTTGGAACTCTGGTCTCAGCGCATGGGCCCTACGTGTCCATGCCATTTCGGCGTCGATCAGACGACACCGCGGAACGCACTCCCACCGACCGGCTGACAAGCTCCGTGACCCGGTGCCCCAGGTGGGACGAGGCGTCTGACTGCTGGGCCGCGCCGACGGATACTCGAGCGTCGAATCCAGACGCCCACGGCCCAGGCGAACTCGAGGACTGCCCGTTCATTCATCTCGTTCAGGGTCGGGGGGTTCCGCCGGTTCCGGCCCCACCGTGCCGAACGCTACGCCTCGTAGCCCGTAGGCCGTCCCTCCAGAACGACGGTCTTGGTCTCGAGGAAGGGAAGCAGTCCCTCGGTGCCCCCCTCGCGCCCTATGCCCGACTGTTTGAACCCGCCGAACGCGACGCCGAAATCGGTGCGGAACGCGTTGTGTCCGACCGTGCCCGATCGCAGCTGACCTGCGACCTGGCGGGCACGGTCGAGGTCGTTGGTGAACACGGACGCGTTGAGGCCGTAGATCGTCGCATTCGCGATTTCGACGGCCTGCTCCTCGTCCCGGGCCGGGATGACACTCAGGACGGGACCGAATATCTCCTCCTGCGCAATCGTCGATGAGTTGTCGACGTTGCCAAAGACCGTCGGCTCAATGTAGTAACCCTTCTCGAGGTGCCCCGGGCGGCGGCCGCCGGTCACCAGGGTGGCCCCATCTGCCTTACCCTTGCTGATGTATCCCTCGACCCGGTCACGTTGCCTCTCGGCCACGAGCGGACCCATCTGGGTACCCGCTTCGAACGGGTCGCCCACCTGCACGCGGGAGAAGGCATCGGCCAACGCCTCGACCATTTCGTCGTGCCGGCGCTCGGTCACGACGATCCGCGTCAGGGACGAGCAGACCTGGCCCGTGAGCATGCACTCCGCCCGAGCCAGGGTGCCCGCCGCCGTGGCGATGTCCATGTCGTCGAGGACGACCGCCGCAGACTTGCCACCCAGCTCGAGCGTGCACCGGGCGATCCGTTCGCCACAGATGGAGGCGATCCGTCGGCCGGCGGCGGTCGATCCGGTGAAGGTGATCTTGTCCACCCGCGGGTCCCGCACGAGCAACTCGGAGACCTCGCGGTCGGCGGTCAGCACGTTGACGACCCCGGGCGGCAACCCGACCGTTTCGGCAATTTCGGCCAGGATGTACCCCTCGGCCGGTGCCTCGGGCGAGGACTTCAATATCACGGTGCAGCCCGCGATCAACGCCGGTGCCAATTTGTAACTGATGAGACCCAGCGGAGCGTTCCAAGGGATGATGGCGCCGACGACGCCCACGGGTTCGCGGACCAAGAGCCCGAACTCGCCCGCCGACGGGGTGACCTGCTCCTCGAACGGGTAGGTGTCGGCCAGCCCGGCGTAGTACTCGAAGGTCGCCGCGCCGCCCACTGCCGCATACTGGGCCACCGAGTGCAGAACTCCGGACTCGCGCGGCCACAGTTGTCCGAGGTCGGCGGCCCGCTCGCGCAGCCCGTCCGCCAGGGCGCGCAGATAGCCGGCACGCTCGAGGTGGGACATCCGGGCCCACGGTCCTTGGTCAAAGGCGAGGCGGGCCGCCTCGACCGCACGCGCCACGTCCTCGTCCTTGGCTTCGGCCACGGACAGGAAGACGCTCTCGTTGGTCGAATCGATCACGTCAATGGTGTCCCGGGAGGACGGGTCCACCCAGGACCCGCCGATGAAGAGCTGCTCCGCGTGGCGCAGGGACGGCGCCGTCTTGTTCGTCACGGTCATGTCACACCTCTCGTCGTCGACGATGATCAGACTTCGCTGGTCGATAACGACGGTACTCGTCCGACGGGGAGATGACGAATGTCCCGACGTGGAACCCACGGCGACCATGCACCGGTCGGACATGGCCATGGAGCAGCGTCCCGTCACCCCGCCCACCTCGTGGCGGTGGCCCTCTCCTGGCCGCCGCCTTCGGCTCCTATTCCATGTGAAGGCCGGACACAGCCGGCGCCCGATCGCCCCTCAGGCCCGGCCGAGGCCGTCGGCCACCTGGCGCAGACCGGCGCGGAAGTCGGGGTGCGCGACGTCCACCAGGGCGTGGGCCCGCTCGCGCACGGTCAACCCGGTCAGCTCCGCCGTGCCGTGCTCGGTGACGACGACACCCGTGTGGTGGCGTGGCGTCGAGACGACCGAGCCCTCCGGGAGCAGCCCGGTGATACGTGAGACGACCTCGCCGTCGCGCTGCGCCGTCGAGCGGAGGCAGATGAGCGAGTGCGCGTCCAGGTGGAGCTCGGCCCCCGCCACGAAATCCTCGTGTCCGCCGACGCCCGAGATCTGCCGGCCGTCGATGCTGTCCGCCACCACTTGTCCGTAGAGGTCGACCGACAGTGCGCCGTTGATCGAGACCAGGTTGGCATTCTGCGCGATCACGGTCGGGTCGTTCACCGTCTCGACGGGGAGGAAGGCCACCTCTCCGTTCCCGTCCAGCCACTCGTACAGCTCGGCGGTGCCCAGGGCGAAGGTCGTCACCGAGACCCCGTCGAAGACGCCCTTGGCGTCGTTGCTCACCTTGCCCGCCTGGTGGAGCCGCATGAGCCCGGTGGTGAACATCTCCGAGTGGATGCCGAAGCCGCCCAGGGGGCCGTGGGCCAGCTCGCTGGCCACGATGTTGGGAATGGCTCCGATCCCGGTCTGGAGCGTCGACCCGTCCTTCACGTAGGCCAGGGCATGGCGGGCGATGGCCTCGTCCACCTCGTCGGTCGGAGGCTCGGGCAGGGCGAACGGCGTCGCAGTCGTCTCCACCAGGACGTCGACCACATCGAGGGGCAGGGTGTTCTCGTAGCGGGGAGGCAGGCTGGTGGTGCGCGGCAGGTGGGGGTTGACCTCCACCACGAGCAAGCGGTCCGGATCGCGGCCGGCCCGGAGCAGCTCGGGCCGGGTGGCGCCGAAGTGCAGCGAGAGGTTCACCGTGCCCGTCTCGTCGGGCGGCGCCCCCTGCACCACCATGACTCGCGGCGCGTACTTGGCCAGGATCGGCGCCATTTGCCGGAAGCCACCGGGCACCAGCTCTATGCGGTGGCCCATGCTGTGCAGCAGCCGTTCCGCCGGCCCGAAGAACCCGCAGCGGTACGAGACCCCCGGCTTGGTGAACACCTCGTAGAAGTTCAGGCAGAGCGCGCCGCCCACCTGCAGGTCCTGCCAGCTCTCGCGCGAGCCGAGGGCGGTGAGGAAGGTGTCCGGGTTGGCCGGGCCGAGGCCGAACCCGATGGAGTCGACCGGGCGGATCAGGGCCACGGCCTCCTCGGCGGTGCAGACGGCGGGCATGGTCACCACTCTCGCGCCGGTCAAGCCGCCGGGCACCTCGACGGGACGCGCCTCGGGGGGCCGTCGGCCCTAAATCAATGACTTTCGGCTCTACTCGGGGGTCCGGACCGCCCTGCACAATGACTGGGACACCCTCCTCTTCCCAGACAACGGTGCTTGGAGAATGGCGGCCACCCCCCTCGGTCGCCATTTTCCAAATTCTGGAGCCTGTCGGCCTCCCGGATTCTTCAGGCGACGGCCGACCTGACCCGCAGGTGACCACCTCGCGCCGCGATGCGCCGGCGGATCCGCCCCATGAGAACCTGTCCTGACCTGGTGATGTGCAACGCCCGAGCATCGAGGTCGAAGCCGAACTTCCCCTTGGCCAGGCACTCGTCGACCACCCGGTCCAAATTGGCCCCGGTCGACTCGTCGAGCGTTCCCGCCAACCGGATGGCCACCGGGGTCGACGATTCGTCGATCCACATCTCGAGGGCGACGTCGTCCCGCCACGCCCGGTCGGGCGGCGAGAGGTGAAGCGTGTCACCGCGGCGGCGTTCCGGCTCCTGGCCGGCAGGGATCACGTGCACAGGCTCTCTCGCTGAAGGTCAAGGAGTTGCCGCAACGGCCGCTCCGCCTCCGCATTGTGGGCAGCGCCCCTCCGAACGACTAGGGCCGAAGGTCACACTCTGACTGCAAACGGTTCGGCCGCGTCACCCATGTGACATACGGCCCTGCCGCCAGGAGGGGCGGAGGGCGCATGCTGGGCAGAGCCGACACGACCGGCGCAGTGACGATGGAGTCGCCACATGTCCATGTATACGCAGCTTCTTGACGCCGCCTATGGCGAGCGGCCGGGCCCTCTCGAGGAGGGCTCCGCCGTGGCCGAGGTGCTGCGCTGCCGCTTCCAACTCGAAGAGCGCGTTCCACCCGGTCTCGACCCCGACGCGGTGCCGGTCGTCTTGGCCCTCCAGGTCGGCTACGACGTGGCGCTGCTCGGGCTGGCCCGCCTGGTCGGCGTGGAGACGGACCCCACCAGGTTCGAGCAGCCCGAGCGCGAGCGTGAGCGGTTGGAGCAGGCCCTGAGAGATCGGGGTATCCGTCTCGAGGTGCCGATCGCCGAAGAGTCGTCCGCCGACGCCTGACGGCCGGGACCGCTACGTCCCGGAAGCGTCCGAACGCGCCTCGTGGGCCTGGCGTTCGTTGAGGCGGGCCGCGAACGTGGCCGCCTGGGTGCGGCGCTCCATCCCGAGCTTGGCCAGCAGGTTTGAGACGTAGTTCTTCACGGTCTTCTCGGCCAGGAACATCGTGTCCGCGATCTGCCGGTTCGTCTTGCCCTCGGCGATCAGGTCCAGGATGCGCCGCTCCTGGGGGGTCAGGCTGGCCAGCCGCGGATCGACCTGGGGACCCTGGCGCAATCGATCGAGCACCCGCTCGGTCAGCGCCGGATCGAGCAGCGACTCGCCCGCCCCGGCGCGGCGGATGGTGTCGAGAAGGTCGAGGCTGCCCACCTGCTTGAGGACATAGCCCGCCGCCCCCGCCATGATGGACGCGATCAGCGCCTCGTCGTCGGCGTACGAGGTGAGCATGACGCAGGCGATGTCGGGATCGTTGGAGCGGACCTCCCGGCACACCTCCACTCCGCTCCCGTCGGGCAGGCGCACGTCGAGGATGGCCACGTCCGGCTGGGCGGACGGAATCCGCGCCAGCGCCTCGGCCACCGTGCCCGCCTCGCCCACGACCTTGATGTCGTCGCTGGCCTCGAGCAGCGCGCGGAGCCCCGTGCGGACAACCTCGTGGTCGTCGAGCAGGAAGACAGCCAGCGGCACAGGGGGACATCTTCCCATTTCGGAGCCGGCCACGCCTGCCCGGGCACCGGAGGACGGCCGCGGCCAGCTGGGTAGGCTCGGCCGGGCATCCCGATCAGGAGGAGTGGCACCGATGACAACCGCGCCAGCGTCTCGCCCGGGCCGCATCGTCGTAGGCATCGACGGGTCCCCGTCGTCGCTCGACGCGCTGGCCTGGGCGGCCCGGGAGGCGGAGCACACCGGCGCCGCCCTCGAGGCCGTCAGCACCTGGGAATGGCCGGCGAGCTTCGGCTGGGCCGCGCCGGTGCCCGACGACTTCGATCCCGAGGCCGATGTACGCCGAGCGCTTCAGGCGGCCATAGAACCGGTACAGGCGGCCCACCCCGACGTGGAGATCAACGCCCGTGTGGCCGAGGGGCACCCCGCTCCCGTCTTGGTCGAAGCCTCCAAAGGGGCCGACCTGCTCGTGGTGGGCAACCGCGGCCATGGTGAGTTCCTGGGCATGGTCATCGGCTCGGTCAGCGAGTTCTGCGCCGCCCACGCCCACTGTCCCGTCCTGGTGCACCGGGCCACCGCGTAGCCCTCTAGCCGCCCGGCCCCGGGTGGCCTCAGGAGGTCAGCCCGTCGTAGACGCGGTCGATGGCCCGCCGGCGCTCGACCTCGGCCGCCTGCACCTGGGCCAGGCCGGGCCCGCCGGACGTGGGCCCTTCGGCCTCGACCGACGAGCCGATCAGCGCGCCGAGCGTCGCCTGCACCGAGGACTGCAGGGACGCCGGGTTGTACCCGCCCTCGAGAAAGAGGGCCAGGCGGCCCGGTTGCGGCGCGAACTCGCTGACCACGCGCGCCAGCTCGGCGTAATCGCCGCTCGAGAGCGCCAGTCCGCCGAGCGGATCGTCGCGATGGGCGTCGAAGCCGCACGACACGAGCACCCAGTCAGGGGCGAAGGCTTCGATGGCGGGTCGGGCCGACACGTCGAAGGCGGCCCGCGCCACGTCGCCGGTCGCGCCCGGCGGCAGCGGAATGTTGACCGTCAACCCCGCCGCGCCCCTCCCGCCCACCTCGTCGGGTGCCCCCGTGCCCGGGTAGAGCGGGTGCTGGTGCGTCGAGACGTACAGCACGTCGGGATCGTCCCAGAAGATGTCCTGGGTCCCGTTGCCGTGGTGCACGTCCCAGTCGACGATCAGCACCCGTTGCCCGCGCGCCGTGCGCGAGGCCGCCGCCACGGCGACGTTGTTCAGGAGGCAGAACCCCATGGCCCGGTCCGCCGTGGCGTGATGTCCGGGCGGCCGCACGGCCACGAACGCCACCCCGTCGCCCAGCCGGTCCAGCTGGTCGAGGGCGGCCAGGCCGGCTCCGGCCGCGCGCCGCGCCGCGCTCCACGAGTCCGCCCGGGCGTAGGTGTCCGGGTCGACGTCGCCGCCCCCGCCGGCGCAGAAGGCTTCGAGCCGGGCCAGGTAGGCGGCGTCGTGCACGCGGGCCAGCTCCTCGGGCGTGGCCTCCACCACATCGGGCCGGACCACGTAGTCGCCCAGCCCGAGGGCCCGCACCCCGTCCATGATGGCCACCAGCCGCGACGGCTGCTCGGGATGGTACGGGCCGCCGTCGTGCTCGCTCATCCCGCTGGGGCCGGCGAGGACGAGCGTGGTCATCCCCCTCATGCTACGAGGCGACCGCCGGCGCCCCGCCGGGCCCGCTCTACGCTGGCCGGGTGGCCACCATGTCGGTCTGGGCGGTCGACCGCCCCGGCCCGATCGACGGCGGCCCGCTCGTGCGGGCCGAGCGGCCGGTGCCCGAGCCCGGCCCTGGACAGGTGCGTCTGCACGTGCGTGCCTGCGGCGTGTGCCGCACCGACCTGCACCTCGCCGAGGGCGACCTGACCCCCCGCCACCCGTTGGTGGTGCCCGGCCACGAGGTGGTCGGCGTCGTGGACGCGCTCGGCGAGGGCAGCGCCCGCTGGCACCTGGGCGATCGCATCGGCGTGCCCTGGCTGGCCCACACCTGCGGTCGGTGCCGTTTCTGCCTGTCGGGTCGCGAGAACCTGTGCGTCGACCCGCGCTTCACCGGCTGGGACCTCGACGGAGGCTACGCCGAGTTCACCGTCGTCGACGAGGCCTACGCCTACGCGTTGCCCGGCGCGCTTCGATGACGTCGAGGTCGCTCCCCTGCTGTGCGCCGGCATCATCGGCTACCGCGCCCTCTTGCGGGCCAACCTGCCCGAGGGCGGGCGCCTCGGGATCTACGGCTTCGGCGGCTCGGCCCACCTCACCGCGCAGATCGCGCTGGCCCGTGGCGCGCGCGTGCACGTCATGACGCGCGCGCCCGAAGCACGTGCCCTGGCGCTCGAGCTCGGTGCCGCCAGCGCCGGCGACGCGGCGGCCTCACCGCCCGAGCCGCTCGACGCCGCCATCCTCTTCGCGCCGGTGGGCGAGCTCGTGCCACCCGCGCTGGCCGCGCTCGACCGCGGCGGGACCCTCTCCATCGCGGGCATCCATCTGAGCGACATACCGTCGCTCAACTACCAGGATCACCTCTTCGAGGAGCGGGGCGTGCAGAGCGTGACGGCCAATACGCGCCGCGACGGGGAAGCCTTCCTGGAGGAGGCGGCCCGCATCGGCCTGCACGTCTCGGCCGTCCGGTACCCGATGGACGAGGCCGACCTGGCGCTGCGCGACCTGGCCCACGACCGCGTCAACGGGGCCGCGGTGCTCGTTGCGTAAGGACTGCAACCACCTTCCGGCCGGCGCGGACCGTCACACCCTCAGAGAAGGCGCCGACGGTGCCCCAGCCGATTTACGTCGAAGCGTTGTCACAGGGCCCTTGGCGATAGGTCCTGGAGCTCTCGACTGGGGCACGCACGCCGGCAGTGCGATCAGGCGGTAGATCGCTACGACCACATTATTCCCTACGCGGGCACCGATAAACACCAAGATTTTCACAAAATCTTGAAACGGTCGTGCGGCCGGTCAGATAATGCGTTCTACCTGGTCAGCAGCCATGAGCACCGCGGCCAACTCCTGGTCACGGGGGTAGGACAACATCCGGGTTGCAACCGCCAGACCCACCCAGCGCAACTCGTCGACCTCTGCATTGGGAGTGAAAACACCCCCGAGGGCCTCCATGACCCAGTAGGCCACGGCCTTCGGGCGGCCCTTGCGGTCGGTGTACTCGGTGTGCCCGATGAAGCGCAGGAGCCGGCAGGACAGGCCGGTCTCCTCCCCGACTTCGCGCAGCGCCGCCTCTTCGAAGCTCTCGCCCTCCTCGAGCTTGCCCTTGGGGAAGGACCAGTCCTGGTGCACCGGGCGGTGGACCAACGCGACCTCCAACTCGCCGCCCTGGCGGCGGACCACCAGCCCGCCGGCGGCCTGGACGACTTCTATCGGTGAAGGGAGCTCCGCAGTCATCGTTCTTCGCGCCACTGTTCGCACCTTACCGCCGCGCTCGCGCCAACTGGTGGCTTTGCCCACCTGGCCCTCCTCGCTTCCCGCACGTCGCAGTAGCCTGACCACGATGTGCGCTGCCAGGGAAGGCCCGGGGGAACCGCACGAACCCGTCGAAATCGAGTGGCAGTTCGACGCGCTCGACCTGCGTCCCGTCGAAAGATGGCTCGCCACGTTGCCGACGCTCGCCGTCGAGACCGATGACGGCGGCACCGTCACCGCTCTGGCCCGCACGCCGCGGCGCCTGACCGACTCGTATCTCGACACGGACGACTGGCGCATGGCACGCGCCGGCTTCGTCCTGCGCACCCGGCGACGCGGGCGCCAGGACGAAATCACCCTGAAGGACACGCGGCCGGCCGAGGGGAGCGGACTGCGCCAGCGGCTCGAGGTGACCGAGCTCCTGCCGCCGGCGGGTCCGGGCGCGCTGGGAGCCGAGGGCCCGGTCGGCCGTCGCCTGCGCGCCATCGTCGGCTCCCACCGGCTGCGTGAGGTGCTCCAGGTGCGGACGCGGCGCCGGCCCTTCGTGCTGCGCGTCGGGGGCGTGGACGCGGCGGAGGTGGCCCTGGACGAGACCGTCATCGTCGTCGGCGACGGGGAGCGGCCCATGCAGCTGCGCCGCGTCGAGGTCGAGGTGCGACCCGAATGGCTCGATGCGCTCGAGCCGATCGTGCGGCAGCTGCGCGCCTCGTGCGGGCTCCAACCGGCCCGTCTCTCGAAGTTCGAGGCCGGCCTGCTCGCGCTCGGCCAGGAGATCCCGGGCTCGCCCGACCTTGGCTCGACCACCGTTTCGGAGTCCTCGACCATGGGTGACCTCGGTTTCGCGGTGCTACGGCGCCAGCTGGCCGTCCTGCGCGAGAAGGAGCCCGGGACGCGCCTGGGCGAGGACGTCGAGGAGCTGCACGACATGCGCGTGGCCACGCGGCGGTTGCGGGCCGCGCTGGCGTTGTTCTCCGCCGTGCTGCCGGTGCGGGCCCAGACCTTCCGCCAGGAACTGGGCTGGCTGGCCGGCGTCCTGGGCGACGTACGCGACCTGGACGTGCAGCTCGAGGGGCTGGCGGACGCCCACACCGAGCCGGTCCACCCCGGCGTGGCCGGCCCCGGCCACAGCCCGCTGGCCGACCTCACCGCGCTGCTCGAGCGCGAGCGCCGGGAGGCCCGGGCCGAGTTGCTGCGCGCCCTCGACTCGGTGCGCTGGGAACGCCTGGCCCGGGGATTGACCGCCATGGCGCAGCAGGGCCCGGCGCGCCGCTCGCTGGCCACGCGGGTCCCGGCGGTCGTCGGACTGCCCGAGCTCGTCCAGGCCCGGCACGACGCCGTGGCCAAGGCGGCCAAGCGGGCCCGCAAGAGCGGCGTCGTGTCCGACTTTCACCGCCTGCGTATCCGTGGCAAGCGTTTGCGCTACGCGCTCGAGTTCAGCTCCGACGTCTACGGCGGGCGGACGGCTCGCTATGTGCGCCAGCTCGCCGGTCTCCAGGACGAGCTCGGGCACATGCAGGACGCCGAAGTGGCGTCGGCCCGCCTGGCTCAGCTGGCCACGGGCGAGGCGCACCTGCCCGCCGCCACGGTCTTCGAGATGGGCGGCATGGCCGAGCGCCACCGCCAGGACGTGCGCCGCCTGCTGCGCGGTCTTCCCAAGGAGCTCTCCCGCGTCGGCGGTCGGGAGTGGCGCGAGCTGTTCGAGCTCATGGAGCGGCTGCGCTCCCAGGCCGAGGCGGACCACCCGCCCGTGCGCAGTGCGTTGCGCGCCGTCCCGCGCCAGCCGGCGACGGCGGCGGCGGCGGACGCGACAGCCCGGGTCTGACGGGGAGAGCGGCCACCCGACCGGTTCCGCTGCGCCCAACCTCACCGCGCTCGCGCCACCCCCGCGATCACGCCAGGGGGAATGAGGACCCCTCGTCGCCCATGACCAGGCGGGGATGCTCGGTCAGGATGAAGTGCAGCCGACCGGTGTCGAGGAAGTTCTCTATGTCTTTCCAGATGGCGCCGAAGTCGGGTTCCCCCATGTGGGCGCGGTAGCTGTCCATACTCTCGAACCACTGCACGGTCACCCCGTCGAACCCGGGGTCGTCGTCGCCGGCGTAGTCGTCCAGCGGGCGCGGATGCTGCTCGTAGCGCATGACGTGGCGACCGCTCAGGCTGGCGGCGATCAACGGCCCGTGGACGTCACGCCAGTGTGCGTGGAACTCGGCCGGGGTGAGTCCGTCCTTGCGCCGGAGCAGGCAGGTGAGCCTGACCATGGGCGACCTCCAGTCGTGTGCGACAGGCCGGCGCAGGGCGCGCGACCGGCCGCCGACACGCTATCGGGAGGTGCTGGTGCTCCCCGGGCTAGGGAAGGGAGAGCGTGGCGCCCGAGGACGAGCCGCCGGTGCTCACACCCACCGAGACGCCGCCGACCGAGACGGTGCCGCCCACGTTGACCGGCGCGGACGGGGTGGGGACGTTGATCGTCGTCGATCCACTGCCCTGGCTGACCGTGGGCGTGGGGATCGTGGTCGGGACCGACACCGGCAGAGTGGGGAGCGTCGTACCCGAGCCCGAGCCCGAACCGGAGCCGGAGCCGGAGCCGGAGCCGGAGCCAGAGCCAGAGCCAGAACCGCGAGCCGGAACTGGACCCAGAACCCGAACCGGACCCGGAGCTCGAACCCGAACCAGAGCCGGAGCCAGTGCCAGAACCCGACCCAGAGCCAGAGCCACCCGAGCCCAGCGAACCGGTCAAACCGCTCAGCCCGCTGCCGCCCGAGCCCGTCGAGGGCTTCGGCTTGGAGCCGCCGGAGCCGCCGGAGCCACCGGAGCCGCCGGAGAGCAACCCGGTGAGGTCGTTGAGCGTCCCCGTGACGTCCGAGGCCACGCCGGTGAGCGACGAGAGCCCGCTGGTGCCACCGGGCCCGAGCCCGAGCCCGAGCCGGTGCCGGTCGAAGATCCCGATCCCGAGCCGGAGCCGGAGCCGGACCCAGAGCCGACGACTGCCCAACCCCGTGCCGCCACCCACCGGGAGGTTGCCCGAGGGGTTCGTCAGGAGCGAGACGAACGGGGCGATGCCTTCGGTCAGCGAACCCGTCGCCCCCGAGAACGAGGCGGAACCCTGGCTCGATGACGCGTGCCCCTGCACGCCGGCCGAGTCCGAACCCTGGGCGGCGGAGTCGACCGCAGCCGCCAGGGGCGTGTCCTGGGCCGCCGCAGCGAACCGGGTGGGCGGCCGCCGGCGAGACGGTGAAGTAGCCGCCGAAGCCGCCCATGAGGGCGCCCACCGCGGCGCAGGCGAGACCACCGGCGCCGACCATGGCTGCGTTGCGGTAGCGGGCCAGGCCCCTGGGGCCTTCGAGCTCGGCCTCCATCGCCTCGGCCTCCGTCAGCTCCAGCTCCGGCTCCAGCTCTTCGGCCTGATCCGGCTCGGCCACCGACACGCCCAGCTCGTTCATCAGCAGCCTGTCGTAGATCTCGTCGACAGTCATGTTGCGTCCCTCCCTCCAGGACCTCCTCCAGGCCCTTCGGAAGGTGGAACGGACCTCACGCCCGACTCTTACGGTCCCTTTTCACAACGGATGCACAACAACGTTCCGCTCATCTGAAAGCCCACCAGCCGATGGTCACCACACCGTCGTGAACAGGGAGAACAACCGACATGGCGTGCTCACCGGGGGAAGATCCGCCCTCGAGGGTCACCTTCGTGCTCAGGACGACCCTGGTCGGCGTGCCCCCCGTCGAGTCGATGGCGACGTCGAGCGGGGCGTCGTGCCCCGTCACCACCGCCCCGTCGAGCTCGGGCGGCATGGTCACCCCGGGCGCCATGGCCGACCACCAGGCCGTCTGCCGCTGGGCACCGGCGTGGAGCCCCCCGAAGTAGGTCTCGAGCGCCGCCGCCTCGAGCGACAGCGGCCCCGGCGACTGGGCGAAGGCCACTGACGCGTCGACCAGGCGCATGGTGCCCATGGGCGCCTCGTTCTGGTCGAGCGTCAGGCCCTGGGCCTGGAGGGCCTTCGGCGCCGAGGTCCGGTAGTCCGTGGCCTGCGCCGACTTTATGAACTGCGGCCCCCGGGTCCAGGTCGGTCCCCTTGGTCGCCGCGCCCACCTCGTCGGCATGGATGAGCAGGCGGTCGGGCGTGAAGAACAGGGCGTTGGGCGGCCAGCAGGTGTCGAGGACGAGGCTGGGGTCGGGTCGAGTTGGCCACCGCCGAGCCGGCCGGCACCACCTGCTGGCCGGCCACCTGGAACTTCACGGTGTTGCAGGCGGTGGCGTAGGTGATGACGTCGCCCGGCTTCAGGTCGTTGAGGTGCACGAAGTAGCTGACGTCGTGGGCCAGGAAGACGGCGGAGCCGTCGACACCGGGCCACACCGACTGGGGGTCGTGGCCCACGGCGACGTTGAGCTCGGGGTCGTCGGTCCCCTCCTCCACCGGTGCGTGCAGGTTGATGGCCGGGATGCTCAGGATCCCCGAGAGCTGGCCGGGCCGGACGCCGGCCACCTGGCAGGAGGCCCCGTGGCCGGCCTGCGCGATCTTGGCCATGGCGGCCTGTTCGCTGGCGAGCAGCACGGCCTGGGCGTCGCGCTGGTGGGCCTGGTGGGCGTAGGCGTAGCTCCCGGCGAAAATCGCCGTGAAGAGGAGCATCACGCCGATCAGGGTGACGCTCAAGCGCCGGGCGTCCCTCAACGACGCCATCGGCCCGGCGCCGGTGCTGGCTGCCACTGCTCGGGACGGGATTCCGCCATCCCGTCCCGAGCAGCCCGCAGCATCGGTTCCCGCTGCATCTGCTTTCTCCCTCTCCACGTCCTCCGGAAGATCTCGTATCGGTCCTTCTCCCGGCCCGGGTGGCGGAACACCCGGCGTTTGCGTTTGTCCTATCGGTTCGTTCTGACCGTTCCTTGTGTTCGTGGCTGCCACCGGGCCGGCCCCCGAGACCGGAGGGGGAACGGAGGAGGTCCCGGAAGCCGGGCCCGGTGGCGGTCCGCCGCGGCGCCGCTCAGCGGCTGCTCCTGCGGCGAGTGATCGGGTTGACCGAGCGGGCCACCGAGAGGATCCGGCGGCGGCCGATCAGGAGGATCCCGGCCAGGCCCATGCCCGCCATCAAAATGATGGGCAGCGAACCGGCCCAGTACTCGCCGGTGTGCACCGTGGTGACGTTGGGCACCACGGCGGGCGCGGCGGGCGCGGCCGGGGTGGCCGGCGAGCTGACGGGGAGGGCGTTCGAAGTGGGGGTGGCCGGCGTCGTCGAGGCCGAGGCCGAGACGTTGCCGAGGTCGAGCGAGAGCAGGCTGACGGCCGGGGCCAGGTTCAGGTCGATGCTGTCGGCCACCGCACTGCCGGCCGTGCCGCCGTTGGTGGTGCTGGGCGTGCAGCTGAGCACCCCGTCGGGCTGGAAGTTGAGCAGCTGGTCGAGCAGCGTGCCGAGCGGCGTGGCGTTGAGCTCGGTCAGCACCTCCTGGAGGATGGAGCCGACCTGGTTCAGCTGCGAGAGCGGGAGCGTCTGGCCTGCCGCGGTGACCGACACGACGCCGGCGTTGCAGCTCGGGGTGACCTGGCCCGTCGACTGGTTGACCGAGACCGACGCCGTGGTCGGCGTCACCTGAATGTCGAGCATGCCGAGCACGTTGATGTCGGCCGCTTCCTGGGTGGCGGTCGCCGTCAGCGTGCCGCCGGACGAGCTGACGTGCGAGGTCGAGCCGCCCACGGTGACCGAGAGCAGCGGCGGGAGCGAGCTGACGTTGGCCGACGAGGTGAGGGTGCTGAGCAGGGTGCCCACGGGCGAGGCCTGTCCGACCTCGTCCAGTACGCCCCCAATGATGGAGCAGGCGCCGTCGACGGGGTTGGCCGAGTCGACCGAGGTCGGCGACAGCGGGACGCCGTTGGCCACGCCCGACAGCAGCCCGTTGGCCGTGGTCAAAATGGTGCTGACAGGCGCCGGCAGGCTGCCGGTGCCCGAGCCCGCGGTGGGGGTGGCGGCGGCAATGCCCGAGCACAGGGTGCTGGGCAGGGCCAGGCTGCCCGTCCCGAGCAGGCTGCTCAGGTTGAGGGTGAGCGCGGCCAGGCTGCCCGAGCCCGCCGCGGTCGGGTTCCCGCTGGAGTCCTCGGAGGCCGAGGCGCTGCCGCACGCCGGCCCGAGGGAGAGCAGCGTGACGTTGATGGCCGGCACCGCGCACACGTTCGAGCCGGACGGGTTGGGCGTCGCCGTCTGGCCGGTGCTCTTGGCGACGGCCGACTGCGAGGAGTCGACGGCGAACCCACTGGTCGAACTGGTCGGGCTTGGTCGGGCACGGGTTGGACGTGGCGGCCGACGACAGGCAGGCACCGGTGCCGATGGCCTCGGCCAGGTTGCTGGCGGCGGCGTCGGCCTCGGAGCCGCCGCCGGTGACCTGCAACTGGTTCGCCAAGTTCACGCCCACGAATCCTCCGTTGGCACTGACCGTCCAGGTGGCCGGAGCGCTGGCTCCGGCGCTTGACGACAGCGCCGCGACAACCGCCATGGCTGCCACGCCTGCTGCGGCAATGCGACTGCGACCCCTCATCTGCGAACCCCTTACCCGCCCCCGCATTTCCGGGGAACTCCTCACTTGGCTGGGAAACGGAGGCGCCACCGCAATCTTTCGCACGCTGAGAAAGAATTCGCGGGTCGACACCCCTGTTGTATGAACAACCCGTGCACAAGTCCCTGCTTTTCGTCTACAGAAGGGAAACGCCCGCTCTCCCGTACTCTTGCGCGCCATGTCCGCGTCGCACGCCGTCCTGATCGCCTTGGCGGGCGTGGGCGCCGGCATCTTCAACGGGGTGGCGGGCGGCGGCAGCCTGATCTCGTTCCCCGTGCTGCTCGCCCTCGGCTACCCGGCCCTGACCGCCAACATCACCAACACCATCGGGATCTGGCCCGGCTACGTCGCCTCGGCCGCCGGTTTCCGCCGCGAGATCGGCGACCAGCGCCGGCGGCTCCTCCGCCTCACCCCCGTCGGCCTGGCCGGGGGCACGGCCGGCGCGCTGCTCCTCCTCACGACGTCGTCGGCCACCTTCGACGAGCGTGGTGCCCTGGCTCGTCCTGGGCGCGGCCGCCCTGTTCGCCGCCCAGCCCCTGTTGCGGCGGACCCTCGACCGCGACGCGCCACCGCGCACCCGGCCGGTGTTGCTGGTGGCCGGGGTGTTCGCCGCCTCGGTCTACGGCGGCTACTTCGGCGCCGCCATGGGCGTCATGTTCCTGGCCGTGCTCGGGCTGGCCCTGCCCGTCTCATTGGCCCACACGAGCGGCCTGCGCGCCGTGCTGTCGATGATCGTCAACGGCATGGCCGCGGTGGTGTTCCTCATCCACGGCGGCCTGGCGTGGGAGGCCGTCGGCTTCCTGGCCCTCGGGAGCCTGGTCGGCGGGTTCGCCGGCGCCCGGCTGGCTCTCGCCCTGCCGGCACCCGCCTTGCGGGTGGTCGTGGTGGTCATCGCCGTCGGGACGGCGGTCAAACTCCTCGTCTGAGCGCACGGGAACGTCAGTCCACGGCCAGCGGGTAGTGGCCGACGACCGCGTGCTCCAGTCGACGGCGGGCGGCCCGCCAGGCCCCGACGGCCTCGGCCGTCTCGACGGGGCGGAACCTCACCTCGGTCCCCGGACCGCATTGACCGAGCAGCCCGTGGTCGGCGGTGGCGACGACGGCCGCCACCGGGTAGCCCCCGAGCGTGGCGTGGTCGGGCATGAGCACGACCGGCTCGCCGTCGGGCGGCACCTGCACCGCGCCCACCACGGTGCCTTGGGAGTCGAGACCCGCGTCGGCGCCCCCGCCGCCCAGGAGAGGCGCGCCGGCCCTGTCGGGTCGGAGCCGGAGGCCGATGCGGTTGCTCCGTCCGTCCACCACGAAGCACTGCGTCGCCAGTCGTTGCAGCACGTCGGGCGCGAACCAGGCCGGATGCGGGCCCGGGAGGACGCGCAGCTCGAGCGGGCCGCCCCCCGGTCGCACCTCGGGGACGGCGTCGCCCGCCAGGTGGTCGCCCAGCGGCGGCGCCCACGGCCCGGCGTGCAACCGCTCCCCGCGCCCGAGCGGTCCCGGTCCGAGGCCGCTCAGCTCGTCGCTGGCCATGCTCCCGAAGACCTCGGGTCCGAGCAGACCCCCGGCGACGGCGACGTAGGCGCGCAAACCCCGGCGCATCGGGCCCACCTCGAGCAGTTGCCCGGCGACCAGCGGCACCACCTGGCCGGCCGGCTCGACGGTACCGTCGACGAGGACGTCCGGGCCCTCCGCCCACCACGGCGACGTGACACGGTTCGAGACAGCGCAGCCGTGCCGTCCCGGCGGTGATCTCCAGCGCGCCGGCGTCCTCGCCGTTGCCCACCAACCGGTTGGCCAGCAGGAACGACACCGGATCGGCCGGGCCCGCGGCGGGGACGCCGATGGCCGCCACCGCCCGGCGGCCCCCGTCCTGGCGCACGGCCCGCAGACCCGGCGCTTCCACCTCGAGCACGGCGCGCGCCCCGGGGGGCGGCGACCAGACAGACGGGGGCTCGCCCGGGCCCGGTCCGGCGACGTCGTCCGGCGCCTCCTCGACCAGCTGCACCTCGTCGCCCGGCGCCAGCGCGGCGTAGGGAGGGGTGGTGGCGGAGAAGAAGGAGGTCGCGGTCCGGCCGATGAGCTGCCAGCCACCGGGTGAAGCCGTCGGGTAGACGGCGGCGTACCCGTTGGCCAGCGCCACCGAGCCGGCCGGGACGACCGGGCGGGGCGTGGGGCGCCGCGGCACCCCGCGCAAGGCGTTCGGGCAGCCCGTCGAGGTAGGCGAAGCCGGGCGCGAAGCCCATGACCGCCACTGTGAGCGACCTCTCCGTGAGCAGGCCCACGACCTCGGCCGGCGAGCGGCCCGCCACGGCCGCCACCTCGGCCAGGTCGGGCCCGTCGAACGCGCAGCGCACCGTCAACGTCCGGCCCGTCCGATCGGCGCCGGCGCCGGCCTCGGCCGCTCCATCGCCCTGGGCCGCCAGCCGCTCGACCTCGTGCTGCACGGCGTCGAGCTCGAGCACCGGGTCGCACAGGGCGACCATGACCGTGGCGAACCCGCCCACGATCTCGACGGCGCCGTCGGTCCAGCGCGCCTCGAGGGCGTGCCCGAGGCGGCGCCCCGCCCGGGCGTCGGCCACCCCGACCAACAGCGCACGGTCGCCGAGGAGGCGCACCTCGCCGACCGGGACCGAGCGGGTCATGCAGTGGTCGTCGGCGCCGCCACCTCGATCGGAACGGCCTCCAGGGCGGCGCGCACCGCCGCGGCCAGGGCGACCGCGTCCGGCGTGTCGCCGTGCACGCACAGTGTGTCCACCCACAACGTCAGGAGGCTGCCATCGGCCGCCACCACCGCCCCCCGGGCCAGGCCGACCGCCTGCTCTGCCGCCGCGGCCGGGTCGTGCAGGACGGCACCCGGCTCGCCGCGGTCGACGAGGCCCCCGTCGTGCCGGTAGGCGCGGTCGCAGAACCCCTCCTCCCGCGCCGGCACCCCGTCGCGCAGCGCCGCCGCCATGGCGGCGCACCCCGAGGGGAGCACGAGAACCGTGCCGGGCGCGCTGACCCCGTGCATGGCGTCGCGCAGCACCTGATAGATGGCGCCGCCCTTGGCCACCTCCTCGTACATGGCCCCGTGCGCCTTGACCGACCCCATCGGTGTGCCCGCCGCACGGCACACCTGCTCGAGCGCGCCCAACTGGTCGACCAGTGACCCCCGCAACGCCATCCGGTCGATGTCCATCGGATTGCGCCCGAATCCCTCGCGGTCGGGGTAGGAGGGGTGCGCGCCCACGTGGACACCGTGCTCGCGGGCGGCGGCCACCGTCGCCGTCATGGAGGCCTCGTCGCCCGCATGGCCGCCGCAGGCCACGTTCGCCGTCGTCACCAGGCGTAGCAGCGCGCGCTCGGTGGCGATGCCGGCCTCGTCGGTGGCCTCGCCGACGTCGGCATTCAGGTCGATGCTCCGCATGGAGTGATGGGTCCGGTTCTCTCGTGCCGGCACTATGGGGTCACCCCGCCTCGAGACCGTCCACCACGATGCCGTCGCGGTACACCACGCGCTGGTGGCGCCGGGTCGGCACGCGGGCACCGCCGACGATGGCGCCGGTCATGTTGAGGGGGTCGGCTCCGGCCACCACGACCTCTTCGCCCCGCGCGCCGCGGCGATGGACCGCTTGGAGCTCCTCGAACGCCTCGGGCCAGGCGTACTGCTCGCCGCCCAGGCCGGCGACGAAACGGCCGCCGAGGGCCAGGCCGCGCGCCTCGAGGCGGCGCAACGCCCACACGACCTCGCGCCAGGGCACCTTGAACGACTCGCGACTCCAGACCTCCCAGGCCACGACGCCCCAGCGCAGAAGCAGCTGCTGCGCCACGGCTTCGGCCAGCTCCTCGTTCCCCGGCGACAGCACACCGTCGTCGACCGGGGGCGCGCCCAGCACCTCGGGTCCGGGCAGCAGCGACCAGCGGCCCTCCCCGACGCCCGAACCGGCCGGCGCCCGCCGGCGAGCCAGGCGGTTCGAGGGCCGGCGTACCGTCCGGGTGCGCCAGCGGTCGCGCGCGGACAGCAGCGAGCGCACGGCCGAGAAGGCGTCGGCCGTCACCAGGCCCCGGGCCACCAGGTCCCACAACCCCTCGTCGATTTCTGCCGGCAGCCGGCCCGTCACCGGGGCCAGCTCGGGACGGAAGCAGGCGCCGCGGGTGCGCAGGGCTTCGAGCACGTCGGCGGCGGCGCCGACCTCGGGCTCGGACGCGGTCGCGCCGGCGCGGACGGCGCGCAGCATCGTCTCGAGGTCGTCGCGCCGCACGAAGGCGAGCGGCGTGGCCGGTGACGGCGTGCCGCTCCGCCCCGGTCGCTCGGCCCGCGGCGTGAGGCGGCCCCACACCACCTCGCCCGAGAGGCAGAGCTCGTCGAGCCAGCGCGGGTCGTAGCCCGTGATGCGAGCCGGCAGGATCTGCGCCTCCCATTCGACCGCCGGCGCCTCAATGCCCTGGAGCTGCTCGAGCACCTCGAGCACCCCGGCCCGGCCCTCGAGCCGGCTGTCGGGCGTGGCGTGCTGCCAATGGGTGAGGAAGCGCACATAGTCGGCGATGGGCACGGCCTCGACCCGGCCGCGCCGTCGGTTCCGGCTCGCCCCGTGCAGACGCACCAGGAGGTGGCGGGCGCACCAACGGCCGTCGGGCAGCTCGATGGCCGAGCCCTTGGCCTCGAGCCGGGCCAAGGCGGTGCGGGCGCGGGCGGTGGTGAGCGGCGCGCCCAGGGGCGCGCCGGCGGGGAGCGGCGCGTCGGCCACCAGCTGGTCGACCGACACCGGGCCGGCCAACCCGAGGTGGCCGGCGATGCAGGCGGCGGCCGCCTCGTCGTCGAGGCCGAGCGCGCCCGCCGCCGCTCGGCGCTCGGTGGCGGCCCAGCAGCCGTCCACCAGTCCGGCCCGCCCGTCGGCGGCCAGCTCGTCGTACCACGGCGTCCACGGTCCGAACGGACGCGCCGCCACCAGGGAGAGGAGGAGGTCGTGCAACTCGTCGGCGTCGCGGGGCGCTGGGCACACCTGCTCGAGCACCGTGGCCACCGCCTCGGGGTCGAGTGCGGCGAGCTCGGCGGCGGGCACGGGCAGGCCGTCGGGCCCCAGCTGGCCGAGGCCGCGGCGCACCGACAGGGCGCGGGTACGCCGCTCCTCGAGCGGCGCATCGTCGAGATAGGTGTAGGGCCGGCCGCTCAGGAGGCCGTGCGAAAGGGGAGACGGCTCGGACGACTCGACCGTGTGCACTTCGATCTGCCCGGACTCGACCCGGGACCAGACATCGACCAGCCCCTCCACCGAGAGACCCTCGTGCAGGCAGTCGTCCACCGTCTGGCGCGCCAGCACGTGGTCGGGCACCGCCACGGGACCGGCCGGCGCGTTCTCCTGGCAGGCGGCCAGACCGGGCCAGACCGCGGCCAGGAGGTCGTCGGCCTCCATGCGCTGGAGGTGGATGGGACGGCGCTTGCCCCCGTTCATGCGGGGCAGCACCAGGGCGCGGTTGAGGTTCCAGCGCCAGCGGGCGCCGAGCATCGGGTGGAGCAGCACGGCCTGGGTGAGCACCTGCGCCGCCACCGCGCTGGACAGCATCGACTGCACCTTGGTCAAGGGGAAGCTGTGCTGGGGCCCGAGGGAGAGGATGACGGTGTCGTCGTCCGCGGCCGCCTGCAGCTCGAAATCGAAGGACACACAGAAGCGCTTGCGCAACGCCAGGCCGATGGCACGGTTGATGCGGCCGCCGAACGGTGCGTGGATGATGAGCTGCGAACCCTCGCTCTCGTCGAAGCAGCGCTCGATCACGATGCGCTCCCGGGTGGGCAGGTGGCCGAGCGCGACCAGGCCGGCGGCGCAGTAGGCCACCACCTGCTGGGCCACCTCGGCCGACACCCCGGCGCGCTCGCGCACCAGCCGCCGGGCACCCTCCCCGTCGCCGGCGGCGAGGACAGGCTCGAGCGCGGCCCGCAGGTCGCTGACCGCCTCGGACAGCTCGGCCGTGCGGGCCGGGGCCTCGCCGAGCCAGAACGGGATGGTCGGGGGCAGATCGCCGGCATCGTGCACGCGCACCGTGCCGACCTCCACCTTGGCCACGCGCCACGAGTGGGTGCCGAGCAGGAAGATGTCGCCGGCGGTGGCCTCGACGGCGAAGTCCTCGTGCACCGAGCCGACGGTGACGCCGTCGGGGTCGAGCACGACCCGGTAGTCGCCCGTCTCGGGAATGGCGCCGCCCCCGGTCAGCGCGGCCAGGCGGGCGCCGCGGCGGGCGCGCAGGCGTCCGTTGACCGCGTCGTGGTGCAGGTGGGCGCCCCGGCGGCCGCGGCCGGTCTCGATGCCCCAGCTGGCCAGCGCCACCACGTCGTCGAAGTCCTGGCGGGACAGGTCGGCGTAGGGGGCGGCGCGGCGCACCAGCTCCCACATGGCCTCGACGTCGCGTTCGTCGACCGAGGCCACCTCGGCCACGATCTGCTGCGTGAGCACGTCGAGCGGCGCCACCGGTGGCTCGAGCAGGTCCAGCCGGCCCTGGCGGACGGCGGCCAGCAGCGCGGTGCACTCGACCAGCTCGTCGCGCGTCGCCGGGTAGAGCCGCCCGGCCGGCGTGCCGTCCCGGTGGTGGTTGGCCCGGCCGACGCGTTGGAGGAAGGTGCCGATGGCGCGGGGCGAGCCGATTTGGCACACCAGCTCCACGGGTCCGACGTCGATGCCGAGCTCGAGCGACGCCGTGGCGACAAGGGCGCGCAGGTCGCCGGCCCGCAGGCGCGTCTCGACGATGCGGCGCCGCGCGGCCGACAGGCTGCCGTGGTGGGCGGCCACCAGGAGGGAGGCGTCGACGTCGCCGCCGCCGCGACCGGGCTCGTCGTCGGCCAGGCGCTCGGTCAACAGGTGGGCCACCCGCTCCGCCATTTTGCGCGTGTTGACGAAGACGAGTGTGGTGCGGTGGTGGCGCGTGTGCTCGGCGATGCTGTCGAGGATGTCGGAGAACTGGCCGCCGCTCATGACGGCCTCGAGCTCGGTCGAGGGCAGCTCAATGGCGACGTCGAGGTCGCGGGCGTGGCCGCAGTCCACCACGACGGCGGGCGGGCGCTCGGGGTGCACGCCGGTGAGCAGGCGGGCCACCAGGTCGAGCGGGCGCTGGGTGGCCGACAGGCCGATGCGCTGCAGCCGGCCACCACCTTCGGCGACGAGGGTGTCGAGGCGCTCGAGGCTGAGCGAGAGGTGGCTGCCCCGCTTGTCGCGGGCAAGCGTGTGCACCTCGTCGACGATGACCGTGCGCACGCCGCGCAGCAGGGCGCGCGACGACGGTGCGGTGAGGAGGATGTAGAGCGACTCGGGGGTGGTGACGAGGAGGTCGGGTGACTGCTTCCTCATGGCGGCGCGCTCGGCGGGCGGGGTGTCGCCGGTGCGCACGGCCACGCGTAGTCCGGGATCGGCGTAGCCGAGTCGGGCCGCCTCCTCGCGGATTTCCGACAGGGGTACGTGCAGGTTCTCGTGCACGTCGACCGCCAGTGCGCGCAGCGGCGAGATGTAGAGGACCTCGGGGGTGCCGGCGGTGCGGGTGCCGGCCTCGGCCGCCCGGTAGGCGGCGTCGATGGCGACGAGGAACCCGGTGAGTGTCTTGCCCGAGCCGGTGGGCGAGGCCACCAGGACGTCGCGGCCGGCGGCGATGTGCGGCCAGGCGGCCGACTGGGGTGCGGTCGGCCCGGCCGGGAACCGGCGGGCGAACCAGCTCGCCACGGCCGGGTGGAACAGCGGGTCCGGCGGCGGCGGCGCGGTTGTCACCTTCCTATTCCACCAGGATGCTGTGTCCGCCGCGACAGGCCCGGGTCAGGCCGGTGGGCGGCGGCCCCAGCACGAGATCATGGGCGGCTGGGCCAGGTCGAGGCGGCCGGCCCGCACGGCGGCCAGGTGGCGGTCGATCTCCTCGTCCGTGGCCAGTCCCGCTTCGAGCAACTGGTCGCGGACCAGGGTGATCGTCGCCACCTCGAGGAAGTTGCACGCCGGCTGGGCCACCGGGAAGCCGGCGTCGGCCGCCACGCCGACGAGGCCGGCCTGGCGCAGGCGACGGGGCAGGGAACGGCCGTAGGCCAGGTCGACGCCCCGCTCGGCCAGCAGGGTGCGGAAGCCGCGGCGGAGACGATTGGCCAGCACCTGCTCGGGGCCGGTCTCCTCCAGGCAGCTGAGCGGCTGGAGGGCGGGGTCGGCGTCCTCGACGAGCAGGACGCCGCCCGGACGCAGGGCTTCGACCATGTTGGCCAGGGCCCGGTCGCGCTCGGGCACGTGGACGAGGACGAGGCGGGCGTGGACGAGGTCGAAGGGCCCGGTCGGGGGCGCGTCGAGGGCCACGTCGTGGACGCGCACCTCGACGTTGGCCGCCGTCACCGACGCGGCCCAGGCGGTGTCGACGTCGGTGGCCAGGACGTGACCCGTCGGGCCGACCCGCCGTGCCAGGTGGCCCACGACCGAGGTGCCCCCGGCGCCCACCTCCCAGCAGCGCCATCCGGGGGCCAGGCCGAGGCCGTCGAGGTGGCGGAACGTGGGCGGGTCGAACAGCGCAGCGAAGGCCTCGAAGCGGTCCATGGCCTCGGAGGCGTCGTTGCGGAGCAGGTAGCCCCCCGCGGGGGTGGACCCAGCGCCGGTCACGGCGAGGACGGCTCGGGGGTGGGGTCCGGGGCCGGCTGCGGTGCGGCCGCCGGCTCGGGCCCGGCGGGCGGGGGCGGCGGGCTGACCGGAGGCAGGCCCAGGTCGTGCGAGGTCCCGATGTAGCGATCGAGCACGGCGGACACCTCGGCCCGTCCCTCCTCTATGAGGGCGGCGGTGCCCGAGAAGTCGCGGTACTGGCCCGAGGGCTCGCCGCCGCCGCTGAAGACGATCACCTCGATACCCGGGGGCAGCGCCGCCAGCTCGCGCACGAAGCGGGCGTGGATGGCGACGAAGAACGCCGTCAGCGCGGCCTCGGCCGGGCGGGTCGGCGGTCTCGGGTGGTAGTGCAGCGGCCCGCACAGCAGCACGTAGATGCGGTCGCAGCCCGCGGCGATGGCGCGGCTGATGGGGACGTTGTTGACCACGCCGCCGTCGACCAGCAGGTCGCCGTCGATGGTGACGGCCGGGAAGATGGAGGGGATGGCCGAGGAGGCGAGGACGGCCTCGACGGCGGGGCCGTGGCCGATCCAGCGCTCGCGCCCGTCGGTGAGGGAGGTGGTGACCACCTCGATCGGGATGACGGCGTCCTCGAGGTTCTCGTAGTCGACGCCGGCCTCGATGATGGCGCGCACGCCGGTGTTGGCGTGCACGGCGGCGCGTTTCTGCAGGAAGGCCCAGGGCCCGTCGAACGTGCCGCGGGGGAAGATGTCGGTGCCCTTGACGGCGCGCCAGATGTCGGCCATGCGCTCGACGTTCTCGAGCGTCGGGTTGCCGGCATAGGAGGCACCGTTGATGGCGCCGACCGAGGCGCCGTAGACGCGGTCGGCCCGGATGCCGCGGCGGATGAGCCCATCGAGCATGCCGACCTGCACCGCACCGCGGCTGCCGCCGCCCGCGAGGACGAAGGCGGTGCGGTGCGGCTGCTCGCGGCTGCGGCCGTCGCCGTGGCGCCGGCGGTCGTGGCGGCGCTGCAGGCGGGCGCGCACGACGTTCGGCCCAGGTGAGCTCGGGGGCGGTGGCGGCGGTGGCGGAGTCGGCGGAGGTGGCCGCGTCGGAGTCAGCGGCGATGTCGGAGTCGGAGTCGGAGTCGGAGTCGGTGCCGGGAGTGCCGGTCATGGCGCTCGGGGCGGGGTCGGTGGCGTGTCCTGCACCGGCGGGTGGGCCTGCTGCGCCAGGGCGGCGGCCTCCTGTCGCTGGCGCCATGCCTTCCAACCGGTCATGTCGTGGCGCACGGCCCAGATCACGATGATCACGGCCAACACCACCAAGGCCACGACGAAGATGCCGAAGACGACATAGAAGGCCGCGTTGGTGGCGAGCATCACTCGTCAGGGTAGAGGAGGTGTCACACCTCGTGGGCAGACTCGGCCGATGGTCCTCGTCGCCCCCCGCCCCCTCGTGCGGCCTGCACGACACGGTGCCGGTGCGAGCGCCGGCGGCGAGGTGCTGGCACTGCTCCGGGGCGGCGACGGGGCGCGGCCGCTCTTCGACCCGGGGCTGGCGGGCGGCCTGAGGGCCTGGCTCGAGGACGCGGCGTTCGCGGCGGGGGCGGACCGGGGCGACGGCGCCGGTCCCCTCGTCCTCGGGCCGCGCCGGGTGCTCGGGTCGACGGGCGGGCCGGGCGGTGCGGCTGACCGAGACGATGGCATGCCGTCGGACGAGATCGTCCTGTCACGGGTGGTGCACGCCCTGTTCCGCCAGCTGGTCAACGTGGGGACGCTCGACGACCCGCTGGACGACGCCCTGGAGGCGTTGCGCGCCGAGGGTGAGCGCGCGGGTGGGGTTGTGCGTCACATCGAGTCTCTGGCGGGAGCGGCACGGGCCACGTTGAGCGAAGTGGTGTCGCTGCACGCGGACCACCTCATGGCATTGGTGCCACGCTTGGCCTCGGGGTGGCTCCCGCGCACCGACGACCGGGTGTCAGTGCCGCTGGCCGGGGGGCGCATCGTGCTGCAGGGCGTCTTCGACCTGTTGATCGGCGTGCCGGCCACGGGTCAGGCGTCGCTGTGCGCCATGGGCGTGTCCACCGGGGGACCCTGGCCGAGGGAGCGTCGGGCGCTCCACTATCTCGCCCTCCTCGAGACGTTGCGCAGCGGGACGCCGCCGTTCCGCCTGGCCCTGTTGGAGTCGGCGTCGGGGCGCTACGGAGTGGAGGACGTGCGCGAGGAGCACCTGGTGGCCATGGCCTCCCACGTGGCCGCCTGGCTCGGCGGCGGCGGCACGTGTGACTGAGACGCTCACCGAGGTCCTGCTCGCGCCGGCGCGCCCGGTGGACGAAGTGGCGTGGCACAGCGCGCTGGCCGAGGCACGCCGGGTGCTGGCGCGGGTGGCGGTACGCCGGGCCGCTGCCGGGACGTTCCGCGTCACCGACCACGGGGTCAGGGTGGCGCTGAACGACGGCGGCCGTCCGGCGGAGGACGAGCCCTTCGCCTGGTCGGCCCGCACGGCTCGGCGGTCGCTCGGGTTGGCGGCGCTGCGTACGTTGGTGGCGGGCGAGGCGCGCTCGCCGGCCGAGGCCGTGCGGACCCGGGTGGCCGAGTCGTCGGAGCTGGTCCGTGACGGCAGCCCGGCCGTGTCGGGCCTGGACCGATGGCTGGCTGCGCTGGCACCGGCGGGGCGGGCGGCGGTCGGCGCGGCGGCGGTGACCTGGGCCACCCGGCTGTGGTGCGCGCTCGACTGGGACGCCTTCGCGTCGGTGCCCGTGATCGGCCGCGACCGTTGGTGGGACAGCCCGGACTCGGCGCTGCTGGCACTGCGGGGCCGGGCCGAGGTGCGGAGCGACGCCGGGAGCCTGGTCGTGCTGTCGGGACCCCGGCGTGACTCGGTGCGGGCGGAGCTGGCCCTCGTCACCCTCGTCGAGGCGCTGCGGCTCCGGCCCGGTCACGGGGGTGTGCCGGGCCGGGTGGTGGGGTGGTGGCCCGACTCGGGCCGCGTGGTGCGGGTCGAGGCCGAGCCGGCCCTGCTCACGCTGGGGGCCGAGGCGGTGGCGCTGGTCGTGGCGGGAACCGGCATGGCGGCCCGCTCTGCGGCCTGAGGACAGCCCAACCTCGCCTATCGTTGGCTCCCCCATGAGCCAGCGCGACGACATCAGGAACGTGGCCATCGTGGCCCACGTCGACCACGGCAAGACGACGCTGGTCGACGCGCTGCTGCGCCAGACCGGCGCCTTCGGGGCCCACCAGGAGCTGACCGACCGGGTGATGGACTCGGGCGACCTCGAGCGTGAGAAGGGCATCACCATCCTGGCCAAGAACACCGCCGTCCGCTGGGGCGGGGTGAAGCTCAACATCGTCGACACGCCCGGGCACGCCGACTTCGGCGGTGAGGTCGAACGTGGGTTGACCATGGTCGACGGGGTGCTGCTGCTGGTCGACGCCTCGGAGGGTCCGCTGCCCCAGACGCGCTTCGTGCTGCGCAAGACGCTCGAGGCGCGCCTGCCGGTGGTGCTGGTGGTCAACAAGGTGGACCGGGCCGACGCGCGCATCGCCGAGGTGGTGCACCAGGTCGAGGAGCTCTTCTTGGACCTCGACGCCGACGAGCACCAAATCGACTTCCCCATCCTCTATGCCAACGCCCGGGCGGGCTGGGTCAGCGAGCAGCCCGGGGTGGAGGGCGTCAACGTCGAGCCGCTGTTCCGCACCATCATCCGGCACGTACCGCCGCCGTCGTACGAGGAGGGGGCGCCCCTCCAGGCCCTGGTGTGCAACCTCTCCGCCTCGCCCTACGTCGGGCGGTTGGCCATCTGCCGGGTGCACAACGGCACGCTGGTCAAGGGGGGAAATGTCGGCTGGTGCCGGCTCGACGGCACGGTGGAGAAGGTCAAGGTGACCGAGCTCTACGTCACCGAGGCCCTCGAGCAGGTGCCGGCGGAGTCGGCCGGGCCGGGCGAGATCGTGTCGGTGGCAGGGCTGGCCGAGGTGACGATCGGCGAGACGCTGGCGGACGCGGAGGTGCCGGTGCCGCTGCCCGCCATCACCGTGGACGAACCCAGCCTGGCCATGACCATCGGTATCAACACGTCGCCGCTGGCCGGCACCGACGGCACGAAGATGACGGCGCGGTTGCTCAAGGCGCGGCTGGACGCCGAGCTGGTCGGCAACGTGGCCATCCGGGTCGCTCCGACGGAGTGGCCCGACCGGTGGGAGGTGCTGGGGCGCGGCGAGCTGCAGCTGGCGGTGCTGGTGGAGACCATGCGACGCGAGGGCTTCGAGCTGACGGTGGGCAAGCCGCAGGTGGTCACCCGGGAGATCGACGGCAGGGTGCACGAGCCGGTGGAGCGGGTGAGCGTCGACGTGCCCGAGGAGTATCTCGGCGTCGTCACCCAGCTGCTGGCGCTGCGCAAGGGCACCATGATGGAGATGGTCAACCACGGCACGGGCTGGGTGCGCCTCGACTACCGGGTGCCGGCCCGGGGGCTGATCGGCTTCCGCACCGAGTTCCTGACCGAGACGCGGGGGACCGGAATACTGCACCATGTCTTCGACGGCTGGGCGCCGTGGCACGGCGAGCTGCGGACGCGTCGCAACGGGTCGATGGTGGCCGACCGGCGCGGCATGACGACGACCTTCGCGCTGATGAACCTGCAGGAGCGGGGCACGCTGATCGTCGGGCCGGCGCAGGAGGTCTACGAGGGGATGATCGTGGGCGAGAACGCGCGAGCCGAGGAGATGGACGTCAATCCGACCAAGGAGAAGAAGCTGACCAACATGCGCTCGTCGGTGGCGGAGGAGTTCGAACGCCTGACGCCGTCGCTGTCGTTCTCGCTGGAGCACGCCCTGGAGTTCATTGCCGAGGACGAGTGCGTCGAGGTGACGCCCAAGGCGGTGCGGTTGCGCAAGGTGGTGCTGGACCAGGCCACGCGGGGGCGGACGCGGTCCCGGGCCCGCGACGCCGCCGCCCGGGAGACCGCAGGCCGGTAGGGATCGGTGACGTCGGCGTCGGGAGGGCCACGGAACGAGGGGTTCGACCACATGACGGTGGTGGTCGACGACCTGGAGGAGGCGCGGCGGTTCTTCGGGTTGCTGGGCTTCGTCGAACGGGTGGCCGTCGTGGTCTCGGGCGCCGAGATGGGCCGCTACATGGGGATCGCCGACTGGGAGGCGGACCACGTGACGCTCGAGCTGGAAGGGGCGCCGGCCCAGGTCCACCAGGAGGTGCAGCTGCTCCGGTTCCACCGCCCCGCGGCGGTCGAGGACGCCGGGGCGGGGTCGCTGGACCGGAATGGGGTTCAACCACGTCTGCTTCCGGGTGTCGGACCTCGACGCCATGCTGGAGCACCTGGCGGCCAACGGTGTGGTGCCGCGCAACGAGGTCATGGACTTCCACGAACGGCGGCTGGTATTCCTCGACGGGCCGGGTGTCGTGGTCGAGCTGGCGGAGTGGGTCACGGGATAGGCGCCTGCACCGCCACGGTGCGGGTCGGGCCGCTCCGCCCGTGGCACCAGGTCCTCCCGCCTACCATTGGGCGGCCCGGAGGGATGGCAGAGCGGACGAATGCACAGCTCTTGAAAAGCTGCGAGGCGCAAGCTTCCGTGGGTTCGAATCCCACTCCCTCCGCTCACTGTGGTCGAGCGTTCGCCTCCCGCTAGCCGTCGTCGCTCACCCTGCTCTTGCCGCCGCGAGCTTGTTGGCCCGCTGCACCAGACCGAGCGCGTCCAGAGACCGGCACACGTCGACGAACTCGTCGGTCGGGCCCTCCCAGCGCAGATCGTCCACCGAGCGCAGGAGTGAGGGGTCGATATGCAAGGTGGCCAGGTGCTTGAACAACAGCGCGTCGTCGTGGTCGTCCCGCAACGTGGCGGCCAACTTGGCGGCGCCGCGGACGGTCACCTCCCAGGCGCCGGGGTCGGGCGGGATCTCCTCGATGCGGCCCCACCGGGCCAGCACGGCCGAGGCGGACTTGGCCCCCCATCCGGCGAGCCCGGGAAAACCGTCTGCGCTGTCGCCCACCAGCGCCAGGTAGTCCGGGATGGACGACGGCGGTACGCCGAACTTGGCCACCACGCCGGCCTCGTCGAACACGTGGTCCTTGCGCCGGTCCAGCTGGACGACCCTCGTGCCGCGGACGCACTGGCCGAGGTCCTTGTCCGGAGTGCAGATGACGACCTGTTCCACCTGCGTGTCATCGGCGGCGACGGCGGCGGCGCTGGCCAACGCGTCGTCCGCCTCGTCTTCGACCATGGCCCAGACGACGACGCCGAGCGCCTCGAGCGCCTCTTCCAGGGGCCAGAACTGTGACCACAGGTCCGGATCGATACCTTGCCCCGTCTTGTAGCCGGGCCACAGATCGTTACGGAACGACTCGATGACGTGGTCGGTGGCCACGCCGACATGAGTGGCACCCTGCTCGAGCAACTGCAGCACCGACCCGACCACGCCCCGGGCCGCCGCTACCTCCTGGCCTGTCGCCGTACGGTGCGGCGGTGCGCCGTAGAAGTGTCGGAAGAGTTCGTAGGTCCCGTCGACGAGGTGCACTCTCACAGCCCGGCGCCTGCCTCTCTCATTCGTTGCCCACGAGCGGGTCGGCCAACGCGGCGATCGCCTCGATCTCCACCAGCTGCTCCGGATAGCCCAGGACGCGGACCCCGAGCAGGGTAGCGGGGGGGTCGTGGTCGCCGAACCGTCGTCGCACGACGTTCCACGCGTCGACCAGCTCGGACCGCTCCCCACTGGCCACGTACACCGTCGTCTTCACCACGTTGTGCAGGTTCGCGCCGGCGGCGGCCAAGGCCTCGACGAGATTGTCCATGGTCCGCTCCGCTTGGCCGGTCACGCTACCCACGTCGCAGGTGTCTCCCGCGTGGTCGATCGGGCACGCTCCCGCGGTGAAGACGAGGAGTCCCCGGTCCTGCACCACGGCGGCGTCGGCGTACGGTTGGCCCGCGAAGAGCGCGGACGACCTGACCAGCTCCATCGGCGGTGCATCGGACATGCCGGCAGAGACTGTCACAGGCGAGCGGTAGACCGCTCCCGGACGCATTCGGCAGATAGAGGTCCGATTCTCGCCGGATACCCGGCCCGCCCACTCCTAGCGTGGGAATACCCGCCCACCGTGGTGCGTTGGGTTACGGGGGCTGGGCTGACATGTCCGGGACATTTCTGTCAGAGGGAGATTCATGCGCAGCGACCCCGACCGCACTCGCGGCGGCACCGGCCTCGTAGAGGTCACACCTGGGAAAGCGGTACCGGCGTGGCTGGTGCTCGGCCTGGTTCTCGTCGGCCAGTTCATGGTGGTGCTCGACGCCTCCATCGTGAACGTCGCCCTCCCGTCCATCCAGCACGACCTGCGGTTCAGCACTTCGGGACTGCAATGGATCGTGAACGCCTACACGCTGACCTTCGCCGGTTTCCTCCTGCTGGGCGGCCGGGCGGCCGACCTTTTCGGTCGTCGCAAGGTGTTCCTGATCGGCCTCACGGTGTTCACGGCGTCGAGCCTCCTCGGCGGGCTGGCCCAGAACCAGACCTGGTTGATCGGTGCCCGGGCCGTGCAGGGTCTGGGGGCGGCCATCCTCGCCCCGGCGACGCTGACCATCCTGACGGCGAGCTTCGCCGAAGGGCCGGCGCGGGCCAAGGCGCTGGGCGCCTGGAGTGCCGTGTCCTCGGCCGGCGCGTCGGCGGGCGCCCTCTTCGGAGGCATCCTGGTCGAGTTCTTGAGCTGGCGCTGGATCCTCTTCGTGAACGTGCCCATCGGGGCCGTCACGCTGTTGGCCTCTCTCCGTTACGTCCCCGAGTCGCGGGCGGACCTGCGCCACCGGAACCTCGACCTGGGCGGCGCCATCACGGTGACCGCCGGTCTGGTCGCGATCGTCTTCGGTATCGTCCGGACCGAGACCTACTCCTGGGGCTCCGCGCAGGTGCTCATGCCATTGGCGCTGGGCGTCGTCCTGATCGGAGTCTTCCTCTATCTCCAGGCCCGGGTGTCGAAGGCGCCGCTGGTGCCACTCGACATCTTCCGCTCGCGCAACGTCGCGGGTGGCAACGCCGTCATGCTGCTGATGTTCGGTGCCCTGTTCGGATCGTGGTATTTCGAGACCCTCTATATGCAGCACGTGCTGGGGTACAGCCCGCTCCGGGCCGGACTGGCGTTTCTCCCGCAGACACTCCTCATTGCAGCGGGCGCGCAAGTGACCTCTCGGCTGGTGCCCCGGTTCGGACCGCGTCCGCTCATCCTGGTCGGCTCGCTGGTGGCCGCCGTCGGCGTGGGCTGGCTGACACAGATCACCCCGAACTCCACGTTCATCGCCGACATCCTCGGTCCGTACGTGCTCATCGGCCTGGGCATGGGTCTGACCGTCACCCCGATCGCCGTGGCCGGGACGGCGGGGGTCGCCCACGAGCGGGCCGGACTCGCTTCGGGCCTCCTCAACACCTCGCGCACGGTCGGTGCGTCCCTGGGCTTGGCCGTGCTGGCCACGCTGGCCGCGACCAGGACCACCTCCGTCCTCTCCGGCACGGCGCCGAGCCCCGCCCACACCGCCGCGGCCCTGACCGACGGATACGCACTGGCGTTCGGGGTGGCCGCCGGCTTGCTGGTGGCCACGGCCGCCGTGGCTCTGGCCACGGTGCCGTCGCTGCGCGAGACCACGCGGGCCGCCGCGGCCACGCGGGGCGACGACGTGCTGCCTCTCGAGTTGGGCGAGGCGTTCGAGGCGCCCTGACGGCCGACGGGACCGGGTCAGGTAGCGGGTACGGCTGCCGCGGGGCCCTTGTTGATGGCGTCGATGATGGCCACCACGGCGTCGTGCAGCCCGCCATCGGTGTGGATGTCGAGCAGGTCGATGGCGTGCTCGATTTTGTCCCGGGCGTCCTCGACATCCTCGAACGTCTTGGCCGCCCGGGCGTCACTGGCCCGGGCCTGGATGTTCTGGCCCACGATGATGACGGGCAGCAGGACCAGCTGGAGGAAGCTCGAGCTGATCCACAGGATCAGGAGCTGCGTCGAGTGGATGTTGTCGGGCAGCGAAATCAGGGCGATGCACGCGAACACGTAGGCGGCCCACATGGTGCCGACCAGCAGGGTGATCCGGAGCCCTACCGCGGCATTGACTCGTTGGGCCGTCGTGTCCGTCTTGGCGAAGAGGTGGGTACGGCCGTAGACCGGAATCCCGTCCTTGGTGTATCCGTGCTTCGGTACCGGTTTTCCCGAGGCATCGCGGGTGGTGGTGGTCATCCCAGTCCTCCTGTGACGTTGGGTGTTCGAGCGGGATTCTCACACGCCATGCGGCAGGAGGCTGGGGGGATGGGTACTTCACTCGGCGCGCAACATGAGCGCCGTCGGCGTATCGGCTGCGAGGCGCCCGGGGATGGCGGCCCACCGGTCCGGGCACCGACGGCAGCGCCTCGGCGTCGATCTGATCCGCGAACATTTTCCAGAGCGTGCGGCGGACCGCGATGCCAACGGGCGGCCCGACAACGGTCCCGACGCCGACGGCGACGACGTGGCCTGACAATCCCTCGTGTCGCTAGCACCACCCCGAGGAACGACGGGCCTGGGCGCTCAGGTTGGGGGCGGCTCCAGCTGCTCCATGAACTCGAGCCGGATCCCACCGGGGGCCTCGACGAAGGCGATCCGGCGGGTGCCGAACGACCCGCGGACGACCCGCGGGCCCCACAACACCGTGTGGCGCGCCAGCTCCGCGTCGAGGTCGTCGACGAGGAGGGCCGGGTGGAGGAATCCCTCTTCGGGCAACGAGCATGCGTCCTCGTAAATGGCCTGGGTGAACAGCGTCAACGCCAGCGCACCCAGCTGCACGTCGGCCCGGCGGCCGTTCTCCCACGCCACGGGCGCGCTCACGGCCGCCCCGGCGGCCCGGTACCAGGAACAGGCCGACTTCGAGGTCGGCCTCGCGCACCTTGACAGCCAGATTGGCCAGGCCGGTGACGGCCATCAGTGCAGCGGCGTGCCGTACAGCGAGCCGAGGTCCTCCGCGATGAGCTCGAGCCGCACACCGTCGGGGTCCGAGAAGTAGAGGGAGATTTCGCTCTCGATCTGCGTAGCCACCCCCGCCTCCTCGAGACGGGCGCGGGCGGCGTCCCACTGCGCCCGGTCCACCGAGATGGCCAGGTGGTGGAACCCACCCAGCACCTCCGCGTAGGGACCCAGATCGAGACCCGGGAAGTCGAAGAAGGCCAGAGTGTTGTCATGGCCCAGGTCGAAGAACAAGTGCGTGGACCCCTGGTAGTCGCGGTTCTCGAACAGCTCCACCAGCGGGAACCCCAGCAATTCTTGGTAGAAGCGGATCGTCCGCTCCACGTCCGAGCAGAGCAGCGCCAGGTGGTGCACGCCGCGCGCCATCGACGCCGGCCGGGCCGACGGCTCCCGGAGGTAGGCGTCGCGCAGCCGCCGGCGTTCCGCCGCCCGGGCGTCGAGGTCGATGCTCACAGCTGCAGGAGCCACGCTGCGTTGGCCCCCAGGATCTTCGATCGGGCCGCGTCCGTCAGTCCGGCCACGGCGCGTTCCGCTGCCGCCATGGGATCGGCCACCCCCTCGGCGTGGGGCCAGTCGCTCCCGATCATGTAGGTGTCGTCGCCGACCTTGGGAACCAGCCGGTTGGGCATCTCATAGGGCAAGGCGGCGACCCGCACCTGCCGCAGGAAGTACTGCGACGGCCGGTCGCCGAGCGCGTGATACGGCTCGCCGTGTCGAAGGGCGTAGAAGTCGGACGCGCCGTCGATGTGCAAGAGGAAGCTCGGTACCCAGCTGGCTGTGAGCTCGACGACGCCCACGCGCAGGGCGGGGAATCGCTCCAACACGCCGTTGAGGATGAGGTCGGCCAATGCCACCGCCGGTGCCAGGTACAAGAAGATGGAGTCGAAGAGCCGCTCCCCCTCCTCCGGTTCGCCGCCGCGCCAGGCCGGGTCGAGGGGGCTCTCGAAGTCCGACACATGGAAGACAGGTGCCACGCCCTGGTCGGAGAAGGCCGCCCAGACCGGGTCGAAGTCGCGATGCGAGAGCGGCTTCCCATCGACGGGCGCCGGGGCGATCATGGCCAGCCGAAGCCCCTGGGCCCGAATGCGACCGATCTCCTCCACCGCCCAGGCGGGGTCGTGCAGCAGGACGTGCGCCACGCCGAAGAGGCGCCCTTTCCCCTCGCCGCATACGTCGGCGGTGAACCGGTTGTACGCCCGGGCGTTGGCCCGCTGCGCGGTGCGGTCCGAGGCGAGTCGCTGCTCCCAGAGCAAGCCGTAGTTGGGGAACAGGACGGCGGCGTCCAACCCGAAGTCGTCGAGAGAGGCCAGGCGCCCGGCGGCCATCCGGTACGAGTCGGGCACCAACTCGTCGAACGAGGCCGGCGCCCGCTCACCGCGCAGCCGACGCAGCCGGTCGTCGCCGATGAGCGACGAGCGCTCCGGGACCGGCACCTCGAGGGGCGTCAGCTGCTGGCCGCGCCACTCCAGCCAGGGCCACCCTGCCTCGTCGTCCGTGATGACGAGCGCGTCGTCCCGGTGCGCCGGCTCGATGTAATCGGACCAGGTCGTCCTCGACTCGAAGAGGTGCTGGTCGACGTCGATGATCTGCAGAGCCACGGGCCCTCCCGGCGCAGAGTACCAGTGGTCCTTCCCCGTAGTCTCGCCGAGGTGGGACGGGGTCTTCCGGGCGACGGGCTGTGGGCGCCCCACCGACGCGCCCTGACCCTGGGTCTGGTGCTGACCATCACCTTCATCGCATCGGAGGCCCTGGCCGTGGTGACGGTGATGCCGGTCGTGGCGCGCGATCTCGACGGTCTCGCCCTCTACGGATGGGTCTTCTCGACGTTCATGCTGGCCAGCCTCGTCGGCATCGTGGTGGCTGGGCGCGACGCCGACCGCCACGGTCCCGCCCGTCCCTACGTGGCCGGTCTGGTGCTGTTCGCCACCGGACTGCTGGTGGCCGGGCTGGCGCCCTTCATGTGGGTCCTCGTCGTCGGCCGCCTCCTCCAGGGTTTGGGGGCCGGGGCCGTCCCGGCGGTGGCGTACGTGGCCATCGGCCGCAGCCTGCCCGAGGGTCATCGGGCCCGCATGATGGCGGTGCTGTCCACGGCCTGGGTGGTTCCGGGGATCGTCGGTCCGGCACTGGCGGCCGCGGTGAGCCACGTGTTCGGGTGGCGCTGGGTCTTCCTGGGGCTCATACCGCTGGTGGCGCTGGCCGGCCCGATCGCCCTGCCGGCGCTGCTGCACCTCGGGAGATCCGACGTCGAGCGGGGCGACGAACACCGGGTGGCCGACGCGATCCGCACCGCGGCGGGCGCCGCACTGGTACTCGGGGCTCTGGGAGCCCGCGACGTCGTCGTCGGAATCGTCCTGGCGCTGGCGGGGGTGTTGATCGGCGCGGCGCCGCTTCGCCGCCTCCTGCCTCGGGGCACCCTGCGGGCGGCACGCGGTTTGCCCGCGACCATCCTGAGCCGCGGGCTGCTCACGTTCGCGTTCTTCGGCGCCGACGCCTACGTGACGCTCACCATCACGACGGTGCGTCACCACAGCACCATTGCGGCCGGTGGGGTCGTCACCGCGTCGACGTTGGCCTGGACGGCCGGGTCGTGGGTGCAGGCCCGCCTGAACGACCAGTGGGAAGGGGCCCGGCTCGTCCGGCTCGGGCTGTGCCTCATTTTGGCCGGGACGGCGGGCATGGCCTGGCAGCTGCGCTCCGGCGTCCCGTTGTGGGAGGCCTATGTCGCCTGGTCCGCCGCCGGACTCGGCATGGGGCTCAGCTACTCCCCCATTTCGCTCATGATGCTGCGCGGGGCACCCGCAGGCAGAGAGGGCTGGGCGTCGTCGTCACTCAACCTGGCGGACGTGCTGGGCACGGCGCTGGGCGTCGGTGCCGGCGGAGCAGCCGTCGCGACGGTGTCACGCGGCTCGGGCCCCATCGCCGTCGGCGTCGTGGTCGCCTTCGCCGTGGCGGCGGCAGCCGCTGTCGTCGCCCTGTTCGTGGTCCGGCGCCTCCCCGGGACGCTCAGCCGCGTGCCCGAGGCGCCGGTCACTCAATAGCGTCGCGCAACCCTTGCAACCAGTCGTCCGCCGCCTGCCAGGCGGCATCGGCGCGACGTCGCTGCTGCTCACCGTGTTCTCCCGCGGCGGGGTACGAGCCGAGGAACTTCACCCCGGCCAGGCCGGCGTGCAGGTCGCGCAGGCAGTCGGCCACCACCTCGTCGCCGACGTGGCCCGAGAGGTCGATCACGAAGCAGTAGTCGCCCAGACCCTGCTTGGTCGGTCGGGACTCCAGCTTGCTCAGGTTGATGTTGCGTGCGGCGAACTGACCCAAGATGCCGTGCAGCGACCCCGGATGGTCGGCCCGCTGGAAGCAGACGATGCTGGTCTTGTCGTGGCCGGAGGGCTTCGGGACCCGGCTCTTGGCCACCAGGACGAAGCGGGTCTGGTTGTCGGGGTGGTCCTCGACGTCTTCTGCCACGATGACGAGGCCGTAACGCTCGGCGGCCAGGCGGGGCGCAATGGCCGCTCCGTCGGCCGAATCGGATTCACCCAGCACCCGGGCGGCGTCCGCCGTCGAATTGGCCGCCCGCTGTTCGGCGTCCGGCAGGGCCTTGGCCAGGTACTTCTGACATTGCGCCAGCGCATGGGGGTAGGAGGCCACCGAACGGATGTCCTCGAGCCCCGTGCCGGGGCGGACCATGAGATGGAGATGGATGTCCATCACGACCTCGCGCTGGATGTGGAGGTCCACGTCGTGGATGAGCCCGTCGATGGTGGCGCTGACCGTGCCCTCGATGGCGTTCTCCATGGGCACGAAACCGAGCTCGACGTCCCCGTCGGCCACCGCGTCCAGCACGGCCGTGATGGAGGCGAGCGGGGTCAGGTCGGCCCCAGCCAGGTCCTGTTGGGTCAAGAGGGCCTCCTGGGTGAAGGTGGCCGAAGGCCCGAAGTAGGCGACCGTGGTCGCAGGGGGGTTCACAGTTGGGCAGGATAGAGCAGGTCATGGACGCTTCTTCGCTGCGCCAACTCATCGAATCGGTAGCCGACGGCCGGTGCCCGCCTGACGAGGCGGTGCGCCAGCTCCGCCGTCTCCCCTACTCCGACCTCGGTTTCGCCCGGGTCGACCATCACCGCGACCTGCGCCAGGGCATGCCCGAGGCGGTCTACGGACCGGGGAAGACACCCGAGCACTGCGCCGCCGTGGTCGAAGAGCTGCTCGGCGGGACCGACGGCCCTGTCCTCTTGACCCGGGCGACAGATCCTCAGGTCAAGGCGGCCTCTGCCGTCGCCGTCTCGCTCGGACACGGACCGGGTGCCGTGTCGGAGAGCGGCACCTTCTCGACGGTCGTGTTCCGTCCGGCGCCGGCCCGGTCGGGCTCGATCGCCGTCGTGACCGCGGGCACGGCCGACCTGCCCGTCGCCCACGAATGCGTCGCGGTGCTCAGCGCCTTCGGCTTCGACCCTTCGCTCCTGGTCGACTGCGGCGTGGCGGGACTGCACCGGCTCCTGGCCGAGGTCGACACGCTCGCCATGGCCGATGCCGTGGTCGTGATCGCCGGTATGGAGGGCGCGCTGGCCAGCGTGGTGGGCGGGTTGACACCCGCGCCCGTCGTGGCCGTGCCGACGAGCACCGGGTACGGCGCCGCGTTCGAAGGCGTGACCGCGCTCCTCACCATGCTCTCCTCCTGCGCGTCGGGAATCACCGTCGTCGGCATCGACAACGGCTTCGGCGCCGCGTGTGCGGTCGCCCGCCTCCTCCCGTGACGGGCGAACCCGTCGGGACCGAGACGGTCGCCTGGTTCCACTGCTTCGCCGGCGTGGCCGGGGACATGGCACTCGGTTCCCTCATTGACGCGGGCGCCGACGTCGACGAAGTGCGCGCCCTGTTGGACCGCCTGGTTCTCCCGGGCTGGGAACTGCGCGTCGAGGAGGGGTTGCGCGGGGGCATCGCCTGCAGCCGCGTCGTCGTGGGCGGCGACGACGTGGTCGTCCGGACCCACGCCGCCATCGCCGCGCTGATAGAGGACGCCGCGCTCCCGACACGGGTGGCCGAGCGCGCCCTGGCCGCGTTCCGTGCCCTGGCCGAGGTCGAATCCGCGCTGCACCGGCGGCCCGTCGATCAGGTGCACTTCCACGAGGTCGGCGGCCACGACGCCGTCGTCGACATCGTGGGCACCGCGGCGGCGCTCGAGGTCCTGGGCGTCGACGTCGTGACCGCCTCGGCGATCGCCACCGGCACCGGGACCGTGCGCAGCGCCCACGGGTGGCTGCCCAATCCCGCGCCGGCCACGGTCCGCCTGCTCCGCGGCATCCCTACCTACGGGCGCGACGTGCAGATAGAACTGACCACGCCGACGGGCGCCGCGCTGGTCTCCACGCTGTGCACGTCGTTCGGGCCTATGCCCGACATGACGATCACGGCCTCCGGCTTCGGCGGAGGTGCGGGCGAAATGGACGAACTGCCCAACTGCACGCAGGTGGTCGTCGGCCGTCGGGACGAGGGGGGCGCCGTCGGCCCGGGCCAGGCCGCCCTGGTGATGGAAACCAACCTCGACGACGCCACCGGCGAGCAGCTGGGTTACGCCGTGGCCGCCCTGCTCGACGTGGGCGCCCTCGACGCCTGGATCAGCCCGGTGACCATGAAGAAGGGACGGCCCGGACATGTCCTCCATGTCCTCGCTGACGCCGTCCGCGCCGACGTGCTGCGGGCCGAGATGGAGCGGACCACCGGGACCCTGGGTGTCCGGGCGACGGCCGTCGAGCGGTGGCCGGTGGCCCGCACCCTGGGTGAGGTCGTGCTCGACGGCATGATCGTGCGGATGAAGATCGCCGCGGGGCGCGTCAAGCCCGAGTTCGACGACGTCGTCGTCGTGGCGGCCAAGACGGGCGCGTCGTTGCACGAGGTCTCGAGTCGGGCCGAGGAGGCCTGGAGGACGGCCGGCCGCGCCGCCGCCGGGCCCGAAGGGGCACCGGCCTGATGCCGAGCGCCATGTTCCACTACGACGAGGGCATGACCGACCTGATCATGTCCGCCTGCCGGGAGCGCCTGTCCATGGACCCGGTGTCCCTCGACTTCGGCGGGCTGGTCGAGTCCCTCGGGCCCGCCCTGGAGGGATTGATGCGGCCGGAGGGCAATGACGCGGCCGACGTCCTGCGGGTCTGGACCGACGAGCTCGCCCTGGCCGTGGTCTCGGTGGACAGTCCGCGGTTCTTGTCGTTCATTCCGGCCGCCCCCACCAAGGCCTCGCTGCTCTTCGACATGTTCGTCTCCTGCTCGTCGCTGCACGGCACCTCATGGCTCGAGGCGGCCGGCGTCGTCGTGGCCGAGAACCAGGCCCTGGCCGTGCTGGCGGCGCAGGCCGGGTTCCCCGAGGAGGCGGGCGGCTGCTTCGTGGCGGGCGGTTCGGCCGGCAACCTCTCTGCGCTGATGGTGGCCCGCGACACGGCGGCGTACCGGCGCGGCGGCGAGGCACCGCAACGTCCGCTGGTGGCCATGAGCGAGGACGCCCACTCGTCGGTGGGCAAAGCGCTGCACGTCCTGGGCGTGGGCGCCTTCCTGGTCCCGGTCGAGGGGCACCGGCTGACCGGGGCGGCGCTGCGGGCGGCGCTGCGCGACGACCCCCGGCGCGCCGACGTCATCGGAGTGGTGGCGACCGCGGGCACGACCAACGCTGGCATCGTGGACGACCTCGACGGTGTGGCGGACGTGGCGGCCGAGTACTCGTTGTGGTTCCACATCGACGGCGCCTATGGCGGCGCGGCGGCACTCTTCGCGTCGTCGATCCACGGGCAATTCACCGGTTTCGGCAGGGCGGACTCATTCATCGTCGATCCTCACAAGTGGCTCTTCGCGCCCTTCGACTGCGCCGGGCTGGTCTACCGCCAGCCCAACCTGGCCAAGGCGGTGCACACGCAAGACGCCCAGTACCTCGACGTGCTGCACAGCGGCGAGCCCAACGAGTGGAATCCGAGCGACTACGCCTTCCACCTGACCCGCCGCGGCCGGGGGCTGCCGTTGTGGTTCTCCATGGCGGTCAACGGCCTCGACGCCTATGGCGAGGCGGTGGAGGCCGGCCTCGCCATGGCACAACAGGCGGCCGAACGTGTCGACGCGGCCACCCACGTGGAGCTCGTCCGCCAGCCGGGGTTGTCCATTGTGCTGTTCCGCCGGCCGGGCTGGACCAAGGTGGAGTACGAGGCCTGGTCGGCCCGCCTGCTGCGCGATCAGATCGGGTTCGTCACCCCGACGAGCTGGGAGGGCGAGACAGTGGCGCGCTTCTGCTTCCTCCATCCGAACACGATGGTCGAAATGGTGGACGAGATCCTCGACTCAATGCGCTGAACGGGCCCGGGCACGCTCGAGCACCGTCACCAGCGTGTCGACGTCCTGAGCGCCCGGAATGGGCCAGGCGCCGTTGATGAGGAAGTAGGGCACGCCCGTCACCTCGAGCTCGTAGGCGGTGGACTCGTCCAGCCGCACCTCTCGTGCGTAGAGGTCGCCGGCGAGCACCGTGTCGGTGACCCTCGCGTCGAGGCCCGCCGACACGGCCACGTCGGCCAACACGGCGTGGTCGGAGAGCAGCCGTCCTTCGGTGAAGTAGGCCGCGAACAGTCCTTTGAGTAATGCGTCCTCACAATCCTGGCCCCGGGCCGACTGGGCCACGCGGTGGGCGTCGAACGTGTTCCCCAGTTGGACCCGCTCGAAGTGGAAGACGAGGCCGACCTGGCGGCCCAGCTCGGTCAGCTGGGCGTGCCCGGCCTTCACCCGCTCGGGTCCCAACCCGTACTTGCGCGCCACCGCCTGCTCCGACGTAAGGTCCCGGCGGGCCGGCGCGTGCGGGTCGAGCTCGTAGGACCGGTGCACCACCTCGACGGCATCGCCGTGGTCGAACCGAGCCAGGGCGGCGTCGAGCCGGTAGAACCCCAGCGCGCACCACGGGCAGGCGAAATCGGACCAGACCTGGATCTCCATGCGCTCCCACCCTATGAGCGGCTCAGGCGACCCAGTCCCGCTGTGGCCAGCCCTCCGCCTCCGCCATCAGCGTCCAACACGTGGCCCCGTCGATGGTCTCGCGGACGATGTCGGCGTGACCGGCGTGGCGTGCCGTCTCCTCAATGAGGTGCAGCAGCACCCAGCGGGCCGTCCACACCTGACCGGCCGGGATCCAGGGGACCACGTCGGTCGTCGCCGGCAACGGCGCCCCGAGGTCGGCCAGGCCGGACACGATCTCCTCGGTGCGACGAGCTTGCTCCGACGCCTGGGCCAGGACGTCGGCCAGCGTCTCGCCACCGACCAACGAGAACCCGTTGACGTAGTCGTCCTCGGCGTCGAACACCGACGTGTCACCGGTGACGAGGAACGTGGTCCAGGCCCGCTCGACCAGGGCGACGTGTTTGATCAGGCCGGCGAGGCAGAGCGCGCTCGCCGAGGGGCGCGACGATGCCTGCCGGTCGCTCAGGCCGTGGGCGGCGTAACGCAGGGCGTCGCGCTGCTGGGCCAGATAGGCGAGGAGGGTCTCGCGCTCGTCTACGACAGGTGGTACCAGTCCGGGCATTGCTCACGTCTCCGTTTCTGCCGGGCGGGCCGGCGGCCAGTGGTCGATGGGATCCATGGTGCGGGACAGAACTGGACACCTTTTGGCCACTTTTCCGATAAAACTGTCCCCATGCGCGCCGACCGCCTCGTCGCCACCCTGCTGGTCCTGCAGGCACGCGGGCGGATCACCGCCGGCCAGCTGGCCCAGGAGCTCGAGGTCAGCGAGCGCACGGCGCGCCGCGATCTCGAAGGGCTGGCCCAGGCCGGGGTCCCCGTCTACTCGCAGCCGGGTCGGGGAGGCGGTTGGGAGCTTGTCGGCGGGGCGCGCACGGACCTGAGCGGCCTCACGGCGGACGAGGCCCGGGCGCTCTTCCTCCTGGCGGGTCCGGCCGCGGCCACACCCGACGTGCGCGCCGCGTTGCGCAAGCTGGTCCAGGCCCTGCCCACCACGTTCCGCCAGCACGCCGAGGCCGCCGCGGCTGCCGTGGTGCGCGACCCGGCCGGGTGGGACCAGACCGAGCCGGCGCCGCTCGACCACCTCGAGTCTCTGCAGCAGGCCGTCATAGAGGCCGCCCAGGTGGAGTTGGGCTACCGGCGCCGCGACGGAAGGGTGTCCGTGCGCACCGTGCACCCGCTGGGGCTCGTGGTGAAGAACAACACGTGGTACCTCATCGCCGAGACGGACGCGGGGCAGCGCACGTTCCGCGTCAGCCGGGTGCGGTCCGTCGTCCCGAACGGCCGGGCGGTCGTGCGGCCCGACGACTTCGACCTCGCTGAAGCGTGGCGTTCGATCGTCACCACGGTGGACCGCCAGCGTTCCCCGGTGACGGTGCGCCTGCGCACGGACGAAACCATCGCCGATGTGCTGCGCTACGTCTTCGGCACCCGGGCGCGCCTGGGCGCGCCCGGACCGGACGGCCTGGTGGAGGTGGAGGTGCGCGCCCAGTCGGAGCTGATGGTGGCGAGGCAGCTGGCCGGCTTCTCCGACGCCATCGAAATCGTGGAGCCCGATGCGGTGCGGGCACACCTGGCCGACATAGGGCGCGGGCTCGTCGGCCGCCATGCGTCATGAGGGAACCGGCCCGCCGCGGCCCGGCCCGGCCCGGATACCTCAGCCAGCCTGGACGGCTCGTTCGAGATGGGCACCCATGGCCAACAAACGCTCCTCGCTGCCCGCCGGCCCGATGAGCTGCAGACTCGCCGGCAGCGGGCCGCCGGTCGGCACCGGCAGCGACAGAGCGGGGACGCCGGCCAAATTGACCGGCAGCGTGTTGCGCGAGACGAGAAGGTCGTCGCCCTCGTCCAGGGGTGGCGGGAAGATGGTCAGCGTCGGCGTGGCGATGACATCGACCCGCTCGAAGGCGCCGTGGAGCGCGGCCAGCAGCTCACGCTGCGCCCCCCAGGCGGCGCGGACCGAGCCGTCGTCGAACGACGAACCCATGGTCAGCCGCTCTCTCACGTCGGACCCGATGCCGTCGGGATCCTCGATCATGAGCGCGGCGTCGGTGTGCCACGCCTCGACGACGAGGAGCAGGCCGGCCTGTACGGTGGCGTTGTCCCAGCCGTCGATGGTCAGATCGCTGCGTTCCCATCCCGAAAGGTTCACGGCACGATCGACGGCAGCCGTAATGGCAGGTTCGGCGTCGACGGTGAGGACGCCCACCTGCACGTCGCGCCCCTGGTCGTCCGGGGCCACGGTGAAGTCCGGCTGGAGGAGCTCCATACCGACGACCAGGCCGGCGACGTCGCGGGCCATCGGTCCGATGGTGTCGAAGCTCGGGGACAGCGGCCAGACACCGTCCAAGGAGATCCGACCCCACGTGGTCTTCAGGCCCGCGGTGCCGCAGCACGCCGATGGGATGCGCACCGATCCGCCGGTGTCACTCCCGTAGGCGACATCCGCCTCACCCGTGGCGACGGCGACGGCCGAGCCGCTCGACGAGCCGCCCGGTACCAGCGCCGGGTCGAGGGGGTTGACCGGAGTCCCGTACCACGGGTTCACCCCCGTCACACCGAGCGCCAGCTCGTGCAGGTTGGTGCGGCCCACAATGCGTGCCCCGGCCGCCCGCGCCCCGGCCAGGCAGGCGGCATCGCGCTCGGCCGGGAGGGCCCGCTGGGCCACGGCGCGACAGCCGGCGGTCGTCGGCTCCCCCTCCATGTCGATCAGATCCTTGACGGCCAATCGCACGCCGGGACCCGAGGTGTCGTAGCGGGCGATGAAGGTGGTCACGTCGTCGTGGTCGTCGTGGGCAACGTGACGGTTGTGATCGTGGCTCCGGGCGGCAACTGGAAGAGCGAGGACGAGGGCGACCCCGAGTAGTCCGTGATCTGGAAGCTGGTCGAGTCCTGGGCCACCTTGACGTAGCCGAGAATGTTCTGTTGGGTGGTGCAGATGGTGCTGGTGCCCGCCACTCCCTTGGCCACCAGGTCCACGCAGCTCATGTCGCTGAAACCGCTGATCGACATGGTCGACGAGCTCACCTTGTCACCGGCCAGGCCGGCCACCAGCGAGACGCCCTTGAGGAAGTTCACCCAGTGCGAGGGTGTGTAGAAGTCGACGATGTTCTGCTCGTCGGCCGCGCTGGCCTTGTCGAGCTTGTTGCACGACCACGAAGAATCGGAGCTGCTCTCGGTGCAGAGATAGTTGCCCGACGAATTGACGATGAACTGCGTGCTCGAGGCGTTCTGACCGGTCATGGTGAGGTGGAACGCCAGCTCGTTGGTCGACGGGTTGGTGGCGTAGACGATCGTGGCGGGTGAGCTGCCGGTCGTCGTGTACGTGGCCTGGAACGGCACGTTCTGGCCCGCGTTGATCTTCTGAGTGAACGAGTCGATGGTGGCCCGGTTGCCCTCGACGTTGTGGACCGTCTGCTTGACCTTGCTGATGGCGGCGCACCCGGTGCCCAAGACGCCGATGGCCACCAGTGCCGCCATGAGGATCCCGATCCGACTGCTGCGCTGCGACATCTCTGCCTCCTGGTCGTCGCCCGTCGGAAAGGGACGCTCGATGAGCCGCGAGGTTACGACAGTCGGGGCCCGAACATTGGCTTCCGACAGTGCCCTTCCACCGTGGCGTGCCACCGCGCTCGTCCCTTCGGGGCCACCCGGGTCAGGCGGTGTCGGCGGCGGCAGCAGCAACGGCCTCGACGTCGGTCGGCACCTCCTGGCGGCCACGCCGGAGGCCGAAGAGAGCCACCGCTGCCGCCACGGCCATGATCCCGCAGATCACGTAGAGCACCGTCTGGGTGGCCTGGGCGAAGTCCAGGGACACGTAATGCGGTATGGAGGCCACCGACCCTCCGCCGTGTGATTGCGTCACCCGGGCGGCGTCGGCTGCCGCGCGCGGATCGCCCATCCCCTTCAGCGACGTAGTCAGGTGAGAGCGGAAACTGAACAAGAGGATGGTGCCCAGGGCAGCGAGGCCCAAGCTGGCTCCGTAGTTCCGGATCGTCTGGGTGATGCCGGTCGCCTCGCCGTAGGAGAGGCTGCCGGCCCGGTTGACCGCGTCGGTGTTGGCCGGACCGAGCATGAGACCCATGCCGGCGCCGGCGACGATGACCCACAGCTGCTGCTTGCCGAAGTTCAGGGTCGTCGCTTTGGAGGCCCACAGCCCGAAGCCGACCGCTGCGATGGCACAGCCGAGCACCACGGCCCGCTTCGCCCCTTCCCGGTCGAGCATGCGTCCCCCCACCTGGGCGGCGATGACGAACCCGAGGAAGAAGAAGAGCAGGAAGACACCGGCCTCCGAAGCCGTCTTGTGCAGCGCGATCTGGGCGTACTCGCTGGCGAAGAAGAAGATCGGGATGAAGGCCATCATGGCGATCAGCAGCACCAGGTTCTCTACGGCGAAGGGCCGGATGCGGAAGATAGAGACCTTGATGAGCGGCGACTCCGTCCGCAGCTCGAGCAGGACGAAGAGGGCGATGATCAAGAGCCCGCCGATGATGCAGAGCCAGGTGCCCGGATTGCTCCATCCCCACAGCGCCGACTGCTGCAGGCCGAAGATGCTGAGGGCGATGCCCACCGCGATGAGCACGGCACCGCGGTAGTCGATCGGGGCCCTTCGGAATTCGGTGTGGGGTTTCGACACGGCGATGAGGGCGAGTGCGATGAGGGCGACGGGGATGTTCACCCAGAAGATGGCCCGCCACGTCCACTGCGTGAGGTAGCCGCCCAGAATCGGTCCGATGGCGGTCAGCCCTCCGGCGATCCCGAAGAACAGGGCCAGGGCCTTGCCCCGCTCGCGCAGTGGGAACGTGTTGACCACGATGGCCAGCGCGGCCGGGAACATCAGCGCGCCACCGGCCCCCTGGAGCACCCGGAAGCCGACGATCCACGCTTCGGCGCCCGACCCCGTCGGCGTCAGGCCACACATGGTCGAGGCGGTGACGAAGATGATGACCCCGATGACGCACATCTTGGTATGACCGAAGATGTCCGACAGCCGGCCGCCGAGTGCGAACAGGGCAGCCAGTGCGATCAGGTAGCCGTTGACCACCCACTGCACCCCGGTCGACGACAGGTCGAGCTCACGCTGGATGTTGGGCACCGCGATGGAGACGATCGTCTGGTCGATGAACGTCATGGAGACCGCGAAGATCATCGCGGCCAGGACCCAATTGCGACCCTGCAGACCCGTCCTGCTCAATTCCGTCTCCCCGTAATCGGCCCTCCCGAAAACCCTATCGGGTGGAACCGGCGCTTCGGCGGGCCGCGTGTACCCGTCCGTCGCCTGGTTGCGTGAGGTTGTTCCAGCGCGTGCACGGCGTGTACGTCGTGCTGCTCATCGTCACCGTGGTTCACCCGTACGGGGAGTTCGCCGACTCCCGGAAGCGGCTGATCCCTATGTCTGGTGATCGCTCAATCCGACGTGCCGGCGTGCAGAGTCGAACGCGCATCGGCGGGAGGTGCCGCCGGCGCCCTCCTCGTCACGGTGGCGCAGGCCAGAAGCAGGCACAAGCCGACACCGAAGAGATAGGCGAACCCGATCAGGCCCAGGACGCAGGTCAACGCGGCGGCCGCCCACGCGAGGCCGCCCGCTCCGGGCTCCGCTCGCGTGCGACGGCTTTGCAGTGCCCAGCCCACCAGGAGGACAAGGCCGACGGTAAGAACTGTGAGCAGCACCTCGGACAACCCGTAGGCCTGCATGTAGGTCCGCGTCGGTGGCACCACCCAGCCGGAGCCGGTCCACCGGGCACGCTCGGTCACGTGGACGAAGAAAGCCAACACCAACTGTGCCGATGCCCACACGATCGCCAGAGCCAGGAACACCAGCGTGAGCCGGTCGAGACGCTTCACCACACACAAGTTTGACATGCAGCGACCCCGATGCGAGGGCCCGAACGTCTCTGCCTGTGCAGGTAGGGTGCGGCACGTCGGGTACGGTCGGGGCGGGAGAGGGCACTCGTGCGACACAAGATCGCTGGACCGGTCGCCTTGGTGGCCGCCGGAGTGATGTGGCTGGGCCTGATCATCGGCCTGGCGCCGACAACGGCGTCGGCCGGCACGCCCGTGCCTGGCGCGCCCAACTGCCCCATGTTCCCGTCGGACAACGTCTGGAACACACCCATCGCCAACCTGCCGGTCAACCCGCAGAGTGCCGAATGGCTGGCCAGCATGGATGCCTCCACCACCAACCTCCATCCCGACTTCGGACCGTCGGGCGACCCCTCCAATCCCTACGGCATGCCCTACACGGTCGTGTCCCCCACGCAGCCACTGGTGCCGATCACGTTCCAATACGCCGACGAGAGTGATCCCGGCCCCTACCCCTTCAGCGCCACGACACCGATTGAGGGCGGTCAGGACTCCACGGGCGACCGCCACGCCATCATGGTCAATCCGTCGACCTGCACGCTCTACGAGTTGTACGACGCGCAGTACAACGCGTCGGGCTCGACCGCGGGTTCGGGGGCGATCTGGAACCTCGAGTCCAACGCCCTGCGGCCGGCCGGATGGACATCGGCGGACGCCGCCGGCCTGCCGATCCTGCCCGGGCTCCTGCGTTACGACGAAGTGGAGTCTGGCGTCATCACCCACGCCATCCGTATGACGGCCGAGGCGACCGACACTTCGTACATCTGGCCGGCCCGCCACGAGGCGGGCACGGCCTCCAACCCGGACCTCCCGCCGATGGGGGCCCGGTTCCGGCTCAAGGCCAGCTTCGACATCTCCGGCTACTCGCCCCAAGCCCAGGTGGTGCTGCGCGCCATGCAGCAGTACGGGTTGATCCTGGCCGACAACGGTTCCAACTGGTACTTCGGAGGTACCGCGGACGACAGTTGGCCGATCTCCCTGATCGACGAGCTCAAGACGGTGCCGGCCAGCGCGTTCGAGGCTGTCGACGAGTCGGGGCTGATGATCGACCCCAACTCGGGCCAGGCCCAGCAGCTCGGGGTCGCGGTCAACTGTGGCTCGGGTCCGGGGTACCGCATGGTGGCCGCGGACGGTGGCGTGTTCTCCTTCTGTCAGCCGTTCCTCGGCTCCATGGGTGGCCAACACCTGAACGCGCCCATCGTGGGCCTGGCCGTCACCCCGGGCGGCCAGGGCTACTGGGAGGTGGCGTCCGACGGTGGCATCTTCAGCTTCGGCAATGCGGGCTTCCACGGCTCGACCGGCAGCATGCACCTGAATGCGCCCATTGTCGGCATGGCGGCCACGGCGGACGGCGGCGGCTACTGGCTGGTGGCCTCCGATGGCGGCATCTTCAACTACGGCGACGCCGGGTTCCACGGCTCGGCCGGCTCCCTCCACCTGAACAAGCCGATCGTCGGCATGGCGGCCACGGCGGACGGCGGCGGCTACTGGCTCGTGGCCTCCGACGGCGGCATCTTCAGCTACGGCGACGCCGGGTTCGACGGCTCGGCCGGCTCCCTCCACCTGAACAAGCCGATCGTCGGCATGGCGGCCACTCCGGACGGTGGCGGCTACTGGCTCGTGGCCTCCGACGGCGGCATCTTCAACTACGGCGATGCGGCGTTTCTGGGCTCGCGCGGTGGCCAGGCCCTCAACAAGCCGATCGTGGGCATGGCGGCCACGGCGGACGGTGGCGGCTACTGGCTCGTGGCTTCCGACGGCGGCATCTTCAACTACGGCGACGCCGCCTTCAACGGCTCGACAGGAGGCATTGCACTCGTCGCAGCCATCGTCGCCATGGAGTGATCTAACCGGCCACCCCGGTCAACCCGGCGAGCATCTGCTCCAGGGCGGCCTGGTCCGGCCCGACGAACACCGGGGCGTCGGGGACCTCGGCGAGCGCACCCAGCAGCCGCTCCATCGACGAACCTCGCGCAGCCGGGAGATGACTGCTCAGGACCATGGTGGGTTCCAGCGCGCGGATGCGATCGAGCTCCGAGGCGAACATCGCCCGGTCCACCGTGTGCAGCCACGAGGAATCCACGGTCGCCCAGAAGACCTGGCCCTGTCGCAGCTCCTCTGCGGTCAGGTCCTCGGCACATTCCGGTACGTCGTCCAGCAGCGCGCCGAAGCAGTCCGAGCTGAAGAAGATCCCCGACCGCCCGTCCACCAGGCCCGTCGTGATCGGGTTGTCGAACGCCGGAGGCCGCACGGCGGTCAGGGTCCGGTCGCCCACGTCGACCGTCTGCCCCGGGTTCACCAGGAAGACCCGGTCCATGGGCAAGGGAGCGCTCAGGCTCATGATCCCGACCCCGAGGAAGCTCGTGATGACCCGGAGCCGATCGTTCTCCTCGAGCAAGCGGTGCAGCGAACCGATGTGGTCGAAGTCGGTGTGGGTCAGCCAGATCCAGCGGAGGTCACCCGGATCGATCACCGTCCGCAGGGTGGCCATGAAATCGTCGCTCTGCACCACGGAGCCCGTGTCGACGAGCACCGGCTCGTCTGCGTGGATGACGAAGGCATTGATGGCGAGGTTGCCAAAACCACTGATCTCGTTGGTCGACGTCACGACGTCGACGTCGGGCGCGGCCTTGTAGGTGTTCATCGATACGACTCCTCGGATCTCGAAGGGACTGAGTAAGAGCGGACAAAGTTGGTGCGGGGGTGCGGTGTGCCTCTACTGAGCCGAAGGGTGCGCCTCGGCGGCGGTCTTCAGCTGCTCGAGCGTGTGCTGCATGGCCTGACGCAACTCCCGGGCGCGATTGGTCGGGACGTCCACGATCCGGGCCCAGGTGGGGATCCACCTCACCGCGTAGGACTCGGTGACCCGCGTGGTCCCCTCCAGGGACTCCAGGCGGTAGCGCCACTCGGTCGACGGCCGGCCACCCTCTTCGGTCACAAAGGCGAACTCACGGCCGGGGTCGGCGGTGAGGACACGGCCACGGCGCGACCATTTCATGAGGCCGCCGGGGCCGCCCTGGTTATGGCCGATGAACGTGGCGCCCACCGCCGGTCCGGTCGAGCCATCGAGCCATTCGACCTGCCTGCACTCGGGGCTCCAGTCCCCCATGCGGGGCAGGTCGGCCACCAGGGAGTAGATGCGCTCGGGCGGCGCGTCGATCACCGCTGACTGCGAGTCCTCCCGCAGCCACCAGCGGGTGCTCCCCTTCGAGTTCAGGTTCTCGGTCATGGCCTCCGTGGTCTCCGTTCCGATCATTTCCGTTCCTCCTCCGGTCTCCGACCTAAGCTAATATCATTAGCTTAAGCTGTCAAGCCCACTTTAAGCTATACTCATTGGCGGTGACACGGACGGACCCGGGAGCGGGAGCAGGAGCAGATCCTCCCCTACGGCCGGACCGCCGCGCCCGTCGTAGGCAGGAGACGATCCGCGAGATCCTCGAGATCGCCCGTGACGTCATGACCGAGGAGGGGGTGAACGGCCTCAGCCTGGCCGAGGTGGCGCGCCGTCTGGGCGTCCAGCCCCCTTCGCTGTACAAGTACTTCCCGTCACTGATGGCGATCTACGACGCGTTGTTCCTCGAGGGACAACGCGAGAACCTCGAGGCGATGCGCGCCGGCATGCGGGCCGCCGAACCCGGGCTGGACGCGCTCGTCGCAGGCCTCGAGGCAAGCGGTCGGTGGAGTCTGGCCAACCGCGCCGTGGCCGAACTGCTCTTCTGGCGTCCCGTCCCGAGCTTCCACCCGTCCCCCGATGCGTTCGCGGTCAGCATGGACATGGTCGAGCTGCAACGTGGCGCCCTGGCGGATGCCGTGGCCAAGGGCCAGCTCGGCCCCGGGGCGAACGAGGAGGGCGCGATCTATCTCGTGTCGACGCTCATCGTCGGCGTGCTCAGCCAGACCTTCGCCAACGAGCCGGACCTTCCCTGGGGTGAGGGCCGGTTCACCCCGATGTTCGCGCCACTGATGCGCCTGCTGCCCGCCGCCTTCCCCGTCGACGGATAAGAAGGGGTGACCGGGGGCGGGGCTCAGTCGCGGGCGGCGCTGTAGCGATACACGTTCGTGGCGCGCTGCTCGAAGCCGAGCTGCACATACAGGCGGTTGGCGGCCTCGCGGTCGGGTCGGGACGTCAAGTCGACCGTGCGGGCACCGACCTCACCCGCATGGGCGAGCGCGGCATTGACCAGTGCGCTGGCCACGCCTTTGCCGCGGGCGGCCGCGTCGGTGACGACGTCCTCGATCCAGGCCCGCCGCCCCGTGGGGATTTCGAAGGCGGCCAGGGTGAGGGTGCCGACGATCCGCCCGTCGTCCTCGGCCACGAACAAGGTGGTGGCGGGGTCTGCCACTATGCGCGCCAGCTGCTCTCGGGTGGGCGGCGGCGCCGAGCGCGACAACTGCGGGAGGAGCGCGGTCACCGCCGCCACCAGGTCGGCGTCGACCGACGCGGCGATGCGGACGGAGATCATGTCTGTGACGACTCGCCGCGCCACATGGGCTGGCGCACGCGGTCGTAGAGCACGTCACGCTGCTCGCCGCGCAAGGCGGCGAAGACATGGTCGCCCCAGCGCTCCGACCCCACCAGCGGGAACGGCATGGTCTCGCGGGTGAACCATCCGACATCACGCGTCTCGAGCGGGTGCGGCTTGAGCTCACCGCCCACGGCCTTGCAGTAGAAGAGCAGCGAGTACAACGGCACCCGGGTCATGCCGAGCCGCAGACCGTCAAGGACGGCGATGAGGCGCACCGGCTCCACAATGATGCCGGTCTCCTCCTCCACCTCCTTGACCACCACCTCGGCCGCCGAGTAGCCGACGTCGCACCACCCGGTCGGATAGAGCCAGATACCCGAGTCGGCCCGTTGGATCAGCAGGAGCTCACCCTTGTCGTTGCCGACCGCGGCGCCCACCGCCACCTTGGGCGTGATGTAGCCGGGGACGCCTTTGCCCACGGTGTCCATCCACTCCTGCACCAGGCCGCCGGCGTGGTCGGGGTCCTCGCTCCCTCCATCCGCCTCGACCCGGATGTCCGCCGCCACCTTGAGGATCTCCTCGAAGCGCTCCTGCTCGTAGAGGCTCTCGGTGAACCCCAGGCCGGTGCGGGCGATGCCCGAGAGCGCCTCGCTCCACCGCAGCAGGGTCTTGAGGGGAACGGTGCGGTCGTCGCTCTGGTCCACGGCCGGTGACGCTACCGCGGCCTGCCATATGGGCCAGAATGAAGCGTGGCCGTCAACGAGGATTGCCGCCATTACGTGATGCGGACCACCCCCGGCGGGGAGCGGCTGGAGCGCTGCAAGGTCGACGCCAACGAGCCCCTGCCCTTCGCCTGCCCCGACGGCTGCGTCTTCTACGAGCCGCGTCGGGTGTCATCGGCCGGCTGGCACGTGCCCAGGCCCACCGAGGAGGGCTGAGCCTCTCGGCTCTCGGCTCGGCTCTCAGCCCTCGAGGACGTCTCCGAGCAGGTCGACGGTGATGCGCTCGGTGCGCAGCCACTCGAGCGCCGCCTCGACCTGGGCGGACTCGCCGTCGATTTCGCAGACGATCCAGCCCCGGTGATCCTCGACGTCGGCCCGGCGGATGTTGGGCTCGACGTCGAACTGGCGGACCAGGGTGGCCAACACGGCGCGGCGCACCTCGGACTCGGGGAACGTCAGCTTCACCTTGACCCTGACCTGGCTCACGGTTCCTCCCGCAGGGCGCGGTTGAGGCTGCCCGACCGGAATCCTTCCAGGTCCAGCGCGACGAAGGTGAAGCCGGCGCGGCGGACGGCGGCGACCACCTCGGTCCGGCGCGCCAGCACCTCTTCGAGTTCCGCCGGGTCGGCCTCGAGGCGGGCGGCGTCGCCGTGGTGGCGCACCCGCAACTGGCCGAAGCCCAGCGCGTGCAGCGCCGCCTCGGCCTCCTCGACGGCGCGCAGACGGCCCAGGGTGACCGGGGTGCCGTAGGGCAGCCGCGAGGCCAGGCAGGCCGCGGCAGGCTTGTCCCAGGTGCGCAGGCCCAAGCGGCGCGACCACTGCCGGATGTCGTCCTTGGTGAACCCGGCCCGCACGAAGGGGAAGACGGCGCCGGCGGCGGCCGCAGCCGCCTGACCCGGGCGGTGGTCGCCCAAATCGCTGACGTTCACCCCGAGCACGACGGTCGCCTGCTCGGCGGCGGCCAACGGGGCCAGGGCGCTCATCAGCGCCGTCTTGCAGCGGGCGCAACGGTCGGCACCGTTGGCCACGTAGGCCGGGTCGTCCATTTCGTCGGTCGGGACCCCCGTCCACCGCAGGTCCCACTCCGCCGCCAGCTTCTCGCAGTCCTCCTGCTCGGCGTCGGCCAGGGACGGCGAAATCGCGGTGGCGCACAGCACCGCGTCACGTCCGAGGGTGTCGTGGGCCACCTTGGCCAGGAGTGCGGAATCGGCCCCCCCGCTGAACGCGACCACGACACGCCCGAGGCGCACCAGCTCGTCCTTCAGGCCGTCGAGGAGGGCCGGTCCGCTACCGCTCACGCGCCAAGGGCGACCAGCACCTCGTCCAGCGCGCCCACCATGCCGGTGTAGAAGGGGCCGAACTCGGCGTAGAGGGCGGAGGCCCGGTCGAAGCGCATTCCGTAGACGCAGTCCTTGAGGTCGTCGGGATGGGTGCCGAAGAGCGTCACACCCCACTCGTAGTCGTCGAGCCCGGTCGAGCCCGTGATGACCTGGAGCACCCGGCCGTGGAACGTGCGGCCCACCTTGCCGTGCCCGGACATGAGCTCCTTGCGTTCAATGAAGTCGAGCGTGTACCAGTTGTGGGCGTCGCCGCGGCGCTTGGACATGGGGTAGAAGCAGAAGGCCGTCTTCCCCTCGGGCGGGAGTTGGGGGAACAACCGGGCCTGGCGTAGCTCGTCGGGGACGCCGGCGGCATATTCGGAGACCTCGGTGAGCGACACGTAGGACTCGACGGGACGGACGCCGGCTTCGGCCGCCTCGGTCTGGAACCGGCGCAGCCGCCAGATGTCCGGGCCGAGCACCATGAGCCCGAGGTCCGCCTTGTGGCCGAGCAGAGCAACCGGCACGACCTGATACCCGTCCGCCTCGGCACTGGCCACGGCCTTGCGCAAACCCGGCGCCTCGAAATCGGGCGCCAGCCGGCAGAAGAGGTGGAGCACACCCCAGCCGGTCGTCGGGGTCAGGGTCATGCCGGACCAGTGTAGGGAGAACAGTACGCCCGGCCTTGCGGCCGGGCGTACTGATCAGCCTCGGTTGGGGGTGAGGCAGTCACCAGTGTCACACCTCGATGTTGCAGACGTGTGGCATCAGCGTGACAGCTGAGAACCCCCGGTTGCAGAAGCGGCGATTTAGTAATCGTCCATGCCACCGCCGGGCATGGCGGGGACGTCTTCCTCGGGCTTGTCGACGATGACCGCCTCGGTGGTCAGGAACAGGGCGGCGATGGAGGCCGCGTTCTGGAGCGCCGAGCGGGTCACCTTGGCGGCGTCGATCACGCCGGTCTTGAAGAGGTCCTCGTACTCGCCGGTGGCGGCGTTCAGGCCGTGGGCGCCCTTGAGGCCGCGCACCTTCTCGACGATGACCCCGCCCTCGAGGCCGGCGTTCACCGCGATCTGCTTGAGCGGCTCTTCGACGGCCTGGGCCACGATGCGCGCCCCGGTGGCCTCGTCACCCTCGAGCTTTTCGGCCGCCTCGAGGATGGCGGTCTGGGCCCGCAGCAGGGCGACGCCGCCGCCGGGGACGACGCCTTCTTCGATCGCCGCCTTGGTGGTCGAGACCGCGTCTTCGATGCGGTGCTTCTTCTCCTTCAGCTCGACCTCGGTGGCGGCCCCGACCTTGATCACGGCCACGCCGCCGGACAGCTTGGCCAGGCGCTCCTGGAGCTTCTCCCGGTCGTAGTCCGAGTCGGTGTTCTCGATTTCGGTCTTGATCTGGTTGATGCGGCCCTTGATGTCGGAGTCCTTGCCGGCGCCCTCGACGACCGTCGTCTCGTCCTTGGTGATCACGACCTTGCGGGCCGAGCCGAGCAGGTCGAGCGTCACGTTCTCCAGCTTGAGGCCGACCTCTTCGGTCACGACCTGGGCGCCGGTGAGGATGGCGATGTCCTGGAGCATGGCCTTGCGCCGCTCACCGAAACCGGGCGCCTTGACGGCGACCGAGCGGAAGGTGCCGCGGATTTTGTTGACGACCAGGGTGGCCAGCGCCTCGCCCTCGACGTCCTCGGCGATGATGAGGAGCGGCTTGCCGCTCTGCATCACCTTCTCCAGTAGGGGCAGGAGGTCGCGCACGGCGGTGATCTTCGAGCCGACGAGCAGGATGTAGGCGTCCTCGAGCACGGCCTCCATGCGCTCGGGGTCGGTCACGAAGTAGGGGGCGATGTAGCCCTTGTCGAAGCGCATGCCCTCGACCAGGTCCATGTCCATGCCGAAGGTCTGGGACTCCTCGACCGTGATGACCCCGTCGCGACCGACCTTGTCGATGGCCTCGGAGATCATTTCGCCGATTTCCGTGTCGGCGGCCGAAATGGAGGCCACCTGGGCGATCTGGGCCTTGGACTCGGTCTCCTTGGCGATGCCGTGGATGGAGCTCACGGCCGTCTCCACGGCGGACTCGATGCCCCGCTTCAGCGACATCGGGTTGGCCCCGGCGGCCACGTTGCGCAGGCCGTGGCGGACCATGGCCCAGGCCAGCACGGTGGCCGTCGTGGTGCCGTCACCGGCCACGTCGTCGGTCTTCTTCGCCACTTCCTTGACCAGCTCGGCGCCGATGCGCTCGAACGGGTCCTCCAGCTCGATCTCCTTGGCGATCGAAACGCCGTCGTTGGTGATCGTGGGGGCGCCCCACTTCTTGTCCAGCACCACGTTGCGGCCCTTGGGGCCGAGGGTGACGCGGACGGCGTCCGCCAGCTTGTTCATGCCGGTCTCGAGGGCCCGGCGGGCCTCCGAGTCGAAGGCGATGATCTTGGCCATCAGGTCTGCTCCTTCATTAGCACTCTCGTCCTCTGAGTGCTAATAGGTAACCACCTTAGGCGCCCGCGTGCAAGGCGCAAACCGCGCGCGGCGGGCTCAGCCCCCGGCGACGGCGGGGACGATGGAGAGCGTCTGGCCGGACGGGACCGGGGTGGCCAGGCCGTCGAGGAACCGGACGTCCTCGTCGGCCAGGAAGACGTTCACGAAGCGCCGCAGGTTGCCGGCCTCGTCGAAGAGGCGGTCACCCATGCCCGGGTGGGCGGCGTCGAGCGCCTTGAGCGCCTCTCCCACCGTGGACCCCTCCACCTCGACTTCGCCGGCGCCACCGGTCAAGGGGCGCAGCTGCGTGGGGATGCGGACGCTCAGGCTCATCGGTCGGTCTCCGTCTCCTCGTAGTCGATGGCGGCCTCGAAGGCGGCCAGCGTGGGTGCGATGGTGGCCGTGGGGCCCGAGAGCGGCGAGTCGGTCAGCGCCTCCACCGTCTTCAGGCCGTGGCCGGTGACCAGGGCCACCACCCGCTCGTCGCGCCGGATGGCGCCGGAGGCGGCCAGCTTGCACAGGGTGGCGATGGTCACCCCGCCGGCGGTCTCGGCGAAAATGCCCTCGGTGCGGGCCAGCAGCCCTATGGCCTCGACGACCTCGCCGTCCGTCACGGCGGCGCACGAGCCCCCGGTGCGGCGCATGACCTCGAGGGCGTACCAGCCGTCGGCCGGGTTGCCGATGGCCAGCGACTTGGCGATCGTCTTGGGCTTGACGGGGCGGATGGCGTCGGATCCCTCCAAGAAGGCCGTGGCCACGGGCGAGCATCCCTCGGCCTGGGCCCCCGAGACCCGCACCGCGGGCTCTTCGGGCAGGAGGCCGACCCGGCCCAGCTCGGCGAAGCCCTTGGCCACCTTCGTCAGCTGGCTGCCCGAGCCGATGGGCACGACCACGTGGTCGGGAGCCTGCCAGCCCAGCTGCTCGGCGATTTCGAAGGCGAGCGTCTTGGATCCCTCGGCGTAATAGGTGCGCACGTTGACGTTGACGAAGGCCCAGCCGGGGCGTTCGCTGGTCAGCTCGGCGCAGAGCCGGTTGACGTCGTCGTAGGTCCCCTCGACGGCGATCACGGTGCCTCCGTAGACCGCGGTCATGGTCACCTTGGCCGCCTCGAGGTCGTGCGGAATCAGGACGACGGAGTCCATCCCGGCGCGGGCGGCGTGGGCCGCCACCGAGTTGGCCAGGTTCCCGGTCGAGGCGCAGGCGGCCACCTTGAAGCCGAGCTGACGGGCCTTGGTCAGGGCGACCGAGACGACACGGTCCTTGAACGAGCCGGTCGGGTTGGCCGTGTCGTCCTTGATCCACAGCTCGCCCAGCCCCAGCTCGGCCGCCAGGCGGTCGGCCCGCACCAGGGGCGTGAAGCCGGCGCCCAGGTCGACCGGCCGCTCGTCGTCGACCGGGAGCAGGTCCCGGTAGCGCCAGATCGAGCGGGGCCCCGCCTCTATGCGCTCCCGGCTGACCGTGGCGGCGATGCGCTCGTAGTCGTAGGCCACCTCGAGCGGCCCGAAGCAGTAGTCGCAGACGTGGAGCGCCTCGGCCGGGAACTCCCGCGTGCACTCACGGCAACGCAAGCCAGTGACGAAATCGACCATGGGTCCTCCTCATCGATCGGGCATTGGCACCAGGTGCCCCCCGTCAGGGGTGACACTGGTTGCCGCGACGTCAACGGGCCCGTCCCTCAGTCGCTCTGGATGATCCGATCATGTTAGCGCCTCGGGGCCGGCCGGCTCAACGCAGCCGGGCTGCTTGAATCGGGGGCGTGCCCGCCGTGCCCCACACCTACCATCACGGGGACTTCCCCACGTCCCTGGTCGCCGAGGCCAAGGAGCGGACGGGCCGGAGCGTCTCGGTCTGCATCCCGGCCCGTGACGAGGGGTCGACGGTGGGTTCGGTGGTGCGGGCGGTCGTGCAACCGTTCCTGGCCGCCCACGGGGGCAACGGCCTGGTCGACGAGGTGATCGTGCTCGACGACGGCTCGCTCGACGACACGGCCGAGCAGGCGCACGACGCCGGGGCCCGGGTGGTGCCCGGGCCGGGCGGCGGTGGCGGCAAGGGACAGGCCATGGGGGCCGCCCTGGCCGCGGCGGCGGGCGACGTCGTCGTGTTCCTCGACGCGGACGTGGCCAACACGACCCCGGCCTTCGTCACGGGCCTGCTCGGCCCACTGCTCACCACCGAGCACGTCGCCCTGGTCAAGGGCTTCTACACCCGTCCCCTCCACGGCGAACCCACCGGGGGGGGCCGGGTGACCGAGCTGGTGGCCCGGCCGGTGCTCGAACTGCTCTTCCCCGAGCTGTCCTGGGTGCGTCAACCCCTGGCCGGCGAGACGGCCGCCCACCGCTGGGTCTTCGAGAAGCTCGGCTTCGCCGGGGGCTACGGCGTGGAGCTGGGACTCCTGATCGACGTGGCCACCGACATCGGCGTCGACGCGCTGGCCCAGGTCGACCTGGGCGAGCGGATCCACCGCAACCGGCCCCTGCACGAACTGCGCCCGCAGGCGGTCGACGTGCTGCGGGCCGCGCTCGAGCGGGTCCCGCCGTCGACGCCGCCGCGTCGCCCGAACCCGTGAGCCGGACCGTCGTCGTCTCCAACCGCGGGCCGTTGACGTTCCGCTCTGCGCCCGGCGGGGGGCTGGTGGCGGTGCCCGCGGGCGGGGGGCTGGCCTCGTCGCTGCACGCGCTGCTGGCGGGGAGCGGCACGACGTGGGCCTCGGTGACGATGGGGGCGGCCGACCGCGAGGCGGTGGCCCAGGGCCGCATGCACGAAGAAGGGCTCGACCTCGTCCCGGTCGTGGTCGACGACGACATCTACCGGCAGGCCTACGACGTCGTGGCCAACACGACGCTGTGGTACTGCTACCACCACCTGTGGGACCTGCCGCACCGGCCCCGTTTCGACCGGCACTGGCGGGCGGCCTGGGCGGGCTACCGGGCCTACAACCGGGCCATGGCCGACGCGGTGGCGGAGCGGGCCGACGCCGGGGGTGCCGTGTTCGTGCAGGACTACCACTTCTCGCTGCTCGGGCGGATGCTGGCCGAGCGCCGGCCCGACCTGCGCACGGTGCACTTCTTGCATACGCCGTTCGCCGACGCGGCCATGTTCGGCGTGCTGCCCGACGACGTGGCGGCCGAGCTGCTCGACGGCATGGCGGGGTACGGGGCCTGCGGGTTCCACTGCCACCAGTGGGAGACGGCCTTCGTCGGCTGCTACGCGGCGGCGGGGCGTGCGGCGCCACCGACATTCGTGGCACCGCTCGGGCCCGACCCCGCCGCCATCGAGGGGGAGGCTTCGTCGCCCGCGTCCGTGGCCGCGGGCGACGCGCTGCGCGCGGTGGTGGGCGGCCGGCGGACGATCGTGCGCTCTGACCGCATGGAACCCTCGAAGAACATCGTCCGTGGGATGCTCGCCTTCGAGGAGCTCCTGACGACGCACCCCGAGTGGCGCGGCCAGGTGGTGCACGTGGCGCTGGCGTATCCCAGCCGGCAGGGGTTGGCTGAGTATCTCGCCTACGGGGCCGACGTGGAGCACACGGCCGAGCGCATCAACCGGGCCTTCGCGTCGGACTCGTCGGGTTCATCGGGCTCGTGGACGCCGATCGTGTTGTTGCTCGACGACGACTGGGCGCGTTCGCTGGCCGCCCTGTCGTCCTATGACGTGCTGCTGGTCAACCCGGTCCGCGACGGTCTCAACCTGGTGGCCAAGGAAGGCCCGTTGCTCAACAACGTCGACGGTGTGCTCGTGCTGTCTCGCCAAGCCGGGGCGTGGGAAGAGCTGTCGTCGGCGGGCGCGGTCGGAGTCAACCCCTTCGACGTGGTGGCGACGGCGGAGGCGCTCCACGCGGCGCTCACCATGGACGCCGGCGAGCGGGGTCGACGAGCGGGGTCGTTGCGGACGGCCGTGCGCAAGCGCACGTCGGCCGACTGGTGGGCCGACCAGCTGGTGGCGGCCGATCAGGGCTGAGCGGCGGCGGCGGCGGCCAGGCGGTGGAGGAGCTCTACCGCCCCGGATGCGCCGTCAACGGTCAGGTCGGCCCGGGCGGCCACCTCAGCGGGGCTCTCGTGGTCGACGGCGGCCACCCGGACGGCACCGACGGGGTGCCCGGGACGGCCGAGTGTGCCGACGGCCTCGAACGCGGGCAGGTCGCCCAGGTCGTCGCCGAACGCCGCCACCTGGCGCAGCCGGCCGGGCGGGCGCTCGGCCGCCAGATCGCGGATCACCGTGCCCTTGTCGACCTGCAGCGGCGGGCGGAGCTCGAGCTCCATGCGGCCGCCGTGGACGTCCAGCCCATGGCGTTCGTGCTGGCGCGCCGCGAACTGGGCCACCCACGGTTGCTCGCCCGGCGCATGGCGCCAGTGCAGCGTGACGGTCAACCCCTTGGGCTCGACGTAGACGCCCTCGGGGGCGGTGGCCCGCGCCTCGGCCACGACCTGGTCGACGACGCCGGCCCACTGTCGGGCGGCGGTGGTGGGGGCGTCGGACGAAGCGGCCAGGGCGCGCTCGAGGCCGTAGAGGCCGACGAGCTCGACCCCGGGCGGCGTTCCGAGGGCCTGGCGCAGGAAAGCCGTGGGGCGGCCGGAGATGACGGCCACCAATTCGAATGAAGCGCCCAGGTCGGCCAGGAGCGCCGGCACGCCGGGCAGGGCCCGGGCCCCGACCGGATCGTCGACGATGGCCGACAGGGTGCCGTCGAAGTCGAGGAACAGCGCACCGTGCGCGGGGTCGGCGCCCAGGGCTTGCAGTGGCGCCGGCAGCGGTGCCGGCGGCGGTGCCAACGTGGGGTCGCGGTTGCTCAGGCGCCCGCCGTGGAGGCGAGATCCTCGCCGATGACCACGACCACGTCGGTGCCGGTCGGGTAGGAGACAGGAGTGGCGCTGGTGATCGGCAGCACCGCGGTCGGGTGCACGCCGATGGTGGTGGCGATGGATGCCGCCGCCTCCTGCTCGTCCGACGCGTAGTACACGGCTGAAGTGGCCTCCGTCGTGTTGGCGTCGATGGGCGTCCCCATGTTCCAACCTCCCGCGGCAATGACGGTCGAGAAGTGCGCGGCCAGACCGTTCGTACTCGTGGCGTTGGCCACGACCACGCTGACCGCGCTCGGGGGGGCGGTGGTCGTCGTCGTGGTGGCCGCCCCGTGGCCCTTGCCCTTCGCCTTGACCGTTGTGGTCGTCGAGGCGGCGTGAGAGGCCGCGGTGGTGGTCGTGGTCGAAGCGCCGGCCTGAGCAGTCGTCGTCGGTGTCGTTGTCGTGGATGCGGCGGCGGTCGGCACACTGCTCACGCTCGCCCGCGTGCCCACGTCGACGAGGGCCACCACGGCGATGACGAAGACGATGAGCACCACCGCCGCCCGTACCACCGAAATCGAGGCGGGCGCGCCCGGGGTGGCCTGTCGGCATCCATCGTGGGACCAGCCTGCCCTGCCACCCGACCCGTTGCAAGCCTTTGCGCTGGTCGGGCCCGGGCTGCGCAGTGGCGGGCGGTAGTCTGAGAGCACGCCCGAGTAGCTCAGTTGGTAGAGCACTTCACTTGTAACGGCCTCGGAGGCTTGTCGCGCAGAACGGTGTGATCAGCACTTTTTGGATAGGCGCTGCTCAGATGCGATGTTGCACATTGAGGACGGTGGCGGTTGGTTGCCGCTAAAGGCCACCCGTTGCGTTGCGAGGTTGAATCTGGGTTGAATTCATACGGGCTTTCGACACCTGCCGTCATGGCGCCCCGTTCCCCGCACCGCGTCGCCGATTGAATACGCCCGCAGATGAGGGTTCGACGGACGTTCCTTCGGCCATCTTGTCACTGCTCGCTCTGTGCTCTCGTTCTCAGGGGAGAAGCTGTAATCTTCAGTCATGGCGATATCCACCGGGGATCTGCGGGCAGCAGCAGAGCGAGCCCGAGCTGCAGCGTCGGAGGCGGGCGAACTTCGGCCGGCCCGCATCGGCAAAGTGACCACCGACATCCCCGAGGCCATCCGAGCCGCCATCCGTGAAGACCTGGCCTCCGGCGCCTACCAGAAGGCCGCACAGGATGCCGTCGCAGGAGACCCCGACCTGGCTCAGGGCTGATCGCCCGGATTCATCCGGCGTGATCGTTGTCGATGACGCCCTTTTGCTCGCCATATTGGCCGAGCAGCAAGGTGCGGCAGAAGCTCTCCTGATCACAGCGGCTGAGGCCGGCGAGGTATTCACCACCGGTTCGTGGTTCTGGCGGCTGGCCCGGGTCGTGGCTCGACCAGGTCAGGGCGCGCTGTCCCGTGCTCTGGCGGCGAGTTCTGAGGACGAGCAGCGTCGGGTGCATGACGCCCTGGACCAGCTGCCCGCCGAAATCGGCCTGTTGAGCATGCGACGACTGGTCCCGGTCATGGCGGCGTTGCCGGGCCAGCTCAACCTTCTTACCGCCGAGGCAGTCGCTGCCGCGGTGGTCCTGGGTGCGAGGATCGCCGTTTCCACCGCATCACCTCTCCTTGCCGCCGCAGCTAACTCGGTGGGTGTGAGCGTCGATGTTGTGGATCTCGGCTTGTAAGGCACCGCCGCCCTGGCCGTCACTGCTCCAGCTCGCCCAACCACGTCTCGTACCAGTCCCGCCGGACGCGGATATCGCCGTTGCGCAAGCGGATCGAACGTGGGAACCAAGGTGCTCCCCGGGCTGACCACTTGTAAGCCGTCGAGCTGGACACGCCGAGGTCGGCGGCGATCTCACGAATACTGAGCCAGCGGGCCTCCGTGGTGATCCTGCGCCTGTTCACCCCAGTCGGCACGATCTCGCGCGCCAGAGTCATCGCTTTCCTCGAGCGACACGGCGTAGGAACACGCCAGGACCACCGATGTTCGTGCGGTCGGGCAGATGGGACACCTCTGTCATGGCCTCCGCGGCCGGCAAATGTGATTCGGTCACCATCACGTGACCTCCCCTGGTTCGTTGTCGGGCTTCTCCTTCTTGGCCGACAAGCGGCCATTACTCGCCCCCGGGTCCGCACCCGCATCGGTTCCGCGCCTGGGTCTTCCTGAGGGTTCACGGGCCGCTGAACCGCAGCCGCTCATTGCGAAAACGCCCTTCACCATGCTCAGTCGGAAT
>CAWKJX010000015.1:0-14679 GCA_963850095.1 uncultured Acidimicrobiaceae bacterium | reverse complement strand
TATAGACACCATCCGCGGCCGTTGACATCACTCTGGAACAAGCTTAGGTCTCCCCCAGAACACTTCGACTGACGCGCAGCCCACCGCGTGTCAGCGGCAGCGCAACCCCGGACCGGTGGTGGCGAGGCGGTGCTCCAGGCGCCGACCTCGTGCGCGGCAGTCGACAACGCCACGCGCCGGTGAAGGCCAGTCCCCCAGTCGCCGCGCGCGGGCCCGCGGTACGGTCCGTAGCATCCTCCGACGTAACGATCGAAGCTCCTTGGTCGCTGGCGCGCGGGCACGGTTCCTGATCAGAATGGCGCGTCATCATCCAGTGGCGACGCGCGTGTCGGCGCGCTCCCGTCGGAAACGGACGAATGAGGAGAGCGGTGGCTCAGGCAGCACCGGAGGCGACAGTGCCCGCGGAGCCGGCACCGGCTTCGGGACGGCGTGCCGGGGCACTCGACCCCCGGCTCCTGCGCTACGCGCACACCACCCGGCGCTTCATCGGGCTCGCCATCGCCGTCGGCGGCCTCACGGCACTCCTGGTCGTCGCGCAGGCCTGGGTCATCGCCACCGTCGTCAACAGCGCGTTCTTCCACCACGGGTCGCTTTCCTCCCTGCGCGACCCCCTCCTCCTTCTGCTCGCGGTCATCGTCGGGCGCGCCGTCCTGGCTTGGGCGACCGAACGGGCGGCCCACCGGGCCTCGGCCTCGGCCAAGTCGGAATTGCGGCACTCGGCGGCCCAGCACATCGCCGCACTGGGCCCGGCGGGTCTGGAGCAGAAGGACAATGGCCGGCTGACCGTACTCGTGACGTCCGGGATCGACGCGCTAGACGGCTACTTCTCCCGCTACCTGCCGCAGCTGTTCCTGGCTGTCATCGTCCCGGTGACCATCGTCGCGGTGGTGGCCGGCGCCGACTGGATCTCGGCCGCCCTCATCGCGGTGACCATTCCCCTGATCCCGGTGTTCATGGGCCTGGTGGGCCTGACGACGAGGGATCGCACGACTGCCCGTATGCGGTCCCTCCAGCGCCTGGCCGGACACTTCCTCGACGTGGTGGCCGGCCTGCCCACCTTGAAGGTCTTCGGCCGCGCCAAGGCCCAGGCCCGGGCTATCGCCGCGGTCACCGACCGCTACCGGACAACGACGCTGGCCACTCTCAGGCTGACCTTCCTCTCGTCGCTCATCCTCGAGTTGCTGGCGACGGTCTCGGTGGCCCTGGTGGCAGTGGCCGTCGGCCTGCGACTGCTCGATGCGCACATGAACTTCCACGCCGCCCTCTTCGTGCTCGTCCTGGCGCCCGAGGCCTATCTGCCGCTGCGGGCCCTGGGCGCCAACTTCCACGCCAGCGCCGACGGGATACACGCGGCCGAGCAGGTCTTCGAGCTGCTCGAGACGCCGGTCAGCGAGGCGGTCGGGGGCTCGGTCCGGCCCCAGGACACGAGCATCCGCATCACTGGGCTCGAGGTCAACTACCCGGGCCGTCGCATCCCGGCCCTGCACGGCGCCGACCTCGTGGTCGAGCCGGGCGAGATCGTGGCGCTCACCGGTCCCAGCGGCTGTGGCAAGTCCACTCTCCTCGAGGTCGTCCTCGGACTGCGCCGCCCCGGTTCGGGCCGGGTCCTGCTCGGCGAGGTAGACCTTCTCGATCTCGACCTCGGCGCCTGGCGGGCCAGCATCGGTTGGGTCCCCCAGCGGCCGCACCTCTTCGCGCGCTCCGTGGCCGACAACGTCCGCGTCGGGCGACCCGGCGCCAGTCACGCCGAGGTGACGGCCGCGCTGGAAGCTGCCGGACTCGCATCGGTCGTGCGGCGGCTCCCCCACGGCGTCGACACCCGGCTTGGTGACGGCGGCGCCGGCTTGTCCTTGGGCGAGCGCCAGCGTCTCGCCCTGGCTCGCGCCTTCGTGCGCGACCCGGCCCTCCTCGTCCTCGACGAGCCAACGGCCAGCCTGGACGCCGAGACCGAGGCCGACGTGGTCGACGCAGTGCGCGGGCTGACCGAGGGGCGCACGGCGTTGATCGTGGCGCACCGCCCCGCGCTCGCCGCCCTGGCCGATCGCGTCGTGCTCCTCCCGCTGCCGGTGGTGGCGCCATGAGCGCGACCGTCTACGAGCCGAGGGCGGACCGCCCGGCCACCGTAGGGCGCACGATCGGCGTTGCCCGCGTCGCGCTAGGGCGACTCGCGCAGGCCTCTCTGCTCGGGGCCGGCGCCATCGGAGCGTCCGTTGCGTTGATGGGCACCTCGGCCTGGCTCATCTCGCGCGCTGCCCTGCACCCCTCCGAGGCCTCCCTGACTCTGGCCATCGTGGGCGTGCAGGTCTTCGGCCTCTCGCGCGCCTTCCTCCGCTACGGCGAGCGACTTGTCGGGCACGACGCTGCCCTCCGGCTGCTGGCCGACCTCCGCGTCCGTGTCTACGGCCGGCTCGAGGCGATCGCCCCGGCCGGCATTCCCCTCTTTCGCCGGGGCGACCTCGTGTCCCGGGTGGTCGACGACGTCGACTCCCTCCAAGACGTGGTGTTACGGGTCATCCAGCCCTTCGCCGTGGCCTGCCTCGTCGGGGCGGGCACCGTCGCCGTCATGTGGATGCTCCTCCCTGGCGCAGGTGCCGTGCTGCTGGTGTCTCTCGTGCTCTCGGCCACGGTGGTGCCCTGGCTCACGGGTCGCCTGGCCAGGCGGGAGGAGTCCAAGCAGGCGTCGGCCCGGGGCGAGTTGGGCGCGGCGGTGGTCGACCTCATCGAGGGTGCGCCCGAGCTCACGGTCATGGGAGGCACCGGGGAGCAGGTGGAACGGCTCACCCGGGCCGATCGCCGGCTGCGGGCGACAGCCCGCCAGGGCGCGGGCACGACGGGCATCGGGCTCGGCCTGACCACCGCCCTAGCCGGGCTGGCCAGCTGGGGCGCCCTTGTGCTCGGGGTGCAAGCCACCCACGGCGGCCATCTGGACGGCGCGCTGCTGGCCGTGCTGGCGCTCGTGCCGCTCGCCGCCTTCGAGCTGGTGGCCCCACTCCCGGCGGCGACCCAGGCGCTGCAGCGCTCGCGCACGGCCGCCGGCCGCGTGTTCGCCGCCACGGACGCCCCAGCACCCGTCCGCGAACCGGATATCCCGCTGCCGCTGCCCGGCGCGGTGCCCGGACCGCACACGCTCTGCCTGCGCGCGGTGTGGGCCGGCTACCCCGGCACCGACCGGCCGGTCGTGCGCGGGGTGGATCTCGATCTCGCGCCGGGCCGCCGGGTGGCCGTGGTCGGGCAGAGCGGGGCCGGCAAGTCGACGCTCGCTGACGTTCTGGTGCGCTTCCTGCCGGTCGATGGCGGCGAGGCGACCCTCGACGGCGTCCCGCTGGATCGGCTCTCCTCCGACGACGTGCGCCGGGTGGTCGGGCTGGTCGAGCAGAGCCCGCACGTCTTCGCCACGACCCTGGCCGAGAACCTGCGGGTGGGCCGGCGCTCGGCCGGCGACAACGAGCTGGTGGAAGTGCTGACCCGAGTCGGCCTGGGCGATTGGCTCTCCGGGCTGCCCGCCGGCCTGGCCACCCGGGTCGGGCAGGCCGGCACCCGCCTCTCTGGCGGGCAGCGCCAACGCGTGGCGGTGGCCCGGGCCCTCCTGGCCGACTTCTCCATCCTCATCCTCGACGAGCCGGCCGAGCACCTCGAGGTGGCGGCGGCCGACGCCCTCACTGCCGACCTGCTCGCTCTCACCGAGGGACACTCGACCCTCTTCATCACGCACCGCCTGTTGGGCTTGGACCAGGTCGACGAGATCATGGTCCTCGACGAGGGACGCGTGGTCGAACGCGGCACCCATGCCGAGCTCGTGGCCACCGGCGGCCGCTACGCCACCCTCTGGTGGGACGAGTTGATGCACGACCGGGCCGTCCTCGAACGACGGCCCTCGACCCCAGCCTCCCCAGCGGCGCTCGGGTCAGTCATCGATGACGCAGTTGTCAACGAAGGGAGCGACACCTCGTGAGCCTGGACCTCGCCCGCTGGCAGTTCGCCAGCACCAGCGTCTACCACTTCCTGTTCGTCCCGGTCACCATCGGGCTGGCTTTCCTGGTGGCTCTCCTGGAGACCTCCTGGTACCGCAACGGGGACGACACGTACCGCAGGCTGGCCCGCTTCTTCGGGTCGCTGCTCCTGATCAACGTGGCCATCGGCGTGGTGACGGGGCTGATCCAAGAGTTCGAGTTCGGCATGAACTGGTCGGCCTACTCGCGCCTCGTGGGCAACGTCTTCGGCGGGCCGCTGGCCATGGAGGGGCTGGCCGCGTTCTTCTTGGAGTCGACCTTCCTCGGCATCTGGATCTTCGGGTGGAACCGCCTGTCTAAGAAGGCGCACCTGGCCTGTATCTGGCTGGTGGCGGCGGGCACGATGCTCTCCGCGGCCTTCATCATGGCGGCCAACTCGTGGATGCAGCACCCGGTCGGCTACACGACGAACAACAGCACCCATCAGCCCCAGCTCAACAACATCTGGGCGCTGTTCACGAATCCCGTCTTCTTGTGGGGCTACACCCACGTCGTCGTGGCGTCCCTCGTGACGGGCGCGGCGGTGATGCTCGCGGTGTCGGCCTGGCACCTCTACCGGAAGAACCAGGTCGAGGCCTTCCGGCGCACCGCCGTCATCTCGCTGGTGGTCCTGTTGCCGAGCGTCGCCTTCAACCTCTTCGTGGGCAGCGAGCTCGGCGTCGTGGAAGGCACGTACCAGCCGATGAAGATCGCCGCTGCCGAGGCGCTGTGGACCACGTGCGACAGCCACTGCCCGTTCTCGCTCTTCCAGATCGGCGGCGGGATCAACGACGAGACCCCCACCCAGATCTTGGAGGTCCCCGACCTGTTGTCCATCTTGGCCACCAACCACGTCGACGGCACCGTCCAGGGGCTCAACAACCTGAACGCGCAGTACCAAAAGGAGTATGGGCCGGGGAACTACATCCCCAACGTCTTCATCCAGTACTGGTCCATGCGGGTCATGGCCTACCTCGGCTCGCTGGTCTTCCTCTTCGCGCTGTGGGGGGCCTGGCTCCTGTACCGCCACAAGCTCGACCGCGCCAAATGGTTCCTACGCATCGCGCCCTGGGTGGTGATCCTGCCCTTCTTGATCAACACGGCCGGCTGGTTGCTCACCGAGAACGGGAGGCAACCCTGGATCGTCCAGGGGCTCATGTTGACCAAGAACGGCGTGTCCTCGTCGGTTTCGGCGACGGACGTCTGGATCTCGCTCGTCGTCTTCTACCTGATCTACGCCGTGCTCGGCGTCTCCTGCGCATGGCTGATGATCCGCTTCGGCCGCCGCTCCATCGGCGACGACCCGTTGGCCAAGCTGACGTCCGAAGGCGGGGGCGGGCCCGACAGCGGGGGCAGCACCGGCACCACATCCACCGACGCCGAATCCGACTCGTCCCACGAGGACGAGGACGACCTGGCCCTCGTCTACTAGGAGGTCGACATGGGAGGATTCAATCTCGGAGACCTCTGGTTCGTCATCGCGGCCATCTTCTGGGTCGGCTTCTTCGTGCTGGAGGGATTCGACTTCGGCGTCGGCATGCTGCACTCGTTCATCGGCCGCAACGACGTGGAGCGCCGCGTGCTGGTCAACACGATCGGGCCGGTGTGGGACGGCAACGAGGTGTGGCTGATCGTGGCGGCGGCGATCCTGTTCTCCGCCTTCCCGGGCTGGTACGCCACGATGTTCTCGTCCCTCTACCTGGTCATGATCATCCTGCTGGCCGCCCTGATGGCACGAGGGGTGTCCTTCGAGTACCAGCGCAAGTTCGACGACCACCGGTGGCGCAGTGCCTGGCGCTGGGCCCTGACGATCGGCAGCGCCCTGATTCCGTTCCTCCTGGGGGTCGCCCTGGGCGATCTGCTCCACGGCCTGCCCATCAACAGTTCGCACGAGTTCACCGGCAACTTCTTCGACCTGCTGACCCCCTTCGGCTTGTGGTCGGGACTGACCCTGCTGGTGCTGTCACTCCTCATGGGCGCGACCTACCTGACCCTCAAGACGACAGGGGAGCTCCAGCAACGGGCCCAGAAGGCTTCGGCCGCCATCGGCGGCGTAGCCGTACTGGTCAGCTTCGGGTTCTTGACCTGGATCCACGTCGGCCTCAGCACGGGCTTCGTGCCCAAGCCCATAGAGGCCCTGGGCCTGATGGCCGTCATCGGCGCCGCGTGGGCCGCCCAGGCGAAGGCGGAGGGTTGGGCCTTCACCGCGGCCGCCATCGGCATTGCCGCAGCGGTGGGCGCGCTCTTCACCGAGCTCTATCCCCGGGTGATGATCTCGAGCACCAACGCCGCCTACGACCTCACGATCAAGAACTCGGCGAGTCCCTCGTACTCCTTGAAGGTGATGACGGTGGTCGCGATCGTGATCTTGCCGATCGTGCTCATCTACCAGGCGTGGGGCTACCACATCTTCCGCAAGCGCCTCTCGGTGCCGCCGGTGAGCGGCCAGGAAGGCCCAGAAGCCGCTCCTCCGCCCGGGGTGGAGACGCCAGCCAAGTCCTCCTAGAGCCGGCGCCGAAGCCCAGCCAGTGGTGGATCAGAGGCCGGGGCTGCCCTGCATGATGCCGCCGTCGGTGAATATCGTCGTGGCCGTGACGTAGCTCGCTCCGGGCGAGGAGAGGAACGCCACGATCGAGGCAATTTCCTCTGGCCGGGCAAGGCGCCCGATCGGGATGGCACTGTTGAGCTTGGCCAGCGCGGCCGGGTCGTTGATCGTCTGCTTGTTGATGGGTGTGTCGACTGCGCCCGGTCCCACGCCGATCACGAGGACGCCGTGCGGGGCAAGCTCGACGCCCGCGGTCCGGGTGAGCATGCGCATGCCGCCCTTCGACAGGCAGTAAGGGGTGTTGCCGGGCATGGGCCAGTCCTCGTGGACCGACGTCATGTTGATGATCCTCCCGCCATCGCCCTGGGCGATCATCTGCTTGGCGGCCAGCTGGGTGCCGAAGAACGCGCTCTTCGAAATTCACGGCGATCACCTTGTCGAACTGGTCCTCGGTGGTGTCGAGCACGGACGTCCGAGTTTCGATGCCCGCGTTGTTCACCATGATGTCGAGCCGGCCGAAGTTCGAGACTGCAGCGTCGATCAGGCTTTGGATGTCCTCGACCTTCGAGACGTCGGCGTGGACCCCGACGGCGACGCCGCCCAAGCCGGCGATCTCGCGCTCGATGTCATCCTCGGCCTGTTCGTTGGCCACCCAGTCGATGACGACCTTCGCTCCCGCCTGGACGAGGGCCAACACGACCGTTGCGCCGATTCCCGTGTTGCCACCGGTCACGATCGCGACCTTGCCGTCGAGTACCCCTGCCATCGGTGAACCTCCGATCCATCGCCCGGGACGGGCGGCGTCGAGTGACCCGGTCACGCTACCGCCCACACCCTGTGCCCGGCCGCCGGGACAGGGGCGAAAGGCCCCGCCGCACCGAGAATTCACCGGGGCCACCGTCCCGTCACGGGCGTCGGGACCAACGGCTGAGGCGACGCGGTAGCCCTGTAGCATCACGCCATGGCCGAGGACACCGACGCGGCGAGGGTGGCCGCCAACTTCCCCCCGATCGCCGATTACGGATTCCTCTCGGACTGCGAGGTCAGTTGCCTGGTGGCACCGGACGGCTCCATCGAGTGGCTCTGCCTGCCCCGTCCCGACTCCCCGAGCATCTTCGGCGCGTTGCTGGATCGCACGGCCGGCAACTTCCGATTCGGGCCGATGAACACCCACGTTCCCCACCACCGCCGCTACGTCCCTGGGACGATGGTCCTAGAGACGACCTGGCACACACCGACTGGTTGGTTGCTCGTCGAGGACTTCCTCGTGGTCGAACGCTGCGACGACGCGACCCGCCGCCCCGGCTACAAACGAGCCCCGGCTGATTTCGCACCTACCGGGACGCTGGTCCGGATCGCCACCTGCATCGAGGGTCGCGTCGACGTGGTGGTCAATGCGGTGCCGGTCTTCGAGTACGGCCTCAAACTCGGCTCGTGGGACTACGTCGGCGACGGCTACGGCGAGATGACCGTGTGCCCTCCCGAGGGCGACCCCGTCGTCACCGTGCGCTCGAGCCTCCGCCTTGCCTCGGTCGAAGCACGCGCTTATGCCCGGACGACGCTCGAGAAGGGCGAGGCCGGTTTCGTCTCGCTCGCCTGGGAGGGGCACGCGCCGGCGGATCTCGACGAGGCGCGCGCCCAGCGCGACGACACCGTCACGTACTGGCGCGACTGGCTGTCCAACGGCACGTTCCCCGATCACCCGTGGCGCAGCTACATGGAGCGCAGTGCCCTCACCCTCAAGGGGCTCAGCTACGCGCCCACCGGCGCCATTATGGCGGCAGCGACCACCTCGCTCCCCGAGACACCGGGCGGTGCGCGCAACTGGGACTACCGCTACACCTGGATCCGCGACTCGTCTTTCATGCTGCGATCGCTCTACCGGCTCGGTTTCGACTGGGAGGCGCTCGAGTACTTCGCCTTTGTCATAGAGGCCCTCGGAGGCGCGGGCGGCGAGTTCGACCTGCAGATCATGTACGGCATCGACGGCCGCAAGGATCTGAGCGAGCAGACGCTGGACCACCTGACGGGCTGGCGGAACTCGCGCCCCGTCCGCGTCGGCAACGGCGCCTGGAACCAGCGCCAGAACGACGTGTGGGGCATGATCCTCGATGCCGTCGACATCCAGCTGCAGCAGGGGGCGTCGCAGATCGTGCGCGCGACCTGGGAGGGCCTGGCCACGCTGGTCGACACTGCCATCGCCCGTTCGGGCGACCCCGACCAGGGCATCTGGGAGATCCGGGGCGACCCCCAGCACTTCACCGCGTCCAAGGTCCTGTGCTGGGTGGCCATGGACCGGGGCGCAGAAATGGCCCGCATCCGCGTCGACGAGGAGCGCGCCGCCAGCTGGCGCAAGGCCGCGGACGACCTCCGCTCCGAGATCCTCGACAAGGGCGTCGACGCGCAGGGCCGGTTCCGCCAGTCCTACGAGAATGACGAGCTCGACGCGTCGCTGCTCCTCATCCCGATTCTCGACTTCCTGCCTCCCGACGACGAGAGGGTGCGGGCGACGGTGCTGGCCATCGCCGACGAGCTCACGGAGGACGGCCTGGTCCTGCGCTACAAGGTCGACAGCACGGACACCGGTTTCGAGGGCAAGGAGGGGACGTTCACGATCTGTTCCTTCTGGCTCGTCACCGCCCTGGCCATGATCGGCGAGAAAGACCGGGCCACCGCGCTCTGTCAGAAGCTGCTCAACTTCGCCAGCCCGCTGCAGCTTTATGCCGAGGAGATCGACGCTTCCACCGGTGAGCACCTGGGCAACTTCCCTCAGGCCTTTACCCACCTCGCCCTCATCGATGCGGTCGGGCGCCTGATCGAGGCGGAGAACGCCGACTCCGCCACGTAGACAGCGGACGGCACCCTGATGGAATCACCTGAGCGGCACCGCGTCGTGGTCGTCGGTGGCGGCTTCGGCGGCCTGCCGGCTACCCGGCTCCTGGCCCGCTCGGACCAGTTCGACATCACGCTGATCGACCGGCGGAACCACCACCTGTTCCAGCCGCTGCTCTACCAGGTGGCCACGGGGATCCTGTCGCCCGGGGCGATCTCGCCGGTCCTGCGCCACATGCTGCGACGCCACGAGAACGTGCGCGTCCTCATCTCCACCGTGTCCGGGTTCGACCTCGAGCGGCGAGTGGTGAAGCACGGCACCATCCCCGGTCTGGCGGGTGAGTTCCCCTACGACAGCCTCATCGTCGCCGCCGGTGCGGGGCAGTCGTACTTCGGGCACGACGAGTACTCGCTGATCGCTCCCGGCATGAAGACCATCGATGACGCGATGGAATTGCGGCGCCGCGTCTACGGCGCTTTGGAGATCGCCGAAACGCTCACCGATCCCGCATTGCAGCGCTTCTGGATGACCTTCGTGATCGTCGGCGCGGGACCCACTGGTGTCGAGCTCGCCGGCCAGATCCGCGAACTGGCCGCCCGGAGCCTCAAGGGAGAGTTCCGCAGCATTGACCCGACCACTGTCCGGGTGCTGCTCGTCGACGGAGGCAAGCAGCCGCTGGCCAACTTCGGCGACCGTCTGTCCGACCGTGCCTCACGCGAACTCCAGAAGATGGGCGTCGAGCTTCAGATGGGACTGCGGGTCGTCGGCGTGGACGCGCTCGGGGTGGACACGGAGGCCGCGGACGGGACGAAGGGCCGGTTCGAGAGCGGCACTGTCATCTGGGCCGCCGGCGTCCAGGCTTCGCCGCTGGCACAGAAACTGGCAGAGGCCAGCGGAGCCGAGACCGACCGGGCCGGCCGGATCGCGGTGTTGCCCGACCTGAGTCTTCCGGGGCACCCCGAGGTGTTTGCCGTCGGCGACATGGCCACCATCAACAACCTTCCCGGCGTCTGTGAGGTGGCCATGCAGGGCGGCCTGCATGCGGCCAACACCATCAAACGGCGCCAGAAAGGCGAGGACAGCGTGCCGTTCAAGTACCGCGACCTGGGGAGCGCGGCCGCCATCGGCCGCTTCAAGGCCATCGTGAGCTTTCGGCGCATCCGGCTCGGCGGGTTCCCCGGTTGGGTCGTCTGGATGTTCGTGCACCTCGGCTTCCTCAATGGCTTCGGCAACCGGTTCGCCGCGATCTGGCGCTGGGCCCGGGCCATGATCGGGCGAGCCCGGCCCGAGCGCGTGTTCAGCGTGGGCCACACCGGCGGCGATCTGAGCCTGCCCGACGAGGTCAAGGAGAAGGTCATGCCCAAGCCCTTCCCCATCCTCGAGGACGGCGACAGCTTTGGGCAGCTCGTCGAAAAGATCCGTTCGGCGGAGGGCCTCGCCTCGAGCGGCGCGGTTGGAGTCGACCGTCCGCCGACGCCACCTCCAACGGGGACCGCTTGACCCCGAGAGACCAACAGGCGCCGATGTCGCGAGGGCCAGGCCTGGGCGCGGCAGGGCTGCTCGTGACCGAGGAGACAAGGTGACCCGAGTGACAGGATCCGAGGAGGGCTGATGCCAGAGCCGGACCACTACGACGTGGTCATCATCGGAACCGGCGCCGGAGGCGGCACGCTGGCGTGGAAGCTGGCACCGTCCGGTAAGCGCATCTTGCTGCTGGAGAGAGGTCCCTACCTCCCGCGAGAAAGAGACAACTGGGAGACCTCCGCCGTCTTCGTGCGGGCGAAGTACCACTGCACCGAGGAATGGCTCGACGACGAAGGCAACGACTTCTCGCCCGAGCAGAACTACTACGTGGGGGGGAACACGAAATTCTACGGGGCCGCGCTGTTCCGCCTGCGGCCGGAGGACTTTGGCCTGATTCAACACCACGGCGGGCTCTCGCCGGCCTGGCCTCTTTCCTACCAGGACTTCGAGCCCTTCTACACCGAGGCCGAGCGGCTCTACCACGTGCACGGCGCCGCGGGCGAGGACCCCACAGACGGTCCACGCAGCGCCGACTTCCCTTACCCGGCGGTCCGCCACGAGCCACGCGTCCAGGAGCTTCACGATGACCTCGTAAGGCTCGGGCTGCACCCCTCTCATCTACCCCTCGGAGTGATGCTGGACCAGGACGAGCACGGAGATGCCACGCACGCCAGCGCCTGCATCCGCTGTGACCGTGTGGACGGATTCCCCTGCCTCGTCAACGGCAAGGCGGACGCGCAGGTCGTGTGCGTCGACCCGGCCCTGGAGCACCCGAACGTGACTCTCGTGACCGACGCACGGGTCACCAAATTGGAGACGGACGCGAGCGGCAAGCAGGTGACCGAGGTGGTGGCCGAACTGGCGGACGGCTCGCCCGCCCGTTACTCGGGCGACGTCGTCGTGGTCTCCTGTGGAGCGCTCAACAGCGCATTGCTGCTGCTCGGCTCGTGGAACGACGTGTACCCGCGCGGCCTCGCCAATGGCTCGGACCAGGTCGGACGCAACTACGTCCGGCACAACAACACCGCCGTCATGGCCCTCTCGCGCACGCCCAATCCGACGCGCCTCCAGAAGACGCTGGTGATGAACGACTGGTACCTCAAGGGCGAGGGCTGGGACTATCCGTGGGGAAGCATCCAGATGCTGGGCAAGTCCGACGGCGAGCAGCTACGAGCCATGGCCCCACATTTCGTGGCCTGGGGGGCCAAGATGACCCCACGTGGCGCGCTGGAAGACGTCGCCCGCCACGGTGTCGACTTCTGGATGTCCTCCGAGGACCTCCCACGCGCTGACAGCCGGATCACCCTCGACAAGGACGGCACCGTCCGCCTCGCGCTCCCCAAGGACAACAACCTCGAGGGTTTGACGCGGATGCGCCGGAAATTCGATTCGATGCTGGCCGAGCTCGGCTTCCACAAGAAGTCACACCAGCGTGGTGTCTATCTGCACGAGGGAATGAACATCGCGGCGACGGCCCACCAGGCCGGCACCGTTCGGTTCGGCACCGATCCCGCGACCTCCGTCCTCGACGTGAATTGCAAGGCGCACGAACTCGACAACCTGTACGTGGTGGACTCCAGCTTTTTCGTTTCGATCGGAGCGGTCAACCCGACGCTCACCATCATCGCCAACGCTCTGAGGGTCGGGCAGCATCTGTTGGACCGCCTGGCCTGACTCGGTACACGAGGTCAACGCCCGCGCGACGCCCGAGCACGACCCGTGCCCAACCCGGCCCGGTTCCGTCTCGCCGGGACCAGTGGCCCTACTAAGCCGGCACCCGGGCCCCTACCATCGGATCCGGATGACCGGGAGACGCCGGTCGCGGAGGGCCGGGGTCGTCTGTGTGGTTGCGCTGCCCGACCGAACTGCCGGCATCTTCGACCTCCCCGCCGCCACCTCCACCGCACCAGGTACATTCGCCGGATGATCCTCGACAGGTTCCTCGTGACCGACCAGGTCGCCGTCGTCAGCGCGAGCGGCCGCGGCATCGGGGCCGCCGCCGCCGTCGCCCTGGCACAGGCCGGGGCCGACGTCGTGCTCGCCGCCCGCAGTGAAGAACAGCTGCGCGCGGTGGCCAAACAGGTTGAGGAGGCCGGACGACGAGCCCTCGTCGTCCCGGGTGACCTGACCGATTTCGACCTGATGGCGTCGTTGGCCGAGGCGGCGTGGAACGAGTACGGCCGGCTCGACATCGTGGTCAACAACATGGGCGGCGCCATGCCTCGTCCGCTGCTCGATACGTCACCGCGCTTCCTCGAAGAGGCCTTCCGGTTCAACGTGTCGGCCGGGCACGCCCTCGTGCGCGCTGCGGTGCCCCGCATGCTCGACGGAGACCACCCCGGCGGGGCCATTGTGAACATCTCGTCGGTGATGGGTCATGTCGCCGGGCGGGGCTACGTGGGCTACGGGACAGTGAAGGGTGCGGTGGAGCAGTACACGCGGCTCGCCTCTCGGGACCTCGCCCCCCGCATCCGGGTCAACGCCATCGGGGTCGGCTCGACGGCCACGTCCGCCCTCGACATCGTCATGTCGAGCGACGAGCTGCGCACCGCCATGGAGGACGCCACGCCCCTCAAGCGGCTCGGCCACGTCGACGACATCGCCGCCACCATCCTCTACCTGGTCTCGCCGGCGGGCTCCTACGTCACGGGCAAGGTGATCGAGGTCGACGGCGGCCTCCAGTCGCCCAATCTCGAGTTCTCCCTCCCGGACCTGTAGCCCCATGACCTACCGCGTCGTCCAGTGGAGCACCGGCAACGTCGGGCGACATGCCTTGGCGGGGATCGACGCCCACCCCGAGCTCGATCTCGTCGGCCTCTTCGTCTCCAATCCGGCCAAAGTGGGTAAGGACGCCGGCGAGCTGGCCGGCCTGGCCCGCTCCCTGGGCGTGACCGCCACGAGCGACACCGAGACCCTGCTCGCGCTGCGGCCGGATTGCATCGTGCACACGGCCATGGCCGACGACCGCATCTTCGAAGCAGTGGCCGATCTCCAGCGCTTTCTCTCCGCCGGGATCAACGTGGTCTCTTCGAGCCCGGTCATGCTGCAGTTCCCCGATCCCGGCGACCCACTTGCCGCGCCGGTCATCGCCGCGGCGGAGCGCGCGGGCGTCTCGCTGTTCGTCAACGGCGTCGACCCCGGATTCGCCAACGACGCCCTGCCCCTGGTCCTCTCGGGGATCAGCGAGCGCATCGAGGAGGTGCGCTGCTCGGAGGTCCTCAACTACAACACGTACAACCAGCCGATGGTGCTCTTCGAGATCATGGGCTTCGGCCGCGACATGCGCGACGTCCCGATGCTGCTCTCACCGGGCGTGTTGACCATGGCCTGGGGCAGCGTCGTGCGGCAGATCGCGGCCGGGCTCGGCCTCACCCTCACGGAAGTCACCGAGTGGTACGAGCGCGAGGCCGCCCCCGAGGACTTCGAGATCGACGCCGGAACCATCGCGCAGGGCACCGCCGCCGCGCTCCACTTCGAGGTGCGCGGCATGGTCGGCGACCGCGCCGTCGTGGTGCTCGAGCACGTCACCCGCCTGCGCGACGACCTCGGCGCACAGTGGCCGCAGCCCGCCGGCCACGGGTGCTACCGGGTGCAGATCACCGGCGAGCCCAACTACACGATCGACCTGCAGCTCATGGGGACCGACGGCGACCACAACACAGCCGGCCTGAAGGCGACCGCCATGCGCCTGGTCAACTCCGTCCCGGCGGTGATCGCTGCCCCGCCGGGCCTGGTGACCGCGCTCGACCTCCCGCTGATCACCGGCCGGGGCTTGGTCGTCTGAAGCG
>CAWKJX010000014.1:0-545311 GCA_963850095.1 uncultured Acidimicrobiaceae bacterium | reverse complement strand
GGCACCGACGCTACCAACGTGCAAGCCAAACCTCGGCTACAGCCAGCAAGTGCCCTGGCAGGCCCTCGGTGCTCAATCCAAGAAAGCGCCCGGAGGGTTGACGTAGCCACATTCGGCGACGGCGAGGACGGCCGGCCCGCCCCCGGCCCCTGCCCCGCCCAGCCATCTTGGCGCCGACGGAGCCCTCCCACCCGCCATGAACAGAACATGCACCGGAGATAACCCCGATCTCCCTCAAACGCGAAGCGATGGTCGCTGAGCGTCGTATCACTTTGGGGTGCCGGGCCTCGTAGATATCCCGATACCGGTCGGCTGGCCCCGGCACCATCGCCAGTCCCGCAGATGGAACCCCACTGGCATTGAGGGCCGCACGTATCGACACGCTCGCGAGCAATCCGAGTAGCGAGTGCATCCCTCGTTTCGAACGCCCCAGAAGCGCACGACCCCAAAGCCTTTCCCGGGACCAGGTGATAGTGGGCTATTGGACCGGGGCCATGCCGAGCCCGGCGACAGCGATGACACTGCCGTTTGAGCTATCTGTCGTTTCTGAAAGGTTGCGACGCGGTGGGCGCTGCAGCGCATGCAGCGTGAATGCTTGACGCAGTTCCCCAAACCCGTCAGCGTCCACAGTGGTCTAGTCGCGGCGGTAGAGCTAGTCGGGCTCCGACGCGGCAGGTCGCGCCGGCCAGGAGGGGGATACATGCGATTGATGGGGTGTACACCGCGCCTGCGGTGGACACGCCGGTGCTACTTGGCCCTTGTTGTGACACTCGTGGGCGGTTTTCTCATGGCGCTGGTGGCGAGCACCGCTACCTCGGGTACGTCAGGTGCCGTGCCGAGCGCAGCGCGGCAGTACGGGGGGGGTCGGCTCTTGGCCGCCGATCCGAGCGGTGGTTACTGGACTGCCACGCCCTCCGGTGACGTCGAACCACATGCCAATGCGCTCCAGCTCGGATCACCGAGCGGCTCGGGAGACCGACTCAACCAGCCCATTGTGGGCATGACGGGCACGGCCAGTGGAGGCGGCTACTGGCTCGTCGCCTCTGACGGTGGCATCTTCAGCTATGGAGACGCCAAATTTTTCGGCTCGGCGGGATCCATCCGACTCAACCAGCCCATTGTGGGCATGGCGGCAACGCCCGACGGGGGCGGCTACTGGCTCGTCGCCTCTGACGGTGGCATCTTCAGCTATGGAGACGCCCGCTTCTTCGGCTCGACGGGATCCATCCGACTCAACCAGCCCATTGTGGGCATGGCGGCGACGCCCGACGGGGGCGGCTACTGGCTCGTCGCTTCCGACGGTGGAATCTTCTCCTACGGTGACGCCGCCTTCTTCGGTTCCACCGGATCCATCCAACTCGACCAGCCAATTGTGGGCATGGCCGCGACACCCGATAACGGAGGCTATTGGATGGTCGCCTCCGACGGCGGCGTGTTCACGTTCGGCGACGCGCTGTACTACGGTTCGCTCGGCGGCACGGGTTCGAGCGTCTTGGGCATGGTCGTCGCTCCCTCCAGTGGTGGATATGGACTGGTCACCGCAAACGGAGGTGAGCAGACGTTCGGGCCGGATCCGTTGCCAGCGACATCGGCCGGCGGAACGCTGAGCCCAACCACGTCGACGCCCACCAGCACCACGACGACGGCCATTCCGCCGACCACGACGAGCACCACCACCACGACGACGCAGGGCGTCGTGCCCCCGATGACGACGGGCTACGACGAGGCGGACATCCAGGGCGGTCCGTCCAGCGATGACTGCGCGCCGACCACGCTTCCGACAGTGACACCCGATGCTTCGCTGGACTCGCTCGTCGACAACCAGAGCGGACCCGGCTGGATCGGCGGCGACGCCGGGTTCTCAACCGCGCTGCCGAACGGGCAAGAAGCCTTCGTCTTCGGCGACACTCTGGCCGGTACCGCAGCAGAGAACGGCCAGATCACCAACTTCAAGGGACTGGTCGACGACAGTGAGCTCGTCGGCACCATGCCTGATCTCGAATCCAACCTCGCTGGCACTTCCAGCGCCCCGTCGGGACTGCTGCCCGATACGGAGAACCCGGGTGACGGGTGGCAGATTGGCGCGACGTACATGGAGGACGGCCAGCAACTCGTCTTCGTGCAAGAGCTCACATCCCAGTCAGGGAGCATCTTCGGCACCTACACAGGTCGATCCGCCATAGCGATTTTGTCACTGGCCTCGGGCACCCCAACCCTGAGCTCGGTCGAAGACGTCCCGACCGACCGGTGGACTCAGTGGGGCAACGCCATGGTCCAAAGCGGCGGGTACGACTACATCTACGGCATCGATTTCAACACAAACGCTGGTATCTGGTATGGGTTGAAGGTCGCCCGCGTGCCAGTTGGACAGACGCTGGACTTCTCGCAGTGGACCTACTGGAATGGATCGAGCTGGGTTTCCGGTGAACTCAATGCCGCGGTCACGGCGACCCCGCTGGTCAACGGCATCATCCCCCTCGAGAACGCAAGCGGCTTCATGGGGGTGGGAGTGGGCGGTTCAGGGAGCGACTACTACCTGTACCTCACGTTCTCATGCTCGCCGACGGGTCCCTGGAGCTGGTCGGCCAACGCCTACACAATCCCCGAGACAGCAACTTACTCCAACGAAATCGCCTATATGGCTACGTTCCATCCCGAACTCACCGCCGACGGACTCGTGGCGTCCTACAGCATCGATTCGTCCAACGGTTTGAGTTCGCTGGAGCAAGACGACCACGAGTACCAACCCCGCTTCGTCGACATCACCCCTTGATCCGCCATCCTAGGCTGCGGCTGGTTGACCCGGAACATGGCGGGTCGTGCGACCCTCAGGCTGTGGGTCGGACCGCGCTGAACATACCTACCTCAATTGACGGTTGAGAAGGCCCCTCGTGTGAAACTTTGAAGCCCGCCTCTTCAAGACGTGAAAATAGGCTGGCGTGATCACTCATGTTGGGGCCGTGATATTCGCCAACGATGCTGTCAATCTGGGAAAGTGTGCGGTCATCGGCTCCGAGAATGATCTCGTATTCGGCTCCTTCACAATCGATTTTCATCACGTCCACGTGTCCGCCCACGATCTCAAGGACAGTCCTGAGATCCGCTGACCAAACCATCTGACTGCCCTCGTGAGGTTCGGTGTCGGTGTGAGCAAGACCGGAATGTTCGCCAAAGACCAGATACAACGGCTGGCCGCCCTTCCCCAGGGCCACATTGAGAACTGAAACGCGGTTCCCGAGTCCATTGCGTTCGATATTTTGGAGGAGGCGAGCACTCGTTTCCGAACTTGGCTCGACGGCGAAGATTCGAGCGAATGGGCAATGCTCAGAGAACCAAATAGTGGAAACACCTATATTGGCGCCGACGTCAAGGATCGTGCGTGCCCGAGAGTATGGGATCTCCGGATTCTCGTAGTCACCCGATATGAAGACTTCAACGATCTGAAATACTTCGTTGGCTCGACACGAAATCCGATGGCCAGAACGCAACGTCAGCCGGACAGGAATGTTTCCAAAGCCTTTTGGCCAGTCGCGCCCTCGTACCATCTGTGCATGGACCAGAGCGGCGATGGGAAACACGAACCACCAATTCCGTATCTCGCGCCTGCCCTTCCATATGTCCTTGAACCGCGACGCCGTCGGCCATGTCAATGACGACTGCGTCATCAATGACTTCGCCTCTAGGATCTCGTTGGACTCGGCTCGTGTTCCTTTTTCGGAAAGCGATACACTCACGTCGTATCAATTACCCCGCCGCTCGACCTTGAATCAGCTGACCGCAAAAAAAATGGCTTGCGAGGGACGCCCGCAGCCCAGACGCTCGGCTCATCACGGTTGAGCCGAGCAAGGGGCGTAGCGGCATTGCGGTCTGCGTTGGGAAGGCATAGGGCGCGCATGAAGCGCTGCGGTGGGTGCTCTCGCTCATTTCGACGTCGAGGCTTCAAGCAACACCCGCTCCCAGCGGTCAATTGATCGGTCCCATCCCAACTCCTCAGCCCGAAGGCGCGCAGCGGCGCCGAGCTCGGCCCGTCGACCATGTTCGTTGACGAACGACACCATGGCCTGGCCGAATACCTCGGGCAGCGCCGATTCCCTATCGCCTGGGACGAGGCGTCCGGTCACCCCGTCGATCACCGCGTCCCGGATTCCCGGTGCGTCGACAGCCAGCGCAGGCGTGCCGAAGACGGCTCCTTCGAGCATCGACATGCCCCATCCTTCATGGTGAGCCACGCTGAGCACGCCCCAGGCGCGGGCGAGGAGTTCCACTTTTTCCTGCTCGCTCACACGTCCAAGGACCTCTACCCGACGCAGCCGTGCCGCTTGTCGGCGGAGATCTCCGAGCAGGGGCCCATCGCCCGCGACCACCAGGCGACCAGGCACATGAGGGCTGGCGACCTCCCAGGCGCGGAGCAATAGATCGATCCGCTTGTGGGGTACGAGCCGGTTGAGGGACAACAGCAACGGCTCGGCCGACCTGGGCGGGACGTCCCCGTGGTGGAGATCCACGCCGGATTCGATCACCGTCACGGATTCGGCGGGCACACCCAGCGTGCCGAGCGCACGCTGGGTCGAGCGTGAGATCGCCACGTAACGCCGATTGCGGTAGACGAGTGGCATGAGGTCATGCTCGGCGCCTTGCAGGACGCGGGCGACCGGGCGGGGAAATCGTGTGTCCCACTGATCGGTGTGCACGTGATGGACGAGGCACACTGAGGGGCGTCGGCGCCAGAGCGGTGAGAAGAAAGGCATGCCGTTCTGCGCGTCGATTACGACGTCCGCTTGGCGGAACCTATGAAGACAAATGGCCGGAGCGCGGAGATATTGCGAATAGGTGCCCCCGGCGTCGACGACTTCGTAGGGGTGCTCGGATACGGGACCACCGCAGACCAAGGTGACACGGTGCCCCCGCTGGTGCAGGCCATTCAAGACGCGATCCATCAATACCTCGGCCCCTCCCGCGGACGGGTGCGCCAGGTCGCGCCAGGTGACGGCCACGATCCACAGGCGCTGATCGAGTCGGTCTCGTGCGGCCTCGTCGCGGCCCAGCGGAGCAGCAGACTGCGGAGAACCGGCGGCGGCATCGGCACTCGACTCAGGCAATCTCCCAACCGCCTGGGCTGGCACGAGCGGGTCGCCCGCCTCGGCGAAGAGCTCCATGATCTCCTCCTCTCCCTTTGGCGCCTGCCTGACACCCCTCATGCAGTTCGCGAGACAGAGCACCGTTGCAACTGCCTGACTCATCACCACGACGACCGAAAAGGCGAGCCCGCCCGGATGCCAGAGCCAGCAGGAGAGCAGGGCGACGATCCCCAGGGCGAGGGGAGGCCACGGGTGTTTCAACCCCTGGGCGATGCCCGCGCTGATGGCGATCCCCGTGGCGCCGGCCAGCGCCATCGCCAACCCGAGCAGGGCCAGTTCCAGCGGGTCGGCTGCCGGGCGGCCGAGCACCGAGCCGATCAGGTGCCGGAACAAAACGAGGATGCCCGTGCAGGCAACACCGAATGCGAGTGAAATCGAAGCCGTCCTCAGCACGAAGCGGCGGTCCGGTCGGCCGCGTACGGAGGGAAAGATGAGTGGGCCAATCGCGAGCAGCGAGAGGTAGACGCCCTTTGAGGGCACGGCCGCCAGATCGTAGGCGGTGGCTCCGCCCCGCTCGACGACCGACGGTGCGATGAGGACGTCCAACTGTACGAACAGCCCGAGCAGGGCCAGGGAGGCAGAAGTCGCCGTGAGTGAGGTGCGAGGCCGCTCGACCAGTGCGGTTTCGGATTGCCATTTGGGCGCCACGAAGAGCGCGACGGCGGTCCCGGCGCAGAGTCCTATGGCCAAGCCTGTGACGCCCAGCGCAACGCCTGCCAGGGCTCCCAGAACAAAGCGGGCGGTGCCTTCGATCACGAGGTTGGTGCCGAGCACGTCGAATCGGTGCTGGCCCAACAGCGCGCCTTGCCGGATTGCCAATGGAATGGCCACGAGCATCTGAATCATGACGATGGCTGCGGCGAGGACGCTGACGTGGAGCAGAAAGCCCAGGAGTGGCGACAACGCCAAGGACACCCCACCGATCAAGCAGCTGGAGCGAACCGTCAGCGCGGGGGCGGACGGCCGTCCGCTACGAGCGATGCGCTGCGCAGGGTGATGCCGGACGGGATCAGGAGGACCACGAATGCGAGCCCGAGGAGCGCGGCCACAGCGGAGAATGCGGTGTTGCTGGAATATCGTGACAGGACGGCGAGCAGAGCCACGGTCGAACCGCCGTAGGCGACGGTGCCCGCCCAGAGCACTGCCCCGCCGACAGCCGAACGACGCGGGGAGCGCGCGGTATCGGGGGGGCTTTCGCGGAGCGTGCGCAGCGCCATCAGAATGTCCTCGCGGGGTCGGTGCGGCTCTCCGAAGCCGCCGTGGTGGTTGTGCCGTGCCGGTCACGAGCAGCCAGGCCGGCGAGGATCGCCGCGAGCGCAATCGACGCACCCGCTTGTGCCGGCCAACCGAAGGCGCCGGAAACCGATCCGGGCTGGGCTCCAGGCGAGGTGGCCACGGCGACGCCGGCGGCAATGAATCCGCCGGCGGCAATGAGTGCGAGCGGAGTTCGTCCCCACCGTCGCCCGACGTAGAGCAACGGTAACAAGACCAGGGCGACGGGACCGCAGACGAGCGCGAGCACGACGAAGCCGAACGCGCCGAGCAGCGCAACATGTGGCGGCTGGCGCTCGCCGGCCTGTGCATAATCGTGTTGGCCACGTTTGACCAGAGCGCACACAGCCAGCAGGGCGAGCAGCACGGCTCCGACCAGCAGCGCCGTGCGGTACCAGGCGTCAGCCGGCATGGTCATGACGACGGTCCCTCCACGCCCGCCCGGTAGCACCCAGGCTTGCTCCCACCCGTCCAGGCGAACGGATTGGAGCGAACGCCCGTCAAGGGTCGCCTTCCAGCCGGCGTTGTAGTTCTGGGCCACCGCAAGGTAGGAGGCCGCCCCGGCGCTGACCTGCACGGAGCGGGTGGCGGAGGTCCAGGGACCCGTGATGCGTACGGACCGCCCAGCCGGATCGGGCAAGCTCGTGGCGGGGATCGCTTGGAGCGAGGTCACCTTGAAGGCTCCCCCGAGGCGTCCGGCCACCAGAACGTGGTCACCGCGGCCGACGGCGATCGGGCCGCCGCAGACCACGAGCCCCATCGGCGTCAGGTTCTCGAGATCCGAAACGTCGCCGAGCATTTTGGTAGGGAGCACCCTCCCGTCCAGCCGAACCGAAGGACCTTGGCCACAAGGGAGATCAGCCGTCCGGTTGGATGGCAGCGTGGCCGTCACCTTCCCCAATGCAGGGATGCTCAGCTCCCGGATGCCGACGGGCATGAAGATCCTCGTTCCGCTGCCCGGGACCTGGCCGACGGCGCGGGTCTCCTTGACGAAGCGAATGGTCAGGGAATCGGTGGTCATCGGTGGGAATCGCAGCGTGCCTCCGTGCGCCGGCACTCTGACTACGGCGCGGCCCGCAGGGCTGATGATCTGCACGCGCAGTGGGTGGGAAGCCTCGCTGGTCGGTCGGACCACGATGGAGCTCACGGTCCGGTCGCCGGACCAGCTGACGGTGAGAGCAGGTCGCCTGTCGTTCTGGCCGGCGATCCAGGGCACTCCCGTTCCGGCCACCAGGTTTGACGCATTGAAGCGCGGCAGCTCACCGAGGGTGGAAGTGGCCGTCACCTGCACGTTCGAGGCCACCTTCGGAATCAGCGAAGACAGCGCCGGGCTGGCAATCGGCACCGCCTGACCGATCATCATGAGCTTCGCCGCTGCGGGCGCGTCGAATCGCCGCACCATGAGCGGGTCGTCGTCGTCGGCCTGGCCGAGATTCATAGTGGCATTGGGCACGGGGGCGCTGAACGCGAAGGTCACCCGGTTGCCGCTCGTCGCGAAGGCCGAGACCTCATCGGCGGGTAAGCGCAGTGCGGGGACGAACTGAACGCCCGGAATGCTGACGGAGGTAAGACCTGCGCCCAGGGGGTAGCCGTTCAGCGGACGCGACCGTGCCGGCTCAACTCCAGAAAGCGTGACGCGGAGCCAGGTACTCGGTCCGCCCGGGGCGCTGATTGTGTTATTTCCGTCGCGCAGACGGCGGAGCACGGACCCCTGTGCGGTGGTCACGGTCACGGCGGTCACCGTCGGCCGCTGGGGACCGTCGGCCAACGGGCGCACCGTGATGGTGTGCAGGTCGACAGAACGCCCAAAGTCGATTTGGGCCCACTGCCCGATGGAGTCATTGGTCGCGTTGGCAACCCATGCAGTCCCCCGTTCGTCGTCGAATGCCGCGGAGGGTCCCTCGGCCGCGTCGAGGGCCAGCGGAGTGGACGAGAAGGTCGAAGCGGACACGGACTGGGACGAGAAGGTCGAAGCGGATGTGCTGGCGCCACCGAGCGCCTCGGCAACCGTCTGGTGCTCGGTCCCGGCCACCACAGCGAGATTCTGCGGGACGTGTGGCTGGGCGACCGAGCTTTGCTGGCCTGGGCCGAGGTCGTAGGACTCGTTGTTTCGTATCGCGCCGAAAGCAACGTCGCGGCGCTGGTTGCCGTCGGTATCAGCCCACGACACGCCCGGCGCCGTCGCAGCCACCCGGCTCCCGATGTCACCCGCCAGGATGGCGGCGCGACCTTGGAGGATTCCGGCATTGAGCAATCCGAGCAACGACGAAGCCGAGCCGCTGACGAGGACGGGGTCCGACGCCGGGTAGGTCCGTACCAGCGGCGCGGGGGGAACCACCCGGTAGATCTGGACCGATCGCAGACCCTTGGTCATCGACGGATCGTCATAGACCGGCATCCCACTCGGGTTGGCCTGTTTCTTCGAAATCACCGGACCGAAAGAAGCGACTAGGCGCAGTCCGGGCGTCTGCGCCAGCACCTGCCTCACCTGGGCCGGTTCGGGGGCCCCGGTAGTGGCGAGATCGAGGTCGTTGCGCACGACGACATAGTCGAAACCCGCGCGCGCCAGGAAGTCCGCCATGTGCGGCTCCGCCACCCCTTGGTCGAGGGACGCTTCGACGGTGTCGAGCACCTGATCGTTGCCGTTGGAGCCGACAGGGATAAGCGACCGTACGCTCCACGAGGTCGAGGCCAAGACCGAAAGTGGCTCCTCGATTGGCTGGCCCCAGGCGTAATCGCCAGAAGCCGCCCCGGGGGCCAGGAGCGCGGTGCCGTGGTCCTGGTGTGCGTCGAGCCAGTTCGCCGCCTGCGACCAATAGCCCGGGATGGCAGTGAAGGCGCCTTGCATGTACAGCTGCCTCTGCCAGAACGGCGCGGCAGCAACGATGACGGCGACCGCAACGACGATAGCCATGACGAGGTGGAGGATGGCTCGGAGGGGGGGCGTTGAAAGTCCGGCTCGACTACGTGACCGCAACGGCAGCGACGTGATGCTGGCGACGCCCAGGGCCAATGGCAGGGCGACGTCAGGGGAGAACTTGCTCACGTTGCGGAGCGGGGCCAGGGGGCCGCCGATCAGGTTCTGTACCGAATGCGTGGCGGGTCCGCCAAGCGCCCCTCCGTAGCCCGCAGCGATGACGACCACGCCGACGGCGAGGCTTGCCACCAAGAAGAGCCGTTCCGGAATGCGCCGGGCCAAACCGGCCAAGCCCAGCGCAACGAGGACCGTGGTGGCCAGGATGGCACCGACTGATGACACAAGCGTCCACGCGCCAGGGAGGAGCGGTCCCCCGAGCGTGTAGTGGTCCAACCAGAACGAAGCGCCGCGGAGCGCCTCGAAGAGCGACCCGGTCGCGGTCGTGATACTGGCAGTCTCCGTATAGGGGAGGTAGTTGTAACCGAAGCGGCTGTCGATTGCGAGGGCGGCGGCCCACCAGAAACAGGCCATGATGAGGGCGACGATCCACCAGCCGATCAGCGCGCGCCGTCGACGGCCGGGCTGACGGGTGAGCAGCCACACGGCCCCGACCGGCAGCGTTGCCACGACGACCGCCGAATTCACGCCTCCCATCAGCGCGACGGCGATACCCGAGACGAACGCAGCCCGCCGCGGTGAGCCGCTGGTCGACCCCCGCACGAGCGGGACGAGCACCCAAGGCAAAAGCACAACCGCGAGCAGCGTCCCCGTCGTCGGAGTCCAGGTGACGACAATCGGGGCGATGCAGTAGGCGATGGCTCCGAGCAGGCGACCGCGCCGGGTTCCGATTCCCAGGGCCTCGGCAAGTCGCACCATGCCCCAGAATCCGGTACTGAGCAACAGCGCGAGCCAGATCCGCTCGCTGCACCAAACCGGCACGTGCAGCAGGTGCCCGAGCGCGTAGAACGCACCCATTGGGAAGATGTAGCCAAAACTCAAGGTATCGACCGACCCGCTCCACATCGTCGGATCCCAGAGGTGCAGCGCATTCGACATGGTGACGATCGGCGACATCACGAGGGGGAGGCTCGTGTCGGAGACGATGCGGCCGGGCGCCTGAGCGAAGCTGACAAGCAGGGCACTCGCGCCGACGATGGCGAGCGTCCAGTGAGGAAGCGGACGAGGCGAGGTCGCGCTGGGAGCGGGCGGTTGACGGTGGCCGGCGACCGGGAAGGTCAGGAGCCGGCCTCGGCGGGTTTGGTCCTCCTCAGCCGGAAATCTCGCCGGTCGCGTCAGCCATGCCGTCGAGGGATCCGGATCGCTCTGCGTACTCATCGATCAATCCCGCCGACCCCAGAGGCAACGGTCCTACTCATGCGCTCGCCGCGCCTGTACTACGGTCCGATCGCCCTAGCGTCCCGGCGGTCTCGGCATCCTGCTGCAACAGATGGGAGGGCAGACCGAGTCGCGGTGACAAAGGCATCGGCAGGCGGATTTTCCCCTCTCCGGCCATCCGGCACCGTGTTGTCGCTCATTGTGCGGACTCCTTCGCCCGATCTGCTGCCACCAATCCGTTCGTCAGCGCTTCCATCGGCTCGGAGAGCACCGCCTGCTTGGTGTCAGGGCTACTGCTGAGAGCAGGGGCGGCGTCGCGGCGGTCGGTCGGCGCCGTAAAACGAGTGCGAGGTTCCAGGTAGCCACCTCGCGTAGACCCGGAATCCTCACCAGCGGCCATGTCCAATGCGGGTAATAGCGAGGGAATGCGTCGAGGACGTCGACATCTGGGCACCTACGTGCCCATCCGAGCACCCTGGCAATCGGGAGATTGAAGAGGTTGACCCCGTATTGGGTGGCGGGAAGTTGGCCGTGGCGGCGGTGATACCGGCGAACAGCGCGGTCCCCCCCGAGGTAGTGCCACGGGGAAGTTTCGTGCCCACCCCACGGCGAGAGCCAGTTCGTGTAGGTCACGAAAACGATGCCTCCCGGGGTCACGGTGCGGACCATCTCGTGGAGCATCCGCTCAGGGTCGGTGACGTGCTCCAGGACATTGGAGCTGTACGCGACGTCGAACGCCGCGTCGAAAATAGGTAGGGCACGGCCGTCCCCTTGGACACCATGACGGAGGCGCCGGCCGTGCTGGACGATTTGAGACCAGTCGTACTCGACGGTGAGCGTGCAGGCACCCGCTTCCATAAGTGCATCGCCCACATAGCCTGAAGCGCCACCGATATCGATGACGCGGGCACCCGTCAGCTGGCAGTAGCGAGAGATCTCCCGAACGGTGTCGTCGCCCAACAATCGGTAAAAGCTCTCTGGATCTTGCCCTTCCGTCCGAAATCCCCGGAACAACCGGATGGATCGCGTGATGCCGCGCATCCTTGTGCACCTCCTGTCATCTTTTGATCCCCGTCGGTTGAGGTGGAACGAATTGGCGGTCTCAGCACAGTGCCGAGCCGGTATTCCTCGCTCGCCTCGTCCTCCTCCTTAAGCCATCAGCTCGGGTTACGTTCCACCAATCCCAAGCGCTCGACCGCCGTCATCGTGTGATCGCTGACGGTGCGATCCTGTGTCGCCGACGACTGCGGGTGGGTCCAGGTGCAGCACGCCGAGGAGCTCGTGAATCCGGCGATCCGAGGGAGTCCAGGAGGCTTAGCAGTGAAGTATCGACAACGACCTTGTTCGGGCGTCGGCGGAGGGTCGTCCTCGAAACCTGGATTTCCACGCTTTCTCACACCCATGAACACGGCGAGTTCCATCCGACAGCCACGCGGACGTCCGACGTCTTTCGTCCTCCGCCGTGAATTTGCCTCGCTGCCCGCCAGATCCAGGCCCGCTATCCCGGTGACGTGCCACACCCGGGAGCACTACCCCGATGCCATTTCCAAAAACATGAACAACATGTGTCGTGCGCGGACGAGGATCAACAGACCCGAATGCTGGTTGCGGTTGCAACAGATCGGTTGCGGATCTTTTCCCGTCGCGCGCGCGATTGAAGCGCGTCATCGGCTTGCGGTACCCATGATGTGCGGCGATGTCACGAAGGACGTCAATGTCGGCCGGAAGTGGAACTGAGTGCAGCGCTCCACCTCAAATCCGCATTTGCGAAGCGCCTTCTCGGTCTCCCGTGTGAGCGTGCAACCCCCGAGGAATCTCGACCAGAACGGATCGAGCCACCGTTGCAGTCGACGTGTCGCCACAGCGTTGGCTGCGACGTGCTCAAAGAACCGGAGTTGCCCTCCTCGACGCAGCACACGTCTTACCTCTGTGAGTGCACGATCCGGCGATGGGACAGAACAAAGCACCAGACTGCAGACAACCGCGTCTAAGGACGCCGGAGGAAAAGGAAGATGATTCAGGTCGCCTCTGACCATCGAGACCGCGGTGACACGGTGAGGAGCGCGACTTGAGGCTTGCGCGAGCAGGTAGGGGTCCGGCTCGACGGCAATGACGTGCCGGACATCGGCGGGAAAGAGCGGAAGATTCAGGCCGTTGCCTGCCCCGACCTCGAGCACGATCCCGGACAGGCCGGCGAGGAGGGTGAGGCGGTGCTCACGCATGCCGCGATCCTCGAGGCTGCGTGACCTTCGGTCGTACACCCTTGCGAACAAGGGATGCGTCTTCACTTGTGCGACCGCGTAGAACTCAAGTTCCTCACGGCGCGCAGATCGTATTACTCCAAATTCGGGTCCAGAACTGTCGGCCTTTCACGCGACGTCCTTCGCATGTCGGAAGTTGGATCTCGCCAGGGTCTCGAACGTCAGCTCGACGTGTTGCAGCCGTTGACCGGGCATCCTGTCCTTGATCTGGCGGACCAAATCAGTTGCCACGGTCGGCGGGACGCAGGGAAAAAGCGCCATGGCACCGCCGTCCCACGAGAGCACGGTATCGACTGCCCGGACGTTGGAACGCAACAATCCGGCGCCCTCCCACGGATCCGTGTCGGTCAGCGCAACTCCGTGGATCGGAGCTTTTGTTTTGCGCCGCCAACGTGTGCGGCCGACATCGATCAACATTTCCAGCGAATCCTTGACCACATGCACTTTGCTGCCGGCAACCTCAGTCCAGCGCACGGGTACTTCCTCCGTGCGTAAGCCCAATCGGGCGGCACGGGTCAGCACCTCAATGTCGAAAGCGAAGCTGTGCACCTGGGCCCCGTGAAAAAGCAACTTCGCCACCGAGCCGTGGAATGCCTTGAATCCGCATTGGGTGTCCCGCATCGGCAGGTCGACTGCGCTGGCGACCACCAGGCCGAATGTACGTGTCATGAGATCCCTGAGCTGGCTCTTGTTCCGCACGACCGACTCGTCAAGCGCCCGGGAACCGATGGCGAGGGGACTGGCGCGCAGCGCATCGATGAGACGGGCCAGATCTTCCGGGTCGGTTGCCATGTCGGCATCCATGTAGGCGATGATCTCCCCGCGTGCCTCGACTACACCGGCTCGCACAGCCGCGCCCTTACCGCTGTTCTTGGGCAGGCGGATGACCACACGACGCGGTACGGCCGCCAGATGGCGCCGCGCCACCTCTGCAGTGCCGTCGGTGCTGCCGTCGTCGACGACGATCACCTCGGTTTCATCATGAGGGATGACATCGAGCAGCCTTGGCATCCCGTCGGCAAGCCTCCTCGCTTCGTTGAAAGCGGGGACAACCAGGCTGAGTCGGGGTGTTCGCTCGCCAGGGTGCAGTCGCTTCAGACGCTGTTGATCCGTTGTTCGTTCAATGATCATGATCCTCCGTTCCACGCACCCACTGGAGCGCCGTTCGAGGGGTGGCCGGTGAGGATCTCCGGAGAAGGGGGCAGGTGAACCTGCCGCGTGCCGGCGAGACTCGTCAACGCCCGCCTCGCGTCGTCCGCGCACCTGCGCATGACCAAAGCGAGGTTCCAGGTTGCGAGTTCACGCACACCGGGAATCTTCACGAGCGGCCATGTCCAGTGTGGGTAGTACCGGGGAAAAGCGTCCAGGATCTCAACGTCGGGACTCGACTGGGCCCAATCAAGGACGCGCTTGATGGAGAGCTTGTGCAGGCTTACTCCGTAGAGGTTCCTCGGGAGCCGCCCATGACGTCGTTGGTAGCGGCGGACCGCCCGCTGCCCACCGAAGTAGTGCCAAGGCGAGGTTTCGTGCCCACCCCAGGGGGAGAGCCAATTGGTGAAGCTGACGAAGACGATGCCGCCAGGACACACCGCCCTTACCATTTCTCCGAGCATCTGCTCGGGGTCGCTCACGTGTTCGAGGACATTCGAGGTGTACGCGATGTCGAATGTGGCGTCAAAGACGGGGAGAGCCAGCACATCGCCTTGAACGCCATTCTGCAACTGCCTACCCTGTTCGACAATTTGCGGCTCGTACTCAACCGTAAGAGTCGAAGCCCCGGCACCACCGATGGCGTCACCTACGTAGACGGATTCTCCGATGGCGAGTACGCGCGCGCCGGTGAGCTCGCAATAGCGCGAAATCTCCGTGACGGTGTCATCGGCCAAAAGGCGATAGAACGACGTCGGGTCGTCCTGCTCGTTCGAGAATCCCTTGAACAGCTGAATTGATCGGGCGATACCGCGCTTTCTCATAACCCTCCAGTCATGTAATGACCTCCCCCAGGCCGCTTAGCCGGTGTGATGTATCCCTCCCTGTTGCTCCTGCCATGTGCCGACGCGCCAGAGGCGGCGCGCAACAGCCATTCTCTTAGGCGGGGGTGACACCATCCACCGATGGGTCGCCGATCGCGTGCGAATAGCATTGTGCTCAGCTCGCCACACGGTCACTGGTGGCAGACTCCACTGCCGCCTCAAGATGTTGCCCAATGATCTGATGTTCCAGGGCTCGACCAGCGGTGTGCTGCGCCTTCGACCATAGGTGGAGAAGGTCACTGGCCGACGCATCGGCGAACGTCTTCTTGAGCAATTCGATGGAAGCCTGTTGAAGTTGCTCGCGGAGACGGAATATGCCGCCGCCGTTGCGCCAGATCGATTCCAGCTCTACAAGAGCCTCGTCCACGTGGGAATCCCTGGAATCCGAGAGCTCAAGTGTTTCGACGGATCCTGCAGAGACGACGCCGCCTCCGGTCTCGAGCACGTTGAAGAGTGGCGAATGATCCCCAAGCAGTGGATCGAACGTGCCGGGGAAGATCTGGTCTACGTAGCCCGGCTCGTATCCGGAGAACAAAATGGCGGAATCGCTGTTGACCTCTTCGATCACGTCCAGAGCGAGTTCAAGCAGGTCGTGTGGCCAGCCGATGTCTGTAATAGCCGCAATCGTTGGAGCAGCCGTCTGCGGTGTCGAGGACGCCATGAGGAGCTGCGCGGCCTCGCAGGCCGACTGGGCGTAGAACGCGATGCCTGGTGCGTGGAGACGGATTGGCTCGCCGTCTCTGGCCCAGCGATGAATCCGCTGGTACACGAGGGAATTGTCGACGACGTGGGTGAAGCGGACGGTGGCGCAGGAGGTGCCCCAGCGCGCCGGACCCTGTGCGACCAGGTACTCGGCCACCTTCTTCGAGGCGGTATAGACCTCCGAGGCGAAGAACCGCAGTGCCTTGCCGGTAGAGGCAGTGACGACCCGAGGAACGCCCGCCTCTCCGGCAGCGGCGAGAACGGACATGGTCCCGAAAATGTTCGAAGACAGGGTCTCCGCCACCCGGCGCTCGGCCAGAGCCGGCTGTCGTTGACCCGCGAGATGGATCACAAGTTCCGGGTTCTTCAGTTGGAGCGTCGTCTGCATCCGTGAGATGTCACGAATGTCCGCCGTGCGGTAATCCACATGCCGGATTCGGCGCTCGGGAGCTGGCAACCGCCGCGAGATGCTGGTGAGATGCTCTACACCCTCGGCTTGCAGATGTCGCAACATGGCCGTTCCGATGCAACCGGTGCCGCCTGTGACAACAACACGCGAGGGGGGAGGAGAGGCGCACTCGGGGAAGTTGTGGATCGAGCGCTCACGCGTGCGTCGAAATGCCGCCAGTGCGACTCCGTGCTTGCTCCGCTTTCGCAACATTTCCAGAGTCAGGGCGCGCGAAGCAGAAATGGGTGGGTCGTTGAGAACGTGGTTCGCCAATCGGGCAACGCGCCGCATACGCGAGCACTACCCCGCGGCGAACCGAAAAAACGTCAACGACGCATAATTCAACTTAAGCACTGCACAGTTCATTTGGATGTAAAACGCAGATCGCGTTACGCGGGTTGCGGCAAGCGCAGATGCGCATCACCGCCGTTCCGCACATCAACGAGCGTGTCGTAGGTGGACGTTCCTGCGCGTCCTCAAACGTTCTCTCCCGATGCGGCAACACTGCCGCACGGCTTTCATCGGCGGTGACCGCTGCGCATCATCGATTGCACGGACTGTTACGCCGGAAAAACGCTGATTCACTGCGCTCCGTCTCCCGAACTGCAACGGCTGGTACTCCACTCTCCTCGATCAGCCGTGATGGTCAGAAGGCTTGGGAAGAAAGTGGCGTTGCCCAACACCACTTGTCCCCCAACACCACTTGTCGCGCGACACTTCTTGTGTCAGGCAGGCTGATTCAAGATCGAGCGCCGCGGGTAGTGCAAGCGAGTGAGCATGTCGCCTCCTGGTAGGAAACGCGTGTGGCAACAAACTCTGACGGTCCTGATGAGCTTCGCCGTAGCCGCACCGTTAGCAGCCTCTCGACGTTCCCGGAACTCTGTCCGTCCGAGTCGTGCCCGGCCGCGCATTCTCCATCTGGGCTTTGAGGACCCGTGTCGACCGGGTGCAGGCGGCGCATCCATGCGTACCCACGAGATCTCGCGGCGCCTTGCGCAGGAGTTCGATATCACCATCGTGTGCGCCAGGTACCGGGGAGCTAAGCGGCGGATGCAAGACGGAGTTCGCTACGTTCACGTCGGACTCCCTCTTGGATATTTCGGAAGCTTGCTCTGTTACTTTGCGGCCCTTCCTTGGGCTCTGTTGCGTTATGACTCGGAACTGGTAGTGGAGGATTTCGCAGCCCCGTTCTCATCCGTCGCGATTGGATATCTCACTCGGCGCCCTGTAATCGGAGTCGCTCAGTGGTTGTTCGCCTCCGATAAGGCACGCCAGTACCACCTTCCGTTTCACATGGTCGAACAGATCGGCTTACGATCGCACCGTCGCATCATCGCCGTTTCGGAAGACATGGCAAACACCGTGCGGGCTAGAAATCCAATGGCTACCGTGTCGGTAGTCCCTGCGGGTTTGCCGCACGAAGCCTTCGACAACTGGACCCGCCCTCGCCGCGACATCCTCTACCTCGGACGCCTTGAGGTCTACCAGAAGGGTCTCGACCTTCTGTTCGAGGCCTTCGCAAAGGTCATTGATGACATACCTCAGCAGCTCGTTATTGCCGGCGACGGTCCTGACCGGGATGCCGTGGAATCCTTGGCGTTAAAGTTTGGCGTCTTGGATCGTGTGCGATTCGTCGGATGGGTTCCACCGGAGGATCGGTTCAAATGGCTGTCCGGCGCTGACTTCGTCGCAATGCCGAGTCGATACGAATCATTCGGAATGGTCGCAGCTGAGGCTCTCGCGGTCGAGACCCCTGTTGTGGCCTTTGACATTCCATGCCTGCGCGAACTCGTCGGAAGTGACGTGGGAGCGATCGTCCCCGAGGGCGACGTCGATGCTCTGGCGAGGGCCGTAAGGGACTTGTCAGTCGACCCCTCTCAGCGGGCCGTTCTGGGCGCAGCCGGGAAGGCCAAAGTTGCACATCTCACGTGGGACCACATCGCTGAAGCGCAGGGCTCGGTCTATCGCGAGATGACCGGGAGCCAGCCGCATAGATCTGCCGCTTAGGCCGGCGTTTCCGTTCGCGCCTCCCCGATCTGAATCCCGAGGGCGCGAGTAGCTCGCTGGACATCGCACCAGCGTGCCCGGACCAGGACACTCCATACCGAGCCTGACGCGATCAACCCGAAGCGGGCCGCCTCAGCGAGCAGGTCGGGACGAGGTAGACATGTGCGCATGGCACCCGGAGTTGCGCCGAGCAGCAACAGCATTCGGCGGCCGCGTATGAACTACGGAGCACGTGTCGGCAGGGGTTTCGCGGGGCTTGTCGCCCTCGTGGCCCTAGCTTCGGCCATGACACCCGTTCAGATGGGCACGGCCGGTGCCGCGACCACGCGGCCGAACATTGTTTTCATTCTGACCGATGACCTGTCCTGGAACCTGATCACCCCGCAGATCGCGCCGCACATCGTCCAGTTGGAGCATGAGGGCGAGACGTTTACCAACTATTACGTCGCCGACTCGCTGTGCTGCCCCTCGCGCGCGTCCATCTTTACCGGGCTGTTCCCTCACGACACCAAGGTAACGACCAACGAGCCGCCATACGGGGGCTACCCGAAGTTCGTATCCGAAGGTCTTTCCAACAAGAGTTTTTCAGTGGCCCTCCAAAAGGCGGGCTACAAGACGTCCCTCCTGGGAAAGTACCTCAACGGTTACGGTGACAAGGGCACCGGCTTACTTATCCCCCCGGGCAAGGCCGACGCGATGACGAAGGCCAACGCGCCCATCCCGCCCGGCTGGACCGACTGGCATGTCAGCAATAACACGGGGTATGTCGAGTTCAACTACTACCTGAACAACAACGGCGTATTCAACTTCTACCCCTATGGGCTCGGTACTTATGGCGTCGACGTCTTGAACCGGTTCGCACAGAGTTTCATCAAGGGGAATCGGCACTCACCCTTTCTCGTCGAGGCCGCGACGTTCGCGCCTCATTCCCCGTACACGCCTGCGCCGCGCAACGAGAAGGACTTTCCCGGGATGACCGAACCCCGCGACGCTTCGTTCGGAGCCCAGAACGTCAATCCGCCCTCCTGGCTCGGTCAGCGACCGCCGTTGACCGCTCTCCAGGTACAGAACATCGACTCGGCCTATCGCCGGCGCGCCCAAGCGACGGAGTCCGTCGACAAACTGCTAGCCGACACCGAAACCACCTTGGCCCGCGAGGGCATCGCCAAGAACACATACATCGTCTTCACTTCGGACAATGGCTACCACCTCGGGCAACACCGGATACTCGAAGGTAAGGAGACTGCCTTCGACACTGACATCAAGGTGCCGCTGATCGTGGTCGGGCCTGGAGTACCCCGCGGCAGGGTCGTACCCCAGGTGACGCAGAACGTCGACCTGAGCCCGACCTTCCAGCAACTCGCCGGAATCAAGGCGAACGGATCGATCGAGGGTCACAGCCTGGTCCCCCTTCTCCACCCCTCACGAGCAGCACCTCGATGGCGAACGGTCGCGCTGCTCGAGCACCACGGCGACACGCAGCCGGGAGACCCCGACTTCGACGGTGCCGGGAGCAACCCGCCGACCTACGTGGGCATCAGAATCCAGGCTCGACACCTGCCCGGCTTCAGCGGACCGGTGAACGCTACGTGGGTCGAGTACGACGACAGCCAGCACGAAATTGAGTACTACAACGACGCCAAGGACCCATACCAGCTTGACAACATCGCGGCGACCCTCACCAAAGCGCAGCGCGCCACGCTCCACAAAATTCTCCTAGGGCTGCACAACTGTCACACGGCCGCCGCCTGCTGGCGAGCGGGTCTGCCCCAATAGGCACCTGGCCCCGGACCCGGTATTGCTTCCGGCAGGTCCCGGAGGAGCGTCCCAGGGGCGCACAATCGGAGCCGTAGTTCAGAAGACAGAGCGTCGGCCCAACAATGGTGACCAGAGGAGGCGAAACGGGATCTGATTGGGCGGGCCTTACCGCTGACGATTGGGTCCTGGTTTTGTGCCAATGACGATGTCGCGATCATCGTCCCTCCTGTCACTGCCCACGAGGAGACCGGGGGGTGGGACGGCCCGAGACGGCGCCGGCGCTCGCGCCATCAGGCGCCTGATGTGAAATACCAGTTCTGTTCATAGTGGCCGTACCTCGCGAACCCGGTCACACTGGCGCCCTCCTCGTTGAACACCACCAACGGGCTGCCCCGGTCGATCGGTAGGTTGAGGAGGCCACTGACCTGTTGTGACATTCCTGGCACCCAACCGGCCGTCTCGAGAAGATAGGCGACACCGTGCTCGTCTGAGATGTACTGCAGGTAGTTCTTTCCGGAATAGTGAATCTCCAGTCCCACATGACCGGGGGACACGTTCTCCTCGACGATGGCGGCCATGCCCTGAACGCGCTTATCCCCCCTGAAGTCCAGCTGGAATCCCCGGCCCCCGTATGGGAAGGCCACGACGGCCGTGGCGACGAGGGCTCCTGCTGTCAGGACCACGAGCGCAACAACCTGCACGGCCCTCTTGGAAATATGAAGTTCGTTCCGTCTCCGGATGGTTGACCGGGCCCACGTAACGGCGCCGAGGCCGAACGTCAGCCAGATGCAGATTCCCACCACCCACACCGCCTCGTTGATCCAGATGAAGGACAAGATGTAGTTGGACGGCACTCGCGAGAAGAGAGCCACAAGTCCGATAGCGGAGGCGGTCGTGATCGCCGCAAGACTGAAGAGGTAATTCGACCTTCTTCTCCACGCGACAACGACAACCGCAACGAGAGCAACGAGTGCGAGACAGAAGAGCAAATTACCGTTGTGGACGATGTCGTTGTATGCGCCGAAGGGCCCAATCGGCCGCGCCGTCGCCCAGACCGCACTCGGAGACGCCGCCCGGCTCAATGCCCTCAGTCCCAGGAGGGTGCCGAATGTGTGCGTCTTGCTGGTAGTCAAGCCCTGCAAGAGACGTGTGCCGTTTGGTTGCGAAGCCAAGAGCTGCTGAGAGATCGGTGCAATCCAGCAGACCAACGCCACACCAATCGTCCACCACAGCCATCGAAAGTTCTGGGGCCTGGCCAAGAGCCACGCACAGATCAATGTCGTGAGGAGAACGAGTCCGACCGAGGGAAGAAACATGAGATGGGTATCGATCGTCACGGATCCGATAAAGACGAGGCATGGCACATAGCGCCAGTTTCCGAGCCCGACCGCGAATGCGACCGCCAGAAAGGCGAGGAACCAAATGAGTGCGAACGCGGGACCCCATGCCGGGTCCACGAAGGGCGTGGGGGAAACGATCGCCAGGTCGACGATCACCAGCGCGAAAATGACCGCTGCCCAGGGACCCGCAGACTTTCCCAGCACATAGACGGCGAACGTGAGAACCGCCGCGCCGAGCACAGCCGCTCCGAGCAGCAGACCTTGACCCGGGTCAAGGTGAACGAAGGGACCCTGGAGCCAGAACTCGAGCGGACCTGGGTCCGCTGTGTTCTGAATACCTCCGATTCCGACCGCAGCTCCGGTGCCCTGCCCGACGAGGGCAGGGTGAAGACTGAACGTATTCCAGGCTTGGATCGCTTCAGAGGCGTCGTCACCTAGCGGTCGCCATCCCCGAGCCATGGTACGGATCGTCGGCAGCAGCAGCGTCGTCCAAATGACCGCGTATGGCGCCACGCGGATGGCGATGTTCAGGCCCCTCTTGGACGGGCTTGCTTCCGACGCGGTCGATTCCGGTGGGGTCGCGGGCGGCCCGTCGAGGTCCGTTTCGGTCGTGTCCGTCGCGGTCATCCGAGCGACATCTTCGTATCCCGAGACATCGAGGTTACCGAATGCGACCCACGAATTCTCACTATGACCCGTACCGTAGTTGGCGAGGTCGGCTGCCGCCATGTCGACCTGCCCCATCTTCGCGACCCCGACCCCCGGATGACCGGCGTCCACAAAACAGACTCGCATTCCATGTCTGGGGCGCTACCACGCCAGAACGAGTGGAACCTGGAGGGTCGCTCCTGCCGAGCGACGAAGCCGATCTCTATCGGTCGCAGAGGCCGTTGGATGCTGCCACCGTGACCTTCGGCCTATGCGCCCACTCAATCCGGAACCCCGACGGGATCCGAACCTGGGTACACGTTTTGCAACTTGTGCCCCGTGTCGCCTGACTTTCTCGGGTTCGGACATCGGGCCAGCCTGAGCAGTCACCCCGAAGAGGGCGATCCGCCAGCGAATTGGTGCGGATCAACGGAACGTTGCCCCAAGGTTGCCAAGAGGTGGATTTGGCCAGGGGTCGCACCATTGCTCTTGATTCGATGCAATGACGCGTCGAATTGGTCGTTACCGAAGGAAGTGGACCCTTCGGGAGGACGCAAACGGTGCGAATTCACAGAGCTGCCGGGCCGTCGACGTATCGATCTTCCTGCGCTTCCAAGTGGCGTCTGGAGTGGGGAGCGCCATGAGGGGGAAAGCCAGCTCACGACCTCGATTGCGATCGTTGCTACCCCGGGTCTGTCGCATCCTCGCTGCCTCCACCATCGCGCTTTTGGGGACGACGGCGGCGACACTCCTTGCGCTGGCTCCGTCCCCGACTCCTTCAGGAGCCACCAGCACTTTCTCCTCTGAATATGGCACAGGACGTTGGATGGCGGCCGATCCCAACGGCGGCTACTGGACCACCACCCTCTCTGGCGCCGTAGCTCCGCACGATGGCGCGCCCCAGCTCGGATCTCCCGCCGAATCGGGACTCCATCTGTCACGATTTATCATGGGCATGGCGGCCACACCGGATGGCCATGGCTACTGGTTGGTCGCCGCCGACGGCGGGATCTTCTCGTACGGGGACGCCGTCTTCTACGGTTCGACGGGTGCGCTCCACCTCAACCAACCCATTGTGGGGATGGCGCCGACTCCGGACGGCCATGGCTACTGGTTGATCGCCGCCGACGGCGGGATCTTCTCGTACGGTGACGCCGTGTTCTACGGTTCGACGGGTGCGCTCCACCTCAATCAACCCATCGTGGGGATGGCGCCGACTCCGGACGGCGGTGGCTACTGGCTCGTCGCAGCAGACGGAGGCGTGTTCTCGTACGGCGATGCTCAGTACTACGGCTCCACCGGCTCGCTCAAACTCAATCAGCCCATTCAGGGCATGGCGCCGACCCCCGACGGCCTTGGCTACTGGCTCGTTGCTGCAGACGGTGGTGTGTTCAACTTTGGCGACGCACCATTCGACGGATCTCTTGGTGGGACGGGAGCCGTCGCCCTGGGACTTGCTGTGACGCCGTTTGACGGATACTCCATTGTCATCTCCGACGGTAGCGCTTATGCATTCTCGAACGCGGCGAGGCAGAGCTCTTCCTTGACGACCGGACCGGTCCAGTCCCACATCGTGGGTGGGCCGTCGCAAGACGACTGCGCACCGACCAGCACTCCTACCGCGGCGCCAGATGCCACACTTGACAACCTGTTTAGCAGTGAGTCCGGCCCCGGCTGGATCGGCGGTGATGCGGCATACTCGACCTCACTCCCCTCCGGTGAGGAGGCATTCGACTTCTCCGACACCCTTGTCGGCACAGCACAGCCGTCGGGTGCGGCAACCATCGTCGGTATGCCCAGCAACAGCGAGCTCGTCGGAACGCTGCCCAATCTGTTCAGCGTGTTCGGCGGCACGTACGGCGCCCCGACGCCCCTGATCCCAGACTCAGCAGGAAAATCCTGGGAGGTCGCGGCCACCTACATGGAGGACGGGAACCAACTCATCTACGTCAACGAGTTCATGGGCGTCCAGGGGAGCTCGTTCGGCGACTTCACAGGGCGCTCGGGTATCGCAACGATGACCTTGTCGTCGGGCGAGCCCACGTTTGAGTCCCTCACCCTCCTCCCCACCGACTCCACGACGCAGTGGGGAAACGCAGCGATGCAGGCTGGGGGGTACGACTATGTCTACGGACTTGACTTCGACTCGTCAACGAACGTCTTTGTTGGCATGAAACTGGCGCGAGTTCCCCTGGGTGAATCCCTGGACACCCCCGCCTGGACCTATTGGAACGGTGTGCAGTGGGTGAGCGGTGAGAGCAACGCGGTCGCCATTGCCACCTCAACAGAGCTGACCGGCGTCATTGCGCTGGCGAATGACAGCGGCTACATGGCGGTCTCTATGCCGTTCGACTTGTTCAACTCGACAGTCGACCTGACATTTTCGTGCTCGCCGACGGGACCATGGAGCTCCGCCACCCCCGTCTATACCATCCCGCAGATCGGTGAGTACCACGATGAGTTCGCGTACATTCCCACGTTTCACCCGGAGCTCTCGAGCGGCGGACTGATCGTGTCCTACAACATCGACACCACCGACGGACTGTCCGCCCTGGCCAATGACGTGCACGCCTATCAGCCGCAGTTCCTCCAAGTCGGCGGGTAACTCGGTCCCTCGTGTACTCGTGTCGTCACACCTCTGTGGCGTCTGTCCGCCGCGTCGAAACCTGAACCCCGCCGGAATCCCCGTTCGAGTCGGCGTGCGCCGCCGATTGGCGCGTAACGACGCGTTCGAAGGCGGTGCGTTGCTCCTCGATCTTCTCTAGGTAGTACTCGTACAAGTCTCGGGCGTCCGCCATCAGGCCGGCGTAGCAAGGCTGCTCCAATTCGGTCCGGAAGCGCTCGGCCGTCGTTTGACGGGCACTACTCGGTCGAGGGGCCACGAGATCGAGCGCGATGTTTGGGATGCGTAAACTTATGGAATCGCGAGATCTCCTCGAACACGCTCTGTGTATTCTCCGGCGATCCGTCGAACGGCGGAATATCCATTGCGAACCGTTCGTTGATTCGTGCGATGCTCCTCGACAGGTCCGAAACGTTCTCCCTGAAGTCACACAGCACGGCTTGGTCCACATAGGGAAGCAACTCCCGATGGTACGAGCAGTACTCCTTAATGCAGGCGGCCGGCCGACCATGCTGCGCATACGAGAGGTAGGACACGAGGGTGTCAAGTGGCTGACGTACCACGAGGACGGTTGGAATATTTCGGAGATACGCAAGCTTCACCTGAGCCGGGTGGTGCACATGGCTCGCGATACGGAGGCGGTGATCCGTTACCTGCTGCAGCGCGGTCACTATGAAGGTATTGCCTGACCGAGGAAATCCTTCGACGACGAGGTCCGTGTGCTCGGTGATCTGTCGGCTGATCCCAGTAGGAGTGAACCGCAAAAGCAGTGGCAGCGTCCACGGATCGTGTCCGAGCAGGTACTTCCCCCGACGAAGGCCGCGCAACACGACGCCCCTGGCCTCTGTCGAGATACGGTCGACGAGGCGACCTCTTTCTGAGCTCACGCCGTACTCCCCCGCATTTCGTCCTTCCCACCGCCCCGGGATGTGGTCCGGCTGTCCGCGACAAGTACCGACAACAGCGCTGCGAATGCGACTGCCGAAGCGATCTGAGCGGGAGCCTGCAGCGCTCCGGGGTGCGCCCCGACGAGCGATGCCGGATGGATCGCAGCGAACAGTCCTGCGACCACGAAGGCCACGAACGTTATGGCGATGAGAGGGCGCCGACCCCAACGGCGAGCGATGCCGAGCATTGGGAGCATGACGAGGACCAGGGGACCGGCCACCACGAGTAGGACCAGGGCACTGAGGCAGAGCAGGAACCAGAAACCCGCTGTGGCGGCACCCAATCCCTCCGGGTTTCGTCGCCGGGAAGGTAGGAGCGCGAGCAGGAGCAGGCCGATCAGGAGGGCGGCGCCGAGTAGGAGCAACAGCTGAAAAGGTCCATTGGACTGCATGACCATGGTGATGGTCCCCGCCTTTCCTCCGGGGACCAGGTATCCCTGTTGCCACCCATCGAATCGGACTGGGGCCAGCGTCACGTTGCCGAGCCGGGCAACCCACCCGGGGTTGTAATTCTGCGCAACAACGATGTACGTGGCAGAACCTGAACTGATGGCAATCGACCGGCTCTCCCCCGACCAACGAAGGACCGACACCTTACGATGGGGAAGGGTGGCATCTGCTGCGACGGTCGGTCGAATACCTGAAGACGTGCCTGCAGGCTGCATCACGAATGACGCGAGGAGAAACTGTGAACCGGGGTCCGCCGCAGAGAAGTTGTGGGTACCTTCATCCAACCTCAGCTGACCAGTGGGGGTACACAGGCTGAAAGCAACGGGCTCGAGGTTGATCAGGTCTCCCATTGTCCCCGAAACCGAGGTGCTATAGCGCTGACCGTCAATTTCGACCGTCGGACCCCTGCCACAAGCGAGATCGAACCGCGTGCTCATGCTGGGGCTCGAATCCGGCACCGTCAGCAGCTCCGGCACGGACACGGATTCCAGCCCGACGGGGAGTGAGACTCCCAAACCGAACATCGGTGACTGGAACAGGTGCCCCTGGTTGCTCAAGAACGTGATCTTCAGCGAATCGGTCACCGTCGCGGGGAACTTCACAATCCCACCCTTCGACGTGAGCGTACGGACGACCGTCTTGCCACCAGCAGGAGTGATCGAGACCACGGTCGGAATGTTCGCGTCCGACGTCGGATTGATGGCGACCTCACTGATGGAATGCATTCCCGGCCAGCTCAGCTCAATCCACGGAAGGCGATCGCCGAAGTTGGCGATCCATGGCACCGGCGATCCCTCCACGAGGTTCTGGGGGCTGAACCTCGGCAGTTGGCCCAGGGTGGAACTGGCCGTGACGACCAGGCTGCCTTTCGGCACGGGGGAAAACCACTCGATCAACTGCGCGAGGGAGGATCCGGGCTGCGGCACTGCGTAGCCCGTCGCCGTAACCGACTCCGCTTTCGGAATGCTGAATTCCCGCCGCATGTCTGGATCATCGGTGCTGGCGAGCCCGAGATCGAGGTTGTCGTTGTCGAGTGATCGACTGAACGCCACGACAGATCCTACGGACGTAGGCTCAGAGAAGCTCTTTGCCTCGTCGTCTGGGAGAAGCAAACGGGGTTCGAAGGAGACACCTGGAATCCTGATGTCGGCGATGCCAGCACTACTCACAATGCCTCCCCTCGAGGACACGCTGGCGGGCGTCACTCCTTCGAGGGTGACCCTGAGATACCGGCTGTCACCGGGCGCGACGGTTAAGCGGTACGACTTCTTACCAGCGCTGAGCTTTCTGACAACCGAACCGGCTTCCGTGGTCAGTTTCACTTCGGTGATCGTTGGCTGCTCCGGTGAACCGGGAACCGGTGTGAGATTGATCGATGACATGTGGATGGGCCGCAAGAACGAGATCGACACCCATTGGCCGATCGAGTCCCCCGTCAGCGCTGCAGTCCAGGCCGTCGAGGGGTTGCCGTCGAAGGCCGAGGCAGGCCCCTGATCCGACTCCTCCTGTAACGGCGTCGCACTGAATGACGACGCAGCAACCGATGTCGCTCCCACCGGGGCCTCGACGGCTTGGTGTTCGGCCCCAGAGACGACGTTGTACGAATCTCGCAAGCCGGCCGGACCGCTCGGAGGCTCCTGAAGCGGGCCGAGCACGTACGACTGCTCGTAGTGACTCCCTCCATAGAAAGTGGTCCTGCGTTGGTTTCCGTCGGTGATGGCCCAGGTGGCGCCGGACGCACCCGGTACAGCGGGAGCCACCGGATCCCCGCTGAGAACGGCGGCGCGATGCTGCACCACCCCGGCCGCCGTCAGTGGAATGAGCGAGCCGACACGGCCGCTCACGACCACGGGATCGGTCGTCGGATACGACGCAACCGCCGGCACGTTCGCGTCGACTCGAAAGATCTCCACCGGCCGCAGATGCAGAAAAGAGGATGAGTCGTAGACCGGCAGTGGACCGTGCTCCACTTGTGTCAGCGGGAGGTACGGGCCGAACGAGGCGACCTGCGTCAGGCCGGACGTCTCCTCCAACACCTGATGCACCTGTGCGGGGGGTGGCGCTCCGGTCAGTTTTAAGTTGAGGTCATTTCGCTCGACCACATAGTCGATGCCCTCACGCGCCAGGTACTGTGCGAGCCCCGGTGGGGAAACACCTGTATCCAAAGCTTGCTCCACGGCGTCGACCATCTGGTCATTGCCGTTGGAACCCAACGGAACGACGTCCCTCCACAGGAGTGATTCGGAGGCCACGACTTTGAGGGGCTCGTCGATTGGATTGCCCCAGGTGTAGTACCCGAAGCTCGATCCTGGGACCAAGAGTGCGTTTGCGTGACCTTGATGTTCGTCCAAGAACGCGCCTGCCTGCTGCCAATAGCCCGGAATGCCGGCGAATCCGCCCGAGCGGTACAACTCGCCAGACCAGAACGGTGCTGCCGCCACTATGACCGAGAGCACGACAACGAAAAGGGATACCAACGGAAGGTTGCGACGATCCCAAATGCGATCCTTCGCGACGACCCGCTAGACGGGGTATGCCCGCCATCGCCCCAGCGAAGCCGAGCGCGATTGGAAGCGCTGCGTCGGGCGAGAACTTGCTCACGTTCCGGAACGGGGCCAGTGAGCCCTGCAACAGACCCTGAACCTGGTGTGAGAACAATCCACCCATCGGACCGGAGAACCCTGCCGCGATGACCACGACGCCGAAGGCGAGACTCGCAACCAGAAACACCCGCTCCGGTGTCCGCCGACAGAGTCCGGCCAGCCCTGTGGCGGCGACCACCGCTGTAGCGAGGATGATCAGCGGACCCGAGACCAGCATCCACGCCCCGCGCAGGAGCGGACCGCCGATATTGAAATAATCGGTCCAGAACGAGGCGCCACGAATCGATTCGAACAACGACGTCGTGCTGGTTGTGACCGAGGACGTTTCCGTGTACGGCAGGTAGTTGTAGCCGAAGTGGGCGATGTAATAGACGGGAACCGCCCACCAGAAGCAGGCCATCGCAAGGGCGACGACCCACCACATCGCCAACGAACGCCGCCTCGGCCCGGCTTGACGCGTCAGGAGCCAGATCAGCCCTAGGGGAAGCACGGAGAGCGTGACCGCAGCGTTGACACCTCCCATCAAGGCGACAGCGACACCCGATCGTGCCGCCCATCGCCGAGTGGATCCCTCCCTCGAGCCGACGACGAGCGGCCGGAGCATCCACGGCAGGAAGGCGGCAACCAGCAAATCGCCGGATGTGCTTGCGTAGGTGACGAATATGGGAGCAGTGCAGTAGACAACGGCCGCCAGGATCCGGGTCCAACGATTGCCGATCGCCAGAGCCTCGGCCAGACGGATGGCTCCCCAGGAGCCAATCGTCAGGAGGGACGCGAGCCAGATCCGCTCGGCTACCCAGACGGGAATGTGGAGGACGTGTGTCGCGGCAAAGAATGACCCCATGGGCCAGAGAAAACTCGTGCCCTGCTGGACGCCCCCACCGAATTGGCCCGCGATCCAGGGGTGGAGGAACGACTCGAAGTAGGGGATGGGTGACATGACAAGCGCGAGCTTGGTGTCGAACTCGATCAGTCCTGGCGATTGCGAAAAGGTGACGACCACGAAGAAGGTGGCCAATCCGATCAGTGTTCTTCGGCCCAGCGGGGCCGTGTCGCTGAACGCGGCGCGCTTGCGCCACTCACGAAGCACGCCCACATCGCGGTGCGCGGCGCGGCCCATGTCGCCGACTTGACCGTCTTCCGTCGCAGACGATGCCGGGCAAGTCACCTCGACTTCGCACTCGCGGGTCGATATCGTCATCGCCGCCGCAGCACCACCACGAGGTTCCACGTCGCGAATTCCCTGACACCAGGCACCTTTACCAACGACTTCGTCCATCGCGGGTAGTACCGAGGGAAGGCATCGACAAGGTCGGAATCCACTCGATTACGCACCCAAGGGAGCACATCCGCTATGTCAAGTCGGAAAAGGCTCGACCCGTAGAGGTTCTTGGGTTCACGACCATGCTTCCGCTCGAAATGCAATGCTGCGCGCTCTGCCCCCAGATAGTGCCACGGCGACGTCTCGTGCCCGCCGAAGGGGGAGAGCCAATTGGTGAACGCCAGAAACATTATGCCGCCGGGACGGATGACCCGTAGCATCTCGTTCAGGAACCGCTGAGGATCGGTCACGTGCTCGAGAACGTTCGACGAGTGGCTGACGTCGAAGGAACCGTCGGGAAAAGGGAGGTTGAGCCCGTCCCCGATGACACCGTTGCCCAGCTTCCTTCCCTTGTCGGTCAGCGCATCCCAGAACGGCTCAACAAACACACTTTCGGCACCAGCACGACGAAATGCCTCTGCGAAATAACCGGAGCCGCCTCCCACGTCTATGACCCGGGAGCCCAAGACCCGATCGAATTCCTTCACCTGGTGGACGGTGTCCTCGGCGAGCAGAGTGTAGAAACCGTCTTGGTCTTCGTATTGCACACGAAAGCCCTGAAAGAGTCGTACCGACCGTCGGATCTCACCGGCAAAGGACCCTTGGAGTTGAATCTTTTGCATCAGTGAACTTGCTTCATCCTCGACGAAGCGACCCTGCTCAGGAGTGCCTCCCACCGGTCTACAAACCGATCCCAGCTGAACTCGAGCGCCCGCAAGCGAGCTGAGGCACCCAAGGAGCCGCGGTGCCAGTCGTCGCTTACGAAATCGACCATCGCCTTGGCGAAGGCTTCGGAAAGCTGGGACTCGTCTTGAGGTCTTACGAGGACGCCCGTCACGCCGTCGATCACTGCATCCCTGACACCGGGGGCGTCAATCGCCAATGCCGGCGTGCCCAGAGCGGCGCCCTCCAACATCGAAAGACCCCAGCCCTCGTGATGCGACGTGCTCACCACGGCCCACGCTCGTCCCAACAGGTCGCTCTTGGTGGTGTCACTCACCCTGCCGATGACCTCAACTCGAGGGATCGACGATGCCTGTCTGCGTAGTGCGCTCAGTTCAGGCCCGTCCCCGGCCACGACCAGCTGTCCGTTGATCGCCGCCCCGGCCGTCTCCCACGCCTCGAGCAACAGGTGGATGCGTTTGTGCGGCACGAGGCGGTTCAGGGAGACGAAGAGTGGCTCAGCCGATTTCTGCGGCAGAGTCCCGTCGGATACATCAACGCCACACTCAATGACGTCGATCCGGTCACGGCGGACACCGATGTCCACCAGTGCATCCGCCGTGGACGGCGATATGGCCACGAAGGGCCGTTCGCGATAGACCCACGGCATCACGTGGCGTTCGAGCGCACTGCAGGCAGCGGCAACTGGACCAGGGAAGCGCGTGCGCCACTGGTCGGTGTGCACATGGTTGACGAGGCACACGGACGGACGCCTTCGCCAAAACGGGGAGAAGAAAGGTACCCCGTTCTGAGCATCGATGATGACGTCGGTGTGATGGAGACGCGTCATGCACAACCAGGGGGCACGGAGGTACTGCGAATACGTACCACCCGCATTGAGGACTCCGAAAGGGTGATCCGAAACGGGGCCACCACACACGAGCGCAACTTCATGACCGCGCGCACTCAGTCCGGAAAGCAAGTGGTCGATGAGGACTTCCGCTCCACCCGCGGACGGGTGTGCAAGGTCCCGCCACGCCACTGCCGCAATCTTCATGCCGATAGGGAAATGTTCAGGCGGCTCGGGTCCGCCCTCACTGACTCCCAACCATCTACCGGCGGATAAGGTCGGACCGTCTCACCATCGGAGGCGATCACCAAACCCCCACGCTCGCCGTCAATCCATCGGAAAGGTGCGGCCTCTACGAGCTGTTCGAACGAGATGGTCCGCTCCTCCACGATCAGCTTCGTCGGAAGGTTTCGAAGTCGCGCTGCAACATCCTGCACTTCGGACGGACTGCAAAGGGGTAGCAGTACAAGCGTCCCGTGATCAGAATGGGACAGGATTGGAAAGACCGGGCCGAGTGCCTTGCTCAGCTCCCCGACGATCCGAGACGACGACCGGCGCCTCTCGTGTAAGTCTGGCGTCACCGCCAGTGCGGGCAGCCTTGACCACTCGCGACGCGTGCTTACGCTCAGCACATCTCGTGTCATGAAAAAGGGATCTGCAAAAGACCGCACCCGGCTCTCACCCATCTCGTGCCAGCGCACGGCAATTTCGCTGATCTCCATGCCCAGGCGTCTTGCGAGAAACAGGAGCTCGACGTCGAATGCAAATCCCTGCACCGTTGACAAATGGAAGAGAATACGGGCTAGGGGCGTGCGAAATGCCTTGAATCCACACTGCGTGTCGCGGAACGGCAACTCGGTGAGAGCTCCGACCAACGTGTTGAACGTGCGCCCCATCAGCTTGCGCTGAACGCCGGCCGCCATCACCACTGACTCGGAAAGCGATCGTGACCCTATGGCCACGTCAGATCGACCGATTGCTTGTGTCAGGCGTGGGATCTGCCTCGGATCGACCGACATGTCGGCATCCATGAAGACGACGACCGGCGCCGTGGCGGCAGCGGCCCCCAGTTTGATGGCCGCGCCCTTGCCCAAGTTGTTGCGGAGCCGAAGCACGCGGAGGAGAGGCATGTTCGATGCCAGGAGCTCCTCCGCCTTCGTTGCCGTCTCGTCCGTGCTCCCGTCGTCGACGACGATGACCTCCGTGGTATCCGGGGACAGGGTGCCCTCGTCGACGGCTTCTTCGAAGGCCCGGGCAGCCAGCACCAATCTTCGGGACTCATTGAAGGCCGGGATGATGACCGTCAGGCGCGCGCCATCACCCTCCACGGGCCCCCCAACCTTCGCAAGCCTGCCCCGACAAGAGACGTCGGTCGTGCCTCAGTTGCAGGGCCGCGCCGAGCCCGCCCAGCACCCACTCACCTTGATGGTGTCCCCCCAATCGTCCTCCTCCCCTAACCTCCGAGGGGACAAAGTAACGCCAGTGTGCCTCCAGGTCCATCCCGATGTCGCTCCTGGGACGGGCCTGGGCCCCCGCTTTTTGTCCGATGACGGACAGACCGGAGCAGGACAGAGCGGGAAACGGCGGAAAAAGTTTCGACGTTCCGACTCCGAATCCGTAGGACGCCTGCAGGTGACGGGCCTGGGTCGCCGGCGGCGCGTTCGGCACAAAAGCCCAGTTTGACGAGATGGGAGCAGGAACAGACCCGAGAATCGGCGCAGGCCAGGCTGGAAGTATCGCCACTCAACGAAAGGGACGGCATTCCGGACTTCGTGGCCGTCGAAGCCGGCCGTCTGCCCAGCTCGGTCCTCCAACCCCGCCGTAGCCGGCAGACCGAGTGCTACCGGCACCATCAGGGCCGATCGCAACTGCGACTTCCGACCTCACCCTGTCAACGATTCTCGGACCGTCGACGATGCCACCATCGGAAAGAGCGCACTGGAAGTCTCTCAGAGCGGCACCAAACCATTACCGGCCGTCCCGCAGGGGTTGAGCGGACCACAATTGCGAATTCTCAGAGCTCGACCGACTGTCCGACAACTTCCCAAGGAACGAGGACAAGTTCGTCTTCACCCGGGTCCGGCGCTCGACAAGGTGGTCGGGGGAGGCAACTGCAGGCCGTCTGGATCTGTATCTCTCCCAACTCTCGGGCCTCGCACTGAGAACGGCGAAGGCGGCTTCGTGCCGCCCCGAGCAAATGGGCCGTTTCCACAGGACCGGCTACCATTCCGCGCCAGCCCGGGGGGAGGTCGCGATAGATCTGGAAGGGGTTGCGCTTGCGGCGCCATGCACAGAATTTGAGAGCGGCGACCCAGGCGGACGACTCAGTACTCGCTGCGGGAAACGCTCTGTCCGATTCGCTCGGAGAAAGGATCAGCGGCGGCAACGAGATCCCACCACCTCGCGGAATGGGTACGGCGACGGCAAAGGGATTAGTGCTCTGGGGGGGGACTGTCTCAATCGGGTTTTCCACGGTTGTGCTGTTGGCCGTGCTGTCCCGCCATTTCCATCATGGGGGATTTGCCCGTCTCTCAACCCTATTCGGTCTGTTCTTTGTTGCGTCCCTGATCCCATCGGGACTTCCGCTGCGCGCGGCAGCACTGGCCGTCGACGGCGCGCCCCCCATGCGGATGACAGCACGCGGGATGGCGCTCTGCGTGGCCGCGGGAGCAGTGGTGTCGCCCCTCATTGCGTACCTTCTCCATTTGCCCGTCATCGCTGTCCTCTGCGTCTCCGCTCAGGTGGTCCTAGCCATCCCGTTGTCCATGCGCCGAGGACTGCTCATAGCGGCTCATCGGTTCGACGCGATGGGCGGGAATCAGTTCCTGGAGAGCGCCTTCCGAATTGCGCTCGGCGTGGTTCTCGGACTTACGTGGGGCCTCAGCGGGACGGCAGCCGGACTCGCGATCGCGACGGCGGTGGCTCTCCTCGCCGTTCCAAGGCAAGCGCCCTCCGCGGTCCGCATTGCTCGTCAGATGACGTCATTGCTCGACACCTGGTTGTCTCTCGTCGTACTCGGGTTGTTCGTGCAACTCGACATCCTGATCGCACCGCGGGTCCTGGGCCAATCGGCTGCTACTCGTTACGACCTTGCCGCGGTGCCCGCCAAGGGCGTGTACCTGGTACTGGTCGCTGTGAGCACCATCATCTTCCCTTACGTCAGGGTCCATGCAAAGCGCCGCACGGTCGTGCTCACCTCAGCAGCCACCCTCGGGCTCGGGTTGGCGGTCTCCGTCGCACTCGTCGCGCTCCGAGGTCCGATCGCCGCGCTTCTTGGACAGAACGTGGCGTCCGCTCGGTTGTTGCTCGCGCTCGGTGCCGCAATGTCCCTCGCCGGGACGACCGGGATCGTCATCAACGGAGGGATCGCACTCGGGGTGGGGCGCCCGTGGCCCCCCTGCGTCCTCGGCATGTCGTGCTTGATCGGCTGCGTGTTCGTTTCTCCCCATGTGTGGGTCTTGGGAGCGGCCATGCTGGCTGCGCAATTCGGCACATTGCTCGTGACGACCTGGGTGTGCCTCCGACGTCACCCAGCCACTTCCGTCCAAAGCCGGAGAGACGGACCGCTGAAGAGATTGTTCATCGGACGTACGGCACCTTCCTCATCTTGATGCTTTGGAAGACCAGAGGGGATCGGGCGCCCGGCGAAACAAAATCTAAGCGTTCAACCTCTATGTTTGCTTGCCATAGGAGCAAGCGGCTTCGGAAGGAGGTCACCGACGGCATGCGAGTTGGCGTCTTGCCAAATCGACGAGGCAACCCGCGACCGATCGCGACCGATTCCGAGGTGATGGGTTCACGTGTTCCTCTCGGTGAGCGCGCCGGCCGACGTTGGCGGGTGATGCCGGCTGCGATCGGGTGTGTCGCCACACTCGGCTTGGGCGTCGCGCTTGCACCGTGTTCGTCGCCATCTGCTGCGGCAGCCTGGTCCCACTCCGCTCAGACAACACGACTCTCCACGATCTCTACCACCACGCGAACCGAACGCGCCTCTCGATCGTCAACACCGGGCTCGAGGAGATCGGCCACGGCACGAACACGGTCGAGGTGGACCCCAAAGGGTGCGGGCCTGGGACCTGCGGTTCCACCGGTGGCGACGCCGGATTTGACCCTCGACGAGGTCATGTCCAACCAGCTCGGTCCTGGGTGGATCGGAGGCGATTCCATGTACTCCACGCGGTTGCCTGACGGCCGCATTGCTTTCGTCTTCTCCGACACACTCATCGGGGTCGCGCAGCCTGATGGCGCTGCCTCAATGACAGGTCTGGCTCGCAGCAGCGAGCTCGTCGGCGTGCTTCCCAATCTGTCGGAGGATTACAGCGGGACCTTTCGGCATCCCACGAGCTTGATTCCCGACACCTACACGAGCGGAGACGAGTGGGAGACTTACGACACATACACCCAGGGATCCAACCAGATGATCTTCGTCAACGAGTACTCGGGGCAAACTGGGAATCTGACCGAATCGTTCACGGGACGATCGGGCATCGCCGTCATGTCGCTTCAACCGAGCGGACTGCCAACGTTGAGCTCCGTGGTGTTGCTACCGACCGATTCCGACACGGAGTGGGGGCAAGCCATCGCACGCAATGGGGCGTTCATGTACGTCTACGGGGCCGTTCTGAACCATGCTCACCAAGGGGTTCACGACATGAGGATCGCGCGCGTGCCTGCCATTGACTCATTGGACGTAGCTGACTGGCGGTATTGGAACGGCTCGAGGTGGATCGCCGGCGAGAAGCACGCCGCCGTGGTTTCCACGGTGAACGAACTGACGGGAGTCGTCAAGAACCCCGATGGTAGGGGTTTCATCGCCGTCTCCATACCGAGCGGCCTCTTCGCAGATAGAACGGTCGACCTTTCTTACGCCAAGGCGCCCCAGGGTCCGTGGAACAAGCCGAGGGCAGTCTTCGATATTCCGGAGGTCGGTAACCACTCAGGAGAGTTTGCGTACATCCCGACTTTCCATCCGGAACTGTCATCGGGCGACGACGTTCTCGTGGTGTCGTACAACATCAACAACACGGGTCTGTTCCCGGTCCTGTTGCATGACATCCACGCATATCAACCCCGCTTCCTCGATATCCGGGGGTGAACGACCCCACTGGAACGTCATGCCTGCAGTTCGCCGACGACGCGACGAGGCGGCGGTGCAGACGGAAGTCTGCTCGGAGACGTGAGCGACCCTGACCTCGAAGTACTCAGGCCTGGTCGATCGCCGTTGTTCACCGGCACTGACTTATCCTTGGCGGCGTCGCCCCATGTGCGGAACACGGGGATCCACGTGTCGCCCGGGACGGAGACGGCGAGATCGAGCACGGCGGAGGCGTTGCCGCCTAGCCATGCGTAAAAGGTGGACCGGCTCCCACACCCAGCAAGACCGGGTGTGCGCACCGCCCGGCCCACAGCAACTAGGGGCTACAAGCGGTTGACTTCGCGCCGGGCTCTCGCAAGCCCTCCACGTTTGCCGCAGTCGAGGAGATGCAGTTCAAGGAGAATCCGGCTTCGACCGGCCGATCGCTCATCGTCAAGGCGCCGAAGCCGAACTGGCCGACGTTGTTCTGCCCCCAGACCCAAACTGCACCCGCGCTGTCGATCCCGTACATCGTCGCTCCGCCGGAGATGACCCGGACAAACGATTCTCCCGGTGGGACGTCAACCTCAGTGGGACCAGAGCTGCTCGAAGTTTTTCCATCGCCGAGCTCCCCGTATTGGTCCTGACCCCATGCCCACACCGAACCGTTGGTCAGAATGGCCGCAGTCTGGCCATTCTCTGGGGCACTCCCGCCGAGGGAGAGTTGTCGAACCTTCGCGGGGAGACGCACCCGGACAGGAATGTCACTGTTCGTGGTGGTGCCGTTGCCGAGCTGGTCGGCATGGTTGTACCCCCAATCGTAGTAAGAACCATCGGCCATCACGGCACCCGAGTTCTCCCACGACGACCCAATTGCTCTGATGGACTGGTCCGGCAGGCCGACCACTCGCACAGGGACGGTCGAGGCCGTCGTCGTCCCATCGCCCAACTGGCCACTCGCGTTTGCGCCACAAGCGTAGAGCTTCCCATCCGACACATAGAGGGCAAACGCGCCGGCGCCACTGGCCTGAGTGACGTGCTCGAGTGGCAGCTTCACCGGACGCAGCAAATTGTCTCCGTGTACGCAGAGCGAACTCGACACGTTTGCACCCCAGCCCCAGACGTCTCCCTTGCTGTCGATGGCCATGCCAGTGTCGAACGGCATCGGGCTGGGAAGCGAGGCGATCTTGACGCCGGCTGGAAATTGGACCTTCACCGGCGTTATCGCTGATCTGGGCTGCGTTCCGTTGCCAAATGCGCCGCCCCGTCCGACGCCCCACGCCCAGACTTCACCGGTCTTGGTCAGCGCATACGAGGCAGAGTTCGAAGTGGAGATCTGCACGATCGTGCCGGGAACGCCCTCTACCGCCGTCGCGCCGTAGTACTGCAGGCCGAACGGATCGCCCCACGGATCACCCCAGTTATACACACGCGGTGCCTGCGCTCCCCAGGCATTCGCTGGTGACAGCACTGTCGAACCAATGACGAGGACTATCGTCAACGAAGGCAGCAGTCTCTTCATCCCACCTCCTCCATTTGACCGAACGCGGAAAGTGTCGGACATTCAAAAGGGCCCCAGCGGATCGAGGCCCCCTAGGGCGACAACGCAGTTCGGCCTACCCCCCGAGTTCGACGTGCGAAATTTCCAGGGCAGATATTGCCACGGCGCGCCGTTGCTTTTGTATCGGCAACTGATTCCTGGCTCACGCGCCACCCACCGGGTCCTCAGTTGCCGTACGTGGCACACGCACCGCACCTTGTTCCTCGTGTGACTGTTCGGGCGACAGGAATGCCTAGTCCCTACGGTTCACCTGCCCGTATGCAGCGATCTCACCGCGGTCTCCCGCGGAAGGAGAGCGTGGGCATTATCCGGGGTCTGTCCGATTCGCTGTGCGGGCATGTTGGCATCGCCGAGTTTCGCCACGGATCCGGGAAACAACCTTCCGTCGGAGGCCTGGGGCGCCGTTTTCGTGGCCGTGGGGCCGCTGGCCCGAGGCTTGGCATTGACGACTCGCCGCCGATTGTCGGCCACGCGTCCGCCCACTCGCAGGCCACGATCTGCCAGAGAGCTCGCGTCCGTGGAGCGGATCCAACGTCCCCTCATAAGCCGGGTCACGCCTCGTTTGACCCACCTTCACCACGTCGTCGGGCAACATCCCGGCCTGACCCATCTCCTTGGAGCGCCACTGACCTTGACCACCCGGGGCCGTCTCGGATATTTCGCTCTGTATCCCGACGTCCATGACGGCGCCTTGTGGAGGCATTCGTTCGAGCGGCTACCCACCGCACCGAACAGGGCCGGACTGCTGCCGACGCTCCCCGGGCACCATGTCAGGTCTGCCCCACGAGGAGTTCGACGTGACCACATCCCGCGGCGAGGTCGACGTACCGGGGAGCGCCCCCGGCCCCGGCCATCGAACCAGCTCGTCGAGGAGTTTCATTTCCGGAGCTCCAGCGCCTACTATTGGGGTCGGGTAACGGCCTCCGACAGAGGTCGGAGCACGTGCGTTGCGCCTTCGCCGTATGGCCCACCACAGGCCTGCGCGCCCGCGCACGTGAAATCCAATCAAAGGAGCTGTTATGACGACCCCCCTGCCCTTCAAGGTGGCCGACCTGTCGCTGGCCGAGTTCGGCCGCAAGGAGATAGAGCTGGCCGAGCACGAAATGCCCGGCCTCATGGCCATGCGCGCCGAGTTCGGCGCCAGTCAGCCTCTGGCCGGCGCCCGTGTCACCGGCTCGCTCCACATGACGGTGCAGACCGCCGTGCTCATCGAGACGCTGACCGCCCTCGGAGCCCGGGTGCGCTGGGCCAGCTGCAATATCTTCTCGACCCAGGACCATGCCGCCGCCGCCGTGGCCGTCGGACCCGACGGCACGGTCGACGACCCCCGGGGCGTGCCCGTCTTCGCCTGGAAGGGCGAGACGCTCGAGGAGTACTGGTGGTGCACCGAGCAGGCCTTGCACTGGCCCGGCGAAGGCGGCCCCAACATGATCCTCGATGACGGCGGCGACGCCACCCTGCTCGTGCACAAGGGCGTCGAGTTCGAGAAGGCCGGGGCCGTGCCCGATCCCTCGACCGCCGACTCCGAGGAGTTCGCCGTCGTGCTGGCCCTGCTCGGCCGCAGCCTGGCCGAGGACGCCGGCCGCTGGACCTCCATGGCCAACGGCATCAAGGGCGTCACCGAGGAGACCACCACCGGCGTGCACCGGCTGGTCGACATGGCCAAGAAGGGTGAGCTCCTCTTTCCCGCCATCAACGTGAACGACTCGGTGACCAAGTCGAAGTTCGACAACAAGTACGGCTGCCGCCACTCACTCGTCGACGGCATCAACCGCGCCACCGACGTGCTCATCGGCGGCAAGGTCTGCGTCGTGTGCGGCTTCGGCGACGTCGGCAAGGGCTGCGCGCAGTCCCTGGCCGGTCAGGGCGCCCGCGTCGTCGTGACCGAGGTCGACCCCATCTGCGCCCTGCAGGCGGCCATGGAGGGCTATCAGGTCACCACGCTCGAGGACATCCTGCCCGAGGCGGACATCATCATCACCACCACCGGCAACAAGGACATCATCACGGCCGCCCACATGGCCGCCATGAAGCATCAGGCCATCGTCGGCAACATCGGCCACTTCGACAACGAAATCGACATGGCCGGCCTGGCCCAGACGCCCGGGATCGAGCGGGTGAACATCAAGCCGCAGGTCGACAAGTGGGTCTTCCCCGACGGCCACGCCGTCATCATCCTCTCGGAGGGCCGGCTCCTGAACCTGGGCAACGCCACCGGGCACCCGAGCTTCGTCATGTCGAACTCGTTCACCAACCAGACCATGGCGCAGATCGAGCTGTACACCCAGACCGGCCAGTACGTCAACGACGTCTACGTGCTGCCCAAGTTCCTCGACGAGAAGGTGGCACGCCTGCACCTCGGCGCCCTGGGCGTGCAGCTCACCACGCTCAGCCAGGAACAGGCCGACTACATCGGCGTGCCGGTCGGGGGACCCTTCAAGCCCGACACCTACCGCTACTGATCGGGGTGCCTCAGGCCAGCGTGGCGGTGGCGATCACCGCCCCGCTGGCCGACACCACTTCGGCCGACCGCACGTTCCCGGGGTTCACGTGCAGCGGGGCGGCCCACGTCCCATAGCCCTCGCTGGCCACGAAGGTTCCGACCCAGTGCATGGCGCCGTCGTCGGTCACCACCACGCAGTGGACCCGGCCGCGGGCGGTCGAGTCGTGCAGGGTCATCTGCATCGTGGGCTGGGCGCCGCCGAACGTCTCCACGTGGCCGACCACCTGGCCGCCCTCCCACAGGTCGCCCGCCAGCAGTGCATGGTGCGCCGCGCCCTGCGCGTTGGTGGACACCGGCGGAGCGGACGACGTCAGCGCCACCCCGAGGCCGACGGCCAGGGCCACCACGGCGGCCGCCACCGACGCCGGCACCCAGTAGCGACGGACCGGCCGTCGCCGCCGCGGGCGGGCGTTGGCCACGCCCATGCGCTCGAACACCCGAGTCTCGAACCCGAGCGGCGGCTCCACCTCCGGCGCCACCTGGACCACCGCGTCGGCCGCCCGCGACAGCTGTTCCAGCTCCTCGGCGCAACGTGGGCATGCCTCCACGTGGGACAGCGCATGGGCGCGGTCGCGCCCGGTCAGGACGCCCAGCGCCAGCTCTCCCAAGTCGTCGGCGTACTCCTCACACCCTCGCTCGCTCATGTCGTCTTCGCTCATCGTTCGCCACTCACCCCCTCTGCTTGCTCGATCGCCGCGCGCAGGCGGATCAGAGCCGTCCTGATGCGCGTCTTGGCCGTGCCGAGGGGAATGCCCTCGGACTCGCTGATCTCGAGCGCCGTCCGTCCGTACACCGCGGCCAGCACCACCGCCCGACGCTGCTCGTGCGGCAGCACCTCGAGGGCCCGCCGCACCGTGCGGCGCACGTCGCCCCGGCCCGCCGCGTCCTCGGGCAAGTGCTCTGTGCCCTGCAGCGACGACAGCGTGAAGTCGTCGGGGTCCGTCGGCATGGCCCGGCGCAGGCGCAGGGCGTCAATGGCCAGGTTGCGCGTGATGGTCAGCACCCACGAGGCCACCGACCCTCGTCGCGGGTCGAAGACCGGGGCGTGGCGCCAGACCCGGACCATGGCCTCCTGGGCCACGTCCTCGGACACCCCGGCATCGCTCGTCATGGAGTAGGCCAGGCCGAACACCCGCTTCTGGTAGCGGCGCACGAAGGTCACGGCGGCGGCCTGCTCCCCCACGGCCATGCCGGCCAGCAGGGCCTCGTCCGACAGCTCGCCCGTGTCCACGGTTGATTGTCCCATCCACAGGTGTACGGGCCAGGGCGCCGGAGGGATTCCCCCTGGTGGGAACGGGGTTCGTTCGGCCCCCGTGCCGCTCCGATGGACCCTCAGCGCAAGCCGGCGAAGAGGTCGTCCTCGGGCACGGGCGCCCCGGTGCTGTCGAGCACGCGCACGAAGCTCTCCGAGCCCATGATCCGCGAGAACATCTCGACGCCCATCTGCAAGAAGAAGATGTTGTCGCTCTGGCTGGCGTGGGCCTCGAGCGATGCGAACTTGCGGGCCGCCACCGCGCTGACGTCGATCGTCGTCGTAATGAGCTCGTCGGGCGTGCCGAAGTCGGGGTTCTCCTGCACCTCGGCACCCGGCCCCTCAATCCCCGCCTCGGCCAGCATTTCGCTGAAGCCGCGCAGCCGCGAACGCGCCAGAGCCGTGTAGTAGAGCTTCACCGGAGCGCCCCACTGGGCCAGGGCGGCTTGGGTGATCCGGTTGGCCTGAATGTGGTCGGGGTGCCCGTAGAAACCGTTCTCGTCGTAGGTCACCACCACCTGCGGCTCGTAGGTCCGCAGGAGCGCGGCCAGCCGTTGCCCCGCCTCCTCGACCGGCGTCTGCCAGAACGAGCCTGCCGCGTCGTTCTGCGGCCAACCCGCCATGCCGGAGTCGTGGTAGCCGAGCAGCTCCAGGTCCGACACGCCCAGCACGCGGCAGCTCGCCTCCAGCTCCCGGCGCCGCAGTGGCACCACCACGCGCTCGTCATGGCCCGGATCGCCCGGCTTCACGCCTCCCGGCGCGTCCCCCAGCTCGCCGTTGGTGCAGGTGACCAGCACCGTGCGCACGCCTTCGTCGGCGTAGCGGGCCAGGACGCCCCCGGTCGAGATCGCCTCGTCGTCGGGGTGGGCGTGCACCGCCATGATGGTGAGGGGTCGTTCGGGCATCGGCAGCAGCGTAGGGGGAGGCGCGGCCCGCTCAGCCGACCAGCCCGCACAGGCCGTCGGCGAAGCCGGGCGAGGCCCACCGCTGGGTCTGCCGACGGAAATCGGCCAGCCAGTTCCACTCGGCCGGCCCCCCGGGCGAGCTGTTCGCCAGCTCCCCCTCGTTGGCATAGGTCAGGTCGACGAACAGCGTCACCTGCTCGGGCTCGGGTCGCCGCTCGTCACCGGTGAAGCGGTCACGGAACGTCAGGTCTGCCGCGGCACGCGCCTCGTCCGACCAGCTGGGGGTAGAAGGCGTCGCGGTCGCACGATGCGTAGAAGTAGACGAGCGCCTCGGCCCGGTCCCCGATGGCCGCCGCCAGCTGCGCCCGCTCGCTCACCGGCAACAGGTGTGGCTCGAAGCCGTCGGTGCCGTAGGTGGCGTGCCCCAGCGCGGCCAGCGCCAGCCGGTCCGATCCTCCCCACTGGCGCACCAGCGCCTCGGTGCCCAGCAGGTGGGTGAGCAGGTCGCCGAAGAGGTGCGGTGTGGCCGCGGCGTCGTGGCGGTCCGAGGAAGGCCAACGCCGCCTCGCGCCGCCCGGCATCGGTCGCCGTCACGTCTGCAGGTCCCCGACCGCCGCGGCCAGCCGCTCCAGCTCGCCGCGCCACTCGGGCGGGGGGGCCAGGGGCCGCACAATGAACTTCGAGAAGCCGACGTCGCAGAAGCGCTCGACCATGGCCCGCAGCCCGGCCAACCCCACAGGGATCAGCTCGGTCAGCGGCCGCCCCCGGGCCCGCCGGGCCAGCGGCGAGGAGGCGAGCGACGCCACGTCGGTGCCCTCGGGCGCGTAAGCCAGGCTGACCCCGAAGTGCTCCGGGCTGATGGTCCGGCCGTGCTCGGCCGCCACTGTCTCTATTACCGCCTTGCCGTCGGCGGCGTCGCTCGGCGTGCAGAAGGCGGGGATCCATCCGTCGGCCAGGCGGCCGCAGCGCTCCAGCGCAGCGGGTACGTTGCCGCCCAGCCACACGTCGAAGGGGTCCTGGGCCGGCCGTGGAGAGACCGAGATCTCCGGCGAACGACCCCGCCGGACCGTCGTGGCTGACCTCCTCGCCCGCCCACAGGCGCCGCAGCACCGGCAGCGCGTCGTCCATCTGGGCCGCCCGGTCGGGCGTGCTGAGGCCGATGGCGCTGCGCTCGCCCCCGAGCACCAGGCCCGGGACGAAGGTCAGGAGGAAACGGCCACCCGACAGCCGGTCGAGCGTCGCCACCGCCTTGGCCAGCCTGACGAGGTTGCGCCCGGGCAGCAGCATGGTGGTCCCGATCTTGAGCGTCGGGCAGGCGCCCGAGACCCAGGCCAGACCGACCAGCGGGTCCGGGCCCGGGCGGGTCAGGACCTCGGGCAGCCACAGCGAGTCGAAGCCGGCCTCGGCGATGCCCCGGCCGAGCGCCTCCATGCCCTCGGCGTCCAGGCTCTCGCCGCCCGCGCTGATGCCGATGCGCACCTTCACGGTGCGTCCTCCAGCGCGGTGACTGCCCGGCCCACCCCGGCGTCGTCGACGTCGTGGTGCGTCACGAAGCGCATGACCCCCGGCGCGATCGAGTGCGCCAGCACCCCGTGGCCCTCCAGGTGCGCCAGCAGCTTGTCCGGCTCGCCGTGCGCGAAGGTCACGATGTTGGTGCGCACCGCGGCCGGGTCGAGGCCACTGTCGGGCCAGCGCTCCGCCACCGCCGCGGCCAGCCGCGCCGCCCGGACGTGGTCCTCGGGCAACCGCCCCACCATGTCGCGCAGTGCCACCAGCCCGGGCGCGGCCAGCACCCCGGCCTGACGCATGCCGCCCCCGAGCCGCTTGCGGGCCAGGTGGCCCTCGGCGATCACGTCCTCGGGGCCGGCCAGCAGCGAGCCCACCGGCGCGCACAGCCCCTTGGACAGGCAGCACATGACCGTGGTCGCCGCGGCCGCCAATTCGGCCGCCGACACCCCCGTGGCGGCCTCGGCGTTGAACAGGCGCGCCCCGTCCATGTGGACGGGCACCGGCCCCGCCGCCTCCGTCAGCGCGCGCAGGCCGCACTGCGTCCACGGCGCCCCCGATGCCGCCATGTGCGTGTTCTCAATGCACACGAGCGACACCGCGGGCTGGTGGTGCTCCGACGCCTGGCGGGCCTCGCGCACGTCGTCGGCACGCAGCATGCCGTCACCGTCGTCCAGCGCGATGAACTGCACCCCCGAGTTCAGGGCGGCCGCGCCGTACTCGTAGGCCACCACATGCTGGCGGCGACCGGCCACCACGGCGGTGCCGGGCGACGACAGCACGCGTACCGCCACCTGGTTGGCCATCACGCCGGACGCCACGAAGAGCGCGGCCGGTTTGCCGACCCGTTGCGCGAACGCCTCCTCGAGGGCGCGCACGGTCGGGTCCTCGCCGTAATCGTCGTCGCCCACCTCGGCCTCCGCCATGGCGCGCCGCATGGCAGGCGTAGGACGGGTGACCGTGTCGCTGCGCAGATCGACGACGTCGTTCACGCGCTCACCCTATCGGTGCGCCATTATCATCCGGCGGTGACCAGTCCCCCTCCGCCCAGCGGCGCCGCGTCCTCGCTCCCCGACCAGAACACCGGCATCCACGGCCTGCTCGACGTCGAGACCGTCGAGGCCGGCCCCCAGCGTGTCGTCCTCCGCCTGCCCGTCGACTGGCGGGTGCACCAGCCCTACGGCATCCTTCACGGCGGTGTCTCCGCGCTGCTGGCCGAGTCGGCCGCCAGCTTCGGCGGCGCGCTCAACGCCGGCCCGGACAAGGGCGTGGTCGGGATCGAGCTCAACGCCAGCCACCTCCGCTCGCTGCGCGATGGCCACTTGACGGCGGAGGCCACCCCCATTCGGGTCGGCCGCACCGTTCAGGTATGGCGCATCGCGCTGACCGACGACGATGGCCGCGCCATCTGCGAGGCGCGTTGCACCCTGGCTGTCGTCGACGCGCCCTCCGAGGCCGGCGGCCCGGTCCGGCCGCCCTCCTCCCAGGAATAGTCAGCCCGCCGACACCGGCGTACTATGTCGGTGTGACCCCGGTAGGAAGTGGAAGGCCGCGTCCTTCGCTCGGGCTGATCCTCCCCCCCACCACGCTGGGAGAACTCGTTGCGGCCGACGGTAGTACCTCCAGTACTACCGGCTCGGCGGCCGAGGTGGCCGAGCTGTGCCGCCGGGCCGAGGCCACCGGGGCGGACTCCCTGTGGGCCGTCGACCACCTGTTCTGGCCCCACCCCATGGGCGAGTCGCTCACCACGCTCGCCGTGGCCGCCGGTGCCACCAGCCGGGCCACGCTGGGCACCTGCGTGCTCCAGCTACCCCTGCGCCGGCCGGCCGCCGTGGCCAAGCAGGCCACCGCACTCCAGCTCCTCTCGGGCGGCCGCTTCGTTCTCGGCCTCGGCGTCGGCATCCACGAAGGCGAGTACGCCCGTGCCGGGATCGACTACCACCGGCGGGGCCACCTGATGGACCTCGGCATCGCCGAGTTGCGCGCCGCCTGGAGCGACGGTGACGACGCGCCCTCCGATTACGTCCAGACGCCGTCCTCACCCGCCGTTCCCCTGTGGATCGGAGGCTCGAGCGTGGCGGCCCGCCGCCGAGCCGCCGCCGTGGGCGACGGGTGGGTTCCGCTCTTCCTGACGCCCGACGAGTACGGGCCTGCGCTGGCCGAGCTGCGCCGCGAAACGGCCGAGGCCGGCCGCGCCCCCGACGCCGTCGAGGCGGCCGTTGTCGTCTTCGCCTATGTCGGGGACGACCAGGCGGCTCCCGAGCGGGGGACGGCCTGGCTCTCCAATCTGTACCGGTTGCCGCCCAAGGCCTTCGCTCGCCACCTGGTGGCCGGATCGCCCGAGGCCTGCGCCACGTCCCTGCGCCGCTTCGCCGACGCCGGCGCCCGCCACATCCTCGTCATGGTGGCCGGCTCGCCCGCCGTGGAGCATTTCGGGTTGCTGCGCGCCGCCTTCTCCTCCGGCGTACAGCCCCGAACCCTGGCCGAGGTCCCCGCATGAGCCCCACCGACGTAGCCATCCTCGGCACCGGCATGTCCGACATGAGCCGGCGTGACCTGGCGCCCGACACCATGGCCTACCAGGTGGTGCACGAGGCGCTCGGCGACGCCGGCGTCTCCCCGCACGAGCTGGGCCTGGTGATCATGGGCAACGCCATGGCCCACCGCCTGAGCGACCAGGGCTGCGTGCGCGGGCAGACCTGGCTGCGCAAGGCCGGGCTGAGCGAGGCCGCCATTATCAACGTCGACAATTCCTGCGCCGGCGGCAGCTCGGCGCTGCACCTGGCCACCATGGCGGCGGCCGTGTCCGACCGGCCGGTGCTCGCCCTGGGCGTCGAGAAGATGTGGACGGGCGACCGGGCCCAGACCATGGCGGGAATAGAGGACGGCCTGCCGGCCGAGTACCGCTACGACCTGCACGAGCGCCGCCACGCGGACGACAACCCGGCCGGGAGCATTCTCATGGGCCTGAACAACGTCTGGGCCCAGCGCATCATGGACGCCGTCGGCGTCACCGTCCGCCAAATCGCCGCCGCCGCCGCCAAGGCCTTCAGCCACGCCTCGCGCAACCCGCTGGCCCAGTGCCAGCGCACGGCGACCGTCGACGAGGTGCTGGCCTCCCCGCAGGTGGCCGGCGTGCTCACCCGCCTCATGTGCAGCTCGTTCACCGACGGCGCGGCGGCCGTCGTCATCGGCGGCGCCGCCATTAAGGCGCCGGCGTCGGCGCCCCGTATCATCGGCTCGGTGGCCCGCTCGGGAAACGGCTTGCTCGACTACCACGACCGGTTGACCCAGGCCGCCGAGGCGGCATGGGAGGAGTTCGGGTTCGGCCCCGACGACGCCGACATGGTCGAGTTGCACGACGCCACCGCGGCCGAGGAGCTCTACGCCCTCGAGTCGCTCGGCTTCTTCGGCCCCGGTGAGGCCGGCCCGGCCACCGAGGCCGGCGCCACCGCCGTGGACAGTCCGGGTCTGGTCGTCAACCCGAGCGGCGGCCTGGTCGGGCGCGGTCACCCCCTGGGCGCCACCGGGCTGGCCCAGGTGGTCGAGCTGGCCACCCAGATGCGCGGCCGGGCCGGGGAGCGCCAGGTGGAGAACCCGCGCCTCGGGGTGGCGGTCAACACCGGCGGCATCATCTACGGCGACGCCGGCATCGTGTGCATCCACGCCGTGCGCGCCGGGTCTGCCGCGTGAAGGGGATCCGCATCACGGGCTGGGGCATCGCCGTGCCGGACAAGGTGGTCACCAACGCCGACTTCGCCGTGCGGCTCGACACCAGCGACGAGTGGATTGTCGAGCGCACGGGTATCCGCGAGCGCCACATCGGCGGCACGACGTCGGGTCTGGCCATTGAGGCCGCCCAGGCCGCGCTGGCCAAGGCCGGCCGCACGCCCGGGGAGATCGACCACCTCATCCTGGCCACCACCACACCCGACGGCATCGTCCCGGGCACGGCGCCGACCGTGCAGCACGGCATCGGCATGAAGGGCGGTGCCTTCGACCTCAACGCGGCCTGCTCGGGCTTCGTCTACGGCCTGGTCACGGTGGCCGGGCTCATCGCGGTCGGCTCGGGCCCGATACTGCTCGTCGGGTCCGAAACGCTGTCGAAGATCACCGACATGGACGACCGCAAAATCGCCATCATCGTCGGTGACGGCGCCGGCGCCGTCGTGGTCGAGCCGGTCGAAGGTCCGGGGTGCCTGCTCAGCTGGAACATGAACTCTGACGGGTCGCTCCGGCACCTGCTCAAGTGCGAGCACGGCGGCACGCTGTTCATGGATGGCAAGGAAGTCTTCCGACGTGCCGTGCGCGTGGTGGTGGAATCGGCCGAGCGGGCCATGGCCGACGCCGGCCTCGGGCCGGACGACATCCACATGATGGTGCCGCACCAGGCCAACGTGCGCATCATTCAGGCAGCCTGTCAGCGCCTGGGCATCCCCGAGGAGCGCACGGCGGTCGTCATCGACCGCTACGGCAACACCTCGTCGGCCTCCATTCCCCTCGCCCTGCACGACGTGCTGCTCGACGGCCGGATCCACGACGGCGACAACTTGTTGCTGACCGGATTCGGCGGCGGCATGACGTGGGCCAGCGCAGTCTTCCGCTGGAGCGCGTGAGCGGCGGGTCGGGCGGCGGCGGGCTCTCGCTCGTCGTCCTCGCCGCCGGACGGGCCAAGCGGTACGGCGGCTGCAAACCGCTGGCGCCCATCGGACCCCACGGCGAGGCGGTGATCGACCTGGTCGCCTCCGACGCGCTGTCGGCCGGCTTCGAGACCATCGTCCTGGTGCTAGGCCCGAGCACTGGTCCCGCCGTCCGCTACCACGTCGAGCGCACCTGGCCCCACACGGTCGACGTGCGCTTCGCCACCCAGGCGGCGCCGCTCGGCACCGTCCACGCCGTGCTGAGCGCCTCCGACCATGTCGGCGACGCCCCCTACGGCGTCTGCAACGCCGACGACGTCTACGGGCGCGACGGCTGCGCGCAGCTGGCGGCCCACCTGCGCGCCGGCGGGGACACCAACGCCCTGGTGGGCTACCGCCTGGCCGACGCCGTCATCGGCTTCTCACCCGTGACCCGCGGCATCTGCCGGGTCGCCCCCGACGGCCGGCTGCTCGGCGTCGACGAGCGCCGCCAGGTCAGGGCCACCCGCGAGGGCGGGTACGTGGCCGGGGACGGCCGTGAGCCCGCCTCGCTCCCGCCCGACGCCCGGGTCTCCATGAACCTCTGGGGCTTCACCCCGGCCTTCCACAAGGTGCTCCAGGCGGCCATGGAGGCCGCCCCGGGAGCCTCCGAGGAGGCCGAGGTCCTGCTGCCCGAGGTGGTGGCCCAGTCGCTCTCCTCCAGCGTTTTCGTCGTGCTCGAGGCGACCGGCCGCTGCGTCGGGGTGACGCATCCCGACGACCTGGCGCTGGTCCAGACCGAGATCCAGCGCCAGGTGGCGGCCGGCGAGCGCCCGGCCGGCCTGTGGACCACCCTGCGCTGACCGTCCCGGGCTGACCGCCCTGCCTCCCCGTGCCTGAGCCGCCGCCCGGGCCGACCCCCGGCGCCCGCAGGATCGCGCCCGCTGCGGCGTTACCGGGTCATGGGGGTGTGGAAGGGGAACGACACCACGAGGGACCTGCTGCCTGGCGAGGGCAAGGACAAGGGCGCGGGCCGGGAACGACCTGGGCCCGGGCGCGACGCAACCCCGAGTAACCGTTCGGCCTGAGCCTCCCGTGCTCCTCGGGGCTACGCCTGCGATGACCCGCTGGCCCCGGACGGGAATCGTGTCGGACAACCCCCGCCCGAAGCGACCCCGCCGGCTCCAGGGAAGCCGTCGTGGCACACCACGGACCACCTCAGATCGGATCTTCCAGCCCACTCCGGTCACGCTCCCCTCGCGGGGCTCGCTCCCATCCCTCGATCCCACCTTGCAGTGTTCTCTCGGCTTCCCTCGTGTCCGCCTTGCGGCTTCCTTTCGGGCTTCCCTCGCTCCTACCTTGCGGTGCTCGCTTGAGGTTCGGCGGGCTTTCGTCTCCGAACTGGAGACAGATTGCGCTTCTCGTCACGCCAGGTCAATGGGGTTTCGCGAAATCCAGGGGTTGTCCCCATCTTTCTGGGCGTCATCCCCAAACACCACTGCCGCCGTCCCCAGTTCTTCCCCATGTTGAGGCGGGCGCGCGCAGCGCCGCATCACCGTCGCCCTCGGGGTGGCGTCGGCCCTGGGCGCGCTGGCGCTGGCCCTGCCCGGCCTCACCGGGCTCGATGCGCCCACGGCCAGTGCCCGCACGGCACGGGAGTCGGCGGTGTCACCGTTGCTCGCCGCCTCGGCCAATGCCCTCGGCACCGCGGTGGGCGACAGCGCGCTCGGACTGCAGACCCCGTACTACGAGCCGCCGCGCCTGGCCGAGTCGTCCGAGCCCGGCTACACGGTCGCCTCGGGCGCCGACCAGCCCGACCCCTTCGTCTACGTGCAGGGCGGCGAGTACTACCTCTTCACGTCGCAGGACGACGTACCGCAGAACGTGCCGGTGCGCGCCGGGCCCCACCATGGGCCAGTGGGGTGCGGTGAGCGACGCACTACCGGACGCGCCACCGTGGTCGGTCCCCGGCAAAATGTGGGCACCCGACGTCGCCCAGTTCGGCGACCACTACGTGCTGTACTTCACCTCGCAGCTGGCCGGCGTCACGCCGCCGACCATGTGCATCGGCGACGCCGTCAGCACCGCGGTGGCCGGCCCCTACCTGGCCTCGCCCACGCCCTTCATCTGTCAGCAGTCGCTCGGCGGTTCCATCGACCCGCGTGTGTTCGTCGACCGCACGGGCCAGCCGTACATGATCTGGAAGTCGGACCAGAACGCCCGGGCCGACCAGCCCGGCCTGCCCACCGTGAACACCCAAATCTGGAGTCAGCCTCTGAGTGCCGACGGGCTCGGGCTGCAGGCGGCCGCCCACTGTCGTCATGGTGCCCGACGAGCCCTGGCAGAACCACATTGTGGAGGCGCCGCAGCTCGTGCTGGTGCACGGGGAGTACTGGATGCTCTACTCGGGCGGCTGGTTCAACCAGACCAGTTACGCCATCGGCGCCGCCCGCTGCGCCGGCCCGCTCGGCCCGTGCATCGACACCTCGTCCACGCCGCTATTGGCGTCCAATACACAGGGCCAGGGCCCCGGCGAGGAGTCGGTGTTCAGCAACGACGACGGCTACTGGCTGCTGTACACGCCGTTCAACTCGACCCTGCCCCTCCCCGGTCCTCCCCGGCCGGTGCAGATCGCCCACCTGGGCTTCGGCCCCGACGGCCCTTACCTGGCCCAGACCTGGTCCACCAGCTCGCGGTCCGGCTGAACTCCCCGGTCCCGTCGGCGTCCGGACCCGCCTTCGATCCCTCCGTCGTCGCACCAAGGCCCTGCGACACCCCGCCACCTATGCTCCGGACCCGTGCAGCTGAGCGAGGAAGGCGCGCGGGTGCTGGGCTCGCTGGTGGAGAAGGCGCTCTCGACGCCGCAGCAGTACCCGCTCACCCTCAGTGCGCTCGTGGCGGCGTGCAACCAGACGTCGAACCGGGAGCCCGTCGTCAGCTACGGCGAGCAGACGGTGGAGACGGCTCTCCATGAACTCAAGGACCTGCGACTGGTCCGCTTCGTGCTGCCCTCGCACGGTCGCTCCGTCGTCCGTTACCGCCAGGTGCTCGACGAGAACCTCGGGCTCGATGCCCGCCAATCGGCGGTCCTCGCCGTGCTCTTGCTGCGCGGGCCCCAGACCGTGGGCGAACTGCGGCTCCGCACGGAGCGCATGTCGCGTTTCGACGGGCTCGACGAGGTCCAGCACGAGCTCGACCTCCTCGGCGCCCGCGACGAGCCGTTGGTCACGAACGTCGGGCGCCGGCCCGGCCAGAAGGAGGAGCGCTGGGCGAGCCTGCTGGTGGGCACCGCTGCACGCGAGTCCGTTCCTGTTCCTGATTCCTGTTCCGTGATCCTGCTCGTGTTCCTGTTCCCCTCACCGATGACGGGAGCGACGACCGCACGGACGTCGCGCGTCTCCCCGCCACCGGGACAGCGACCACAAGCCCGACCAGGCGGACGAGCTGCGATCGGAGGTGGCCGACCTACGGGCCGAGGTGGCCGAGCTGCGGCGCGCCCTCGACGAGCTGCGGACCAGCCTGGGCGGCTGAGGGTCAGAGCGGGGTCACGTAGGCGCCGGAGATCCCGCCGTCGACCAGGAAGGTCGACGCGGTAATGAACGACGAGTCGTCACTGGCCAGGAAGGCCGCCGCCGCGGCGATCTCGGAAGCCTCGCCGAAGCGGCCCATCGGGATGTGCACCAGGCGCCGCGCCGCCCGCTCGGGGTCCTTGGCGAAGAGCTCCTGCAGCAGCGTCGTGTTGACCGGCCCCGGGCACAGCGCGTTGACGCGCACGCCCTGGCGGGCGAACTGCACGCCGAGTTCACGACTCATGGCCAGCACGCCGCCCTTGGACGCGGTGTAGCTGATTTGGCTGGTGGCCGCGCCCATGACGGCGACGAACGACGCCGTGTTGACGATCGACCCCTTGCCCCGGGCCAGCAGGTGCGGCAGCGCGTGCTTGCAGCAGTGGTAGACCGAGGTCAGGTTCACCCGCTGCACGCGCTCCCACGCGTCGAGACCGGTCTCCAGGATGGAGTCGTCGTCGGGTGGGCTGATCCCCGCGTTGTTGCAGCAGATGTCGAGGCCGCCGAGCTCGGCGGCCACCGACCCGTACAGCTCCTCCACCTCCTCGGCGGACGTCACGTCGGCCTTGACGAACAGGCCGCCGACCGCGGCCGCCACGGCACCTCCGGCGTCCTCGTCCAGGTCGACGACGGCCACCCGGGCGCCTTCGGCGGCGAAGCGCTCGCACATGGCGCGGCCGATGCCGCTGGCGCCGCCGGTGACCACGGCGACGCGATCGACCAGGCGGCGGGCGTAGAAGGTGGGGTCGCTCATGGGTCTCCTATTCCGAGCTGATGAACACGTTCTTGACGTCGCTGAAGGCCTCCAGCGCATCGGGCCCGAGCTCGCGCCCTATGCCGGACTGCTTCACGCCGCCGAAGGGCGTCCAGTAGCGCACCGACGAGTGCGAGTTGACCGACAGGGTGCCGGTCTCCACGGCGCGTGCCACGCGCAACGCCCGCCCGACGTCGCGCGTCCACAGCGAGCCCGACAGGCCGTAGGGCGTGTCGTTGGCCAGCCGCACGGCATCCGCCTCGTCCTCGAAGGGGATGACGGCGAGCACCGGGCCGAAGATCTCCTCGGTGGCGGCTCGGTCGGTGGGCGCGACGGGCGCCAGGACGGTCGGCGCGAACCAGTTGCCCGGGCCGTCGGGACAGGTTCCGCGCACGGCCACCGGCGCGCCCTCGGGCACGAAGGACGCCACCGTGGCCAGGTGGCCCTCCGAAATCAGCGGGCCCATTTCGGTCGACTCCTGCGCCGGGTCGCCCACGACCACGCCCTGTACGGCCGGCTCCAACAGGGCCAGGAAGCGGTCGTAGACGGAGCGCTCGACGAGGAGGCGCGAGCGGGCGCAGCAGTCCTGCCCCGCGTTGTCGAACACGCCGTAGGGCGCACGCGCCGCCGCCAGCTCCAGGTCGGCGTCGGCGAAGACGATGTTGGCGCTCTTGCCCCCCAGCTCGAGGGTGACCCGCTTGATCTGCTGGGCGCAGCCCGCCATGACGGAGCGCCCCACCTCGGTCGAGCCGGTGAAGCACACCTTGCGCACGTCGGGATGGGCGACGAAGCGCTCACCGATGACGCTGCCCTTGCCGGGCAGGATCTGCAGCACGCCTTCGGGGATTCCGGCCTCGAGCGCCAGCTCGCCGATGCGCAGCGCGCTGAGCGGCGTCAACTCGGCCGGCTTGAGCACGACGGTGTTACCGGCGGCCAGCGCCGGGGCGAAGCCCCAGCCGGCGATGGCCATGGGGAAGTTCCAGGGCACGATGACGCCGACCACGCCGAGCGGCTCGTAGAAGGTGACGTCGATGCCGCCGGGCACCGGGATTTGGCGCCCGCTCTGGCGCTCCGGCGCCCCGGCGTAGTACTCGAGCACGTCGCGCACGTTGCCGGCCTCCCAGCGGGCATTGCCGATGACGTGGCCGGCGTTGGCCACCTCGAGCCCGGCCAGCTCTTCGACGTGCCCGTCCACCGCGGCGGCGAAGCGGCGCAGCAGACGGGCCCGGTCGCCCGGGGCGACGGCCCGCCACGAGGCGAAGGCGACCGCGGCCCGCGCAATGGCGGCGTCGGTCTCCTCGGCACTGAGACCCTCGACGGTGCGGATGATTTCGCCGGTGGCTGGGTTGCGCAGGTCCACGGGGTGATCTTTGCCGAAGTGGGGCAGCCCGCCCCAAACCGGCAGTTGGTACGGTGCGGGGCCGTGCCCCCCGCCGATTCGTCCCCCGACCCCGACCCCGACCCCGCCCCCGCCCCCGCCGCGGCCGCGGCCGCCGGCCTCGTCCACCGCCTCGCCCACGTCGCCGCGCCACGGTCCAGTTCAACCTGGCCAAGGCCTTCGACACGCTGGTCACGTCGCTCGCCGATCAACCGTGCATCGTCTGGCGGGACCGCCGCCTGACCTACGGGCAGGTGGCCGAACGTTCGAAGCGCCTCGCCGCCTACCTGCACGGCCGCGGGCTCAGCGTGCACACGGAGCGCCCGGACCTGCGGGGCTGGGAGTCCGGACAGGACCACGTGGCCCTGGCGCTCTACAACGGCAACGAGTACCTCGAGGGCATGCTCGGCTGCTACGGCGCCCGGGTCGCCCCGTTCAACGTGAACTACCGCTACGTGGGCGAGGAGCTGCGTTACCTGCTCAACGACGCCCGGCCCCGCGCCATGATCCTGCACTCGTCGCTCGCCCCGACGCTGGCCGAGGTGCTGCCCACGTTGGACTCGCCCCCCGACGTGCTGCTCCAGGTCGAAGACGGCTCCGGCCAACCCCTCCTCCCCGGGGCGGAGTGGTACGAGGAGGCCCTGGCCAAATCCTCGCCTGACGGCGCGCCGGTCGACCCGTCCCCCGACGACCTCTACGTCCTCTACACGGGGGGCACCACGGGCATGCCCAAGGGCGTGCTGTGGCGGCAACACGACATCTTCATGGCCGCCATGGGCGGGCGGAAGGTGGGCACGTGGGAGATCGTCACCAGCTACGAGGGCCTGACCGAGCGGCTGGCCGAGAGCTTCCCGCTCAAGCTGCTCGTGCTGCCGCCGCTCATGCACGGCGCGGCGCAGTGGGCCTGCTTCATGCTCATGGCCCAGGGCGCCACGCTCGTCTTCCCCGACGACCCGCGGCGCGTCGACCCCGACGACGTGTGGTCGACCGTCGAGCGCGAACAGGTCAACACCATGACCATCGTGGGGGACGCCATTTTGCGGCCGCTGCTGCTGCAGCTCGACAAGAAGTCCTACGACCTGTCGTCCTTCTTCGCCGTCGGCAATGGCGGCGCGCCGCTCACGCCGGCCGTGCGGGCCATGGCGCTGGAGCGGCTGCCCAACCTCGTCATTTCGGACTCGGCCGGCTCGTCGGAAACCGGCGCGCAGATGCACGTGACCTCGGTCGACGGGGTCGAGGTCGGGTCGTTCATCCCGGGACCGGGCACCGTGGTCGTCGACGAGACGCTCGAGCACCTGTTGGAACCGGGACACGAGGGCATCGGCTGGCTGGCGCAGACGGGCAACGTGCCGCTGGGGTACTTGGGGGACGAGGCCAAGACGGCGCGCACCTTCCCGGTGATCGACGGGGTGCGCTACTCCATTCCCGGGGACCGGGCGCGCTGGCTGGCGTCGGGGCCGATAGAGCTGTTGGGCCGCGACTCGGTCACGGTGAACTCGGGCGGCGAGAAGATCTTCGTGGAGGAGGTGGAGCGGGCCATCGCCGGGCATCCTGCGGTGGCCGACGTGGTGGTGACGGGACGGCCGTCGGAGCGCTGGGGCTCCGAGGTGGTGGCCGTGGTGCAGCTGGCCGAGGGCGCCACGGGCGACGAGGCCGACGAGGCCTCCATCGTCTCGCATGCCTCGGGGCACATCGCGCGCTACAAGCTGCCCAAGCAGGTGGTCTTCGTCGAGCAGGTGCAGCGCTCGCCCTCGGGCAAGGCGGACTACCGCTGGGCGGCCGAGACGGCGGTCAAGGCGCAGGGGGCGTAGCCACGGGCGCGGGAGGGGTGCCGGGAGCGTCGGGGGTGCCGGGGAGTGCCTGGAGCGCCCGCAGCGGTCGTCACGACACCACGTCTGGTGCTGCGACCGTTCACCGACGTGGACCTCGAACCCTTCTTCGAACTCAACACCCACCCCTTGGTGGTGGAGTCGCTGGGGTCGTCGCCGACCCGTGACGAGAGTGACGCGATGGTGGCGCGCTACGGCGACGAGCTGGACCGAGAGGGCTGGGGGTTCTGGGCGGTCGAGGTGGCCGGCCGGGCGCCCTTCGTGGGCAAGGTGGGCCTGCACCGGGTCGACGCCGCGCTGCCCTGCGCCCCTGCGGTCGAGGTGGGCTGGCGCCTGCACCCGGACTGGTGGGGCCACGGCTACGCCACCGAGGCGGCGGCGGCCTCGTTGCGCGTCGGCTTCGAATCGGGCCTGGACGAGATCGTGGCGTTCACCACGACCCTGAACACGCGCTCGCAGGCCGTCATGGAGCGCCTCGGCATGGTGCACGACGCCGACGGGGACTTCGACCACCCGCGCCTGGCCGAGGGCAGCCCGCTGCGCCGCCACGTGCTCTACCGGATCGGCCCGTCGCAGCTCCGTCCTACGGTGGCGACATGACACGCGGAAGCTCGGCAGACGACGTGCGGCGTTGCGACTGGGCCGGCAACGACCCCGACATGGTGGCCTACCACGACACCGAATGGGGCGTCCCGCAGCACGACGACACCACGCACTTCGAGTTCCTGGTGCTCGAGGGCGCTCAGGCCGGGTTGAGCTGGTCGACCATCCTGAAGCGGCGCGCCGGCTACCGCAAGGCCTTCGCCGGCTTCGACGCGGCCAAGGTGGCCCGCTTCACCCCGGCCAAGGTGGAGAAGCTGTTGCTGGACCCCGGCATCATCCGCAACCGGGCCAAGGTGGAGGCGACCGTGCGCAACGCGCGGGCGTTCCTGGAGGTGCAGGCGGAGTTCGGTTCCTTCGACGTCTACCTGTGGGGTTTCGTGGGCGGGCATCCCGTGGTCAACAAGTGGCGCCGCACGGCGCAACTGCCGGCGACGTCGGCCGAGTCGGAGGCGCTGAGCAAGGACCTGCGCCGCCGCGGCTTCGGCTTCGTCGGACCGACCGTCTGCTACGCCCACCTGCAGGCGGCCGGGCTGGTCAACGACCACCTGGTGGGCTGCTTCCGCTACGGCGAGCTCACGGGAGCGGGCGCGCCATCAGGACGCGGACGCCGAAGCGGCCCATGACGGGCTCTTCGGCCGGCAGGCCGCGGGCGGCGTACCAGTCGTCGACCGGGCCCCTTTGGACGAAGCCCTCGGAAGCGTAGAAGGGCGCGTTCCAGGGCACGTCGCGGTAGGTGGCCAGGGTGAGCTCGTCGTAGCCCCGGGTGGCCGCCCAGTCGACGGCGGCCCGCAGCAGGGCGCGGCCGATGCCCCGGCGCCCGTAGTCCGGGTGGACCGAGAGCTGCTCGAGGTGGGCGCCGCCGGCCAGGGCGTCGGATGCGTGGCGAAACCCTGGGGCGGGTCGCCGGCCACCAGGACCACGAGGGCCGCCGCCAGGTCCTCCTCGGAGCCGGGCCCTGGCAGCGGGCCGATGCCGAGCGCGTCGAAGACGGTGTCGGCGGCCGCCTCCAGCGGGGGCAGGAGCGCGAGCTCGGCCGGGTCGGCGGTCCGGATCCGGATGGCGTCCACCGGTCGAAAGTAGCGTGACGGCCCGTGCGCGCCGTCGTCTGCCACGAGCTGGGGCCGCCCTCGCTGCTGCGGGTGGAGCAATGGCCCGACCCCGAGCCCTCGCCCGGGCGGCGTCGTGGTGGACGTCGAGGCGGCCGGCGTGAACTTCGTCGACGCCCTCTTCGTGGGCGGCCAGTACCAAATAAAGCCGCCACTCCCCTTCGTCCCCGGCACCGAGGCGGCGGGCCGCGTGGCGGCGGTGGGCGGCGACGTGCGGGGCACGGGCTCGAGGTGGGCCGGCGTGTGCTGGTGTCGGCCGGGCTGGGGGCCTTCGCCACCAAGGTGGCGGCGTCGGCGGGGTCGGTGGTGGCACTGCCCGACGTCCTCGACGCACCGCGGGCGGCCACCTTCACGCAGAGCTACAGCACGTCCCTCTTCGCCCTGCGTGACCGGGCCGGCGCCCGGCCGGGCGAGGCGGTGCTGGTGCTGGGCGCCGGGGGCGGCGTCGGTCTGGCCGCCATCGGCGTGGCCCGGGCACTCGGCTGCCGGGTACTGGGCGTGGCCTCGTCGGCCGAGAAGCGGGAGGCGGCGCGGGCGGCGGGGGCCGAGGCGGTGCTGGACCCGGCGGCGGAGTCGGTGAAGGACGCGGCACGGGCCTGGGCCGGCGGCACCGGGGTCGACCTGGTGGTCGACCCGATCGGCGGCGATCTGGCCGAGCCCTCGCTGCGGGCGCTGGGCGACCGCGGCCGCTACCTGGTCATCGGCTTCGCCTCGGGCGCCATCCCGAGCGTGCCCCTCAACCAGGTGTTGCTGCGCAACCGGACGGTGATCGGGATCGATTGGGGCATCTGGGCCATGCAGCACGCGGCCGAGCAGCGCGCCCTGCTCGACGACCTGCTGGCGCTGGTGGAGGCGGGGTCGATCGTGCCCGTGCACCCGACCGAGTACCCGCTCGACGAGGTGGCCCGGGCCCTGGAGGACCTGCTGGGCCGGCGCACGGTGGGGAAGATCGCGCTGGTGCCCTGAACCGTGGTGGCCGGTCGCGTGGGCCGGTCGACAGCGGCCCTTCAGTGGGAGACGACGTGCAGCGGGAAGTCGAAGTGCCCGTCGACGACGAGGGTGTAGCTGCCGGTCGGCACCCGGTGCGAGCTGCCCGGCCTGTCCTGGCTCCAGCTCCCGGCACCCGACACGGTGGCCGAGGGCTGCAGCTCGGCGAAGCCGAGGGCGGGGCAGTTGAAGGCGGCCGGGCCCGGCCAGACGTTCTTGCGGTGGGCGCCGACGATCTCGTAGCCGATGGAGCCGCAGGGCCCGGCCTGGAGCGCGGTGGAGGTGGGACCTGGCGCCGCGCCGGCATAAGGGGCGACGTAGTTGCATTCGGCCGCCGCCTCGTTGCGCACGACGAAGTCGATGCTCAAGGTGGCGCCCGGATGCAACGTCAGCGTGTTGACCCCGACCAGGATCTGCGTGGTCTTGGGCTTGCACTCCCAGAAGGTGCCGTGTCCGACCTGCACCAGTTTCGACGCGGGTGGCGTCTTGGTGGACGTGTTGGACGTGGTGGACGTGGTGGACGTGCTGGACTTGGCCGCCGCCGTGGCGCCGGGCACGAGCACGGCCGGGGCCAGGGCCAGGGCCAGGGCCGCCAGCACGACCGGCGCGGCCCGGACGGGTGCCTGTGCTCCGGAACATCCCCTCAGCCTGCCCGATGGCAGGGGGTGCGTCTGGTGTCGCTCCTAGTCAAAGGCGGGGATGACCTCGGTGCCCATGAGCTCAATGGTCTGCATGACCGTCTCGTGGGGGATTTTGTAGGGGTTGACCAGGCAGAGCAGCAGGTCGACCCCGGCCGCCTCGTACTGGCGGCAGGCCTCGAGGCACTCCTCGGGTGTACCCAGCACGCAGGCGTTGGAGTCCATCAGGTACTCCAGGCTGATGCAGGTCGAGCAGGCCCTCGTCGTCGGTCTTCTTCATGTCGGCCGCGTAGGCGTAGCTGCCGAGCGACTCGTTGCGCTCGGCCATCCAGTCGGTCAGGGTGGCGATCTGGCGGGCGCCCGTCTTCGGGTACCACTCGAAGGACTCGCGGGCCTCGGCCTTCGCCTTCTCCCGGTCCGGGGCGCAGATGGCCATGGTGAAGGTGGCGGCCTGGTTGTTGACGAAGGCGCCGATGGGGCTGGTGCAGCGTTGCACCGCCTCGCGGTAGACGTCGATCTTGCGCTTGACCTCCGACGGGGGCAGGCCGACGGCGAACGAGCACAGTCCGAGCCCGAGGTCGCCCACCTGGGCGTGCCCCTCGTCGCTGGTGGTGGCGCCCCACAGGGGCGGGTGCGGCTTCTGCCACGGCTTGGGTTGCACCCGGCGCTCGCGGCATCTGCCAGAACTCGCCGTCGAACTCGTACTCCTCGTTGGTCCAGCAGCCGACGACGTGCCCGATCGCCTCCTGCCACATGCGACGGCTCTCGCCCGGGTCGACGCCGAAGCCCTCGAGCTCGGCCCGGGTGGCCGAGCGCCCCGTGCCCAGGTCGACCCGGCCGCCCGAGAGCAGGTCGAGGACGGCCACCGACTCGGCCGTGCGCACCGGGTGGTTGTACGGCTTGGGCATGAGGCGCACGCCGTAGCCGAGCCGGATGCGCTCGGTGCGCGCCGCGATGGCGCCGTAGAGCACCTCGGGGTTGGAGCAGTGCGAGTACTCCTGGAGGAAGTGGTGCTCGACCGTCCAGAAGGCGTGCCAGCCGAAGCGGTCGCCGGCGATGGCCTGTTCGAGCGTGTTGCGGTAGGCCACCAGCTCGCTCTCGGGCTCCCAGGGGCGCGGGACCGGGATTTCGTAGAACAGCGCGAATTTCATGGCGTGGGCTCCCCCCGGGAGACGGTGGCCCGGGGTCGGCCCGGGCTAGAACTGGACCCTGCTCCTATCAGCCCGGCTCACCCGGGCGCAACCAACGCGGAGGTGGAGGTGCCATGCGCGGACTGAACGGCCGGACCTACGTCGTGACCGGCGCCGCCTCGGGTATCGGGCGGGCCACGGCGGCCCGGTTGCTTCGAGGAGGGAGCCCGGGTCATGGGGGCGGACATCGCGGAGCCTTCGGGCGACCTCGGAGGCGCCGACGTCGGGGCACGGTGGGCCTTCACCCGGGTCGACGTGACCGACGAAGGCTCGGTCGAAGCGCTGGTGCAGGCCGCCGTGGCCTTCGGCGGATCGGTCGAGGGCCTGGTCAACGCAGCCGGAGTGGCCGGCGGCGGCCCGGTCCACCTCCTGCCCGCCGGCGAGTGGGCCCGGGTCATCGCCGTCAACCTGACGGGGACGTTCCTGACCGCCAAGCACGTCGTGGCGCAGCTGCTGGCCCAGCCGGCCCGCGCCGACGGCCAGCGGGGCTCGGTGGTGACGATCGCCAGCATCGAGGGGCTCGAGGGCACGGCGGGCGGGAGTGCCTACAGCGCATCCAAGGGGGGCGTCGTCATCCTCACCAAGAACATGGCCATCGACTACGCCGGCCGTGGCATCCGGGTCAACGCCATCTGCCCGGGGTTCATCGAGACGCCGATGACGGAGTCGGTCTTCGGCCCGGGCATGGAGGCGGCGCTGGCGGACATTCTGCACGAGCACAAGCTCGGTCGTCGCATGGGCCGGCCGGAGGAGATCGCCGCCGCGGCCGCCTTCCTGCTCTCCGACGACGCCTCCTTCGTCACCGGCCACGCCCTGGCGGTGGACGGCGGCTACACGGCCGGGACGCGACCACGGCGTCACCGACATGCTGGGGCTGTCAGGGCCCGGAGTGAGCGCAGCGGCCGGTCCCGTCCCTCAACCCAGGACGAGCCGGGCGCCGGCGTAGTCCAGGACGACCCAGTGGTAGCGCCTGAGCTGGTCGGAGCCGAGCAGGCCCTCGGTGCCGCCGGCGCTGATGACGCCGAAGTCGGTCTCGCCCACCAGTTGCGGGTACAGGGCCTGCCCCGGCACCGACCAGCTCCCGCTGTGCACCAGGGGGGCAACGATGGTCGAGCACACGGTCGCCTGGCGCTGAGCCAGGTTGGTGGCGGTCAGGGACTCGGCCCGGGCCAACGACGAGGCGACCACGCTCTGGGAGGACCCGGTGTCGACCACGAAGCTGCGCCGGGGTCCGCCGCGGAAACGCACCGCCACGCTGAGCGAAACGTCCCCGGGCACCGGCGACACGGTGAGCGGCACCGTGGTGCCCTCGCCCTGGGTCAGCGTGGTGGGCGGCGGCCCGAGGGGGCCGGTGTACGAGGCGGTCCCGCTGAGGGGGGCGCCCTCGGGGCCCGGCAGGGTCAGGGCAGCGGCGGCAAAGTCGATGCGCACGGCGCCGAAGCGGCCCAGCACGTCGGAGCCCAGGAGACCGTCCGGCTCGCCCTTGCCCCCGATCTGGGGCAGCGTGGCCGCGGTCAACTGCTGCGGCTCCAGTGCGACGCCGTCCATCGACCAGGACGGCGCCTGCACGGGCCGGGCCGTGCCGGTGCAGCCGACGCCGGCGAAGAGGCTCGAGGGCCCGGCCGTCGCCAGGTGCAGGTGCTTGGCCAGCGTGGCGTCGATGCTCGACTCGCCCGCCCCCGAGTCGAGCACGAAGGGGTAGGGACCCTGCCCGCCGAAGCAGACGTTCACGGACTCGGCCGTCTGGCCCGCCACCGTGCTCACGGTCAGCGGCACCCGCGTCGCCGCCACCCGCCAGCGGGGTGCTGCCCGAGCATCCCAGTGACGCGGGCGGCAGCGCGAACTGGACCTCGGGCTCGACGCGCACCGCCGGGCTCCCGGGGCCGCTCACCGCAGCGGCGAGGGCCAGGGCCAGCACGCAGGCGGCAATGGCGGCCAGGGCGACGATCACCCAGCCGCGCGGCCTTCGCACCCCCGCCTCTACCTCGACATGGTGAGCCGGATGGCCGCCATGGCCATCCGGACGCCGAGCACCAGGACGGCCAGGGGCAGAGCGGCCCGGCGCCAGCCCGACGTCGTGCGCAGCGTGAAACGCAGGGCGGAGCGGTGGTGGGCCACCATCATGCGGTACGGGTGGCGCGCCGTGCTCACGCCCTGGACGTGGGTGACCTCGGCGGCACCGGCGAAGCCGACGCCCCAGCCGCCGTGGTGGGCCCGCCAGCACAGGTCCATGTCCTCGGCGTACATGAAATAGGCCTCGTCGAAGCCGCCCAGCTCCTCGAGCGCGCTCGCGCCGGGCCAGGAAGCACGAGCCCGAGACCCAGCCCGCCCGGGCCACCTCGTCCCCTTCGGGGGTGCCGGGGTTGTAACGCCGGGTGAAGGGGTTGTCCGGGTTGAACAACGCCAGCAGCGCGTGGCCGGCGGCGTCGGTGAAGGAGGGGAAGGTGCGGACGGACGGGTAGACGTCGCCGGTCTCGGTGTAGATCCGCGGCCCCACCACGGCCCAGGCCGGGTTGGCCTCGAGGGCGTGGCGCAGCGCGTCGAGCGCACCGGGGTGCACGACCAGGTCGGGGTTCGACACCAGCACCCAATCAGGCGGGGGAGAGCTCCGGCCAACGCGGCCAGCCCGCGGTTGACCCCGGCGCCGAAGCCCAGGTTGCGGCCCGGCTGCACCACCTGCACGGGCACTTGTGGATTCTCCGCCACCAGCTCCGCCAACGCGTCGCCCGCGCTGCCGGCGGCGCCGTTCTCGACCACCACCACCGACGACACCCCTTCGGCCAGGATGGACCGCAGGCAGCTCCGCAGCAGCGGCCCCGCGTCGTGGTCGACCACGACGGCGCCGATCACGCCGGTCACCCCGGTCACCTCGGTCTCAGTAGTCCTTGGTGAAACGGAACTTGACCAGGGCTCGCAAGGCGCTGAAGCCGTCACGCCAGGTGATCTTCTTACCCTCGTCGTGCTCCCGGCCGGCATAGGAGATGGGCACTTCGTAAATGCGGAAGCCGCGCCGGAGCACCTTGGCCGTGATCTCGGGCTCGAAGTCGAACTTGTTGGACACGATGGTGAGGCCTTCGAGCACCTGGGCGTCGAAGAGCTTGTAGCACGTCTCCATGTCGGACAGCGTGGTGCGGTAGAGCGCGTTGGTCACCAACGACAGCAACCGGTTGCCGAACCAGTGCATCGGCATCATGTTCTTGCGCTCGCCGGTGAACCGGCTGCCGTAGACCACGCGGGCCTTGCCCGACAGGATCGGGATCCAACAGGCGCGGCCAGTCCTTGGGGTCGTACTCGAGGTCGGCGTCCTGGATCAGCACAAGGTCGCCGCGGGCCTCGGCCAGGCCGGTCCGGATGGCGGCGCCCTTCCCCTGGTTCTGCGGGTGCTTGATGACCCGGACGGTCGAGTCCTCGAGCGCGCCGAGGACCTTGTCCGAGCCGTCGCTCGAGCCGTCGTCGACCACGACGATCTGGAGCACCAGCGGCAGCGGCAATTCGACGGCGCGCATGCGCCTGATCACCTCCGCCACCGTGGACCGCTCGTTGAACACCGGCGTGATCACCGTGAGCGTCCGGTAGGTCCGCCCCGCCGGCTCCTGGGCCACTTCTGCGTCGGTCATGCCTGCCTTACCCTCTCTGCGAAGTAGTCGATCGTGCGCTCAATCCCCTCCCGCAAGCCGATCGCGCGGCTCCCAGCCCAACTCCGCGCGGGCCAACGTGATGTCGGGGCAGCGTCGAGTGGGGTCGTCGGTGGGCAACGGCTGGAAGACGATGCCCGAGTCGGAGCCCGTGACCTCCAGGACGAAGTGGGCCAGTTCGAGCATGGAGCGTTCGTCGGGGTTTCCGATGTTCACCGGGCCGGTGAGGGTCGAGTCGAGCAGGGCCAGCAGTCCGGTGATCTCGTCGTCGACGTAGCAGAGGCTGCGGGTCTGGCTGCCGTCTCCGTACACGGTCAGCGGTTCCCCCCGGAGCGCCTGCACTATGAAGTTCGAGACCACGCGTCCGTCGCCCGGCGACAGGCGGGGACCGTAGGTGTTGAAGATGCGCACGATGCCCACGTTCACCCCAACGGTGCGGTGCATGGCCATGGTCAGGCTCTCGGCAAACCGCTTGGCCTCGTCGTAGACGCTGCGTGGCCCGACCGGATCGACGTTTCCCCGGTAGGACTCGACCTGCGGGTGGACCTCGGGGTCCCCGTAGACCTCGCTCGTGCTCGCCATGAGGAAACGGGCGCCGTGGTCGCGGGCCAGCTCGAGCAGCCGGCGCGTGCCCTCGCTTCCCACGGCCAGCGTGTCGAAGGGACGGGCGAGGTAGGCCGGGGGCGACGCCGGCGAAGCCAGGTTGCACACCGCATCGACCTTGTCCTGGTCCTCGAGCTCCACCTTGTCGCTCACGTCGGTCACGATCAGCTGGAAGCGGTCGTGGCCCATGAGGTGCGCCAGGTTCTCCCGGGTCCCCGTCGAGAGGTCGTCCAGGCAGACGACGCTGTCACCCCGTTCGACCAGGCGGTCACAAAGGTGCGAGCCGAGGAATCCCGCCCCGCCGGCCACCACGACCCGGCTCACCGGCGACCGATCCCCACGTAGCGAAAACCCATGCGCCGGACGGCCGCCGGGTCGAGCAGATTGCGGGCGTCGACGATCGCCGGCTCGGCCATGAGGCCGTGCACCCGTGCGAAGTCGAGCCAGCGGAACTCGTCCCATTCCGTGAGCACCACCAGGACGCGGGCCCCGGTGGCCGCCTCGTAGGGGTCGCCCCGTCGCTCCAGCCCGCGCAGGTCTTCGGGGGCGTCCCCCTCGGCGTCCACCGTGGGGTCGAAGGCCTGCACCCTCGCGCCCGAGATCCATCAGGCGGTACGCCACCTGCAGGCTGGGCGAGTCGCGCCGGTCGTCGGTGTTGGCCTTGAAGGTCAGCCCCCACACGGCCAGGGTCGCCCCGTCCACCGAGCCGCCACAGGCTGCCTCCACCTTCCCCACCACCCGGCTCAGCTGCTCCTCGTTGGAGGCGATGGCCCCGTTCAGCAGGGAGAAGTCGTAGCCGGCCTCGGAGGCGATGTGCAGGAGGGCCCGCGTGTCCTTGGGCAGGCACGAGCCGCCCCAGCCCGGTCCCGGGCGCAGGAACTCGAAGCCGATGCGCTTGTCGTAGCCCAGGCCGAGCAGGACGTCGCGGGCGTCCGCTCCCACCTCCTCGCACAGGCCGGCCAGCGCGTTCACGAAGCTCAGTTTGGTGGCGAGGAACGCGTTGGAGGCGTACTTGATCGTCTCCGACGTCGTGGCGTCGGTCACGATGAGAGGGGCCGACGTGCTCGAGAACAGCTCACCCACCCTGGCCGCCGCCCCGGCGTCGTCCGCCCCCACCACAATGCGGTCGGGCTTCAGGCTGTCGAGCACCGCCGTACCCTCACGCAGGAACTCGGGGTTCGACACGACGGCGATGTCGGGCCGGCCGATCACCTGTTCGACCATGCGTGGCCGAGCCCACCGGCACCGTCGACTTGTTCACCACGATGGCGCCGGACTCCAGGTGGGGCCCGATCTCCTTGGCCGCCGTCTCCACGTAGGACAGGTCGGCCGACCCGTCGGCGCTCTGGGGGGTGGCCACGCACAGGAACACGAACTCGGCGCCCTCCACCGCGTCGACGGCCGTGTCGGTGAAGGTCAGCCGGCCCGCCCCCACGCTCTCGGCGACCAGGTCGTCCAGCCCGACCTCCACGATGGGCATGCGCCCCGCCCGCAGCGAGGCCAGCCGGCCCGGCTCCCGTTCGGCCAGGACGACCGAATGGCCGAAGTGGGCCAGCGTGGCCGCCGTGGGCAACCCGACGTAGCCGGCGCCGATGACGGCGACCGAACGCGGCGTCTCGTGCGGGCTTCACGCCGCCGCCTGCTGCGAACGGAGGGCCGGGACGAGGCGGGCCAGCCCGTCCTGCCACGGCGGCAGCGCCGGCAGGCCGCCCAGGCGCAGCGCCAGGTTGTCCAGGACCGAGTTGGCCGGCCGCGGCGCCGGGTAGCGGGCCGGGTCCAGGTCGGCCGTCGTGATCGGCTTGACCCGTTCGGGATCTGCCACCTGCCTCGGCCAGCACGGCCCGGACGAAGCCCCACCAGGTGGTGGCGCCGCTGTTGGTGACGTGGAAGACGCCGGGCCGCCGGTCGAGGCCCGAGCGTGACGAGGGCCGGCGCCAGGTCGGCGGTGAAGGTGGGCGACCCGTGCTGGTCGTCGACGAAGCGCAGCTCGCCCTCCCGTGCGGCCAGGCGCAGCGCGGTGACCACCATGTTGGCGCCGTGTGCACCGCACACCCAGCTCGTGCGCACGATGGTCGACCCGGGCCGGCACTCGCGCTCGCCGGCCAGCTTGGAGGCCCCGTAGACCGAGGCCGGATTGGGCGCGTCCCACTCGCGGTAGGGCCGGGTGCGCGTGCCCGTCGAAGACGTAGTCGGTCGACACGTAGACGACGTGGGCCCCGACCAGCGCGGCGGCCTCGGCGACGTTGCGGGTGCCGACCGCGTTCACCGCGTAGGCCAGGTCGACCTCGGTCTCGCACAGGTCGACCGCCGTGAGCGCACCGCCGTGCAGCACGAGCTCGGGGCGGAAGGACAGGAACGTGTGCAGGACGGCGTCACGGTCGTCGACGCGCATGGTGTCGATGTCGGTGGCCAGCACCTCGTGGTCGAGCCCGGGCCGTGGACCCTCGGGGCCGAGCAGCGCGCAGCGCGCGGCCCCCGACGCGGCACGCGCCCCGGCCAGGCAGTCGCGCAGGTCGCGCCCGAGCTGCCCGTCGGCCCCGGTGATCAGGATGCGCACCCGCTCAGCCCTTCCGGGACCCCCAGGCGCCTTCGGCGACCGGGGCCCGGGCCACCAGCGGCTCCCACCAGTCGCGGTGGGCGGCGTACCAGGCCACGGTGTCGGCCAGCCCCTGCTCCCACTCGACGGACGGCGCCCAGCCCAGCTCGGTTCGCAGCTTGGACGAGTCGAGCACGTAGCGGCGGTCGTGGCCCGGCCGGTCCGGCACGATCGTCTTGAGCGACTCGGGCTTGCCCAGCGCGGCCAGGATGCGGTCGGCCACCTCCATGATGGAGGCCTCGACGCCGCTGCCCACGTGGTAGGTCTCGCCCACCCGGCCCCGGGCCAGCACGGCGTCGATGGCGGTGCAGTGGTCGATCACGTGCAGCCACTCCCGGCGGTTCTCCGTGCTGGCGTAGAGCGTGAGCGGCTGGTCGTCGAGGGCGAGCGCGCAGAAGTGCGGGATCAGCTTCTCGGGGAACTGGTACGGGCCGTAGTTGTTGGCGCAGTTGGTGATGGTGATCGGCAGCCCGTAGGTCTCGGCGTAGGCCCGCACGGCGTGGTCCGCCCCCGCCTTCGAGGCGTTGTAGGGCGTGCGGGGCCGGTAGGGCGACTCCTCGGTGAACGCCTCGTCGGTGTCGAGCGGGCAGGTCGCCGTAGACCTCGCAGGTCGAGACGTGGTGGAAGCGGGCCACCCCGGCCTGGCGGGCCGCCTCGAGCATGGTCTGGGTGCCCAGCACGTTGGTGCGGAAGAACAGCCCGGGGTTGAGCACGGCCAGCGAGTTGTGCGACTCGGCGGCGAAGTGGACGACGGTGTCGATCGTCCTCGCCCCGCAGCGCCTTCTCGGCCGCCGCCGGATCGCAGATGTCCCCCTGGACGAAGACGATCCGGTCCTCGATGTCGGACAGGTTGGGTCGGTTGCCGGCGTAGGTGAGCACGTCGTAGACGACGACATGGTCCTCGGGGTGCTGCTCGACCCAGTAGCGGGCGAAGTTCGACCCGATGAAACCGGCACCTCCCGTGACGAGAAGGCGCATAGTGCCGTCCATGTTAGCCCCGGCCCCAGGACCCCTTCCCTTGGCCGCGGTCAGCCAGGTCGCAGGTGCACCACGTCGCCGGCCGTGACCCGCCGTGGGCCCGTCGGCCGTCTCGACCACCAGGCGCCCGGCGTCGTCGATGGCCGACGGCCGCTCCGGTCACCTCGCTCGGCCGGCGAGCGTGACCCGGACCTGCTGGCCCAGGGTGGCGCAGCGCCGGCGCACCTCGTCGGCCAGGTCCGCGCCGCCCGCCGGCGTCGTCGAGCAGGGGGCGCCGGGCGGCCAGCGCCGCCAGCAGGCGCTCGAGCAGGACCTTCCGGTCGACCGGCTGCGCCGTCTCCGCCCAGGTCGTCCAGGCAGGTGCCCCCGGCGCCGGCCGGGCCGGGCCAGGCCACGTTGAGGCCGATCCCGACCACCACGGCGGCCAGCGCGCCGCCGGCGAACTCGGCCTCGGCCAGGACCCCGGCCAGCTTGGCCCCGCCGACCAGCAGGTCGTTGGGCCATTTGAGCGCCGGCTCGACCCCGGCCACCTCCGCGCAGGCGTCGGCGGCGGCCAGGGCCACCGCCCCCGTGCAGAGGTGCAGGTCGTCGGGGTCGCAGCCGGGGCGGAGCAGGACCGAGGCCAGCAGGTTGGCCCCGGGCGGCGACTCCCAGCGCCGGTCGAGGCGCCCGCGGCCGGCCGTCTGGTGGTCGGCCACCGCCACCAGGCCGTCGGGGGCGCCCTGGCGGGCCTGCTCCCGGAGGTACGTGTTGGTGGAGTCGATCTCGTCGAACCAGCGGATCTGCCCATTCCCCGCCCCACATGGCAGACACCATACGGCGCGTGCAATTGTGAGGACCCGCACGAGCGGAGGAAAGGCCCAGCGTGCTCCAGAAGATCCTCATCGCCAACCGCGGCGAGATCGCCGTCCGGGTCATCCGGACGTGCCGCGAGATGGGCATCGGCACCGTGGCCGTCTACTCCAACCTCGACCGCGACGCCCTCCACGTGCGCATGGCCGACGAGGCCTACGCCCTCGGCGGCGAGACGGCGGCCGAGAGCTACCTCAACACCGAGGCCATCCTCGGCGCCATCGAGCAGAGCGGCGCCGACGGCGTCCACCCCGGCTACGGCTTCTTCTCCGAGAACACCGACTTCGCCCGGGCCATCACCGAGCGGGGCGTCACGTTCATCGGCCCGCCGCCCGAGGCGATCGAGGTCATGGGCGACAAGATCAGCTCGCGCCTGGCCGCCGAGAAGGCCGGCGTGGCCGGCGTGCCCGGCCGCTCCGAGCCGCTCACCTCGCCCGACGAGGTCGTCGCGTTCGGCGACGAGCACGGCTGGCCGGTGGCCATCAAGGCCGCCTACGGCGGCGGCGGGCGCGGCATGAAGGTCGTCGCGTCGGCCGGACGAGGCGGCCGAGGCCATGGAGTCGGCGGCCCGCGAGGCGCAGGCCTACTTCGGCCGCCCCGAGATCTACCTCGAGCGCTACCTGGCCTGGCCCCGCCACGTCGAGATGCAGGTGCTGGCCGACACCCACGGCAACACCCTCTGGCTCGGCGAGCGCGACTGCTCGGCCCAGCGCCGGCACCAGAAGCTGGTCGAGGAGAGCCCGGCCCCCGCCTTCCCCGACGACGTCCGCCAGGCCATGGGCGAGGCCGCGGTCAAGGTCTCGGAGGCCTGCGGCTACTACAACGCCGGCACGGTCGAGTTCCTCTACCAGGACGGCGAGTTCTACTTCCTCGAGATGAACACCCGGCTCCAGGTCGAGCACCCGGTCACCGAGCTGGTCACCGGCCTCGACCTCGTGGCCTGGCAGATCCGCATCGCCTCGGGCGAGGCGCTCGACTTCACCCAGGACGACGATCGCCCGCAACGGCCACGCCATCGAGGTGCGCATCAACGCCGAGGACCCGAGCGGCGGGCGCTTCTCGCCCTCCCCGGGCACCATCACCTCGTTCCACCAGCCGTCGGGCCCGGGCGTCCGCCTCGACGCCGGCTACGAGGCCGGCGACACCGTCTCGCAGTACTACGACAACCTGATCGCCAAGCTCATCGTCTGGGCCCCCGACCGCGAGGCGGCCCGGCGCCGCATGCTGCGGGCCATCGACGAGACCCGCATCACCGGCGTGGCCACCACGCTGCCGGCCGACGTGGCCATCCTCAGCCACCCCGACTTCGCCGCGGCCAGCACTCGACCAAGTGGGTCGAGGAGACGCTCGACCTGAGCGACCTCGGTCGGCCGGCCGCCGGGGCGCGCCGGCCGGCGGCCGGCGACGACGAGGTCCCGACCGGTCCAGCGCGACGTCACCGCCGAGGTCGACGGCCGCCGCTACTCGGTGCGGCTGTGGGTGCCCGACCTGGGCCCGGCGGCCGGCGCCGGCCCGGGCCGCGGCACGGCCCAAGCGGGCCGCCGCCTACGCCGTCGGCCGGCACGGGCTCGGGCCAGGTGACCGTGCCCATGCAGGGCACGATCGTCAAGGTGCTCGTCGCCGTGGGCGACGTGGTCGAGGTCGGGCCAGACCATCTGCCTGCTCGAGGCGATGAAGATGGAGAACGCCGTGGCCGCCGAGAAGGACGGCGTCGTCAAGGAGGTCCGCGTCAGCGCGGGCGACTCGGTCGGCGCCGGCGACGTCGTGGCGGTCATCGAGTAGGTGGCCCGGACCGACCACCGCTGCGGCCAAGGAAGCGGCCGCCGCGGTCGTCGACCGCCACCTCGACGAGCTGGTCGCGCTCAGCCACTTCGTCCACGCGCACCCCGAGCTCTGCTTCGACGAGACCGTCTCGGCCCGCGCCGTGGCCGAGGCGCTGCGGGCCGGCGGGCTCGAGGTCGACGAGGGCGTCTACGACCTGCCGACCGCGCTCGAGTCCCGCGCCGGCGATCGGGCGAGCTGGTGGTGGCGGTGTGCGCCGAGTACGACGCGCTGCCCGACGTCGGCCACGCCTGCGGGCACAACATCATCGCGGCCACCGCCGTCGGGGCCGGCCTGGCCCTGGCCGCGGTGGCCGACGACGTCGGGCTGACGCGTGCGGGTGCTCGGCACGCCGGCCGAGGAGGGCGGCGGCGGCAAGGTCCTGATGCTCGAGCGCGGCGCCTTCGACGGCGTCCACGCGGCGATGATGGTCCACCCCTGGCCGACCGAGCGCCTGACCGGCCACCTGCCTGGCCGTGGCGCACTTCGACGTCCACTTCACCGGGCAGCGAGGCGCACGCCTCGGCCGCGCCCTGGGAGGGGGTCAACGCGCAGGACGCGCTGACCGTGGCCCAGGTGGCCATCGGCCTGCTGCGCCAGCAGCTGCCGCCCGGCGACCAGGTCCACGGCGTGGTCACCGCGAGCCCGGGCGGCGGCCAACGTCATCCCGGCCGCCGATCACGGCCCGCTACATGGTGCGCTCGCGCACCGTCGACGGGCTCGCGGCGCTGCGGCCCGCGGGTCGAGGCCTGCTTCGAGGCCGGCGCGCTCGCCACCGGCTGCACGCGTCGAGTACGAGGAGCTCTCGCCCGTCTACTCGCACATGGAGACCGACCCGGGGCTGCTCGGCGCCTACCGGGCCAACGCCGAGGCGCTCGGGCGCCGCTTCGAGGCCGACGACGCGGGCGACGCCGCTGCCGACCTTCTCGACCGACATGGCCAACGTGTCGCTGGCCGTGCCCACGATCCACCCGCTGATCGGCATCGAGACGAACGGCGCGGTCAACCACCAGCGCGAGTTCGCCGCCGCCTGCGTGACGGCGTCGGCCGACGCGGCCGTGCGCGACGGCGCGGTGGCGCTGGCCTGGACGGCCATCGACGCCGCCACCGACCCGGCCCTGCGCGCGCCGGCTGCTCGCGCGCGCGTGATCACCGAGCACGCCCTGCTCGAGGTCGTCCCCGGGCGCGAGGACGAGTTCGTGGAGGCGATGGAGCAGGCGAAGGCCCTCATCGCGGCCAGCCCGGGGTTCGTCTCGCTCCGGGTCGAGCGCTGCCTGGAGCGCCCGAGCTGCTTCCTGCTCCTGGTCGAGTGGGAGCGCCTCGAGGACCACACCGAGGGCTTCCGGGCTCGCCGGCCTACGAGGAGTGGCGGGCCGCGCTGCACCACTTCTACGACCCGTTCCCGGTGGTCGAGCACTTCGAGGCGGTCGTCACCGCCTGAGGCCTGACGGCCGTTCACCCCCGAGGGGGCCCGACAACATGTCCAGGCAGGGCTCCAGGCCAGGATCTCGATGTCCTCGCGTCGCCGGCGCTCCCAGGCTCCCGGCTCAGGCGGAAACGGACGGTGCCAGGTCGAAGAGGGGCCAGAAGGACCCTCGGTCGCCCATGGCGGTCAGCCCCATGGCGGTCAGCCCCATGGCGGTCAGCCCCATGGCGGTCAGCCCCATGGCGGTCAGCCCCCGGCTGGTAGACGCCGAACTCGCCGCGCAGGACGTCGGACACCTCGCCCAGCGTCGCCATCTCCTTGAGCGCCGCCTTCATCGGCACCAGCAGGTTGCCCTCGCCCCTGGCCGTCTCGGCCACGTCGGCCAGCGCCCGGTCCACCGCCGCCTGGTCGCGCTCGGCCCGCACCGAGCGCGTGCGGTCGATCTGCATCTGCTGGAGCTTCGATGTCGATCGGGAAGACCTCGGCCGGCTCCGCCTCGGCGTCGGTGAACCGGTTGACGCCGACGACCACCTTCTCGCCGTCGTCGACCGCCTTGGCGAAGCTGTAGGCGGCCGCCTCGATCTCCTCCTGCATGAAGCGGGCCTCGATGGCGGCCACGGCGCCGCCGAGCTCCTCGATGCGCTCCAGGTAGTCGTTGGCCGCCGCCTCCACCTCGTCGGTCAGCGACTCGACGAAGTACGAGCCGGCCAGCGGGTCGACCGTGTCGGCCACGCCGGACTCGAAGCCGACGATCTGCTGGGTGCGCAGGGCGATCTTGGCCGCCCGGGTCGTGGGCAGCCCGAGCGCCTCGTCGAAGCCGTTGGTGTGCAGGCTCTGCGTGCCGCCCAGCGCGGCGGCCAGCGACTGCACGGTGACCCGGACGATGTTGTTCTCCGGCTGCTGGGCCGTGAGCGTCGACCCGCCGGTCTGGGTGTGGAAGCGCAGCATCTTGGAGCGCTCGTCCTTGGCCCCGAAGCGCTCGGTCATGATGCGCGCCCACATGCGCCGCGCCGCCCGGTACTTGGCCACCTCCTCGAACAGGTTGTTGTGCGCGTTCCAGAAGAAGGACAGCCGGGGCGCGAACGCGTCGACGTCCATGCCGGCCGCGATGGCCGCCTCGACGTAGGCGATGCCGTTGGCCAGGGTGAAGGCGATCTCCTGGACCGCCGTCGAGCCGGCCTCGCGGATGTGGTAGCCCGAGATGGAGATGGTGTTCCAGCTGGGCAGGTTCGCGGCGCAGTAGGCGAAGGTGTCGACGATCAGCCGCATGGACGGGCGCGGCGGGTAGATGTAGGTGCCCCGGGCGATGTACTCCTTCAAGATGTCGTTCTGGATGGTGCCGCGGATCTTCTCGCCCGGCACGCCCTGCTCCTCGGCCACCAGTTGGTAGAGCAGCAGCAGGATGGCGCCGGTGGCGTTGATCGTCATGGACGTCGTGACCTTGTCCATCGGCAGGTCGGCCATGAGCAGGCGCATGTCGGCCAGCGAGTCGATGGCCACGCCGACCTTGCCCACCTCGCCCTCGGCCCGCGGGTGGTCGGAGTCGTAGCCCATCTGGGTCGGGCAGGTCGAAGGCGCACGACAGGCCGGTCTGGCCGGCGTCGAGCAGGAACTTGAAGCGCTGGTTGGTCGCCTCGGCCGAGCCGAAGCCGGCGTACTGGCGCATGGTCCACAGCTTCGAGCGGTACATCTCGGGGTGGACGCCCCGGGTGTAGGGGAACGCGCCCGGCTCGCCCGAGCTGGGTCGCCGGGTCCCAGCCGTCGAGGTCGTCGGCGCGGTAGACGGGGCTGGATGTCGATGCCCGAGTCGGTGCGGCGCTCGGGGCTGCCCTGGGGGTCCTTTTCTGCGGTGTCACGACCCCAGAGACTACGGAGGATCCGGGTCGACCGGGCCATAGCCGGGCGCCGAACGGGCAGACTACGGGCGTGGACGACACCCCGGACCAGCCTTCTCGCACTTCGGCATCTGCGTGAGCGACCTGGAGCGGTCGCTGCGCTTCTACTGCGACGCCCTCGGCTTCGAGAAGGCCGAGTCGCACGCCATCGGCTCCGAATTCGCCCGGCTCATGGACCTGCCCGACGTCGCGGTGACCTCGCAGTTCATCCGGCGCGGGCCGACGGCCATCGAGCTCCTCGCCTTCAGCGAGCCCGCCCCGTTCGGCGACGCGCGAACGCCGGGCCGTCAACCAGCTCGGGCTGACCCACCTCTCGTTCCGGGTCGCACGACGTGGCGGCGATGGCGGCCCGGATCGTCGAGCTCGGCGGGTGCGGTGGTCGAGTCCAGCCGGACCACCATCGACTTCGGCGGCACGCCGCTGGAGTTCGTCTACTGCACCGACCCCGACGGGGTGCGGGTGGAGTTGATGGACCTCGGCGGCTGATCGCGCCTACTCGGCCGGCCAGCCTGCGCGTCGAGCTCGCGGTCGACGCGCACCGCCCTGCGCTCGTCCATGTGCATCCAGCGCAGCGCGACGGGGATCATCGGCCACAGCATGAGGGTGTCGCCCACCACCCACATGATGTCGCCGCCGATGTGGAGGTCGACCACGTAGGAGGGCCCCACGGGTGCGGCACCGACCCCGGCACAGCCGAGCGTGCGCGCCGTGGCGCAGTAGGCCGGGAACATCTCCTGCGTCGCGCCGGCCAAGCGAGAGGCCGGTGAAGGTGTCGATCGGGATGGCCATGAAGAGGTAGAAGAACTGCAGGGCCGGGTGGAGGCGGTAGCAGTTGGGGTCGTCGCCGAAGATCTGGCGCCAGAACAGGTAGCCGACGACCAGGAAGGCCAGGTGCTCGGCGTTGTGGATGCTCTCGTGCTCGAGGGTGAGGTTGTACCAGCTGGTCAGGTGGCTGACCGGGATCAACACGGCGTAGAGCACGAAGGCCACGACGGGGTGGCCGAAGAACTTGGCCACCCGTGAGCGCAGCACCTCGGTGACCGCGATGTGCGCCGTGCCGGTCGTGGACCGCCAGGCCAGCTCCAGCGGCGAGGCGATGGCGAACAGCGGCGCGGCCACCATGATGAGCAGCAGGTGCTGGACCATGTGGTCCCAGAACAGCTCGCCGTCGTAGACGCCGACGAAGCTGAAGATGGCGACCGCCGGTGGTGACGAGCGCCCCGATCCAGGCCGCCGTCTTGCCGGCCGACCACCGGTGGCGCGGGTGCAGGGCGTTGTTGCGCCGCACCGCCCCACAGGTAGAGGACCAGGGCGACCACGATCATGGCCACCGGCACGAAGTCGAACTGGGTGGAGAAGAACTGGTGGCCCGCGCAGCGGCGGGCAGTCCCGCGTCGTACAGCGCGGCGATCACCTCGACGACGGTACTGCCCGGTTCAGCCGTGCTGCCAGACGCGCTGGGAGATGCCCCGCTTGCCGTAGAGGGCGGCCGCGTCGAGGGCGGCCAGCTCCTCGTCGGTCATCCGCCAGCCCAGGGCACCGGCGTTCTGCTCGGCCTGGCTGCGGTTCTTGGCTCCCGGGATGGGCACGGCGCCCTGGGCGATGAGCCAGGCCAGGGCCACCTGGCTGGGCGTCCTGCCCCCGTGGGCCTCGCCGATGCGTGCGCAGCATCGGCCACGATGGCGTCCACCTGCTCCATCGGGTGGGCCGAGAAGTTCCGCTCGCCGGGCGGCGGGTTGGCGGCCGAGTACTTGCCGGTCAGGCGGCCCTGGCCGATGGGCGAGTAGGCCAGCGGCACGACGCCGAGCTCGGCAGCAGTGGCGACCAGGCCGACCCGCCAGGGCATGCGTGCGCAGCAGCGAGAACTCGATCTGGTTGCTGGCCAGCCGCAGGCCGCGCTGGCGCAGCGCGGCGTCGATGGACCGGGTCTCCTTGGCCGGAGTAGTTCGAGACGCCGACCGCCTTCACCAGTCCCTCGGCGTGCGCCGCCGCCAGCGCGTCGGCCAGCGCGTCCGTGCGAGCGCAGCGAGATCGGGCCCGTGGATCTGGTAGAGGTCGATGCTCGTCGACGCCCGAGCCGCTCGAGCGAGTGCCGGGCGGCCGAGACGAGCGCGGCGTGGACGTTGACCTTCCACGGGCTGGGCATGAACTTCGACGCGATCACGACGCGGTCGCGCACGCCGGGCTCGGCCGCCAGCAGCCGGCCGATGATGCGCTCGCTCTCGCCGCCGCCGTAGATCTCGGCCGTGTCGAAGAGGACGACGCCGGCCTCGATGCTGGCCTCCCACGCCTCGCGGATGCGTCGCCTCGGTGAGCGACTGGTCGTAGCCGCCCATGCCCCAGGTGCCCTTGTCGCCCCAGGCCCAGGTCCCGACGCCGAGCGGCGGGATGGCGACGTCGGAGCCCGGCCAGCGTGATCCGGTCGCTGGCCTGTGGGCGGCGCGGTCGTCGGTCATCGCCGCCCGCTCCCGGCCCAGTCGAGGTGCGCCTCGACGGCGGCCCGCCAGGCCTCGGGGTGGGTCAGCTGCGGCGAGTGGTAGGCGCCCGTGATCACCGTCGAGCGCGGCCGTCGGCCACCTCGGCCGCCAGCTCGGGCGCCTGGTCGACCAGCGGGTGGTCGTGCTCGCCGACGATGACCGTGGTCGGGCAGGCGATGGAGGACAGCCGGCTGCGCACGGACCCCGGGCCGTCCTCGACCTCGGCCACAGCTCCGATGCCGAGCGCCTTGAACGCGTAGGCGTCCATGCCGGCGAAGATCGCCGTCCTTCTCCTCCTGCCACTCGGCCGGGACGGCCGCTTCGATCAGCTCGTCCTCCGGCCCGCCGAGGCTCGAGCGTCGGGCATGCCCCGGGCCGGGTCGAACGCCGCCGATGAAGTCGGTGCACCATTTTGCGCATGCCCTCGTCCGGGGGCCGGAACGACCAGGCGCTGGTGTCCATGAGGATGAGCGAGCGGACCAGGTCGGGCCGCTCGAGCGACGATGGTCAGGACGACCCGTCCGCCCATGGAGTGGCCCGAGCAGGTCGACCGGGGCCTCGCCCACCGCCTCGAGGAACGCGCGCCAGGTCCGACGCCAGCTGCTCGATGCGTGTAGCCGTCGAGGCGTCCCGAACTTGGTCGAGTGCCCGTGCCCGCGGTGGTCGAGCGGTGACCACGCGCCGCCGCTCCGCCAGCGTCGTCGACCTCGAGCGCCCAGTCGTGCGAGGAGCCGGTGAAGCCGTGGCAGAGCACGAAGGTCGGCGTCCCGCCGCTCCCCCGCTCCGACCAGGCCAGGTCGGCGTCGTTCACGTGGAGGGTCTGCGACTCCGAGGTCAGGGTCATGGCCCCTGTCTAGCTGGTGGGCCGGGCCGGGGCACGGCCCGCCGGGCGAGGCTCAGCCGGAGTCCACCGAGAGCGTCTGCACCGCCGAGGCCGGTGCGGGCGACGGTCTCGGTCTGGGCCGAGGCGATGGAGGCGCCCGGGCGTGACCGCCACGTTGGTGCACGAGCGCGCCTGCGTTCCAGGCGGCCAGCGCCGCGGTGGCGGCGTCGCCCGTCAGCGGCTGCGGCAGGTCGTCGACGATGACCGCCGGCCGCCACGTCACCGAGTCGATGTGGCGGCCGGTGGCGGTGATGACGAGCGAGCCGCTGGCGTTCTCCGGCGGCGAGTTGTCGTAGAAGGCGAAGTTGCCGAGCCCGTAGTCGACGTAGGCCGAGCCGAGATAGCCGCCGCCGAGCAGCACGTGGGCATGCGTGCCGATGACGATGTCGGCTCCCGCCTGCACCAGCACCTGGGCCAGCGGCTCCTGCAGCGGGTTGGGACAGGCGTCGAGCTCGGTGCCCCAGTGCAGGTAGACGACGACGGTGTCGGCCCACTTGCGCGCCGCCTCGACCGCGGCCACCAGGTCGTTCACGTCGTAGGCGGAAGCCAGGCCCGGCTGGGTGGCCGTGGCCGTCCAGGCGGTCTGCAGGTCCGAGTCGATCACCTGGGTGGCGGCGATGATGGCGATGCGCTCGCCGTGGATCGTCGTCTCGTACGGCGTGAAGGCCTGCTGCGCGTTCTGGCCGATGCCGAGGATGGTGTAGCCCGCTCTGGGCCCGGGCGGCCAGTGCCGTCTCCAGCCCCGGCATGCCGCAGTCCTCGCCGTGGTTGTTGGCCTCGGTGATCAGCGTCACGCCGGCGCCCTTGAAGGCGTTGATGACGGACGGGGGTGCGTAGAAGACGTACTGCTTGGGCTGGGCGTCGGGGCACGTCCCGCCGGTGGTGAGGGCCGACTCGTAGTTGACCATGGAGAGGTCGACGCCCGGCCAGCAGCTGCGGCACCGTCGGCCCGAGCGCGTCGGACGGGTCGGCGGCCAGCCGGTCGCCCGAGGTTGGTGCCGGCGCGGGAAGTGCACGTCGCCGCCGAAGGCGAAGGTGACCGGCTGGCCGTTACCGTCCCAGTCCGGATCGAGGCGCGGGTTGGCGGCCGGGTGCGGCGGCGGCTTCGGGTGGTGCCGCGCGTCCCCCGTGGCTGGCGCTGGCCGCCGAGGGATGGCCGCTGCCCCGGGTGGCCAGGAACGACCGCCAAAAGGGCCAGGACGAGGAGTCCGGTCCCCCAGATGCGCCGGTTGCGCTTCACCCGCCGCGAGGTCAGCGCCGGGAACTCGAGCGGCCGGGGCGGCGGCGCGTCGCGTCTGGGGGGCCGGGCGCGTCGAGCAGGTCGGTCGGCGGCGTGGCGCCAGCTTAGACAGCGGGCTACGTCGTTCCCGGGAGGGACCTCCGACTACGAGCGGCGTCGGCGCCGGGCGGGACGGTCCGCTCAGTGCGCGTGCGGCATGCAGAGATCGTCGTACTCGGCGATGACGATCTCTTCCGGCGTCGGGCCCGCAGGCCGGGCAGGCCGGGTCCGCGGCGGACCTTGAAGGTGCGGAAGGACTCCTCGAGCGCGTCGTAGGACAACAGCCGCCCGACCAGCGGGTCGCCCAGGCCGAGCAAGCACCTTGATGGTCTCGATGGCCTGAATCGAGCCGATGATCCCGGGCAGCACGCCCGAGCACGCCGGCCTCGGAGCACGACGGCGCCAGCTCGGCCGGCGGCGGCTCGGGGATGAGGCACCGGTAGCAGGGACCGTTATAGGGGTCGAACACCGTGACCTGGCCCTCGAAGCGGAAGATCGACCCGTGGATGACCGGGATCCGCTTGAGCAGCGCGGCGTCGTTGACCAGGTAGCGGGTCGGGAAGTTGTCCGTCCCGTCGACGATGGCGTCGTAGCCGTCGATGATGTCGAGGATGTTGTCCGCGCCCAGGCGCACGTCGTAGGTGACGACGTTCACGTCGGGGTTCAGCGCGGTCAGCGTCTTCTTGGCCGAGTCGACCTTGCGCTCGCCCACCCGGTCCATGTTGTGGAGGATCTGGCGCTGCAGGTTGGACTCGTCGACGACGTCCATGTCGATGATGCCGAGCGTGCCCACGCCGGCGGCGGCCAAGTAGAGGGCGGCCGGCGACCCCAGGCCCCCGGCACCGAGGAGCAGCACCTTGGAGTTGAGCAGCTTGAGCTGGCCCGTCTCGCCCACCTCGGGCAGGAGCAGGTGGCGCTGGTAGCGGTTGCGCTGGGCCGGGGTGAGGGTCTCCGGCGCCTTCCAGGGCGCCCGTCGTCCTTCCACTTGTTGAAGCCACCGATCAGCGACTGCACGTCGGCGTAGCCCAGGTCCTGCATCGTCTTGGCGGCGAAGGCCGACCGCACCCCGCCGGCGCAGTAGACGACGACCGGGCCGGACTTGTCCGGCAGCTTGCCCTCGACCTGGAACTCGAGGTGGCCCCGGGGCAGGTGCACGGCGTTGGGGATGGCGCCCTGCTCGTACTCGTCGGGCTCGCGCACGTCCAGGAAGGTCACGCCGCCCTGCTCCAGCAGGGCCTGGGCGTCGGGCGGCTCCACCTCGCGGATGGACGCCTTCGCCTGGTTCAGAAGATCTCGGGGAGTCGCCACGTGTACCTCCGGTCACGCCTGCACGGCCCTACGGCCGGCACCGAATCATTAAACACTACCAGCGGGGTCAACATTCCCGGTCAGCTGGCGTCTTCGTCCACGTCGGGCTGATCAGGCGTGGGGCACGCGGCCTTCGGCCGCTCGGGGCACCGATGGGGCCCGCACGGATGGACCGGCCCGTTCCCCCCGGGGGGAGCCCATCCGTCGGCGGCGGAGCCCGTCCCTCGGCCTCGGTGGCCCCACCATTCGGGCCGCGCCCCCGAGCCGCCAGACTCCCCACCTGGGGAGGAGGTATGTAAGAGTGTCGGGAACTTGAACCAACGTGGCGAGAGAATTTCGCCCGAAGAGGAGCCCACAAGCCGTTGGATGACCCCCGCGTCGTGCCCGCTGCGACCCCTGCCCCGAGCCCGCTCGCAGCGGCCGACCTTCAGCATCCATCCGATCAGCAGGCTCCCGAAATGCGTCCGCACATCGACTACACCAACAGCCAGCACCCGTGGCGCGGCGTCATCACCCACTTCAATGTTGCCGGCCGCCGGAAGTTCTACCGAGCGTTCATGGAGGCGATGGCGCCCACCGAGGAGACCACGATCCTCGATGTCGGGGTGACCCCTGACCAGACGGCCGCGGACTCCAACTACTTCGAGAAGTGGTACCCGCGCACCGAGCGGATCACGGCCACGAGCATCGAAGATGCTTCCTATCTCGAAATCGCTCATCCAGGTCTGAGGTTCGTGCAGACCTCGGGTGATTCCCTTCCATTCGACGACGGCCAATTCGACATCGCCTTCTCCACGGCGGTGATCGAACACGTGGGAAGTCGGGAACACCAACAGCTCTTCCTCCGCGAGCTCATACGGGTGTCCAAGCGGTTCTTTCTCACCACGCCCAATCGCTGGTACCCGGTCGAGTTGCACACCTACGTCCCGCTGCTGCACTGGCTCCCTCAGCGCCACCACCAGCGTGCGCTCCGACGACTCGGCAAAGGGCCTTGGGCGACGACCGAGAACCTGAACCTCTTGGATGAGAGGGAGTTGCGGGCGTTGTTCCCCGCCGCTGTCAACCCGACCATTGCCGGCACTCGCCTCTTCGGGATGCGCTCGAACCTCCTGGCCTATGGATCGTCTCGGCCCTCCGCGGGGGCCGAGTAGAGGCTCCGCGACCGACAATCCGGGGGCGGCTGATCAGCAGAAGCGCACCCGGCCGCCGATCTCTACGAAGAGAGCGACGCGGCCGCTCACGGCGCAGCGCAGTGGAGGGGAATCAGCATGCCGCTGAAGCTGAAGTTGATCCCGTCGGACCTCACGCAGTCGGAGCTACCCGCAGAGATGGCCGAGAAGTCCTGATTGATCTCCTGTTGGGTCGTCCCCCAGGGAAAGTAATAGAAGACGGCCCCGGGCCTGTACTCGGCCACGACGTGCGAAATGGTCTTGGACCCGTGGTCCGGCGTGATCACCACGTGGCTGGCGGCGATCGGGGTGCCGACGTCCCTGGACTTCCCGGAGTAGTCGAACTGGTAGTAGTTCCAGCCGTCCATGGCCATGAAGCCGCTCACGACGACCACGTCGCCGGGGTGGGACTTGGCCCGGACGTCGGCCACGGCCTCGTTGATCTGGTTGCCGAAGGCGGGCGCCGTAATGGACGCCCGGGCCTGGCGATAGGCGGCGACCTCGAAGTTGACCGCGAAGGCCGTCCCGACGAGAACGGCCACGCAGACGGCGGCGGCCAGGGTGGCGAACAGGGGCCCGGACGGGCCGAAGCCGCGCCGGCGGCGGAACCGCGCCACGGCCCAACGTCCCGCCGTGACCGCGCCGACGCCGGCCAGGAGGACCAGGATCGGCACCTCGTAGTAGTTCGTCCGGACGAAGCCGAAGGGCCAGTAGCGCTGATACGACGCGACGAGCGTCAACACCACCGAGCAGACCAGCGCGAACAGGATGGTGCGCCCTCGCTCCGAGCGCGCCATCACTATGGCGCCCAGGAGGAGCAGAGCGCCGAAGACGAGGTCGAGCAGCCACGCGTGGTTCGTGCCCACCAGCAGCCCGGGCGCTTCGCCCTGGGCCGACTGGGTGAAAAGACCGGTGACGAACCCGGTCAGGCCGTCCCATACGAAGGACAGCTGCTTGGCCAGGCCGCTGTGCGGAATGAAGTTGGCGTCCCAGTAGTCGCTCGACGTCAGCGCGTTCTGAGGCAATACGAACAGCACCAGCTGCAGGAGAATGAGCACGCCGGCCACGGCGGCGGCCACGGCGCGCAGCGTGATGGTGCGGCGCCACGCCGAGCGCCCCACGTCGAGCAGGAGGATAGGTCCGGCGATGAAGACCGCCGGCGTACTGAAGAAGCAGGCCACCGTCATGCCGGCGTACGCCAGCAGCACGCGACGCGAGCGCCAGCCGGGGTCGTCGCCCTCCCAGGCCAGCTCGTGCAGCAGCAGAATCGTCACCACGGCCGCCGCATCGATCTGGTACTCGGAAAGCTGGATCGCATAGCCGATCAGGCATCCGGCAAACGTCGCGAGGAGTGACAACAGCACGGCGGGGATCAGCGGCATCCAGCGGCGGGCCAGCAGCAGGAACAGCACACCGAAGATGGGGAGGAATGCCGCGGTGGGTAGGCGCAGCGTGAGTTCGGTGCTGCCGAAGACCGCTCCCGATGCCCGTTCGAGGAAATACCACGCGGCCGGGAACGGTGCGTTGTCCGTCTTCAGGGCCGCCCACCAGTTCCCGGAGTTGGAGATGAAATAGGCGCGCCACTGCTCGTTGAACCAGAACGGCTCAGTCAGGTTGCTCCACAGCGAGAGGACGAGGGCGGTCGGGGCGGCGGCACAGATGACGATGGCGGCGACGAGCCCACGGCGAGAACGCCGCGTCGATGCCTGGCGCTGGCGGCGCGCGGCGCTCCGGGACGGCCGGGGCGGCTCCTGGCCCGGCGAGGAGCTTTCGTCAGCTGCGATCGGGGGGGTGAGTGCGTCGGTCGTCATGTCGATACGGCGTCCGGGGGCGGTGCGGCCCGAGCGGAGCAAGGCCATCAGTGTTGCAGATGGGTGCAGATGACCCGGTGGCAGACTGCTCGACGTGGAATTCCACCAGGCCGTCGCCCGCCGCCGGATGGTGCGCAGCTTCTCCTCCGAGCCGGTGGGCGCCGATGTGCTCGACCGCCTGCTCCAGGCCGCACTGCGCTCCCCGACGGCCGGCAATACCGGAGGGACCGCCTGGGTCGTCCTCGAGGGGCCGGCGCAGACCGCCGTCTATTTCGACGCCACCACCGACGAGGACTGGCGCCGTACCTACAGCAAGTGGATCGAGGGGCTGCAGCGGGCCCCGGTGGTGCTGCTCGCCTACGCCTCACCCGAGGCCTACGTCGGCCGCTACGCCGAACCCGACAAGAAAGATGCCGGGCTGGGGGAGGATGCCGAGGCCTGGCCCATGCCGTACTGGTACGGGGACGCCGCCTTCGGCGTCATGGCCGTCCTGCTCGGGGCGGTCGACGCCGGACTCGGTGCTTGCATCCTCGGCACCTTCCGGGGTGAGGAGGAACTGGCGAGCCGGCTCGACGTCCCCGGCGGATGGCGCCTGTTCTGCGCCGTCGTGCTCGGGCATCCCGACGGGCAGGACCACCGGTCGGCGTCCCTCGACCGTCCCCGGCCACGCCGCGCCGCAGCGCGTCCACCGCGGTCGGTGGTGAGGCGGGCGCGTACCTCGCCGGGTCAGTCGACGCGCTTGGACAGCGTGTGCTCCGGCCCCTCCAGCCAGCGCGCCATCGCCCACAATAAGTCGGACAACCGGTTGAGGTAGGGCACGACGGAGGAGCCCTCCTGTGGCTGGGCCACGGCGAGCCGCTCGGCTCGGCGCACGATCGTGCGGGCCAAGTCGAGTGCGGCCGATATCCGGTTCTCGCCCGGGATGGTGAAGTCGCTCGGCATGTCGAAGCGCTCTCGCAGGTCGTCGATGGACGCCTCCAACGCAAGCACCATGTCCGGCGTCACCGAGGTCGACCCCGCCGCCAATTTGGTCCGGTTCTCCGGGGCGGTGGCCACCTCCGCCATCAGGACATAGAGGCCGCGGGCCAGCGCGGTCAGGCGGTCGTGTGCCTCCGAGCCGGGCTCGGTCTCGGCCCGCGCCATCCCGATGGCGGACTGCGCCTCGTCGACGGCGCCGTTGAGCTCGAATTCGCCATGAGTCCTTGCTCACACGCCCGCCGAAGAGCAGGCCAGTGGTGCCGTCGTCGCCCTGCTTGGTGTAGATCTTCGGTGGCACCGGGCGGCATGCTACCGGGGGTTTTGGAGGGTCCCCCGGAGACGCCGGTAAACTGGAGCGTTCATGACCCCCTCGCCCGAACTCCTCGGACGCCTCGACCCGTCCGCGTCCCCGTACCTGCAGGCGCTGCGGCAGCGCACCGTCGTCTTCGACGGCGCCATGGGCACCAACCTGCAGCTGCTCGGCCTGGCGGCAGACGACTTCGGCGGCCCCGACCTCGAGGGGTGCAACGAGGTGCTGGTCGACACGCGGCCCGACCTGGTCGCCCAGGTGCACCGCTCCTTCTACGAGGTGGGCTGCGACGTCGTCGAGACGGACACGTTCGGTTCCACCTCGGTCGTGCTGGCCGAGTACGGGTTGGCCGACCGCGCCCGCGAGCTGACCCGACGGGCGGCCGAGCTGGCCTGTGCAGTTCGAGAAGAGTTCTCGACGCCGGAGCGGCCGCGCTGGGTGGCCGGCTCCATGGGGCCCGGGACCAAGTTCCCGACGCTCGGCCAGATCTCCTACGCCGACTTCCGTGACGCGTACGAGGAGCAGGCGCTCGGGCTGCTCGAGGGCGGGGTGGACCTGCTGCTCATCGAGACGCAGTTCGACCTGCTGTCGGTCAAGGCCGCCATCAACGGCGCCCGCCGGGCCATGACGACGTTGGGGCGCATGGTGCCGCTGCAGACGCAGGTGACGATCGAGCTGACCGGCCGCATGCTGCCCGGCACCGAAATCGGCGCCGCGCTGACCGTGCTCGATGCCATGCAGGTCGACGTGGTCGGCCTCAACTGCGCCACCGGACCGGTCGAGATGAGCGAGGCGTTGCGCCATCTTTCGGGAGCCAGCCGGGTCCCCATCGCCTGCATCCCGAATGCGGGCCTCCCATCGGTGGTCGACGGCCAGATGCACTACGACCTCACGCCCGAGGGCCTGGCCGATCACCTGCATCGCTTCGTCACCGAGTTCGGTGTGTCCGCCGTCGGCGGGTGCTGCGGCACCACGCCGGACCACCTGGCCGCGGTGGTCGCCCGTTGCGCCGACACCGTGCCGGCGCTGCGGAATCCGGTGCACGAGGCGGCGGCGGCCTCCATCTACACGTCGGTGCCCTTCAAGCAGGACACCTCGTTCCTGGTGGTGGGCGAGCGCACCAACGCCAACGGGTCCAAGGCCTTCCGCGAGGCCATGCTGGCCGGCGACTGGGACACCTGCGTGGCCATGGCGCGCGACCAGGTCAAGGAGGGCTCGCACCTGATCGACGTGTGCGTCGACTACACGGGCGCCGACGGCGTGGCCGACATGACCGAGGTGGCCAGCCGCCTGTGCACGCAGTCGAGTGTGCCGCTGATGGTCGACTCCACCGAAGGCCCGGTCGTGCGCGCCGCGCTCGAGTGGATCGGCGGCCGGCCCATCCTCAACTCGGTCAACCTCGAGGAGGGCGACGAGCCCGGCACCCGCCTCGACACCTTCCTGCGTCTGGCTCGCGAATTCGGGGCGGCGGTCGTGTGCACGTGCATCGACGAGGAGGGTCAGGCCCGCACCCAGGAGTGGAAGCTGCGCGCGGCGCGGAGCATCCGCGACATCGCCGTCGAGCGGTACGGCCTGGCCCCCGAGGACCTGATGTTCGACGCCCTCGCCCTGCCGCTGTCGACCGGCATGGAGGAGAGCCGGGGCGACGGCATCGAGACGATCGAGGGCATCCGCTCCATCAAGGCCGAGTTGCCCGGGGTGTCGACCATTCTGGGCCTGTCCAACGTGTCGTTCGGACTGAACCCGGCCGCGCGCCAGGTGCTCAACTCGGTGTTCCTGCACGAGTGCGTGGAGGCCGGCCTCGATTCGGCCATTGTGCACGCGTCGAAGATCCTTCCGCTGTCGCGGATTGACGAGCGGGCCAAGGAGGTCTGCCTCGACCTGGTCTACAACCGACGCACGGACGACTACGACCCCTTGCAGGAACTGCTGAGCCTGTTCGAGGGGGTCAAGGCCAGCACGGGCCCGCCGGACGAGCACCTGGACTGGCCGCTGGACCAGCGCTTGAGCCAGCGCATCATTGACGGCAACCGCAACGGGCTGGAGGGTGACCTGGAGCAGGCGCTCGGGGACGGCATGGGCGCGCTCGACATCGTCAACGACATTCTGCTGGCCGGCATGAAGGTGGTGGGCGAGCGCTTCGCCTCGGGCGAGATGCAGCTGCCCTTCGTCCTGCAGTCGGCCGAGACCATGAAGGCGGCCGTGGCCTATCTCGAGCCCCACATGGAGAAGACGGACCAGGGTGGCAAGGGCACGGTCGTGCTGGCCACGGTCAAGGGCGACGTGCACGACATCGGCAAGAACCTGGTCGACATCATCCTGACCAACAACGGCTACCTGGTGGTCAACCTCGGCATCAAGGTGGGTATCAACGAAATGGTGGCCGCCGTCGAGGAGCACAAGGCCGACGCCATCGGCATGAGCGGCCTGCTGGTGAAGTCGACGCTCATCATCCGCGAGAACCTGGTGGAGCTGAACGATCGCTCGCTGTCGGCCATCCCGATTCTGCTCGGCGGCGCCGCACTGACCCGCACCTACGTCGAGCGTGACCTGCGCGAGGTCTACGACGGCCGCCTCTTCTACGGGCGCGATGCGTTCGAGGGCCTGCGCACCATGGACCGCCTGGTCGAGCTGAAGCGCAGCGGCGAGGAGGACCCGTTGTTCGGGCGCGAGATCTCCGAGCGCAACGTGCCCAAGCGCAGCCGACTCGATCCTGACACCTCGCTCGTAGAGGGCCAGCCGGCCCGCTCCGACGTGGCGGCCGACAACCCGCTCTTCCCGCCGCCCTTCGTGGGCACCCGGGTGGCCAAGGGGATCCCCCTCGACGACATCGCCGAGTACATCAACCTGACCGCGCTCTTCCGCAACCAGTGGGGCTTCCGGCCCGAGGACGGCGAGAACGACGCCGAGTTCAAGGACCGGGTCAAGGCGACGCTGCGCGAGCAGCTGGCCAAGGCCAAGGAGGCCGACCTGCTGGTGCCCCAGGTGGCCTACGGCCACTTCGCCGCCAACGCGGAGGGCAACGACCTGGTTGATCTGGAAGGACGAGACGCGCTCGTCCGAGTGGATGCGCTTCAGCTTCCCTCGCCAGCGCAAGGAGCCCTGGCTGTGCATCAGCGACTTCTTCCGGCCGGTCGGCTCGGGCGACGACGACTTCGCCACGTTCATGCTGTGCACCATTGGGTCGCGGGCGTCGGAGGAGACGGCCCGCCTGTTCGGCGAGGACCGCTACCAGGACTACCTCTTCCTGCACGGCCTGAGCGTCGAAATGGCCGAGGCGACGGCCGAGTACTGGCACCACCGGATTCGAGAAGAGCTGGGTTTCGCTCAGGAGGACGGCCCGACGCTCACCGGCCTGTTCCGCCAGCAGTACCGGGGCGGCCGCTACTCGTGGGGCTATCCGGCCTGCCCCGACCTGAACGACAACGCCAAGGTGGTGGAGCTCCTGGGAGGGGACCGCATCGGCGTGACCGTGAGCGAGGGGTTCCAGCTGCACCCCGAGCAGACGACCGACGCCATCGTCTGTCACCACCCGGAGGCCAAGTACTTCGTGGCATGAGGACAAGGCCGGGAAGGGCCGCCGCCCGCCTGGCCCTGGCGGCCGCCGTCGGTCTCGGTGCCGGCCTCGTGTCGTTTTCGGTATGGGTGTCGGGTGGTGTCGGCCCGGGCGTCACGCGTGCGCCGGCCGGCCGCGTCGTGGACCTGTGGTACGGGTCCGCCGGCGCGGCGACCGGCACGAGCACAGCACGAGCACAAGCACAAGCACGAGCACCAGCACGACGGCTCCCCTGTCGCCCCTGGCCACCGTCGTGCTGAGCGCCCTGGGCCCGGGCTACGCGGTGACCTCGGAAGGACCGCTCAATGCCGGGTCGTTCGCCTCGAACGCTCCCGACCCGTCCGCGGCCTCGGGCGCGCTCGCCTCGCTCGGCACGTCGATCACCACCTACCAGCGCGAATGGGCCGACGAGGCAGGGAGCAACGAGGTGCAGGACCTGCTGGTCAAGTTCCCGTCGACCGCCACGGCGCAGATCTTCCTGACGGCCATGCAGCGATCGCTCGACTCCGGCACCATCCTCAGCTCGGGCCCCTTGGCCGGGATCCCGGGCGCCCGGACGGTCAAGTACTTCGCCGCCACCAGCACCGAGGGTGTCGGGCAGGCCATCAGCATGCACACCGGGGTCTACGTCGACCTGCTGTCGTTCTTCTCGGCCTCGGGTGCGGCGCAGCCGATCACGCCGGCCGACGCCGCGGTCCTCGCCAAGGCCCAGTACGCCGCCATGAAGACCGCCCCGGGCGGGACGGCGGCGGGGTCGTCTCCGGGGTCTCCTCTCGGGGGCGACACGCTGGGCTGGTTCGTGCTGGGTGTGGCGCTGGTAGCTGTCCTGCTGGTCTCGGTGGCGGCGCACCGCCGGCGCCACCCGAGAACGAGAACGAGGACGCCCACCGGCTGAGTCCGAGTTTTGGTCCCTAGCCGGACGGCCCCGTGGACGTGGACGTGGTCGTGGGCGGAGTGGTCGTGGTCGTGGTTGTGGTTGTGGTTGTGGTGGGGCGGGTTCGTGGTGGATGTGGTGATGTGGTCGAGGCGGGCCCGTTCGAGATGGTCGTCGGGGTGGTCGGCGGGACGGTCACGGTGCTCGTTGACGTGGTGGGCGTGCCGAAGGGCGCGGCCGTGGTCGTGGTCGTGGTCGTGGTCGTGGCGACCAGGGGTGCCCCGGTGTCGGGGCTCACACATCCGGCCGGAGGCGTGGTCGAGCCCTGCTGGCCGGGCATGAGGACCGTACCGGCACAGCCGAAGTCGGACAGGGTCGTCTCACCCATCGACGTCGAGCCGTCGGAGAACTTGGCCGTGGAGGCGGTCTGGCGGATGTAGCCGCTGGCGTCGATGGAGACCACGGTACTGACCCCGAGATACCCGTTCTGCGCCAGGACGGCGAGAGCCTGACTGATGGTGGTCGACTGCTCCGTCGTCAGATTGGGGAGATCGGCCTCCTCGGACGGATTGAGGAACACCCGGTACTGGTCGACGGCGACGCCGCCGACCGTGCCCGTCCCGATGAAGTCCGCACCGGTGACCTCTTGCTGATCGAGATTCAGATAGCCGGTGGGGCTGGCCAGCCCGAGCATGGCCGAGGCGCCCTCGCGCTGGCCGAGTGTGCTTTCGACCAGGCCGGCAAATCCCGATAGGGACGAACCCGAACTGCCGCTCGAAGTGCCGGGCGAGAGTCCGTAGTCGGCCCCTCCCATCTCCCAGATGTCGTTGGCGTCCGCGCGCAGCGTCACCGTTCCGAGGCCCGGCACCTGCGACGTGGCCACCATGGCGTACGGGTTGGTGTCGATGGTGCCTTGACCCGTTATGGGCTCGCCGCCCAACGCGTTGTCGCCCCCCACCGAAAGGCAGACCACTCGAGTTGGGTCGCCAGGGCCGGTCGCGATCTCCCCGTTCGCCGGCCCCGGCGCGTTCTCGCATTGCGTCGGCTGTGTGGTCGTTGAACTGGTCGTTGAACTGGTCAGACCCGAGAACTGATAGGTGATGTTGAAACTGCCCGAATCGGTAGTGGCGCTCAGCGCGGACAGCACGGATGCCATGGCGGTGCGGTCGCCGTGACGAGTCCCGCCTCTGTCGGCCTGCTGTCCCCCGCTCGATGTCAGTGTCAGAGCAACAGGAACAGCAACCGCCGCCGTGCACACGAGACAGGTCACGATGATCGCCAACGTGTGCCGGCGCCGGCTATGAATACCAGTCTCCGGCTCGTCCTCCATGTACAAGGGGATGGGTTCGCGATCGCTCGTGCGGTCAGCCTCGGAATCTCCAGATCGGAATCGCACGGCCGATCCCTACGAGCTGGTCGTGCTGGTCGGCGCGACCGTGGTCGTGGTGGTGGGCGCCAGCGTCGTGGGCGTGCTGGCCGGCAACGTCGTCGTGGTGGTGGTGGTGGGCACCGTCGTCGTGGTGGTCGTCGTGAGCACAGGGGCGTTGTTCGGGCCCGGGACGCTCGAGGTCGTCGTGGTGGGTCGTGGTGGAGGTCGGAGGGGTGCCCGTGTCGGGGCTGACACAGCCTGTCGCAGGAGCGGTCGAGCCGGTCTGGCCCGGCATGAGCACGCTGCCGGCGCAGCCGAAGTCCGAGAAGGTGGCCGTGAGCACCGATGTACCGCCGTCGGTGAAGCGAGTGGTCGAGACGGCCTGGCGGATGAACCCGCTGGCGTCAATACCCACCACCACCGTGGTGCCCGTGTAGCCCTGCTGATCGAGTACCGCCACTGCGTTGTCGATCGTCGTCGCCTCTTCCGGGGTGGTCGCGGGACTGGTGGCGAGCTGGCTGGGATCCACCGTCACGTCGTAGTCGGTCACGGCCACACCATCGACCGTGCCCGTGCCGTCCGGGGTGGCGCCGCTGATCGACGGCAGCGTGAGATCGAGGTAGCCGGTTGGGCTGGCCATGCCCAGCATGGCCACCGCCCCGTCGCGCTGGCCGAGTGTGCTCTCGACGAGGCCGGCGAAGCTCGACAGCGTTTGACCGGTCGGGGTGCCGTCGTTGGCGGCCGGCGTCAAGCCGTTGTCCGAGTACCCGACCTCCCAGTAGTCGGTACCATCCACCCGCACTCCGACGTCGAGCCCGTTCCCCGTGACTTGGGGACTGGCGCTCCCCACCGCGGCGGACGCCGCCATGGCGGTGGGATTGGTGTCGATGGTGCCGCTGCCGGCGACGGCGGTCTCAGCGGAGTCGCTGCTCGCCGACGTGGGTGGAGTCGAGGAGAGGGCGTACGTGAACTGGAAGCTGCCCGAGTCGGTCGTCGTGCTCAGAGCGGACAGGACATTGTGCGCAGCCGGTCCCTGGGCCAGCTGAGGATGCGCGGTGTGGTGGTGTCCGCGGGACGCCACCACGGCGGCCGGCCCGCTCGAGCTCAGCGCCAAAGCGATCGGGGCCGTTACCGCAGCCAGACACACAGCCAGGGCGACGACGAACCCGGCTCGCCTCCCGTTCGGACGCCGCCTGCCGCGATCGACGACGTCATCGAGCCACAAGTCGTTGCGGCCGTCACCGGTCGAGCCGGGACCTGCCCCATAACGCTGCGGCATGGCAACCCCCTTGATCCGCTGCCTCGCTCGGCCCAGGTTCGGGCGGGGAGCCCAAGACCTCTGCGCATGGTACTCCCGCTTCGAATGGCCGGTGCGGCGTGGTCGGGCCTTCCCGAGGAGCAGGACTTAGGCTGCGGGCGATGGCCGACCTCCGGACGGATCCCGACTCCGCACCATTCGCGCCCACCACCGCCGGTGACATGCCTCCGGCGGTGGCGTTCGGTGCCATCGTCGACTCGGTGCGCTCGGTGTTGTTCACCGAGCCGTCCACGGCGCGACTCGCGGTCGGCTGTCTCCTCGCCGGTGGCCACCTTCTGGTCGAGGACCTTCCCGGCGTGGGGAAGACGACACTGGCCAAAGCGCTGGCGCGCTCCTTCGGTCTCGACTTCCACCGGGTCCAGTGCACAGCGGACCTGTTGCCGGCAGACATCGTGGGTGCCATGGTCTTCGACCAGAACGGCAACGAGCCGGTTTTTCGCCCCGGTCCGGTGTTCACCAACGTCCTCATGGCCGACGAGCTCAACCGCGCCTCGACGCGGGCGCAGTCCGCGCTGCTCGAGGCGATGGAGGAGCGTCAGGTCAGCATGGACGGCACCAGTCATCGGCTACCCGACCCCTTCATGGTCGTCGCCACACAGAACCCCTACGACGCCGCGGGCACGTCCCCACTCCCTCACGGCCAGCGCGACCGGTTCCTCCTCCGACTGTCGTTGGGCTACCCCGACCCCGACGAGGAGGACGCTCTGCTCGCCCGAGCCAATCGACCGCCCGCGGTGGACGTCCTGGGACCCGCAGTGTCCGCCGTCGAGCTGCGCCAGCTGATGGACGCGGTAACGGCGGTGCATGTATCACCGTTGTGCCGCCGTTACGTGGGCGCGCTCGCACAAGCGAGCCGCCGCCATCCATCGGTCGCCGTGGGCGCATCGCCGCGTGCGGCACTGGCTGTAATCCGTACCGCCTCCGCGCTGGCGGTAGCCGACGGGCGCGCCTTCGTGACCGCGGGTGATGTCGAGACCGCGTGCGAGCCGGCGCTCGCCCACCGGCTGCAGTTGAGTCCCGAGGCAGAGGTGTCCGGCGTCGACCCGGCCGACATCGTGCGCGAGCTCCTCGGGCTGGTCCCGGTGCCCCTGGGCGACGAGACTCCACCGCCCGACCGGGACCGGTGATCCGCGGGCTTCGGCCCACGGCGCGGGGCGCCGGGGTGGCGGCCGCGGGGGTGGTACTGCTCCTCCTCGGGGTGGCCACCCGGACGAACGGTCCCTACGCGCTGGCCGCCCTGGCCTGGATCCCCCTCCTGGCGGCGCCGGCAGTGACGTCGCGCCGGGCGCGAGCCTGCCAAAGGCTGTCGCTGCACGTGCGGGCCGTGCCCGCGCTCGTCCCCGCGGGCGCGTCGGTCTCCATTGAGGTGGTCGCGTCCAACCGCGGGCGCCGGGACACCCCGCCGGTGGGCATTGAGTGGCGCCGATCTGGCAGGCGCCGTCTGCTGGCGTCGACCCCGGCGTCGTGGCGCCCTTTTCCCGGGCTGGCTCCCGGTGAAAGCGGGACGACGACGGCGACGCGACGCATGCCGCGGCGCGGCCGATTCGACGTCGGCTCGGGCCGGGTCCGGGTAAGTGACCACCTCGGCTTGTGCGTCACCACGGTGCTCACCCTCCCACCCGTCACGGTGTTCGTCCATCCGGCGCCCGTCGCCGCGTCACCCGGCGCCGGCGCCGGCGCCGGCGCGAAGGCCCGCAGCACCGACGAGCTCTCGCAACACCTGACGCCCCATGGCCGACAGGACGACGGTGAGCTCGTCGGGCTCCGACCTTACGTAGCCGGCGACCGTCTGCACCTGGTGCATTGGCCGACCATGCGACGGAGCGATGGGCCGTACGTGAAGGAGTTCGACGCTGAGACTCGGGAAGTGGTGCGCATCGTCATCGACGACCGGGCCGGTATGCACCGCCGTCAGGCGTTCGAGGCCATGCTCGGGATGACCGTGACCCTCCTGACGGAAGCGTCAACCCGCCGGCTGTCGGTGGAACTCGCCACCTTGTCGGGATACGCGCGCACGGTGGCCCCCGACGCTCACGGCACCGCCCTCGCGCTGTCGGCGCTCTCCACCATGCGCCCGAGCAGACAGATCAGCGGTCGCCTGGAGGCGATGCCCTGCACCGTGGTGACGACCGCGACGGGAGCGCCCACACTGCCTCCGTCGCTGCGCGCCATCGCTGCTGTGGTGGTGGCCCCGTGACGGCGAACGAACGCATTCCGGTGGCACGCGACGCCGTCCAGTTGCTCGCCTCTGTGGTGGGCGCGCTGGCCGTAGCGCGCCTGTTCACCGACGCCGGGGCCCCGCGGCTAGCGGGGCCACTGGTCGGGTGCGCCTTCATCGGGTGGCTGATTCCGTCTGCGGTCCAGCGGCTCCGTCTGCCCGCCGCCCTGGCCGTCGTGGTGGGCACGCTCGCCGTGGTGGTCGTTGGTTTGTGGTGGTCGGTTCCGGGCACCGCCGGGGTGCCCGCCAGCGGGCACCTCCAGGTGGCCTCGGACGCTCTGCGCGAGGCCCGGCCGGAATTGCGAGCGTTCGTCGTGCCGCTCCACGCGGCGCCGGGCGCCATCTTCCTGGCGTCGCTCCTGGTCGGATTCGTCGCCCTGTTCCAACGGCTGCTGCTCGGTTCTGGGGCAGCGGGAAGGGGCGCGTCCCTGGCGTCACTGACGGGCACGCTGGTCCTGGTGGCGTGGTCGGTCTCCGCCCGCCGTGGTGGAGCCAGCGACGCCCTCCTGGTCATCGCCTTCGGCGTCGTCGTACTGCTGTCGATGGCCACTTCGGCCGAGACGAATCGGGTGGCACGGCACCGGGCGCGGGCCTTCGCCCTCGGCCTGACGGCACTGGCCGCAGCCGTGGTGGTGCTGGTGCTCCCCATCGCACCCGCCACCACCGCTCTCGGGAAGCCAGCCGTGGCCCCGACCGGGCTCTCGCTGGTCTCGCGGCTGGTGGACCTGGAGGCCAACGACCCCAACGTCATGCTCTTCACCGCGCGGGCGCCCGTTCCTACCTACTGGGCGGTGGCCGTGTTGAGCGAGCTGCACAACGGGGTATTCGTGCCCGGGTCGGACGTGACGAGCACGGTGTCGGGCCAATCCGGCCCGATCGGCGCCGTCTCCGTCATACCGACGGCCCGGTCGTCCTCCGTTTCGTCGTCGGTCACGGTGGTGCATCTGTCGAGCCGGCTGCTCCCCGTCCCCCTGGACACCTTCACCGTGCAGGCCAACCCGTCGGCCACCATCACGGCCAACGGAGTCGTGGCCCTGCGTCCGACCACACCCGGCACGACGTACACCGCCCTGGCCGCTGGACCTCCCTCCCCGTCCGCACTGGCGGCCGACGGGGGTACCGACCTCGGGCTCCCAGCGGCCCAGCAGGCCGGATCGCTGGCCCTGCCCGCCGAACCCGCTCTGGTGCACGCCATCGCACTCCAGGCCTCGGAGGCGGGCACCACGCCACTGACCAAGGCGGAGTCGCTGGTCGACTACTTCCGTTCGGGACGGTTCACCTACACGCTGACGCCCCCACAACTGCCGGCCGGCACCAACCCCCTGGTGGCATTCCTGACGCAGACACGCCGCGGAAACTGCGAGCAGTTCGCCGGGGCCTTCACCGTGCTGGCCCGCTCGCTCGGCCTACCGACCCGATTGGTCGTCGGTTTCACGGCCGGCGAGCGCTCGGGCAACCTGACCATCGTGCGCGGACGCGACGCTCACGCCTGGCCCGAGGTCTACCTCGGCCTCACGCTGGGCTGGGTCTCCTTCGAGCCAACGCCCGGCCACATCTCGGGAGACCAGAGCCCGCAAGGAGTCATTGGGCCGGTACCGACCGCGGCGCCGCGCTCGACCGTTCCCAGCGCCGTGCCGACGACCGCGACGCCATCCACGCTCCCGCCTCCGACGTCCGCACCGGCGCCCTCGTCGACACCGTCGTCGTCGGTGCCGACGTCTACCGCTCCGACCGCGACGCCGAGCGTCGGCGCGAGGGCCAACTCAGGCACGCCGACGCTCATCGTCATCCTGCTGGCGGCCGTGGCTGTCCTGGGCGCGGTGATGGTCTTGCTGGAAGGTCGGCGGTGGCGCCGGAGGCGCCGGCCCCCGGCTCGGCGTGTCACCGCGGCCTGGCGTTCTGTAGACGTTGCCCTGCGCCGTTCCGGAGCGCCCCGAGCGCCGGGGCGGTCTCCCGTCCGGCATGCCGACGATCTGGTCGAGGCGACGCGATCCGCCCCGGGGGCTCCGCCCGAGGGGCTAGGGGCCGGGCGCGACCAGCTCAATGCTGTCCTGGCCGACATCGTTCGCTTGGCTCTGCTCGTAGAACGCACGGGGTATGGACCGGCACCAACCAGCCCCGACGAGGCCGACGACGCCGAGCGGACGGCCGCCAGGATCCGCCGGGGACTGCGTCGCGTGTCCTTGGCCGGATTGCGTGACCATGACCGGTCCATCGCCGGGAGCCGGGCTGCCAGCGAGGTAGGCCGCTGACCCTCATCGACAGTCGGCCAGGCTCGGAAAATTTTCGCGGCTTCCAATTTCGTCGTACTCGAGAGGCGGAGCGACCGTTCACCCGCGATGGCTTCCAAAGTCACATCGCTCACCGAGGCACCCCTGGGTTCTGCAGCCGTGGCCAAGATGTCGGCCGAAGAACTCGAGGAGGCACTCGAGCACTTCCATCGCGTGAAGGCGCAGGCCGAAGCGGGGATCCTCGTGGTGCTGGGCGAGGTGCAGCGGCGAGAGTCGTTCCGTCGTGACGGCGCCACGTCCTCGGAGAAGTGGCAGCGGAGCGCTTCGGCCAATCGGTGCCCTCGGCACGGGCCTATGACCGGGTGGCTGAGCGGGCCGGGGACCTTCCCCACCTGACGGGCCCTCGAGCGAGGCGAGATCACCTTCGACCAGATGAGAGCGGTCATCGCGGTCGCCACGCCCGAGACCGACCACGAACTGGCTGTTCGAGCCCGCAGCTGCACGGTCCACGAGCTGACCCAGCTGGCCCGGTCCTTGCAGCGACCCTCCCGCGCCGATGCGCAAGCGGATCGTGAAGCCCGTTCACTGCGCTTCAACGACACCTTCCGCACGATGACGGTGAAGCTTCCGCCGACGTCATATGCCGAGACGAAGGCGTCCATCGAGGCTCGGGCCAAGAAGATCCCGTCCGATGGCGAGACCAGCTGGGACCAGCGCCGGTGCGATGCGTTCTTGGAAATCATCCGGGACTCGGGTGTCGGTGTCGTGGCGGTGGTGGCGGTGGCGGTGGCGAAGTCCATACTTCGTCGTGCTGCACACGCCGTTGGCCGGGCTCATCGACCCGTCAGGCGCGGCCTCGGAGTTGGCGGGCGACCTCGAGAGTGGCGGGCTGATCGACATCGAGACGGTGCGGCGTGTGACCTGCGACGCCACCATCGTGGTGGGCGTCGACGACGACGTCGGTCACACCATGTATGAGGGGCGGACCCGACGCGATCCAACGCCAGTCACAGCGGCGCGAGGCCTGGCGAAGAGATCGATGTTGCCGGTTCCCCGGCTGCACGAATGCTGTGTTCGCCGACGTGCACCACCTCAAGTGGTGGAAGCGCGACGAGGGACGGACGGACCTTCCGAATCTCTGCGTGCTTTGCAATCACCATCACGACCTGATCCATCTACACGGTTGGGCGGTGTCGGGGAACGCAAATGAGGAGCTGACCTTCGTCGGACCGACGGGTCGCGAAATGACATCGCTTCCGTCGCCGATGTGGACCGTCGCGTCGACCTGAGCGGCCTCGTCGGTGACGCCCACTTGAACCTGAGCACCCATATCGTGCGCCGACGGCTCGCGCCGACCTCGATCTTCAGATGGATCTACGACGGAGCCCCGAGGGACTCGAGATCTGTGGCGGATCTTCCGTGAAACCGCGATGAATTTCAGCTAGGCGTCGGCCGGCACGGCGTCGGCACCGACGACGTTCGCCGCCGCCTCGCGGGCGTGATAGCTCGAGCGTGTCAGGGGCGACGCTTCGACGTGGGCCAGACCGAGCGAGGTGCCCGCCTGGCGCAGCCGGTCGAACTCCTCGGGCGCCCAGTAGCGCGACACCGGGAGGTGGTCGCGGCTCGGCCGCAGGTACTGCCCCACGGTGACGATGGAGACGCCGACACCACGCAGGTCGGCCATGGTGGCCACCACCTCGTCCTCGCGCTCGCCCAGACCCACCATCAGGCCGGACTTGGTGACCAGCCCCGCGGCAGACGCCCGGGCCAGCACGGCCAGGCTGCGGGCGTAGCCCGCCGAGGGCCGCACAGCCCGCTGCAGCCGGGCCACCGTCTCGATGTTGTGGTTCAGCACGTCGGGACGCGCCTCGAAGATGAGGTCGAGCGAAGCGGCGTCGCCCCGGCAGTCCGAAATGAGCACCTCGACCGTTGTGCCCGGGGTGCGCTCCCGAATGGCCCCGATGGTGGCCGCCATGGCGCCGGCCCCACCGTCGGCCAGGTCATCGCGGGCCACGCAGGTGACCACGGCGTGTCCCAGGCCCATGCGCGCCACCGCCTCAGCCACCCGCACCGGCTCGTCGGGTGACAGCGGCAGCGGGTGGCGGGTGTCCACCTGGCAGAAGCCGCAGGCCCGCGTGCAGCGCTCGCCGTTGATCATGAACGTGGCCGTGCCGTCGGCCCAGCACTCGTAGATGTTCGGGCATCCGGCTTCCTCGCACACGGTGACCAGGCCGAGATCGTGGATGGTCGACCCGAGCTGGCGGTAGCCCGTGCCGAGGCGTACCGGTACCCGCACCCAGGGCGGCTTGCGGTGGCCGATGTCGAGGCCCGCCTCGGGTGCCACGCCGGCCTGGCGCAGGCGCCGCAGGAGGGGTCGCTCATCGTGGCTGTCGGCGTCGGCTCGCGTCGCCGTTGCCGTCGCTCCTCGGGCTGGCCGGGCCGGTCATCACATCGGCCCGCTCGACCTGGCCCGGCTCGAACTCGAAGGCGGCCGTGGCTCGGGCCACGAAGGCCTCGATCACGGCCTCCATCGTCACATCCACCCCTTCGGCCCGCAGCGATGTGACCCCGCGATCGGCGATGCCGCAGGGGACGATGTGCCCGAACATGGACAGGTCCGTGGTCACGTTGAGCGCCACGCCGTGCAGCGTGCGCCGGCGGCCGTCACCCACCCGCAAGGTGCGCACGCCGATGGCGGCGATTTTGCGCGGGTCCGGTCCGTCCGCGTCGACCCACACTCCTGGATACTCGGCCACGCCCCGAGTCCCGGCCAGGCCGAGGTCGGCCAGCGTCTCAGCCACCACTTGCTCCAGGCGGTGGACGTGCGCCGGCCCCGACGACGGGTCGTCTGGCACGGTGACGATCGGGTAGGCCACCAGCTGGCCCGGGCCGTGGTAGGTGACGTCGCCGCCCCGGTCGGCGCGCTCCAGCACGGCTCCGACGGCGGCCGGGTCGACCAGCACATGGGAGTCTTCGGCGTGCGCGCCGAGCGTGTAGGTGTGCGGGTGCTGCAAAATCAGGAGATAGTCGTCCTCGGCCTCGGCGGCCAGCGCGTGCTGGAGCGCGTCGGCCTCGCGGTAGGGGACCGTGCCCAGCGAGCGGACGCGCAGCACCCGGGCGACCTCAGAGCTCCGCGGCCCAGTCGCGGCTGCCGAGGAGCTCCGCGACCCGCTTCAGGAACAGGGACACATACGCGCCGTCGACGGCGCGGTGGTCCCAGCTCACGCCGAGGATGCCGGTCGAATGGATGGCGATGGACTCCGAACCGTCGGCGTGCGTGACGACGACGGGCCGGCGGGCGATGCCGTCGGTGGCCAGGATCGCCACCTGGGGCTGGTTGATGATGGGGACGGTGAAGTAGGTGCCGAACGGCCCGTCGTTGGTGATGGAGAAAGTCCCTCCTGCAATGTCGTCGGCGTTCAGCTGGCGTCCCCGCGCCCGCTCGGCCAGGTCCCGGATCCGCCGGGCCACGCCCCGCAGGGTGACTTCCTCGGCCCGATGGATCACGGGCACGATCAGGCCCTCGTGCGAGAGGTCGACGGCGATGCCCAAGTTGACCTCGGAGTGCACGACGAGAGAGTCGTCGACCACCGACGCGTTCAGCATCGGGAAATCGCGCAACGCCTCGACGGTGGCGCGGGCGACGAACGGGAGGTAGGTAAGGGCGAAGCCCTCCTCAGCCCGGAAGCGGTCGCCCCACGCCGTGCGGACACGCTCGACGGCTTCGAAGTCGACCTCGTTGGCGATGAAGGCGTGCGGCGACGTGGCCTTCGAGCGCACCATGTGCTCGGCCGTGCGACGGCGCATGTTGGAGAAGGGCACCACCTGGTCGCCGGCGCTGCGGAACGATGCCATCGAGACAGGCGGAGCGGGTGGGGCGCTGACGACCGGTGAGGCCGGCGGCGATGGGGCCGCGGTCGGTGCAGGCGCCGGTGCCGCTGTCGGGGCCGGGGCCGGAGGCGGCCGGGGCGGCCGCCGGAGCCGGTGGCGCAACCGGCGGGCCGGCGGCACGCCGTGCGTCGATCTCCTTCAGCGCGTCCTCGCGTGTGATGCGTCCACCCGGGCCGGTGGCCGTCACCTCCGACTCGCTGATCCCGTTCTCCGACAGCAACCGCCGCACCACCGGAGACAGCAGCATCGGTTCGGTCCGCGGCGCGGCGGCCGACGGCGGGGCGGTCGGAGCTGCGTCCGGGAGTGCCTGGTCCACGGGTGCCGCGGCCGGCGCTGGCGAAGCCTCGGCCGTCGGAGCGGGCGCAGGCGCAGCGTCGGCCGCCGGAGCCGGAGCCGGAGCCGGAGCCGGCGCCTCTTCTGCCGGGGGCGCCGTGGCGGGCGCGGCCGCTGCCCTGCCGTCGCCGTCTCCGTTGCCGTCGCCGATCACGGCCAGGCGCACGCCCACCTCGACGGTCTCGCCCTCGGGCACCAGGATCTCGGTGAGCACGCCGGCGGCGGGCGAGGGCACCTCCGAGTCGACCTTGTCCGTCGATACTTCGAAGAGCGGCTCGTCCCGTGCGACCTCTTCGCCGACCGCCTTCATCCAGCGGGTGATCGTGCCCTCGGTCACGGTCTCGCCGAGCTGCGGCATCATCACGTCAGCCAAGGTGCAGTCCCCTTCCGGTCAGTGCGAGCATCGTCTCTCCGAACGTCTCGGACAGTGACGGGTGCGGCTGGATGAACTGGGCCACCTCATCGGGAAACGCTTCCCAGTTCACGGCCAGGTAGCCCCCGCTCAGCTGCTCGGTCACCCACGGGCCGCACATGTGCACGCCCAGCACGCGCCCGGCCGTGCCGTCGGGCCGCTTCTCGGCCACGATCTTCACCAGCCCGTCGGTGTCCCCGATGATCTGCGCCCGGCTGTTGCCCCCGAAGGGGTCCTTCTTGGTCATGATCTCCAGGCCGGCCTGCTTGGCCTGCTCCTCGGTCATACCGCAGAACGCCACCTCGGGATGGCAGTAGATGGCCCACGGGACCTTGCCGTTGTCGACCGGCACGACGGGCTCTCCCAGCATGCCCTTCACGGCCACGATGGCCTCGGCGAACCCGACGTGGGCCAGCTGCGGCGTCCCGGCGACGATGTCGCCCACCGCCCAGACGCCCGGCACCCCGGTGCGCTGGTACTCGTCGGCCACCACGAAGCCGCGCTCGTTTATCTGGACGCCCACCCCGTCGGCCACCAACCCTTCGGTGCGGGGGCGCCGCCCCACCGACACGACGATGGCCTCGACGTCCCAGGTCTGCTCGTCCGCCTTGATGGTCGTGAAGGTCCCGTCCTCTGACGGCGTGTGCGACTGCACCATGACCCCGGTCACGATGTCGATGCCGCGCTTTTTGAACGTACGCGCCACGAGACGAACCACGTCCTCGTCGCACCCGACCAAAATGCTGTCGAGCGCCTCGAGGATCGTGACCTTGGAGCCCAGGTCGGCCAGGAGCGAGGCGAACTCGCAGCCGATCACGCCTCCGCCCACGACGGCCACCGAGGCCGGGAGCTTCTTGAGATCCAAGAATTCGTCCGACGTCATGACCCAGCGGCCGTCCACCTCGAACCCGGGGAGCACATGGGGCACCGACCCGGCCGCCAGCACCACATTGCGCCCGACGATCACCTTGCCGGCGTCCTCGCCGTCGACCACCTCGACCCGGTGGTCGGCCCGGAGCGTCCCCGTCCCGGCCAGCGTGGTCACCTTGCGGCCCTTGAGCAGCCCCTGGAGGCCCTTGAAGAGCTTGTCCACCACGGCGTTCTTGCGGTCCTGGCTGCGCGCGAAGTCGATGGAGACCCCGGTCACGTCGAAGCCGAACTCCTTGGCGCCCTCGATGGTGCGGTTGACGGCGGCCGTCTCGAGGAACTCCTTGGCCGGGATGCAGCCTCGGTGCAGGCAGGTCCCACCCACCTTGTCGCGCTCGACGATGGCGACCGAGAGGCCCGCCGCCGCGCCGTAGAGGGCCGTGGCGTACCCGCCCGGGCCGCCACCGATCACGACGATGTCGAACTCTTCCTCGCCTGCCATCGCTCGTCCTCTTCCTGTCCCAACGACGTCTTCCGTCCGACGCGCTCGGCTCCCCGAGAACTCCCGATCGCACCGGCCCGAGTCGTGCCTTACTCCGCGCGTGCTCCTCGGCAGCCTACCGTTCGCCTCACCACGACGAGGCAGCCCACCCGGCGCTGATTCCTGCCGGTTTCTGCCGGTTCCTGCCCGTTCCTGCCCGTTCCTAGCCGTTCCTAGCCGTTCCTACCGGTCCGCCGTGCCCGGCCGTTCCTCGCCGCGTTCGCCCCGGCCGAGGTCGGCCGCCATCGTGGCCAACTCGTCGACGCGATCGTTCCACCGGTCCCCCGAGTGGCCCTTGACCCAGCTGAATCTGACGGGCACGTCAGGCGACAGCGCCAGGGCGATGAGCGGCTCCCACAGGTCGCGGTTGGCCACCGGCCTGTTCTGGGAGTTCTTCCAGTTGCGCCGCAACCAGCCCTGCCACCAGCGGTCGGTGAAGCACTTGACCACGTAGGTCGAATCGCTCACCACCTCTATGGCGCTCGGCTCGTCCGGCGTCAGCGCACGCAGCGCCTCGAGCGCGGCGGTGATCTCCATCCGCTGGTTGGTGGTGTGGGCGTCGGCGCCCGAGGCGTACCGCCCGCCGGGCACCGCCCAGGCCCACCCCCCGGGCCCCGGATTGCCCCGACAGGCACCGTCCGTGTACACGACCACCGCTCCGCTCTCGGCATGCATGGCAAATGTGTAACACCCGCGACCGGTGGTCGTGGAACTCCCGCCGCGGCCGGTACCGTGGAGCGATGCTGTTCGACGGGATCAGCCACCAGGTACCGGACACGGACCCGGGGGAGACGCAGGAGTGGCTCGACTCCTTCGACGCCATCGTCGATGCGCGCGGTCGCGCCCGCGCCCGCTACATCCTCATGAAGCTGCTGGAGCGGGCCCGCACCAAGCAGGTCGACTTCCCGGCCACGGTGTCCTCGCCCTACGTGAACACCATCCCGGCCGACGCCGAGCCCTGGTTCCCCGGGGACGAGTACCAGGAGCGCCGCATCCGGGCCTACATCCGCTGGAACGCGGCGGCCATGGTGACCCGGGCCAACACGCGGACCGAAGGCATCGGCGGCCATCTCTCGACCTACGCCAGTTCGGCGGCACTCTACGAGGTCGGCTTCAACCACTTCTTCCGGGGTAAGGCGGACGGCGGTTTCGGCGACCAGGTCTTCTTCCAGGGCCATGCCTCGCCCGGCATCTACGCCCGGGCCTACGTCGAGGGCAGGCTGACCGAGACCGAGCTCGACAACTTCCGCCACGAGGTGGCGGGCGACGGGTTGCCCAGCTATCCCCATCCCCGCTCGCTTCCGCACTTCTGGGAGTTCCCGACCGTGTCCATGGGGCTCGGGCCTATCTCGGCCATCTACCAGGCGCACGTCAACCGCTACCTCAACCTGCGCCGCCTGGTCGACACCAGTGCCAGCCGCGTCTGGTGCTTCGTGGGCGACGGCGAGATGGACGAACCCGAGTCGATCGGCGCGCTGGGGGTGGCCGGGCGCGAGCACCTCGACAACCTGATCTTCGTCGTGAACTGCAACCTGCAGCGGCTCGACGGTCCGGTGCGCGGCAACGGCAAAATCATTCAGGAGCTCGAGGCCGTCTTCCGCGGTGCCGGCTGGAACGTGATCAAGGTGATCTGGGGCTCGCGCTGGGACGCGCTGTTGGCCCAGGACATCGACGGTGTCCTGCTCGACCGCATGAACAAGACGGTCGACGGCGAGTACCAGAAGCTCGCGGTCGAGTCCGGCGCCTACATCCGGGAGCACTTCTTCGGCCCGGACCCCCGCCTGCGCAAAATGGTCGAGCATCTCAGCGACGACGAGCTGGTGTCGCTCCCCCGCGGTGGGCACGACTACCGCAAGCTCTACGCCGCCTACAAGCTGGCCACCGAGCAGCGCGGTGCGCCCACCGCCATTCTGGCCAAGACGATCAAGGGGTGGACGCTCGGGCCCGAAATCGAGGCTCGCAACGCCACCCACCAGATCAAGAAGATGACCAAGGCACAGCTGCGCGCCCTGCGCGACCGGCTGTACCTGACCGACGACATCCCCGAAGAGGCGCTGGAGGGCGACCCGCCCTACATTCGCCCGGCCGAGGGCTCCGACGCCATGGAGTACCTGCGGGCCCGCGGGCGCGTGCTCGACGGGCCGCTCCCCATCCGGGTCGTGCGCCCCGCCCCGGCGCTCCGGCCCGACACCAAGGTGTTCGAGGAGTTCGCCGCCGGTTCGGGCACCCAGTCGGTCTCGACCACCATGGTCTTCGCCCGCCTCCTCCGTAACCTGGTGCGCGACCCGACCGTCGGCTCACTGGTCGCCCCCATCGTCTCGGACGAGGCCCGCACCTTCGGCCTGGAGGCGATCATCGCCGAGGCCAAGATCTACGCGCCCGACGGCCAGAACTACGTCCCGGTCGATGCCGACCTGCCCCTGCACTACGCCGAAAGCTCCTCGGGCCAGGTGCTCCAGGAGGGCATCACCGAGGCCGGGGCGCTGGCCACGTTCATAGCTCTGTCCACGGCCTACGCCACCTGGGGCCAGCCCATGGTGCCGGTGTACCTCTTCTACTCCATGTTCGGCTTCCAGCGGGTCGGCGATCTGGCCTGGTCCCTCGGCGACGTGCGGGGCCGCGGCGTCCTGGCCGGCTGCACCGCCGGCCGAACCACGCTGATGGGCGAGGGTCTCCAGCACGACGACGGTCAGTCGCCTCTGCTGGCCTCGACCAACCCGGCCGCCATGGTCTACGACGCCTCGTTCGCCTACGAGGTGGCGGTGATCATGGAGGCGGCCATCGGCGAAATGCTCGGCGCCGACCCCGAGGACCGCTTCTGGTACCTCACGCTCTACAACGAGACCTACCCCATGCCGGCCCTGCCCGAGGGGGACCAGGGCTCCGCGGTGCGCCGGGGCATCATCGACGGCGCCTACCGCTACGCGCCCGCGCCCGAGGTGGAGGGTGACCAGGGCGACCTCGGGGCGTCGCTCTGTTTCTCCGGGCCTATGTGGAGCGTGGCGCTCGAGGCACAGCGTTTGTTGGCCGAGCGCTACGGCGTGGCCGCCGACGCCTGGGCCGTGACCTCATGGACTCGGTTGCGCACCGACGCGCTCGAGGTCGAGCGGTGGAACCGGCTCCACCCCGAGGAGTCGCCTCGCACCGCCCTCATCACCGAGGCGCTGGGTACCGGCCCCGACCCCGTCGTCGCCATCACCGACTACATGCGCGCCGTCCCGGACCAGGTGGCGCGGTTCGTCGACCGCCCCTACCTGTCGCTCGGCACCGACGGGTTCGGCCGCTCGGACGCCCGCGAAGCACTGCGCTCCTACTTCGAGGTGGACGCGGCCCATTTGGTCGTGGCCGTGCTCCAACAGCTGGCCCGCTGTGGGCGCATCGCACCCTCAGTCGTGTCGGGCGCCATCGCCGACTTCGGCATCGATGCGTCGCGGGCGGCCCCTTTCAAGCCCTGAGCAGTTCCACGAAGTGGGCCATGGCCTCCTCGGCCCCGGGTGGCACGCGCAGGTAAAGGGTGCTGGCGTCGGGACCGAGCTCTATACCGACGTCGAAGAACGCGCAGCACTGCTTCTCGCGTTGCCCCAGCGAGGTCGCCGCGACCAGCGTGGCGTCGGACCCTTCGAGCACAAGGCGCACGGAGGTCGCGTCGGACTCCAGCGAGACCACGGAGGACGCCACGAGGGCGCGCCACTCGTCGATGCGCCCGGCCAGCGACGTCGCGTCGAGGGAGCAGGCGACGGGGACCGCGACGGGGTCAGGCCCGTCGCTCATGGTCCGCCAACAGCAGGTCGCGGGTGATCTCCATTTGGCCCAGGTGCTGGTACAACTCCTCGAGCACGTGGAGGAGGACAGCAGCCTTGACCTCGTGGTACGGCAGCGGGTCCTCGGGGTCCGGCCGGACATTGGCCGGCGCAGCCGCCCAGTCGCGGCCAGCGATGTCCTCGGCCAGGCGCCGTCGGGCCTCGACCGCTCGCCGCACCAGGGAGGCCACGTCACCGCGGGCAGTGAACTCCGCCTGTCGGTCACGCTGGATCGCCCGCTCGGCTACCGTCCCGCCGCCCCAGTACTCCATGACGCCGAGGCAGTGCGTCAGGATGGCGTAGGCCGAGTTGGCGTCGCGTAGCCGCGGCCGCTCGTTGGCCAGTTCGTCCCCGAGCTCCTTCACGATGCGGACCATGGCCTCGAGGGCATGGTCGACGAACCAGAGGTAGTCGGACTCCGAGACGGAGACCCGCCCGGCGTCGCCGGCGTCAGTGGGCGATCCAGGCATCGGGGTCGGTGACGAGCTTCTGTACGTTCGCCGGGAGCTTGCCGCTGATCACGTCGGTGAGGGTGACCTTCTCGAGCACCGAACGGAGGCTGGCCCGCACCGCCACCCAGACCTGTTGCAGGTGCTCGGCCGCCCCGTCGTAGTTGGTCGCCTCCGGGCGGAACCCCCTGACCTCGGCCAGCGGGCCGTCGAGGGCGCGGATGACGTCGGCCATGGTGATGGCGTCGGGATCCCGAGCCAGCCGGTAACCGCCTTCGGCGCCGCGCTGGCTGGCCACGATGCCGGCCCGGCGGAGGTCGGCGAGGATGGCGCCCAGGAAGCGCGGCGGCAGGCCCTGCTCGCCGGCCAGGTACTCGGCCGTCTGGGGGGTGCCGGCGGCGGCCAGAGCCAGCAGGGCGCGGATGCCGTAGTCCACCTTGGCCGGGATGTGCATGGCGCGAGTCTGCCCGCGCCGTGACCCGGGAGCACGTTCATTCGCCGCGGGCATCGTGACAAGATCTGCCCATGGCACGCACGGAGCTCCACATCACCGGCGATCCCGAGGCGGATTCGGTGCTCAGCCGCGACCCGCTCGCCCTCCTCATCGGGATGGTGCTCGACCAGCAGGTGACCATGGAAAAGGCCTTCGGCTCGCCCGCCGAACTGGCCCGCCGGCTCGGCGGAGGCCTGGACGCGGCGTCGATCGCGGCCATGGACCCGGACGAGCTCGCAGTGGTATTCAAGGAGCGCCCGGCGTTGCATCGGTTCCCGGGGTCCATGGCGGGGCGCGTCCAAGAAGTCTGCCGCGCCGTGGCCGAGCAGTACGGGGGCCGGGCCGACGCCATTTGGAAGGGCGTGCGATCGGGCGACGAGCTGCTGGGCCGGCTCAAGGCACTCCCGGGCTTCGGCGAGCAGAAGGCGAAGATCTTCGCCGCGCTGTTGGGCAAGCAACTCGGCGTGCAGCCCGATGGCTGGCGCGCCGCCACCGACCCCTATGGAGCCGACGGTTCCTACCTGTCGGTGGCGGACATCACGAGCCCCCAGGCCCTGGCCAAGGTCCGCGAAACCAAGAAGGCCATGAAGGCCAAGGCGCGCACCGGCGCGTGACCGCGGGCCCCGATCTTTCGGGCCGCCACCTCTACCTCTGCACGCCGGACCGCCCGGATCTGCCGGCCTTCGTCTCGGCCTGCATCGCCGGCGGCGTCGACGTGGTGCAGCTGCGCGAAAAGGAGCTCGAGGCCCGTGCGTTGCTGGACCGGGCCCGCGTGGTGGCCGAGGTGTGCCGTGCCGCCGGGGTGCCCTTCGTGCTCAACGACCGGCCCGACCTGGCGCTGGCCGCCGGCGCCGACGGCGTCCACGTCGGCCAGGACGACGCACCGGTCTGGCTGGCCCGTCGCATTCTGGGGCCCGAGGCCATCGTCGGCCTCTCCACCCACTCGCCGTCCGACCTGGCGGGTTCGCTCCACGAGGACGTCACCTACATCTCGGCCGGTCCGGTCGAGGCGACACCGACCAAGCCCGGACGGGAAGGGACCGGGCTCGACTACGTCAGTCTGGCCAGCGCACGCTCCACGGTTCCCGCGTTCGTGACCGGAGGCGTGACCCCCGAGAAGATCCCCACGCTGGCTGCGCACGGTATCCGCCATTTCGTGGTCGTGCGCCATCTGACCCAGGCCGCTGACCCCGAGCGCGCGGCCCGCGCCCTGCGGATGCGATCGATCGAGCGTTGAGTAACGAGCCACCGGCGGCGTAGTGCGCAGCGCCGACCAAGGGATCACCGGACCGGTCGTGGTCGTGGTCGTGAGGTTGGCCGGGACGGTGGCGGCCGGCCCGGCCCGGCTGGCATCGGCCGGGCGCGCGAAGACGAAGACGGGCTCGGGGTCGCCGAGCCAATGGACATGATGCGGCTGCGCCTGCGTGCCGGAACCGGCGAAGACCCGACGGGACGCCGACGCCGGCGCCGACGAGGGCGCCAGCACGGCAGGTAGCGGCATCACGCTGTCGGCACCCTGGGTGTGACGGTGGCGAGCCAGGGCCAGGAGGCACGACCCGACGACCACGGCCACGACGTCCCAACCCCACACGGGCAGCACGGTCCACTGGCTCACCTCCGACTAGTCGGCACGTGCGGCTCGGGACATGAGCGCATTTCGCGCCGGTCCCGCCGCGGTCGAAAAGGGCGGGCGGAACCGGGTGGAACGGGCGGCCGGAACCGGGTGGAACGGGCGGGCAGTCCGAGCGGAACGGGCCGGTGTCGCCTAGTGCCGGCGTTCGAGCCAACCCGCCAGGATGGCGATGACCCGGGGATCGGCGCGCAACCAGTGACTGGCTCCGGGCACGACGTGGAGCTCGGAAGGGCCGGTGGCGGCATCGGCCAGCGCCCGGGCCTCGGCCACGGTGACGTCCGGGTCTTCGGAACCGTGGACCATGAGCAGGGGACGGCCCTTCAGCAGTGCGGCGTCCTCGGCCGGGTGCAGAACCGAGAGTTCCTTGGCCCAGGCCTCCACCGACGCCGGAAAACCCGGCGTCGTGATGACTCCGGTGCGCCGGCAGTGGTCCAAGAAGGCCGCGGTGTCGCCCGTGAGCGGCCCGACGTCGGCCGGCGTGCCCAGGCAGGCGACGCCCGCCACGCGCTCGTCGTGGGCGGCCAGGTGCAGCGCCAGCACGCCCCCGAACCCGAAGCCCACCACGAAGCGTTCCGCCGGCTCGGGGAATTCCTCGGTCACCAAGAAGGTCAGGTCCTCGATCCAGCCCAGGCGCGGAGAAGTCGCCCGACGATTCACCGGCGCCGCGCAGCGCCGCCGTGACGACGTGCCAGCCCGATTCTCGAGACAGACGATCGGCCAGGGCCGGATAGGTGACGGCCACGTCCGCCGCCGAACCCTTTGGTCGGGGCAGGTCGTGGCACAGGAGGACATGCCCGCGGACGGGGGCGCCGGGGCTGGTGGCACTCGCGTAGGACGACAGGTCGCCCGCCGGCCCGGGACGGAGCCGGAATGGCCCCGGCACCTCAGATCCCTATGCGCTGCGCCAGGAGTTCGCGGTGGTAGGACGGATCACCGAGGAGCAGCTCGGACGATTTGGCCCGCTTGAAATACAAGTGTGCGGGGTGCTCCCAGGTGAATCCGATCCCGCCGTGGATCTGGATGTTCTCCGCCGCAGCGTGGAAGTAGGCCTCCGAGCAGTACGACTTGGCCAGGCTGGCCACGACCGGAAGCTCGTCGGAGTCCTCGGCGGCAGCCCAGGCGGCGTAGTACGCCGCGGACTTGGCCGACTCGACCTCGAGCAGCATGTCGGCACACTTGTGCTTGATGGCCTGGAAGCTGCCGATCGGCCGCCCGAACTGGATGCGTGTCTTGGCGTACTCCACCGAGGCATCGAGCACGCGCTGCGCGCCGCCCACCTGCTCCGCCGCCAGCGCCACCGCGGCCAGGTCGAGCGTCTTGGACAGACCGGCCTCGGCACCGCCGTCCGTGCCGATCATTGCGGCCGGCACATCCGCGAACTCGAGCCGTGCCTGCTTGCGTGTCTGGTCCATGGTGGGCAGCGGCGTGCGGGTCAACCCGGCGGCGTCGCCCTCCACCGCAAAGAGCGTCACACCCTTGGCCGTGCGGGCCGCCACGACGATGAGGTTGGCCAGGTGACCGTCGATCACGAACATTTTGTGGCCGTTGAGCACCCAGCCGTCGCCCTTCTGCGCGGCCGCCAGCTCGATGCCGCTGAAGTCCCACTTCCCGTTGTCCTCGGTGATGGCCAAGGTGGCGATGGTCTCGCCCGAGGCGATCCCGGGCAGGTAGCTCTTCTTGGCCTCGTCGTCGCCCGAGGTGAGCAGCGCGTTGGCCGCCAGCGCCACCGAGGAGAAGAACGGGGCACAGAGGAGCGCGGCGCCCATCTCCTCGAGCACGACCAGCAGTTCGACGTACGTGAACCCTGAGCCCCCGAACTCCTCTGGGATCGTGAGCGACTGCAGCCCCAGCTGGTCGGCCATTTGGCTCCACACCGCCGGGTCGTAGCCCTCGGTGGTATCCATGAGCCGGCGTACCTCGGTCTCGGGCGACTTCTCGGTCAGGAACCGGCGGACCGAGGCGCGCAACTCTTCCTGCTCGTCACTGAAGGCGAAATTCATCCCAGGGCTCCTCTGCCTCTCCCCCCGGCAGCCCCGCCGGTGGTGTTCTCGCTTCTCAGGCTGGTGTCTACCACTCCGGAGGCTCGGACGACCAGACGCCGGCGACTGTGCCACGCTGGGGACATGGGACAGCTGGAGCAGATCTGGAGCGACGCCCGGGCCGAGGTCCACCAGATCGTCGTCGGGCCGATGGACAACAACGTCTACATCCTGCGTTGCCGGCGCACGGGCGACGCCATGCTGATCGACGCCGCCAACGAGCACGAGGCGCTGCTGCCCATCTGCCAGGACCTGGGGGTCAACCAGGTGGTGGAGACGCACGGGCACTGGGACCACATCCAAGCCGTGCCGGCCGTCAGGGAGGCGGGTATTTCCGTGGCCGTGACCAGCGCCGATGCGGGCATGCTCCCGAGTTACGACCTCATTTTGGAGGACGACGAGACGCTCTCGGTGGGCGACCTGCGCATCCGCACGCTCACCACCCCGGGCCACACCCCGGGCTCCATCTGCTTCGCCGTCGAGGGCACCAACCTGCTCTTCACGGGCGACACGCTCTTCCCGGGCGGGCCCGGCAATACGTCCTTCGAGGGGGGCGACTTCGCCGCCATCATCGAGTCCATCGATCGACGCATCTTCGCCAGGTTCAGCCCCGACACCAAGGTCCTCCCTGGTCACGGGGTCGCCACCACCGTGGGGAACGAGTCCCCGCACCTCCAGGATTGGGTCGACCGGGGCTGGTGAGGGCCGCCGGGAGAGGTCCGGGGAGCGGAGGCGGCCGGCTGGCGGAAATACCTGACCAAAACGGTAAGCTTTAGGGCATGGGAGCGACCCCTCTGCTCGAGATCTGCGGACCTGCACGTGTCGGCCGAGGACGGCGCCATCCTGCGCGGGGTCGACCTGACCGTCGGCGCCGGCGAAGTGCATGCGCTGATGGGGCCCAACGGCGCGGGCAAGTCGACGCTGGCGGGTGCGCTGCTGGGGCACCCGGCGTACACGGTGACGCACGGGACGATCCGGCTGAACGGCGAGGACGTCACCGGGTGGGCGACCGACGTGCGGGCCAAGGCGGGACTCTTCCTCGCCTTCCAGTACCCCGAGACCATCGAGGGCGTGTCGGTGACGCAGTTCCTGCGCCAGGCCATGGCGGCGCGCAAGGGCGACGACGTCTCGGTGCTCGAGGTGCGCGTGCTCATGACCGAGTGGATGGAGCGGCTCGGCATGGATACGTCCTTCGCCAGCCGGCACCTGAACCAGGGCTTCTCGGGCGGCGAGAAGAAGCGCAACGAGATTTTGCAGATGGCGCTGCTCGAGCCGTTGGTGGCTGTCCTCGACGAGACCGACTCGGGCTTGGACATCGACGCGCTGCGGGTGGTGGGGCGCGGCGTGCGGGCGGTGCGCGAGGTCCGGCCCGAACTGGGCGTGCTCGCCATCACCCACTACGAGCGGCTGCTCGAGGAGCTGGTGCCCGACGTGGTGCACATTCTGGTCGACGGCCGCTTGGTGGCCAGCGGAGGCCCGGAGCTGGCGAGGCAGGTCGAGACGTTGGGCTACGAGGAGTGGCGATGACGGGCGATCCGGCCAGCTTGACGGCAGCACCCGGTCCGGCCCCGCTCAACACCGAGGCGCTGCGCAAGGACTTCCCCCTGCTGGCGCGCATGGTGAACGGGCGGCCCATCGTCTACCTGGACTCGGCCTCCTCCGCCCTGCAGCCCCATGCCGTCATCAACGCCATGACGCGCTACTACGAGACCACGCACGCCAACGTGCACCGGGGCGTGTACGCCACCGCCGAGGAGTCGACCGCTCTGTACGAACGGGCCCGGCTGGTGGCCGGTCGCTTCATCGGCGGCGTCCGATGCGGCCCGGGAGGTGGTGTTCACCAAGAACACGACGGAGTCGCTCAACCTGGTCGCCCATTCCTGGGGCCGGGCCAACCTGCGGGCGGGGGACGCCGTGCTGCTCACCGAAATGGAGCATCACGCGAACATTGTGCCGTGGATGATCCTCTCCGAGGAGCTGGGCGGATTGGACCTGCGCTACATCCCGATCGACGGCGACGGACGCCTGGTGCTCGACGATCTGGACCGGCTGGTCGACGGGGTGAAGGTGGTCGGGGTGTCGTGCATGTCCAACGTGCTCGGGACCATCAACCCGGTGCGATTGATCGCCGACGCGGCGCACGCGGCCGGCGCGCTGGTGGTGGCCGACGGGGCGCAGCTGGTGCCGCACGCCCCGGTGTCGGTCGACGAGCTCGGTGTCGACTTCATTGCGTTCTCGGCCCACAAAATGATGGGGCCGACGGGTCTCGGGGTGCTGTGGGGCCGCGCCGCGCTGTTGGAGGACATGCGCCCGTTCCTGGGCGGCGGCGGCATGATTCTGGACGTCAAGCTCGACTCGTTCCGTCCGGCGCCTCCGCCGGCCCGGTTCGAGGCGGGAACCCCCCCCATCGCCGAGGCGATCGGGCTGACGGCCGCCATCGGATACTTGGGCGACATCGGCCTGGACCGCATCCGGGCCCACGAACTGGCCCTGACCAACCATGCCCTGGCCCGGCTGGAGGAGAAGCTGGGTCCCGACGTGCGGGTCTTCGGCCCGCCCGCGGGCCTCGACCGGGGCGGCGTGATCTCGATCGCGTATCGGGACGTGCACGCGCACGACCTGGCCCAGGTGCTCGACCAGTTCGGCGTGTGCGTGCGGCCGGGCCACCACTGCGCCAAGCCGTTGATGCGGCGGCTGGGGGTGCAGGCCACGGCCCGGGCCTCGTTGTCCCTCTTCAGCGACGAGCACGACATCGAGGTCCTGATCGAGGGATTGGTGGAAGCCGGTAGATTGTTCGGCTGATGGCCGACCTCGAAGAGCTTTATCGCGAGATCATCCTCGACCACTACCGATCCCCCCGCAACCGCGGCGAGCTCGAGTCGCCGCCGGCCCACCGTGTGGAGGGATTCAACCCCCTGTGCGGCGACGAGGTGGTGGTGAGCCTGCTGGTCGAGGACGGCAAGCTGGCCGACTTGAAGATCGGCGGGTCAGGCTGCTCCATCAGCCAGTCGTCGGCCTCGCTCATGTCCGCCGCCGTCAAAGGCAAGGATCTGGCCGAGGTGCGCCGGCTGATCGGCACCTTCAAGGGGATGATGTCGATTCACGAGGCGACCCTCGGCCCCGAGAGCAACGGGCTCGGGGGGGTTCTCGACGAGGACGACAGCGCCGAGCCCGAGCCGGTCGACCTCGAGGCATTGGGCGAGTTGGCGGCGTTGCAGGGCGTGGTGAAGTTCCCGGTCCGCATCAAGTGCGCCACCTTGAGCTGGAACGCTCTGGCCCAGGGGTTGGACGAGGTGGCCGCAGAAGCGAGCTGAGGTCGACGGGGTGGCCCGGTCGAGGTCGAGCCCCGTGCGCCCGCCACCCGACCACCCGACCACCCGACCACCGCGAGCCGACCCGGTCAGCTGGGCGTGCAGGGGACCGGGTTGAACGACGGCGGGACCGTCGTCGTGGTGGTGGTGGACGCGGGGGCGCCCCCGGCGGAACCGGACTTGGACGACGACGCCGAACCGGAAGGGGTCGTCGCCGTGGTGGTGGGCGTGACCAGAGGCGGCGCCTGGGGCAGGCCGTTGGCACCCGGCGGCGGGTTGGTCGGGGCCGTGAGGCTGGAGCCGAAGATGTTGACCAGCGTCTGCTGGGCGGCCGGCTGGTCCACCGTCAGCACGTCGCCCAGGTCTCCGAAGCCGTTGGTCGCCACGGTGGGCAGCGTCTGCGCCTGCAGCGCGCCCGGGTTGAACGAGTGATAATTCGAGCGCCAACCCGACCAACTCGTTCAGGCCGAAGCCGTCGTCGATCGTGACACCCTCGTGGATCGACCCGATGAAGGCGTTGACGGTCAACGGGTTCACCTTCGACTTGGCCGCAGCGATGAGGGAGCGTAGGAACACGTCCTGGCGCTCGATGCGCCCGAAGTCACTGGTGGGGTCGTACTGCCAATATCCGTTCGAGTAGTACTCGTAGTGGCGGGCCCGCGCCACGGCCAGGGCCTGGGTGCCGTTGAGCAGCTGGCAGCCGGGCGTCGTGATGTCGAGGCCGGAGTACGAGTCCTTGGCCGGGTACGGGAAGTCCAGGTAGATGCCGCCCAGCGCGTTGACCGCGGCCTGGAAGCCGGAGAAGTCGACCTGTACCACGTGGTTGATCGGGATTCCGAAGTTGGCGGTGATGGTCTTGACCAGTTGGTTGGCACCGGAGTTGTACGACGAGTTGATGCGGTTGTACGTGCCGAACTGTTGGGCGTCCGGTGGGAGCATGCTGACGACCGTGTCGCGCGGGATGGAGAGGACCTGGATCGACTTGGTGGTCGGCGTCACCCGCCACAGCTGCACCACGTCGCTGCGCTGTCCCGTGACCAGCGAGGACGACCCGAAGGCCTGCGCAGCCGCACTGCTCTCGCCGACGCGGGTGTCCGAGCCGATGACGAGGAGGGTGAAGGGGGCACCGTTGCCGGCGGACACCTCGTCGGCGATGTGGACCTTGTTGATCTGGTCGTAGCGGTACCACAGGTAGCCGTAGCCGCCCCCGACCCCCACGACCAGGAGGGCGAACACCGTCAGCACGGAGACCACGGTCTTCTTCCGGCCGCTCCACTTCGGCTGGCCACTGCGGCGCACACCGCTCTTCTGCCGACGGTTGGCGGCGTCGACACGGGCGCCGAGGTTCTTCAGCCCCGCCTCGTTGGCGACGCTCCCTGGGTCGCCGGTGCCGCCGCGCATTTGGCTGCCGAGCGCGGCCAGCCCCTCTTGGTTCGCGGACTTGCCGCGCTGTCCTCGGGAGGAGTGGCCCGGCTCGTCGCCCGTCGGACGACCGTTCGCCATGACATCCCACGGTACCAACCACGGTGTCGAAATTGGGGTCAGCTGCCTGGTGGGCCGTCCACCACTCGGCCGGTCGGCGCTGGTATTGCGAGTGAGTTACGGATCCTGGCGGTAGCCGACGTACCCGGTCTGCTCCAGCTGCAGGGCCAGTGCTGCATCGCCGGTAGCAACAATGCGGCCGCCCACCATGACGTGCACGAGGTCCGCCTCGAGCTGGACCAGGAACCGGTTGAAGTGGGTGATGGCCAGGATGCCCACGCCCCACTCCGTGGTGGCCCACTGGAGGCGCCGCGCCACCTCGCCCAGCGCGTCGACGTCGAGACCCGAGTCCACCTCGTCGAGGACACAGATGGGCGGGCGCAAGACGCCCAGTTGGACCATTTCGGTGCGTTTGCGCTCGCCGCCGGAGAGGTCGACGTTGAGCGGGCGCCCGAGGAGCCTGGGATCGAGGCCGACCGCCTTGGCCTCGTCGGCCATGCGGTCCGCCAGGGACCCCACTACCGCGATCGGCGTGCGCGGCCGTCGAGCAACGCGGCCAAGCCGACGCCCGGCACCTCGACCGGGTGCTGCAAGGCCAGGAACAGTCCGGCTTGCGCCCGCTGCCAGGCGGGCAGCCCGGTCAGCTCCATACCGTCCAGACGAATGCTGCCCGCAGTGACCTCGGTGCCCGGCCGACCCATCAGCGCATGGGCCAGCGTGCTCTTGCCCGAGCCGTTGGGGCCCATGATGACGTGCACCTCGCCCGAGCGCACGGTGAGATCGACGCCGTGCAGCACCTCCTGGCCGCCGGCCGAGGCGTGCAGGCCGGTGACTTCGAGCACGTGCTCGGCGTCGCTCACGGCAGCACCACCGAGACGATGCCGTCGGCCACGTCGACGGTGTACACGGCGACCGGCTGAGTCGCCGGCAGCGAACATGCCTCCCCGGTGACCAGGTCGAACGTGCTGCCGTGGCGTGGGCACTCAATTTGGCACTCGTCAGCCCACACCTCACCTTCGGAGAGGGAGTAGTCCTCGTGGCTGCATTCGTCGTCGAGGGCGTGGAACTCGTCGCCGATGCGCACGAGCGCAATGCGGTGCCCGCTCACGTCGAAGCGCCGCGCCTCTCCGGGCTCGAGCTCGTCGGTCGGGCACAGGGCCACGGTCTCAGGCACCCGCGACCACCCTGCGGTCCGCCAGCGCCACGTCGAGACGGTCGTGCACCTCTCGCCCGAGGAGCGAGGTGACCTCGGGAACGGGTCCCCGGTCGATGATGGCGTCGAAGAAGCCCCGCACGATCAGGCCTTCCGCCACCTCGGGCTCCACCCCCCGCGACTCGATGTAGTACCGCTGGTCCTCGTCGACCGGGCCCACGGTCGAGGCGTGGGAGCACTTGACGTCGTTCTCCAAGATGTCGAGGTTGGGCACCGAGTCGGCATGGGCGCCCTCGCTGAGCACGAGGTTGTGGTTGGTCTGACGGGCGTCGGAGCGAACCGCACCCCGGTGCACACGGATAAGGCCGCTGTAGACCGATCGCGACGACCCGGCCACCGCGCCCTGGCAGAGCAGCTCGCTGGTGGTCCTGGGAGCGGCGTGGTCCTGCAACGTGCGGATGTCGTGCACCTGGCTGCCGTCGCCGAGGTAGGCGGAGAGGATTTCGCTGTGGGCGTCCTTGCCTTCGACGGACACGTCCGCCCTGATGCGGTCGTAGGACGCACCGAGGCCGACGGTGAAGGTACGCAGAGAAGACGCTCTCCCGCCGCGGGCGGCCAAGCGGGCGATGCGACCAGGCGTCGTCGGGCAGCACCTGCAGCGACACGTAGCGAACGGAGGCACCCTTGGCCGCCATCAGCTCGGTCACCGGCACCACGAGAGACCGCTCGCCTGTGTCGGGCCCGGCGAAGACCTCGACCACCGAGACACGCGCACCCTCGCCGGCGCGCACGGCGGTGCGGGGGAAGATGGCCGCCCCGGCGGCGTCGCACCAGTGGACGACGAGGATCGGCTCCTCCACCGCGGTGCCGGCCGGGACGTCGACGAAGACGGCGTCCGGGTGGAACGCATCGTTGAGGCGGACGAGCGCGTCGCCTCCCTGCTGCACGGAACCGAGCAGCTCGGGTGAGGTCGCCACCGATTCGGCGCCCCCGAAGGCGAAGCCGGCCGGACCCGTCGGCGTGCCGGCACCGGGGTACCCGTTGTGGACGAGCACGCTGCCGGCGGTCGAGCCGAGCTCGGCGGTCAGCGCGGCCAGCAACTCGAGACCCTGCCCGGGCGCCGTACCGTCGGGCGATACCGGCGTGAAGTGGTCCAGCACCAGCTCGTCGATCGGCGTGTAGCGCCAGACCTCTTCGTTCTCCGAAGGCAGCGGGGTGGACGCGAAGGCTGCGTAGGCAGCGGCGCGCCGGTCGCGCAGCCAGGTCGGACCGGGCAGGGCGGCCGAAGCCTCGGGGGTGAACGTGGGCAGGGGGGAACCTTCCTTCAGGTGCGATGCGGCCCATGCACTCTACTGGCCCCCCGCCGGGGTCCTACCAGGCGGTTAGCCTGCCTGCATGGGAGAGATTGCGGATTTCGACTCACCGGTGCTGAGCATTGAGCTCGACGACTCCGACACGGTGGCCACGCTCTGGCTGGACCGGCCCGAGGCGCGCAATGCCATGGGCGTGGACCTGTGGCGCGACCTGCCACGTGCCATGGGCGCCCTCAGCGCCGACGATGCGGTGCGGGTGGTCGTCGTCGCCGCCAAGGGGCCGCACTTCTCGGTCGGCCTCGATCTCAAGGCGATGGGCAGCGCGCTGCGGAGCGGAGGCGGAGGCGGCGGGGAGGGAGGGAACCGGGACGAGGGCTCGTCACCCCCTTCGATGGCGGCGCGGGCGCGGGCAGCGCGCCTCGAGGTGCTGCGCCTACAGGACGCCATCACCGCGGTGGCGCAGTGCCCCAAGCCGGTGGTCGCCGCCGTGCACGGGTACTGCATAGGGGGCGGCGTGGACCTGATCGCGGCCTGCGACATCCGTCTCTCTTCGGCCGACGCCGTCTTCTCCGTGCGCGAGGCGAAGATGGCGATCGTCGCCGACCTGGGCAGCCTTCAACGGCTGCCGGCGATCATCAACGCCGGCCACCTGGCCGAGCTGGCCTACACGGCCAAGGACATCACGGCCGAGCGGGCCAAGGAGATCGGGTTGGTCAACGACGTCGCCGGCGACGCCGACGGCGTGCTCAAGGCGGCCCGCACCTTGGCGGCCGAGATCGCGGCCAACTCGCCCCTGGCCGTACAGGGCACCAAAGCGGTGCTGGCCGCCAACGAGGGGCGCACGGTGGCTCAGGGCCTCGAGTACGTGGCCACCTGGAATGCGGGACAACTCGCCTCGCACGACCTCACCGAGGCGGTCACGGCCTTCATGGAGAAGCGCCAACCGAAGTTCACCGGGCGGTAGTGGGCGGCCCAGGCAGGCGGCGGGCGCCCGGCAGGAGGGCCGGCGGGCTACTGCCGCTAACGCTTGCGGCGCCACCAATGACCGGCCTGGCGCTCTTTGCGGGCGTCCTCGGCCCGGACCTCCTCGAGGATGTCCGGCGCGACCTCGTTGACGATGTCCTCGGCCGAGCCCAGCAGTTCCGCCACGTTCTCGCCGCCCCCGCCAGGTTCGTCCTCGATGGCCGGCTCGACCAGGCTCCCGTGCACCCAGCCCACGTCGGCCATGCGGCGGTGGTACGAGGGACAATTCTCCGGGCAGCGCCAGGGCGCCTCGGGCGCCAGGTCCAGGACGCAGAACCGCGCCGCCTCGCCGGAGGCGTAGGTCCGGCTCTGGAAGTGGGTGCACTCCTCGCGCATCGGCATAGTTCTATGGTGCCACGCTGCAGAAAGGGTCGCAGTCGGGCCTAGCCGACCGAACCTTCCATCTGCAGCTCAATGAGGCGGCTCCACTCGACGGCGTACTCCATGGGGAGCGTCCGCGTCACGGGCTCGATGAAGCCGTTGACGATCAGGCCCATGGCCTGGCTCTCCGAGAGGCCCCGGCTCATCAGGTAGAAGAGTTGGTCGTCGCCGACCTTGGAGACCGTGGCCTCGTGGCCGATGCGGGCGTCGCGCTCGCCCACCTCCATGTACGGCTTGGTCTCCGATATCGACTCGTCGTCGAGCAGGAGGGCGTCGCAACGCACGAAGGACTTGGCGCCGTAGGCCTTGGGGTCGACGTGCACCTTGCCCCGGTACGTCGTCTTCCCGCCGTCCTTGGAGATCGACTTGGACACAATGGTCGAGGTCGTCTCCGGGGCGACGTGGTACATCTTGGCGCCGGCATCCTGATGCTGGCCGGCCCCGGCGTAGGCGACCGAGAGCACCTCGCCGCTGGCCTTCGGTCCCATGAGGTACACCGACGGGTACTTCATGGTCAGGCGCGACCCGATGTTGCCGTCGATCCACTCGACGTGCGCCTCGGCCTCGGCCCGGGCCCGCTTGGTCACCAGGTTGTAGACGTTCGTCGACCAGTTCTGGATGGTGGTGTAGGTGATGCGCGAACCGGGCAGCGCCACCAGCTCGACCACGGCGGAGTGCAGCGAGTCGGTGGAGTAGACCGGGGCCGAGCAGCCCTCGATGTAGTGCACCTGCGAGCCTTCGTCCGCGATGATGAGCGTCCGTTCGAACTGGCCCATGTTCTCCGCGTTGATGCGGAAGTAGGCCTGCAGCGGCATGTCCACCTTCACGCCGGGCGGCACGTAAATGAAGGAGCCGCCCGACCATACGGCCGAGTTCAACGCGGCGAACTTGTTGTCGTTCGGGGGGATGAGCTTGCCGAACCACTTGCGCACCAGTTCGGGGTAGTCGCGCACGGCCGTGTCCATGTCGCAGAAGTAGACGCCCTGGGCCTCGAGGTCCTCGCGGTTGCGGTGGAACACGACCTCGGATTCGTACTGTGCGGTCACCCCCGACAGGTACTTGCGCTCGGCCTCGGGGATCCCGAGCTTCTCGTACGTGCTCTTGATGGCGTCAGGCAGGTCTTCCCACTTGTCCACCTGCCCGCCCGTCGGCTTTATGTAATAGAAGATGTTGTCGAAGTCGAGGTTCGGCATCTGCGTGGCGAACCACGGTGCCATCGGCTTGCGCTCGAAGTGCTTGAGGGCGCGCAACCGGAAGTCCCGCATCCAGTCCGGCTCGCCCTTCATCTCGGACATCTCGCGCACAATGGACTCGTTCAGGCCCTTCTTGGGCTTGAAGACATAGTCCTCTGCGTCGCTCCAGCCGAGTTGGTACCGGCCGAGATCGAGATCCGTTGTTGCCGCCATGCCGCTCCTGAGTTCGCCCCAAGGGGGAGGGATCCGGGGAATTTCCCCTATGCAGATAGTAACAACTACCCCGGCCTGCCGAAACGCCCCCACGGGGCCACCTCTGTGTCGCCAGGCGTGGCAGGCTCTCGGCCATGGCCATCCCTCCTGAGGCCCCCCAGCGCCCCCAGGTCCTCGTCGCCCACGGGGACGAGCGCCAGGACCCCTGGTACTGGCTGCGGGAGCGCGAGGATCCCGAGGTCCTGGCCTACCTGCAGGCCGAGAACGCCTACACCGACGAGATCCTGGCGCCGCTCGACCCCCTCCGTGACGAGCTCTTCGAGGAGATGAAGGCACGGATAAAGGAGACGGACATGTCCGTCCCCACCCGCCGGGGGCCGTGGTGGTACTACACGAGGACCGAGGAGGGGAAGGACTACGCCATCCACTGCCGCCGGCCCGCCCGTGGCCCCGACGAACTCCCCCCGGCGGGCGAACCCGGCGACGAGGAGCAGGTCCTGCTGGACGAGAATGCCCTGGCGGCCGGCTCGGAGTACTTCGCCGTGGGCAGCGCCGCCGTCAGCCACGACCACCTCTGGCTGGCGTACACCACCGACCGGGCCGGCGACGAACGCTACGAGCTGCGTTTCAAGCCACTCGATGCCGAGACCTCACCCGCCACCGCGGCCGAGATGGTGCCCGAGGTCGGCTACGGGCTGGCCTGGTCGGCCGCCGGCGACCAGGTCTTCTACGTCCGGCTCGATGACGCCCTGCGCCCGTATCAGCTCTGGCGCCACCGCCTGGGCGGCGATCCGGAGGAGGACGCGCTCGTCTACGAGGAGGAGGACCGCCGCTTCGCCCTCGGCACCGGCTCGACCCGCGACGAAGCGTTCGTGCTCGTCGGCCTGCACAGCACCAACACCACCGAGTGGCGGGCCATCCCCGCCGGCCTGCCGCTCTCGCCTCCGGCCGTCGTCATGCCGCGGCGCGAGGGGGTCGAGTACGCCCTCGACCACCTCACCCCGGCCACCGGCGGCCCCGGCTGGTTCTTGGCGCTGACCAACGAGGACGCCCAGGACTTCCGTGTCCTGGCCGCCCCGGACACCGCGCCGGACTCCACCTCGGGTGCCGACTCCGGCGCGCCGGCACCGGGCCCGCCGGCACCGGGCCGCGAGCCCCCCCGTTTGGCACCCCGACGCATGGCTCGAGGTCGTGCCGCACCGCCCCGGTGTGCGGGTCGAGGACGTCGACGCCTTCGCCCGCGCCTTCGTGCTGAGCGAGCGCACTGACGCGCAGACGCAGGTGCGCGTCCTGCCCCTGGCCGACGCCGGGCCGGACCCCTTCGGCGCCGACCCGCTGGCCGCCGCCTGGATCGTCCCCTCCATCGACAGCCCCTCGTCGACCTGGCTCGGACCCAACCCCGAGACGGATTCGCCCACGCTGCGCATCGGGCGCACGTCCATGGTGACGCCCGCCAGTGTGCTGCAGATCGACCTGCGCGACCGGACGGAGACGCTGCTGAAGCAGGAGCCCGTCCTGGGCGACTTCGACCCCGCCCGCTACACCACCTACCGCGAATGGGCCACCGCAGATGACGGGACGCGCGTGCCGGTCTCCGTCGTGCACCGCCGCGGCCTCGACCTCCCCGCGCCCTGCGTGCTCTACGGCTATGGCGCCTACGAGGTGTCCATCGACCCTTCGTTCTCTCACCATCGCCTCTCCCTCCTCGACCGCGGCGTCGTCTTCGCCATCGCGCACGTGCGCGGCGGTGGCGAAATGGGGCGGGCCTGGTACGAGGGCGGGCGCATGGAGAACAAGGCCAACACGTTCAGCGACTTCGTGGCCTGCGCGCGCCACCTGGCCGAGCGTGGCATCGCCCGGGAAGGTGCGCTGGCCGGCCGAGGCGCCTCCGCGGGCGGCCTGCTCATCGGCGCGGTGGCCAACCAGGCGCCCGAGCACTTCCGCGCTCTGGTCGCCGAGGTGCCCTTCGTGGACTGCGTCACCACCATGCTCGACGACACGCTGCCGCTGACCGTCGGCGAATGGGAGGAGTGGGGCAACCCGCTGGCCGACGAGGCGGCGTATTGGCGCATGCTCGGCTACTCGCCCTACGACAACGTCTCGGCCACCGGTGCCGACGGCACGGCACGCGCCTACCCCGATTTCTTCGTCACCTCAGGACTGAACGACCCCCGGGTCTCGTATTGGGAGCCGGCCAAGTGGGTGGCCAAGTTGCGGGCCATTACGCCTATGACCAGGGTCGTCCTGCGCACCGAGCTGGGCGCCGGCCACGGCGGGCCTTCCGGGCGTTACGACTCCTGGAAGGAGGAGGCGACCGTCTTCGCCTTCCTCCTCGACGCCTTCGGACTGGTTTAACCCGCCGTCCCCGTCGCGTCCCCGTCCCGGTCCCCGTCCCCGTCCCCGACGAGCCGGTCGGCGACGACGCCGACCCCGGCGTCTGGAAGGTCAGCGTGAAGGGCGACTGGAACCCGAAGGGCAACGACACCGCGGCACCGTTGACAGTCGCCGCGAGCGACGCGGGCGCTCCGGCGACCACCGTCACCGGCCCAGTGGCGGTCACCGTGTGCGATTGCCCAGTGAAGAGCGTCCCCGTGAACAGGGTCGTACCACTCACCGTTGTCGCGTCCACCCAGCACTCGCCGTTCGACGCGGCGAGCACGAGTGAAAAACTGTCCGACGCCACCTGGTACGTGGCCGCGTGCGGCGAGGTGGCCTTGGGCGACGACACCGCCGGCGGCGCACGTCGTCGTGGTCGTCGTCCCCGGGTGGTGCGAGCGGTGCACCGTCGTCGGTGTCGTCACGTGGGTGGTGGTGGCCGTGGCGGAATTCCCGTGGTGTGGCGGCGTCGAGTGCAGCCCGGTGACGATCAGCACGACGATCAGCACCAGCACGACCCCGACGGCAGCCAAGGGTGCCGCCAACTTGCGCGGCCGGTGGTCGATGGAGTGCAGGGCACGGTCGTCGTCCCGCATGAAGTTCTTGCCGGGTGCCCCCGTCTCGCCCTGCGCCGAGTCCTCCTCGAAGACCACCGGATCCCCCGCCTTCGGGACGGGCGGGGGCGGGACGGGCGGGACGAGAGGGCGGTCGGGGTCGGTCAGCCGGACGGTGGACGAGCCCGACACGCGGAACGCGCTGGCCGGGTAGGCCGGGACCTCCTCGTGGCCGTTCCCGTCTCCGGCCGACGGGTGCTCGCGCATCTCCTGCAGCGTGTGGAGTTGCCGGTGGTAGTGCTCGACCGAGTGGGCGTCGTCATGGGAGCGCTGCCGCGTCAGGACGGCCGCGACCAGGCCGGCGACGACCACTACAGCGACGACCCCACCGATCCACACCGCCCTCTATTCAACAGGACGCGAGGGGTGCGCCGGACCGCACCCTCACGGCGTGCCCACACCCCCGGGATGCGCCGGGCGGGCGGCCGGGCCTACAGGCCCAGGCGCGGCCGGATGTCGTCGGGGATATCGTCGCGGCGGGGGTTGCTCTGGTCCCGCGACGACAGGATGGGCGACGTCAGGCCCCAGTCCGCCCCCACCGCGGGGTCGTCCCAGGCCAGCCCGAGTTCGTCAGAGTTGTCGTAGTAATTGTCGACCAGGTAGGTCAGCAGGACGTCGGTCAGTGCCGCGAAGCCGTGCGCCACCCCGCGCGGGATGTAGACGCCCTGGTCGGTGCCACCGTCCAGATCGATCACCTCGGTGGCGCCGTCCGTCCGTGATCCCAGGCGCAGGTCGTGGAGGACGACCCTCACCGTCCCCCGGAGCGCATACCAGTAGTCGGCCTGGCGCAGGTGGTAGTGCAACCCCACCAGGGCACCGGCCTGCTTCTCCGAGCGGTTGGCCTGCACCATTTCGCGCCCGCCTTCGCCGAACCAACTGCGCCGGTACGTCTCGACGAAACGCCCACGCTCGTCTCCGTGCACGTCCGGACGGACGAGCACGACGTCGTCGATGACGGAGGATGGGATCAGCTCGGGCACGGGCGGGAACGGTAGCAGTGCCCGCGGTCAGGACACGAAGCGCCCGAAGCCCCCTCTGTAGAACAGCAGGGGTTGCCCTTCGCCGACTTCCAGCGCCACCACCAGCCCGGTCACGATTTCGTGGTCGCCACCCTCGAAGATCTGCCCCAGCTCGCATTCGACGACCGCCAGCGAGCCGTCGATCACCGGCGAGCCCGTCACCGGCCCGGGGAACCAGCCGATGCCATCGAACTTGTTGCCCCCCGACACGGCGAAGGACCGGCACACCGCCTCCTGGTCCTCGCCGAGGATGTTGACGCAGAAAGCACCCGCCCGGGCGATGCGGGGCCAGCTGGTCGAGCTGCGGGCGGGTGCCAGCACCACCATGGGCGGGTCGAGCGACAAGGCGGCGAAGGACTGGCACGAGAAGCCGACGGGCAAGCCCTCCTCGAGCGCGGTGACGATGGTGATCCCGGTGGCGAAGTGCCCCAGCACCTCGCGGAACCGGGCCTGGTCGAGGCCCGTCACCGCACGGTGCCTAGGCGGTGCCGAGGTCGATGGTCTGGGCCTCGTGGGCGGAGGACACGTCCTCCAAACGCTTGGCCTCGGGTAACCGTCGGGCCGCGTTGAGAATGCGGTCCAGCTCCCGGTCAGTGTGCGAGGGGTCGTGGTGCGACAACAAGAGTCGCTTGACGCCGGCCTCGGCCGCCACGTGCACGGCATACGCCGCCGTCGAATGGCCCCAGTCCGCCTTGGCTGCGAACTCGTCGTCGGTGTACTGGCCGTCGTGCACCAGCAGGTCGACGCCCGCGCAAAGCTCGAGCACGGCGTCCGGGATGGTGCGGCGGTCGAGCGGGGCCTGGTGATCGGACATGTAGGCCACGGAGCGGCCCTCGGCCTCAATGCGATAACCGAGTGTCGGCCCCGAGTGCGGGATGTGCCGCGCCATGACTTTGGCCTGTCCCACCGAGAAGTCCTCATCCTTGGTGTCGACCGTGATGAGCTCGCCGCGGAATTGCTCCATGTGGATGGGGAAGACCGGCGGCTGGACGGCCGCGTGCAGGGCGTCCTTCAGCGAGCCTTTGGGTTGGGCCGGCCCGTGCACGGTCAGGCGGGCGCCCGGATCGTGCAACGGCCCGAAAAAGGGGATCCCGAGAATGTGGTCGAAGTGCAGGTGGGTCAGCAGCGCCGTGGCGTGCATCGGGGTACCGAGCGCCCGCACCTCCTTGTGCAGGACGTCGCCGAGTGCCCGCAGGCCCGTGCCCAGGTCGACGATCAGCGGGTCGTCCCCCTCGATGTCGATGACCAGGCAGGAGGTGTTTCCCCCGTAGCGCCGGTAGCGGTCCCCCGAGCAGGGGCACGACCCGCGCACCCCGTAGAACGTGACGTTCATCTGCGCGACGATACTGCGCCCTCCGGCGGTACGTTTTGCGCCTATGGAACCGAAGACGATCATTGCGGACGGGCTGGAGTTCGCCTACCTCGAAAATGGGCCGCCTGACGGACCCCTCGCCCTGTGCCTGCACGGCTTTCCGGACTCCGCCCACACTTGGCGCCACCTGCTCCCCGAGCTGGCGGGCGCCGGCTTCCACGCGGTCGCCCCGTTCCTGCGCGGCTACGCCCCCACCCAGCTGCCGCCCGACGGCCGCTACCAGCTGGGGGCGATCGTGCGCGACGTGAACGCGCTGCATGAGGCGTTCGGCGCCGGTGCCGACGCGGTGATCGTCGGCCACGACTGGGGCGCCATGGCCACCTATGGCGCCGTGGCGCACCAGCCCGACCGCTGGCGCCGCGCCGCCACAATGGCCGTGCCACCCACCGGGGCCATCGGCGCCTCCCTTCTCACCTTCGCCCAGCTGCGCAGCAGCTGGTACATGTTCTTCTTCCTCCATCCGGTGGCCGAGCTGGCCCTACCCATGAACGACTACGAGTTCATCGACGGGCTGTGGTCGTACTGGTCACCGGGCTATGACGCCGGCTGGGACCTGGCCAAGGTCAAGGAGTCGATCGGCGACGCCGAGCACACGCGGGCGGCCATCAGCTACTACCGGGGCATTTGGGATCCCTCCACCCACGTCCCCGAGCTGGCCGACGAGCAGGCCGCCACCCTGCTGCCCACGCCACGGCCGACGCTCTACCTCCATGGGGCCGACGACGGTTGCATGCTGCTCTCCTCGGTCAACGCTCCACTCGACTTCCTGGCCGAGGGCTCGGAGTACGAGATCGTCGAGAGCGCGGGCCACTTCCTCCACCTCGAGAAGCCGTCCGAGGTCAACGCGCGCATCCTCGGCTTTCTCAACAGCTGAGCGGCTGAGCGGCTGAGCGGCTGAGCGGCTGAGCGGCAAACGCTGTGGAGGCCTAACAGAGCCGGAGCACTGGTTCCGATCCGCTGCGCCACTTGGCGAAGCCCTCTTCCACCAGCGCGGCGGCCACCCGCTCGGCTCGTGGCCCGTCGTCCGGCCAGCCGCACGCCGCCGCCACGTCTCCGGCGCGCACCCCGCCCAGACGCAGCGCCTCCAGCAGCCGGCCCCGGCCCTGGCGGTCCGACCCGGCGAACGCGCTCTGCCGCCGGGCCAGTGGGCTGGCGCGCCACGGGTCGGGCCCGGGCATCCCGGCGCGGTGCCAGGCGCACTGACGGCGCAATGGGCACTCCGGGCATCCGGGGCGCGGCCCGGTGCAGACCGTGGCACCGAGGTCGAACATGGCCTGGTTGAACTCCCACGACCGACCGGCCGGCACCAGCCGGTCGGCCAGCTCGTTCGCCTCGCGCGCGCGCAGCGGCCCCCCGGCCACGCAGCGGGCCAGCACGCGCGTGGCGTTGGTGTCCACGGCGGCAACGTCCTCGTCGAAGGCGAAAGTACGGACCGCCCGCGCCGTGTAGGAGCCGACCCCGGGCAGCGCCCGCAACGCCGCGTCCTGCCGCGGCATCACGCCGCCGTGGACCTCGACGACCCGCGCCGCCGCCCGGTGCAGGTTGAGGGCCCGCCGGTTGTAGCCGAGCCCCGACCACAGCCGGACCACCTCCGCCGGGCGGACCCGGGCGCAGGCCGCCGGGTCGGCGAAGGCGGCCACGAAGCGCTCGTAGAAGGGCACGACGCGCTCGACCTGGGTCTGCTGCAACATCACCTCGGAGACGAGGATGCGCCACGGATCGCGGGTGTGGCGCCACGGCAGGTCGCGCCGGTTCACCGCCCCCCAGTCGAGCAGTCGCTCACGGAAGCGCCGTACCCGGTCGGCCGAGGGCGACCGGGTGGCCCTAGTCCCAGATGTCGTCGCCGTAGGGCCGCCGCCGCGCCGGCAGATAGTCCCGCTTCCACACCATGAGCTTGCGCCGGAAGTAGCACACCTCGTCACCGTTCTGGTTGAAGGCCTTGGTTTCCACGGTCACGATGCCGCGGTCGTCCTTCGACTTCGAAGGCACCGCGTCGAGCACACGCGTCTCGGCGTAGATGGTGTCGCCGTGGAAGGTGGGTGAGCGGTGCAGCAGTGACTCCACCTCCAGGTTGGCGATGCACGAGCCACTGACGTCGGGGACGCTCATGCCGAGCGCCAGCGAGTACACGAGGTTGCCCACCACCACGTTCTTGCCTTGCACCGTTTCGTGCTCGGCGAACCACGCATTCGTGTGCAGGGGGTGGTGGTTCATGGTGATCATGCAAAAGAGGTGGTCGTCGTACTCGGTGACGGTCTTGCCGGGCCAGTGCCGGTAGACGTCGCCGGGGACGAAGTCCTCGAGGGAGCGCCCGAAGGGCCGGTCGTAGACCGTCACTCGGCCACCACCGGGCGGGGACGGGTGGTGAACCCCAGGGACGCCCCCGGGAGCGCCTCGCCGTCGATGGTGAGCCGCCAGGCGAAGCGGGTGCCGGGCTCCAGCGGGATGGGCCCCAGGTTCACGGCCAGCGCCACATCGATCGGCGACCCCTCGGGGATACCCGGCGGCTGACTCACGGTGAACTCGCCCCGCACCTCGACCGGCTGGGTGCCCTCGGCCGTCTCCATCAGAACGGGGCGGCCGTCGGCGTCCTCCAAGAAGAGCTCCCAGTGGTGGGACGTCTCCGCCTCGTGCCAGTCGACGTCGATCTTCAGGGCCACGGCGGAGGGGACGGGATCCGGGCCCGTCATGCTCCAGCCGCCGCCCAGGATGTACAGCTTCCCGTCGGACACCTGCGCGGCGTCGCACAACAACATGGTCACTTTCACGGGAATCGAGGTTATAGGCCCGCCACGGTCTGCCGAGAGGAATAGCGGGCAGTCCGGGGTAGACGCGGCCGGAGTGAGGCCCGGGAGGGGCCGATGGAGCGCATTTCGGCGTGGGCGGAGCACCGCGCCGCGCCCGTCGTCGCCACCACGACCATGCTGGTCGTGGTCATGGCCTACAGCCTCCTCGGCCACCCGCTGCTGCACATCGGCCGCCACGCCCTCCTCGCCCCCAGCGACTACCTGAGCCTGGTGAACAGCTCGTCGGCCATCCTCCACGGCAGGTTCGGCCTCATCTACGGCAACGACGCCGCCCTGGTCTCACCGCCCGCACTCGAGGTGCTGCTCGTCCCCGTCATCGCTCTCGGTCACCTGGTGGGGCTCTCGCCGGCGGATCGCCACCTCTCCGGCGAGCCTCTCAGCATGTGGCTCGTGACGGGCCCGGCCGCTGTCCTGTTGGCGTCGACCGTGCTCTTCGCGCTCGATGCGGTGGCCCGCTGGTGGCGACTCACCCGCCGGTCGCGCTTCGCCCTGGCCCTGGCCGGCGCGCTGGGCGTCGGCAATGTGGTCGGTGGGTGGGGGCATCCCGAGGACTGCGTCGCCTTGGCGCTGCTCGTGTGGGCCGCGCTGGCCCTCGATCGTCGCGGCACGGCCGGCGCACCGCGGGCGGCGCTGTTGCTCGGGCTGGCCATGGCCTTCCAGCCGCTGGCCGTGATCGGTGTCGTGCCTGTCCTCGCCCGCCTCGGTTGGCGCGGGGCGGCACGGCTGTGGCCCCGCCTGCTCCTGCCGAGCCTGGTGGTGCTGGTGGCGCCGCTGCTCGGCCAGGCCCACCACACGGTGTTCGTCCTGGTGCACCAGCCCGTGGAGCTGGCCCACAACTCCCTCACCCCTCTGAGCGGGCTGGCCCCGTCCATCGGGCCCGGCCTCCACGGCGGCGGGCCCACCCGCCTGGTCGCCGTCGCCCTCGGCGCCGTGCTGGGCGCCCTGGTGTGCCGGCGACGCCACGACCTCGCCACCGTGCTCACGGTGACGGCCATCGGCTTCGCCCTGCGCGTGATGCTCGAGACGGAGCTCAACTGGTACTACCTCTGGCCTGTGGCCGCGCTGTGCCTGGCCCTGTCGCTACGGCGCAGCCCGGTGCGCTTCGGCTTCTGCACCGCCGCCCTCGTGGCCAGCATGGTGTTAGGGAACCGCCAGGTGCACCACATCGCCCTGTGGTGGCCGGCGCTCATGGCGACACTCGTGTGCATGCTGCTGTCGATCGGCCCGTCACCGCGACGTTGGGCGACGTTGGGCGACGCCGCCAGCCGGCGAGCGGGCCGCCGGCGGGTCGGGACCGTTCCGCCGCCCTCTACAGTGCGGGGCCATGGAAGCGACGGAGAACGCAGCACGGCGCGGTGAGTGAGCTCACGGGCCTGCGCGACGACGTCTACCGTCGCCCGCTGGCCACGGCGCTCGAGCGGCTGGGGCTCGGCCCCGGCTGGCGCTGTGCCGACGTCGGCGCCGGCGGCGGCGACGTGTCGGTGGCCCTGGCCGAGATGGTGGGCCGGGAGGGCCGCGTCTACGCCGTCGACAGCGACCCCGCCGCCCGCGACGAGGTCGCCCGTGCGGCGGCCGCCCACGCGCAGGTGATCGCCCTCACCCAGGCCGGCGAGGATCTGTCCCTGCCCGAGGAGGTCGACCTCGCGTTCTGCCGCTTCCTGCTGCTGCACGTCCTCGAGCCGCTCGCCGTGGTCCGCATGATGGCCGGCGCCGTGCGGCCGGGCGGGTGGGTGGTGGCGCAGGAGCCGATCACGTCGGCGGGACGCATCGGCGGATCACCCCTCTCCATGCCCGGTGCGCCACACCCCGACATCGGGGCGCTGCTGCCCGCGCTGGTGCGCGACGCCGACCTCGAGGTGGTCGACGCCTGGGCCGAGGCGCCGGCCGGTGTCGGGCCGGGCCCGGTGGCGCGCTACCTGGAGTCGCTCACCGGTGTCGATCCCGGCGACGACCCCGTGGTGCTGCCGCCGCTGGTGACGGTCGTCGGCCGCCGGGGCTGAATGGAACGAACGAGCCGGCCGAGTCGCCGGCGCCCGTGTGCGGGCCGTGGCAAGCGGGGCGGGGCAAGCGGGGCGGGGCCAGCAGACCCGGAAAGCGCCCGGTAAGGCACGACGGAAGGCTCGGAAAAGAGGACACCGAAGCCAGCCGGTAGCGTCGAAGCCCGTGACGACGCCCCCCGCACCCATGCTCGCCGGCGCCGCCGAGGCGGTGGACCTGGCCCAGCATCTCGTCGACCAGGCCTGTGCAGCCGTGCGCGACCGCGGCGGCGTCGACGCCAACCAGGTGGTGGCCTACGACGTCGCGCATGCGGCGGCCGCGGTGGCGACGGCCCGGGCCGTCCTCCTGTACGGCGAGCAAGGGGCCGACGAGGCGGCCATCGCCGCCGCCTTCGTAGCCGACGTGCTGGCCGACCTGGCCGGGCGGGTGGCCGGGCGGGAGGCCCAGTGGGGGGTCGAGCCGGGATGGGCCGACCCGGTGGCCCCGTTCGTCGCGGCCCAGCGCGACCCGGCCGTCCTGGCCGGGCTGGCCAACGTCGAGGGACCGCGGCATTTGGGCGAGGACTTCGAGCTGGTGCGCGAGACCTTCCACCGTTTTGCCGAGGACAAGGTGCGTCCCCACGCCGAACGGGTGCACCGGGAGAACCTCGACATCCCCGAGGAGATCATCGACGGGCTGGCCGAGCTGGGTGGCTTCGGCCTGTCGGTACCCGAGGAGTACGGCGGCTTCGCCAGCGGTGGCGAGAGCGACTACATGGGGATGGTGGTGGCCACCGAGGAGCTCAGCTGGGGCTCCCTGGGGGTCGGCGGCTCGCTCATCACCCGGCCCGAGATCCTCACCCGCGCCCTCGTCTACGGGGGCACCGAGGAGCAGAAGAAGCAGTGGCTGCCCCGGCTGGCCTCGGCCGACGTTCTGGCCGCGGTGGCGGTGACCGAGCCCGACTACGGCTCGGACGTGGCCGGCATCGTGACGGCGGCGTCGCCGGTGCCCAAGGGCTGGGTGGTCAACGGCGTCAAGACGTGGTGCACCTTCGCCGCCCGGGCCGACGTGCTGATGCTGCTGGCCCGTACCGACCCCGACCGTTCGCTGGCCCATCGTGGCATCTCCATGTTCGTGGTCGAGAAGCCGCGCGGCGACGGCCACGGCTTCCTCTTCACCCAGACCCAGGACGACACGCCGGAGCGGCCGGCCGATCTGGAGCCCGGACGCCTCGAGGGCCGGCCCATCGACACCCTGGGCTACCGCGGCATGCACTCCTACGAGCTGGCCTTCGAGAACTGGTTCGTCCCCGAGGCCAACCTGGTGGGGGGCCCCGACGGCCTGGGCCGCGGCTTCTACCTCCAGATGCAGGGCTTCGAGAACGGCCGGCTCCAGACGGCGGCGCGGGCGCTGGGCGTCATGCAGGCGGCCTACGAGGCGGCCGCCGCCTACGCGGCCGAGCGCAAGGTCTTCGGCGCACCCATCGGCGACTACCAGCTGACCCAGGCCAAGCTCGGCCGGATGGCCGTGCTCATTCAGGCCACGCGCCAGAGCTCGTATCACGTGGCCCGCCTGATGGCCCGCGGCGAGGGGGCGCTGGAGGCCTCCATGGTCAAGGCCTACGTCTGCCGGGCCGCCGAGTGGGTCACGCGCGAGGCCATGCAGATCCACGGCGGCATGGGCTACGCCGAGGAGTACGCGGTGAGCCGCTACTTCGTGGACGCCCGGGTCCTGTCGATCTTCGAGGGCGCGGACGAGACGCTGGCGCTCAAGGTCATCGCCCGGCGGCTGATCGGCTGATCGGCTGATCGGCTGAGAGCCGAGCGCGGCGCTCAGGAGGCGCTGCGGCTCAGCCCGGCCCGCTCGCCGCGGCTGACGAACTTGATCGCCATTTTGCGGCTGGCCTCGTCGATCATTTCGTCGCCGAACATGACGGCGCCCTTGCGGTCCTCCTCCGTCGCCTTGCGGTAGGCCTCGAGGAGGTCGAAGGCGTGGTCGAACTGCTCCTGGGTGGGCGAGAACACCTCGTTGAGCACCATGGCCTGGTCCGGGGTGAGGGCCCACTTGCCGTCGTAGCCCAGCATGCGGGCGCGCATGGAGTACTCGCGCAGCGCGTCCATCTCCCGCACCTTGAGGAACGGCCCGTCGATCACCTGAAGCCCGTTGGCCCGACCGGCCATGAGAATGCGGCTGAAGACATAGTTGAAGTGGTCGCCGGGGTACTCGGGGATGTCGACGCCCCCGGTGAGCACCGGCATCTCGATGCTGGCCGCGAAGTCGGCCGGACCGAAAATGATCGTCTCGAGCCGCGGCGACGCCGCGCAGATGTCGTCGACGTTGATCAGCCCGCGCGCCGTCTCGATCTGCGCCTCAATGCCGGTGTGCCCGACCGGCAGTCCCGCCTTCTTCTCGACCTGGGTCAGCAACAGGTCGAGTGCGACGACTTCGGCGGCCGACTGCACCTTGGGCAGCATGATCTCGTCGAGGCGCTCGCCCGCACTTCCCACCACCTCGATCACGTCGCCGTAGGTCCATTCGGTGTCCCAGGCGTTGACCCGCACGCAGAGCACCCGGTCGTCCCAGGGCAGGTTCTTGATGGCGTCGACCACCTTGGGCCGGGCCGCCTCCTTCTCGAGGGGGGCCACAGCGTCCTCGAGGTCCAAGAAAGTCATGTCGGCCGGCACCGTCGGGGCCTTGGCCAGGAACTTCTCGTTCGAGCCCGGGGTCGACAGGCAGGAGCGACGGGGCAGGTCACGTGAGCGTGCGGACATGGGTCCAGGGTAACAAACGGCCTCACGCCCCCAACGGGGCGGCTTCGCTTCAGCTCAGATGCTCACGGAAGAACGCAACGGAGCGGTCCCACAACAGCTGCGACGCCGCGGCGTCGTGCACTTCGGGGCGCGTGTCGTTGAAGAACGCGTGGTCGGTGCCGGGATAGACGAAGATCTCGACCGACTTGCCCAGGCCGCGCAGTTGCTCGCCCAGTGCTTCGGCCGCCTCCGGCGGGAAAAACCCGTCCTTCTCGGCGTAGTGACCGAGCACCTTGGCCGACATGGCGGCGTAGTCGGGCTGCGCGTCGGGCCACGGGATGACGCCGTAGCACGGCACGACGGCGGCGACGGCATCGGGCCGCTGCGTGGCCAGCACGAGCGCCAGCCCACCGCCCATGCAGAAGCCGATGACACCGATGTGGTCACCCGTGCTCCGGCGCAACACCTCGTCGACGGCGCCGCTCAGGTCGCGCCCGGCCTGATCGAGCTTCATGGCCATCATCGCCTTGCCGGCTTCGTCGGGCTCTCCGGGGGGCACCTGCTGTCCGTGGTAGAGGTCCGGAGCGAGGGCGACGAAGCCCGCAGCGGCGAAGCGGTCGCACACGTCCTTTATGTGGTCGACCAGACCCCACCATTCCTGGATCACGATGACGCCGGGCCCGCTCCCGCCCTCCGGCAGCGCCAGGTAGCCGCCCGCCGGCGAACCGTTGCTCGCGAATTCGATCATCTCTCCCATGGCGCAGGACCGTAGTTCGTGCCGATCCGTCCCGTTCTCCCTACTTGTTCACGGAAGTTCGGCATTCCGCCAACTTTCCCCTCACCTGCACCTTCCTACCATGAGTACGACCAGAAACCCCCATTTCAAGGCCAGGGTGTTTGAATCGCCCGCGGACCCCCGATAAGAATGTCGCCCATCGTGACTGACGTTGAGGGGGCCGACCACTCCACGCCGCGGTCAGGTCGGAGTGCTTCGGTGCTCCAGCGGGTTGCCGTCCCCGCGCTGACCGTCGTCACAGTGTTGTCGAGCACTGTGTTTGGCCTGGCGCGCCCTGCGGCGGGTGATGCCATTTCCGTGGCCAAGGCGAAGGCGGCCGCCATCGAGTCGTCACTCCAACAGGCGCAGAACGAAATGTCCGCACTGAGCCAGCAGTACGACGAGGCCAAGTACCACCTGTCGCAGATCGATTCGAGCATCGACTCGACCAAGGCCACCATCGCGTCCGACCAGCAGGCGGTGTCCGGCGACAAGGCCACGCTGGCCAAGGCGGCGGTGGCCAACTACATATCCGACGGAACGGTATCCGAGCAGAACGCCCTCTTCGCCGGCAACGACCAGACGCTCGGCGCCAGCACCGAGTACGACCAGATCGCCGAGGGCGACATCAACCTGGCCGTCGACAACCTGCACACGGCGGAGAACTCGCTCAACGCGCAGGAGTCCCAGCTGCAGGGCGAGCAGGGGCAGGCGCAGACCGAGGTGACCGCGGAACAGAACGCGGTGACGCAGAACCAACAGGCGATCCAACAGCAGACGGCCGCGCTGAACCAGGAGCAGGGCCAGATCGCCCAGCTGGTCGCGCAGCAGGAGCAGGCCGAGGCCGCCGCCGCCGCCCAGGCGGCGCAGCAACGCCAGCAGGCGCCGCGGCCGCGGCCGCGGCCGCCGCAGCCGCCTCGTCGGGCAGCAACGTGGCCGGCCTGAACCAGGCCGCCCCACCGCCCACCGCGGCCGGGGGCGAAGGCGCCGTCCAGGCGGCGGAGAGCCAGATCGGCGTTCCCTACGTGTGGGGCGGTGAGTCGCCCAAGGGCTCGGCCGACCCGGGGTTCGACTGCTCGGGCCTGACCGCATGGTCGTGGGGCCAGGTCGGTGTAGGACTGCCCCACTACTCGGGCGCCCAGATGGCCGACTCGGCCCCCGTGCCCATCAGCGACCTGCAGCCGGGCGACCTCCTGTTCTACGGACCGGGTGGTTCGGAACACGTCGCCATGTACGTCGGCCCGGGCGAGATGATCGAAGCGCCCTACACCGGGGCCTCGGTCTGGGTCACCGGGCTTCGGCTGGGCGACGGCTTCGTCGGCGCCGGCCGGCCATAGCCAGCCAACCCCAGCCAGCGTCCCGGCCGGGCTTCACGCCACCCGACTCTCACCGTCCACCAGGCACCGTCCACCAGGCACCACCCAACGGCTGGACCCGGACTCCCCGACCGCCCGATCCGCCGCCCGCTCCACCACCTGTGTCGGGCCGTCCTAACCTGGCATCGAGCGCCTCATGAAACCGGTCCCCGTCGTCTTCCACATCGGGCCGCTACAGGTCCACACCTACGGCATTGGGCTGGCGCTGACGTTCTGGTTCGGCTTCGTCTACTTCGAGCGCCGGCTCAAGAAGAACGGCTACCCCACCGACTGGCTCGTCCCCGTCTTCCTCTGGATCATTTTGGCGGCCGTCGTGGGCGCCCGGGCGATGCACGTGCTCACCAACCTGAGCTACTACACGTCCAACCCGGGCGACGTGTTCGCCATCTGGCACGGCGGGCTCTCCTCCTTCGGCGGCCTGCTCCTCGCCGTGCCGACGGGCATCCTCCTGACTCGCCGTCGCTGCCCCCAGCTCCCGCTCGGCCGGGCCCTCGACCTCGTGCTGCCGGTGCTCCTGGCCTGCTGGGCCATAGGGCGCCTGCTCGGCCCCCAGCTGATGGTGGCCGGCGGAGGTCACCCGACGCACCAGTGGTTCGGTATGTACTACTCGGGCCAGACGGGCAAACGCCTGCCGGTCCCCATCTTCCAGGCGCTGGAGGACTTCACCGTCTACGTGATCCTGATCCTGATTGAGCGGGCGCTGGACCGCTGGCCTGACGGCTCGCCGCGTGTCGGCTACCCGCCCGGGACCGTGCTCGGCACGGGGATGATCCTGTGGGGCATAGAGCGCTCGCTCGACGAACATCTCTGGCTCGGGGAGGACGGCCGCCTCGGCTCGGACCTGGTCCAACTGGCGGGCCTCCTGCTGGTCGTCGGCGGCGTCGTGATCCTGCTGCGCACGCGCCGGCGCTGGCGCGAGTGGCTGTGGCAGCACCATGGTCCCGAGCCGCCGGTGACAGCGAACCAGCTCGCCAACGAGAATCCCTCCGACGAGCCCGAGAGCGCCGGTCGACCAGCCTGAACGCTCGGCTTCGGGCCGAGCGTTCAGGCTGGTGCCGGGCGCGGTGCCGCGTGCCGGGTCACGTTACCTATCGAGTCGGCCGAGCGCCTACTGGTCGTGCCGGTGCGTGACGCAGGCCGATCGGGCCCGCGTGTGGTCGCCCTGGCGCTCTATGGCCACGGCGCAGCCGTCCCGGAAGATCCAACCGGCCTCGCGCCAGGGGCGCGCCTCCGGAATGGGTTCGGCCTCCGGGCGGAGGAGGACCTTGCCGATTCGTACACTCATTGCCGTTCCCCTTTCCCTCGACTTCTCACCCCGCCCGTCATGAGGAGAACCGCTCCGCGCCCGACGGGACACGGTGCAAATTGGGAAATCCGGCCAAGTTCGCGCTCGATCCCGCCGCAACCGGGCCGCACCCGGACGGCACCCGAACAGCACCCGAGAGACCCCGACGGACCCCACAGATCCCGGGCGGCGCCCTGACGGCGCGCTGGCCCACGCACCCCGGCGCGGCTCCTCGGCGCTTCGTTTCCGGCGTCGGGCACCGCGCGACCGAGCCGCCGAGCACCGGTGGGAGGCTGGTTGCGCGTCGGTGTCCGTCTCAAGCGCCCTCTCCTCACTGCCGATATGGCGGAGAACGAGGGGGTGAGCAGCGATGGCCACTGTCCAGCCAGGGACGCCGATCATGAACGACAGGATCTGGACGGAAGACGAGAAGGAGCAGTGGCTCGCCGCTCATGGCGACACCCCCACGCACGTGGTCACCTTCGAGCCCATGTACCAGATCGAGGTGTTCATCCCTCCCTGGGAGCACCCCGACCGTCAAATCGCGCGCTCGGCCGTGGCCTGGGGCACGAGCATGCGGGGCGTGCTCGAAGAGGAGCAATTCGGCGCGGCCACGGTGGTCGCCGCGCACCACGAGGGGAACTCCCTCGAGGTCTACACCACCATGGTGCCGCGGCCCCGCCTGCACCGCGTCACCTGACGTTCGGCTCCCGGCTCAGGCGTTCGGCTTCTCCCCCGACGCCGCCGCCTGGCGCATCTGCTCGAGACGCTCGATCATGCCCATGCGCTCCTGGCCGACGTTGTCGTCGAGACGGCGCGCGATCTGCTCAGGAGTCCAGCGGCCTTCGGCCCACATGGCCCGCACCTCGACCGGCTGGTTCCACACGGCGATTTTCGAGCCGACCACGGTGTAGACCTGGCCGGTCACGTGCTTGGCCTGGTCACTGAGCAGGTACACGACCATCGGCGCCACGTCCTCGGGGTCGCCCATCTCCGCCAGCTCCGAGGGCACGTTGGCCGACATGCGGGTGCGCGCCACCGGGGCGATGGCGTTGGCCGTCACGCCGTAGCGGTGCAGCCCGACCGCGGCCGAGCGGACCAACGACACGATGCCCCCCTTGGCCGCGGCGTAATTGGCCTGCGCCACGCTGCCCTGGAAGGCGCCCGAGGTGAACCCGACCAGCGCGCCGCTCTCCTGCTTGCGCATGACGGCTGCGGCGGCGCGGAACACGGTGAAGTGCCCCTTGAGATGTGTGGCGATAACGGCATCCCACTCATCCTCGGACATGTTGAACAGCATGCGCTCGCGCAGAATGCCCGCCACCGCCACGACGCCGTCGATGCGGCCGTACGTGTCGACGGTGGTGGTGACGAGGCGCTCGCCCGCGTCCATCTTCGAAATGTCGTCGGCCACGGCGAGGGCCACGCCGCCCGCCTCGGTGATCTCGGCCACGACGGCCTCGGCCACCTCGCTGCTCGGGTCCTCGCCGGCCATCGACACGCCGTAGTCGGCCACGACGACCTTGGCCCCCTCGGCCGCCGCGGCCAGCGCGACCGCCCGCCCGATGCCGCCGCCGCCGCCGGTGACCGCGACGACCTTGTTCTCGAGGAACCCTGCCATCTCGTACGCTCCTGGTCTCAGGGCCCGGCGTCCGCCGAGCCTGCGCAAAATTGCCGAAAAGCTAGAACACGTTCTAGTCTGCGCAGGCCGGGGGTCGCCATTTGCCCTCCGCTCGCGAGCCTGTAAGGAGACAACTGATGGGAGACCTCGGCTTCTGGGCCCTGGCCCAGGACGACCCCGAATACCTGGCCCTGGTGACGCCCGAGGGGGACGAGGTGAAGGCCGGCGAGCTCCTCGGCCGCTCGAACCAGCTGGTGCACGCGCTGAGGGCCCAGGGCTTCGGGGTGGGCGACGTCGTGGCCACCCTGCTGCCCAACGGCTCCGAAATGCTGGAGGTCTACCTGGCCGCCCTGCAGGCCGGCTGGTATCTGGTACCCATCAACCACCACCTGGTGGCGCCCGAGGTGGCGTACATCCTCAAGGACTCCGGGGCCAAGGCGTTCGTGACCCACGAGCGCTTCGGCGAGGTGGCCAGGGCGGCCGCCGACGAGGCGGGCCTCGACGCCTCCGCCCTCCTGGCGGTGGGGGCCGTGCCCGGCTTCGCCTCCTATGCCGCGGCGCGTGACGCGCAGCCCGACGTGCTGCCCGATGACCGCACCATCGGCGACGTCATGAACTACACGTCGGGGACGACGGGCAACCCCAAGGGGATCTACCGCAAGTTGCTCGGCGTGACGCCCGAGCAGGCCGCACTCGGGTTGTCGGGCATCCTCTTCCTCTTCAACATCCAGCCCCAGGACGACAACGTCCACATCATCGGCTCGCCGCTGTACCACACGGCCGTCCTGCGCTTCGGGAGCGCCTCCCTGCACCTCGGCCACACCGTGGTGCTCATGGACAAGTGGCAGCCCGAGGACATGCTCCGCCTCATTGAGGAGCGCCGGGTCACCACCTCGCACATGGTCCCGACCCAGTTCCACCGCCTGCTGGCCCTGCCCGAAGACGTGCGGGACAAGTACGACGTCTCCTCGCTGCGTCACATGATCCACGCCGCCGCCCCGTGCCCGGTCGACGTCAAACACCGGATGATCGCCTGGTGGGGCAACGCCATCGACGAGTACTACGCCGCGAGCGAGGGCGGCGGCACGCTGGTGACGGCAGAGGAGTGGCTGCAGAAGCCGGGCACCGTGGGCAAACCGTGGCCCATCAGCGAAATCGCCATCTTCGACGACGAGGGCAACCGCATCGGCGAACCCAACGTCATCGGCACGGTCTACATGGCCATGCAGTCGGCCGACTTCGAGTACCACGGCGACAAGGAGAAGACGCAGAAGAACCGTATCGGCGCCTTCTTCACCGTCGGTGATGTCGGCCTGCTCGACGAGGACGGCTACCTGTTCCTGCGCGACCGCAAAATCGACATGATCATTTCGGGTGGAGCCAACATCTACCCGGCCGAAATCGAGAGCGTCCTGCTGTCGCACCCCAAGGTGGGCGACGCGGCCGTGTTCGGCATCCCCAACGAGGACTGGGGCGAGGAGGTCAAGGCCGTCATAGAGCCCGCCGAGGGCGTGGAGGCGGACGACGCCCTGGCGGCGGAGATCCTGGCCCACTGCGCCGACAAGCTGGCCCGTTTCAAGACGCCCAAGTCCATCGATTTCACCAACGAGATGCCCCGGGACCCCAACGGCAAGCTTTACAAGCGCAAGCTGCGCGACCCTTATTGGGAGGGCCGGGACCGGTCGGTCTGAACCAGCTCGGCCCCACGGGCCACCCGCGGTGGCCCTCCGCCCCTCGGACCATGTGACCCGATGAGGCCGGTCCGGATCCCACCGGTGGATGCCGGGGCTGGCCATGATGGGGGGCCATGGACAGCCCGGCCCCCGCGGAGGCTTCGGCCGAGCCCCTCGCCGCATCACGCCGACAGCTGCTCGGGGCCGTCGTGCGGGCGCCCGACTCCTACGGGCTCCTCTTCCTCTTCCTGATCGCCTACTACGTCCTGCTCACCGTCAACTGGAGCGGCCGGCTGTCGCTCCTGGTCCGCGTGACCTGGTTCTGCCTGACGACGCTGCTGGCCTTCTACACGTCGCGGGTCCCCCGACGGGTCATGGTGGCGGTCGTCGTCGCCAGCGGGCTCACCTTCGTCGCCGCCGTCGTCGTGATTCTGCTGGGGCACACGCAGGCGGACGGCGGCATCATCCTGTTGGGCGGGGTCCTCGTCCTCAGCACGCCGTTCGCCATCGGCTGGAGGAATCTCAAGCACACCACGGTCACGGGCGAGACGATCATGGGGGCGCTGTGCATCTACGTCCTGATCGGCCTGATTTTCGGCACACTCGACTACGGGTTCCAGTTGGCCGCCAACCGGCCCTTCTTCGCCCAGCCGGGCCCGCACGGGCCTTCCGACTTCGTGTACTTCAGCTACATCACCATGGCCACCGTCGGCTACGGCGATCTCACGCCCGCATCCGGCCTGCCCCGGACCTCAGCGGCGCTCGAGGCGTTGATAGGCCAGATCTTCCTGGTCGTCCTGGTGGCGCGGCTGGTGGCCATGTACACGCCGTCGCTCTTCCGAAGAAGGGAAATTCGGGAGGAACTGCGGGGCGACGGCACCGAGTCCGGCGGTCACACGACCGGCTGAGCACTTGTCATGCTGGGAGCGTGACGGGGACAGAACACGCCGACGTGCACACCCAGCTGGAGATGGACGGGTCGGGCGACGTCTGCCGCCAGGTGCTGGCCACCCTGCCCACCTGGTTCGGGATCCCCGCGTCGGTGGAGGACTACGCCGCCACGGCGGAGGCCAACCCCACGGTCGTGGCGTCGGTGGAAGGCCGCGACGCCGGGTTGCTGACGCTGGTCGTGCACAACGAGTACTCGGCGGAAATTTACGTAATGGGCGTCGAGGCCGGGCTCCATCGACGCGGCATCGGGCAGGCCATGCTCAATACGGCCGAGTCCTGGCTGGCCGGGCGCGGCGTCGAATTCCTCCAGGTGAAGACCCTCAGCGCCCGCCGTGACGACGCCGGCTACGCCAAGACGCGGGCGTTTTACGCGGCCAACGGCTTCCGGCCACTCCAGGAGTTCCCCGAGCTGTGGGACCACGACAACCCGGCGCTGCAGATGATCAAGGTCGTGTCGGGGATGGCCCCGTCGCCGTCGCTCGACCCGGGACCGGGCGCGCGACGTCCAGTGAGCGCCCCTCGGGGCGCCGCGCCGAGCGCGGACGAACTGCTCGAGCACGCCACGGACGTTCCGTTCCGCGGTTGGGACTTCTCACTCCTCGGCGACCGTCTTACGCTCGAGCCCCCACCATGGTCCCTCGAGGCCATGGTCGCCGAGCTCGTCGACCCGGGCACGACGATGCTCGACATGGGCACCGGCGGCGGCGAGTGGCTCAGCCGGTTAGCCCGGAGCTGGCGCGTCGTCGCCACGGAGAGCTGGGGCCCCAACGTCGGGGTCGCCTCGGCGCGCCTGCGGCCGCTCGGCGTCGCCGTGGTGCGGGACGAGGGCGCCAGCGACAACGTCGACCAGGAACGACAGGGCCCCGAGGACCGTGGCGGCCGACTGGCCTTCCGGGCCGGGGCCTTCGACCTCGTCGTCAATCGTCACGAGGCCTTCGTCGCCGACGAGGTGGGCCGGATCCTCCGCACCGGCGGTGTGTTCCTGTCCCAGCAGACGACTTCAGGCTCGGCCGAGTTCCACCGGTTGCTCGGCCTCGACCCACCGGCCGTCGAGGAACTGACCCTGGCGCTCGTCGTCGAGCAGCTGACGCGAGCCGGGTTCGCCGTCGAGGGCAGCGGCGAGGGCGTGGCGACCACCACGTTCAGCGACATCGGAGCGCTGGCCTGGTACCTGTCGAACGTGCCCTGGGCCGTTCCCGGCTTCACCATCCCACGATGTCGCGACGCCCTGCTCCGGCTCCACGGTCAACCGATACGCGTCCCGTCGACGCGCTTGTGGGTACAAGCCCGGCGCTGACGACGTCGTGCCGGAACCGAGGACGAACCCGGACACCGGCACGACGCGTGCGCAGCTTTAAGTGCGCCCGACGGCTCGTTGATCAGAAGGCGAGAATGCCCTCGCCGCCCGCGGCGCCGGGCACCGTCACCGATCCGAGCGCACTCAACGTGCCGTTCGAGTTGACCACGAACTCGTCGATTATGCCGTTCCCGCCCGTCTGGACGTAGAGGAAGCGGCCGTCGGGAGTCGCCGCGGAGTCGACGGTGCCGGGGTGCGTCCCGGTCGCCCCGAGCAGCGTCAGCGTGCCGTTCGCCGAGCTGTCGAACCCGCTGACGGTGCCCGTCCCCGCGTTCGACGCGTAGAGATGGCCGCCGGCCGGGGTCACCCAGCAGGTGGCCGACGCACCGGTGCCCACCAAGTCGACGAGGGACACGGTTCCGTTCGGCGAGATGTCGAACGTGGCCAGGCTGTCGCTCGCATTGGCGATCACCAGGTGACCCGAGGCGTCGAACGTGATCCCAAAGGGCACCGTGCTCCCCTCGGGGTTCACGACCGGGGACGCCGACGTCAAGCCGTACCGTCCGACGTCGAACACGTCGATGGACTGCCCGCCGGCCTTGGTGGTGACGATGAGCTGCGAGCCCGACGGTGAGAAGGCGACCTGGCCGGGGGTGCTCACGTACTGGTTACCGTTCGACGGAATGGTCAACCCCAGGTTCCGATACGACCAGGGCAACGGGAACAGGTGCCCGTAGGCGGACACGAAGCCTTGGATGCTGCCGCCGCCCAGGGCGTTCAGCACGTAGACCAGGTCACCGTGCACGGCCACGCTCACCGGGAACGTCCCGCCCGAGCCGACGACCTGCAACAGCGACAGCCCGTCGCCATGGACGGCGAAGACGGAAACCGTGTTGCTGCCGGCGTTCACCGCGTAGATCAGTCCCTGCCCCGCGTTGTAGGCCAGCGAGCCCTGGGAGGCGAGATGGTCGACGACCGATCCGTTCAAGACGCCGCCGAGCCCCCACGTCTGGTAGGTACCGGCGGCACTCAGCGTGCCGTCAGCGGCCCGGTCATAGGCCACGACCTGGTTTCCGGCAGGGTTGTCCGTCTGCACGAAGACCACGTTGCGCGCTCCGAGGGCTCCTCCCCAGCCACCGGGCGGCGCGGGGTTGGCGCCGGCCGCGGGCGCCACGGCCAGGGTCAGGCCGAAGGCGGTGCCGAGGGCGAGGAGCAGGGGGGCGATACGTCTCATGGGGTTCCTCCCGAGTGCTGGGTCGATGGGTGCTTCCAAAGACACAGTCCTCGACTGGCACCCGGGCGTTACACCACGGGCTCCGTGGCTGGGCCGCCGCGTAACGGATTCGGGCCCGGCCGGACAGATAGGCATGGGCATCCGCCGCGCCCCGACACCGGAAGTGCGGGCCCTACGATCCGAGGAGGTGGAGACCGACGTGGAGCTGCTGACCCGGCTCCGCCAAGGTGACGAGGATGCCTTCGTGGCCCTGGTGACGCGCTACCAAGAGCCGATGATCCGGCTGGCCTGCTCCATGGTCCAGAGTCGGGCCGTCGCCGAGGAGGCCGTGCAGGACACGTGGATGGGGGTCGTCCGCGGCATCGACCGGTTCGAAGGGCGCTCATCGCTCAAGACGTGGCTCTTCCGGATCCTGGCCAACCGCGCTCGCTCGGCCGGGACGGCCGAGGGCCGCCATGTGCACGAGAGAGGGGGGCCGGCGGCTGATCCGTCGAGGTTCGACGCTGGAGGCGCGTGGGCAGAACCTCTTGACCGTTGGGTCGACGAGACCGACGAGCGCATCGACGCCGCGGCGTGGTCGCCGGTCCTCAAGGTGGCGCTCGACGGCCTGCCGGCTCGGCAGCGACAGGTTGTGCTCCTGCGCGATGTGGAGGGCCTCTCGGGGAGCGAAGTCTGCGACATACTCAGCATCAGTGCCGGTAACCAGCGTCTCCTGCTGCACCGTGGTCGGAGCCAGCTGCGCGACGTGGTCGACGCGGCCATGAGGGAGGCCTGAACGGTGTTGTCGCTGCGGCGAAAGGACCTGGTCTGTCAGCAGGCCGTCGAACTGGTGACCGACTACCTGGAGGGCGCGTTGTCCAGGCGCGACCGGCGCCGCCTCGAGCGGCATCTTCAGGCCTGCCCGAACTGCTCGGCCTACCTCGAGCAGATACGGACGACCATTGCGCTCACCGGCGCCATCGAACCCGATGACCTGACACCTGAGGCGCAGGAAGACCTGAAGGAGCTCTTTCGCCGCTGGCGGTCGGAGGGCGAGGGCTGACCGCCGGCCGTCAAGAACCCTGGGCCCGCTCCTCCATCCGGCTCTGCCAGTCGGGGTCGACCAGCGGCGCCTCGGCCCCGTGGGCGTTGCCCGTCACGATGTCGAGCATCCGATTGGGCGGAACGTGGATGAAGATGCCGTCAGCCTCGGCCGTCAGCTCGCCGCGGTAGAAGATCCCGCCCCACGCGAACACCTTTCGCCCCTCCCGGCCTGTGGTGCGCGCCGGCCAGGTCGAGGGGCGCCAGCAGGGGTGTCGGCCGCCGGTAGCGGATCTTCAGCGTCCCCGTCATGGCCCCCTGGCCGGACAGGATGTTCGACAGGCCGAGCATCTCGTCGAAGAGCTCGGCGATCACCCCGCCGTGCACGCACGTCGGCGGCCCCTCGTACGCGTAGCCGAAGGTCACCCGGCCCCGGATCTCGCGCCCGCCGCCGGCACCTTCCACGGCCCACACCTCGACCGGAGGTGCCACGGGGTTGGCGAAGCCGATCACCGGGCTGGTGTGGAAATAGTCCTGGGGATGCATGCCCGGGAACCCGCCCGGCCCGGGCTCGTTGCGGCGCCGCTTCGACACCGACGCGGCCGACTCGAGCCGTTCCGCCACGGCCGAGAGCTGCTCCGCCGCCTCGGAGATCTCGTCGTCCTCTGGCGGTTGCCCGACGATGACGGCGTTGATGCGCCGCACCGCCGCCGCCAGCCGGTTCATGGGCTGGTCGCCCGCGGTGACGGCCGGGCCGTCGAGCCCGGGGTAGCCCCCGCCCGCCGGCGGGTCGAGCTCTTCGCCCGCCTCGCTCACGTGCGCGTGTAGTTGGGCGGACGCTTCTCCGCGAACGCCTTCTGCCCCTCGGCGGCGTCGTTGCTGGCGAAGACCGGCCAGCCGATCTCGAGCTCGCGGGCCAGGCCGTCCACCTCGGACATGCCCTCGGTCTCACGCACGCTCCGCTTAATGGCCTCCACCGCCAGCGGGCCGTTCTGCCCGATGACGCCTGCGATCTCGAGCGCCTTCTCGAGCGCCGCCCCGTCGGGCACCACGTGGCCGATGAGCCCGATGCGCAACGCCTCGTCGGCCGGCACCTCGCGTGCCGTCAACAGCAGCTCCATGGCCAACGTGTAGGGGATCTGGCGCCGCAGCCTCACCGTCGAGCCCCCGAGCGGGAACAGTCCCCGCTTGGCCTCGAACACGCCGAAGACGGCGCTCTGGCCCGCGACCCGGATATCGGTGGCCTGCAGGATCTCCGTCCCCCCGGCCACGGCCCAGCCCTCCACGGCGGCGATCAGGGGCTTGCGCAGGTCGTAGTGGCGCAGCAGCGCCTTCCAGTGCAGATCCGGGTCCTCCTGCATCCGGGGCTGGTACTTCTCGGCGTCGCTGCCCCCCATCGCCTTGAGGTCCATGCCGGCGCAGAACGTCCCGCCGGCGCCGGTCAGGATGGCGCAGCGGATGTCGTCGTTGGCGTCGATCTCCTCCCAGGCGTCCTTCATGCCGACCAGCATGGGCAGGCTCAAGGCGTTCTTGGCCTCGGGCCGGTTCATGGTCACGATGGCCGTCGCGCCGTCGCGCTCGTATGTCAGGTGCTCAGTCGATACCGATGACACGGTCCCCTCCAGAGGTAGGCGCCGAAATGGGAAGGTGCAGCAGGAGAAGGTTCAGATCCGCTCGATGATGGTGCCTGTCGCCAGCGCACCGCCGCAACACATCGACACCAGGCCGTAGGTGGCGTCGCGCCGCTCGAGCTCGTGCAGAATCGTCGTGATCAGTCGGCTGCCCGTGGCGCCCACCGGGTGACCGAGCGCGATGGCGCCGCCGTTCACGTTGACCTTGTCCCAGTCGACCTCGTGCACCTTGCCCCAGCTGAAGACGACGGACGCGAACGCCTCGTTCACCTCGAAGAGGTCGATGTCCTTCGTGGTCATGCCCGCCTTGGCCAACACCTTGGTCGTCGCCGCGATGGGGCCGTCGAGGTGGTAGTAGGGGTCCGAGCCCACCAGCACCTGGGCCACCACGCGGGCCCGGGGCTTGAAGCCCTCCGCCTTGGCCCGGTCCTCGGACATCCACAGCACGGCGGCCGCGCCGTCGGAGATCTGTGACGAGGTGCCGGCGGTGTGCATGCCGTCGGGCAGCACCGGCTTCAGCTTGGCCAGGCCCTCGGCCGTGGTCTCGCGCGGGCCCTGGTCCTTGGAGACGACGATCTTCTCGCCCGAGTGCTCGCCCCACGGGCCCTCCTCACCGACGATGGGAGCCTCCACCGGCACGATCTCACGGGCGAAGCGGTCCTCGGCCACGGCGACGGCGGCCTTCTTCTGCGACTCGAGGCCGAGCCAGTCGACGTCGGCCCGGCTGATGTCGTACTTCTTGGCGATGCGCTCGGCCGCCGTGAACTGGTCGGGCATGTCGTAGGGCAGGTCCTCGGGGATGGCCCGGCCGGCGCCCGCCTTGGCGTTGGCCCCGAGCGGCACCCGGCTCATGGCCTCGACGCCGCACCCGATCGCCGCGTCGACGGCGCCCGCCGCAATGAGGTTGTTGGCGAAGTGGTTCGACTGCTGCCCCGACCCGCACTGGCAGTCCACCGTGGTGGCCGCCACCTCGTAGGGCAGGCCGCTGAGCAGCCAGGCCGTGCGTGTGACGTTGAAGCCCTGCTCGCCGGCCTGGGTGACGCACCCGCCCACCACCTGCTCGACCGAGGAGGGGTCGATGCCCGCCCGCTTGACCACCTCGACCTGGACCGCCCCGAGGATGTCGGGGGCCCGAAGCCCCGAGAGCCACCCGTTGCGCTTCCCGATGGGGGTGCGGACCGCCTCGATGATTACCGGCTGCGCCATGACCGACGTCCTTCCTGCTGCGATTCCCGGCCGGCGGCCGGCAGCCCGGGCTGGGCCGAATTTAGAACCTGTTCTAACTTTAGCATCGGCCCTGCGGGCCGGCCCCGAAGTCTGCCCGGGCCTGGTCGCCGGGCGCCAACCGTCGTTCCGCTGGTCCTCGCCTAAATGTGCTTGAGGATCTCCCGCGCGATGACGACGCGCTGCACCTGGTTCGTGCCCTCGTAAATCTGTGTCACCTTGGCGTCGCGCAGGAACCGCTCGACCGGGAAGTCCTTCGTGTAGCCGTAGCCGCCCAGTAGCTGCACGGCGTCGATCGTGACCTGCATGGAGGTGTCGGAGGCAAAGGCCTTGGCCATGGCGCCGAACTTGGTCAGCTCGCCGGCCGGGTCGTCGTCGGCCATGGCACAGGCGCGGTAGACGAGGGCGCGGGCCGCCTCGGTGCGCAGCGCCATGTCGGCCAGCATGAAGCGCAGCCCCTGCAGATCGGCGATGGGACCGCCGAAGGCGTGGCGCTGCTTCATGTAGGCGGCCGCGTAGTCAGTGGCGCCTTGCGCGATACCGACGGCCTGCGCACCGATGGTGGGCCGGCTGCGGTCGAGGGTGTGCATGGCGATGGTGAAGCCCTGGCCCTCTTCGCCGATCCGGTGCGACCCCGGCACGCGCACCTCCTCCAGGACGACCTCGCCGGTCGGGCTACCGCGCAAGCCGAGCTTGTCCTCGTGCTTGGCGATGCGGATGCCCCACTCCTTCTCGACCAGGAAACACGAAATGCCCCGCCCGCCGGCGTCGGGGTCCGTCTTGGCGAAGACGACGTAGACGTCCGAAATGCCGGCGTTGGTGATCCAGTACTTGGAGCCGGTCAGGATGTAGTCGTCCCCGTCGCGCACCGCCCGCGCCCGCATGGCCGCCACGTCACTGCCGGCGTCCGCCTCGGACAGGCAGTAGCTGGCCTGGATCTCGCCCGTGGCCACGCGGGGCACATACGCCTGCTTCAGCTCCTCGCTCCCCCAGTTGAGGACCGGGGTCATGCCGAGCTTGGAGATGAGGATGGTGAGCGAGGTCGAGGCGCACACCCGGGCCAGCTCCTCGGCCGCGATGGCCTGGGTCACCATGTCGGCTCCGGCACCCCCGTAGGCCTCGGGGATCCCGAGCGCGGGGAGCTCCATTTCGCGGCAGGCCTCGAAGGACTTCCAGGGGAATTCGGCGTTGCGGTCGACCTCGGCCGCGTGCGGGGCCACCTTCTCCTCGCAGAACGCGCGCAGGGTGGCCTGGAACTCCCGCTGGATGTCGGTCAGGTCGAAGGACGACGGGCTCACCGGCCCATTGTCGCAGAGTCGCGCCCGACCCCGAGCGCCCGTTCGGTGCCCTCTGTGCCGGCGCCGTCAGGTCGTCGCGAGGTGGCGGACGAGCAGCGCGGAGAGCTGCGTCGGCGCCGTCTCCGGGACCCAGTGCGACACGCCCTCGAGCACCTCGAACGTGTACGGGCCGAGCACGTGCTCCGCCGTACCCTCGGCCGCGGCGCGCCCGAACGCCGGGTCGCCCGTCGACCACACGTAGAGCGTGGGAACGCTCACCGGCAACAGGTCGGTGAGTGCGCCGGCGTCCATGGCGCGGTACCAGTTGAGGGCGGCCGTGAGGGCACCCTCATCGGTGAGTGCAGCCACGTACATGCGGACGTCGTCGTCGTCGAGCCCGGACTCGGCCAGGAGGGTGGCCAGGCCGCTGCCCGAGCCGTCGGCGCCCAGCAGCAACCGCTCGGGCACGTCCGGGGTGCAAAAGGCATCGACCGCCCGGGCGTGCGCCGACTGGTCGGGGTCGTCCCCGCTCAGCGCCTGGCGCAGTGACAGGGGGTGGGGCGTCGATACGACGCTCAACGAGCGGACACGTCCCGGGTGTCGCGACGCCACCAGCCAGGCCAACATGCCACCCCAGTCGTGCCCCACCAGGTCGAAGGTTGCCATCTCCATGGAGTCGGCCAGCGCCATGACGTCGCCCAGCAGCCGCTCGGTGGCGTAGTCGCCGACGGCAGCCGGGCGGGCGCCGCCGCAGTAGCCCCGTTGGTCGGGCGCCACGGCGCGGCAGCCGGCGTTCCCGAGCGCCCACAGCTCGTCGCGCCAGGCCCACGAGGTCTGCGGGAAGCCGTGCAGCAGCAGGACCGGCCTCCCCCCGTGGGGGCCGCAGGCACGCCCGCTGAAGGTGAAGCCGCCCGCCTCGATCTCGAGGCGATCGATGGCCCCCGTGGTGCCCATGCCCAAAATGGTGCTCATGGCGCGCCTAGGCGGCGGCCAGACCGTCCCGGGCTTCCTCCGGGCTCAGGCGGAACGTCTCGTCGGGCACCGAGTCCACCAGTGCCCGCTGGGCCACGTAGTCGTGCGAAATGGAGGAGAAGGCGGCGCGGCGCGCCGCCACGCGCCCGGCCGGCACATCGTCGAGGAAGCCCCACAGGTTGAGCGCGAACCGCACGTCGTAGACACACGGCGCCCGCCCGAAGAGGGCCGCCCGCTTGGCCGCCACGAGCGCCACACCCAGCACCACGTCGTGTCCCGACTCACCCTCGTTCAGGTGGAGCTCGGGTTCGAAGCGCTTGGCCAGCCGCATGGCAAAGCCCGAGTCGGGCCCCGGTGTCCCCGTCGTACGCCCCCGCGACACGGCCGGCACGACCAACTCGGCCGGGCGCGAGGTGGTCCACGGCCCCGGCACGTCCAGGTGCAGGGCCGGGCGGACCTGATCGGCCTCGGCGATGGGCACGAAGGTCGGCTGTGTCATGCGCGGGAGGTTACCCCCCGGGGGTGCGGCGGACCCATTCGCCGCCCGCCAGCTAGGCGAAGAGCGGGACCGTGGGTAACGCGATGGACGACGGCCGCCGCGCGTCGTGGAAGACCTCTTGATCCGCCGAACGCAGGGTCGCCCCGGTGGCCAGTGGCTCACCTGTTCCCGCGTTGCGGGCGTAGAGGGGGTGGGCGCCGCTCGAGACCTGCAGGCGGAGCCGGTGCCCGGCGCGGAACGTCATGGCCGTCGGCCCGATGGCGACCTCCAGGCGGAACGTCCCGTCCTCCTCCTTGGTGACCGAACCGGGGATCAACCTCGCGATGCCGTCGCAGACGTTGTACGACCTGCCCTTGGGCGTCACGTCGCACAGGCGGACGAAGAAGTCGGTGTGCTCGAGCGTCGAGCGCAGGTAGAGCGTGGCCGTGACCGGGCCGATGACGGTGAGGTCCTCGACCAGGACGGGGCTGGTGTAGGTGAGCACGTCACGCCGGTGCTCACGCGCGCGCTGCTCCTTGCGCCCGGACGTGCGCATGTTGAGGCCGGCGCCGCCCACCGCCGGCGTCGGGTCGTGCGGGTTGTAGTGGTAGTGGTCGGGCGCGCTCTCGGCGGGAGGCTCCGTTCCGAGGGTCCCCCAGCGGCCGAGGAACCACTGCTGCGTCTGGCCGGCCGGGGGCCACAGCGAGAACTCCTCCCACTTACCCGTCCCCATGACGTAGACGCGCACCGGGGCGCGGTGCACCCGCCCGCGGCGCTCACCGAGCTGGGAGTCGAACCACTCGAGCCCGTCGCGTATGGTCTCGCCCTGCAGGCCCGCGCTGGTGTGCGTCCACGGGCCGATGGTCAACCGGGCCGAACGGCCGGCGTCGCGCAAGGCCAGGTAGTCGGCCACCTGGGCCGTCACGAAAAGGTCGTACCAGCCCCCGACCAGGCTGGCCGGCGGCACCTTGTCGAGCCGGCGCCCGAAGTCGATGTCGTCCCACCATGGGTCACCCGGTTCGCCGTGGGTCAGCCACTCCTGGAAGAACGGCGCCGCCTCGCCGATGGCGGCGAGTCGCAGCGCCCCAGAGGCAGCACCTCGCCGGCCGCGGCCACGACCTTGGGCGAGCGCACATGAGCCCGCACGACCTGGCCCAGGCGGAGCTCCTGGTGCTTCACCTGGTGCATCCAGGTCAGTGCCGTCTCGAGCGCGAAGGACCCACCCGGGTACGAGACGGGGTCGCGGAACTGCGAGGAGGTGACTTGGAGGGCGAGGGCCTTGAGGTAGCCGGGCGCGTCCTCGGCCACGGCCCACTGGGTCAGCCCGAGGTAGCTGCCGCCCCACATCACGAGCCGCCCGTCGAACCAGGGCTGAGCCGCCACCCACTCCAAGGTGGTGTAGCCCGTCCGCCTGCTCGTTGCGCATGGGAACGAACTCGCCTTCGGAGCCGAAGGTACCCCGACAGCTCTGGATCACCACCTGGTAGCCGCGCTCGGCGTAGAGGCGGCCCAGCGGGCCCATGATCCTGCGCCCGTACGGCGTGCGGATCAACACGGTCGGCAGCCCGTCCCGAGGCCGGGGCGGGAACCACCGGTCGGCCAGCAGCACGGCGCCGTCGGGCATTTTGGCCGCCAGGTCCCGCTCGACCGAGACGTCGGTCGTCTGGGCGGGCGCCAGCTTCAACAGCCTGGCTGCCGTGCGAGTCAAGACGGTCATGCGTGTTCCCCCGTACGTTCCCCCCTGCCCGGCGCCGCTAGGCGGAGTGCAGGAGCCCGAAGACGATCGAATCGTAGAGGGCCTGCCAGCTGGCCTCAATAATGTTCTCGGACACCCCGATGGTCGTCCATGTCCGCTCGCCGTCGGTCGTGTCGACCAGGACGCGGGTGACGGCGCCGGTGCCACGTCCGGTATCGAGCACGCGGACCCGGTAGTCGGTGAGGTGGATGGTCTCGAGCGCCGGGAACTTCGGCCCGATGGCGGCGCGCAGCGCGCCGTCCAGCGCATTGACCGGCCCGTTGCCCTCGGCCACGGCGACAATGCGCTCGGGGCCTACGTGGACCTTGACCGTGGCCTCGGTCGTGACGCCGAACATCGCGCCGGCGGCGGTCGCCGCCTCGGCGCGGTCCCCGTGGTCGGTGATGACGCGGAACGACTCCACGGTGAAGTAGTCGGCCGTCCAGCCGGTGGATCGGCGCAGCAGGAGCTCGAGGGACCCGTCGGCCACCTCGAAGTGGTAGCCCTCGTGCTCCAGGTGCTTGAGCTCGTCGAGGACACGCCCGATGACCTCGCCGTCGAGTTCGAGGCCGAGCTCGTCCGCCTTCATGGCCAGGGTGGAGCGACCGGCCATTTCGGAGACGACGACCCGAGTGCCGTTGCCCACCAAATTGGGCTCGACGTGCTCGTAGAGATCGGCGCTGCGGGCCACCGCGCTGGCGTGCAGGCCCCCCTTGTGGGCGAACACGGAGTTGCCGACGTAGGGCTGCTGGGGGTTGGGCGCAAGGTTGACCAGCTCGGCGATGTGATGGGAGACCGGTGTCAGCCGCTCCAGGCGCTCAGCCGGAATGGTGCGGATGTTGAGCTTGAGCGAAAGGTTGGGGATGGCGGCCGAAAGGTCCGTGTTGCCCGCCCGCTCGCCGTAGCCGTTGATGCAGCCCTGGACCTGGGTCACCCCTGCCTGCACGGCCACGAGCGAGTTGGCCACGGCGCAGCCGGCGTCGTTGTGGCAGTGGATCCCGAGCTGGGCACTGGTGCGGGTCCGGACGTCGGACACCGCCTGGCCCACGTCGTCGGGCAGCGATCCGCCGTTGGTGTCGCACAGCACGAGCGCCTCCGCTCCCGCCTCCTCTGCCGCGTCGAGTACGGCCAGGGCGAACTCGGGGTTGTTGCGATAGCCGTCGAAGAAATGTTCGGCATCGAGGAAGACGCGCAGGCCGTGCTGGCGCAGGTGGCGCACGGAGTCGGCCACCATGGCCACCGCCTCGTCCAGCGACGTGCGCAGCGCCTCCGCCACGTGGCGGTCCCACGACTTGGCGACAATGCAGGCCACCGGCGCGCCGGCGTCGATCAGGTTGGCCAGGACGGCGTCGTCCTCGGGCTTCACACCTGCTCGGCGGGTGGACCCGAAGGCGACCAGCGTGGCCGTGCCCAGGTTCAGCTCCTTCTTGGCCCGGGCGAAGAACTCGATGTCCTTGGGGTTGGCGCCGGGCCAGCCCCCTTCAATGAACGTCACGCCGAGATGGTCGAGCTGCTCGGCCACCCGCAGCTTGTCGTCGACGGTCAGCGACAGGCCCTCCTGCTGGCTGCCGTCACGCAATATGGTGTCGAAGATGTCGACGGCCTCGGGCAGCTCGGGCACGTAGAAGTCGTGGGCGTGCTCGCTGTGCCCGTGCGCGTGGGTGTGGCGCACCCCGCCGTGGCTGTGCGCGACGTCGGCGTCGGCGTCGGCTACCTCGGGGTCAGTCGACATAGTCCAGCCACTCCTTGTACTGGTCCACCTCGCCCCGCACGGTGGCGAAGTAGGTCTGCTGGATCTCCTTGGTGATCCGTCCGGGGTGGCCGGAGCCCACCTGGCGGTCGTCGACGGCCCGGATGGGCACCACCTCGGCCGCCGTCCCGGTCAGGAAGGCCTCGTCGGCCAGGTAGAGGTCGGTGCGGATGAGGGACTCGTGCCGCACTTCGTAGCCGAGGTCGCGGGCAATGGTCTCGACAGAGTCCTGGGTGATGCCGGCCAGCGCGCCGGAGTCCGCCGTGTGCGGCGCGATCAGGACGCCGTCGCGGACGATGAACACGTTCTCGCCGGTGCACTCGCTGACGTTGCCGTCGGGCGCCAGAAGAATGGCCTCGTCGTAGCCGGCCTTGAGCGCCTCCACCTTGGCCAGCGACGAGTTGGAGTACATCCCCGTGTTCTTGGCCGCCGTCGGCACCGCGTTGGGGTCGTGGCGGCGCCACGAGCTGACCTTGACCGACACGCCGTTGGCGATGCCTTCGTCACCCAGGTAGGTGCCCCACGGCCAGGCGGCGATGGAGACGTTGACCGGGCACGGCAGGGGGTTGAGGCCCATTTCGCCGTAGCCGAGGTAGATGAGCGGACGCAGATAGCACCCGTCGTGCAGCCCGTTGGCCCGCACCACCAGGCGCGAGGCGTCAATGATCTGCTCCACCGTGAAGGGGACGTCGATCATGAAGATCTTGGCCGAGGCGAACAGCCGTCGGATGTGATCGCCCAGGCGGAACACGGCCACGCCGCGGCTCGTCGGATAGGCGCGGATGCCCTCGAAGACGCCCGAGCCGTAGTGCAAGGTGTGCGTGAGCACGTGCACGGTGGCGTCGGCCCAGTCGACGAGCTCGCCGTCCATCCAGATCTTCTCGGTCGTGTCGATGGGCATGGCGGCTACAGCCTTTCTGCGATGGCGTCGCCCACGGCGGTCGTGGACAGCTGCTCGGTGGAAGTTGACATGGAATCGGACTGGGCGGCGAGGGCCTTGAGGATGCGGGCGGCGGCATCGGGCTCCCCCAGATGCTCCAGCATGAGCGCGGCCGAGTGGATGGCGGCCGTCGGGTTGGCGATGCCCTGGCCGGCGATGTCGTGGGCGGCGCCGTGCACGGGCTCGAAGAGCGACGGCCCGGTGCGCGCCGGGTTGAGGTTGCCCGAGGCGGCGAACCCGATGCCACCGCTCACCGCGCCCGCCAGGTCGGTGAGGATGTCGCCGAAGAGGTTGTCGGTGACGATCACGTCGTAGCGCCCCGGTTGCTCCACCAGGTAGATGCAGGCGGCGTCGACGTGGTTGTAGTCCCAGGCGACGTCGGGATGGTCGCGGGCGACGTCGGTGACCGTGCGCTGCCACAAGTCGCCGGCGAAGGTGAGCACGTTGGTCTTGTGTACCAGGGTCAGGCGGTTGCGGCGTCGGGCGGCCAGCTCGAAGGCGAAGCGCACGCAGCGCTCCACACCCATGCGGGTGTTGACCGAACCCTGGGTGGCCACCTCGTACGGCGTCCCCTTGCGCAGGAAGCCGCCTTCACCGGCGTAGGTGCCCTCGGTGTTCTCGCGCACGACGACGAGGTCGGCCCCCTGGGCGATGGAGCCGGGCACGCCGGTGAAGGGGCGCAGGTTCACATAGAGGTCGAGCTCGAAGCGGAGGCGCAGGAGGAGGCCCCGCTCCAGGGTCCCGGGCGGAACGCTGGTGTCGCCGACCGGCGGGCCGACCGCCCCCAGCAGAATGGCATCGAAGCCGCGTAGCTCGGCCAGGGTCTCGTCCGGCAGCACGACACCGTCGCGCAGGTAGCGGGCGGCGCCCAGGGTGAAGTGCGTGATGTCGAGCTCGACCCCGGAGGCGGCGACGACTTTCAACGCTTCGTCACACACCTCCGGCCCGATGCCGTCGCCGCCGATGACGGCGACCCGATGCGAGGTCCTGGCCGTGCTCACTGTCCTCCTGGTTCCTCTCCTGTGGTGTGACGTGTGGTGACTGGTGCCCGAAATTGAAAAACCGCCCACTCAGTGGACGGTTGACGGCGCGCGTGAGTGGGGCGCGCCTAGTGGATAATGCCTACCGGGTGCTGGGAGCGGCGCATGACCCCACCAGTCTCTCGCAGGCTGACCGGTGTCGTCAACAGAGGGTGCCGGGCCGGCCGACAGCCGTGCCCCGCCCGGTTAGCTCGAAATGTCAAGCAGCTGCCAACTCGGTTTCCGGACGATGCCCCCAGGCGATCGATTCGTCGTAGGCGACGTGGTGGGTGAGGCAGCCATGGAGGATGCCAACAAGGCGGTTGCCGAGGGCCCGTAGAGCCTGGTGGTGTCCGTCGCCGACAGCCCGCCGGGCGTCGTAATAGGCACGGGCGCCGGGAGAACATTTGAGCGAGGCAAAAGCCCACAGGTAGATGGCGTCGCCCAGCCGGCGGTTGCGCACGTAGCGGGCGAGCACCGTCTTCTTGGTGCCAGACGCCCGGGTGATGGGCGACGTGCCGGCATAGTTTTTGCGAGACTTGGCGCTGGCGTAGCGGTTCGGCTCGTCGCCGAACTCGCCGAGCACCCGGGCGCCGAGGATGGTCCCGAGTCCTGGCAGGGAGCGGACCACTTCGGCGTCTGGGTGTGCCTCTAAAATTTCGATGAGAGCTCCTCGGCCAGGTGGCCGATCTGGGTGACCATCTCGGCGAGCACCGCCACGGTGGCCGCCACCGAAGCCCCCATGGCCGCTTCCACCGCGGCGGGTGCGGCGAGCTGCTCGGAGCGCAGTGCTGCTTGGATCTCGGCCGCCCGCTCCTCCACCCGTCGCTGGCGCCCACCGCGGCGTAGCGCAGCCGCGATCTTCGAACGCGACAAGGAGGCGCCGAGGACGGGCGTCGGGGCGATGCGCAGCACCTCGAGGGCATCGCCGCTGGTCAGGTCCTCAAAGGCCAGCAGGGCGGCCGGGTAGAACTCGCGCAGCGTCGAACGCAGCATGTTGGCCTGGCGGCTCTTGGACCACACCATGGACTGATGCGCCCGGGCCAACACCTTGATGGCCTCGACCTCGGTGGTGTCGGCGGCCACCAGCCGGTGGTGGTGACGGTCGGTGCGCACCATGTCGGAGAGCACCTCCGCGTCGCCGGCGTCGGACTTGGCGCCGCTCGCTCGAGTGGCGGTCCCGATAGCGCGACGTCGACATCGGGTTCACCGCGTAGAGCATAGTCTATCCCCTTCTTGTGATTCCGGCGCGGCGCCCTCTGCCGCCCGCCTCGCCTCTTGAAGGACATGCCGTGACCAACGCTCCCGCCAACCAGACCGAGACGACCAAGCTGACCCAGGCCACCTACGACCGGCTGGTGGCCGAGCTCGAGGACCTGACCACCCGGGGGCGGGTCGAGATCGCCCAGCAGATCGAGGCGGCTCGTGCGCTTGGGCGACCTCTCGGAGAACGGCGACTACCACGCCGCCAAGGACTTCCAGGGGAAGATGGAGTCGCGCGTCCGGCAGTTGCAGGCCATGCTCAAGGAAGTCGAGATCGTGGATGACGCCGGTTCGAGTGACGGGTCCGTCTCGCTCGGCAGCACGGTGACTCTCCGCTACGACGGCGACGACGAGGACGACACACAGACCTTCTTCGTGGGCTCCATCGAGGAACGCCAGGGTGACCTGCCCGTGATCTCGCCCTCCTCGCCGCTCGGCCAGGTGCTGGTCGGGCGGGCCGGCGGCGACGCGGTCGAGTACAAGGCGCCGGGCGGCATGCTCAAGGTCCACATCGTCGACGTCACCCGCTGATGGCGCCACGCACGCTCAGCGAGAAGATCTGGGACGCGCATGTCGTCCATGCGGCGGAAGGCGAGCCCGACCTGCTGTTCATCGACCTGCACCTGGTCCACGAGGTCACGTCACCGCAGGCCTTCGACGGGTTGCGCCTGGCCGGCCGCACGGTGCGCCGACCGGACCTGACCGTCGCCACCGCCGACCACAACGTGCCGACTCTCGACATCGACCGCCCGGTGGCCGACCCCGTCTCGGCCCAGCAGCTGAAAGTGCTGGACGACAACACCAGGGAATTCGGCGTTACCTGCTACCCCATGGGCGACGCCAACCAGGGCATCGTCCACATCATCGGGCCCGAGCAGGGTTGGACACAGCCCGGCATGACCATCGTGTGCGGCGACAGCCACACCTCGACCCATGGTGCCTTCGGGTCGCTGGCCTTCGGCATCGGCACGAGCGAGGTGGAGCACGTGCTGGCCACCCAGACCCTGCCCCAGGTACGGCCCAAGACGATGGCCGTCACCGTGGAGGGAGAGCTGGCGCCGGGCGTGACGGCCAAGGACGTGGCCCTGGCCGTCATCGGCACCATCGGGACCGGTGGCGGCATCGGCCACGTCATCGAGTACCGCGGGTCGGCCATCCGCGGCCTGTCGATGGAAGGTCGCATGACACTGTGCAACATGTCGATCGAGGGCGGGGCGCGGGCGGGCCTGGTGGCACCGGACGAGACCACCTTCGACTATGTGCGCGGCCGCGACCACGCCCCGAGCGGCCCGGCCTGGGACGACGCCGTCGAGTACTGGCGCAGCCTCGCCACCGACGAAGGAGCCACCTTCGACAAGGAGGTCGTGATCGACGCGGCCAGCATCACGCCCCACGTCACCTGGGGCACCAACCCGGCCCAGGTGGTGCCGATCAGTGGCTCGGTCCCCGACCCGGCCGCCATGGAGGACGCCGGCGACCGCGAGGCGGCAGCGCGGGCGCTCGCCTATATGGGTCTCGAGGCGGGGACCCCGATGCGCGGCATCGCCGTGGACACGGTGTTCCTCGGCAGCTGCACCAACTCGCGTATCGAGGACTTCCGCGCCGCCGCCGCCGTGCTCGAGGGCCGCACGGTGCGCCCCGGCCTGCGCGCCCTGGCCGTGCCCGGCTCGCACCGGGTCAAGCGCCAGGCGGAGGACGAGGGCCTCGACAAGGTGTTCACCGCGGCCGGATTCGAGTGGCGCGAGCCGGGCTGTTCCATGTGCCTGGCCATGAACCCCGACAAGCTGGCGGTGGGCGAGCGTTGCGCCTCGACGTCCAACCGCAACTTCGAGGGCCGCCAGGGGCGGGGTGGCCGCACCCACCTGGTCTCCCCGGCGGTCGCCGCCGCCACGGCAGTGGCCGGCACCTTCGCCACGCCCGAGGATCTCGACTGATGCGCCCCGTCGTGGTGGTGACCGGGCGCGCCGTGCCGCTCGACCGCACGGACGTCGACACCGACCAGATCATCCCCTCCGACTGGCTCAAGCGGGTCGAGCGGACCGGGTTCGGCGCCGGCCTCTTCTCGGAGTGGCGCGACGACCGGGACTTCGTGCTCAACAACGCGGAGTTCGTCGGCGCCACCATTTTGGTGGCCGGGCACAACTTCGGGACCGGGTCCTCGCGCGAGCACGCCGTGTGGGCCCTGATGGACTACGGATTCGAGGCCGTGGTCTCCTCGCGCTTCGCCGACATCTTCCGCAACAACTGCACCAAGCAGGGACTCCTGCCGGTGCAGGTCTCCGAGGAGCTGGACCGGGCTCTGCTCGACGCCGTGACGGCCGACCCGTCCCTCGAGATCACCATCGACGTGGCCCGGGGCACCATTGAGGCACCGGCGCTCGGGTTGGCCGGCACCTTCCCGCTCGACGAGTTCACCCGTGACCGTCTGCTCAACGGCTGGGACGACATCGGCCTGTCCCTGCGCTACGAAGAGGACATCACGGCCTTCGAACGCCGGCGCCCCGCCTTCCTGCCCTCGGCGTGACCGCGCCATGGTGACCTTCCGTCCCATGACGGAGGCCGACGTTCCGGGCGCCGTGGCCGCGTTCGACAGCGGGCTGCTGGCCATGCTGGCCCGCCACGGCCTGCCCACGACGGGCAGCTCCATTCGGGACGAGCGGCGTCGCATCGATCGCACGCGTCACTTCCTGGGCACCGACGCCGAGGGATCGTGGGTGGCGGAGGAGGACGGGGCCGTCATCGGCATGTCGCAGTCCTTCGTGCGTGAGGACTACTGGATGCTCTCGCAGCTGGGCACGGTGCCCGGACGCCAGGGCCACGGGGTCGGCCGGCAGTTGCTGAGCCTGCGCTCTTCCCATGGCGACCCGCACAGCCCCGGGACGATCCAGTGCTCACGCGACCCCAAGGCCATGGCGCTCTACACCAGCTTCGGCTTCGTCCTCCATCCGGTCGTGGCGGCCTGGGGCGTGCTGCGCCCGGGCGCGGTCGAGCGGCCACCCGACGTGGTGCGCCTCGAGCCGGACCAGGTGACCGAGCACGAGCTCGACACGGTGACCGGCATCGACCGCAAGGTGCGCGGTTCGGCCCGGCCGGCCGACATCGTCGCCATGCTCACGCAGGCCGGTACGCGCCTCCTGCTGCACGACGACCAGGGCTACGCCGTGGCCGCGGACGACCGCGTCATTACGCTCGGCGCCCGGCACGAGGAGTCGGCCGCCCTGGTGCTACGGGCGGCGCTGGCCGAGGTGCCCACTGGAGAGACCGTGGAGGTCAACTGGCTCACGGTGGCCCAGCAGTGGGCCATCCGCGTGGTGGTCCAGGCCGGCATAGACCTGCAGCCCTACGGCCCGGTCATGGTGCGGGGCATGGACGGGCCGCCCTCGCCCTACATCCCGAGCGGCGGGTACGGCTAAGGAGGCTGGGGGGCCGCCCCAGCGTGGCGCCCCGGACCTGGCCAGAAAAGCGGCCCGCTACCGCTCGTACCAGCGGTAACGGGTCCAACCGGCCATGGGCCGCGCCCCCAGGCGCTGATAGAAGTCGATGGCGGGGGCGTTCCACTCCAGCACGTCCCACTCGAGGCGACCCTCGGTCTGCTCGCGCAGGTGGGTGAGGAGGGCGGCGGCATGGCCCTGGCGTCGGTGCTCGGGCCGCACGTAGAGGTCCTCGAGCCAAATGCCCGTCTGGCCCAGGAAGGTCGAGAAGGTCCTGTACCACAGGGCATGGCCGGCCAGCGCATCGGCGCCCACGTCGACGACGGAGTCGAAGACGATGGCCCCGGGGCCGAACAGCGCCCGGGCCAGATCGTCCTCGGTGAGGATCACCTCGTCAGCCAAATGCTCGTACTCCCCCAGCTCCCGGATCATGGCCAGCAGCTGCGGGACGTCCGCCTCGACCGCCGGCCGGATCACCCGGTGCGGCCCCGATTCGCCGCCGAGACGACCGCGCTGAGCGACGCGTCGAGGATGGACGAGTCACGCCCGACGCCCCACCAGGTCGATCCGTCGCTCCCGGCCACCTCCACGTAGGCGACGGCCGATGCTCCCGAGCCCTCGGTGAGCGCGTGCTCGTGGTAGTCCTTCACCTCGAGCACAATACCGAGATCGGCCTTCAGCGCGGCGATCAGCGCGTCAATGGGGCCGTTGCCCTCGCCGCTGACGGTGCGGTGCAGCCCGTCGACCAGCAGCTGCGCGGTGACACTGGTGTGACCGCTCCCGGTGGACACCTCGCTCGTCATGAGGCGCAGCCCGGCGTCCTCGGGCAGGTAGATCTCCTCGAAGACGTCGCGCATCTGGCCGGAACGGATGACGGTGCCACTGGCCTCGGTGATCTCCTGCACGCGCTTGGAGAACTCGACCTGCAGTCGCCGCGGCAGGTCCAGGCCGTGGTCGGTGTCCATCACGTAGGCGACGCCGCCCTTGCCGGACTGGCTGTTGACCTGAATGATGGCCTCGTACGTCCGCCCGGTGTGCTTGGGGTCGATGGGCAGGTAGGGCACCTCCCACTCGTCGTAGTCACGGCCGAGGGCGGCCATGCCCTTCTTGATCGCATCTTGATGCGAACCCGAGAACGCGGTGTACACCAGGTCCCCGGCGTAGGGATGGCGGGGGTGGACGGGGAGCCGGGTGGCGTACTCCGCCGTGCGGCGCACCTTCTCTATGTCGCTGAAGTCGAGTGCCGGGTCGATGCCCTGGCTGAACAGGTTCATGGCCAGCGTGACGATGTCGACGTTGCCGGTGCGCTCACCGTTGCCGAACAGCGTCCCCTCCACCCGGTCGGCGCCGGCCAGCACGGCCAGCTCGGCGGCGGCCACGGCCGTGCCGCGGTCATTGTGGGGATGCAGGCTCAGCACAATGCTGTCGCGGTTCTTGATGGTGCGGCCGAACCACTCGATCACATCGGCGTACACGTTGGGGCTGTACATCTCGACCGTGGCCGGCAGGTTCAGGATCATGGGCCGGTCGGTCGTGGGTTCGATCACGTCCATGACGGCCTCACAGATCTGCACGGCGAACTCCGGCTCGGTCCCGGTGAAGCTTTCCGGCGAGTACTCGTAGCGGATGTCGGTGCCGCCGACCTGTGCCTCGTACTTCTTGCACAACTCGGCCGCCTTCACCGCGATGTCGATGATGCCGGCCTTGTCCAGTCCGAACACGACGCGCCGCTGCAACTCGGATACGGAGTTGTAGAAGTGGACACACGCCCGCTTCGCTCCGGCCAGCGACTCGTAGGTGCGCTCGATCAGCTCCTGGCGGCACTGCACGAGCACCTGGATTTCGACGTCGTCGGGGATGAGTCCCTCTTCGATGATCAGACGCTGGAAGTCGTAGTCGGTCTGCGAGGCCGACGGGAACCCGACCTCGATCTCCTTGAACCCGACGTCGACCAACGTCTGGAACAACGCCAGCTTCCGTTCCGAGTCCATGGGATCGATGAGCGCCTGGTTGCCGTCGCGCAGGTCCACGCTGGCCCAGCGCGGGGCCTTGGTGAACGGGCGGTCGGCCCAGGTGCGGTCGTGCAGCACGACTGGCACGTGCGAGCGGTACTTGTCGAAGGGCATGGGCGACGGGTCGCAGGGCAGGGCCAGGTGACCCCGCTCCACGTCGCCACCACTCCCTTTCTGTCCCTCGGCCATCATTTCGGTGTCCCTTCTTCTATCTCTCGGTGTCCGTGTTCGGTGTTCTGTGTTGCTGGTGTTCTGTGTTCTGTGTGCTGCTGTCCTCGCTCTACCTCTTCGGTCCGTCCCGGCGCCGGCCCAACAAAAAACCCCCTGGCCTTTCGGCGCAGGAGGTTGCGAGCGAACGCGATGTGGCGTTCGCCGTCAGGTAAGCAGCAGGTCGGACGTGGTTGCCTTCATTTCGGACGTAATTGTCCCATTCCTGTGCCTCCCGAGTCAAGGGCGCCTCGGCACCGGGGGCAGCGGCGACCCGAAGCGGACCAGGTTGCCGTCAGCATCCGTGTGTGCCGCTTCCCACACGCCGAAACCAGGGTCGAAGAGGTCGCCCGTCTCACCCACTCCCGCCGCACGCCATTCGGCGTGGAGCGCGCCGGCGTCGTCGACGCCGATGTAACAGGCGCCACGACCACCAGAGGGCGCCGGCGCCAGCTCGGGATCGTGGCGAAAGTGGATGTTGACTCCATCTCGCGACGCCGTGCCGTAGCCACCGTGGTGCACGCGCACGTTGAAACCAAGCGCTTCGTAATGCGTCTGCATGGCAACCATGTCCGACGTCGGGAAGATGGGGGCGATGGAGCGCAGGGTGGCCATGGGCGGCACGCTACCGTGGTCGGGATGCGTCGCCTGCTCTGGACCGTGTTCCGCGCCGCCCTGGTGATCGCCGTGCTGGCGGTGGTGCGCGAAATCCTCCTCGACCGTGCGCCACAGCGGGCCATCCCCGCCCGGGGCCGCGAGCCGGTGATCGGCAGCCTGGACACCTGGCCGGCCGTGCCGCGCAAGCCGCCCGCCTCATGAAGAACTAGAGCGAGCCCGGTTCCGGCTCGTCGGCCAGGGCGACCACATCCGGCCAAATGGCCGCGGCCGCGTCGACGACGGTCCCTCCCGAATCGGCCAGCGCGCGGAGCTCGCCCGACTCGTTGACCCGCGTCGCCGCCCGGACATGACCGGGTACCAGGGACGCATGAGCCGCCGTGACCCCTGGCGGCGCCCACGCGGCCAGCCACGACAGGTGGAGCACGTGGCCGAACGCGCCGAAGGGCCCGCCCAGCCGGCGGCGCGTGGCCAGTCGCCGCGCCACGGCCGGCACCCCCGCGAACACCTCGTGCAGCCCATCCCAGACCGGGTCTTCGGCCGCGTAGGCGATGTGGGGCACCCCGTAGAGCCGAATCGTCCCGGCGCACATGAGGCAGGGCTCGAACGTGGTGTAGATGGTGTAGCCGGTGTAGTCGCCGACGGGTAGGCAGGCGAGTGCGTTCATTTCGGCGTGGGCCATGTACGTCCCGGCCAGCGGTGCCTGGCCGTCGGGAATGTCGAGGACGCGGTTCCGGCCCCGGCTGACGACGGCGCCGGTGGCGTCGGTGACCACGGAGCCGACACCGGCCGAGCCGGACGTCCACGACGTCCAGGCCTCCTCGAAGGACGACTGCCAGCACTCGGGCAGCGCGGCCCACGACGCGCCGCGTCGTCGGCATCGGCATCGGCGTCGGTCCGGGCGTTTCGCCCGCCGGGCTGGGTCAGAGCGTCACCCGGTGGATGTCGAGGATGCCCTCGTCCCCCCGCAGCTGCTCCACCACGACGTCGGGTGCCGGCGTGTTGGTCGTGATCACCATCATGGCGGTGCCGGATTCCGGGCTCGGACCGACGGCCATGGAGGAGATCGACACCTCGGCCGCACCCAGTGCGGTGCCCACGACGCCGATCACCCCGGGCCGGTCGTCGTTGCGCACCACCAGCATGTGGGGCGACGGCGGCACCTCCACACCGTGCTCGTCCACCATGACGATGCGGGGATCGGTGCGCAGCCCCGCCGTTATCAGCGTCCCCGCCACCGCGTGGGAGCGCGAGCGAAGAGTGACGAGCGACTTGTAGTCGGCCGAGGTCGAGGTCGAGGACTCACGCACGGCCAGCCCGCGCTGCGCGGCCAATTGCGGCGCGTTCACGTAGGACACCGGCTCCTCGGTGGTGCCGGCGAAGATCCCCTTGAGCGCGGAGAGCGTCAGGATGCTCGTGCTCTCGCCCGCCAGCTCGCCCTCGTAGGAGATCTCGAGCGAATCGGGCAGGCCGTCGTGCAGCCCGACGAAGAAGCGACCCAGTTGCTCGGCCAGGCCCATGAAGCCGCGCACGGCGTCGGTGACGTCACGGGCGGCCACGTTGACGGCGTAGGGCACGAAGTCGCCGGCCAGGGCCAGCAATACCTGCTCGGCGATGGTGACACCCGCCTTGTCCTGCGCCTCCTCGGTCGAGGCGCCCAGGTGCGGCGACACCACCACTCCGGGCAGCTCGAACAACGGCGACTCGGTGGCGGGCTCCTTCTCGAAGACGTCGAGGCCGGCCCCGGCCACGATGCCGTCGCGAATGGCGTCGGCCAGCGCGGCCTCGTCGACGATGCCGCCCCGAGCCGTGTTGATGATGCGGATGCCCGGCTTGCACTTCGCCAGCAGCTCAGGGCCGAACAAGCCCACGGTCTCCGGGGTCTTCGGTGTGTGGATGGAGACGAAGTCCGCCTCCGCCACCAGTTCCTCGATACTGACGAGGCGGACCCCCATCGCTCGAGCCCGCTCCTGCGAGACGAAGGGGTCGTAGCCGATGAGCTCCATGCCGAAGGCGTGGGCCCGCTGGGCCACCAGCGAGCCGGCCCGACCCAGACCGACCACACCGAGGACCTTGCCGTGCAGCTCGACGCCCTCCCATTTCGAGCGCTCCCAGCGCCCGGCTACCAGCGCGGCGTGAGCCTGGGGGATGTTGCGGGCCTGCGCCAGCAGGAGCGCCATGGCCTGCTCGGCCACCGACAAGATGTTCGAGGTCGGCGCGTTGACCACCATGACGCCGCGCTCGGTGGCCGCAGGGACGTCGACGTTGTCGAGCCCGACGCCGGCCCGCCCGACCACCTGCAGGGAGGTACCGGCGGCCAGCAGGTCGGCCGTGACCTGGGTGGCGGAGCGGATGATCAGCGCGTGAGCGCCGGCGATGACGCCCAGGAGCTGCTGGGGGCTCAGCCCCTCCTGCACGTCGACCTCGTGGCCCGCCTGGGCCAACAGGTCCAGACCGCTCTGCGCAATCTTCTCGGTTACCAGTACCCGTGCCACCGCGGTGGTCTCCTCACTCCCCCCGCCTGATGTGGTGCTTCAGTCTTGCGCTTCCGCAAAGAGTGCGGCCAACCGGGAAACGCCTTCGCTGAGGTCGTGGTCGGCCAGCGCGTACGACATGCGGAAATAGCCTGGTGCGCCGAACGCCTCCCCGGGCACCACCGCCACCTTGGCTTCGTTGATGCACAGCTCGGCCAACTCCGCGCTCGTCGCCGGACGTTGTCCTCGGATGCTCCGCCCGAGCAGCTCCTTGACCGAGGGGAAGGCGTAGAACGCGCCCTCGGGCTCGGGGCACACCACCCCGTCGATGTCGTTCAGCATTCCGACGATGGCGCGCCGGCGGCGGTCGAAGGCCTCGCGCATCATGGCCACGTCCTCGAGCCCACCGGACACGGCGGCCAACGCGGCGCGCTGGGACACATTGGCGACGTTCGAAGTCTCGTGGCTCTGGATGTTGGTAGCCGCCGTGATGGCGTCGGTCGGGCCAATGAGCCATCCGACGCGCCACCCCGTCATGGCGTACGTCTTGGCCACCCCGTTGGCCACCAGGCAGCGGTCGGCCAGCTCGGGCACCAGCACAGGCATGGAGTGGTGCTCGGCGCCGCCGTAGACGAGATGCTCGTAGATTTCGTCGGTCAACACCCAGATGCCCTTCTCGACCGCCCAGCGCCCAATGGCCTCTATTTCGTCCCGCGGATAGACGGCGCCGGTCGGGTTGGACGGGGACACGAACAGCAACGCCTTGGTGTTGGGCGTCCAGGCCGCCTCGAGGTCCTCGACCGAGGAGCGGAAACCCGTGGTCTCGTCCGAGGAGACGATGACCGGGGTCCCGCCGGCCAACGCGATCGACTCGGGGTAGGTCGTCCAGTACGGCGCCAGGACGATCACCTCGTCGCCCGGGTCGCACAGCACCGAAAAGGCATTCGCGACCGCTTGCTTGCCGCCGTTGGTGACCAGCACCTGGGCCGACGTCACCTCGAGGCCCGAGTCACGCTTGGTCTTGGCCGCGATGGTCTCGCGCAGGGCGGGGATGCCGCCGGTCGGGGTGTAGCGATGGTTGGCCGAGTCACGGCAGGCCTCCACCGCGGCCTCGACGATGTGGGCCGGCGTCGGGAAGTCCGGCTCACCGGCACCGAACCCGATGACGTGCTCCCCGGCGGCCTGCAATGCCTTGGCCTTGGCATCCACGGCGAGGGTGGCCGAGGGCGCGACATTGGCAGCCCGGCGCGAGATGCGGCGGAGGGCAGTCGGGGATTTGGTGGTCGTCACGAGTGCCATGATCTCATACGTGCCAGATACCCCCGACATCACGATTCCCGCAGAATTGCTCCCCTCCGACGGCCGTTTCGGGTCCGGCCCTTCCAAGGTTCGCCCCGAGCAGATCGACGCGCTGGCCCAGGTCGCCGGCAGCTACATGGGGACCAGCCACCGCCAGAAGACGGTCAAGTCACAGGTGGGCCGGGTGCGATCCGGTCTGCGCCAGCTCTTCTCGCTCCCCGACGGCTACGAAGTGGTGTTGGGCAACGGCGGGACGACCTGCTTCTGGGACGCCGCCACCTTCGGCCTCATCGACGAGCAGAGCCAGCACCTGAGTTTCGGCGAGTTCTCGTCCAAGTTCGCCGGGTGTGTGAAGGCGGCGCCGCACCTCAAGGACCCCCAGGTGGTGGAGTCCGAGGTGGGCACCCACCCGCTGCCGGTGGCCGACGCCTCGGTCGACCTGTACGCGTTGACGCACAACGAGACGTCCACCGGGGTGTCGATGACCATCGCCCGTCCGGCCGGGGCCGCGCTCCCCGCCGACGGCGGGGGCCTGGTGGCGGTCGACGGGACATCGGCCGCCGGTGGCCTGCGGGTCGACCCGGCCCAGTTCGACGCCTACTACCTGGCCCCACAGAAGTGCTTCGCCTCCGACGGCGGGCTGTGGATCGCGCTCATGTCACCGGCCGCGCTCGATCGGGTGGAGCGGATCGCCGCCTCGGGCCGCTGGATCCCGACCTTCCTCGACCTCAAGACGGCGGTCGACAACTCGGTGCAGGACCAGACCTACAACACGCCGTCGCTGGCCACCATCTTCCTCCTGGCCGAGCAAGTCGACTGGATGAACGACCACGGAGGCCTGGAGTGGACGGCGTCGCGGTGCGACCGCTCGGCCGAGATCCTCTACACCTGGGCCGAGCAGTCCGGCTTCGCCCGGCCCTTCGTCGAGAAGCCGGCCGACCGCAGCCACGTGGTGGGCACCATCGACTTCGTCGACGCCATCGACGCGGCCACCGTGGCGGCCGTCCTGCGCGCCAACGGAATCGTCGACACCGAGCCCTACCGCAAGCTGGGCCGAAACCAGTTGCGCATCGCCATGTTCCCGGCCATAGAGCCCGACGACGTCGCGTCGCTGTGCGGCTGCATCACCCACGTGGTCGGCGCGCTGGCCAACTGAACCACGCCCGGCCGGGCCTGGGCATCGGCCTTGGAGCCCTGGCGACGCCGGGCTCCGGCACGCCGGGACGCCGGACATCGGACGCCGGACGCAGGTGTGGGCAGATACCCAAGTGGAAGCGCCGTTGCCGCTGACGCGCGGCGAAGACTGGTGCTAGCCCCACTGCGAAACGGGTGAGGGCGCCATGGCGCACAGGCCGCTTGCCTCGTAGTATACCGGGTATACGCGGTTTCGAGGGGAAGCAACCAAGAGCCTCCTGAACGAAAAGGGCGGGCCGGATCATGACGACAGCAACGTTGCCCGACTCCCGGGCGATGACCGGCGGTGGGAGCGAGTGGGCCGTCGAGACCCACGGGCTGACGAAGCGGTTCGGCGAGAACGTCGCAGTGAACGACGTCGAGTTGCTCGTGCCCCGCGGCTGCGCCTTCGGCTACCTCGGCCCGAACGGCGCCGGCAAGACGACACTCATCCGGGTGCTGTTGGGCCTGACCCACGCGGACTCCGGAACCATGTCGCTGCTCGGCCACGCCGTTCCGCGCCACCGTGACCGGGCGCTGGCACGGGTCGGGGCCATTGTGGACGAGCCCCGCTTCCACGGCCACCTGACCGGTCGCCAGAACCTGCAGATCCTCGCGGCGGCGCGCGAGCCGGCGGCCAAGGGTCGCATCGAGCCCGCCCTCGAACGCGTCGGCATCCTGCACCGGGCGAACGACAAGGTCTCGAAGTACTCCATGGGCATGCGCCAGCGCCTGGGCGTCGCCGCCTGCCTCCTCGGGGACCCCCAGCTGCTGATCCTCGACGAGCCGATGAACGGGCTCGACCCGGGCGGGATGCTCGAGATGCGCGACATGATCCTGTCCCTCGTCGCCGAAGGGCGCACCGTGGTGCTGTCGTCGCATCTGCTCGACGAGGTCGAGCGGACCTGCGATGCGGTGGCCATTGTGGACCGGGGCACGGTGATCCGCCAGGGTCCGATCTCCCAGCTCTTGGCCGGCTCCTCCTTCGAGGTCCAGGTCGAGTGCTCGACACCCGACCGGGCCGGTGGCCTGCTGCAGGCCACCCCCCTCGGCGCCCATCTGCAGGTCGGGCCGGACGGGCTCGCCATATCGCTGCCGGAGGGCACCGAGCGCGATGCCATCGCGGAAATCAACCGCCTGCTGGTGGAGGGCGGGATCTCGGTGTACCGGCTCCAGCACATTCAGGCCTCGCTCGAGCAGTGGTTCCTCTCCGTGACGAGCAGATTGGGAGACTCGGAATGACGACGGTCGCCGACATAGGGACGCCGGGTCCGGCTCCCACCCCAGTCCCGGCGGAAACGCGGAGCGACCACCGGGGCTCGTGGATCCCCAGCTGGGGAATGATCACCACCCGCTTCATGGAGCTGCGCAAGCGGCGCGGCCTGATCATCGCCCTGGTCGCCGTCAACATCGGCATCCCGGTCGTCTTCCTGGCCGTGCGCCTCATCTCTCACGCCGTCGCTCCCAAGTCCTACGGGCCAGCCGGCGGCTACGAGATCTTCACGACACTGGTACTCGGCTTCATGTACATCTTCGGGTTCATTGTCGCGGCCGTCGTCGGCTGCACGGCGGGGTCGGTCGACCTCACCGAAGGGATGTTCCGCCACCTGGTCATCACCGGCCGTTCCCGCCTGGCCCTGTACCTCGCCCGGATCCCCGCTGGGCTGGCCATCGTCATCGCCATGGTGGCGGTCGGCTACACCATCATCTGCGCGGTGTGCGTCTTCGCCGCCCCGGCGCAGCTCAGCTACGACGGGGTCAACGTGCCCCAGGGGCTCTCGCGTCCCGCCCTGGACACCTGGGCCGCCAACCATGCCGACGAGGTCATCTGCGACTTCGACTACAACGGGGGCGGGAAAGGGCTAAACGGTGTGCCGCCCAGCGTCCCGTGCGGCAACGGTCAGACGAGCGGCCCCCCGCCCGGAGCCGTCATCCAGACGCCGAAGGGCACCATTACCGTGCCCGCTACATCAGACGCAGGCGCAGATCCGGGCGTTCGCAGTCTCGGTCGCCAACCAGGACTACGCCGACTACAGCTCCAACTTCACGGTCCCGTCGACCTCTCTGATGGTCGACGTCGGCCTGTGGATCGCCCTCGAGGCAACCATCGGGTTCATGGTGGGCCTCGGACTGTCCTCGCTGATGGGGCAGCGCACGGTGCCGGTGATCCTCCTCGTCGTGCTGGAGTTGATCTTCACGCCACTCTTCGGCCGCCACATCATTTCGCACCTGCTCAACGTCGAGCGGGGGATCGTGGGCGTTGCCATGCTCCATTTGGAGCCGGGCAACCTGCCGACGCCCTTCGGCGGCGGCGGCCCCGGCGGAGGCGGTGGCGGCGGGCTGTCCCTGATACCGGAGTCCACGCTGGTGGCGTCCCTGGTGATCGTGGGCTGGATCGTGTTCTGGACCGCCATCGGGGCCTGGCGGATGATGACCCGCGACGCCTGACCGGCCTTCGCTGTCGACCGACGGCGTGCATCCGCCGAGCCCGACCGACCTCGCGGGCGCGGTCGCCGGGGCTCAGCCCAGGCTGAAGCCGACGGGGCCAGCAGCCTCTCGCTCTCGTCCCACAGCCGTGTGGCCGCATCGTCGTCACGGGCGTGGCGGCTCATGTGCCCGGCTTCGAACGGACCCAGTACATCCCCGTCTTGACGGCGACGTCGGGGGAAGTGGCCAGGTAAATCGACGTCCTGGCGCCGCGTTTCGGGACTGATCTCGAAGGGCCGCACCAGTTTCAGGCCGATGTCCTGAATCCGGCCAGGTCGCCGTCCATGCCGAAGCCGCTGCGCACCGGACCGGGGTGGGCCGCGTTGGCCGTGACGCCCGGTCCCATTCAGCCGGCGGGCCAGCTCCCGGGTGAACAGAACGTTGGCCAGCTTCGACGGCAGTACGCGTCCATGCCGTGTAGCCGTGCTCGCTCTGCAGGTCGTCGAAGCGTATGCCATGGCGGGCGGCGTGGTGCCCAACGGACGTGAGGTTCACGATCCGCGAGGGAGCGCTGGCGCGTAACCGTCGGGAGAAAAGTTCGTCAGGTAAAAGGAGCCCAGGTGGTTGACCCCGAAGGTGTACTCGAACCCCTGCGCCGTCAGCTGGCGCTCCGACCAGGTACCACCCGCGTTGTTTACGAGCACGTCGAGCCGGCCCCAGCGCCCGAGGATGTCCTTGCCCGCGGCCTGCACCGACGCCAGGTCGGCCAGGTCCAGGTCGACGACGTGCACGTCGTCGTTCCAGGTGCGTTGGGTCACCTCCCGGGCCGCCGCCTCGGCCTTGGCCCGGTTCCGACAGGCCAGCACGGTCGTCGCCTCGAGCGCCGCGACGCCGACCGCCGTCTCCAGTCCGATCCCCACGTTGGAGCCGGTGACGACGACGACTTTGCCCTTCATGCCCATGGGAGTTCCGATCTGGAGGGACCTGTCCGTTTTATGAATCGACCCCGCTCCGGGCCAATCTACGGGCTGACCACCACCGGTACCACGGAGTCCCCTCGGCCGCCGTTGGTGGCTTTCGTGGCTTGGGCCCGACGCCCGGGCGGGGTAGTCCGGCTCGTCCCGGTCGCACGGAACGGCTCCGGCTTGACCTTCAACAGCTCAGCAGGCACGTTGGTGTACGACCTGGTGCCGGCGTCAGCCCCGTCGGCGGGAAAGGAGAGGCGGACTCCATGACGATCGCGCAGAGCTCCAACCTCGACGGGTGGCTGCTGCAGGTGTTGATCACTCCCGAGGGCCAGGCGGATCCCTACCCGTACTACGCCCTCATGCGCGAAGAGGCCCGGATCAGCCGGACGTCGTTCGGCCCCTACGTCGTGAACGGCTACGACGAGTGCCAGGCCGTGTTGCGCGACCCCCGACTCGGGCGTGGCCTGACCGTCGAGGGTTCGGCCACCGGCATTTTCGGTGAGAACGGGACGCGGCGCGGCGAATTCCTCGAGGCCTCGCAGCACAACATGCTGATGGCCGACCCGCCGGACCACACCCGGTTGCGCCGCCTGGTGTCGCGTTCGTTCACGCCGCGCCAGGTCGAGCGGCTCCGCCCGGCCGTGCACGAGCTGGTGGCCGACCTGCTCGACACCGTGGCTGAGAAAGGCGACGTCGAGTTCATGGCCGACTTCGCCCTGCCCCTGCCCATGGCGGTGATCGGTGAGCTGGTGGGCGTGCCGGCGCAGGACCGGGCCGGCCTGCAGCCGCAGGTGCGCGCCGCGGCCAAGGGCATAGAGCCGATCCTCGGCGCAAGAGGAGATCGAAGCGGCCATCGAGGCCATGGGCACGCTGGGCGAGTACTTCTACGCTTTGCTCGAGGAGCGCCGCCGGCATCCCCGCGACGACCTGCTGAGCTCGCTGGTCGAGGCACGGGAGAACGACGACCAGCTGAGCGACGAGGAGGTGGCGTCGACCGCCATCCTCCTTTTCGCCGCCGGCTTCGAGACCACGACGAACCTCCTGGGCAACGGGCTGCTGGCCCTCCTCACCCATCACGGACCAGCTGGCGGACTGGCGCGCCCATCCCGACATCGCACCGACAGCGGTCGAGGAGTTCCTGCGCTTCGACAGCCCGGTGCAGTTCAACCTGCGCACGGCGCTGGAGCCGGCCGACCTGGCCGGTGAGCCCCTGGCGCGGGGCGACCGCATCGTCGTGCTGCAGGGTGCGGCCAACCGCGACCCCGGTCGCTTCGCGAACCCCGACGAGCTGTATCTGCGGCGCGAGAACAACGTGCCCCTGAGCTTCGGTTGGGGCATCCACCACTGCATCGGGGCGGCCCTGGCCCGCATGGAGGGCGAGATCGCGTTCAACGCGCTGTTGGAGCGTTTCGGTGAGATCGAACTCCTCGACGAGGTGCCGCACTGGAGGCCCGGTTTCACGCTGCGCGGCCTGCTCGAATTGCCGATCGGCCTGTCAGCTCACTGACCGGCGTCCCCGGCCGGACCGTGCGCCCGCTCCCACGCCTCGGGCGGGCCGACCCTGGAGGCATCGGCGCCCAGGCGCGTCACGTACCCGGGGTGGACCGCTCGCCAGCGATCCGGCGGCTCCCACGGCAGGCGCGTCCCGTCCACCACGTGGGCCAGCTGATCGAGGCACACGTGCCAACCCGCCGCGTCGCGGGCCGCCTTGCCGTGCTCGGGGAAGGTGACCGTCAGGGACAGGACGCAGCCATTTCCGTCGGGATCGGGCTCGAGCTCGAAGCGGAGGACGTCGTCGGCCCAGCGCAGCTCCATGACCGACGGCGGCTCGAAGACCCTCATGACCCCGTCGAATGGCTCCCCCTCGGACTGGCGGAACGAAAAGCGCAGCGGCGCTCCCGGCCCCCGCTCCCCTTCGATCGTCGTGGGGAACCAGCCGGCCAGGTGTTCGTCGTCGGTCAGCGCCGCCCACACCCTTTGCTGAGGATGGGCGAGGCGGCGCCGGAAGCGCAGGACCGAGGCGTCGCCGACCCGCTCGAGCGAACCGAACTCCTCGTCGGCCGTCATGCCCAGGACTCCTCGTCGGCGCCCTCCATGATTTCGAGGTGACGCTCGAGCGCGTTGAGGCGGTCCGCCCACCCACGCCGGTAGGGCTCCAGCCATTCGTCGACCTCGCGCAGCGGCTCGGGCCGCACCCGGTAGATGCGCCGCTGGGCGTCGGTGCGGGCCTCGACGAGGCCCGCCTCCCGCAGGACCTTGAGGTGCTTGGACACCGCCGGTTGGCTCAGCGACAACAGGCTGACCAGCTCACCGACCGGGCGTTCCTCTTCGACCAGCAGATCGAGGATCCGGCGTCGGCTGCCCTCCGCCAGGACCTCAAATGTGGCCGTCACACAGTAAGTATTTCCCTATCCGTATATAACTGTCAAGAGATATTCAGCTGGAAACCGTAGTTCCGGCCTTCGCGGCGGCGATTCTGCGCAGGGGCGGCAGCGTCGGTGGCGGCTGCTTGCGCGGCGGCAAGGTGTCCAGCAGCGCCGTGGTGACGGCGGCGATCTCCGTCACGGCGCTTTCGAACGCCTCTTCGGTCTGGGGCGAGGTGGACTGCACGCCGCTCACTTTGCGGACGTACTGACGCGCCGCCGCCTCTATCTCCTCGGGCGTGGCCACGGGCTCGAGCCCGCGCAGGGTGGTGATGTTTCGGCACATGTGCCCACCCTAGATATCCCTAGGCCTGCACGCCGCGGGAACGGGCCGGTGACGGACAGCGTCCCGGAGTGACGCTGACGGTGACCCGCCCCGCGGCAGAGCTGTTCGCCACCTCGAGCAGGTCGCTGCCCCGGGACGAAACGACGCGGGCGCCCGTCGTGCGCGCACAGTACCCGGACGGGTAGTGCAGTTGTGTCGGTACGAAAATCACGGTGGGAGCGTGGACCCGGTGGTCGGCCGTGTACCGCAGCGCGAAGACGTCGGTCGTCGGTGAGTAGTCGAACGAGATCGCCCGTCCGGCCACCGCCTGTGGGTAGGCCTGGCTGAGCACGTAAGCCGTCATGCGCAGATGCCCGTCGGCCATGACGAGCGACTCCGAGCCACTGCCGGTGGGGTCGCCGTAGTACTTCCAGGACCAGTAGATCCAGCTGACCGGCTGTGCATTCATCTGCGCCGTGATGGCCGCCAGCATGGCGGGGTTCGAGGTAGCCCCGAATTCGGTGACCATCCACGCGGGACCACCCGGTTGCTCCGGCGACGACATCAGCGGCCGGTCGGCCGTGCGCACGTGCAGCGAATGTGCCTCCTGTGCGGCGCAGACGAAGATGTTGGTCGGGTTGCCTGTGACCGGGCTCCGGGCGGCACAGTAGATGTGCACGTTGAACACCAGGTTGGGCAGATCCATCGGGCCCAGGTAGGTGGGGAAGCCCCGGCTGGCGAAGTTGTCGGGCTCGTCGAAGATCAAGTGTGTCGGGTCGTTGGACAAGATGGTCGGGATCACGCCCTGCGCCGGGTCGTCTTTCGGGCACCTGAGCGGTGGGGCGCCGTGTGACGGGGTCCCGATGTCCGCGATGCCCGTGTAGAAGCATTCGAGCTCCGCGTCGAAATGCGCGTCACCGAAGCGCACCAGGGAGGTCGAAAAGGGCTCGTTGAACGGGTCGTAGCCGAGAATCCACGGGTTCTTCCGGAAGGCATGGGCGACGTCGCCCCACACCTGGTCGTACTGGCCTTGCAGGTCGCCCCGGGCGTTGTTGGTCCAGAAATGGTGAAAGGCGATGCCGGCCGCCTTCGTGGCGTAGGCCAGGGACCAACGGCCCGGTGGGTCGACGCTCGGCACCCCGTCGGTGCACACGGCCCAGTTCGGCGCGCCTTCGCCCTCGAACACCTCGTTGTAGACGTCCTGGTGCATGTCCAGGATCGAGTAGATGTGGAATCGCCCCAGCAGATCCACGGTCGTCTCCAGGTGCGAGAGGTAACGGGTGAGCACCGCCTGGTTGAACTGGCGGGGGTTGACACCCGCCCCCTTGGCGCAGATGGCCGGGTCGTTGGGGGGCGCCGTCCCCGGTTCGAGACCCTGCCACGTCATCCCGAGCCGCACCACGTTGAAGCCCAGCCGGGCCATGAGCGACGCGTCGGCCACCGAGAAGTTCCATGGCTTCCCCGGGTCGTCGTAGAGCTCGAAGGGCGGGTACTTGTACACGGCGTCGACGCCGTGGAAGAAGACCTCCCGCCCCTCACGGTCGTAGAGGTAGGGGCCACCCGGCGCTCGGATGGCCCCCGAGACCGCCGGCGCGCCGCTGACGTTCGCCCCCCCGAAGCTCGGGGCGCGCAGGGTCGGGAGCGGGGCCCGGGTGGTCGCCGAGCCGCTCCCAGGCGTGACGCCTACGGCGAGCACAGCCAGGACCAGGGCGAACAGGGCCGCGAGCCACCGCGACGACCTAGGAGGCACGACCGACAGTCTGGCGCTTGGGCCGGGCCGACTGGCCGCGCCCCGTCGGGACCTAGGCCTGCGAGGACGTTCCGATCCCGGGCAGGCTGGTCCGCAGCGGGTAGTCGGCGATGACGACCCGGCAGGCGCCGACCGGGCGCACCGAATGCGGCGTCTCCGGGGGCACCACGGCGACGCACCCGGCCGACAGCACCTGCTCCTCGCCGGCGATGCACAACGCCACTTCGCCCTCGACGATGTGCCAGACCTCTTCTTGCTCGTGCTGGTGCTCGTGCAGGGGCGTGGCGTCGGCGGCGATGTCGTAGTGGGCGAACGTCATGTGCTCGGAGTGGAGGAACCGCCCCGACCAACCCGGCAGCGGGGTGCCCGAGAGCATGTCGGAGGGTCGCACGAAGGGCACGTCAGTACTCCAGATCGGCGTACCAGTCGCCCCGACCCTGCGGGGTCAGGTCGAGCACGTTCCACACGGGCGAGAGCAGGTCGATGCCCCGCTCGTTGACGTCGTCGGCCATTTGGGGGTGGCTCGAGTAGAAGTGGCGGGGGCGGCCGTCGGCGTCGAGCGTGAACACCGAGACCGTCGAGTTCTGGTTTCCCTCCTCGTCCTCGGCGCAGAAGTCGTATTGGAAGGTGTTGTCGCCGCAGCTGAGCAGGCGGACATGGCCCCACCCCCGGGCGCGGGCATGGGCTCGCAAGGCCACGGGATCGGCGGCCGATGCCACGACGTAGTCGGCGCGCTGCTCCATATGGGGCAGCACGGCGTCGAGCCCGTCGACCCACATGGTGCACATGGGGCACGGCGAGGTCTGCTGCTTGCCGTACATCACGTGCTGCACGACCAGGGCGCGCTCGGGCGCCGAGAAGAGCTCGCTGAGCCGCACTGCCGTCACCGGGCTGTCGCCGTCGCCGAGCCGGCGCGGACCTTCCAGGAACTCGTAGTCGGCCACCGGTGCCCCCGGTGGCAGCCGGCGCCGGAGGGCGGCCACCCTCTCCCGCTGGCGCATGAGCTCGACTTCGGCCTGTCGGAGCTCCTCGCGTCGTGCCGAGTACTCGGACGGTTCGTTCAGCCTGGTCTGCTCCATGGCCCTCCTTGGCTGATCCGAATGTACCGGCTCGCTCGTTCCGATCGCCCGTCCACCGAGGGACAATGGGTCCATGCTCGGGCACCTGGGGATCAACGTCCCGGACCTGGCGTCCGCCGCCGCCTACTACGGCGCGCTCATGCCCCTGGTCGACTACGAGACCTACCTGAGCGGCGGCGACACGGCCGCCTTCATGCCGGCGGGTGGCAAGCGGGGTGCCTACCTCTTCCTCTATCAGGCGACTGAGGCCGGACCCGTCTCGCGCCAACGCCCGGGAATCCAACACCTGGCCTTCGTGGTCCCCACGCGGACGGCCGTACGCGACGTGCACGCCCATGTGGTCGGGGCCGGGAGCCCGGTGGTGCACCCCCCGCAGGAGTGGCCGCAGTATCCACCGCCCTACTACGCCACCTTCTGGCTCGACCCCTTCGGGTTCATGCTCGAAGCCGTGTGCCACCACGACCGGGAATAGCCGATCAGGCCACCTGCTCGAGCGCCCGCTCTATCTCGACGTTGCCCGACACGTTGCGCACGCTGACGTCGGCCTTCCTGCCCGGGCGCGGGGCCGAGCCGGGCCGGTCGTCCAAGGGGATGGCCGAGTGGACCCGGCCCGACATGGTCTCCACGTCGACGTGCAGCTCGACCCCCTCGGCCACGCCGACGGCGACGTCGCCCGAGACCGAGCGCACGTGCAGCTGGCCCTCGCTGAGGGCCAGCACCCGGACATCGCCCGAGACATTGACCACACTCGCGCCGCAGGCCAGATCGCCCAGCCGGACGTGCCCCGACGTGGCCCGGACCTCCACCCGGTCGCCGGCCGAGCCGATCTCCACGTCCCCCGACGCCGTCGAGAACGTGGCGCGCCCGCCGACCCGGGAGCAACGAAGGCTGCCGGACGCCGTCGTCATGCGGAGGTCCCCGCCGACGGAGCCCAGTGTGAAGTCACCGCTGGCCGTCTTGGCCCGCACCCCCGTGGTGACGTCGTCCGTAGTGACGTCGCCGCTGGCCGTCGTCAGGTCGGCTGCGCCGAGCAACCCGGTCACGTCGACGTCGGCCGACGCGGTCACCGCGGTGACGCTGCTGCCCACGGGCACGACGATGCGGATCGTCACGCCGTTGCGCCGCAGGAACCGCCTGCCGTGCAGGTGCGGCACCTTGACGATCACCGTGTCCTTGCGGTGCTCGACGGTCGTCCGCTCTATCAGCTCGTCCGCCCCGGGTGTGTCGGGGGTCAACGAGACTTCGGTCGTCGCCGTGGCGCGGGCGGTGATCGTCACCGAACCGACCTCGTTCTCGACGTAGAGCCGCACCGGGTCGGGTGTCTCGAATGTGCGTTCCATGGTCAAACTCCTCTGTGTCCTCTGTGTCCTCTGTTCTCTGTTCTCTGTCTTCGTTTTCTGTTCGCTGCTGTTCTCAGGTGACGCCGTAGCCCCGCAGGCGCGTCCCGCCCCGGCTGATGCCACTGTTCCGGGCCCGTTGGGCCGCGCCACGCTCGAGCGTGCGCACTATGAACGTGTTGACCGAGACGCCCTCCTCCCCGGCGCCCTGCTCGACCCGGGCCTTCAGGCCTTCGGTCAGGCGCAGGGTGATGCGGGCCGACAGTTCGCCGTCGTCCTCGCCGCCCGGGGCCGGCTCGTCGGCCGCGTAGACCAGGTCGACGTCGTCGCCGGTCACCCGGATCTCCACCCGCCCTTCGGGCAACTCCGACGACAGCTCGGCCGCTGCTTCGGACAGCAGGTCCAGGACCCACCCCGGCACCGACCGCGTCAGCACGCCGGCGATGCGCTCGGCCACCTCGGCCACGGTGTCGTCGCCCAGCTCGCCCACGGCCGACACGTCCGCCCGTAGCCCGTCGACGACCTGTGACATCCTCATGGTGTCAATATGACGTCACTTTGACATCATGTCAACCGCTCACTGGAGCGGCCCCGAAAACGCCCTGGTCAGCCGCCCGAAGCGTCCTGCACCCGGGTCTTGCCGGCCGAAATGAACGGCATCATGGCGCGCAGCTCCTGCCCTACCGACTCGATCTGGTGGGCCTTCCCCGCCTCGCGCAACTCGGTGAACCGCGGCCGGCCGGCCTTGTTCTCGGCGATCCACTCCTCGGCGAAGGCGCCGCTGCGGATGTCGTCGAGGATGGCCTGCATCTGGGCCCGGACGGCCTCGTCGATCACCCGGGGGCCCCGGGTGAGGTCGCCGTACTCGGCCGTGTCCGAAATGGAGTAGCGCATGCCGGCGATCCCCTGCTCGTACATGAGGTCCACGATCAACTTCAGCTCGTGCAGGCACTCGAAGTAGGCCGATTCGGGCTGGTAGCCGGCGTTGACCAGCGTCTCGAATCCGGCCGTCACCAACGCCGTGAGCCCGCCGCACAGCACCACCTGCTCGCCGAAGAGGTCGGTCTCGGTCTCCTCGTCGAAGGTGGTGTCGAGCACGCCGGCCCGCGTCGCGCCGATGGCATGGGCGTACGAAAGGGCCAGATCACGCGCCTTGCCCGTCGCGTCCTGGTGCACCGCCACCAGCGAGGGCACGCCGCCGCCCTCGGTGTAGGTCCGGCGCACGAGGTGCCCCGGTCCCTTGGGTGCCACCATCGTCACGTCGACGCCCGGCGGCGGCACGATCTGCCCGAAGCGGATGTTGAACCCATGGGCGAACATCAGCATGTCGCCGTCATTGAGGTTGGGCGCGACGAACTCGTCGTAGGCCGCCTTCTGCTCGGTGTCGGGCAGCAGAATCATGATCACGTCCGCCTCGGCCGCGGCGTCGCCCAGCGACAGCACGCGCAGACCGGCCTCCTCGGCCTTCCGCCGACTGGCACTCCCCTCCCGAAGGGCCACGCGGACGTCGACGCCCGACTCCATGAGATTCTGGGCGTGGGCGTGACCCTGCGACCCGTACCCCAGGATGGCGACCTTACGGCCGGCGATCAGGGTCGGGTCGGCGTCGGATTCGTAGTACAGCGTGGCCATGGCGTCAGCTCTTTCTCGGTCTGTGTCTCTGTCTGTTCGGTCTGCGTGGACTCGGTCGGGCCCGAAGTGGCCGGCCCCTCAGTGGCGTTCCAGCTTAGGCAGCGCCACCCGGCCGGTCCGTTGGAGCTCGATCACCATGTACTGCTCGAGGAGCCCCTCGAAGTCGTCGATCTTCTCGGGCCGCCCGGCCAGCATGACGGTCAGGCGATCCGCCCCCACGCTCACCACTTCGCCACCGAAGACACCCACCAGCTGAATCACCTGCTGGCGCTCGGTCGGCCCGACCGCCACCGTCACCAGCACCAGCTCGCGCTCGACCGCCTCGGCCGGCGAGAGCTCGCCGATGGAGACGACGTTGATCAACTTGTCCAGCTGCATGATCACCTGCTCGAGCGGGGCCGACTCGACGTCCACCACGATGGTGATGCGACTGAAGTGCTCGTCCTCGTCCGTCGGGGCCACGGCCAGGGAGTAGATGTTGAACCCGCGCCGGCTGAACAGCCCGGCCACGCGGGCCAGCACCCCGGCCTTGTTCTCGACCAGCACCGACAGGATGTGGTGGCGCGGTCCGGACGCCTTCCCACCGGCCAGAGCGGTGAGCTGGGCCGGCGTCATCGGGCCGCCTGCTGGTCGGGGTGCACGACGATGTCGTCGTTGGACGCACCCGCGGCCACCATGGGGAAGACCTTCTCGAAGGCATCCGTCCGGAAGTCGACCACCACCGGCCGGTCGTCGATGGCGTTGGCCTTCTCAATGGCGGGCCCGACGTCCTCGGGCGTCTCGGCCCGGATGCCCACGCACCCCATGGCTTCGGCCCACTTGACGTAATCCGGCAGGTCGGGCGAGAGGTACACCTCCGAGTAGCGCTCCCCGTAGAACATCTCCTGCCACTGGCGCACCATGCCGAGGTAGGCGTTGTTGAGGATGGCGATCTTGACCGGGATCTGTTCGGCGCTGGCCGTGACGAGCTCCTGCGCCGTCATTTGGAAGCAGCCGTCGCCGTCGATGGCCCAGACGGTGCGGTCCGGCCGCCCCACCTTGGCCCCGATGGAGGCGGGCACGGCGAAGCCCATGGTGCCGGCGCCGCCCGAGTTGACCCATGTGTAGGGATCCTCGAACCTCCAATACTGCGAGGCCCACATTTGGTGCTGCCCCACGCCGGCCACGACGATGGTGTCGGGCGGTGCCGCGTCCCGCAGCTGCTCGACCACGTTCTGGGGCTTGATGGCGCCGCCTTCGCTCTCCGAGTAGTGCAACGGGAAGCGCTCCTGCCAGGCGCGGATCTGGCTCCACCACGGCGCCAGGTCCTGGACCAGCGGCCGGTCGGCGGCGCGGGCGTCCAGCGCCAGCAGCAGCTCCTCAATGACCAGGCGGCAGTCCCCTGCGATACCCACGTCGGCCACCCGCACCTTGCCCAGCTCGGCCGGGTCGATGTCGACGTGGATGACTTTGGCCTCGGGCGCGAACGCGCTGATCTTTCCGGTGACGCGGTCGTCGAAACGGGCCCCCAGGTTGATGAGCAGGTCGCTGCGCTGCATGGCTGTCACCGCGGTGTAGTGGCCGTGCATGCCGGGCATGCCCAGCGCCTGCGGGTGCGAGTCGGGGAAGGCGCCGCGGGCCATGAGCGTGGTCACGACCGGGATCCCCGTGCGCTCGGCCAACGCCCGCAGAGCCGCCGACGCCCGCGCTTTGAGCACGCCCCCGCCGACGTAGAGCACCGGCCGGTGCGCCGCTCCGATGAGCTCGACCGCCTGGCCCACCAGCACGGGGTCGCCGAAGGTCACCGGGTGGTACCCGGGCAGGTCGAGGTCGTCGATCGACGACGGCCAGTACCACTCCATCGGTGCGTTCGAAATGTCCTTGGGCAGGTCGATGAGCACCGGGCCCGGCCGCCCGGTGGTGGCGACGTGGAAGGCCGCGGCGACCACCCGGGGGATGTCCTCCGCGTGCTTGATCAGCCAGTTGTGCTTGGTGATGCCCATGGTGACGCCGGTGATGTCGCACTCCTGGAACGCGTCCGTGCCGATGGCGGGCGTCGCCACCTGTCCCGACACGACAATGAGCGGGGTCGAGTCCATGTAGGCATTGGCCAGGGGCGTCACGACGTTGGTCGCCCCCGGGCCGCTCGTCACCATTGCCACCCCCGGCTTGCCCGTCACCATGGCGTAGCCCTCGGCCATGTGCCCGGCCCCCTGCTCGTGGCGCACCAGGACGTGGCGGATCGACGAGTCGATGATCGGGTCGTACACAGGCAGGATGGCGCCACCGGGCAGGCCGAACATGACGTCGACGCCCTGCATCTCGAGGCTCTTTATGAGGGCCTGCGCCCCTGTGAGTTTCATCGCTGCTCCCCTGGTCATGTGTGGTCGGTCGATTCGGTCCGGAAATTGAAACGACCCCCCGGTGCGGGAGGTCGAACGGCGCGCGGTGTGCTGCGGGCGCGCCGTTACGTTACGAGTACCAGAATCTGCGGACGGCGGCTCAGTTCCTGCATGAGGACCTCATTGTGGCATGACCGCCGCCCTTCCACAACCCGGCCGTCCGTCGACGCCCCCGGCACCGGCCCGGGTTGCCGCCCGGGGTCAGACCGGCGTGCCGCTCCCGCCCGACCGGCTCGGTCACGCTGGCGGCGTGGCCATGCCACCACCGAGCAGGGCAGGGAGAGCGGTGGCGCGCATGCGGCCGAGCACGCGGTCCGTGACGCGCACCGCGTCCGGATGGACCCCTCCGTTGCCTTGGGAGGCCGCTCGCCACTCGGCGGCTCGTCCCTCGAGGAGGTCGGGGTCGTCGAACTGCACGCAGTCGAGACGGTCGGTGTTCAGATCGACCACGACGGTGTCGCCGTCCTCGACCAGCGCGATCGGCCCCCCGAGGATGGCTTCGGGCGCCACGTGGCCGATGACCAGACCGACCGAACCTCCCGAGAAGCGCGCGTCGGTCATGAGGGCGATCGTGATGTGCCGCTGACGGCACAGCGCCGTGATGCGCGAGGTCGGGTCGAGCAGCTCGGGCATGCCGGGCGCGCCTCGTGGCCCTTCGTAGCGGATCACCACCATGTCGTTGTCCTCGAAGGAGTCGGGGTGCCCCTCGAGGGCCGCGATCAGAGAGCGTTCACCGTTGAACACCCGGGCTCGGCCGGTGAAGACGCCGTCCTTCACGCCCCCCTCGACGCCGGCCACCTTGAGGATGGCCCCTCCCTCGGGAGCGAGGTTGCCGCGCAGCAACCTCAGCCCGCCGGTGTCCTTGAAGGGCTTCTCGACCGGGTGGATCACGTCCTGGTCCGGCGCCGGTGGGGCCAGCCGCCGCAGCTGCTCGGCCAACGTCTCGCCGGTGCAGGTCAGGGCATCACCGTCCAGGAAGCCGGCCTCGAGTAGCTCCTGGACTATGACCTGCAGGCCACCCTTGTCGTCCACGTCCACCATGGAGTAGTCACCGAACGGGCGCAGGTTCACCAGCACCGGCAGGCGCCGGGCCAGCTGATTGAAGTCGTCCTGGCTGAGCACGTCCTCCCACAGGTCGATGCCCGCGGCACGCGCGATCTCGACGCTGTGCAGCAGGACGTTCGTGGAGCCCCCCATCGCGGTGGCCACCGTCAGGGCGTTGCGCAGTGAGGACGGGGTGACGATGTCGCGCGGCCGGATGCCCCGGTCCGTCATCGTCACCAGACAGTCGACGAGCTGGTCGGGGAACTCGGTCAGCCGGCGCCGCTCGTCCGACGCCGGCGACACCATGTGCAGCGGTTCGAGGCCGAGCACGGCGATGAACGTCTGCATCGTGTTGTAGGTGAACATGCCTCCGCAGCTGCCCAGGCCGGGGCAGGCGTGGAGGGCGTAGCGGGCCCGGACCTCGGCGTCCTGGTCGGCCACCTGGAAGGCCGACACCAGGTCGATCCGGGCACCCGTCTCCGGGTCGATCCCGGGCCTGATCGGTCCGTCGGAGAGGACGACCGCCGGCGTGTTGTTCTCGAGCACGGCGGCCACCGTCCCGACCGGGGGCTTGTCGCAGGCCACGACGGCGACCAGCCCGGCGACGTTGTTCGCCGCCAGGTGCACGTCGACCACGTCGTGGACGACCTCTCGACCGACGAGGGAGAACCGCATTTCGGGCGTCCCGTTGAGCTGGCCGTCCGAGACGCCGAGGGTGAACGCGGGTGGTATCAGGCGGACCGCCAGGTCGTCGTCGGCGATGCGGCGGGACAGCGCGGCCTGGACGGCTTCCACCTTCAGCGTGACGCCCAGGTAGCACTGGCTGTCGCCGAGGTTGCCGATGACCCCCCACACGGGGTCGTGGATTTTGCGGACGTCCTCGCCGAGGTACGCGGCCGTGCCCACCCGCTGCACGTCGCGCCCGGGGTTGAGCGAAACGAAGGTGCCCGACGACTCCGGTGTCATGGCGGATCAGCATACGGCTGCCGCCGGGTCGCTCAGGCCGGCTGTGGACCCGTGAGCGGGGCGGGCGTGACCTCGACGCCGATCTTGGGGATGGAGCGGTCCATCCAGCGCGGCATCCACCAGTTGACCGGCCCCAGCAGTTCCATGATCGAGGGCACCAGCACCATGCGGACCAGCGTGGCGTCGACCAGCACCGCCGTGGCCAGTCCGAGCCCGAAGACCTTCAGGATGTGGAGCGGATCCTTGATCACGAACGAAGCGAAGACACAGAACATGATCGCCGCCGCCGCGGTGATGATGCGGCCGGTGATGGCCAACCCGTCGGCCACGGCCGTCGAGTTCTCGCGGGTCCGCAGCCACTCCTCGCGGATGCGCGACAGCAGGAACACCTCGTAGTCCATCGACAGTCCGAAGAGCACGACGAAGAGCGCCACCGGGATCCACGGGTCGATGGGACCCGTTTCCCCGATGCCGATGACGCGGCCGGCCCAGCCCCACTGGAACACGGCCACCATCACGCCGTACGCCGCGCCGACGCTGAGCAGGTTCATGATGACGGCCTTGAGCGGGAGCACCAGCGACCGGAACACCATCATCAGGAGGAGGAAGGACAGGACGAGGACGGCGCCGATGACGATGAACAGCCGGTGACCCAGGAAATTGGCGGCGTCGATGGAGGCGGCCGTCTCGCCGCCCACCTGCGCGTTCACCGTCGTTCCCGCCACGACCGGCGGAATCACCTCGTTGCGCAGGGTCTGCACCAGCTGCTCGGTCTGTGACGATTGGGGGGAGGTCGTCGGGTAGACGACGATGACCGCCCCGGTGTCGGACGCATTGAACTCGGCCGGCGTCACGAAGGCAATGCCGCCGTGGTGCGCGGCGAGCGCGCTCGTGGAGCCGGTCGACGGTGCCGACGTCGGATGGTCCCGACATGTCCGCCGCCACGACGAGCGGGCCGTTGAACCCGGGGCCGAACCCCTGCGCCAGGAGGTCGTAGGCCTGGCGCGTGGTGAGGGAGGTGGGGTCGTTGCCGGCGTCGGTGAAGGCCAGTCGCATGCTGAACATCGGCAGCGCCAGGGCGACGAGGATGACGACGGCGACGGTTCCGGTCAGCCAGGCCCGCCGCTGCACGTAGCGGCTCCAGCGGTGCCAGAAGCCGTTCTCGGGGGGCGGCCCGCCGTTCTGCAGCAGCCCCGGCAGGTGCAATTTGTCGATGGCGCCACCCGCGAACCCGAGCATGGCCGGCAACAGCGTCAAGGCGGCCAGGAGCACCATCAGCACCGCGGCGATGCAGGCGGTGGCCAAGCCGATCATGTAGGCCTGCCCGATCAGGTAGAGGCCGAACAGCGAGATCACCACGGTGCTGCCGGCGAAGAGCACCGAACGCCCGGCGGTCATGTGCGACGTGACCACCGCGTCACGGGGTGGACGCCCCTCGAAGATCCCCTGTCGGTAGCGGGTGACGATGAAGAGCGCGTAGTCGATGCCCACGCCGATGCCGATCATGATGGCCATTTCCGGCGAGAAGTTCGGCACGACCAGGACGTGGGTGACCAGTTCGAGCAGGGCGACACCCACGCCCAGACCGGCCAGCGCCGTAATGATGGGCAGGCCCATGGCGACGATGGAGCCGAACGCCAGCAGCATGATGAGGATGGCCGCGGTGATCCCGATGCCCTCACTCGGCCCGGGTGCGGCCGTGACGGCCGACGAAATCGGATTCCCCCCGAGCTCCACCTCGAAGCCCGGGTGGGCGGCCGCCTGCGCCGTGGAGACGACCGTCTTGACGGCGCCGGTCGGGATGTCCGCCGTATCCGTCGTGAACTGCACCTGGGCGAACGCGATGTTGCCGTGCGGCGCGATCTGGTGGGCACCGGCCGGCGAGAACGGGCTGGTGACGCCCTCGCACGAACGGGAGCGGCCGCACGTTCGTCACGACCCTGTCGATCGCCGCCTCGTTGTCGGCGATGGGTGTCGCGGAGTGGAACACGATGTCCGCCGTGTCGCCCGACTTGGACGGGAAGCGCTGCTGCAAAATGTTCGTCGCCTGCTGGGACGGCGTGTTGCCGGCCGTGAATTTGTTCTTGAAGTCCGTGCCGACCACCTGCGCCAGCACGGTGACGCCGATGATGGCGATGACCCACAGGGCGAGCACGGCCCGCCGGTGGTCGTAGCACCAACCGGCGAGCCGTCCCAGGTTCGTGGTCCCCGTCGGCTCGCTCACGGACGCCCCCGTCGTGTCCTTTCCGGCGTATTATTCATCACTGATGAGTTGTAGCATAGAATTCTCCGTTGGTGAATACCCGATGACCGGCCTCTTTGGAAGCGTGGCATGAGTGCGGCGGCTGCTGCTGCCGCCGGCGGCGTCGGCCGGCGGCCCGGCAACGCCGACACCCGGGGCGAGATCGTCGACGCCGCTAAGCGGGTCTTTGCCGAGAAGGGCTACGACAAGGCCAGCCTGCGCGCCGTGGCCAGGGAGGCGGGCGTCGACCCGGCCCTGGTCCACCACTATTTCGACGGCAAGGCCAGCCTCTTCGTCGCCGCCATGGCGCTGCCCTTCGACCCGCGCCAGGTGGGGACGCATGCCTCTGCAGAGGGCGCCTCGCTCGGTGCGGGCATCATCACCGGTTTCCTGGCGATGTGGGACAAGGCCGAGGGTACCGGCTCGTCGTTCTCCTCCTGCGTGGCGGCCATGGCGGTATCGCCCAGCGTGGCGGACTCCATGCGCGAGTTCGTGGCCGAGCGCGTCTGGACCCACAATCCGGTCAAGGAGGGTGAGAGCGCGGCCATGACCAGCCGGCGCAGGGCGCTCGTGTCATCGCAGCTGATGGGCCTGGCCTTCACCCGCTACATCATGCGGATATCGCCGCTGTCGACCGCGACGCCCGGCCACATCGCACGGTGGGCCGGGCCCACGCTCGACCGCTATCTGTTCGGGCCGGTCGAAGACTGATCGAGCCGACCGGCCCGGCAGCTAGCCCCGTCGGCGGCGCAGCTCCGCCGCCACCTCCTTGCCGTTGGCCTGGCCCGAGGTCGCCCTCATGACCTCGCCGGTGAACAGACCCATCAGCTTGTCCTCACCCTCGACGAAGCGCGCCCACTCGTCGGGGTGGTTCTCGATCACCTCGTCCAACACCGCGGCCAGCGAGTCCGCCCCGAGCGCCTCGAACCCCATTTCGCTCGCCAGCGCCGCCGGGTCGCCCCCGCCGCGCTCGATCAGGGCGGCCAGGACCGACTTGGACTGGGTGGCCGACAGCTGGCCCCCCGATTCCATGGACACCAGCGCGGCGAAGGAACCGGGTTCGAGGGCCAATCCGGCCTCCCCGGTCGCTGCCACCTCGTTGGCGGCGCGGGCCAACGCCAACGACGCCGGCGCCCCGGCTCCGGTCGCCGCCGTCACCAACGTGTCCAGTCCCAGGTCGACCACTGCTCTGATCTGGTCGGCGTCGGCGGCACTGGGCGACCCGCCGAGCGCATCGGCCAACTGGCGACGCCGATCCGACGGCATGAGGCCCAGTCCGGCCCGCACCCGGTCGCGCCATGCCGCGTCGGGCGCCAGCGGCACCAGGTCGGGCTCGGGGAAGTAGCGGTAGTCGTTCGCCTCCTCCTTGGAACGCATCGACTCGGTGCGTCCCGCCGATTCGTCCCAGTGCCTCGTCTCCTGGTCGACGGTGCCGCCGCCTTCGAGGAGGGCGATCTGCCGCGTCGCCTCGTACTCGATGGCCCGCACGAGCGAGCGCAGCGAGTTGAGGTTCTTGATTTCGCAGCGCGTCCCGAAGGCCGACGACCCCACCGGCCGCACCGAGACGTTGGCGTCGACCCGCATGGAGCCCTCCTCCATACGGCCGTCGGATGCGCCGGTCGCCATCAGTATCCCCCGCAGCTCCGAGACGTACGCCCGGGCGTGCACCGCCGAACGGAGGTCGGGCTCGCTCACGATTTCGACCAGGGGGACCCCGGAACGGTTGTAGTCCACCAGCGCGTGGTCGGCCGCGTTGATGCGGCCGCTGGCGCCGACGTGGGTCAGCTTGCCCGTGTCCTCCTCCATGTGGGCCCGGGTGACGCCGACGCGGAACCCGTCGGGCAACTCGAGCCAGCCCTGCACGTTGATCGGCAGGTCGTACTGGCTGATCTGGTAGTCCTTGGCCTGGTCCGGGTAGAAGTAGTTCTTGCGCGAGAAGACCGAGGGGCGGATGTCGCAGTGCAGCGCCGCCCCGATGCGCATGGCCAGCTCGACGGCCTGTTCGTTCAGCACGGGCAGGGCGCCCGGCAGCCCGAGGCAGGTCGGGCAGATGTTGACGTTGGCCTCGTCGCCGAACGCGTTGCGGCAACCGCAGAACAGCTTGGTCTGCGTCGCCAGCTCGCAGTGCACCTCGAGCCCGACCACCAGCTCCCAGTCGCTCATGGCGCGTGCGCCTCCACCACCTGCGCCACCCGGAAGAGCATGGGCTCGCCCAGCGCCGGCGCCAGCACCTGCACCCCGACGGGCAGCCCGTCGTCGCCCGTGCCGAAGGGCACCGACACGGCCGGGTGCCCCGACAGGTTGGAGGGGATGGTGCACACGTCGTTCATGTACATGGCCATGGGGTCGTTCACCTTCGCCCCCAACGCGAACGCGGTCGTCGGCGCCGTGGCGCCGAGCAGCACGTCCACCGACTCGTAGGCCCGGTCGAAGGCCCGCATCACCAGCGTCCGCACCCGCTGCGCCTGTGCGTAGTAGGCGTCGTAGTAGCCGGCCGAGAGCGCGTAGGTACCGAGCATGATGCGACGCTTCACCTCGGCGCCGAAGCCGGCCGTACGGGTGGCCGTGTTCATGGCCGCCGCGTCCTCGCCGTCGACGCGCAGCCCGTAACGCACCCCGTCGTAGCGGGCCAGGTTGGACGACGCCTCGGCGGGCGCAATGAGGTAGTAGGCCGACAACCCGTAGCCGAACTCGGGCACCGAGATCTCCTCCACCTTTGCTCCGGCGTCGGCCAGCGCATCGGCCGCCTCCTGCACCCGGGCGGCTACGTCGGGCGCGCAACCGTCGACCAGGTCACGACACAAGCCGACCCGCACGCCCTCCGCTCCGTCGTGCAGCGAGGGCAGGGTCGGCTCGGGCGCCGACGGCAGCGACGTGCTGTCGAGCGGGTCGGGGCCGGCCAGGACGTCGTACAGCAGCGCCGCATCCTCCACCGTCCGGGCGAACGGGCCGATCTGGTCGAGCGAGCTGGCGAACGCCACCAACCCGAAACGCGACACCCGGCCGTAGGTCGGCTTCATGCCCACGACGCCGCACAACGCGGCCGGCTGGCGGATGGAGCCGCCGGTGTCGGAGCCCAGGCCGAGCGGGACGAAGCCGGCCGCCACGGCGGCGGCCGAGCCGCCGCTGCTCCCACCGGGCACCTTGCCCGGGTCGTGCGGGTTGCGCGTCGGGCCGAAGGCCGAGTTCTCGGTCGAGCTGCCCATGGCGAACTCGTCCATGTTGGTCTTGCCCAGCACGACCGCGCCCGACTCCCGCAGCGCCGCCACCACGGTGGCGTCGTAGGGGGGCCGCCAGCCCACCAGGATCTTCGAGCCGCACGTCGTCTCCGCCCCCCGGGTGCACAGGTTGTCCTTCAGCGCGACGGGCACGCCGGCCAGCGGACCGGGGTCGCGGCCCGCCGCCACCTCGACGTCGATCGCGTCCGCCCGCGCCCGGGCCTCGTCGCCCAGGACGTTGAGGAAGGTGTGGAGCGCGCCGTCGCCCGCGGCGACCGCCGCCAGCGCCTCTTCGGTCACCTCCCGGGCCGAGCGCTCGCCCGATCGCACGGCGGCGGCCGTCGTCAGGGCCGTCATGGCGCCTCGCCCCCGATGCGCGGCACCCGGAAGCGATGGTCCTCCACCGACGGCGCCACCGCCAGCACCTCGTCGCGGTCGAGGCTGGGCCGGGGCACGTCGGCCCGCAGCACGTTCTCGAGCGCGATGGGATGCGACGACGGCTCCAAGTGGGACAGGTCGAGCGCCGCCACGTCGGCCGCGTGGTCGAGCACGGTGCGCAGCTGCGCGGTGAAGAGATCCACCTCGTCGTCGGTCAGCTCCAGCCGGGCCAGCTTGGCCACGTGCACGACATCCTCCCGGCTGAGCGTCACCCCGACCGGAGCGTCGTCCGTGTCGCCGGGCGGGTTCACGTCGCCAGCACGCCGGACAGGAACTCCACCGTGCGCGTCTCGATTTCGTCCTTGTCGTAGTCGAGCGTGGCCACGTGGTAGCTGCGCTCCAGCACCACCTGCTCCACCGGACCCTTGGCCCGCGCCACGAGCTCGGCGCTCGACTTCGGGTCGACCACGTGGTCCTGCAGGCTGGTGAAGACGAGCACGGGGCAGGTGACCGCCTCGAGCCGGGCCTCCACCTCGGTCACGCCCTCGAACAGTGACAGCGCGGCCCGCAACGGCGAGCCCGGGTAGGCCGACTCGACCGCACCCTCCAGCGCGATGTCCGAGCCGATGCCCGGGGCCACTTCGTCGCCACCCTCGACCATCGCCTCAATGAAGTCGAGGGCGTCCTTCTCGGGCGGGACCACCAGCGGGTTGACCACGGCGATGGCGGCGATCTCGGGATGGTGCTCGGCCAGCCAGATGCTCAGGCTCCCGCCCATCGACAGGCCCGCCAGGACCACGGCGTCGCTGCGCGCCGCCAACTCGGTGTACGCCTGCTCGGCCGCGTCGGACCAGTCCTTCCATCGGGTGGGGACCATGTCCTCAATGGCCGTGCCGTGCCCCGGGAGCAGCGGCATCTCCACCGTGAACCCGGCGTCGGCCAGCGCCAGCGCCAGGCCGCGCATCGACTGGGGGTTGCCGGTGAACCCGTGCAGGACCAACGCGCCGCGGCCGTCCCCGGTGGCGGAATAGGGCTCGGCACCGGCGATGACGGAGGCGCTCACGGACCGGCAGCCTACCGGCGCCGCGAGTAGGGTTCCGGCGCCAGGTGGTACTGGACCGTAACCGTAGAAAGTAGAAGGAGCACGCATGCCGTCGTACCCGTTCCTCAGCGACGAGTGGCTCGAGGAAGCCCGCAAAATCCGCGCCGAGTACGAGGGCAAGACGCCCCCCGTCCCGCACGCCGTCCGCATGAACCTGGTCGTCACCCAGGTGCCGTTCTCCGCCGACGACGTGCACGCCCACATGGACACGTCGACCGGCGAGCTGGTGCTCGACATCGGCCACCTCGAGGTGCAGGACCTCAAGGTCACCGTCGACTACGACACGGCCAAGGCCATCCTCGTCGAGGGCAACCCCCAGGCGGGCATGCAGGCGTTCATGGCCGGCAAGGTGCGCGTCGAGGGCGACATGGCCAAGCTGATGGCCCTGCAATCCACCCCGGGCGCCTCCGACCCCAACGCGGCCGAAATGGCGGCGCGCCTGCGCGACATCACCGAGTAACGGCCGACGCCGCGTCAGGCCGGGTCGACCATCAGCTCGGCGGCCGGCGCCCGACGGGGCAGCGGTCGTATGAACAGCGCGCACACCACGGCCAGCGCGGCCACGGCCGCGCCCACCCAGAACGGCACGCTGAAGCTGTGCAGCAGCGCGGTCGAGTGGTGCACGTCCGCCAGGCCCTCGTGGCGCGCGATCGACTCCTGAATCGTCAGCACCAGCTGAATGCCGGCCACCTCGCCGACCTGGCTGGCCAGCAACTGCGCCGCGCTCATCACCCCGTACTCGGACTCGGCCAGCTCGTTGGACATGGTGGCCGACGTGGCCGGCATCGACACGCCCATGCCGAGGCCCGAGAGCGCCAGCGCCACCACGATGACCACGAGTCCCGACGAGGGTTCGAGCGTGGCGAACAGCACCATGGAGAGCAGCAGGGAGGCGGTGCCGAAGAGGGTCGACGTGCGCTCCCCCGTGCGCACCGTCAGGTACCCGGCAATGGGCGCGCTGATCGCGAAGACCAGGGGCCGCGCCACCGACAGGAAGCCGACCTGGGAGACGCTGTAGCCGTAGACCTGCTCCATGAGCAACGGGAACAAGAAGAAGGCGCCGAAGTAGGCGAAGCTGGTGAAGAACTTGGTGCCCATCGGGAACATGAAGTTGCGCCGGCGCCAGTAGGTCGTCGGCACCAGCGGCGTGGCGAAGGTGGTCTCGCGCCACACGAACACCACGCCCAGCGCAACGGCCACCACCCCGCAGGCGACCACGGCCGGTGACGTCCACCCGGCGATGGGCCCGATGCTCAGCACCAGCATGGCCGCCGTCACGGCGCCGGCCAGGCTCCAGCTGCCGACCCAGTCCATGCCCGCCCAGATGCTCGAGCCCCGGAGCCGCCGCCGGTCGCGGGCCCGCCGCCCGGCCGGCAGCAGCAGCGCCACCACGACCGACGCCACGACCAGCAGGACGAGCTGGCCCCAGAACAGCGTCCGCCACCCGAAGTACTGGATGATCGGCGAGCCCAGGGTCACACCCAGGACCGGCCCCCCGGCGCCCACCAGCGACCACCACCCGAGGGCCTTGACCCGGTCCGCGGGCGCGAACAGCTCGAGAATGATCGCCATCGACGCCGTCCCCGTCGCCGCCCCCTGCACGCCGTCGAGGGCCCGGGCGAACAGCAGCATGCCGACGTCGGGCGCCGTGGCCGTCAGCACCGCGCTGACCATGGCCCCGAGCAGGCCGAACTGGTAGAGGCGCCGGTGGCCGAAGAGGTCGCCGATCTTGCCGAAGAAGGGCGCCGCCACGCCGAAGGCCAGCAGCGGGCCCGTCGAGGCCCAGGCGAGCACGGAGAAGTTGGTGTGGAAGTCCGCCTTCACCGTGGGCAGGGCCACCACGAAGACGGTGAAGGTGATGTTGAGCGACAGCAGGCCGGCCAGGAGCGCCACCAGCGACCACCATTGGTAGCGGGGGCTGCGCTCGGCCCGGGCCGTGACCCGGCGGTGCAGGAGGGCGAACCAGTTGGTCTCGACCGAGCCGTCGCCCAGCGTCCCCATGGCCCCGCCGCCGGGGTCGCGGGAGGGGTCGAGGAGCGCGTCGGACGGCTCGACCGGGGTCACCTCCACGTCGGGACACCCTACCGGTGCCCAAATTGGGCTACCTCAGCGCAAACCGCGCAGCCGGTACCACCAGTTGGGGTCGCGGCCGTGGGCATGGAAGTGGTTGGGGATCTGGCGCATCACGCGGTCGACCGACCACTCGCCGGCGCCGAAATGGGCGTCGGCCACCCGGCTCAGCTCGACCAGCATGTGCTCGACCGCGTCGTCGGGCGGCACCGGCCCATGGTGCTTCCACACCACCATGGGCACGCCGCACACCTCGCAGTCGGCCACCCAGCAGACGTCGTCCTCGTGATGCCACTCCGACAGGCGCGCCGCCTCGCAGAGGTCGCAGGCCGGGTCGAAGGGGAGCGCCATGGAGCGGTGGGTCAGTGCGCGAAGAGCTCCACCGCGGAGCCGGTGTCCACGGTCGAGCCGACCGACGGCTGGGTGCCCACCACGGTGCCGTTCGGGTTGCCCTGCACGCCCGACGCGGTCAGGCCCTGGTTCTCTATGGCCGTGGTGGCCTGCGACACCGTGTCACCGATGACGTTGGGGATGGTGGTCGTCGGTGGACCGGTCGACACCGTCACGGTCACCGCCGAGCCGAAGGGTGCCGAGGCACCGCTGGCCGGCGTCGTCGAGATCACGTCGCCCTGGGCCACGGTCGTCGAGGAGGTGTTGGCCTGCGTCGCCGTCAGCCCCACCGCCTGCAGCGCCGCCTGGGCCTGGGCGAACGTGTACGTGTTCGGGATGCTCGGCACGGGCACCGGCGCGTGCCCGAGCGAGGGCACCAGCGTGATGGTGGAGCCATAGGGAGCCGCGGTCGGGTTCTGCGTCGAGCCGATCGTCCAAATGTCGAGCACGCCGGCCGTGATGTTGTTGTTGTAGGCGCCCGGCGCGCACACCGACTTGATGTGCACGTTCAGCAGCGCCGCCGCCGCCTGGGCGCACGTCATGTTGGTCAGCGAGGGGATGGTCACGTTGGGCGGGCCGTCCGACACCGCCACCGTGATGGTCGAGCCCTCCTTCTGCGACACGCCCGACTTGGGGCTCTGGAGCACCACGTTCCCCGCCCCGACCGTGATCGACTTCACCGGCTTGGCCAGGTGCAGCGACATGTGGACCTTGGTCGCGTCGGCCCGGGCCTGGGTCAGCGGGAGTCCCACCAGGGCCGGCGTCGGGTGCGAGGGCGTGAACGCCTTGGTGGCGAAGGCGGCCGCCAACCCGCCGGCGATCAGCACCACGACCGCCACCGCCGCCGCGATCCACCAGTTCCGCCGCGTCCGGAGCCGTCCGGGCCCACGGCCGCCCCGCTTGAACGTGCGGGCGATCAGCGGCCGGCTGGCCGTGGTCGTCCCCGCCCCGTTGGGCTCGGCGTCGAAGATCTGGCCGGGCCCGGCCTTGGTGCCGACCGGAGCCGCGGCGGCGCTGGCCGTCCCCATGGCGACGGCCGTCTGGCCCTGGCCGCCCGGGTCCTCCGTCAGTTCCGACACCCCGGGGGCCCGGAACCCGGCAATGGGCGCCGAGTCCTCGAGGTGCGGGACGATCAGCGGCAGCGGCGCCGGCGTCGGCAACGCGGCGGCCAGCGCTCCCAACCGCGCCGCCAGCCCGGCCGCGTCCAGGCGCGCCCCGACCTCGGGTGCCGCCGCCCGGGCCAGCACGTCGTCGAGGGGCCCGAGGGCGGGGTCGTGCGGCAGCGGTTGCCCTATGCGCGCCGCCAGCGTCCCCATGGTCGTGTCGGTGACGAAGGGCACCGTCCCGGTCACCGCCTCGTACAAGACGAGCGCCAGTGAGTAGACGTCGGCCCGACCGTCCACCGGCTTCCCCGCGGCAGCCTCGGGCGAGATGTACCGGGCCGTCCCCACCATGGCCCCGGCCGGCTCGGTCCAGGCCGCCTCGGCCAGGGCCCGGGCCACGCCGAAGTCGGCCACCCGCACCCGGCCCTCTTCGTCGAACAACAGGTTGGCCGGCTTGATATCGCGGTGGACCAGCCCCCGGGCGTGCGCGTAGGCCAGCCCCTGGGCCACCTCGGTCCCGAGCGAGGCCGCCTGCGAGTGCGTCAGGTGGTCGCCCCGGTCCAGCAGGTCGCGCAGCGAGCCCCCACCGAGATACTCCAACACCAGATACGGCCCGTCCGCGTCGTCACCCCAGTCGAAGACGCGCAACACGTGCGGGTGGTTCAGGGAGGCGACCGAGCGCGCCTCGGCCCGGAAGCGCTTGAGGAACGACTCGTCGGTGGCCAGCCCGGGCTGGAGCACCTTGACCGCGACGTGGCGCTGCAGCGACACGTCCTCGGCCAGGAAGACGTGAGCCGAAGCGCCGGTGCCCAGAGCGGAGAGCAGCCGGTACCGCTTCCCTAGGACCCGGCCGATGGAATCTGAGATCAGGGGCATCGGGGCAGTCCCTACGCTACTTTTCCCGCACGCATCGCCGGTGGACGCCTTCTCACCTGCTGCCCGGTTCGGCGGCGCACCTGCGCCGGGGGTTCAACCCGGCAGTTCACCCGTCTCGAGCAGCGTCTCGAAGAGTCCCGCCTCGACGGTGGGGACGCCCAGTTCCTCGGCCTTCTTGAGCTTGCTCGCGCCGGGCGCGTCGCCGACGACGAGCACGAACGTCTTCTTGGACACGCTTCCCGGTGATTTCCCACCGCGCGCCATGATGGCCTCTTCCGCGCCCTCGCGGGTGTAGCCCGGCACCGCCCCGGTGACCACCACCGTCCTGCCGTCGAGCGTCTGCTCCGGTCCGGCCGCCGCCCCGGCCCCGCCGGGCTCCGATCCGGCGGTCCCCGGCTCCGTCGTGCCGACCCCGGCCGCGCGCAGCCGCCCGATCACACCCTCGTTGACCTCGGCCGAGAGGAACTCGGACAGGCTGGCCGCGATGACGCCGCCCACCCCGTCCACCGCCGCCAGCTCCTCGGCGCCGGCGGCCTCAATGGCCTCGAGCGTGCCGAAGGCGCGCGCCACCGCCCGCGCCCCGGTGGGACCGACGTGGCGGATGCCGAGCGCCACCAGCAGGCGGCTCAGCGGCTGGGACTTGGACGCCTCGATGGCCGCCACCAGATTGCGCGCCGACAACTCGCCGAAGCGCTCCAGCGCCACCAGCTGCTCCACGCGCAGGTCGTAGAGATCGGCGGCGTCGTCGACCAGCCCCGCTCCGACGAGCTGGAACACGCGTTCCTCGCCCAGACCTTCTATGTCCATGGCCGAACGGGAGGCGTAGTGCGAAATGCGCTGCACGCGCTGGGCCGGGCAGTCGATGTTGGTGCAGTAGGTGTCGCTCTCGCCGGGCAGGCGCACCAGCGGCTGGCCGCAGGCCGGGCACGCCGTCGGGAACTTCCACTTGCCCTTGCGTCGTGTGGGCACGCCCGGGCCGCTCTTGACCGGCCCGACCACCTCGGGAATCACGTCACCCGCTTTGCGCACGACGACCAGGTCGCCGGGGCGCACGTCCTTGGCCGCCACCTGGTCCTCGTTGTGCAGCGTGGCCACGCCGACCGTCGAACCCCCCACGAAGACCGGCTCGAGGCGGGCGAAGGGGGTGGCCCGGCCCGTGCGGCCGATCGAGACCATGATGTCGAGCAGCCGCGTCGTGCGCTCCTCCGGCGGGAATTTGAAGGCGATGGCCCAGCGGGGCGCCCGCGAGGTGGCCCCGAGAACCCGGTGCAGCGCCAGGTCGTCCACCTTGGTGACCACGCCGTCGATTTCGTAGGCCAGGGCGTGCCGCCCCGCCTCGAGCTCGCGGCAGCGCGCCACGACGGCGGCCATGCCCTCGACCAGGCGGGCGTCGGGGCTGACGGGGAGGCCGGCCTTCCTCAGCTGGGCCAGCGTGGCGCTCTGCGTCGTGGCCGGCCAGGCGCTGCCCCGGGGGGCGCCCTCGACGACGCCCACCTGGTAGGCCCAGAAGTGGAGCGGCCGCTGGGCCGTCACGTTCGGGTCCTTCTGGCGCAGCGCGCCGGCGGCTGAGTTGCGCGGGTTGACGAAGAGGCGCTCGCCGGCGTCGGCCTGGCGCTTGTTCATGGCCTCGAACTCGGCCACCGGCATGTAGATTTCGCCGCGGACCTCGAGCAGGTCGGGGTAGGGGCCGCCGGCCTTGGCCAGCGTCCTGGGCACGTCGGCGACCGTGGCCACGTTCGCCGTCACGTCCTCCCCCGTCACGCCGTCGCCCCTCGTGGCCGCCTGGACGAACCGGCCGCGCTCGTAGGTGAGCGACATGGCGACGCCGTCGACCTTGGGCTCGCTCGAGAAGGCGAGCGTGTCGAGGTCGAGGCTCGGCTCGGCCCGGCGCAACCGCTCGCCCCAGGCCCGCAGCTCGTCCTCGTCGAACGCGTTGTCGAGGCTCATCATCGGGACGCGGTGCCGGACCTCTTGGAAGAGGCCCGACGGCGCTGCGCCCACGGTGTGCGTCGGCGAGTCCGGCGTGGCCAGCGACGGGTGCTCCGCCTCCAGCTGGCGCAGCTCGAGGACAAGGAGGTCGTACTCGGCGTCGGGGATCTCGGGCGAGTCGAGCACGTGGTAGAGCTCGTTGGCCCGGCCGATCAGGGCGCGCAGCTCGGCGGCGCGCTCCGCCGCCGGCGCCGCCAGCGGCGGGTCCTGAGCCGCGCGGCCGGCCACGCTCAGGCGGCGATGCCGGCGCCGACCACGGCGTCGGGCTCGAGCGCGTCGTAGAGGGCCACCGTCTGGCCCGGTGCCACCGGTCGCTGCGGTTCGTCGAAACGCAGCACCAGGCCTGCCGGCCCGTCTGCGGCGGCGACGTCCGTGCCCGGGTCTTCGCCGCCGTCCTCCAGCGTGCAGGGGACCGGCCGGCCGTGGGCGCTCACCTGGGCCATCGCCCGCGCGCCCACCGCCAGCGGACGGTCCACCCAGGTCAGAGAAGGGCCGGCCAGCCGCACGGTCGAGCGCAGCACCTCCGCCGCACTGCCCACTGTCACCCGGCGCGCCGCCACGTCCACCGCGGTCACATAGCGGCGCCGGCCGTCGCTGCCGTGCCCCATGCCGCGCCGCTGCCCCACCGTCACCAGCTCCACCGCCTCCACCGACCCGGCGGGACGGCCCTCGGTGTCGACCACCACCCCGGCATGCAGCGCCAGCCGCGGGGCCAGGAACCCCTGGCGCCCTTCGGCACTCCCGATGAAGCACACGTCCTGGCTGTCGGGCTTGGCCGCGGTGCGCAGCCCGAGCCGCCGGGCCCGGGCCCGCACCTCGTCCTTGGTCAGCTCTCCCACCGGGAAGACGACACGGGCCAGCGCGTCCTGGCCCAGCATGGAGAGCACGTAGGACTGGTCCTTGGCCGGGTCGGCACCCCGGCGCAGGCGGTAGACGCGCTCAGCGGTCACCCGGGCGTGGTGGCCGGTCGCCAACCGGTCGAAGCGCAGCCGCGCCGCCCGCTCGAGCAGGCGGTCGAACTTCATGGTCCGGTTGCACTCGATACACGGGTTGGGCGTGCGCCCCCGGCCGTGCTCGCTGACATAGGGCGCCACCACGTGCCGGTCGAAATCCTCGGTCAGGTTGAAGACGTGGTGGTCGATGCCGAGTTGCTGGGCCACCCGGCGGGCGTCCTCGACGTCGGCCACGGAGCAGCACCCCGAATCGGACTCGCCGCCCCAGAGCTTGAGAGTGGCGCCGACCACCTCGTGACCCTGCTCGACCAGGAGCGCGGCGGCGACGGACGAGTCGACGCCGCCCGACATGGCCACCAGCACACGCATGGGCACAGTGTGCCACCGGGCTGCTCAGGCGCGGATACGGAGCGAGGCCACGGCCGCCGGCACCACGGACAGCGCCCGGTCCACGTCCGCCTCGGAGGTGCGCGAGCCGAGGGAGAAGCGGATTGCCCCCTCGGCCAGGTCGGCCGGAACCCCCATGGCGGCCAGCACGTGACTGGGCTCGAGCGCCCCACTGGCACACGAGGAGCCTCCCGAGACGCACACTCCCTCGGCGCCCAGCGCCACCAAGAGCTCCTCGCGCTCGAGGCCCGGCAGGCACAGGTGCAGGTGGCCCGCCAGCACGGCCACACCCGCCGGCACCGTGCGGTGCGCCTCGGGCAGTGCGTCGAGCAGACCGGCCGCCAGCCGGTCCCGCAGTCCCTCGACCCGCCCGGCCGTGGCCGCCCGCTCGTCTGCGGTGAGGCGCAAGGAGGTCGCCAGCCCGACGGCCCCCGCCACGTCCTGGGTCCCGCTGCGCCGCTCGCGCTCCTGTCCCCCACCGTGCTGGCGCGGGGTCAGCGCCACGCCGGGGTGGACGGCGAGCGCACCCACGCCGACCGGGCCGCCGACCTTGTGCGCGCTCAGCGAGACCAGGTCGGCGCCCGCCGTGACCTGGGCCACGTCGAGGAAGGGGGCGGCTTGCACCGCGTCGCTGAAGACGGCCGCGTGCGCGGCGCGGCGGCGCACGGCGGCCACGACGTCGGCCACCGGCTGCACCACGCCGGTCTCGTTGTTGGCTGCCATGATCGCCACCAGGGCCACGCGAGACGACAGCGTCCGCGCCAGCGCGTCGAGGTCGAGCACGCCGGCCCGGTCGACGGGCAGCTCCCGGGCGTCGGCCCCGAGGCGCGCCGCCGCCCGGCACGACTGGCGCACCGCCGGATGCTCCACCGCCGAGGACAGCACGACCGCTTCGCCGCGCTCGCTCAGCGCGGCGTCGACCGTGCCCAGGACGGCCAGGTTGGCCGACTCGGTGCCACCGGAAGTGAACACCACCTGGCCCGGGTCGCGGCCGAGGAAGGCGGCCACCTCGTCGCGGGCCTCCTCGAGCAGGCGGCGTGCCCGCTGGGCGGGCGGATGGCTCCCCGTGGGGTTGCCGAGCAGCTCGGCGTGCACCTCGGCCATTGCCGCGGCGACCTCGGGCCGCAGCGGCACGGTGGCGGCATGGTCCAGGTAGGTGAGCACCGGGCTACGTCACGGCCCGGGCAGGTGCGGCGAAGCTGGACCGTCACGCCACGTACACCGTCTTCACGTTGGCGAACTCCTTCAGGCCCACCTCTGAGAGCTCGCGGCCGAAGCCGGACCGCTTGATGCCGCCGAAGGGCAGCTCGGGCATGGACGCCACCATGGCGTTGACGAAAACGGCCCCGGCCTCGACGCCCTCGATGCAGCGCTGCACCTCGTCCCGGTCCGACGTCCACACGCTCGAGCCCAGCCCGAAAGTGGTGGCGTTGGCCGCGTCGAGCGCGCTGTCGAGGTCGGGCACCCGCAGCACCATGGCCACGGGGCCGAAGATCTCCTCCTGGGCCACCGGCATGTCCATGGTCACGCCCGAGAGCACGGTGGGGGCGAAGTACCAGCCGTCGCCGTCGGGCACCTTGGCGCCGGCGTGCACCGTCGCCCCTTGGGCGCGCGCCGCCTCCACCTGGCCGACCAGCTCGTCGCGCTGGGCCTCGGTGACGATGGGGCCGATCTCGGTGGCCGGGTCGAAGGGATCGCCCACGACCAGCGCGTCCATGGACTCGGTGAACTTGGCCAGGAAGGCGTCGGCCACCTCGTCGACCACAATGAAGCGCTTGGCCGCGATGCACGACTGGCCGTTGTTCTGCACGCGGGCGGTGACGGCGGTGCGCACGGCCGCATCGAGGTCGGCCGAGGCCAGCACAATGAAGGGGTCGGAGCCGCCGAGCTCGAGCACGCTCTTCTTGAGCGCGTGCCCCGCCGCGGCGGCCACCGACATGCCGGCGCGCTCGCTGCCGGTCAACGTCACCGCGGCCACCCGCGGGTCCTCGATGATCGCCGCCACGTCCTTCGACTCCACGTAGAGGTTGGTGAACACGCCCTCGGGCAGGCCGGCCCGGCGGAACAGGTCCTCGAGGGCCGCCGCCGTCTGGGGCACGTTCGACGCGTGCTTCAACAGCCCGCAGTTGCCCACCATGAGGGCGGGGGCGGCGAAGCGGATGACCTGCCAGAAGGGGAAGTTCCACGGCATGACGGCCAACACCACGCCGATGGGCTGGTAGTGGATGTACGACTTCGAGGCTGAGGTGGCGATCGGCTCGTCGGCCAGGAGCCGCTCGCCGTTGTCGGCGAACCAGCGCAGCCCGGCGGCGCACTTGGACACCTCGGCCTTGGCGGCGGCGAACGTCTTGCCCATCTCGATGGTCAGGATGCGCGCCACGTCGGGCACCTCGCCCTCGAGCAGCTCGGCCGCGGTGATCAGGTGCCGCGCCCGCTCGGCGTAGGTCGTGGTCCGGTAGTCGGCGAAGGCGGCCACGGCCCGGTCGAGCTTCGCATCCACCTCCTCGGGCGTGAGGGTCGGGAACACCTTCTCGGTCTTGCCGGTAGCGGGGTTGATGGTGGCGAAGGGCATGGGCCGAACCTACCGCCCGGCGCCGGTATCGAGCCCCAGATGCTCGGCCACGGCCCGGTGGACGAGCTTGCCGGTGGCGGTGTGCGGGAGGTCCTCGGCCCGGAAATACGACTTGGGCCGCTTGTAGGGGGCGAGGTGAGCCGAGGCGGCGGCCCGCAGGGCATCCTCGGCCCCGGCGTCGTCGGCGACGAAGGCGACGCACACCCGTTGGCCCCACTGCTCGTCGGGCAGGCCGAACACGGCCACCTCGGCGATGCCGGCCGCTCCGGCCGCGGCGGCCAGCACGTTCTCCACCTCGGCCGGATAGACGTTCACGCCGCCGCTGATGATGAGGTCGTGGCGCCGGCCGCTCAGGTACAGGTAGCCGTCGGGGCTGAGCGTGCCGAGGTCGCCGACGGTGCAGGCGTCGCCCCGCCAGGCCCGGCGCGTGGCCTCCTCGTCACGCCAGTAGCCGAAGCGGGCGAAGGCGGGCATGGTGGCCCAGATGGTGCCGGGCTCGACCGGCTCGACGCGGTCGACGGCCGGGTCGTCCTCGTCGTCGACGGGGACGACCGAGAGCGAGCGACCGGCGCGAGCACGGCCGACGGTGCCGGGGTGCTCGAGCCACTCCTCGGGCGAGCACACGGTGAATTGCGCCTCGGTGGAGCCGTAGAACTCCCACACGCGGCCCGGCAGCACGCGGGCCATGGTGGCCCGCTTGAGCGGCTCGGGACAGGGCGCGCCGGCGTGGGCCAGGAGGCGCAGCGAGTCGAACACCTCGTCGGGGCCGAGCTCGGGACGCTGCAGAATCCGCTGCAGATGCGTCGGCACCAGGAAGGTGGTGGTGGGCCGGTGGCGCCGCAGCGTCCGCAGCGCGAGGGCGGCGTCGAAGCGGCTGAGCACGGCCAGCGAGCCGCCGGCGAGCAGCGTGTTCGTGCAGAAGCGGACGCAGACCGTGTGGTACATGGGCGAGCAGACCAGGTGCAGGTCGGCCGGATCGAAGTGCCAGACCGACATCTCGTCCTCGACCACGGCCCGCGCCGTGGCCTCGTCCCACAGGCCGGTGGTCACCCCCTTGGGCCGGCCCGTGGTGCCCGACGTGTAGTGCATGGGGCGGGTGAGCGGGTACGGAGCCAGGTCGGCCGGGGCGCCCTCCATGAGGGCGGCCAGGGCCCCGCCGTCGAGGACACGGACGACGGGTTCGGCGTCGTCGGCCAGCCCGTCGCGCTCGGCCTCGGTGAGGGTGGCGTTGAGCAGGACCGGCACCAGTCCCACCCGGGCGGCGCCGAGCACGGCGCAGATCAGGTCGGGCGACGAGCCCAGCGCGAAGACGACGCGGTCACCGGCTCGGCAGCCGCGGGCGAGCAGGGCGCCGGCGGCGCGGCGCTGGCGGTCCGCGGCGTCGGCGGGACGGAGGATGGTGACGGTGGGAGCCTCGTCGGCCCGGGGCACCGGGGCAGCGTAGGCCCGCATCGTGGCACCATGGCCGGGCATGGACGACGAGGTCGACGGGCAGGCGCTGGCGCTGGCGCTGGCGCAGGCGCTGGAGCAGGCCCGGGCGCTGCTGAGCCGGGCGCGCCGTGTCGTGGTGCTCTCGGGCGCGGGGATCTCGACCGACTCGGGCATCCCCGACTTCCGCGGGCCGCAGGGCGTGTGGACCAAGAACCCGGCCGCAGAGAAGCGGGCCACCCTGCAGGCCTACCTGTCCGACGCCGACCTGCGGAAGCACTCGTGGCAGAGCCGTCTGACCTCGCCCATATGGGAGTCGTCACCCAACGCCGGCCACGTGGCGCTGGTCGCCCTGGAGCGCAGCGGGCGTCTGCACACGCTGGTCACCCAGAACATCGACGGGTTGCACCAGGCGGCCGGGTCCGATCCGACGCTGATCGTCGAGATCCACGGCACGACGCGCCAGGTGGCCTGCATGCGCTGCGGCGACCGCCAACCGGCCGAGGTCGTGCACGAGCGTGTGCGGTCCGGCGAGGAGGACCCGTCCTGCCTGAAGGCGTGGGACGGTGAAGTGTGCGGGGGCATCTTGAAGTCGGCCACCATCAGCTTCGGCCAGAGCCTGGTGCCCGAGGACCTGGTGCGGGCCGAGGCGGCGGCGGCGGAGTGCGACCTGCTGCTGGCGGTCGGGACCACGTTGGGGGTCTTCCCCGCGGCCGGGCTGGTACCGACAGCCGTGCGGCACGGTGCCGTGGTGGTCATAGTGAACGGCGGGCCGACCGACATGGACCGCCTGGCCGACGTCGTGGTGTTCGGTTCCCTCAGCGACTGCCTGCCGGCGCTGGTCGAAGGGTTGCCGCCGGTGGGATGAGGGCAGGAGCGGGCGGCGGGGCCGCCAGGCCCCCCGGACTCAGAGCTTCTCGGAGGTGATCCCCTGCTCGGCCTTGGCCCGGCGGCGGGGCTTGAGCGCGAACCACCAGATGCTGGCGATGGTCCCCAGCGTCACCGCGGCGGCGGCGACGGGCTTGACGACACTGCGACCACCGCTCTTGGGCATGGCGGCAGACTACCCGGCACCGGTCGGTCCGGGACGCACCGGGTGGGCGCGAACGGCCCCCGGACGACGGCCACGCTGCCGCTGGCCTGGGGGATCAGGTGGTCATATGGTCAGGCGCTGCGGCGCGACGGCGTGTGGTCCCGCTCCCGGGCATAGGTCCGGGCCGCCTCGATGAGTGCATCGAAGGGACGGCGGTCCATCCCCTCCTCGGGGTGCCACTGCACGCCGAGGACGAAGCGGGCCTCGGGAAGCTCCACCGCCTCGATCACCCCGTCGGTGGTGGCCGCGGTGGTGACCAGGCCGCGGCCGAGGGCGGCGATGGACTGATGGTGCGAACAGCGCACCGTGGGCGTGGCGCCGAAGACGCCGGCGGCCAGCGTGCCCGGCACGGTGCCGATCTCGACGTCGCCGAACACGTAGGGCGCGTTGCGGTGTTCGGTGTGGCCGACCACATGGGGCAGGTGCTGGTGCAGGGTGCCGCCCAGCTCGACGTTGAGGACCTGGCAGCCGCGGCAGATGGCCAGCACGGGCAGGTCGGCGCGTAGAGCCGCCGCCAGCAGCGCCCGTTCGCTGGCGTCGCGGTTCTCGTCCACGCCGTTGACCTCGGGCTCGGGCTCCTCGCCGTAGGCCCGGGGGTCGACGTCCCCGCCCCCGGTGAGAACGAGTCCGTCGAGGATGGCGATCACCTCGTCGGCCGCGGCGCCGGGGCCCTCGGGGGCGGTGCTCGGCGGGGGCAGCAGGAGGGGCCGGCCGCCCGCGGTGGCCACCAGTTCGAAGTAGTTGTCGGGCAGAACGGCCGCCCGGCGCTGCCAGCGGCCCCAGCTGGCCTCGGCCACGTAGGTGGAGACGCCGATGAGCGGGATCATGCCCTGCAGCGTACAAACACAGAGTGGGCACAGCTGCAACGGGGCTGGACGCTGGCGCCGGGTGCGACCAACATGGCGGCACATATGACGAGCCGAGCGCTGATCGACCGGGGAATTGCGGAGGGCTCCGTCGACACTGTCGTCGTGGCCTTCCCCGACATGCACGGGCGCCCGGTGGGCAAGCGGGTGACCAGCGACTTCTTCACCGCCCACGTGGCCGAACACGGGATTGAGGCGTGCGACTACCTGCTGGCGGTCGACGTCGACATGAACCCCCTGCCCGGGTACCGCTTCACCAACTGGGACACCGGCTATGGCGACGTGGTCTGCCTGCCGGACTACGCCACGGCGAGGAACATCCCGTGGCTGCCCGGGACGGCCATGGTCATCTGCGACCTGCAGGACCAGGCCGGGGTGCCGGTGGAGGTCTCGCCGCGCCAGATGCTGCGGCGCCAGCTCGAGCGGGCGGCCGAGCGGGGGCTGCGTGTGTGCTCGGCCACCGAGCTCGAGTTCTTCCTGTTCGAGGATTCCTACGCGTCGGCGGCCGAGGCCGGGTGGCGGGGACTGACGCCGCACACGTCGACCATCGAGGACTACCAGTTGCTGCAGACGGCGCGCGAGGAGTACGTCCTGCGCCGCATCCGTAACGAAATGCGGGGCGCGAACATCCCGGTGGAGTTCTCGAAGGGCGAGGCCGGCCGGGGCCAGCACGAGGTCAACGTCACCTACGACGAGGCGCTGTCGATGGCGGACCGCCACCTGGTGTTCAAGAACGGGATCAAGGAGATCGCGGCCCAGGAGGGGCGGGCGGCCACCTTCATGGCCAAGTGGACGATGGACGACGTCGGGTCGTCGTGCCACGTGCACACGAGCCTGTGGGACCTCGAGAGTGGCGAGCCGCTCATGGCGGACCCGTCGGACCCGGCCGCGCTGTCGACGTTGGGACGGCGTTTCCTGGCCGGCCAGATCCACGCCGCCCGCGAACTGGCCTGGTGCTCGGCGCCCACGGTGAACTCCTACCGGCGCTACGTGCCCGGGAGCTGGGCACCCACGGCGGCGGTGTGGGGCGAGGACAACCGGACGTGCGGCTTCCGGGTGGTCGGGCACGGGGCCGGCCGGCGGGTGGAGTCGCGGATTCCCGGGGCGGACGTGAATCCGTACATAGTGCTGGCGGCGTCCATCGCGGCCGGGCTGTACGGGATCGACCATGATCTCGATCCCGGCGACCCCTACCCGGTGAACGCGTACGAGGCGACCGACGTGCCCCGTGTCCCGACGACGCTGGTGGAGGCCATTGAGGCGCTGCGCTCCTCGGCGGTTGCGCTCGAGGCGTTCGGGCCGGACGTGCACCACCACCTGTTGAACACGGCCGAGCAGGAGTGGTTGGCGTCGAACCGCCACGTCACGGACTGGGAGCTGGCCCGGAACTTCGAGCGGATTTAGGGGGCTACGGACTCGACCGGGGACGGGTCGGGTCGGGTCGAGTCGGGCGGGCCGGTGCCCCGGATAAGGTCGCCCGGTCATGGTGCTGCGCTCGCAACTGTGCTCGGCCGAGTCGCTGCGTTCGCCGGCCTTGCGGACCTGGGCGGACCGTCTGCGGCCCATGTGGGCCGGCAGCGACGACGGCGATGGCGGGGCGCCGGCGGTCGGTGGTGGTGGTGGTGGTGGCGGTGGCGGTGGCGGTGGCGGTGGCGGTGGCGGTGGCGCTGGCGGTGGCGAAGGTCGGCGGGACGTCATGCTCCACCGCAAAATGTGGGAGTGGCTCTTCGTGGCCGAGGCGCTGCACGAACGGGGGATGTTGGCGCCGGGGCGGAGTGGCCTCGGCTTCGGGGTGGGCCAGGAGCCGCTGACGGCTCTGTTCGCCGCCGAGGGCTGCGACGTGGTGGCCACGGACCAGCCGCGCCAGGCGGCGGTGGCGAGCGGGTGGACGGATTCGTCGTCCGAGTGGGCGGGCGGGTTGGAGAACCTCAACCAATGGGGGCTGTGCGACCCGGACGAGTTCGCCCGCCGTGTGCGCTTCCAGGCGGTGGACATGAACGCCCTTCCCGGCGACCTCCGCACCGGGGGCGGCTTCGACTTCACCTGGTCGTCGTGTGCCCTCGAGCACCTGGGCACCCTGGCGGCGGGGGCCGACTTCGTGGTGGAGCAGATGGACTGCCTGAAGCCGGGCGGCGTCGCCGTCCACACGACGGAGTACCTGGTGTCCTCCAACGACGTGACGGTGGAGGCGGGAGGGACGGTGTTCTATCGGCGTCGTGACATCGAGGCGCTGGTCGCCCGCCTGCGCAAGCTGGGCCACGACATCGACGTCGACTACACCGAAGGCACCACGCCAGAAGACCTCCACGTCGACGTGCCGCCCTACTCCGACGTCCACCTGCGCACCGAGCTGGCCGGATACGTGACCACGTCACTGGCCCTGGTCGTGACGAAGGGTGCCGGACGACGAGCCGGCGGCCGGCTGCGCGCCCTGATGGGACGGCGAGGACGGCGGGTGAGACCCTGTCCGTCTCCTCGCCGCCCATCGGGCGTAGGGACCGATCGCCGGCGTGGATTGGATCGTCATCCCGCCCCGCCCGCACGGCTGCGCCTCGGACGGGCTAGGGCGAGGCGTGCAGGCGGCGCCCGTTCAGCCGCTTGTGGATCCCCTTGGTCTCCTTGTACAGGTTGACGAACTCCTTGAGGACGTCGGCGTAGAGGGCGGCCGACGCCGGGTCCGGCTCGTAGGTGGCCTTCACCTCGACGGTGCCCGGGATGTCGGACTCCCGCATATGGCCGAGGGCGAGCAGCGTGAGCAGTCCGGCACCCCGCACGTTGGCCAGCACCGGGTCGGCCACCTGGCGGATGGTGCGCCCCGTGGCGTCGGCGTGAATTTGGGACCACAGATCGGAGTTGGCGCCGCCTCCCACGAAGGCGAGCGAGGGGAATTCCCTCTTGCAGAACTTCTCGACCGCCCCGAGCAGCCAGGCCGAGTTCAACGCCACGCCCTCGAACACCGCCCGCACCATGTCCGAGCGGGTCGACGACAGCGACAGGTTGTGGAAGCCCCCCCGGATGGTGTGGTCGTCGACCGGTGAGCGCTCACCGTTGAGCCACGGAGTGAACAGGACGCCGTGCGCCCCGGGTGGCACGGAGGCCGCGACGTCGTTGAGGGTGCCGAAGATGTCGGCGGGCACGCCGCCGCCACCGCCTGCACCGGCGTCGCCCGCCAGAGCGTCGCCCGGAAACAGCACCCGGTCGCGCAACCAGGTGAGGCACGCCCCACCGGTCTCGTGCTCGTCGGCAATGAGGTAGCGGCCGCGCAGCCCCGAAGGGATGGAGGCGATGTTGGTCAAGGGGTCGGTCTTCTTGAACGGGACATGGCAGCTGATCCAGCTCGATGTGCCGATGTAGAGGTGCGCGTCGTAGTTGGCCACGGCACCCGAGCCGACCGCCGCCGAGTGCAGGTCGCCGGTGCCGGCGACGACGGGCGTCCCCGGTAGAAGACCGAGCTCGCCGGCGGGAGCGGGGGCCAGCCCGCCGAGCACGCTGCCCGTCGGCACCAGCTCGGGCAGTGTGGCGCGATCGAGGCCGGCCAGCTCCATCAGCGTGTCGTCGTAGGCGATGGCATCGATGTCACGGTTGTCGGTGACCCAGTGCAGCGTTATGGAGTCGTGCGACGCCCGGCCCAGTCCCGTCAGGCGAAGGTTGAGGTAGTCGACCGGCTCCAGGAAGAGGGTGGCCGCCCGGTAGACCTCGGGACGCTGCTCGCGCAGGAACTGAATGTGACCGACGGGGTCCTTGCCCGACAGGCTCGGGATGCCGCCGCTGCGCCGCACCCAGCGCACCGCCTTGGAGGGTGCGTAGCCCTGGACCGTGAGCGCACCGCGCACCGTCTCGCGCACGGCATGGGCGCCCCGGGAGTCCAGCCAGATGATGGCGGGCCCGATGGCCGCCCCCTCGCCGTCGACGGGCACGGTGCCCGACCACTGCGAGGTGCACCCCACGCCGACGACCCGCTCCGGGGCCACGCCACTCTCCGCCAGCGCGGTGCGAGCCGAGGTGACGATGGCCGCCCACCAGGCGTCCGGGGACTGCTCGGCGCCGCCGTCCTCGGTCAGGTGCAGACCGACCGGCTCGAACGTGTGGGCCACGATGCGCCCGTGGCCCGACAGGACCGCCACCTTGGGACCGCCCGTGCCCAGGTCGACCGCCAGGACGTAGGTCTCGTCGGGCCCGTTCGTCTCCACGGCGCGGACCTCGACCGGTCTGGCCGGCCCGCAGCCCTCCGGTCCTCGGCCCTGGCCCCGGTCCTGGCCCTGGTGGTGTCGGCATGGCCGGTCAGCGTACCCAGCGGTGCCGACCCCCTCCGGGGCCGGCACCGCTGAGCCGCTTCTCACACCGATGGGGTCAGTCGGCCAGGCTGGCCTCGACCTCGATCTCGATGACGACCTTGTTGCCCACCACGACGCTGCCGTCGAGCAGCGAGTGGTTGAAGCTCACGCCGAAGTCGCGCCGGTCGATCTCCGCGTCTGGCCGAGAAGGCCACGACGGTCTTGCCCTCCACCATGGACGGGCCTTCGCCCAGGAACTCCAGGTTGAAGTCGACCGACTTCGTCACGCCACGGATGGTCAGGTCCGCCGTCAGGACCCAGCGGGTGTCGTCCACCTGCTTGAGGCCGGTGCTCTTCAGGTTCAGCGTGGGGTAGTTGGGGACGTCCAGGAAGTCGTTCGTCCGCAGGTGCTCGTCACGCTGGGGCTGGTTGGTGTGGATGCTGGCCGCGGCGACCTGCGCCTCCAGCGAGGACTCCGAGGGGTTCTCGGCCACGGTGAAGGTGCCCGATACGTCGGTGAAGCGCCCCCGGACCTTCGTCCCGATCAGGTGCCGGGCGATGAAGCCCACCTCGGTGTGAGTCGGGTCGATCGTGTAGGTCCCCGCCTGGGGAAGGGTCGTCGTGCTGGTTGTGCTGCTTGTGCTGGTCATTTTTGGCCTCCTTGGGTTGTCCTGACCGTTCGTTGACGCTATGATATCTGACTAGACAGATACTTGTCAATCAGAAGTTGTGCAGTAGCCCTCCAACTGGGGGGAGACTGGAGCTGGAGGAAGACTGGAGCTGGAGGAAGGGATATGGGAACGGTGGCCATCGACGACAAGGACCCGGCCGGTCCGGGCGAGGCGGGCCGTCCCGAGGACGGAGCGGGCGGGACGTGTGGCGTCCTGGGCCAGATCGACGACGACCGCATCCAGATGATGGGCCTGCTCGTCCGCACCCACCGACGCCTCACCGACTCGCTCGGCCGCGAGCTGGAGGAGACGGTCGGGATCCCGCTCGTCTACTTCGACGTCCTCATCCATGTGGCCGGGGCCCCCGAGGGACGCCTCACCATGAGCCGCCTCAGCACTGACGTGGCCCTGACCACCGGTGGTGTCACCCGTCTGGTGGACCGCATGGCCGAGGCCGGCCTGGTGGCCCGGCAGAACTGCCCGAACGACCGCCGCAGCATCCACGTGGTGCTGACGCCCGCCGGCCAGGCCGTGTTGGAGCGGGCGGTGGCGGCGCATATCGACGGCATCGAGCGGCACCTCATCGAACCCCTGTCGGACGCCGAGCGAGCCGCGCTGCGTTCGGTCCTGTCGAAGCTTCTCGCCGCCGGCTGCTGACCGGCGTCGTCGGATCCCGACCAGACTTCTCCGACGCGTCCCGACCGTTCACCGGCGATGGGGACGACGAGTTCGACGACGGGACCGACCCGGTGCCCGGCAGCGCCCAGCGTGGCCGAGCTCGCCGGCATGTCCGCGGACCGGTTGCGGGCCGAGGTCAAGGCGGCGGCGGTCCAGTCGGCGGCGTGGTCGGGGCGCTTCGCCCTCTACTACGGCGAGCTCAGCCGTCGCGACGCGTGGCGCGACGACGGGGCGGCTTCGGGCGAGTCGTGGATCGTGGCCCAGACGGGGGCGTCCGTCCCGACGGCACGGGCGCAGGCTCGGGTGGCCGAGCGTCTCTTCGATCTGCCGCATTTGGCCGAGGGACTGTGCTCGGGTGAGGTCTCCTTCGACCAGGTGCGGGTGCTGGCCGATGTGGCGACGCCCGAGACCGACGCCGAGCTGGCCGACGCCGCCCGGGGCCGCAGCGTCATAGAGCTGGGCGAGTTGGCCCGGGCGGCGGCCCCGCCGCCCAAGCCTGCCGCCTCGCCTGAGCGGCGCACGGTGCGCTTCAACGCCAGGACGGGCACCATGACGGCTCGGCTGCCGGCGGACGATTTCGCCACGGTGCAGGCCGTGGTCGAGGCCAGGGCCAAGAAGATCCCGTCCGACGGGACGACGCCGTGGGACGAGCGCCAGGGCGACGCCCTCATGGACATCATGGCCGGGGCGACCTCGGGCGGCCGGCCCCTCGGTGGAACCAAGGGCGTCTACCTCGTGGTGGCCCACGTCCCCCTGGAGGCGTTGATCGACCAGGACGGCGCGGGGTCGGACCTCTTCGGCGAGCTCGACCGCGGCGGGCTGATCTCCGCCAGGGTGATTCGGCGTCTGGCCTGCGAGGGATCGGTCGTCGTGGCCGTGGACGACGCGGACGGCCGCACCATGTACGAGGGCCGGGCGACCAGGGACGCCACGGCCGCTCAGCGCCGCGAGATCATGCGCCGGGATCGGCACTGTCGGTTTCCCGGCTGCACGCACGTGGTCTTCCACCAGCCCCACCACATTGACGAATGGGAGCGCGACCAGGGCCCGACCGATCTCGACAACCTGGTGGCGCTGTGCAGCTACCACCACAACCTGGTCCACTCCAAAGGCTGGTCGTTGAGCGGAGATGCCAACGTCGAGATCACCTTCACCGGCCCCCACGGGCGGGTGATGACCTCGCGCCCCTCACCGCTCTGGACCCGGGCGAGCACCCAGACCGGCCGCAGGCTTCGGACCGAACAGCCGCGGGCCGGGCCGGCCGGTTGAATCTCCGCCTGCGCTAAATCTCGACCTTCTCCAGCCACACCTCGACCGGCCCGTCGACCTCCTCCAATTCGAGCGGCGTCGCCGCGCCCGGGCCCGGCCCGGTCACGACGTCGACGGCCAGAACCTCTTGGGCGATGAATTCGAGTTGCTCGGCGAGGCCGTCCAGCCCGACCACGTAGAGCCGGATGCGGTCGGACACCTCGAGCCCGCTCGTCTTGCGCAGGTCCTGCACCAGGCGCACCACGTCGCGGGCCAGGCCGCGCTGGCGCAGGCCCTCGTCGAGCGTGAGGTCGAGGGCCACCACCTCTCCCCCTTCGTGTGACACGGCGAAGCCCTGTTGACCACGGACCCGCAGCGCGAGATCGTCGGGCGACAGCTCGACGGGCTCCCCCGCCAGCATGATCGTCACCGACTCGCCCGCCTCGAGCGCCGCCGCGGCGGCGGCACCGTCGAGGGCGGCGAGCGCCGGCTTCAACGCCTTACCCCGCTCGCGCAGCCGTGGGCCGAGAGTGCCGAAGTTCGGCACCAGCTCGAACTGGATCACCTCGCTCAGCTCGTCGGCCGTGTCGATTTCGTCGACGTTCAACTCGTCGGCGACGATGTCGCGGAGGATCTCCGGTGAGCCGGGCGGGAGGAACACCAGGGCGCGGGACAGCGGCTGGCGCACCTTGACCGAAGCCTCGCCCCGGGCGGCCCGGCCCAGCGACGTCAGCCGGCGGGCCAGCGCCATCTGCGCCTCCAGGTCGGCGTCAATGTGGGCGATGTCCGCCGCCGGCCAATCGGCCAGGTGCACCGATTCGTCCTCGTCCGCCTCCGTGAGATGCCGCCACATGGCGTCGGCCACGAACGGGCAGAACGGCGCCAGCAGCAGCGACACGGTCGTCAGCACCGTGTGCAGCGTGGCCTGCGCGGCCAACGTGTCGCCCGGCGGTGCGTTGGGGTCGGTGCGCCAGAAACGGCGCCGGCTCCGCCGCACGTACCAATTCGAGAGGTCGTCGACCAGGCCGCCCAGAGCGGTGGCCGCCGCCAGCGGCTCGTAGTCCGTCAAGGCCTCCGTCGTCTCCGCCATGGTGGTGGCCAGGCGCGAGAGGATCCAGCGATCGAGCGGGCCCCGTTCGAGCGGGGCGGGCACGGCGGGGTCGGACGGATCGAAGCCGTTCAGCGACGCGTACGTCGTGAAGAAGCTGAACGTGTTCCACAGCGTCAGGAGCATGTCGCGCATGGCCGTGTCGATGGCCCCGAGCGTGGCCCGCGTCGGCGTCCATGGCGAGCCCTGGCTGAACATCCACCAACGCATGGCATCGGCGCCGCGGGTGTCGAGAATGCTCCAGGGGTCGATGATGTTCCCGATCGACTTGGACATTTTGCGGCCGTCGGCGTCGACGATGTGACCCAGGCAGACCACGTGGCGGTACGGGCTCTCGCCGAACACCAGCGTGTTCACGGCCAGGAGCGAGTAGAACCACCCGCGCGTCTGGTCGATGGCCTCGGAAATGAAGTCCGCCGGGAAGACGAACGCCTCCTCGGACCCCGGGGCGTGCGGGTAGCCCACCTGGGCCGCCGGCATGGAGCCCGAATCGAACCAGGCGTCGATGACCGGTTCGACGTGCCGGGCCACCGACAGGGCATCCTCGTCCTCCCCCTCGGCGGCGCAGGTCGAGCACGCGAACGTGACCTCGTCGATCGTGGGCCGGTGTGGGTCGATGCCGGTGACGTCCCGTCCGCACAGGTCCGACAGCTCCGAGAGCGAGCCGACGCAGCGCAGGTGGTCGCGCCCGCAGCGCCAGATGGGCAGTGGGGTCCCCCAATAGCGGTCCCGGGACAGGGCCCAGTCCACGTTGTTGGCCAGCCATTCGCCGAATCGGCCGTCGCGGATGTACGCCGGATGCCAGTCCACCGTGGCGTTGGCCGCCAGGAGATCGCCCTTGTGCGTCGACGTGGCGATGTACCAACTCGGCTTGCCCCAGTAGATCAGCGGGGTGCGGCACCGCCAGCAGTGCGGGTACGAGTGCACGTAGGGCTGGCGCCGCATCAACAGGCCGGTCGCCTCCAACCGGTCGTTGATGTCGTGGTTGGCCTCGCGCACGTCGCGCCCGGCCAGCCAGGAGATCTCGGACGTGAACCGCCCATCGGGGCCCACCGGGTTGAGCGAAGGCAGACCGTGCTCGCGGCCGGTCTGGCGGTCGACCTCGCCGAAGGCCGGCGCCATGTGCACCAGGCCGGTGCCTTCCTCGGTGGTGACGTACGAGGCGGGGACGACGCGCCACCCGTCGGCTCCGGGGGGGACGGGCAGGTCATCGAAGGGACGCTGGTAGTGCAGGCCCAGGAGGGCCGCGCCCGGCACCCGGGAGGTGATGCGGTCCCGCGCCCCCTCCCCCAGCACGTCGTCGACGAGCTCCTCGGCCACCAGCGTCTCGTCCACCACGGCGTAGGTCAGCTGGGGGTTCACGGCCACGCCCGTGTTCGACAGGAGGGTCCAGGGTGTCGTCGTCCACACGGCCAACCACTGCGCCTCTCCGACAACGGCCGGGTCGGCGTCGAGCAGGCGGAGCCGGACGTAGGCCGACTCGTCCTCCTCGTCGCGGTAGACGTCGGCCTGGCCCAGCTCGTGGCTCGACAGCGCGGTGCCACAACGCGGGCAGTACGGCACCACCTTGAGATCCTCGTAGAGCAAGCCCTGGTCGAACAGCTGCTGCAGATGCCACCAGACCGACTCGATGTAATCGGGGCTCAGCGTCCAGTAGGCCGCGTCCATGTCGACCCAGTAGCCGATGCGGGTGGTCAGTCGGGCGAACTCGTCGACGTAGGAATAGACGGACTCCCGGCAGAGCCGGGTGAACTCGGCGATGCCGACCTGGTCCTCGATCTGCTGTTTCCCCGTGATCCCGAGCTTTTTCTCGACCTCGACCTCGACCGGCAGCCCGTGGGTGTCCCAGCCGGCCCGGCGGGCCACGTAGGCGCCGTCCATGGTGCGGAAGCGGCAGAAGAGGTCCTTGTAGACCCGGGCCCACACGTGATGCAGGCCCGGCATGCCGTTGGCCGTGGGAGGCCCTTCGTAGAAGACCCAGGGCGGAGCACCCTTGCGCTGCTCGATGGAGCGTTCGAAGACGCGGTGCCCCGACCAGCGGGCCAGTTCGGCCTGCTCGAGTGCGACGAAATCGACGTCGGGAGGGATAGGTGTGAACACGGCGGCGGGGGTCGGGACCGGGGACGATCGTCGCCCGGTATGTCAGAGAGGATAGAGGGTGTGCATCGGTCCACTTCCCCTTTGCCGGCGGCCGTCGCCGTCTGCCGGGAGCCGGCGGGCGAGGACGGCCCGCGCTGGGTGGTCGCACAGGCCGAGGCGTGAGCTCGTCGAGCGCTACGGCAACCTGACCGCCAACGAGCTGGAGCTCACGGGGACCATGTTCGACCCGCCGTCCGGCGCCTTTCTCGTCGCCCGCGCCGCCGGGCGTGCCGAGCCGATCGGCGGGGTGGGCCTACGCGGCATCCGCACGGGGACGGCAGAGGTGCGGCGACTCTGGGTCGACCCGGCCTGGCGCGGCCACGGCGTCGCCCGGGCACTGATGGCCGCCCTCGAGGACGCCGCCGGCGCGCTCGGCTTCGGCGAGCTCGAGCTCGAGACTCGGGGACCGCCAACCCGAAGCCGTCGCCCTCTACACCTCGACCGGATGGATACCGCATGCCGTCGACGTCGACGCGAGGGCCGCCCCGTCGTCCCGGCCCGCACCATCCGCTTCACGAAATCCCTAGCCTGAATGCGGCCATGAGCCCATCTCCTTCGAGCTCGTCTGCGAAATAGAGCCCGCCACCACGCCCGACCTCAAGCGGGTGCGTCACCAGATCGGCGTCCTCAGCCCGGTGGCCACCACCTTCTTGATCCCCGACAACCACATCGGCCGGGCCACGGTCTCGAGCGTGGCCGTGGCCCACGAGGTGGAGGCCATGGGCGGTCGTTCCATCGCCTGCCTGAACGCGCGCGACCGTAACCTGCTCGGGTTCCGGCGTGACCTGCTCACCGCGGCCGCTTACGGCGTCGACCAGTTCCTCTGCGTCTACGGGGACGAGCCCCTCGTCGGCACGCGCACCAGCGAGTTGACCGTGCGCACCATGATCGGCGAAGGGCGTGCCTACACCTCCGACCTGGCCCCCGGAGCCGCCGGCGTAATGCGCTTCGGCGCCGTCACCGGGCTGTCGCCCCTGCCACAGTGGAAACGGGAAGCCGACTTCTTGTTCGTGCAGATCGGCTTCGACCTCGACGCCTTCCTGGCCTGGCGAGCCGAGGTCGACGTTTCCTGCCCCGTCTATGCGGGTGTCCTCGTCGTCCCGAGTGTGACCATGGCCCGGAGGCTGTCCATTCCGGGCCTGACCGTGCCGGCTGACCTGCTGGAACGGCTCGAGGGCGACCGCTATGCCGGCGTCGACGCCGCCTGCGAGCTGGTCGCCGGCCTGCGTGACTCGGGCGCCTTCGACGGTGCCCACCTCATTCCGACGGCGCGCTATCGCGAGGTGGCCGCCCGGCTCGAACAGATGCTCTGACCTCCAACCCCGCAAGTCCCTCAGGTGCCGGGGTCGGTCCCGGCGCCGGTATCGACGCCGGTCCCGTCGTAGCCGAAGTGCCGCCTCGCCACCCCGTCGATCGCCGCGTCGTCGACCGCCAGCAGAGAGTCGACCACCAGGTCGGCCAGGCCGAAGGCCGGGCGCCCTCCCTCGCCCGCCTCGGGCACGGCGATGCAGGCCATGGATGCCGCCTTGGCCGCCACCACCCCCGCCGGCGCGTCCTCCCAGACCAGGCACCGCTTCGGCACCATGTCCAACCTCGACGCCGCCGAAAGGAAGACGGCCGGATGCGGCTTGCCGTACGCCTCCTCCTCCGCCGAGTGCACCAGCGCGAACCGACTCCGCAGACCGAAGTGGTCCAGCGCGGCCTCGATCAAGCGGTATTCCGACGACGAAGCCACCGCCAGCGGCCACCCCCGCCGGGCGCACAGGTCGATGGCATGCTCGGCACCGGGCTTGAGCCGACCTTCGGCGTAGATCAGCTCAATGACCCGGTCCACCACCGACACCGCCACCTCGTCGGGCGTCGGCCCCGTCCAGGGGTACAGCCCGTACCAGTGCCGGGTCACCTCTTGGACGAACATGCCCTTGGTGGTACGGCAGCCATCGGGGTTCAAGGGCACGCCCAGCCCACCGAGAATCTCGATCTCGGCCTCGTGCCACAACACCTCGGAGTCGATCAGCAACCCGTCCATGTCGAAGATGGACGCGCCGAACCCCAGCCCCGCACCGAACCCCGCCACGACGGGGACAACGTCGCTCAAGCCGCCAGTTGCGCCTCTATGTCGCCCACGATCGTCGGGTCTTCGGGCTCCACCTGGGGCCGGTAGCGCGCCACGACCTCACCGGTCGGCGACAGGAGGAACTTCTCGAAGTTCCACTTGATGTCCCCGGCCTCACCCTCGGCGTCGGCCTTCTCGGTCAACTCGGCGTAGATGGGGTGGCGGTCCTCGCCGTTCACGTCGATCTTCTCCATCAGCGGGAAGGTGACCCCGTAGGTGGTCGAACAGAACTGCTCGATCTCCTCCGCCGTCCCCGGCTCCTGACCCATGAACTGGTTGCAGGGGAAGCCGACCACGCTGAAGCCACGATCCCCGTACTCCTTCTGCAACCGCTCGAGCCCCTCGTACTGCGGCGTGAGCCCGCACTTGGAGGCGACGTTGACCACCAGCAGGGTCTTGCCCTTGTACTGGCCCAACGTCGTGTCGGCGCCCTGGAGGGTGTGGATGGGAATGTCGTAAAGAGCCATGCCCGGGACCCTACCGGTCCCGCGGGCCGCCCGCTCCGGGCCGCCTAACGTGGCGCCGTGCACGCCGTGGTGATCCGGGACGGCCGCCTCCACTGGGAGGAACGCGACGACCCGGTTCCGGGCGACACCGAGCTGCTCGTCTCGGTGAAGGCGGCCGGGCTGAACTCGGCGGACCTGGTGCAGCGGGCCGGCTTCTATCCCGCCCCACCCGGCTGGCCGGCGGACATCCCGGGCATGGAGCTGGCGGGCGAGGTGGTGTCGGTCGGCCGCTCCGTCACGCTCTTCTCCCCCGGCGACCGGGTCATGGCCGTCGTGGGCGGAGGCGCTCAGGCCACCTTGGCCTTCGTCGACGAGATCCATGCCCTGGCCGTCCCCGACTCCCTGCCCTGGCCCGAGGCCGGGGGGTTCCCCGAGGCCTTCTCCACCGCCTACGACGCCCTCTTCACCCAGGCCGGCCTGCGCATGGGCGAGCGCGTGCTGGTCAGCGGCGCGGCAGGCGGCGTCGGGACAGCCGCCGTGCAGTTGGCCGCCGAGGCCGGTGCGATCGTGACCGCCACCGTGCGCAACCCCGACCACCGTGCCGCCGTGGCCGCGTTCGGTGCCCACGCCGTCATCGCCCCGGGCGACGAAGGCGACGGGGGCCCTTACGACGTCGTGCTCGAACTGGTCGGACAGGCGAGTCTGACCAACGTGCTGGCGCACCTCGCCACGTGGTCCCGCGTGGTCGTGATCGGTGTCGGCTCGGGCGGCCGCATGGAGATCGACCTCATGCAGCTCATGACCAAGCGCGCCCGCATCGGTGGCTCCACCCTGCGCGCCCGCAGCCGGCGCGAGAAGGCTGACGTGACGGCGGCCATGGCCGCCCATGTGCTGCCCGCCCTGGCCGGCGGCCGCCTGACCATCCCCATCTTCGAGACGTTCCCTCTGTCCGAGGCGGAAGCGGCCTACGACCGCTTCGCGGCCGGGGGCAAGCTGGGCAAGGTCGTGCTGGTCGCCGGCGCCTGATGCGCTGATGATCGAGGCCGTCCTCTTCGACGGGGACCAGACGCTGTGGGACTTCGAGCGGGTGATGCACGACGCACTGGTGATCGTCCTGGACGAGCTACGTTCCGCCCGTCCGGGCCCGTTCACCGATGCGCTGTCCGTGGCAGAGATCCAACATGACCGCCAGGCCGTGGCCGAGGAGCTGGCGGGGATCGAGTACAACCTGGCCCGCCTGCGCGTGCTGGGTTTCGGGCGCACCCTCGAGCGACTGCGCCGGGTCGAGGGTGGCGACGAAGCGACGGACGCCGAACTGGCCCAGCGCCTCACCATGACCTACTTCGATCAGCGGGACCGGGACCCGGCGCTCTTCTCCGACGTCATCCCGTGCCTCGACGCGCTCGCGACCTCGCTACCGGCTCGGGCTGCTGTCCAACGGGAGCCGGCTGCCCGGGCGGATGGGACTCGGGGCCTACTTCGCTTCGGTGGTCTTCGCCCAGGACCACCGCGTGCTGAAGCCGGACAAGGGCATCTTCGAGATCTCCGAGCGCGAGCTCGGAGTCGGCCCGGCCGCGTGCGTCCTCGTGGGCGACCACCCGCTCAACGACGTGGTCGGGGCGAAGCGCGCCGGGTGGTCCGCCGTGTGGCTGGACCGCGAGGGAGAGGGCGACATCCGCCGCCATGTTCGATCAGCCCCCAAACGGCAACGAGCGACCCGATGCCATCGTGACCTCGCTCGACGACCTCCTCGGCGTGCTGGAGCGGCTTGGCGGCGGCTGAGCTTGTCGCTCAGGCGCGGTTCTTGCTCTCGGTGTAGGTAGCTTCGGCCAGCCGCTTGATGGCCTCCAGACGTTGGTCCCAGAGCTTCGCCTGCCGCGCCATGGCGTCGGTCGCGTCGTTCAGCCGAGCGGGATCGACGCGGAAGTGCACCTCGCGACCCTCCCGCTGGCGCGTCACGAGGCCGGCATGCTCCAGGACCACCAAATGCTTGATGACGGCCTGGCGACTGAACGGCACCTTCTGCGCCAAGACGCTCGCCGTCGTCTCACCGCCCTCGACCAACAGGTCGAGCACCCGACGGCGCGACGGGTCGGCGATGGCCGACCACAAGTCGTCCTCGGAAGCGGCGCTCATTCGCCGGCGGCGAGCAGGTCCTCGAGGCGGCCGAGGATCTCCGACCACCCCTGACGGTGGTGCTCGACGTAGCCGGCCTTGTCCTCATCTGGCCAGCCGATCACGTCGAGACCGGTCTCGGTGACCCGCAGCCGCGTGCGTTCGTTGCCTTCCTCCGAGAGGGTGAACTCGACCAGGACCGAGTTCCCAGGCACGGGAGCCTCCCCGTCGGGATGGCTCCACCGGAACGCGAACCGCGTCGGTGGCTCGACCGCCGTCACGAGCAGTGGTGCTGTCGTGATCTGATCTGTCGCCTTGTCCTCGAAGACGAGGGCGCCGGCTCCGCCGGGTCGCAGATCAAGCTCGACCCGGTCGGCGAACCAGCGGGCAATCTGGTCGGGCTCGGTGATCGTGCCCCACACCACGGCGGCCGGCGCCTCGATGAGGACCTCGCGTTCGATGCTCAGGTCGGCCATCACTCACCCCCAGGTGCTCACCGGCACGTTGTTGGGGAACGGGGCCGCTTTGTCACCCTCGAGCCCATGCTTGAGGCTGAGCAGATACGACGCCCACGCCGTGGTGCAGTGGTGCATGAACTCGACAGGCTCGCGCCAGCCGGCGTTGGTGAAAAGCACCACGGTCTCGTCGCCGTCGGCGTGCAGGTCGAACTCGAAGGTGGTGTCCACCCATTCGGATGGGCCGCCTTCGGCGCCGCGCCACACGACGCGACTCGGACTGGTCACCTCGACGACCTCCATGACAGCGACGCGATCGGGTCCGCCGAAGCGGAACTCGAGCCGTCCATCGACGCGGTCCTCGCCCACCACGTCGTTCGTCCACCACTGCGACAGCCCCTCTCGGGTGGCGATGGCCTCGAAGACCTCGCTGATCGGGGCATCCACTCCCACTCGGTTCCTGATCTCCGGCATTGGTCCAACCTCCTTGTTGGCTAACGTGCAACCTATTGTTGCACATGCTGGCGGAAAGTGCAACCAAAAGTTGCGAGTCGTCGGCAGCCGTCCGCGGGGTGCGGCACATCGGTCGGGAGGACTCTCAGCGGGTGAGGATGACGACGCCGGCGTTGGCGCCACGGCCGACCGTGTGCGAGAGGGCCGTGCGGGCACCCTCGACCTGGCGGGGGCCGCATTCGTCCCGCAGTTGTCGGACGAGTTCGACCACCTGGCCCAGGGCCGAGGCGCCGAGGGGCTCGCCCTTGGAGAGAAGGCCGCCGCTCGGGTTGACGGGCAGGCGTCCGCCGAGCTTGGTCGCGCCCGAGTCGAGCAGCGCCGCCGAACCGCCGGGCTCGCACAGGCCGAGCTCCTCGCAGGAGAGGAGCTCGCGGGCGGCGTCGGTGTCCTGGCACTCCACGACGTCGAGGTCACCGGGGCCGACAGCGGCCTCCTCGTAGGCGGCGGTCGCGGCCAGGGTGGTGGGGGCGGGCACGGTGTCGTCGGTGAGGCCCGACAAGGGGGTCGACTCGCTGAGCACCGAGCCGGGCAGGTGGGAGCGGAGCACGGCGGCGGCGAGTGTGACCGGGGCGGCGCCCGAGCCCGACGTGGTCGAGGGCAGGTCGTCGCGGCGCAGCACCGAGCGCGGCGGCACCCTCGTTGGGCGAGCAGAGCATGAAGAGGTGCAGGGGCTCGCAGACGACCCGCGAGGCCAGAACCTCCCCGACCGACGTCTCCTTCTGGTACATGGCGTCGGGGTTGGCCGTGCCGTGCCGGCGGTTCTTCACCACGACCCGGGCCAAATGGTCCTTGGTCACACCCGATGTGAGGCACAGCCGCTGGGCGCGCAGAGCGAAGAAGGACGGAGTGGCGGCCAGCCCCGCCTCTTCCTGCCAGGGGTCGAAGAAGGATGAGCGGATGATGCCCTTGGGCATCTTCTCGGTCCCGAAGACGAGCACCGTGTCGTACTGCCCGGCCCGGATGGCGGCCGCCGCCAGCATGAGGGCGGCGCCCCCGCTGGCGCAGCCCGCCTCCACGTCGAGGATGGGCATGCCCGTCATACCGAGGCGGCTGAGCACCTTGTGCCCCGTGGCCACCCCGCCGTAGGCCGTACCGCAGAAGGCGGCCTGGAAGCCACCTTTGCCCACGCCGGCCTCCGCCAGGGCGGCCCGGACCGCGGCGACGCCCATATCGGTGGTCGAGACGCCGTCGAAGCGACCGAAGGGGTGCATGCCGACGCCGGCGACGGCGACGCCGCTCACGAGCCGACTGCGTCGGATTCGGCGGCCGTTGCGGATGCCAGGGCGATGCGGATGCGGAGGCGGACATGGGCGCGAAGGCGTAGGTGACGACGTCGTTGCCATCGGCGTCCTGGTGCAACGGCACCACGCGGAGCTGCATCGGCTGGCCGGCGGAGAGGGCGGCCGGATCACTCTCGGTCAGGCGGGCGATGACGCGCACGCCCTCGGGCAGCTCGACCACGCCCACGCCATAGGGGACCTCGCCCGTGTAACCGGGGGGCGGCGCGGTCACCGCCGTCCACGCCCAGAGTGTGCCGGCGCGTGAGAGCTCGACCGCCTCAGGGCCCTCGGTGGCGCAGTAGGCGCAGGTGTCGGTGCGCGGGAACAGGGTGGACCCGCAATGCAGGCAGTGGCTACCCAGGAGGGCGGGCGGGTCGGCATCGGTGAAGAGGCCGGCGCGGACCATGATTCGCTCCCCCACGCGCCGTCAGTCCCCCAGCTCAATCAGCTCGAGCGCGTCGAATTCCCAGAAGGCGCGCAGGGAGGCGATATTGCCGGCCCCGTTGCTGCGGTAGGTGTAGACGCCGTGGACGACGGCCTGGTGCGTGCCGCCGGCCAGGGTCGTGCGGATGATGCCGACGTCGGCCACCTCGTCGCCGCACATGTAGGACTCGAACATCTCGAACTCGATGGCCTCGCTGGTGGCGATCACGTTGTCGTAGAAGGCGGCGATGGCGGCGCGCCCGTGGTGACCCTTGCCTTCCGGGTCGAAGGGTGATGGGCCGACCGGGTCCTGCACGACGGCGTCGTGGGTGAACAGGGCGAGCCAGCCGTCGCGGTCGCCGGCCGACACGGCGGCGCGGGAGCGGATGCCCAGCTCTCGCACGTTGGGCACGTCATGTGGCATGGCGTCCTCCATTTTGCTGACGGATTTGTTGCTGGCGCGTTTCGCGGATCTGTTGGCGGATTTGGCGGATTGGCTGGCGGCGGCGGTGCGGTGATTTCGGCGGTGTGGTGGTGCCGGTCATGTGGGCGGTGAGCGTGTCGGAAGGCGGGCGGGCGATCAGCGGACCTGGGCGATGACGTCGTCGGCGAAGCGTCGAAGGTTGTCGACCTTGGTCTGGAGCGACTCGGTGTCCTGCTCGACCCCATAGGGCCAGCGAAAGCCGACGATGACGTCGGTCACACCGAGCTCCTCGAGGCGCTTGACGCCGTCGGCGCTGTAGGCATCGGTGGAGATGACGTGGACTTCGAAGGGCTTGGACTCGGTGCCGTGCTCCCGGCGCAGGGCGGCGAGATGCTCGAGCAGGCCGGGTAGGTCGGCGGGGTCGCCGCCGCCATGCAGCCACCCGTCTCCGTCGACGGCGGCCCGCCGGAGCGCCGCTTCATGGTGGCCGCCGATCAGAATGGGCACGGGCCGACTCGGCGTCGGACAGATCTTCATGGACGGGAGGTCGAACACCTCCCCGTGGAACTCGAAGAAGCCACCGGCCATGAGGCCGCGCATGATGGCGATCTCCTCGTCCATGCGGGTGCCCCGGCGCTCCCAGGGGACGCCGCAGATGGCGTAGTCCTCCGGCCACGGGCTGGTGCCCACACCGAGCAGGAGGCGGTTGTCGGTGAGCACGGCGGTCGAGCTGACCTGCTTGGTGATGAGGACCGGTTGGCGGATGGGCAGCTTGATGACGAACGTGACGAAGCGGAGGTGCTCGGTGACGGCGCCCATGGCCGGGATGAGCGAGAACGGCTCGAGGAAGGGCTTGTCCTCGAGGAACTCGCGGGTGCCGTCGGGGTTGAACGGGTACGTCGTGTCCGAGAACTCGGGGTAGCAGATGGAGTCGGGGACGACCATGGAGTCGTATCCAGCGGCCTCGGCGGCCTGGGCGAGGGGCAGGTAATACGACGGGTCGGTCATCGACTCGGCATAGGAGAAACGCACGGCACCTCCGGCGGTGGGCGGCTGGGTTGTCGGTTGTCGGTTGTGGTTGTGGTTGCGGCTCGGGCACGGACGGCGCCTACCATGCGGCCGTGCCCGTTCATCCTGCCAGCACCGGCACCGGGGGACACAACCCCGAAGCCGACGGCCTGGAGTTGGCGGCGTCGGCGCCCCTGGTCACCGACCTCAACCTGGAGGACTTGGAGCACGAGGCGCGGCGGGCCATCGGGGAGATGGCCTACGCCTACTACGCCGGCGGGGCCGACGACGAGCGCCTGCTGGAGGGCAACGTGGCGGCGTGGGCGCACTGGCAGCTGCACCCGCGGGTACTGGCCGGGATCAGCGAGGTCTCCACGGCGACGACCGTCCTCGGGACCCCCGTCAGCTCGCCCGTCGCGGTGGCGCCGACGGCGATCCAGGGGCTGGCGCACGCCGAGGGGGAGGTGGCCACCGCCCGGGGGGCGGCCGCGGCGGGGGCGCTGCTGATCCTCTCCTCGCTCGCCACCTGCCCGCTGGAGGACGTGGCCGCGGCGGCGCCGGAGGGCGCACGGTGGATGCAGGTGTACATCTTGCGGGAGCGGGCACGCACGACCGAGCTGGTGAGCCGGGCGGCGGCGCACGGCTACCGTGCCCTGGTGCTGACCGTCGACGCACCGGTGTCGGGGCTGCGCCTGCGCGAGTGGCGCCTGGGCGTGCACCTGCCCGACGACCTGGCTCTGCCCAACCTGGCAGGCGACAGCACTTCGAGCGCTCGGGAGGGAGGGTTCATGGCGGTGGTCACGCACGAGTTCGAGCCTGCGCTCACGCCCGACGACATCGGGTGGCTGGCCGGGCTCAGCTCGCTGCCCGTCGTCGTAAAGGGTGTGCAGCGGGCGGACGACGCGCTGCGCTGTGTGGAGGCGGGGGCGGCGGCGGTGGTCGTGTCGAACCATGGGGCGCGGCAGCTGGCCGACGCGCCGGCGACGGCCGACATCCTGTCCGAGGTCGTCGACATGGTGGGTGGGCGGGCCGAGGTGTACGTCGACGGCGGCGTGCGCCGCTCGCCCGACGTGGTCAAGGCGCTGGCTTTGGGGGCGCGGGCGGCGCTGGTCGGGCGCCCGTCGCTGTGGGCCCTGGCCACCGGCGGAGCGGACGGCGTGGCCGCGCTGCTGCGCTGGTACGAGTCCGAGCTGCGCCGGGCCATGGCGCTGTGCGGGGCGGCCAATGTGGACGAGATCGACCGGGGGCTGGTGCGCCGGGCCTCGGGGTGGGGCTTGTCGTGACGACGGTGGCCGCCATGCTGGCGGCGCGGGCCGAGGACGACCGCACGGGCGTGCTGGATGCCAGCGGCACCTGGACCTGGCGTGCCGCGGTGGCGGAGGGCGCGACGCGGGGCGCTCTGGCCCGTTCGCTCCTCGGCGACGCGCTGCCCCACATCGGCGTGCTGCTGCCCAACGGGCCCGAATACCTGTTCTGGCTCAACGGCGCGGCATTGGCCGGGGCGGCCATTGTGGGCATCAACCCGACCCGGCGGGGCAAGGCCCTGGCCGCCGACGTGCGGGCCACCGACTGCGCGCTCATCGTGACCGACGCCGAGGGCGCGGCGCAGCTGGAGGGGCTGTTCCTCGGCGTGGACGACGACCACGTGCTCGTCACCGGTACCGAGCGCTACGACGCCCTCCTGGCCCGGTTCGCCGGGTCCGAGGAGGCCCGTGACCTCATTGTGCACGCGGACGAAACAGACGAGGACGCTCTTTTCCTCCTCATCTTCACCTCGGGGACCACAGGCGTGCCCAAGGCGGTCCGCTGCACCCAAGGCCGACTGGCCGGCATAGCCGAGGTGGCTGGACCGGGCTATGGCTACACCGCCGAGGACGTCTGCTACTGCCCGATGCCGCTCTTCCACGGCAACGCCCTTATGGCGCTGTGGGGCCCCGTCGTCCTCATGGGATCGACCATTGCCACCCGCCCTCGCTTCAGCGCGTCGGCTTTCATGGACGACGTGCGCCGCTTCGGGGCGACCAAGTTCAGTTACGTCGGCAAGGCGATCGCCTACATCCTGGCCACGCCGGAGCGAACCGACGACGCCGACAACACGTTGAAGAGCGCTTTCGGGACCGAGGCCTCGGTGCGCGACCGCGAGCGTTTCCGGGCGCGCTTCGGGTGCTACCTCATCGAGGGCTACGGCCAGAGCGAAGGCGGTGCCTCCATCAATCCGGTGCTCGGCATGCCCCGGGGGGCGGTGGGCAAGCCGGTGGACGGGATCGACCTGGCCGTCATCAGCCCGGAGACGGGCGAGGAGTGCCCACCGGCCGAGATCGACGCCGACGGCCGCCTCCTCAACGCGGGCGAGGCCATTGGGGAGCTGGTCAATCGCACCGGCCGGGGCAAGTTCGAGGGCTACTACCGGCGCGAGGACGCCGAGGCCGACCGCCTGCGCAACGGCTGGTACTGGACGGGCGACCTGGGCTACGTCGACAAGGACGGCTTCTACTACTTCGCCGGACGGACCGGGGACTGGCTCCGGGTCGACTCGGAGAACTTCGCGGCGGGCCCGGTGGAGACGGTCCTGTCGCGGCACCCCGACTTCTCGGTGGTGGCCGTGTACCCGGTCCCGGACACGGCATCGGGAGCGGGCGACCAGGTCATGGTGGCCATTGAGCCGCTGCCCGATCGCCCCTTCGACCCCGCCGCCTTCGCCGAATGGCTCGAAGAACAACCGGACCTCGGACCGAAGTGGGTGCCCCGCTACGTGCGGGTGTCCCGCTCGCTCCCCGTGACGGCCACCGGGAAGGTGACCAAGGTTGGCCTGCGGAAGGAGGCCTGGCTGTGCGACGAGCCGGTCTGGTGGCGTCCACTCGACAGTTCGGCGATCCGCTTCGTGCCGCTCCGTGATGAGGACCGCGCCACCCTGGCCGCCGGCCTGGCCGACAATGGCCGCCCGCCGGTGGGCGCCGCCGCTAGCTGACGCCGACGCCGACGAGGGTGAGAACCCCGCTCAGGTCTCCGACGCGGTCGTCACCCGGTTGGAGGTCGGGGGCGGGCGAACCCTGTCGCTCGTCCTCGCGCCAGACGTGGACGGCGCGCATGCCCAGTCGGCGTGGCCCGCGCACGTCCGGCTCCCAGGAGTCGCCGACGAAGAGGACGTCGACCGGGTCGACACCGAGCGCGTCGGCCGCCTTGGCGTAAATGTCGGGATGCGGCTTGCGCGACCCGGCACGGGCCGAGGTGATGCTGGCGTCGATCAGGGGGAGCAGGCCGACCTCGTCGAGGTACGCATTGAGTTCCCAGCCCCAGTTCGAACAGACCCCGACGGTGAGTCCGGTCTCTCGCAGTGCCGCGAGGGTCGGTGCGGCTTCCGGATACGCCACCATGGCGCCCTGGTCCAGTTGGCGCAGCGCGTCGATGACGGCCTCTGCATGCTCGTCGGGCACCCCGCCGTCCTTCGTGAGCTGGCGCAGCCGCGACCGGACCCAGGCCTCATAGGACTCCTCGTCCACCGAGTGCTCGCTGTGCTCGACCCCGTCGTAGCGGGTGAAATAGGCGTCAGCGACCGAACGCTCCAGTGTGTAGCCGTGCGCCTCGAAGACGTCGCCGTAGCTGGCGTCCCCATCGGCCCAGTGGGCCAGCGTCCCGTAGAAGTCGAAGATGACGGCGGTGACCACGCCCTCCATATTGACCTGAGGCAGTGACAACCGCCGTCCGCCCGCCGTCCGCACGGGGAGCCCGACCGGCAATACTTCCGGGCGATGAACGTCGACTCGGAGGCGACGGGCGGCGCGCCCTTGGCGAGTCCCGACCAGGGACCACCGGGCGGGGGCGGAGACGAGGCCGCAAAGGTCTATGGCTACCGCTCCTTCCGCTGGGTCTTCGAGCTGTTCGCTGTCGTCGTGGTGGCGGTGGTCATCGCCGTTCTGTTGCGCACCTTCGTGGTGGCCACGTACTCCATCCCCTCCGGGTCGATGGAGCCCACGCTGCAGATCGGCGACCGGATTGTGGTGGACAAGTTGAGCTACCACCTGCACGGCGTTGAGACGGGCAACATCATTGTGTTCGCCACACCGCCGGCCGAGAACTGCGCCGGCCCTCCCGTGGCGAACCTGGTCAAGCGCGTGATCGGTTTGCCCGGCCAGACCATTTCGCTGTCAGAGGGCCAGGTGTACATCGACGGCAAGCTGCTCCCCGAGCCGTGGCTGCCCCCTTCAGTGCGCAACGAGACCTATCCCGGGCCGTCGAGTAAGCCTTACGCGCTGCACCAGGCCTTTCGCATCCCCTCCGGAGACGTCTACGTCATGGGTGACAACCGGCCCCAATCGTGCGACAGCCGCTACTGGGGACCGGTGCCCGAGTCGACCATCGTCGGGCAGGTCGACCTGCGGATCTGGCCCCTGTCGCGACTCGGGCTCTTCTGAACGCGCCGGTGGAGATCAGGAACGGAGCTCTTTTCGCCAGACGAGGCGCAGCCCGGTCCATGTCTCGTCGATGGCGCACACCTTGTTGTCCACCAGGCCGAGCGGCAGGGCCACCTCACGGACGATGTCCTCGTTCATCGTCGTCTCCACACCCGAGGCACGCTTGGGCCAGGCCACCCACAAGCCGCCGGCGGGGAACACCATCCGGCCCAGAGCGTCGATACGGCGCTCGTAGTCGTTCCGCCGGGTGAAGAAGGCCACCACGACATCGGCCGAACCGCGTACCTGCCGTTTGACCGCGACGCCAGAAGGCAGTCCCTCGATCACCCCGACCGGCGCACCGACCAGCGCGAGCGACGAGCCCTCGGTGATGCCGAGCTTTTTGGGAAGGGGCGTGCCGCTGTAGCCGGCCATGACTTCAGGACGAGCCGGCCGACGCCTACGCCCGCGCTCTCGCCTCGTAGACCATGAAGGCGATCGGGTACTCGAACTCGCCCGGGCCAACGGCGAACTGAGCCAGGTGCGCCTCCAGTCGGGCGGCGGCCTCCTCCTCGCGATCGGGCGGCACCCCCATGAGCGCGAAGAGGGATGGGTGGGCGACAGCCTCGGCGGGGCCGCGCACGGTGGACTCGTGCGCTTCGGTGCGGACGGCCGCGAAGCCCGCGGCTTCGAGCAGCTCGCGCACGTATTCCTCGTCGCCGAACGCGAACGGGCCGACCGGGCTCTTGCCCGGCGGGGGCGTCGCCGGCGGCGGCAGGAGGGGTCGCAGTGCCCTGCCGACGTGCCACGGGTTTCGCTCGACGCTCTGCCAACACGCGAAGACCAGGCGCCCGTCCGGCGCGAGCCGGCTCTTGATAGCGGCCAGGGCTGCCGTCGGCTCGTCGAAGAACATGACGCCGAACTGGCTCACCGCGAGGTCGAACGGCCCGGGCTCGAGCGGGCCGGTCTGCACGTCCACCTCCACGAAGCGGACGTTCGGACGACCTGCGTCGGCCGCACGCTGCCGCGCCAACTCGAGCAGGGCGGACGAGATGTCGAGCCCCACCACCTCACCGTCGGGCGCCACCACATCGGACAAGGTGATCGCCAGTGCGCCGCCCCCGCACCCGACGTCGAAGATCCGCTGACCCGAGCGGGCCTCGGCCGCCTTGAGCACGTAGGGCGTGACGGCGTCGGTGAGGCGCTCCCTCTCGGGCCACGCCGCCACCCACCCGGGATGGTTCCACCTCCGGGTCTCCGCCTCGTTGGCCACGGCGCCACGGTAGCCGGGACCGCTACGGTCGAGGCCGTGCACGTCGGGCTCGTCATCCTCCCCAGCGACCGGTGGGCCGACGCCCGCCGCCAATGGGCGTGGGCAGACGACGTCGGCTTCGCCACCGGCTGGACCTACGACCACATCCGCTGGAGCGGCATGCCTGACGGCCCCTGGCACGCCGCGGTTCCCGTGCTGGCCGCGGCGGCAGGGGTCACCTCGCGGCTGCGCCTCGGCACCCTGGTGGCCACACCGAACTTCCGGCACCCGGTGACGCTCGGTCGCGACGCCATCGCGCTCGATGACCTGAGCGACGGGCGGCTCGACCTGGGCCTCGGTTCGGGCAGCGAGGGACCCGACGCCATCGTCCTCGGGCAAGAGCGCTGGCCGCCGGCCGAGCGCATGGCGCGCTTCGCGGAGTTCCTCCAGATTCTCTCCGCCATGCTCACCGCGGATGGAGCGACGTCGACGACTCTGCGCACCGAGCACTACGCAGCCGTCGAAGCACCGAGCACGCCCGGCACGGTGCAGCATCCGCTTCCCCTGACCGTGGCGGCCAGCGCGACGACGGGGCTCCGCCTCGCCGCTGCCTATGGGCACCAGTGGGTCACGATCGGCCCTGGTCGCGGGCCGCGCACCCCTGAGACGATTCTGGAGGCGGTGCGACACCAGGTGGACGTGATCGAGGTGGCCAGCCGGGACGCCGGGCGGGAGACCCCAGGTCGGGTCCTCCTCTGGACGCCCGTCGATCCGGTCATTACGTCCGTCGACCAGTTCGACGAGCTGGCGGCTCCGTACGCCGCGCTCGGCTTCGACCAGTTCGTCCTGCACCACCCGGCCCAGACGGGCCCGTACTCCGGTGAGATGAAGGCCTTCGAGCAGATCGCGACGAAGTACGCCGGGGACGGACGCTGACGGGCGGCGGTGGAGCCGATCAGTCGCTGGTCATGGGCAAGGGCAAGGGCAAGGGCAAGGGCAAGGGCAGGGCTAGGCATCGACGTCCTTTAGGAGCCTGGACCGGTCCGACGCCGGCTCGACCCGCTGCACCGCGATGGAGGTGCAACCGACCCAGGAGGCAGCTTCGGTGAGCGCCCGCGCCACGTGCTCGGTCGAGCCCGGATCGAAGAGGGTGACCTGCTTGGCGACGAGGACCTTGTCCTGGCGGCCGGGGTCCACCAAACCGACGATATTCGTGCCGCCCAACACGGGCATGGCGAAGTAGCCGTACTTGCGCTGCGCCTTCGGGGCATACGCCTCGAGACGGTGGCGCAGCCCGAACAGGCGCTCGACGCGGCCGCGGTACCAGATCAACGAGTCGAACGGCGAGAGCAGGACGCTCCGTGTGGCGCCGCGGCGGCTCAGGCGCTCCAGCGCTTCCGGGTGGGCGTAGGCGGGCGCCTTCCATCCCTCCACCCTGACCTCGGCGAGCTCGGTGGACGCCAGCGCGCCGCGCACCTCCGCTTGCAGCATGCCGTGGTACGCGGCCAGGTCGGCCACGGTCGCCACGCCGAGCGTACGGGCGGCCGCGGCCACGAGATAGGCGGTGCATTCCCCATCCGACCACTCCTGGTCCAGCAGCTGGGCTGGAATGGCACGCTCGGCCAGGTCGTAGACGCGCTGGAAGCCTCGGCGACGCCGGCAGACGAGCTGGCCGATGTCGAGCAACCATTCGGCGGCGATTTTGGTCTCGGACCAGTCCCACCAGGTGCCGCCCTTCTTGGCGCCACCGAGCTCATTGGCCGTCAGCGGGCCCTCGGCGCGGAGCCGGGTCACCACCTCGCGGCAGCTCTTCTCCTGATCCTCGAGCCGGTGCCAGCGCCTGCCCTTGGCGAGGCGAGCCCGCCGCTTGAACGCGTAGGCCGGCCAGTCCTCGAGCGGGAGGATGCAGGCCGCGTGCGACCAGTATTCGAACGTCGAGCTCTTCGGACCCCAGAAGGCCTGGTCGATCCGCGTCCTCTCGATGGGACCTCGCCGGGCGTAGGTCACAAGCTCGTGCGAGCGCGCCAGGACCGAAATGGTGTCGAGCTGGACGGCGCCCAGGCGGCGCAGCATGCCTGCGATACCACCTCCCGCCCGGCCGCCCCGCAGGCCCTGGGCGGAGAGGGAGATGCGGCGCACCTGCTCGAGGCTCAGATCATCGGGACGCGGCACCATCGGAGCCGCAACGTAGTGGAGCGGTGTCGCCGCGGCGCGGCCGCCGTCCGTCAGTCGAGAAGGGCGGCGGCCACGGCATCCTCGAGGGCGCGGTCGTTGGCCCACATCAACTGCTGCTGCTTGGCTCGGCGGAAGTAGAGCTGGATGTCGAAGTCGAGGGTGAATCCGATGCCGCCGAAGAGCTGTTGGGCCATCGCCGTGATGTCCCGGAAGGTGGAACAGGCGAACAGCTTGGCCATGGGAGCCAACGAGGTGAGCGACCGACCGTTGGCGCCCGCCCAGGCCGCTTCGTGCACCAGCTGCTCGGCGCCGTCGAGATTGGTGACGGCGTCGGCCAGGTAATGGGCCAGAGCCTGGAACGCCCCGAGGGGCTTGTCGAACTGGCGCCGGTCCAGCGCGTACTGCGTGGTGATCTCGAGCGCGTAGCGGGCACCGCCCACCGCCTGCGCCGCCAGCAACACCAGGGCGGGCTCGAGCACCTGCTGCCAGGTGACCCACCCGCTGCCGGCCGGGCCGACCCGGTCTTCCTCGGAGACGGCCACATCAGCGAGGGTGACCTCGTACTGGGTGTCCGAGGCGATGGAGAACTGCTGGCGCAACGAGACGCCGGGTGCCGAAGGGTCCACCAGAAAGAGGTCGACGTCTTCGGGGGCGTCGCCGGTGCGGGCCAGGACAAGCAGGCGGTCGGCGGCCGAGGCGAAGGCGACGTGACGCTTGAGGCCGTGCAGACGGAACCCTGTGCCCTCGCCGGTGGCTGTGGCGGCGGTCGCCACGCCTCGCGAGGAGAAGCCGTTCTCGGGCTCGAGCCAGGCCGGCGTGAGGACGGCCTCGCCCGAGGCGATGGCGCGCAACCACCGCTCCTTCTGCGCCGGACTCCCCGCGGCGGCGAGCACACCGCCGCTCATGACGGCGCTGACGAAGTGGGGGCTCGGTGCCAGGGCACGGCCGAGCTCCTGGTAGAGGGCCACCCCCTCGATGAGCGACATGCCAGAGCCGCCGTATGCGTCGGGCAGCAGCAAGCCGATCAGGTCGAGCTCGCCCAGCTGGGACCACAATGGCGCGGGGTACCCGATGGGGTCGTCCTCCATGGCGCGCACCACCTCGAGCGAGCAGTGCTTGGCCAGCACGTCGCGCACGGTCTGGCGCAGCAGTTCTTGCTCCTGGTCGAATTCAAGGTCCAGCACTCAGGCCTCTTTCGTGATCGGGGTCCGGACGGTCATGGGCGTGCGGGCGACGGTTGCCATTGGTCGCCCGAGCGGGCCCAGGGGTTGTCGTCGACGGCACGAGGGACGGCGATGCGGGCCGTGCAGGTGGTCTTGACGTCGCCGGCGACGGACAGCGTCACCGCAACGGTGACGAAACCGCAGCCGACATCGTCGATCTCGGAGGACTCGACGACACCCCGCATCGACATGGTGTCGCCGGGGAAGACGGACCCTTTCATGCGGAAGGTCACCCGGCCCAGCCGGCCGTGCGGTCCGGTCCAGTCCGTCAGGTAGCGCTCGAACCAGGCCGCCTGGTTCGGGGTGTTCAAGAAGATGTCCTGCGTGCCGTTGCGGTTGACGGCGAAGTCCTTGTCGTGGTGCATGGGCCGCCAGTCGCGCGTGGCCAGCGCGCCAAGGACCACGGTGGTCGCGTTGACGTCGTAGTCGAGCGCCGGCAGCTCGTCATCGGGGTGGACGTCCTCGAAGAGGATGCTGGGCGCGACGGGTGCGGTGGTCACGCGGCGTCACCCCGCTGGTAGCCGAAGCCCGTATAGGACTCCACCGCCACGAGATCACCGGTCTGGTTGGTGTAGACAACGTCGATCACCCAGAACCGGCCTGTGCCGAGTTTGGTTGTCTTCTCCCCGCTGACCGAACGCAGGACCTGGTGCGTGCGCAGGCGGTCGCCCATGCGGACCGGGGCGTGGAACTCGATCGTGTTGTCGGTCATGACGGCCTCGGGCAGCCCGAAGAGCTCCTTCAGGTCGAAGTGCACCTGGAGCGGGAGGGCCTCTGTGGTGCGGCCGGGCGCCCAGTGGTGCGGGCGGAACCAGACCGAGACCATGGAGGGGGCGCGATCGGGCCGTTGGTGAGCGCGGCAGCTACCTCGGGGTCCCAGAAGAGCGGGTTGCCGTTCTCGACGGAGGCGCACGACGTCCACACGTAGCCCTGCTCGACCGGGAACTCGCCGACCTCGTGGTACTGCTCCTTCCCGACCAGATCGAGGGCAGCCGTAAGCGGGTCCGTGGCTGGGCCTGGGCTTGGGCTCGGCGTCATGCCACCACCCCCTTGGCCACCCAGCGGGTCACGATCCCACCGTCCACCCCAGCCTCCTTGAGGAGGTGCTCGGTGTCGGTGACGGCGGGGTCGGGCAGGTCGGAGGCGGCGGCGCGGTCCATGCCGGCCAACAGGGGGGCGAGCTGGCGGAAGGTGCCTTGCGCCGGATGGGCGACCGTGACGACGTCACCGCGAGCGACGAATTGCGGATGTGCGGCGACCTCGGCGACGTCGAGGACGGGCGCCACGCACGTGTCGGCGCCGGCCAGGACCTCCACCCACTCGTCGCGCGTACGCATGGCGAAGGCAGTCGTAAAGGCAGCACGAATGGTCGGCTGCGCCTCGTCATCGAGCTGGGAGGCGGCCAGCTCGGGGCAACCGAGGGCGGCGCAGAGGTTGGCGAAGAACTTGGCCTCTATGGCGGCGACGGCCAGCCACTTCGAGTCGGCCGCGCGATAGGTGCCGTAGCAGGCGTAGCGGCCGGAGAGGACGTCGTGGCCCGGGCGGACGGGCTGGCCGAGGGCGAGCTGCTCGTCGATGGCGAGCGACATGAGCCAGAGCACGCCGTCGGCCACGGAGACATCGAGGTAACAACCACGAGCTGCTGACGTCGAGGTGGCGCGTGCGGCCAAGGCAGCGGTGATGGCAAGCGCCGCCTGCATGCCGCCGGCGGCAGCGTCGGCGATGGTGGCACCGGGCAACGGCGGCGCGCCGTCGGCTCCGGGTGTGCTCATGGCCAGGAAGCCACCGACGGCCAGGTAGTCGAGGTCGTGCCCGGCCCATTGGGCGCACGGGCCGTCCTGGCCATAACCGCTCGTGGAGCAGTAGACGATGCCCGGATTGCGTACGGACACGGCGTCGTAGCCGATGCCCAGGCGGTCGACCACGCCGGGGCGAAAGCTCTCGACCACGACGTCGGCCGCCGCCGCCAGGGAGAGAAAGGCCTCGCGCCCGTCGTCGTCCTTGAGGTCGAGTTGGACGCGTCGCATGCCGCGGTGGCCGCTGTAGGCGAAGAAGGGAGGCTCAATGGGCGACGCGTCGGCCGAGGGGACCGGCCCGACCTTCACCACGCGCGCGCCGTAGTCCGCCAGGAGGCGCGTGCACCGGGCGGCGGGACCGACGGTGGAGAAATCGAGCACGGTGATACCGGCGAGGGGGCCGGTGCCGGCGACGGTGACGAGGGGGCCGGGGGCGGGGCCGGTGGCGGTGCCGGCGGCGAGGGGGCCGGTGCCGCCGGGCCGATGCGGGGAAGACGACGCGGCGGCCACTCGGAAATTCTTCGGGAGGCCGAGCTTGCGCCGGGCGATGATGTTCTTCTGGATCTCCGAGGCGCCGCCACCGATGGTGTCGATGACGGTGTAGCGGTAGGTCGACTCGGACCGGCCCGCCATCGGGGCCTCGGCGGTCTTGACGCGCAGCTGGCTGCCCGGACCGGCGATGTCCATGGACGCGTTGGCCAGGCGCTTGGACAGCTCGGTGGCGAAGAGCTTGTACTCGGAGGCCTCGGCGGTGGGGGCGGCGCCACCCTTGGAGGACTCGTAGACGAACTTGAGGCCCATGACGCGGGCGACCTCGAGCTGGGTGGCCAACTGGGCCAGGCGCTGGCGGACGACGGGGTCGTCCTTGAGGAGGACGCCGTCTCGGGTGGTCGTCTTGACGTACTCGACCAGGAGCTCGAAGCGCTGCGCGATGGGCGAGAAGGTGAACATGGTGAAGCGCTCGAGGTCGAGCGCCTCGGAGATGTACTGGAAGCCCCGCCCCACCTCGCCCACGACGTAGTCGTCGTGGACGAAGACGTCGTTGAGGAAGACCTCGTTGGTGCGCTCGTCGCCCATGGTCCAGATGGCGTTGACCGTGATGCCGGGCTGGTCGATGGGGACGAGGAACAGCGTGATGCCGGCGTGCTTGGAATCGGGATCGGTGCGCCCGCCGACCCAGTACCACTCGGCGAAGTGGGCGGAGGTGGTCCAGGTCTTCTGGCCGTTGAGTATCCAGCCGTCGTCGGCCCGGGTGGCCTTGAGCTGCATGGAGGCGGCGTCGGACCCGGCATTCGGCTCCGAGTAGCCCACGGCGAACTCGACCTCGTTGCGCAGGATTTTGGGCAGGAACTCCGCCTTGAGCCGTTCGTTGCCGTGGCGGATGATCGTCTTGCCGACGATGCCGACCCCCTTGCCGATCTGCGGGCCGCCGCGGCCGGCCAGCTGCTCGTTGAGGAGGTACTCGTAGACGCCCTCGCCTTCGGAGCCGCCGTACTCCTTGGGCCAGGTCATGCCGAGCCAGCCCTTCTCGCCGAGCGACGCCATGAAGGCGCGGCGCCTGGGCGTGTCGACGATCTGGGCCATGTTCTCCCGGGTCAGGTCGAACACTTCGGGGTCGTCGTTGGCATCGAGGAAGGCCTCGACCTCCTTGACGAACGCGAGCTGCTCCTCGGAGAACTCGAAGTTCATGGCGCTGGTGACCTCCGGGAGGGGGCGACGGGACTGCGAGGGCCGCAGCCGCCGCAGATCTGACGGGGCGTCAGATTAGCTCACGAGGCAGCGGGTGGGTGGGGGTGCGATGGGTGGCCCGATGCTTCATCGAGCCTGGTCGTGGTCGTGGTCGTGGTCATGGCTTTCGACCGTGAAGGCCCTGACCGGTCGGTCGATGCCGCGCAGGGCGGCCGGCGCCAGCGGGCGCAGGACGAAGGCGTCGTCGGGGAGCTCGGCGGCGGCGGTCTCGGTGACGACGAGCTGGCCGGGTTCGCCCGCCTTGACCAGGCGGGACAGCAGGTTGACCAGCGGCCCGTAGTAGTCGCCCTCCCGCGGGGTGACCGGCCCGATGCCGACCGCGCCACGGGCAGGCGGGAGGACCGGGTCGGCGGCGGCGGCCCGGCACACGTCGAGCCCGATGCGACAGGCGGCGGCCGCGGTCGGGGCGGCGAAGAACACCTCGTCCCCGATGGTCTTGACGACGCGGCCGCCGGCCAGCACGGCGCTCGACCAGGCGGCCGACTCGAACCTGGTCAGGGCCAGGCTTTGTTCGCGCAGGTCCAGTGTCTGGGCCCAGGCGGTGGAGCCGACCAGGTCGACGAAGCCCAGCGCCACCACCTCGGTGGGTCCGGGGATGGGCGGGCCGTCGCCACCCACAGGGCCGACCGGGCCGGACCCGTGGGTGGGCCCGGACGGCGCCTGACCCGGCCAGGCACGTGCCAGCTCGGCCCGCTGCTCGGCCCGCACGAAGGCGTCCGTCACCATCCGAGCCAGGGCGCCGGGCACCAACAAGAAGGCCATGGTCGCCGCCTCGGCCTGGCGGGCCCGGGCCAGCTCGTCTTCGCCGGCGCGGACGGTGCCGGGACCCATTTCGGCGAAGAAGAGGGCGATGGCCGCCTCGGCGATGTTCGTGGCGGCCCGTCCGAGCACCCGGGTGAACGCCAGGATGGCCTCGTCGCCCATGAGCGCCGCGCCCTGCTCGAACGCCACCATGAGGCCTGCGAGATCGGAAGCGACCTCGGTGTCGGAGTCGGCCGGGACGCCGGCGGCGACCAGGGCCCGCAGGACGCGGGGGAGGTCGAGTCCGCTCTCTGCCGCGATGGCGGACACCGGCACCATGTCGTGGTGTTCGCGTATGACGAGGTCGCCGGCCACGCCGGGCAGCGAGCCCAGGCGGTGGGCCTCGACCATCTGGGGGACGGTGGCGCCGCGTTCGGTCAGGTACTCCAGCAGGGCCAGCCGGTCGGGTGCGTCCGGGGCGTCGGGGTCGTAGAGCCCCGCCTCCTGCCAACGCGACCGGGGTTGACCTGCGGGTTCGGGCGGTACGGACTCGGCCCCCATCGGGACTACGGGGGGTCCGCCCAGGACAGGGTGGCGGACAGCTGGGCCCGCGCCATGCCCTTGAGCCGGGTCTCGCGGTGGCCGGAGAAGGTGAACTCGCCCGAGCCCTGCACCAGCTGCTCGGAGAGGGAGGAGACGAGGATTTCGCCGGGGCCGGCCGCGTCGGCCAACCGGGAGGCGACGATGACGGCGTGACCGAGGAAGTCGTCGGCTTCGACCAGGGCGTCGCCCGTGTTGATGCCGATGTGCACGCCGATGGGCTCGCCGTCGGCCTCCGGCTCGTACGCGTCGACGGCGCGCTGGATCTCCACGGCGCAGCGCAGGGCCCGGGCCACCCCGCCGAAGGCGATCATGAAGCCGTCGCCCTGGACTTTGATTTCACGGCCGCCGTGATGGCTCAGCGCCTGGCGCACCATGCGGTGGTGCTCGTGCAGCAGGCGGTGGGAGGCCCGGTCACCGAGGCGCTCGGTCATGCCGGCGTAGTCGACCATGTCGCAGAACAGGATGGTCACGGTGCCGTCGGTGGCGACGTCGTCCTGGACGGCCTGTAGATCCGCCTGGTCGGGGGTGACGGGCGGGGGCGGGGGCGGGGGCGGCGGCGGGGGCTCGGTCCGGGACACTGGCTCGGGCGCGGACGGAGGCGCAGACACCGATGCATGCACGGACTCGGGCGGCCCGACCCCGAGCTCGTCGGTACCGGCGGCGGCGGCCGCTGCCGCGGCAGGCGCCTCGGGGAGGTCCCGGGCGCGTCGGCGGGACCGTCCCGAACCACCCGATCGGGCCGAACGGCTGGGGCGGCTGCGCACGTCGATGCCGCCCATGATGGCGAAGCCCCGCACGGTGATGCGGGGGGAGCCCGGAATGAGGGGCACGTCCCGCGTCTTGAGGCTGCGCCCGCCCATGAAGGAGAACCCGCTCAGCTCGACGTCGAAACCCTCGGGCACGGTCACCTGGATCCCGCCCCAGAAGGCGAAGGCAGTGATCACGACCTCGGGGCCTTCGATTTCGGCGTAGCGCAGGTCGAGATCGCAGCCGCCCATGACGGCGATGGCATTCGTCTGGCCGCTGATGCGCCAGCGACCCTTGGTGTCGTGGCCGCTCATGACGGCGACGTGCCAGCGCCGTCTCTGGCGCGGCGGGACGGGCTCGACACCGGACTCGGGCTCCGCCACCTGGGCCGAGAGCGAGGGGAGATCCGCCATGACCGCATCGAGGTCGGCCCGGGTCGTGGCCCCGAGGGCCCGGCCGACCCGGTCGGAGAACTCGTCGAGGGTCAGGCGGCCCGCGACCACGTGCTCACGCAGCTGGGCGACCGTACGGTCACGGTCGGCGTCGGCCACCCGCACGGAGAGCTCGCCTCCTCCCGGCTCGGGTTGGCGTGGGGGCGGAGGACCGGGCTGAGACCCGGGCTCGGGTTGAGACTGGGGATGATCCGCCATGGAACCCATGGAACGCAGTCTGCTCCGATCCGGACCCCCGCTGCTCGGTACGGCGACACCTGACGACCCATCAGGTGGTCCCGCGGGCACCCGTTAGGCTCATGCGCCGTGCCAGGGATCATCAGTGCGGCGGGCTCGGTGCCCTACCGGCGCCTCGCCCGGGCGGACATCGCCTCGTTCATGGGGGGCGGCGGCGGCCGGGGGAGTCGGGCGGTGGCATCGCACGACGAGGACACGACCACGCTCGGCGTGGAGGCGGCCCGTCTTGGCCGTGCGCACGGCTCCGGGACGAACCCCCGAAGCGCTGTGGTTCGCCACGACGCGGCCGGCGTACCTGGACAAGACGAACGCGACGGCCGTGGCGGCCGCCCTCCGCCTGCCCGGCGACGTGGCCGCCTACGACTTCGGGGGCGCGCTGCGCTCGGGCATGGGCTGCCTCGTCACTGCGCTGCGCAGCACCGGGACCACGCTGGTGGTGGCGGCCGACCTGCGCGACGGGTTGCCCACGAGTGGCGACGAGGCGGCCGGCGGCGACGCCGGGGCCGCCGTCCTGGTGGGTGACGGGCCCGACGTCCTGGCCGAGTTGGTCACGGCCGCCTCGGCCACCGACGAGTTCACCGACCGCTGGCGCGCTCCGGGCGACCGCACCTCCAGGCTGTGGGAGGAGCGCTTCGGGGAGAACCGCTACCTGGCCCTGGGCCACGAGGCCGTGGGGCGCGCCATGAAGGCCGCCGGACTCGAGCCCGGCGACGTCGGGCGGCTGGTCATCACCGGCATGCACGGCCGCGCCGTGGCGGGCCTGACCAAGAAGCTGGGGCTCGGAGACGGCGTCGTGGCCGACGACCTGACCGCGAGCGTCGGCCAGAGCGGGGTGGCCCACCCCCTCCTCGTGCTGACCTCGGCGCTCGAGGCGATGGCCGGCGACGGGACGCCGGCCGGAGCGGCCGTGGTGGTGGTCCACCTGGCCGACGGCGCCGACGCGCTCGTCTTGCGCACGACGGAGGCGCTGGCGTCGTGGCGACCGGCGCGGCCCGTGGCCGACCAGGTGGCCAACGGCGCACCCATCTCCTACGCCAAGTTCCTGGCGTGGCGGGGCCAGCTCCAGCCCGAGCCGCCCCGGCGACCCGAGCCCGCCCGGGTATCGAGCTCGGCCGCCCACCGCAACGAGGACTGGAAGTTCGGCTTCGTGGGGTCGAGGGACCGCTCGTCGGGCGCCTCTGCACCTCCCGCCGTCACGGGTGTCGATGGAGGGCGGTGCCCTCGACGACATGGAGCCCGTGGCCATGGCGGATGCCACCGGCACCGTCGTCACGTGCACCATCGACCGCCTGGCCTACTCCCCCAGCCCGCCCATCGTCTTCGCCGTGGTCGACTTCGACGGGGGCGGCCGCTACCCGGTCGAGCTCACCGATACCGACGCCGAGGAGATCCGGGCCGGCAGCCGGGTGGAGATGACCTTCCGGCGGCTCTTCAGCGCCGACGGCATCCACGACTACTTCTGGAAGGGGCGGCCGGTGCGGGCCGGCGCCGGCGCACGCGCCGAGGCCGACGGCGCCAACGACGACGCACCCCAAACGCAAACACAGACGCAGGAGGTCGAAGCTGATGGGCTCGCACGGGGTCCGGGACCGGGTCGCCATCGTCGGCATGGGTTGCACGCCCTTCGCCGAGTTGTGGCAGAAGGGGCTGGACGATCTCATCGTCGACGCCAGCACGGACGCCTTCGCATCGGCCGGAATCGCCAAGGACGACGTGGACGCCTACTGGTTCGGCACTGCGCAGAGCGGCATGAGCGGCATCACGCTGGCCCGTCCGCTGCAACTCCGCAACAAGCCGGTGACCCGGGTGGAGAACTACTGCGCCACGGGGTCAGAAGCGCTGCGGGCGGCGGCGTACGCCGTGGCGTCAGGGGCCTACGACGTGGCCATGGCGGTGGGGGCCGAGAAGGTGAAGGACAGCGGCTTCCAGGGGCTGAACCCCGTGAACCCGCCCGGCGACGGGACGGCCCGGACGTTGACGGCGGCCGCCATGTTCTCCATGGTCGCCCCGGCGTACGCGCAGAAATACGGGGTCGACGCCGACACCATGGGCGAGGTACTGGCCTCCATCGCGGTCAAGAACCACTACAACGGCGCCCGGAACCCGCGGGCGCAGTTCCGGCGGGAGATCACCAAGGAGCAGGCGTTGTCGTCGCCCCGCCTGGCCGGCTCGCTCGGGGTGTTCGACTGCGCCGGCGTGGCCGACGGGGCGGCCGCCGCCATCGTGGTGCGGGCCGAGGACGCGACGAAGTACACCGACAAGCCGATCTACGTGAAGGCGCTGTCGTTCGCCGCCGGGAGCGGATCGGGACTGATCGACCCCGGCTATGACTACACCCACTTCCCCGAGTGCGAGGCGGCGGCGGCCGACGCCTATGCGCAGGCCGGCATCACCGACCCGCGCCGTCAGCTGGCGATGGCCGAGGTGCACGACTGCTTCACCCCGACCGAGCTGGTCCTCATGGAGGACCTGGGCTTCGCCGAACGGGGCACGGCGTGGAAAGAGGTGCTGGCGGGGACGTTCGCCCTCGACGGCGACCTGCCGGTGAACCCCGACGGCGGACTGAAGAGCTTCGGCCACCCTGTCGGCGCATCGGGGCTGCGCATGTTCTTCGAGTGCTGGCTGCAGCTGCGGGACGAGGCGCCCGAGGACCGTCGCATCGGCACTCGGGAACGGGGTCTGGCCATGGTCCACAACCTGGGTGGTTACCCCGGCGAAATGGTGTCGTTCGTCTCCATCGTGGGGTCCCGGCTCGGCTGAACAGGGCCAACGGCCCGAAACCCCCCGGCCCGCCGCCGCGAAACTCAGTCCAACAGCCCGGCCAGCGGCACGTACTCCATGTCGTGGGCGTCGGCCACGGGCTTGTAGACGACGTGGCCGCCGACGACGTTGACCCCCTCGGCCAGGGCGTGGTCGGCCCGGACCGCCTTCTGCCAGCCCAAAGAGGCGATGTTCAACGTGTAGGGCAAGGTGGCGTTGGCCAGGGCGTGGGTGGAGGTGTGCGGCACCGCCCCCGGCATGTTCGCCACGCAGTAGAAGACGCACCCGTGCACCTCGTACGTCGGGTTGGAGTGCGTCGTCGGGTGGGTCGACTCGAAGCAGCCACCCTGGTCCACCGAAATGTCGACCAGGACGGACCCGGGCCGCATCTGCTCCACCAGCGTGTCGGGCACCAGGCGGGGCGCCCGGGCCCCCACGACCAGGACGGCGCCGATGACGATGTCGGCGTCGACACAAACCTCTTCGATGGCGTGTTGGGACGAGGCGATCGTCTCGAGCGCCCCGCGGAAGTGGTGGTCCACCTCGCGTAAGCGGTCGAGATTCTTGTCGAGGACGAACACCTCCGAGTGCAGGCCGACCGCGATGGTGGCGGCGGCGAATCCGGACACGCCGGCGCCGAGGATGACGACGCGGGCGCAACGGACGCCCGGCACCCCGCTGACCAGCACGCCACGTCCGCCGCCCGGGCGCATCAGGTGGTGGGCACCCATCAGCGGGGCCATGCGGCCGGCCACTTCGCTCATGGGGGCCAGCAGGGGCAGCGTGTTGTCCTCCTGGCGCACCGTCTCGTAGGCGATGGCGACGTTGCCGGCAACGACCAGCGCGTCCGTGCACTCGCGCGAGGCGGCCAGGTGCAGGTACGTGAAGAGCGTCTGGTTCCGGCGCAGGCCCAGGCGGTGGTACTCCTCGGGCACCGGCTCCTTCACCTTGCACACCAGGTCGGCGGCGGCCCAGAGCTCGTCGGCGTCCTCCATGATGGTGGCGCCGGTCCGCTCGAAATCGCTGTCGGGCATGGACGAGCCGTCGCCGGCCCCCTTCTGCACCAGCACCGTGTGACCGGCCGAGGTCAGCTCGCGTACGCCGGCCGGGGTGATGGCCACCCGGTATTCGTCGGCCTTCACTTCGGTGGGGATTCCGACGATCATGGCTTCTCCTCTGTTCCTTATTCCTATTCCTCGATGTTGCTCATCACGTGCTTGATGCGCGTGTAGTCCTCGAACCCGTACTCGGACAGGTCCTTGCCGTAGCCCGACCGCTTGAAACCGCCGTGGGGCATTTCCGCCACCAGCGGAATGTGGGTGTTGATCCACACGCACCCGAAGTCGAGGTCGCGCGCCATGCGCATGGCCCGCCCGTGGTCACGGGTCCATACCGACGAGGCCAGCCCGTACTCCACGCCGTTGGCCCAGCGGAGCGCCTCGGCCTCGTCGCTGAACTCCTGGACGGTGATGACGGGGCCGAAGACCTCGTTCTGGACCATTTCGTCGTCCTGGCGCAGGCCGTCGACGACCGTGGGCGCGAAGCAGTAGCCCCGTTCGCCCACGGCGGTGCCCCCGATGACCACGGCGGCGTGGGTCGGCGTGCGCTCCAGGAAGCCGCGCACCCGTTCCAGCTGGGTGGCGCTGTTGAGAGGCCCGTAGTCGGCCGCCTCGTTGTCGGTCCCCCCGACCGTGGTGCCCTCGGCCTGCTCCACCAGCGCCGCCAGCAGGTCCCCGTGGACGCGTGGACCGGCCAGGACCCGGGTGGCCGCGGTGCAGTCCTGCCCGGCGTTGAAGTAGCCGGCACCGGCAATGCCCTCGGCGGCGGCCGCGGCGTCGGCATCGTCGAACACGATGACGGGCGCTTTGCCGCCCAGCTCGAGGTGGACCCGCTTGAGGGAGGGTGCGGCGGCCGCGGCCACCTCCATGCCCGCCCGCACCGAGCCGGTCACCGAGACCAGGGCCGGCGTCTCGTGCACCACGAGGGCCCGGCCGGTGTCGCGGTCGCCGCACACGACGTTGAAGACGCCGGGCGGAACGTGCTCGGCGATGATCTCGGCCAGGAGCAGCGTGGTCACCGGGGTGGTGTCCGAGGGCTTGAGCACCTGGGTGTTCCCCGCGGCCAGGGCCGGAGCGAACTTCCAGACCGCCATCATCATCGGGTAGTTCCAGGGCGTCACCGCGGCGCAGACACCGAGCGGCTCGCGCCGGATGAACGAGGTGTGGCCGGCCATGTACTCCGACGCCGCCAGTCCCTGCAGGTGCCGCGCTGCGCCGGCGAAGAAGCGGATCTGGTCGACCATGGGCGGGATCTCCTCGTCCATGGTCAGCTGGAACGGCTTGCCGGTGTTCTCGCATTCGGCCCGCACCAGCTCATCGGCCCTGGCCTCGACTGCATCGGCAATGCGCAAAAGGGCGAGGCTGCGCTCCGAGGGGGTGGTGCGCTTCCACGACGCGAAGGCCTCGGCGGCCGTCCGCACTGCCCCGTCCACGTCGGCTGGTCCCGACACCGGCGCCTCGGCGAACACTTCCCCGGTGCTGGGGTCGATCAGCGGGGCCAGCGGGCCGTCCTCGGCGTCGCGGTAGGCGCCCCCGACGAAATTCTGCAGTTTCCGCATGCCGCTCCCTTCGCCCGACCCGGCGCACCCTGGCGTGGTCCGTAGCTACAGGATCACAGAAGATCCCGGCGTCAACAAGCGTTTTCGCAAGTTCGAGACCCTCACGCGACGGATTCTGCTTGACTGAGGGTGTCGAAGTGACACAATTCGCACATACGGGGTTTTCCCCGCCGATACGACCAGTACCGATGACGACAGCGAGGTAGCAGAGATGCCCGACGCCGACGCGCCGGTGGAGGCGGGTTCCCAGAACGAGGCGACATCGGGTACCGGCACGCTGCTCGACGGGCCGAACCGGGCCATCATCGAGGCACTCCAGCGCGACGGCCGCCAGCCCTACGGCGCCATCGCCGAGGCCGTCGGCCTCTCCGAGGCGGCGGTACGGCGGCGGGTCCAGCGCTTGCGCGAAATGGGCATCATGCAGATCGTCGCCGTCACCGACCCGCTGCAGCTCGGTTTCACCCGCCAGGCCATGGTCGGGATCTCCGTGGAGGGCGACGTGCGGCGGGTGGCCGAGAAGCTGATCGCCATGCCCGAGGTGGACTACGTGGTGATGTGCGCGGGGTCCTTCGACATCCTGGCGGAAATCGTGTGCGAGGACGACGAGCGGCTGCTGCAGGTCCTCAACGACTCGGTGCGCTCCATCCCGGGCGTGCGGGCCACCGAGACCTTCTTGTACCTGAAGCTGGCGAAGCAGACCTACACCTGGGGCACGCGGTGAGCGGTCACCTCGCCCCCCGTCGAGTGGAGGAAGGACAACGATGAGCACGACCGACCCGGAGAACTCCGAGCTGAGCGAGGAGGCCAAGCGCCACCTCTGGATGCACTTCAGCCGCATGGGCTCCTACACCGACCACGAGGTGCCCGTGATCGTGCGGGGCGAGGGCGCCTACGTCTGGGACCAGCACGGCAAGCGCTACCTCGACGGGCTGGCCGGCCTCTTCACGTCACAGATCGGGCACGGGCGCACGGAGCTGGCCCAGGCCGGGGCCAAGCAGGCCGAGACGCTGGCCTACTTCCCGCTGTGGACCTACGCCCACCCCCGGGCCATCGAGTTGGCCGACCGGGTGGCCGCCTACGCGCCGGGCGACCTGAACCGGGTGTTCTTCACCACGGGTGGGTCCGAGGCGGTCGAGTCGGCCTGGAAGCTGGCCCGCCAGTACTTCCGCCTCATGGGCCAGCCGGAGCGGACCAAGGTCATAAGCCGCTACATCGCCTACCACGGCACCTCCATGGGGGCGCTCTCGATCACCGGTATCCCCGAGTTGCGGGTGCCCTTCGAGCCGCTGGTACCGGGCGCGATCAAGGTCCCCAACACCAACTTCTACCGGGCCGAGGTGTACCCCGACGACGAGGTGGCCTTCGGGCGGTGGGCGGCCGACGAGATCGACCGGGCCATAGTGCGCGAGGGGCCGAACTCGGTGGCGGCCGTCTTCCTGGAGCCGGTGCAGAACGCGGGCGGGTGCTTCCCACCCCCGCCGGGCTACTTCGAGCGGGTGCGCGAAATCTGCGACCGCCACGGCGTCCTGCTCGTCTCCGACGAGGTCATCTGCGCCTTCGGGCGGCTCGGCCACTGGTTCGGCGCCCTCCGCTACGGGTACCAGCCCGACATCATCACCGTGGCCAAGGGCCTGACGTCGGGGTATGCGCCCCTCGGCGCCATGATCGCCTCGGACCGGCTGATGGAGCCCTTCCTCGAGCCGGGCGCGTCATTCCTGCACGGCTTCACCTTCGCCGGCCACCCGGTGAGCTGCGCCGTGGCCCTGGCCAACCTCGACGTGTTCGAGTCCGAGCACATCCTGCAACACGTGCAGTCGACCGAGGAGGCGTTCCGTTCCGCGCTCGACGGCCTCTACGACCTTCCGATCGTCGGCAACGTGCGCGGCGCCGGCTTCTTCTACGGCATAGAGCTGGTCAAGGACAAGGAGTCCCGGCTCTCCTTCGACGACGAGGAGTCCGAGCGCCTGCTGCGCGGCTACCTGTCGGGTGCCCTGTTCGACGCGGGCTTGATCTGCCGGGCCGACGACCGGGGTGACCCCGTCGTACAGCTCTCGCCGCCGCTCATCTGCGGCCAGGAGGAGATCGACTTCATCGCGTCGACCCTGCGTGACGTGTTGTCCGAGGCGTGGCGCCGGATGTAGCACCGTCGGCACCGGGGTCTTCGGGCTACGGGCGCCTCTCGCTGTGGTGGGAGGCGGTGCCGGACCCGCTGCCGCCGCGACCGGCGCTGAACGAGGACCTCCACGTCGACGTCTGCATCGTGGGCGCCGGCTTCACCGGGTTGTGGACGGCACTCTCGCTGGCCCGGGCCGACCCGACGGTGCGCGTGGCCGTGCTCGAGCGCGAGGTGGCGGGGTTCGGGGCGTCGGGACGTAACGGCGGCTGGTGCTCGGCGCTCTTCGCCACTTCCGACGCCGCCCTGGCCCGCCGGCACGGGCCCGACGCCATGCGGGCCATGCGCCGGGCCATGCAGGAGACGGTCGACGTCGTGGGGGAGGCCGCGGCGGCCGAGGGCATCGACTGCCACTTCGCCAAGGGGGGCTCCATCGACCTGGTGCGCAGCGAGGCGCAGCGGGCCCGGGCGCTGGCCGAGGTGGACGAGGCGCACGCCCTCGGCTTCGGCGACGACGACGTGCGCTGGCTCGGAGCGCAGGAGACCCGTGAGCTGGTCGGCGCGGCGGGGGTGATCGGCGCCACCTTCACGCCGCACTGCGCCGCACTGCAGCCGGCGCTCCTGGCCCGCGGCCTGGCCGGCGCCGTCGAGCGGCGGGGTGTGCGGATTTACGAGCACACCCCGGTGACCGACATCCGGCCCTCTCCCCCGGGTTCGGCGGGCCCGGCCGTCGTCACCACGACGGGCGGCACGGTGCGGGCCGACGTCGTGGTGCGGGCGACGGAGGCCTGGACGCCGACCCTGCCGGGGCATCGGCGCGACCTCGTCCCGGTGTATTCCCTGATGGTGGCCACCGAGCCCCTCGGTGCCGACTTCTGGGAGGCGGCCGGCCTCGAGAGCCGCGCCACCTTCGCCGACCACCGGCACATGATCATCTACGGGCAGCGGACGGCCGACGGCCGGATCGCCTTCGGCGGACGAGGTGCGCCGTACCACTACGGCTCGGCGGTACGGGAGTCCTTCGACGCCGAGCCGTCGGTGCACGCGCTCCTGCGCCAGACCCTGACCGAGCTCTTCCCCGACCTGCGCCGGGCCCGCTTCACGCACGCCTGGGGCGGCCCGCTCGGGATCCCGCGGGACTGGCACTCCTCGGTCGGCTTCGACCGCGACTCGGGCCTGGCCTGGGCCGGCGGCTACGTGGGCGACGGGGTCGCCACCACGAACCTGGCCGGCCGCACGCTGGCCGACCTCATCACCGGGGCGGACACGCCGCTCACCCACTTGCCCTGGGTGGGGCACCGCTCGCCGCGCTGGGAGCCCGAACCCCTGCGCTGGCTCGGCGTCAACGCCGGCCTGTGGACGATGAAGCTGGCCGACCGCTCCGAATCGCGCCGGGGGCGCCCGAGCCGGCTGGCCGGGGCCATGGGGCGGCTGCTCGGGCAGTGAACGGTGCCATGATTCCCGCCGTGCCCGAGACGGCCGGCGAAGCCATCACCAAGTTGATCTACACCTACGCCGAACGGATCGACCTGGGCGACTTCGCCGGAGTGGCCGAGCTGTTCGAGCATGCGACGCTGACCTTCGAGGGCTTCGGCGACGCGGTGCGGGGCGCGACGCCATCGAAGCCCTCTACGCCCGGACGACCCGGCGCTACGAGGACGGGACGCCGCACACGAAGCACGTGATGACCAACGTCATCGTCGACGTGGACGACGAGGTCGGGGGCGGGGGCGCGACGGCCTCGAGCCGGTCCTACTTCACCGTCCTGCAGGCCGTGCCGGGCGAGCTGGCCCTGCAGCCCGTCATCGCCGGCCGCTACCGCCACGGCTACGAGCGGGCGGACGGCCATTGGCGCGTGACGTCCATGCACATAATGATCGACCTCATGGGAGACCTCGGACACCACATGCTCTTCGACCTGGCGCCATGAAGCTCAATCTCTCCTACGACTGGACGTGCACGCCCGAACAGTTCTGGGCGCTCTACTTCGACCCGGACTTCGTGGTGCGACTCCACCTCGAAGCCCTCGGCTCCACCTCGGCCGAGGTGGTGTCCCAGGAGGGTGACCTGCAGAGCGGGCTGGTCCGGACCCTGCGCTACGGCCAGAAGCCCAATATGCCCGGCCCCGTCCGCAAAATTTTCGGGGAGGAGGTCGTCACCACCGAGGTCAGCACCTTCGACCCGGCCGCCTCGACCGCGACGTTCACCATGACACCGGGCACCATGGCCGACAAGACGCAGATCGACGGCGCCATCACCTTCGCGGTCGAGGACGGCAAGACGGTCGAGACGTTCTCGCTCGAGGCCAAGGTCAAGATCTTCGGGGCGGGGCCGATCGTCGAGCGCTTCATAGAGTCGCAGGCCCGCGAGGTACAGGAGAAGTCGGTCCAGTTCATGCGGGACCTGCTCGAGAGCTGAGCTCCCCTACCTGATGGCGGCCGACTCGACCAGGCGCCACAGCGCCTCGAGGTCGAGATGCTCCTCGCAGGCGTCGGCGATGCGGTCGATCTGCGCCTCCCGCGCCGCCCCGTAGGACAGGTCCGAGCCTCGCCAGTCGCGGCCGCGCCGCTCGGCCAAGTCGGCCAGGAAGCGGTGCCGGAAGCCGTCGTTCTCGAACAAGCCGTGCAGCGTGGTGCCCAGGACGCTCCCGTCGGCGTTGCTGGCGCTGACCAGGTCGCCCTCGCCGTCGCCCTCGCCCTCGAGTGACAGCCACGGGCGGTGCGCACCCACCGCCGTCATGCGCCCGTGCCGAATTTCGTACCCGCCCACACGGTCGCCGGTGGCGTCCACGGCGGCGCTCAGGCGGGTCAGCTTGTCCGCTTCGAACTCCGTGCGGACGGGTAGCCAGCCCAGACCCTCCGCGCGCCGCGCTCCCCGACGTGGCGGCCTCGACGCCGTCCCGGTCGACGATGGTGCCCCCCAACATCTGGAAGCCGCCGCAGATCCCCAGGATCACCGGAGAATCGGCCGCGACGCGCCGCGCGTCGAGCGCGTCGAGGAGGCCACGGCCGCGCAGCGAAGCCAGGTCGGAGACGGTCGCCCGGGTGCCGGGCAGCACGACGAGGTCGGGTCGCCCCAACTCGTCGGCCCGCGCCACCCAGCGGACGTGCACGCCGGGTTCGGCCACCAGCGGGTCGAGGTCCGTGAAGTTGGACAGGCGCGGCAGCAGCAGTACGGCCACGTCGAGCAGGTTCGTTGCCGCCGGCGCGGCCGACCGGCGTCGGGGACCGCGCCAGCGAGTCCTCGGCGTCGAACTCGAGCCCCTCGAGGAAGGGCAACACGCCGAGCGTCGGGACACCCGTGCGGGCCTCGAGCTGGTCCGGACCGTCGCCCAGCAGGGCGGGATCACCCCGGAACCGGTTGATGACGAAGCCGCCGATCGCCCGAGCCAACTCCTCGGGGAGGATGGCGACGGTGCCGAAGAGATGGGCGAACACCCCGCCACGCTCGATGTCGCCCACGACGATGGCGGGCAGGCCGGCCCGCACGGCCAGGCCCAGGTTCACGATGTCGTGCTGCAACAGGTTGATCTCGGCCGGGCTGCCGGCGCCCTCGCAGACCACGACGTCGTACCGGGCGCGCAGCGACGCCAGCGCACCGTCCACGACGTCCACCAGGGTCTCCTTGGAGGATTGGTACGAGGCCGCCTCCTGCAGACCGGCGGCGCGGCCCAGCACGACCACCTGGGAGGCCCGCTCCCCCGTCGGCTTGAGCAGGACCGGGTTCATGGCCACCTCGGGCTCGGCGCCGGCCGCGACGGCCTGGAGCCACTGGGCCCGGCCGATCTCACCTCCCTCGCCGGTGACCATGGCATTGAGCGACATGTTCTGGCCCTTGAAGGGCGCCACGGCCACGCCCTGCCGGGCCAGGACGCGGCAGAGTCCGGCCACCACGGTGCTCTTGCCGGCATCGGAGGTGGTCCCGCAGACCATCAATGCCCCGTTCACGGCTGCCGTTCTATCGCCTCGGCCCCGAGCGGGCCGAAGAGGCACTTGACCGGCCACCTGTCGGCACACAAATGTGTGCACACCTTCGGTCGCTCGTCAGGGAGGCGCACCGAACCGACAGGGCGGTGTGCGTGAGATGCGAGAGCGAGGGCGGTTGCCGGGGGCAGCCGGGGCGCCAGCCCTGTCCTCGTTTGGCCTTCGAGGCGTTCGCGCGCACCCCAGAGGCGACAACGAGGGAGGTAACGAGGTGGCGATCGCCGAGGACCTAGCGATCATTCATGATCCGGGGGTTGACGACCCCTTCACCGTCGAGCAACACGGGATTGACTACATCCCCGCCAGCGAGCGCTGGGCCACTCCGAAGGACATCTTCGGCATGTGGGCCGGAGCCAGCGTCCAGGTCGAGTACTTCCTCTACGGCGCCATCCTCATGACGTTCGGCTTCACCTTCGCCCAGGCGCTCTCTCTGATCATCATCGGCAACTTGTCCTACCTGCTACTCGGGCTTGTGCTCCCTGCAGGGACCGGACGCCGGCACGTCGGTCTTCGCCATCAACCGGGCGGCCTTCGGCCCCAACGGCTCGCGGCCGATCTCGTTCTTCAACTGGGTCACTCAGATCGGCTTCGAGGTCGAAGGCCTGATCCTCATCGTGGGCGCCGGCCTCGTCCTCTTGGTCAAGGGCGGCTTCGACCCCGGCGACCCGGCCAAGGTCATTCTGGTCATGGCGGCTGTGCTCATCCAGGGCATCCTCCCGTTCCTGGGGCACGCCGCCATTGTGAAGTCGCTGCGTCTGCTCATCGCCCCCTTCGTGGTGCTCTTCGCGATCATGCTCGGCTTCGCCATCCCCCACGCCCACCTCAACGCGGTCGCGCACGGTGCCGGCTGGCAGACGTACATGGCCGGGTTGGCCTTCACCATCGCGTTGAGTGGCCTCGGCTGGGCCGAGTGCGGCAACGACTACACCCGCTACTGCCCCGCCGACACGTCCAAGAAGGGCATTGTCGGCTGGGTCTTCCTCGGCACGGCGGTGCCGGAGATCCTGATCATGACGCTGGGCGCGGTCATCGGGACGTTCATCGCCGGCATCGGGACCGGTGCCGGCGGTCTGCTGCCCTTCGCCCACCAGAGCCTGATCCCGGCATGGTTCGTCGTCGTGTTCCTGATCTTCGCGGTGGTGCAGCTCTTTGCCATCAACAGCCTGGACATGTACTCGTCGGGCGTAACCCTGCAGGCCATCGGGTTACCGGTGAAGCGCTATCACGCGGTGCTGATCGACTGCGTCATCGCATTCGGGATCACCATGTATGCCATCTTCAGCTCGTCGTTCACCACATACCTCGAGGACTTCGTCGACATCGTGATCGTGTGGATCGCGCCGTGGTGTGCCATCTTCCTGGTCGACTGGGTGATGCGGAGATACCGCTACGTGCCGAGCGAGCTGCAGAATACGGGCCCGACGTCGCTCTACTGGAACAAGGGCGGCATCTCCTGGCCTGCGATCATCGCCCAGGTGGTCGGGATGTTCGCCGCCATCTCCGCGCTGTCCGCCACCTTCCACCTGCCCCACTGGCTGAACGAGATCACGTACCACAACAACGGCGCCGACTTCAGCATCTTCCTGGGCATGGCGGTCGGCGGCGCCGTCTACTACCTGCTGGCCCACTCGAAGATGGCCAAGGAGGCCGACGCCCAGGAGAGCCTGCTCCTCGAGGAGGGGTTGCGTCACCGTTTGACCTGACGCCGGACGGAGCCGGCGGGCGCCGGTGCTCAATCCCAGTCCTCGACCAACCTGGCGCTGTCGTCGGGGTCGGGGTGGAAGAGCGGCATGGCGCCCAGGCTGCGGACCAGGGCCGCGTCCTGGCCCAGGGACTGCTTCCACCCGCCGCCCTCGGTCATGAGACAGCCGACGACGACCGGCTCGGCGTCCATGCGGCGCACCAGGCGCAGGGCCGACAACAGCGACGCACCCGTGGAGATGACGTCGTCGACCACGGCCACCCGCCGGCCCGACACGGCGCCGACCCGGGCCGGGTCCATGCGCAGCTTCTGCGGCTTGTCGGTCGTGATGGAGTACACCGGCTCGGCCCAGCTCTCGCCCAGGTGGATCTTCGGCGTCTTGTGCAGAATGACGTAGTCGTCCAGGCCGAGGGCGCGGCTGGCCTCGATGGCCAGCGGAATGCCCATGGTGGCCACCGACACCACGATTTCCGGGTCGGCCGGGCGCATCAGCTCCGCCAGCTCTCGTCCCGCCGTCTCGGCGAATGCGACGCCCAAGTCGACGCAGATGAGCAACGCGATCGTGAGATCGTCGTTGAGTGGGACGAGAGGGAGCGTGACGCTCTGGCTCCCCACCGTGGTCGTGTAGGTACGATCGGCGGCCGACATGGGTCTGGACCGAGCATATGTCCCCTGCTGAGCACCTCTCCGAAGCGCTGGTCCGCCAGATGCTCGGCGTCGCCGTGGAAGAAGCGCGCCATGGCCAGTCCCAGGGTGGCATCCCCATCGGTGCCGCGCTCTTCCATGAGGACGGAAGCCTGCTCGGACGCGGCCACAACCGGCGGGTCCAGGACGCAGACCCCTCCATGCACGCCGAGACGGCAGCATTCCGGGCGGCCGGTCGTCGGCGGCACTACGCCGACTGCGTCATGGTCACGACCTTGTCACCCTGCTGGTACTGCAGTGGACTGCTGCGCCAGTTCGGGATCGGCACGGTCGTGATCGGCGAGGCCACCAACTTCGTCGGCGGTCACGACTGGGTGGCTCGGCACGGCTGTCGGGTCGTCCTGCTCGACGACGCCGAATGCGTCGACATGCTGGCCCGCTTCATCGCACAGAACCCCGAACTCTGGCACGAGGACATCGGATTGTGACCGGCGATCGCCGTCGGGCGGCCAGCCGAAGCTCAGTCCGGCGGCCCGAAGAGCCGGTCGCCGGCGTCACCGAGCCCCGGCACTATGTAGCCGACGTCGTCCAGTTCGGGGTCGACGGCGGCGCAGTACACCGCTATGCCCGGATGGGCCGTGGTGAAGGTGCGCAGCCCGGGCTCCGAGGCGATGATGCACAGCGCCACCACCTCGGCCGCTCCGCGCGCGACGACCAAATCGCACACCTGTCCGAGCGAGCCGCCGGTGGCCAGCATGGGGTCGCACACCATGACCCGCCGTCCCGACAGGTTCCGCGGCAGCCGGTCGAGGTAGACGTCGGACCGCAACGTCACCTCGTCCCGCCGCAACCCGACGTGGGCCACCTCGGTCAGCGGCACGACCTCCTGGATGGCCGGCACCATGCCGAGACCGGCCCGCAAAATCGGGACGAGCAACACCACCTCGGACACCCGTCGTCCTGCCGCCCCCGGCGCCACCGGCGTGTCGACGGTGACCTCCGTCGTGCCCAGGTCGCGCAGCGCCTCGTAGGCCAGCAGGCCGGAGACCTCCGACACCAGCTGGCGGAAGGTGTCCCCGCCGGTGTCCCTGTCGCGCAACTGCGTGACCCGGTGCGCCAGCACGGGGTGGTCCACGAGGAGGACGCCCTTCACGGGCCGGCCACCCGGACCAGGTCGGCCAGCACGCGGCGCAGCTCGAGCGTCGTCCGGTCCGCCCGCGTGTGCACCTCGGCCTGGGGGTCGAGCGGCAGCACCAGCTCGTGGTAGGCCTCCTGGATGCGCAGGTCCTCGCGGAGCACCGCCACTTCGAAGTCGACCGCGTCGGCCATGCGGCGCTCGTCGCCGCCCAGGTCGTCCCGCCACAGCGTGGTGAACAGTCGGCAGGTCTCCTCCGTCTCGGGCTGAATGAAGAACCCGATCACGTTGGAGCCGCCCGAGTCCACGAAGTCGATGCGCAGCCGCAGGTGGAACGGAGCGCAGAGCCGGTAGGTCAGGCGCCGGGTCTGCACCAGCGGGCGGGCGCCGGTCGCCACACCCGGGTCCTCGCGGTGGGCGAACTGATGCTCGTAGGACATGGTGAACGACCAGTCGTCGCGGGCAACCGCGTAGGGCGGCACCTCCGCTGCTTCTTCGGACCCGAAGGTCCCGGCGTGCACGAAGGGGAAGTGGGCCACGTCGAGGAAGTTGTCGGCCAGCAGCCCGGCCGACGCCCGCGCCCGCAGGGTCGGCAGTTCGCCCACCATGAACGAGGGGTCGCCCGCCTCGGGCAGGCTGCCCAGGGGCGCAATCGGCTCCTCGGGCGCCACGAACACCATGCCGTGCGCCTCGGCCACTCCCGCCGCCGACGTCAGTCGAGCCGCAGGTGGCAGCGCGGCCCCGATCCCGAGGGCGGGGATCTCCACGCAACGGCCCGAGCGGTCAAAGCGCCAACCGTGATATGCGCACTGCAGCACCCCGTCCTCACACCGGCCCAGTGTCAGCGGACAATGCCGGTGCGGGCAACGGTCCACGAAGGCGACGACCTCTCCACCCGAGCGGTGCAACACCCAGGGCTGCCCGAGGAGCATGAACCCGGAGGGCTGCTCGCCCACTTCGGACGTCCGGGCCACGGGATGCCAGCACCGGCGCAGGGCCGGGTCCGTGTTGGAGAGGAGGCGGCCCATGGCGAAACCCTGCAGCCTGGGACGGAGTGGCGTCAAGGTCCGCCGCAGCCGGTGGCGCGCCTTGGCTCTCCGCGATCCACCACAACGCGAGCGGCGCTCAGAGCCCCGGGCTGCTCTGCATGATCCCGCCGTCGGCGAAGATCGTCGTCGCCGTCAGGTAGCTGGCGCCGTCGCCGGCCAGGAAGGCGACGACGGACGCGATCTCCTCGGGCTGGGCCAAGCGCCCGATCGGGATGGCGCTGTTCAGTTTGGCCAGAGCGGCCGGATCGTTCATGGTCTGGGCGTTGATCGGCGTGGCCACCGCGCCCGGACCTACTCCGACCACGAGCACGTTGTGCGGGGCCAACTCCACGCCGGCCGTACGCGTGAGCATGCGCATGCCCCCCTTGGACAGGCAGTAGGGCGTGTTGCCCGGCATCGGCCAATCCTCGTGCACCGACGTCATGTTGATGATGCGACCACCCCCGCCCTGGGCGATCATCTGCTTGGCCGCCAGCTGCGTGCCGAAAAATGCGCTCTTGAGGTTGATGGCCAGCACCTTCTCGTACTGGTCCTCGGTGGTGTCGAGGATGGAGGTCCGGGTCTCTATCCCGGCATTGTTCACCATGACGTCGAGTCGGCCGAAGTTCGAGATCGCGGCATCGACCATGCGACCGATGTCCTCGACCTTGGACACGTCGGCCTCTATGCCCACCGCGGTCTCCCCCAGGGCGGCCAGCTTCTTCTCGAGCTCTTCGGTGGCGTCCGGATTGGCGACGTAGTCGATGACCACCTTGGCCCCCTGGTCGGCCAGCGCCACCACGACCGCCGCGCCGATGCCCGTGTTGCCACCGGTGACGATGGCCACCTTGCCGTCGAGCGCTCCAGCCATGACGCCAACCTCCTCGCCGCACCCGACCGGGCGCGAACTCGTACGTTAGTGATCCACCGGGGGCCGCCGCCCTGCCCTCGCGGGCGGGGCACCGGCACGACTGCGCCGATAACATCCGCTCCAGTGCCCGAGCACGCCAACCTCCCCGGTCATCCGGGGAGCTTTCCCCCCATCGCCGAATACGCGTTTCTGTCGGACTGCGAGAACAGTTGCCTGATCGCACCGGACGGGGCCGTCGAATGGCTCTGCCTGCCCCGCCCCGACTCGCCCAGCGTCTTCGCTGCGCTTCTCGACCGCACCGCCGGCAACTTCCGCCTCGGACCGCCGCAGACCCTGGTGCCGCACCAGCGGCGGTACATACCGGGCACCATGGCCCTCGAGACGACCTGGCACACGCCGACCGGATGGCTGGTCGTGCAGGACGTGCTCGTGATCCAGCCCACGGGTCCCGGCGCCCGTCGATCCGACTACCGGCGCGCCCCCGGCGACTCGGCCGCCACCGGCACACTCCTGCGCCTGGCCACGTGTATCGAAGGCCGGGTCGAGGTGCTGGCCGTGGCGGTCCCCGTCTTCGAGTACGGGTCGGCCGTCGGGCACTGGGAGTACGCCGGGGACGACTACGCGACCATGACGGTCTGCCCGCCGCCCGGCGATCCGACGCTGACCCTGACGTCCTCGCTGGGCCTGGGTGCCGCCGGAGCGCGCTGCTACGGCCGGTCGACCCTGGCCAAGGGTGAGAGTGCCTTCGTCGCGCTCTCCTGGTCGGGGCACCAGCCCTCGAGCCTCGAGGAGGCGGAGACCCAGCTCGACGACACCGTGTCGTACTGGCGGGACTGGCTGTCCACCGGCACCTTCCCCGACCATCCCTGGCGCCGCTACATGGAACGCAGCGCGCTGACCCTCAAGGGGCTCAGCTACGCCCCGACGGGGGCCATCATGGCGGCGCCGACGACCTCGCTCCCCGAGACGCCGGGTGGGGCGCGCAACTGGGACTACCGCTACACGTGGATTCGTGACTCCTCGTTCATGCTGCGCTCGCTCTACCGGCTCGGCTTCGCCTGGGAGGCGCTCGAGTACTTCGCCTTCGTGATCGAGGCGCTGGGGGGCGGCGCCAGCGACACATTCGATCTCCAGATCATGTACGGCATCGACGGCCGCAAGGACCTGACCGAGAAGACACTGGACAACCTGTCGGGGTGGCGGAATTCGCGACCGGTGCGCGTGGGCAACGGCGCCTGGGACCAGCACCAGAACGACGTGTGGGGCATGCTCCTCGACGCCGTCGACATCCACATGCGGCAAGGGGCCTCACAGATCGTCAAGGCCACGTGGGAGGGCCTGGCCAGCCTGGTCGACGCCGCCATCTCCCATGCGGGCGACCCGGACCAGGGCATCTGGGAGATCAGGGGTGACCCCGAGCACTTCACGGCCTCCAAGGTCCTGTGCTGGATCGCCATGGACCGCGGCGCCCACATGGCGCGGATCCGGGACGACGACGAACGCTCGGCGAAGTGGAGCAAGGCGGCCGACGACCTCAAGGCCGAAATCCTCGACCGCGGCGTCACCCCGTCGGGCCGGTTCCGGCAGCACTACGGCAACGACGAGCTCGACGCCTCGCTCCTGTTGATCCCGATCCTCGGCTTCCTCCCGCTCGACGACGAGCGGGTGCGGGCCACCGTGCTGGCCATCGCCGACGAGCTGACCGAGGACGGATTGGTGTTGCGCTACAAGGTCGACACCACCGACACGGGATTCGAGGGCAAGGAGGGGACCTTCACCATCTGCTCCTTCTGGCTGGTCACTGCGCTGGCCATGATCGGCGAACGCGAGCGGGCGACCGCCCTGTGCCAGAAGCTGCTCAACTTCGCCGGGCCGCTGCTGCTCTACGCCGAGGAGATCGACGCGACAACCGGAGAACATCTGGGCAATTTCCCCCAGGCCTTCACCCATCTGGCTCTGATCGATGCCGTCGGAAGGCTCATCGAGGCGGAGTCGGCCGCGCTCACCGCGTGACGGGCGACACAGGAGAGAGGTGGTGGTGACCGAGCCCGAGCGACACCGGGTCGTGGTGGTCGGGGGAGGCTTCGGCGGCCTGCCCGCCACCCGCTTGCTCTCGCGCGCTCGTGTCGACATCACGCTCATCGATCAGCGGAACCATCATCTGTTCCAGCCGCTGCTCTACCAGGTGGCCACCGGAATCCTGTCGCCGGGTGCCATCTCACCCGTGCTACGGCACCTCCTGCGCCGTCGCAAGAACGTCGACGTCGTCCTGTCCAGAGTGACCGGATTCGACCTGGAACAGCGGGTCGTCCACACGGCCGCCCTCCCGGGTGAGGTCAACGAGTACGCCTACGACAGCCTGATCGTCGCCGCCGGCGCCGGGCAGTCCTATTTCGGCCACGACGAGTTCGCCCTGGTCGCACCGGGCATGAAGACCATCGACGACGCCATGGAACTCCGCCGCCGCGTCTACGGGGCGCTCGAGATCGCCGATGCCGTGCCGCGACCCCGCGCTGCAGCGGTTCTGGATGACCTTCGTCATCGTCGGCGCCGGGCCGACCGGCGTCGAGCTGGCCGGGCAGATCCGCGAGCTCGCCTACCGCAGCCTGGCCGGCGAGTTCCGCAACATCGATCCAGGCGCCGTCCGGGTCGTCCTGGTCGACGGCGGCCATGAACCACTGGCCACGTTCGGCGGGCAACTCTCGGACCGGGCCAGCACCGAGCTCGAGAAAATGGGCGTCGAGCTGCGCATGGGCCTACGCGTCGTAGGGGTGGATCCGTTCGGTGTCGACACCGAGAGCGCCGAGGGTGCCACGGGGCGTTTCGAATGCGGCACCGTCATCTGGGCGGCCGGCGTCCAGGCCTCGCCCTTGGCCGGCCTGCTGGCCGAGGCCACAGGGGCCGAGACGGACCGGGCCGGGAGGATCGCCGTGCTGCCCGACCTCAGCCTGCCGGGGCACCCCGAAGTCTTCGCCGTGGGCGACATGGCGTCCCTCGACAAACTTCCCGGCGTGTGCGAGGTGGCCATGCAGGGCGGCCTGCACGCCGCCAACACGATCAAGCGGCGGCTCAAAGGCGGCGACAGCGTGCCCTTCAAGTACCGCGACCTGGGGAGCGCCGCGTCCATCGGCCGCTTCAAGGCGATCGTGAGCGTGCGAGGCCTCCGCCTGAGCGGCTTCCCCGGATGGATCGTGTGGATGTTCGTGCACCTGGCCTTCCTCAACGGATTCGGCTCCCGTTTCGTGGCGCTGTGGCGCTGGGGCACATCCATGATCGGACGGGCCCGCCCCGAGCGCGTCTTCAGCGTGGGACACACGGGCGGTGATCTGAGCCTGCCCGACAAGGTCAAGGCCGAGGTCCTGCCCAAGCCCTTCCCGATCCTCGAGGACCAAGTGGGCTGGGCCAACCTGGTGGCGCGGATCGGGACACCGCGGCCCGGGGACGAGGGCGACACCGACAACGCGGGTCCCGCCCCCACCTGAACGCTCCCGCGCCGCGCGGGGTGGCCAACTACATTCGATCGCATGATCCTCGACCGATTCCTCGTCACCGACCAGGTCGCCGTCATCACCGCCAGCGGCCGCGGCATCGGTGCCGCCACCGCCATCGCCCTGGCTGAGGCCGGCGCCGACGTGGTGCTGGCCGCCCGCACCGAGGACCAACTGCGCGACGTGGCCAAACAGGTCGAGGCGGCAGGTCGTCGAGCCGTCGTGGTGCCCGGAGACCTGACCGACTTCGACCTGATGGCGTCGCTGGCCGAGACGGCCTTCAACGAGCTGGGGCGGCTCGACATCGTCGTCAACAACATGGGGGGCACCATGCCCCGGCCCCTGCTCGACACCTCGCCACGCTTCTTGGAGGAGGCCTTCCGCTTCAACGTCTCGGCCGGCCACGCGCTGGTGCGGGCCGCCGTGCCGCGCATGCTCGAGGGCGAGCATCCCGGCGGCGCCATCGTCAGCATCTCCTCGGTCATGGGCCATGTGGCCGGCCGGGGCTACCTGGGCTACGGGACGGCCAAGGGTGCCCTCGAGCAGTACACGCGGCTGGCGGCGCGCGACCTCGCCCCACGCATCCGGGTCAACGCCATCGGCGTCGGCTCGACCGCCACCTCGGCGCTGGACATTGTGATGTCGAGCGACGAGCTGCGCACCGCCATGGAGGAGGCGACACCGCTCAAGCGCCTCGGCCACGTGGACGACATCGCCTCCGCCATCCTCTACCTGGCCTCACCCGCCGGCGCCTACGTCACCGGAAAAATCATCGAGGTCGACGGCGGGCTGCAGTCGCCCAACCTCGAAATGCCCATCCCGGATCCGTGAGGGAGGAACCCCAGACCATGCCCTATCGCGTCGTGCAGTGGAGCAGCGGCAACGTCGGGCGCCATGCCCTGGCCGGCATCGACGCCCACCCGGACCTCGAGCTGGTCGGTCTCTTCGTGTCCAACCCGGACAAGGTCGGGCGCGACGCCGGCGAGCTGGCCGGCCTCGGGCGCACCCTCGGGGTCCCTGGCACCGATGACGTCGACGCGTTGTTGGCGCTGCGGCCCGACTGCATCGTGCACACGGCCATGGCCGACGACCGCATCTTCGATGCACTGAACGATCTCGAGCGCTTCCTGGCCGCCGGCATCAACGTCGTCTCCTCCAGCCCGGTGATGCTGCAGTACCCCGAGCCGGGCGACGCCATGGCCGCCCCGCTCATCGCGGCGGCCGAGCGGGCGGGCGTCTCTCTCTTCGTGAACGGCGTCGACCCCGGCTTCGCCAACGACGCCCTCCCACTCGTCCTCTCGGGCATCTCCGAGCGCATCGAAGAGGTGCGTTGCTCCGAGGTCCTCAACTACAACACCTACAACCAGCCGATGGTGCTCTTCGACATCATGGGCTTCGGGCGCGACCTGGACGATGTGCCGCTGCTGCTGTCCCCGGGCGTGCTGATCTCGGCCTGGGGCAGCGTGGTGCGCCAGATTGCGACGGGACTCGGCGTCACCCTCACCGACGTGACCGAGTGGTACGAGCGCGAGCCGGCGCCCGAAGATTTCGAGGTCGACGCCGGCACCATCGAGAAGGGCACGGCCGCCGCGCTCCACTTCGAGGTACGCGGCCTGGTCGGTGACAAGGCGGTGGTCGTGCTCGAGCACGTCACCCGGCTGCGCGACGACCTCGGCGCCACCTGGCCTCAGCCGGCCGGACAGGGCTGCTACCGGGTGCAGATCACCGGTGAACCCAACTACACGCTCGATCTGCAGCTCATGGGATCCGACGGAGACCACAACACGGCCGGATTGAAGGCCACGGCCATGCGGCTGGTCAACGCCGTACCGGCGGTCGTCGCGGCCGAGCCGGGTCTGGTCACCGCACTCGACCTCCCGCTCATCACGGGGAAGGGCCTCGTCGTCACCTGACCGCCCGAGGGCGTCGGCGCGAGACCTGTCCACCGAGGTCTGCGGGACGCATCAGCCGTCAGCCGTAGCCGTCACACCGACCCGAAGGCGCTGCAGGCCCCTCGTCTCAGCTCACCACCACCTCACTGGTCTGGAGGACCGGCGTGATGTTGGTGTAGTTGGCGATGTCGGCCATCACCTCGCCGAGCAGCTCGGAAGCCATGGCCGTCTGCATGGCCTCCATGGAGTCGAACACGACGTGCACGGCGGCGACGTAGGGACCATCCACCCCCTTGTCGATTTCGCCGGACTCGAGTCCCCAGGCGCGCAGCGCCAGCGGCACGTGCTTGTCGCGGTAGTAGTCGTGATCAAAGGTCGCGCCCTCCCCATCGGGGTAGAGAACACTCAGGCGGATCATGACGGTTGCCCCTTCCTGTCGACGGCCCGGGCAGTCTGGCATCCTTTCGCTGCACCTGCTGCCACGCCTGCGGACGTCAGGAGGTGGCCGGCGAGACGTCGCCTGCAGCCACCTCCTTGAGCGGTCGCAACAGGCCGGCGTAGGTGACGATCGTCGCCACGACGAGCGCCAACGCGGACGCGGTGATGGCCACGCTGTAGCCGTGGACGAAGGCCGACGTGGCGGCCTGCCCCGCGTGCGGGCCGAGCTGGGCGGTGACCGCGGCCACGTCGCCACTCGTGACGCTCTGCGTCAGAGTGCTGCCGGCCCGCTGCGACGCCGCGGGCAGCTGCGCCAGGTTCGACGTCCAGGTGCTGCTGGCGGCCCGGACGCCGAGGAATCCGACGAACCCCAGGCCGACCGACGTGCCGACCTGCCGGCTGGCGTTCAGGATCCCTGCCGCGACGCCGGAGCTCCCCACGGGGACGGTCCGCATGGCGACCCCGGTGATGCCGGGCACCAGACTGCCGTAGCCGGCGCCGAGAAGCAGATAGCCCGCGGTGGCCAGCACGAAAGGCGTCGACGTGGTGACGAGGCTGAGGAGGAACACGCCCACCGCGGCGGCGAGGCAGCCGGCCACGACCACGCGGCCGCTCGAGAACTTGCGTTGGGCCCGGCCGGAGAGCTGGGCCATCACGATGAAGGGCACGTTCATGATGAGCCAGGACAGTCCGGTGTGCAACGCCGACCACCCCTTGACGTCCTGGAAGAGGAGGGTGACGAAGAACATGACGCTGGCCAACGCCAGGTAGGCCAGGAAGTACACCGAGCACGATGTGCGGAAGCCCCGGTCGCGTAGCAGAGCGGGTGGCGCCATCGGCGACGCGCAGCGGTGTTCCCACCAGACGAAGACGGCGAGGAGCCCCGCGCCGACCAGGATCGGCCCGTACACCACCGGTGACGAGAAGGCGCGGTTGGCCGCCTCGATGAAGCCGAAAGTGACCCCGAACAACCCGGCCGCCGACAGCACAATGCCCGTGGGATCGAGATGGCGGGCTCCAGGGTCGCGCGATTCGCTCACACCGATCATTGCGATGACGAACCCCGCCACGCCGATAGGAACATTGACCCAGAAGACGCTGGACCAGTTGAACAAGCCGATCAGCACTCCACCGAGCACGGGTCCGAGACCGAATCCGAGTGCGGAGACGGCAGCCCAGATGCCGATGGCGCCCGGCCGCGTCTCGCGGGGGTACGCCTCCGTGAGGATGGAGAGCGTCAACGCCGACATGAGCGCTCCCCCGATGCCTTGCAGCACGCGGAAGCCGATGAGCGCGACGTCGACGGACGAGAGGGCACACGCTGCCGAGGCAACGGTGAAGATCACGAGACCGATGAGGAAGAGCCGTTTGCGGCCGTAGCGGTCACCCAGGCTCCCGCCGAGGGGGATCAGCGTGGCCAGCGTCAACGCGTAGGCGCTGATGACCCATTCGAGCAAACCGGTACTCATGTGCAGCTGGGACTGGATGGACGGCAGCGCGATGTTGACGATCGTGATGTCCAGGAGGATCATGCCCTGGGACACGCTCATCGCCCAGAGTGTGAGTCGTTGTCGCCGTCTCACTTCGTCGGTCACGTCGACAAGTCTGCCTCGGCGGAACCGCGGCGTGCCGGTGCCATGTGGGGCTTCGGCATTGCGGCGCCGTGCCATGCGTCGCGCCTCTCCATCACAACGGATGACCGAGCGAACGTCGTCTCCACGCTCCGGTTGCACAATTTTGGGAAGAGCGCGTGCCTGACCGTCGCAACAGTCCGAAAGGCCTATTAAGGGTTTCCCGGCGCGGGGCGACAAGGACCCTGTGGTCAAAACCAAAGCGGTCGCCCCTTGCGGATCGTCGTTGTGACACGAGTCTGAGGGGCTGCGCACCCACCAGACGGTTTTTCCCCCAGCAGTACACCGCTCCGCCATCCGACAACCCGGCGGGCGCGGCGACCTCGGCGGGGACGGACACGCCGAGCCGATCCAACAGACGATCGGCGTGTCCGTCCTGCCCGGTCAAAAAGGGGTCACGGTCACGGTCACGGGTCACGGGCGGTGGGCGCTGAGCGCCACCCGACCCGGTTAGCGGAAGTCCCGGCTCGCCGGCACCACGGTCCCCGCCACCAGCGCCTCCACCCGCTCGGCGTCGAAACTGACCGCGCCCTGCCCGCGCCGGACCCGGCCGCGGATCAGCAGCACCGGTGCGTGCCGGGCCACATGCTTCCAGCGCGCCCAGGCCCCCCGGGAGAACACCACGTTCACATGCCCGGTCTCGTCCTCGAGGTTGACGAACACCGCGCCGGCCGCCGTCTCGGGGTGCTGGCGGTGCGTCACCACGCCGGCCACCGTCACCCGCTCCCCGTCGCGGCACGACTCGAGCCCCAGCGCCGTCACCACCCCCATGGCCTCGAGCCGCTCCCGGGCCAGGTGCATGGCCGTGCGCTCGGGCGCCAGTCCCAGGGCCCATAGGTCGTCACCCACCGAGTCGTAGACGCTGGGCTCGGGCAGGGCCGGCGCCTCCGCCCCCACCACCACACCGGGCAGGCGGTCCGGGGTGGACTGCGCCGCCGCCCCGGCCGCCCACAGCAGCCGGCGCCGCACCGACGTCATCGACCGGCCCGGCACGACGGCCGCCGCCGCCTCGCCCTCGGGGTCGAGGCCCCCCGCCGCAGCCAGTGTCTCGAGCTGCGCCTGGGTCACTCCCGCCCGGCGCACCAGGTCCTCGCCACCCGACCACGGCCGTCCGGCCACGATGCGCTCGGCCGTCGTCTCCCCCACCCCGCGCACCGAGCCCAGTCCGAGCCGCAGCACCGGTGCCGTCACCACACCCTCGAGCGAAGCCCCTACCTCGGAGCGGTTCACGTGCGGGCGCCGCACCCCGACACCGTGCCGGCGCGCGTCGGCCACCAGTGACTGGGGCGACCAGAACCCCATGGGCTGTGAGTTCAGCAACCCCGCCGTGAAGGCCGCGGGGTAGTGCAGCTTCAACCAGGCGGACGAGTAGACCAGGTGCGCGAACGACACCGAGTGCGACTCGGGGAAGCCGAAGTTGGCGAACGCCGCCAGCGCGTCGAAGACCTGGTCGGCCACCGCGCCCGTCACGCCCCGCGCCGCCATGCCGTCGTAGAGGCGGACCCGCATCTTCTCCATGCGGGCCGCCGAACGCTTGGCCGCCATGGCCTGGCGTAGCTCGTCGGCGTCGGCGGCGCTGAAGCCGGCGATGGCGACGGCCATCTCCATCAGCTGCTCCTGGAACAAAGGCACCCCCAGCGTCCGCTCCAAAATCGGCTCGAGCAGCGGGTGCAGGTAGGTCACCGGCTCCTCGCCCCGGCGCCGGCGGATATAGGGGTTGACCGCGTGCCCCTGAATCGGGCCCGGCCGAATGAGCGCCACCTCGATGGCGATGTCGTAGAACGTCCGCGGGGCCACCCGCGGCAGCGTCCCCATCTGCGCCCGGCTCTCCACCTGGAAGACCCCCACCGTGTCGGCCCGGCACAAGAGGTCGTAGACCTCGCTCTCCTGCGGTAGCTGCGCCAGGTCGATCTCCACCCCGTGGAAGTCGCGCACCAGGTCGACCATGCGGTGCAGCGCCTCGAGCATGCCCAGGCCCAACAGGTCGAATTTGACCAGCCCGATGGCGGCGCAGTCGTCCTTGTCCCACTGCAACACCGACCGCCCGGGCATGCGCCCCCACTCCACTGGGCACACCTCCACCACCGGCCGGTCGCACAGGACCATGCCGGCCGAGTGGATCCCGAGATGCCGCGGCCGGTCCAGCACCTCGGCCGCCAGCTCGGCCACCAGCGGCGGCACCCCACCCGACCCGCCACCACCACCCGGCCCGCCGGCCACGGGATCGATCTCCGCCCCGGGGTCTACCGCCTCGTGCAGCGCCGCCACCGAGGAGCGTCCCCGCCCGGGCCCGGTGTCGATGCCCGACGACCAGGCGTCCACCTGCTCGGGGGTGAAACCGAACGCCTTGCCCACGTCGCGCACGGCTGACCGCGGCCGGTACGTGATGACGTTGGCCACCTGTGCCGCGTGGCGGCGGCCGTAGCGCTCGTACACGTATTGGATGACCTCTTCGCGCCGCTCCGACTCAATGTCCACGTCGATGTCGGGTGGCCCGTCGCGTGCCGGCGACAGGAAGCGCTCGAACAGCAGACCGAGGTCGACCGCGTCCACATTGGTGACGCCGAGCGCGTAGCAGACGGCCGAGTTGGCCGCCGAACCGCGGCCCTGGCAGTAGATGTCGAGCCGCCGGCACACCTGCGCGATGTCCCACACGACGAGGAAGTAGCCGGCGAAGCCGAGCTGGCCGATCACATCGAGCTCGTGCGCAATCTGCTGCCACGCCCCCGGCACCCGCTCGCGTTCGGGTGGCCCGTAGCGCGCCAAGGCCCCTTCGTGCACCAGCTGGCGCAGGTAGCCCTGCTCGTCCAGGCCCGCGGGCACAGGGAAGTCGGGCAGTCGCGGCGCCACCAGACGCAGGTCGAACGCGCAAGCCCGGCCGAGCTCGGCCGCCCGCTCGACCACGCCCGGCCAACGGGCGAAGCGCCGCGTCTGCTCGGCCGCGGAGCGCAAACAGGCCACCGGTGCCGGGGGCAGCCACCCCTCCAGCTCGGCCAGCGGTCGGCGCGCCCGCACCGCGGCGAGTGTGGTGGCGAGACGGAACCCGGCCGGCGTGGCGTAGTGCACGTTGTTGGTGGCCACCGCGTCCACTCCCCACTCGACGGCCAGGCGCGCCAATGCGTCGTTGCGCGCCGTGTCGATCGGGTCCCCGTGGTCCCACAGCTCGAGCGCCACGTTCGTTCGCCCGAACGCGTCGACCAGCGTGCCCACCTGGCGGGAGGCCGCGCTGGGCCCGGCTTCCATCAACGCGGCGGGAACCGCCCCCTTGCGGCAGCCACTGAGCACCAGCCAGTGGCCCCCGGCGGCGCGGGCCAGGGCGTCGAGGGTGAAGACGGGTTTGCCCTTCTCGCCGCCGGCGAGATGCGCGTCGGCCAGCACGGTGGAGAGGCGCGCGTAGCCGTCGGGGTCGCGGGCGAGGACGACGAGGTGGGCGCCGGTCGGATCGGGCTCGCCCGTGCGCGGGCTGGCCGGCGCCAGCGTCACCTCCGTGCCGAAGACCGTCGGCAGACCGCACACCCGCGCCGCCTCGGCGAAACGCACCACGCCGTAGAAGCCGTGGTGATCGGTGAGCGCCAGGGCCTCGAGCCCGAGCCGGTGCGCCTCGTCCACCAACTCCTCGGGGTCGCTGCTGCCGTCGAGAAAGCTGAACCCGGAATGCGCGTGCAGCTCGGCGTAGGGCTCGGTCATGCGCGACAGCTTGCGAACGGCGATTCAGTCATAGAGGGCTTCCACCCACCACTGTCCGCGCTCGGTGCACAGCAGGCGGGCCACGCCGTCCGCTGTGACGACCTGCAGGCGGGCCCGGCGGCGGCGCACCGACCACCAGCGCTCGGTCGCCGGCCAGGGACCGGCCCAGCCCACCACCTGCTCCCAGGGGCCGCCGCCGACCGACAGCCGGTCGACCGGCGCCTCCAGCAGCCCGCGCCCGCTCACCACCATGGCGTTGCCCTCGGTGTCGATCAGCTCGGCCCGGGGCGGGGCGCGCAGGACGTCGGTCGGCGCCGGCGGCGGCAACTGCCCCGGCCAGGGCGCGCCGACCGGGCCGGCGGCGGCCTCGGGACTGCCCCAGGGCACCAGCACGGACTGGGTGGCCGGGTCCCGCCCGCCCTGCACCCGCCCCATCAGCACGGCGTCGATGCCGAGGCGCTCCTGCACCTTGACGAAGGAGCGGGCCGCGCGCAGATCGGCCTCCGACGCGCCGCCGAAGAAGCCGGGCTGGGTGGGCGGTGCTGGCGTGTCCCCCCGGTCGGCGTCCTCCCCCCGAGCCACCCGCAGCCGCCGCTCGATGCCGCGGTCGCGCAGGCCGGCCAGCTCCCCGCTTTCGCCACGGGCCACGGTGTGACAGGCCGCCGCGTCCGCGCCGAAGCGGTCCGACACACTCGCCGCCGGCAGTGCGGCGAACTGCCCCAGGGTGGTCACTCCCAACCGCTGCAAGGTCACGGCCAGGTCGGGCCGGGCCAGGGTGGCCACCGACCACGGCGCCAGGAAGTCCGCCGTCCCGCCGGGCGGGACGATCAGCTCGGTGCGCGCGCGGCGAGGACGGCGGCGAAGAGCCCGTCGGCCACCCCGACGGCGGCCGCCTCGTCCACCGCGGCGGCCAGACGGGACACGACTGCCTCCTCCCCGCCGAAGAAGCGGGCCGGCCCGCGTGCCGGCAGGGCGCACACCCCGAGCCGGACCGGGTGCACCCAGGGGCACAGCTCGCCCGCCTGGGCCACCACCCGGGCGAAGCGCCGGGCCTCCTCCCCCCGGGCCCCCTCCTCGAGGAGGTCAGGACACCAGATGACGACCAACCGTTCCACGTCTTCTTCTCCACCACGCCGCTCAGGCCGCCTCCGGCCCGTCGTCGGGGCGGGCGGGGCGCGGCCTGTCCACTGTCTCCGTTGCTTCTGTCTCCGTTGCTTCTGTCTCCGTTGCTTCTGTCTCCGTTGCTTCTGTCTCCGTTGCTTCCTCTGCCGTCGTCGCCTCCACCCTCGCCACCTCGCCCGAGCCGGCGGGGAGCCACAGCGAGCACTCGGCGACGCGGCCGGCGGCGCGGCGGCCGCTGACGCGCACCTCGGCCCGGCGGCCGCATAGGTGGCCGTGGCCGTGGCCCACGCCTTCCCACTCCACCTCCCCCACCGACAGCGCCAGGTCACCGCCGACCGGCCACGCGACGGCATCCTCGAGCAGCACGACGAGCGCGACCTGGCGGTCGCGGGCGCGGGCGGTCAGGTGGCGCGCCGCAGTCAGGCGGGCCCGACCGGGGGGACGCACCAGCACGGCGTCCACACCGGCGAGGAGGTCGCCGGCCGCCTCGGCCCAGTCGCGGCCCGGATGGGGCACGAAGACGACGCGGCGCAGGTCGAGACCGAGCCCGGCGGCCGCCACCACGCCGGGGTCGGGCAGGCCGACGGCGGCACACCAGCTCCCCGATGCCGACGCCGCCGCCAAGAGGGCCAGCGACAGGGTGGTGGCGCCGTGGCCGGGCCGGCCCGACACGGTGACGGTCATGCCACGGCGTAAGGACCCACCGGGGAAGAGCGGGGCCAACGGCGGGGGCACCGGGAGCGTCCGCCCGGCCACCGGCGTGGTGGGCCGGACCCGGTCGGCCAGGCCGGCGGGGAGCTCACGGGAACGGGGGGACGACGGGTCACCGGCCTGGAAGGCGAACATATGTTCGTACCTTACCGACACCGTGCGCGGTGCGCTCGGGGGACCCAAAAGCCCAGTTCAGAGGGCTGACGCACGGAAAGAGGCGGCGTGACGCCACAATGCAGCCGACATGTGCGGACGCTTTGCCCTCTACACCGAGCCGGCTCGGATCGCCCGCTACTTCGGGGCCTCCCTGGCCGAGGGCCAGGAGGCCGAGCACGCGCCGAGCTGGAACGTGGCCCCGACCGACGAGGTCCTGGGCGTGCGGGACCGGCCGCCCCAGGGCGGGGGCCCGCCCGAGCGCACCCTCATGACCTTCCGCTGGGGCCTCATCCCCTGGTGGTCCAAGGACACCAAGTCGGCCAGCCGGCTCATCAACGCGCGCCGGGAGACGGTGTTGACCAAGCCCTCCTTCCGCGAGGCCTTCGAGAAGCGGCGGATCATCGTCCCCGCCGACGGCTTCTACGAGTGGCGCAAGACCAAGAGCGGCGCCAAGCAGCCTCACTTCTTCACCCGGGCCGACGGCGCGCCCATGGCCTTCGCAGGCCTGGCCGAGCGTTGGCGTGACAAGAACCTGGGTGATGACGCGCCGCTCGTCCGCAGCTGTGCCGTGATCACCACCACGGCCGGCCCGGACATGGAGGGGATCCACGACCGCATGCCCGTGCTCCTCGACCCGTCCACCTTCGACCTGTGGCTCGACCCTTACAACGAGGACGTCGAGGAGCTGCGCGCCCTGCTGCAGCCGCTGCCGGTGGGCACGATTGAGCACCATGCCGTCGCGCCGCGGATTGGGAACGTGCGCAACAACGACGCCGAGCTGATCGCGCCGGTATGACATGAGACCGGTGTGACATGAGACCGGTATGACATGAGGCCGATGTGACATGAGCTCTGACATGAGGCCGGTGTGACGTGAGCAACGACACGCCCCGCTTCGACCGCCGCACGCTGTTGTCCGCCGCACTGGCGACCGGCGGCGCAGCGGTGCTGGCGGCGGCGCGGCCGAGGTGACACCGCCCGGGCCGGGGCGGCGATCGCGCGGGCGGCGGCCAGGACCAAACCGGCGGGCTCTGACCTCGGGGCGATCGAGCACGTCGTGTTCTTCATGCAGGAGAACCGGTCGTTCGACCACTACTACGGCGTGTACCCGGGCGGGCGCGGCTTCGACGACCACCCGAGCGGCGACCTCGGCGTGTTCGCGCAGAAGTGGCCGGGTGGTCGGGACCGCACGCTGCTGCCGTTCCACCTCGACTCGTCGCTGGCCATCGGCACCTGCACGGACGACCTCGACCACAGCTGGGAGGGCGAGCACCTGAGCCGGGGCAACGGCAACAACGACGCCTTCGTGAGCACCCACGTCCAGCCGGAGTTCGAGGGTCCCGACCACGGCGTCCTCACAATGGGTTACTACGAGCGCCGCGACCTTCCCTTCTACTACGCGCTGGCCGACGCCTTCACGCTGTGCGACAACTACCACTGCTCGGTGCTCGGGCCGACGCATCCGAACCGGCTGATGTCGCTGTCGGGCACCCTCGACCCGACCGGGCAGGCGGGCGGGCCGGTGCTCATCACCAGCTCGTCACCCGACGCGATCTACAGCGTGAGTTGGCCCACCATGCCCGAGGTGCTCGAGGACGCCGGCGTGAGCTGGAAGGTGTACAACCCGGTCGGGGCGCTGTACGCGCCGACGTTCATAGAGAAGTACGGGTTGTTGGCGAGCGACGCCATCCTCCCCTACTTCTCGCAGTACAAGAGCCCGAGCTCGGCGCTGTACCAGAAGGCGTTCCTGCCGACGTATCCGGACGACTTCGTGACCGACGTGGCCACGGGGCAGCTGCCGGCGGTGAGCTGGATTTCGTCACCGGCCGGCTACGACGAGCACCCGTCGTCGCCGTCGGCGCTGGGCGAGTATTTCACCAGCCAGCTGGTGGCGTCGCTGGCGTCCCACCCCGAGGTCTGGTCCAAGACCGTGCTGTTCCACATGTACGACGAGAACGACGGCTTCTTCGACCACGTGCCGCCGCCGGTGCCGCCGAAAGGGACGGCCGGCGAGTTCCTGACCGAGTCGCCGCTGCCGGCCGACGCCAAGGGCATCCACGGACCGGTGGGCATGGGCTTCCGGGTCCCCATGCTGGTGGTGTCGCCGTTCAGCCGGGGCGGGCACATCGCCTCCGACGTGTTCGACCACACCTCGCAGCTGCGCTTCTTGGAGGAGCGCTTCGGCGTGCGGGCGCCCAACATCTCGCCCTGGCGTCGGAAGGTGGCGGGCGACCTGACCACGGCGCTGCACCCGGGTCACGGCAGCATCTCGGCGCCGCCGCTGCCCAGCACGGCCGACGACCAGACGGCGAGCATTTTGGCCAAGGGGTGCACGAACGCCCAGATCTACAACGTGGCGCCGTCGATGCCGATCTACCCCGTGCCGGCGCACCAGTCGATGCCGGCGCAGGAGCGGGTGTAGGGCACCCGGTTGAGCACGGCGATGCCGGGTTGACGTCATGAGCGACCGCGACCACCCGCTCCCGACCGTACGCGAGATGCGCCTCGACGAGGTCGACCTGCGCATCGACTACTTCCACGACGCGTCCGACGAGTACCTGCACACGCTCGGGGTCGACCGGTCGCTCCTGCCGGCGCGCCAGGACTGGCGGGCCCAGTACGAAGAGGACTACGCCCGTCCGTTACGCGAGCGCCTGAGCTACCTGCTGGCCTGGGAGCTGGACGGTGACGTAGTCGGCTTCAGCTCGACCGACCGCATTGAGTACGGCGAGCAGGCCTTCATGCACCTGCACATTCTGCGGGCACCGCAACGCCGCACCGGCTTCGGCACGGAGTTCGTCAAGCAGTCGGCGGCGACCTATATTCGGGTGCTCCAGCTGCGGCGCCTGTACTGCGAGCCCAATGCCTTCAACGTGGCGCCCAACCGGACGCTGCAGCGGGCCGGCTTCACCTATCTCTTCTCCCACGAGGCCGCACCCAGCTCCATCAACTTCATGCAGGTGACGACGCGCTGGGTGCTGGACGGCCCGGGTGCGAGCTCGGGCTGATCACCCGCTCCTCAGGGCGTGGCCGTGCCCCCGGGCGCCGGGTCCACTCCCTCCCGGCCCGTCCGAGGCATCGGAGGCGCCCGCGCCCGGTAGGTTGGTCGACGTGAACGACTGCGCGGCGGACTCCGACCTCGGGATCACCGATGACGAGCTGACCGAACTGGCGCTGGCGGCCGACCCGGCCGCACCGCTGCCCGACGACGCGGTCCCCATCGGTCTCCACCTGTCCCGCTTCGCCGCACCGCTCCCGCTCTGGTACATGCCCCCGGTGGCGAGGTCGGGAGGCGGCCGACGATGGAAGCTCCCGGTCGTGCTCGCCGTGGTCTTCGCCTTCGTGTTGATCGAGGCGTTGGGTCTTTGCAACACGTACGGCATTCTCAGCCTGGGCTGATCGCCCGGCGACCGGCCCGATCAGAACCACCCTTCATCACGTCTTCAGATCCGGCCGACACGGCGTCGCGGCAGGAGCTCGACGTGCGGACGGAACCGGCCTCCGAGCCTCTTGGCTGGCCCAGTCAGCGCTCGCTGACCAGTTCGATGCTGTTGCCGTCGGGGTCCAACAGGTCGACCGAGTGGCCTGCGATGTTCGACTTGATGCCCTCGTGCGGAATGCCTATCGCGCTCAGGTGCTCGCACCACTGGGACAGCGCCGCCATATCGGAGATGGCGAAGGCGATGTGGTCCAGCGCACCGGGCTCGCCGGCCCGACCTCCGGGGGACAGCACGACCCGGATCTGGCGGGTGGAGGTCTGGAGGGCGACATAACGCCCGGGCTCACCCCGTAGTTCGGTGAGCCCGAGGGCACGCTTGTACCAGGCCACGCTTTCGTCGAGGTCGGAGACCTTCAACTGGATGTGGGACACTCCGACGATCGGCGGGGCGTCCACAGCACCACCGTAGCCCGGAAGGCCGTGACGGCTGCGGGTCGTCGCCTGACGAGGCCCGGTGGAGCAGCCTCCCGAGTGGGTACTCCGCAGACATTCAGCATCGTGGCATTCGCTACCCTGCCTTCATGGTGATCGTGACCGGCAGCATCGAAGCTCGCCCGGAAACCATCGAACGAGTTTTGGAGCTGGGCTTGGCGCACGTCCGACGTTCCCGCCGGGAGGCGGGATGCCTGCTCCACAGCATGCACCGCGACGTCGAGAACGAGCTGCGGGTTGTGTTCATTGAGCAGTGGGAGGACGCCGAGGCACTCGAGGCCCACTTCGGCGTCCCGGCTTCGAGGGAGTTCGTGCGGGAGGCCGCCGCCCTGGCACTCCGACCGCCCGAGATGTCGATCTTCGAAGCCGAGGTCGCCTCCAGGCCCAACCCGGCGCAGCGGAAGCGGCGGATCTGAGCTCTGCTCACCCGGCCAGCGCAGACGAACGGACCCAGTCGCGTCGTTCGCTCCTCACCTGAGCCGGCAGGGCGATCAGGTGGACGGGGACTTGACGGAGAACAATCGCCAGGTTCCCGGAACACCTTTCAACTGGCGGTCGCCCCGATCCTCGAACCCGATGCCGGACCCCGCCACGAGGTCGGTCACGGTGCGGGACACCAGCACCTCACCCGCCCCCGCCAGGGCCGACACGCGTGCGGCTATGTGCACGGCCACGCCGGCCACGTCCTGACCTCGAAGTTCGACCTCGCCGGTATGGAGACCGGCACGCAGGTCCAGGCCGATGCCCTTGACGGCTTCGGTTATGGCCCGGGCGCACTCGATGGCTCTGGCGGGCCCGTCGAAGGTGGCCACGGTGCCGTCCCCGGTGGTGTTGATCAGCCGACCCCGGAAACGTTCGAGCTGTTGCTCTACCGCGAGGTCGTAGCGGTCGAGCGATTCTCGCCACCGTCGATCGCCCAGCTTGGCCAATTGTTCCGTTGACCCGACAATGTCGGTGAAGAGCACCGTGAGCAGCACGCGATCGAGAACGGCCGCCGGCCTGTTGCCGGTGAGGAACTGCTGTACTTCGTCCAGGATCTCCTCGCTGCGGCCGGCAAACGGCAGGTGGTCGTTCCCAGCCAGTTGGACGAAGCGGGCGTCGGCGATGCGACCGGCCACGGCGCGACCGTGCTCAGCGCGGACGTGGCGATCTCCTTGCCGGCTGATCACGAGCGTCGGCGCCTGTATCGCCGACAGCACGGATGTCACGTCGCTGTCCATGACGGCGCGGGTGCTCTCGGCCAGGACATCCGGGCTCGCGGTGAGGCGCTCAATGCGTCCCCAGTGCTGCCGTGCCTTCTCCGTGTGGACCATGCTGGGCGCCAACGTCTCGGTGCAAGCGCCGGTGCCCCAAATCTCCCGGATGGCCGCGACATAGGCGGGAATGAGATCGGCCTCGAGTCCCCAGGGGGATTCCTCGTCTCGGGCGTAGCGCGCGTAGGCATTGACGAGAACGAGGCTCTGCACGCGTTCGGGATAGGTGGCGGCAAAGAACATGGTCGCTCCGGTGCTCTCCCCCCACGAGAGGAAGGCTGCGCTGTCGCTCCCAACTGCATCCATGACCGCGCCGATGTCGTCCTTCCATGCCTGCACCGCTGGAACGGCACCGGCGTCCAGGCGACCCGAACTGCCGAACCCCCGCGGATCAAAGGTGATGAGACGAGAGAAGGAGGCCAACCGTGAAACGAAGTCGCTCACGGGCGGCTCTTCCCAAATCAGCTCGATCCCGGCGCTCCCGGTTATGGGCATCACCAGGTCGATGGGGCCGTCGCCCGAGACCTGGTAGGCCAAATAGGTTCCTTCTGCCGTTCTGGTGTAGCGGGTGGAAAGCGGCTGGGTCACCGCCGACAGTTTCTCTCTCGCCGGCCCCGCCTGCCCGAAGGAGCCAGGCGCACGCGGCACGCGCGATCCATGACCTCGACCCGCCCCGGCCCGCGGCGGGGACTCAGGCCGCCCGGGCCACGATCACGTCGGTCTCGCTGACCTCGCGCCGGAGCCGGTGCCGCTCGCCCACCCAGCCGGTCCGGGCCAGGGCCCGGTCGAAATACCGGACGTCGAAGCCGAGCTCGAGCCAGCCGTGCGTCCGGCTGGACCACACCGACAGCCCGTCGAGGCGTGGCCCCCAGGGGTACGCCAGCCGCTGCACCGGTTCGGCGGCGAAGAGGACGACGCCGCCGGGGCGCACGATGTCGTGCAACCGGCGCAGCATGGCCAGGTGATCCGAGCAGTGGTGGAAGCTCTCGAAGAAGACCGCGGCGCCGAAACGCCGCTGCGGTGCGAACGCGAGCATGTCGGTCTGCACCACGGTGACGACCCCGGGACCGCCCTCGCACTGCTGGGCGATGAGGTGGCAGAACTTCTCGTCCAGCTCCACCGCCGTCACGTGGAGCCCGGTCGCCACCAGGTCGCGGGTCAGGTTCCCCCACCCGGGCCCGAACTCCACCACCTCCCGCCCGCCATCGGGACCGGGCGCGTCTCCCAGAACCCGGGCCAGGCAGTCGAGCACGTGCCCCCGGGCCACCAGGTCCCGCCCCACCAGGGCCAACGACCCGCTCTGGTACGGGAAGGGCCGCGTCATGGCCGCCGCCAGGTCGAACGGCGAGGACTCGTGCGACGTGTCGTAGCCCTCCCGCCCCGAGATGCGCCGGTACAGGTCCCACGTCCATTCCCGGTACGCGTCCGAGAAGGGGTCGTCGGGCGGCGCGCCGGGCAGGGCCAGCACCAGGGAGCCCAACAATGCGTGCGCCGCGTCCGGCTCCGTCGCCATGAGCGCGGTGGCCCGGGCCAGCTCATCGTCGAGCTCGGCCAGTGTGACCTCCCTCGGTCCCGGGCGGCCGAGGGCGCGCCGGACCCGTCGCCGCGGACCGGGTGGCAGCGCATCGACGGCCTGGCCGGCCAGGTGCGCGCCGCGGGCGACCAGGTTGCCCACGGCGCCGCGCCCCCCGAATTGCGGCGCGGTCAAAACGACGGGGTCGGGATCGGCGTCGCCTCGAACGTGCTCGCCGTCGCGCCGGTGATCCGTGTCAGGGTGCGCGCTCCGAACGCCGCCTCGTGCGGCTGGGCCAAATGGGCGTCGAGCCGCTCCTGGGACTCCCACACCTCGAAGAAGCGGAACGTGTCGGCCGCCTCGACGTCCTCGGACCAGAAGTACTCGACACAGCCGGCGTCGCGCCGGCTGGCCGCGGTCACCTCGCCCAGGCTGGCCAGCACGTCCTCGCGGTCGGATGGGTCGAAGCTCAGCGAGCCGGCGATGATGATCATGCCGGGAAGTTACCGCCGTCAGGCGGACCCCACGCGGTCCAGCTCGTCCTTGACCAGCGTGCCGCCCTTCATGACGGCCAGTAGGCGCCCCTGGTCCTGTAGCACCCCGATGTCGCCCAGCGGGTCGCCGTCGACCACCAGGAGGTCGGCCAGGTAGCCCTCGCGCACCCAACCGAGCTCGTGCCCGCGGCCCATGAGATCGAAGCCGTTGACGGTGGCCCACCGGATGACGTCCAGGGCCGGAATGCCCGCCTCCTTCACGTAGAACTCGAGCTCGTCCGCGTAACGGCCGTGGGGCAGGCTGATGGCCCCGTAGTCGTCGCCGCACAGGAGCTTCACGCCGGCGGCGTTGGCCACCGGCAATATGGCCAGTGCCCGCTCAATGTCCTCGGCCATGGCGGCGGTGAAACCGAGGCCGCCGGCGCCGGCACCCATCATTTCGGCGAAGCGGGCCGGGAAGAGCTGACTCGGGACCATGAACGTCCCCGCTTCCACCATGCGCTCGATCGCCGACTCGTCCAGCCCGTCGCCGTGGTCGACCACGTCGATGCCGGCATCGAGCGCCATGTGCAGGGCCGCTCGGTTGGCGATGTGTCCCCGTACGAGCGCACCGCGCTCGATGCGCCGCCTCCACCCCGGCCGTGATCTCCTCGGGCGTCATTTCGGTCTGCTCCGCCGGCGCCACCGTCCCGTGGCCGCCGGTGACGAACATTTTGATGATCTCCGCCCCCTGCTTTATCTCCTCGCGGACCGCCCGCCGGAATTCGGCCGGGCCGTCCGAGCGGTTGATGGCGCCGCGTGCGCCGACGTCCCAGTACCACGGGAAGCTCTTGTCGCCGGCGTGCCCCGTCGTGCTCACGTCGCGGCTGCCCGCCATGAGGCGCGGCCCGGGGAACAGTCCCTCGCCGATGGCCGCCTTCATTGATGCGTCGATGGCGAACGGCGCTCCGGCGCTGACCGCACCGGTGAAGCCGCACCGCAGCAGCAGCTCCAGGTGGTGCGCGGCCCGGACGGCCTGCAGCGCCGGCGGCTCCTCCAGCCCGAAGGGTGCCGTCTTCGAACCGAGCTCGTTGTAGGTGGCGTGGAAGTGCGCGCTCACCAAGCCCGGCATGACGGTGCGCCCGGCCAGGTCGACCACGCGGTCGTCGGGACCGACCTCCACCGGCGTGCCCGTACGCACGCGGGCGATGCGCCGCCCCTCGACCACGACCGTCGTCTGCGGGCGTGCGCCGTCGGCATCGACGACCGTCGCCCCGGAGAGGACGACCCGGGCCACGTCCCGCGGTGTCCGGTTCTCGTCGGCTTTCACCACGCAGCGCCTCCGTGGTCGCGTCACCCTCGGTCGGGGTGGCTGGTCCGTCACCCCTCGCCGGTCGGACGATAACGCATGCAGGCGCCGCCCTCTTCGTGGTGGTGTCGCTCCAACCACCTACGTGGTCGACTTCCAGCTGGCCGGCGGCGTCTGAATGCTGCAGGTGATGCCGCCCGTCGGCAGCGCCTTCGGCGCGGCGACCCGGCACCGGGCGACCGCCCCGCTGTCCTCCTCCCTCGCGCCCTGACGCGGGGCGCAGCGCTTCCACTAGGGCCCTAGGGTGGGCCTTTCGGCGCGATGCGGGGGGTAGACGATGACGTACCGGGTCATTCAGTGGGCGACGGGCAACGTCGGCCGGGCCGCCATTGAGGGCATCCTCACTCATCCCGACCTCGAGCTGGCCGGGTGCTGGGTGCATTCGGACAAGAAGGACGGCCAAGACGCCGGCACCCTGGCCGGGCTCGACCCGGTGGGCATCGTCGCCACGACCGACGTGGACGCGCTGCTGGCGCTCGAGGCCGACTGCGTCGTCTACAGCCCCATCTTCGCCGACGTGGGCGTGGTGACCCGCATCCTCGAGTCGGGCAAGAACGTGGTGACGCCGCTCGGTTGGTTCTACCCGCCCGGTGACGAGCGGGCCCAGCTCGACGCCGTGTGCCGCGCCGCCGGCGTCAGCCTGCACGGCACGGGCATCCACCCCGGCGGCATCACCGAGCGCTTCCCGCTCATGGTCTCGGCGCTGTCGAACGCCATCACACGCGTGCGGGCCGAGGAGTTCTCCGACATCCGCACCTATGGCGCCCCCGACGTGATCCGCGACTGGATGCTGTTCGGCAAGACCCCCGAAGAGTCACGCCAGAGCATCATGGCCGAGGCGCTCGGGGCCGGCTTCCGGCAATCGGTCCACATGGTGGCCGACGAGCTCGGCTTCGACCTCGACCCGTCGTTGCGCACGACCCATGAAATGGCCGTGGCCACCGCTCCCATCGACTCGCCGATCGGGCCGATCCAACCTGGCCTGGTGGCGGCGCAGCGCTTCCGCTGGGAGGGCCTGGTGGACGGCGAGCCGGTGGTCACCGCGGCGGTCAACTGGCTGATGGGCGAGGAGCACCTCGACCCACCCTGGCGCTTCGGCCCAGACGGCGAGCACTTCGAGGTCGAGATCACCGGGGACCCCGACTGCCTGGTGTCGTTCCGCAAGCTGCACCCCGCTTCCATTGCGAGCGGGCTCGAGCGCAACCGCGGCATTGTGGCCACCGCCATGCACTGCGTCAATGCGGCGCCCTACGTGTGCGCGGCCCCGCCCGGGCTGCTCACCTACCTCGAGATGCCGCTGGTGGCCGGCCGCGCCGCCGCCTCGTTGCGCCGTGGCCGGCGGGCACCGGCGTCGTGATCCTCGATCGCTTCCGCCTCGACGACCGCGTGGCGGTCGTCACCGGGGCCGGCCTCGGCATCGGCCGGGGCATCGCCGTCGGCCTGGCCCAGGCCGGCGCGGACGTGGTCCTGGCCGCCCGCACGACCTCGGACCTCGAGGAGGTGGCGGCACTGGTCGAGGCCCAGGGGCGGCGGGCGCTGGCCGTGCCGACGGACGTGACCGACCTGGGCCAACTCGAGCAGCTGGTGGACGCCACCGTGGCTCGGTTCGGCCGGCTCGACATCGCGGTGAACAACGCCGGCGGCGCCATGCCGAGGGCCGCCATGGACACCAGCGAGCGGTTCTTGGAAGCGGCCTTCCACTTCAACGTGACGGCGCCGTTCATGCTGACCAAGCTGGCGGCCCGCCGCATGGTGGACACCAGCGGGCAGGGCGCCATCGTCAACATTTCGTCGCGCTCGGCCAGCATGACCCAGACCAGTTTCGCCGCCTACGGCGCCGTCAAGGCTGCGCTCGACCGGATGACGCGCAACGTGGCACCAGAGCTGGCACCGCGGGTCCGCGTCAACGCCATTGACGTCGGCGGCGTCGCCACCCGCTCGCTCGACATCGTGCTGACCGACGACACGCTCCGGAGCCAGTTCCTGGCCGGGACGCCCATGGGCCGCCCGGGCGAGCCCGAGGACATCGCCTGCGCCGTCCTCTACCTGGTCTCGGACGCCAGCTCCTGGGTCACCGGCAAGGTGTTCGAGGTCGACGGCGGCACGGAATCACCGGCCATCACGGTGCCGGTGCGCTCCCCTCGAGCCGTCGCCGCCGTCCTGAGCGCCGCGGTGCCCGGCCCGAAACCCGAGCCCGCCGGCGCGCCCGCCCCGAGCGTGCTGTGCTCGGGGACGCTGCGGCCCGGGATCCCGTTCACCGAGCGGGCGGCCGCCGCGACCGCAGGTGGCTTCGGTGCCATTTCGCTCTGGGGCCGCGACTACCAGGACGCCCGCGCCGAGGGACGGAGCGACAAGGACATCCGCCTGATCCTGGCCGACCACGGCCTGGTGGTGGCCGAGCTCGACCCGGCCTGGTGGTGGCCGCCCGGCGCGGCCGACGTCCACGTCGGGCCCGAGTTCGACGCCAGCCGCATCTTCGGGTTCGGCGAGACCGAGCTGTTCGCCGTGGCCGACGCCGTCGGCGCCCGGTCGCTCAATGCCGTCGACGTCTTCGGGGGCGACTGGACGCTGGAGCAGGCCGCCGAGGCCTTCGCCGGCCTGTGCCGGCGGGCGGCCGAGCACGGCCTCCTGGTCCACCTCGAGTTCCTCCCCTGGTCCAAGATCCCCGACCTCGACACCGCCTGGCGGGTCGTGCGCCAGGCCGATCAGCCCAACGGCGGCCTCACCGTCGACGCCTGGCACTACTTCCGCAGCGGCTCGGCCGGCACCGGCCTCCTGCGCACGATCCCGGGCGCCCGCATCCTCGCCCTGCAGCTGAGCGACGCCCCGGCCCGGCCCGAGGCCGACCTGGTGCACGCCACCCTGCACGAACGCCTGCTCCCCGGTCAGGGCGAGCTCGACCTGCCGGCGCTCGTGGCCGACCTGCGGGCCACCGGCACCGGCGCCCCCTTCGGGGTCGAGGTGTTCTCGGACACCCTCGACGCACTGCCGTCGGAGGAGGCCGGACGGCGCGCCGGAGTAGCGTTGCGCCAGGTCCTCGAGAGCACCACCTGACCGCCGTCCGCGATGATGTCCGCCCATGGCACGCCTCGTCCTGGTCCACGGAGCCTTCAACGAGCTGTGGGGCCCCAACGAGCTCAAGGCCCGGTGGCTGCCCGCCGTCCGCGACGGGCTGTGGCACCACGGGCTCGAACTGGAGGCCGACGATCTCGACGTCTGCTTCTACGGCGACCTCTTCCGGCGGCACCCGGGGACGGAGGAGGAGCAGCAGCTGGCCGAGTCGCGGCCGGGGGTGGCCGAGGCGTTGCACGACCTGGCCGACACGGACGTCCTGGCCGCGTTGGGCGAGGCGGCCAGCCAGGCCACCTTCGAGCGCACCGTCGACATGGCCACGGTCATGTTCACCGAGCCCGATCTGCGCGACCGGCTGCGCGAGCGTCTGGAGCGGGTGATCGGCGACGACACCCGGGTGGTGGTGGCGCACTCCTTCGGGACGGTGGTGGCCTACACGGCGCTTGGTCCACCACCCCGAATGGCCGGTCAGGACTTTCGTCACCCTCGGTTCCCCCTTGGCCGCGCCCATGGTCTTCGACAGCCTGGACCCGGCACCGGTCGACGGTGTCGGTGCCTGGCCCGGCCCGGTGCAGCGGTGGGTCAACGTGCGCGCCCGCAACGACAAGGCGTGTGCCTCGTCGCTCACCGAGAAGTTCGGGCCCCGGGTCGAAGAGCGTGCTCGTCGACAACGGGCACCGCATGCACGCGCCGGAGCCCTACCTCAACTCGCGGCCCGACCGGGTTGGTGATCGCCGAGGCGCTGCGCGCAGCTAGCGGCGCCCGCCGGGCCGGTCCGCTTCGCGTAGCCAGTCGCAAGAGCGGTCCTTCACAGTCGAACAACCCTCGGTCGATAATAGGCGAGGGTGTCGGGCATCCCGTTGGGCGATGAACCGGGACGACACACTCCGGCCCTAGAGCTCGGCTCTGGTTCGCCGTCGAATCTCAGGTCCTCGAGGAGTGCTGTCTCTCACCACCTGCCAGGTATCCCGCCCCGCCGCGCAGCCAGCAGACCGGCGCCGAATTGTCTCGGCGAGTACGGGTCACCGTTGAGTCTCCGCAACAACCCCCGGACTCCCCCACCAGGGGCCGCCCGGAGCGTGGTCCGAAGGCAACGTCCGCCAGAACATCACGAAGTCCTGCTCACCTTCGGGCAACCTCGGGTAGTCGATGCCCGCTGACGTGGTCCCCGGGCCAACCGATCCGAAGCAAGACGATTCTCGTCCACTCGCGCTCTGGTCGGTGCATCGAGGAACTTTGGTAGGACGCATCCCCGGAGATCTGCCTGCCGCCGCGGGAGCCGATGGCCGAACGAGCGGGACACCGCCCTCGTGTCGGCGCTCGCGCCGACTTCGGCTTGGTACATGACCTGGCGGCGGGCTGCGAAATCCATGCCGAATTGTCGTCGCCTCCCCGCACCAGTCGACCATCACGGCCCACTGCGGGGACCCCGAGACGAAGTTGGCCGTCCCGTCCAGTGGGTCTACGAGCCAGACCTGTTCGCTGCGCAAGGCGTCGCCAGTCCGGAACCAACCGAGTATTCCTCCTCAACGACGAAGACTGCATCGGGGATCAGCGCGCCCAGCGTGTCTTCAATTGGCGCTCGGCCTCTTCGTCAGCCACCGTGACCAGTTCGCCGGGCGATTTGAACCGGACGTCCATGCTCTCGGGGGCGCACTCGCATCTCCTCGGTCCAATCGTCTACTTCCGGCTGATGACCTCTGAAGTATTCCGCTCCACCTGGTCCATCCGATCGTCGCTCGAGGCTGACGGGCGCTTCAGCGATTGTAAACGATGACCTCGGTCGCGACGCCCGCGTGCCGACGGGAGTTCAACCGCGCTGTGATCCACACCGCACAAAGTCACCCCTACTGCGGTGAGGAGCGCTGCGCCCGGGCCCGGCCGGCGGCGTGACGCCCGGCCCGCCGGCCGAAGAACGAGCCGTCGCCGAGGCTGATGCCGCTGGCGTAGTCGTGGGCGGCCAGGCTGGCGGCGGTCCGGCCGGCGGCGTACAGACCCAGGACGCGACGCCCGGCGTCGTCGAGCGCGGCGCCTTCGGTGTCGGTGACGAGGCCACCCAGGGTGAAGGTGGCGTATATGGCGCCGTGATCGACGCGCAGGTCGATGGCGCCGATGCCGCTCGCCGGCGGCACGCCGATGGGCTGCAGGTAGGGCGCACGCTTGTGGAAGGCCGGATCGTCACCTCGGGCCGCCGCGTCGTTGTAGTCGCGCACCGTGCGCGCCAGCGCGTCGGGCGGGACGCCGATGTCGTCCGCCAGCTCCTCGGGGGAGGCGGCGGCGTAGCGGATGCGCAGCCCGAGGAGGTTCGGCTCGAAAATGACGTCATCGGTGATCATGTGCACGAAGCCGCCGTGGTCGCGCAGGGCCTGCAGCCCGATGCGACCGGTATAGGTGTCCTCGTTGACGAACCGCTCGCCACCGCCGTTGACCAGAATCCCGCGGGCCAGGCGGTGGGGCGGACCGAGGGGCAACGCGCACTCGAAGGCGTCGAGCCTGGTCGTGCCGGCGCCGGCGCCGGCGCCCAGGCGGATGCCGCGGCCGTCGTCGCCCGGGGTGCCGATCCGCCAGGCCGCATCGGGCGTATGGGCCAGCGGGCAGTGCTCGGCGACCATCGCCTCGTTGTGGATGAAACCGCCGGCGGCCAGGACGACGCCGCCCCGGGCCCGGACGGCCCGGGAGCCGTCGGCGGTCCTCACGTCGACCCCCACCACCTCACCTCCGTCGACCACCAGCGCCTCGGCCCGGGTGTCGGCCACCACGCGGGCGGCGCTGGCCGACACGGCGGCCCCGAGGCGTTCCATGAGGAAGCCGCCGGCCGAGTCGACGTACTGCGGCTTGTGACCGCGTGGCACCGGGACCGCCAGCTCGTCGAACGGGTAGCTGTCCTCACCGCCGCTGAAGAGCAGCCCCGCGTCATCGGCCGACTCGCGGTTCGGCTCGTCGCAGAACGCGGCGCGGAACGGCACGCCGACGGAGACCAACCAGTCGAAGTGCTCCGGCGAGCCCTCGCAGTAGGCCTCAATCCGGTCGTCGTCCGCGCCGGGCCCGAGAGCGGCCCGCAGGAACGTCGCCATGTTCTGTACCGAGTCCGCCACGCCGCAGGCGTCCTGGAGGGCCGTGCCGCCGCCCAGGTAGATGAGGCCACCGGAGTGGGCCGACGTCCCCCCCGGACCCGCGCCCCGTTCGACGGCCAGCACGTCCGCTCCGGCCTGGCGCGCCGCCACCACCGCGGACGCGCCCGCCACTCCCAACCCCACCACCACGACGTCGACCGTCTCGTCGAAGCGAACCTCGCTGGCGGCACGCGCCGCGATCGGCTCCATCCCCCTCCTCGCGTCAGCGCGCTCTGATCGACCCGCGCCCGCCCTAGTGCGCCCGCCGGCGCAACGAGGCGTCGGCGATGGCGGCCGGAACCCAGCCGACGTCCTGCACGTTCAGGTCGGTACCCGGGGCGACGATGGCGTCGATCCGGTCGAGCACGTCGGGGCTCAGGCGCAGCTCGAGCGCGGGCAGCTGCGCCTCGAGGTGCTCCATGGTGCGCGGCCCGATGATGGGCGACGTCACCCCCGGGTGGGCCAGCACGAAGCCGAGCGCCAGCTGAATCAGAGGCAGGCCGGCGTCGTCCGCCAGCTCGGTCAGCCTGGTGACGGCCTCGAGCTTGGCCTGGTTGCCCGGAAGCTCCATGTCGAAGTGGTGCGGCAGCGCGGCGGCGCGGCGGCTCGTGTTCTCCTTGCCCGGGCCGAACGCGCCCGAGAGCCACCCGCCGGCCAAGGGGCTCCACGAGAGCACGCCCATGCCGTACTTCTCGCACATGGGCAACACATCCTTCTCAATGCTGCGCACGAGAATGGAGTACGGCGGCTGCTCGGTGACGAAGCGCTCCCGACCACGCCGCTCGGCCACCCACTGCGCCTCGACGATTTCGTGGGCCGGGAAGGTGGAGCTGCCGAAGTAGCGGATTTTGCCGGCGCGCACCAAATCGGTCAGCGCGCCGAGCGTCTCGTCGATGTCGGTCTCGGGCGACGGCCGGTGGATTTGGTAGAGGTCGATGTAGTCGGTGCCGAGCCGGGTCAGGCTGCGGTCGCACTCGGTCATGATCCAGCGGCGCGAGTTGCCCTGCGCGTTGGGATCCTTCCCCATGCTCCCGTGCACCTTGGTGGCCAGGACGACCTGATGACGCTTTATCTGGGCCAGCGCCTTGCCGACGATCTCCTCCGACTCGCCGAAGGAGTAGACGTCCGCCGTGTCGATGAAGTTGATACCGGCGTCGACGGCCCGGTGGATGATGCGGATGGAGTCGTCGTGGTCGGTGTTGCCGAAGACACCGAACATCATCGCCCCGAGGCAGAGGGGGCTCACCTTGACGCCGGTGCGGCCGAGAGTGCGGTAGTCCATGCGGGTCTCCTCAATCGGGTGGGAGGTCCGAATCTATCGAGGTGCCTGGCGGCCCGCCCCGCGCGCCTGCGTCAGCCTCCGAGGCGGGTGCAGGCGTCGGCCGCCGCCCACAGCAGCGTGGGATCGCCGCAGCGGCGGAACGAACGCAGTGCGGCCTCGGTCAGCTTTATGGCGTGCTCGTCACCGGACGCCACCGCCTGGTCCACCAATACCGCCTTCGAAGCTGCGCCCTTGACCGGCGCCGGCCCGTGCCGGTCAAGGGCGTAGGCCACGTGGAGCGCCGCCACGGCCTGCCACACGTAGCCGAGCGCGGCGTCCCGGTCCTCCTCGGCCAGCCAGGGCAGCACCAACTCGCAGGCCAAGGGCGACGTGACGGAGTGCAACAGGCCGATGGTGCCGCCGCCGTCGGCATTGCGCAGGTAGGCCAGGGCACCGCCGGCCGCCAACCGGTCGAGCAGGTCGAGCGGCACGGCCGTGCGTCGCAGCGACGCCACCCCCTGCTCGAACTCGTCGGCGATTTCGGCCACCTGGGCCACCGTGTCGCTGATGAGCAGCTGGGCCGGCGCGTCCTCGGGCAGGTAGGGCAGGGCGGCCAGGGCCTCGGCCACGCTCTGTTGGCCGATCAGCAGCGGCGGCCCCGGAAGCTCCTGGTACTGCGAGGCCCAGTACGCCAGCGCCTGGGCGACCTCGAGCCGGCGCGGCGCCGTGTCGGCCGCCCCCAGGGCACGCAGGGCGTGGCCGGTCCGGATGAGCCCGTGGGTGGCCGCGCCGACCGCTCCGGGCAGGAGCCGGGGCACCCATTCCCCCACCACGGCGGCCACCGGCCGGTCGGCCACCTCCCGCTCGAACAGGGCCAGCCACTCCGCATACCGGTCGGCCCGGCCCAGCGAGGCCGGCCACTCGTCCTCCGACAGGGGCCGGTCGGCGGGGGCCGGTGCGTCGTCGAGCCGGCGGCGGTAGCGCTCGACCCAGCCCTCGATGGCGTCGGACCGGCCCAGGCTGGCCAGCGCCTCGGCCGCCATGGGGCCGTGGTTGGAGAGGCGAAGTGGCCCGTACTGCGGCGCCGTGGCGGCGAAGACGGTCAGGGCGTCGTCCAGCGCATCCACCGCTCACTCCCCTTCCCGGCAGGATATTCCGCTCAATTATGGCCAAGGGTCACGCCTGTTGCCCAAGCCGTTACCGCTACGATCCGGCCTTCGACAACGGGAGGTCCGATGGCGACGCCGCCACTGCACGGGTTGAGGATCATCGAGTGTTCGGCACTGGGTCCGGCCCAGATTACGACGGCCTTGGTCGACCTGGGTGCCGAGGTGATCAAGGTCGAGCCCCCGGCCGGGGACTACATCCGCGAAATGACCTGGCCCATCGTCGAGGGCGTCTCGCTCATGCACCTGCACCTCAACCGGGGTAAGCGCTCGCTCGTGCTCGACCTGCGCACCGAGGCCGGCGTGGCCATCTTCAAGGAGCTGGCCGCCGGGGCCGACGTCGTCGTCGAGGCCATGCGGCCGGGCTCGCTGGCCCGGCGCGGCGTGGGCTACGACGAGCTCAAGGCGCTCAACCCCAAAATCGTGTTCTGCACCATCTCGGGCTACGGCATGACGGGGCCCTACCGCGACTACCCGAGCCACGGCGTGGCCTACGACACCTGGGCCGGCATTGTGAAGGTGGCCACCGACGACGAGGGGTTCACCTACATTCCCGAGCACGTCTCCATCGGCATCAATGCCGGGCCGCTCTTCGGCGCCCTCGGCATCCTGGCCGCCGTCATCCGCGCCCGCGACACCGGCGCAGGCTCCTACATCGACATCGCCCAGTCCGACGCCGCCGCCGCCATGGACTGGTTGCGCAGCGAGACCTTGCGGTCCTACGAGCGGCCCCAGTCCGAGGTGACGGGGAACAAGGCCGACAATTACGAGCGCCGCGCCCCGGGCACCGCCGGCATGGTGGAGGGCGTGCGGTACCAGGTCTATGAGACCGCGGACGGCCAGCACGTCCTCTTCATGGCATCCGAGCAGGCCTTCTGGAAGAACTTCTGCCAGGGGGTGGGCCGCCCCGAGCTCTTCGAGCGCTGGCCCGGCTCCAAGTACGCCGACCACGCCCGCGGCAACCGCGAGCTCCAGCACGAGCTGCGCGACATCTTCGCTACCAAGACGGCGGAGGAGTGGCTCGAATTCGGCGGACGGGTCAACACGCCCATCGCCCCGGTCAACACGCCGCGGACCCTGCTGGACGACCCCCAGTTCGCCGACCGGTTCCCGTTGCTCTCGGCGGAGGACCTCGGCAGCGACCAGATCTTCACGCCGCTGCACTTCGTCGACGAGGATCTGCCCGCTCCGGCCAAGGCACCGACGGTCGGCCAGCACACCGAGGAGGTGCTGCGCTCGGTCCTGGGCTATGACGACACGCGCATTGCCACCGCGCGCGAGGGTGGTGCGTTCGGATCCGACGCCAAGGGCGGCGGGGAATAGGAGAGGCCTGATGGAGAGAGTCCGGCTGGGGGTACTCGGCGCCGGCAACATCGCGGTCATGAACGTCAAGGGGTACCTCGAGGACCCCCGCTGCGACGTCGTGGCCGTCTGCGACACCGACGAGGCGGTGGGCCGCCAGGCCGCCGACGACTGGGGGGCCGAGACCTTCTACCGCAACCTGGACGACCTGTTGGCCGACGACTCCATCGACGCCGTCGAGATCCTGACGCCCACCTATATGCACCGCGACCACGTGATCGCCGCGCTCGAGGCGGGCAAGCACGTGTCGGTCCAGAAGCCCATCGCCAACTCCGTCGAAGACGGCGTGGCCATGCAGGAGGCGGCGGACCGCGCCGGGCGCACCCTGCGGGTCAGCGAATGCTTCGTGCACTACCCACCACTCGAACTGGCCAAGCGCCTGGTGGCCGACGGCGCCATCGGCAAGCCGACATCACTGCGCATCCGCACCCTGGTCGGACAGACCGACTCGGCCTTCCAGGCCGGGTTGCGCCCAGAGGGCTACGGCTGGAGGCTCGACAAGCGCAGCGCCGGCGGCCACCTCTTCGACGACATGGTGCACAAGTACGCCATGGCGCTGTGGCTGCTCGACCTCGACATCGTCTCGGTGCAGGCGGTGGTGCGCCGCCGCGACCTCTTCTTCGAGCCCTGCGCGGTGATCTTCGAGTACGAGGATCCCGAGGTGCTCGGCACCATGGAGGTGCAGTACGCGCCCCAGTTCTACATGCGGTCCTCGTACTACGGCGCCGACGAGTTCTTCGAGATCACCGGCGACGAGGGGCAGATCTGGGTCACCCGGGCCACGGGTGAGATGCTGGACCTGGCGCCGGTCATGCTCTTCACCGGCACCGTCAACGAGCGCAAGACGACCGAGTTCACCGAGGTCGACGCCGACTGGGGTGCCGGCTTCGTGCGCTCGTCCCAACACTTCGTCGATTCGCTGCTCCGAGGCACGCCGGCGGCCATGACGGCGGGCGAGGCCACCGACGTCCTCAAGCTCTGCTTCGCCGTGTACCAGGCGGCCGAGATACGACAGCCGGTCGACCCCCGCACCATTACGGGCATGGTCACTCCGTCGGGCTGGGGGGAGTGGTAGGCGGCCGGGCCGCTCCCCTCACTCCCAGGGCGGCGGGCCAACCTCGATCCTCTTCAATGAGGAAGAGACCGTGCCGAAACGCCCGTCGTCTTCCGTCCACTGGCGGCGCGCCACCGAGACCTCCTCACGGGTGCGGGCGACGAAGTTCCACCACATGAGCACGGGTTCGGGGAACGGGACACCACCGACGAGCAGGGCGCGGGCCGGCTCGTCCACCCCGAGTGGGCACTCGTCCCGGCCGGTCCCGAGGTAGGCCAGCTCGCCCGGTCGGGCGACCTGGTCGCCGATGGCCACCGCTCCCTCCACCACGATGAGCGCGTACTCGCATTCGGGGCGCAGCGGCAGCACGGTCCCCGGGGGTGACAAGACCAGGTCCGCCCCCACGTGGTCGGTGTCGCGCCGGGCCGGGGAGGCCTGGCCGCCGAGGTCGCCGACCAGCACGGTGACACGGGACCCGCCGAACTCGAGCTGCGGCAGGTCGGCCTGGTGCTCGAAGGCGGCCGCGCCCTGGCGTGTCGACTCGGGTTGGGCCACCCACAGCTGAATCCCCTGTAGGTCACCGCGATAGCGGCCCGTGTTCTCCTCGCTGTGCGCCACGCCGTGGCCGGCGGTCATCAGGTTGAGCTGGCCGGGCCTGATGACCTGCTCGGACCCGAGGCTGTCGCGATGGACCAGCTCCCCCGACACCAGCCAGGTCACCGTCTGCAACCCCATGTGGGGATGCGGACCGATGTCCGCGCCGTGCTCCTCGCTCACCGGGACCGGGCCCATGTGGTCGGCGAAACACCAGGCTCCGACGGTACGGCGGGGTCGGCGGGGCAGCACCCGGCGGACGGGCAGCTCGCCGACCAACGTCTGGCGGCCGGGCTCGAGCGACACCGGGCCCGCTGCGGGGCTCGCCCGCTCGGGCGACGCCGCGCTGTCCTCGGTGGTCACTGGCCCGCTCATGGCCCTCTTCCTTACACCAGCCCGGGCCGCCCCGCCCGGGGAAGCCCTTAGTGTGCGGGCACCCGAGAGGACGGAGCCCGCCATGACGACCTCGTCAGAGGAACCCGAGATCGTCGACGCGCGCGGCGAGAGCCGCTTCGTCTACCGCGACGGCCATGCGGAGGCCGAGCTCCTCTACCACGTCAACGGCGGTCGGCTCGTGCTCGTCCACACCGAGGTCCCCGACGCCCTGGCCGGACGCGGGCTCGGGGGGCGCCTGGTCACGGCCGCGCTCGACCGGGCCGAGAGGGAAGGGCTGACCGTGGTGCCGTGGTGCCCCTTCGCCCGTGACTGGCTGCAGCGGCACCCCGACGCGGCGTCCCGCGTGGACATCGATTGGGAGTCCGCCCGGCCGGCGTCGCCCTGACCACCAGCTCTTCGCACTCGAGCCGTTCCCCGATCCTCCCACTTGACTCTCACCACGGGGCAGGGTCCAAGCTTCAGAGCGTGGACGACCTCATGGCCATTGGTGAGTTCTCGGAGCGTTCCGGGCTGTCGGCCAAACGGCTGAGGACGTACGCGGCCGAAGGCCTCCTCGCCCCGACCGCGGTGGACCCGGGCTCGGGGTATCGCTACTACTCGCCGGGCCAGTTGGCCGACGCCCGGTTGATTGATGCCCTCCGACGAGCGGACGTACCACTGGCCGCCATCCGTGCCTTCATGCGTCAACCCTGCCCGGCGCAGCTCGAGGCCTGGGAGAGGCAGCTCCGAACCGACGCGCACAATCGACAAAGAGCGCTCGCGCTGGCCAGCCACCTCGTCGCGGCGAGCGAGGACCCGTTGTTCCCCCTAGCCAACCCACAATCCGAGGAGAAGCTCGTGACGACACTCCGAACGGCGGGCCGCACCGACATCGGACGGCGCCGCGAGAACAACGAAGACGCCATCGTGAGCGGTGACCGCCTGGTGCTCGTCGCCGACGGCATGGGGGGTCACCCGGGGGGCGAGATCGCGGCGAATGCCGCCGCCAGCGTGGTGCCGGCGGTCTTCACCGGACGATCGGTGGACGAGCTCGAAGCGGCGGTGCGTGCCGCCAACTGGGCCATTCAGGAGCACGCAATGGCCCAGCCGGGGTTGGAGGGCATGGGCACCACAATCTGCGCGGCGGGACTCCTGGCGGACGGGCTCGTCGCCCTCGTCCACGTCGGCGACAGCCGGGCCTATTTGTGGCACGAGGGCGGCCTGCGCCGGCTGACCCAGGACCACAGCGTCACGGCCGCGCTCATCGAGCGAGGCGAGCTGCGGGAGGAAGAGGCAGCTCAGCATCCCCATTACGGCGTTCTCACCCGGGCGCTCGGTGTCGGGCCCGATGTCGAGATCGATCGCAGCTCGCTTGCCGTCGAAGAAGGGGACCGAATCGTCGTTTGTAGTGATGGTCTGTTCAACGAGTTGTCGGGCACGGAGATCGCGAGCGCCGTGGCCCGAGGCGGAGACGTGGCTGCGATCGTCGACTCCCTGATCGACGGCGCCATTGCTCACGGCGGTCGTGACAACGTCTCCGTCGTCGTCGCCGAGGTGGCCGCTTGAGGGATGCAGGTGCGGCGGAGGCGGTGACAGAGCGACGACTGAGCAGTGGCCGGACCTGAAGGCCGAGAGGTGGTCGAGCCACGGCGGAATGCCGGTTTGTCTCGTCGTTGCGATGCAGGCGCGCCGCCACCGGATGGGGGTTGCCGCCTTCGGGTGGGCGTCGTTTCAATGGCGGTGTGCCCACGTCGCGTTGCGCAAGCATCTGTGTGACGGGAACGTTGGCTACGAGACGTGCACGTGACGACGAGCGGAAATCCGCGGGCCGTTCGGGCTCGCTTCATTGACTTCTCTCTGCCAGTCCCTAGAATTCCGCGCGCGGGTTCAGGTGCTGGGTGATGCGCTCAGTTCGTCATGCTGGTCGAACGTGTCTGCACCATCGAGGCCGATGTGCCCGAGCCGTAGACGTCCACTATCCCGACTGCCGAGGAGACCACTGTGCCTACTACCGAAGCCGAGAGGACAATCAAGAACGGAAGGGCTGACGGTACCGCCGAAGGCCTGGCCGAGAGCATCGCCGGGAGTTTCGAGGGACTGGCGACGATTGCACGCACACAAGCTGAAGTGTCGTTCAAGCAGGGAGAAAACGCCGGGTTGGTGCTCAAGGATCAGGCGATTGCCTCCATAAAGGCCGCGGAGGCCATAGGGCTTTCGGTGATCGCGGCCGTAGGCGACATCACCGCGCCCCTCACGCCGAAGCTGCCCAGTGTCGTTCCGGTGTCCAATCTGGAGACGCTGGTGCAGGCTGGCTTCGACATCACCCAGCAGCTGCTGAGCACCGAGCGCACCCTGGCCGAAGCGGCAACGAGGGTGATCATCGGGCGGAGTTGACCGTTCGGGCGGTCAGCGGCGCGACCGCGTCTGACCCCCCTAAGTGGCGGCACGACCCCGAGGGAATTTCGTGAACGGCCGATGGCGCTCGTTCTCGGATCGGTGCACCCGCAGAGAGATCTGGTTGTGCTTCCGCCTATGCGCCGTCGAAGAACTCGACCAGGTGTCGGGCCGCCTCGTCGGCATGGGTGATGAAGCCGAGGTGGCCGGCGCCGGCGATCTCCCGGTAGGCACAGCCCGCAATGGTCTCTGACGCCTGGCGGGCGTAGCGGGGAGGAGAATCGACGTCGTGCTCGAAGGCGAGGATCAGGCACGGTGTGCGGATCTCGGACCAACGGGTCGTGCGGATCGGGTCGGTCGACCAGGCCAACGCCGCCTCGTACTGGCCGAGCCGGCCGGGGTTGGGCCAGACCGGCACTTCGCCCATGAAGGAGAGCCACGTGCTCACGACCTCGGAGTCCTGCAGGTCGGACATGGGGAGGTAGCGCAGCGTCTCGGTGGCGTAGAAGAGCGGCGGCAGGTCGTAGTCGAGCCGGGCCAGGTCGCGCTCGACCGTGGTGATGGCCACCTCCCACGCGGTGGGCCGGTTGGCGCTGCCCATGAGGGCAGCGGCGCGGACCCGCTCGGGGTGGTCGAGCACCAGGGTCTCGGCGATCCACCCGCCCATCGAGTGGCCGGCGACCCGTACCGGCCCGTCCCAGCCCAGGTGGTCGAGCAGCGCCACCGCGTCGTCCGTCAGGAGGTCGACGCTGTAGGGCGCGGGCGGAGACGAGGACGGGGCCACGCCCCGGTTGTCGTAGGTGGCGACGGTGTAGCCGGCGGCCGCCAGCGCCGGTACCAGGGAGAGATGCCAGGCCGCGGCGGGCTGCCCGCAGCCGGCGATCAGCAGCAGCGGGTCTCCCCCGCCGGCGACCTCGTAGGCGAGGGTGGCGCCGTTGGCCTCGAGCTCAGGAATGGAGCACCTCGGACAGGAGCTTGGGCGCCACGTTGCGGCCAGTGAGGACGACCACCGTCTCCTTGCCGTCGGGGTCGGGCGCGATGATGCCGGCCCGCAGGGCGGCCACGCCGACGGCGCCCGCCCCCTCGAGCACGAGGCCCATCTTCTGGGCCGAGAAGGCCATGGCAGAGCGGATGTCGGTCTCGCTGACCGTGAGGATCTCAACGTGGCGGTCGTGCGCGATCCCGACGGTGACCGCGCCCGGCTCGAGGTTGCCCGCCAGCCCGTCGGCCACGGTCGGTTCGACGTGGATCGGCACAATGGCCCCGGCCGCCACCGCCGCGCTCATGGACGGCGACGCCTCGGACTCGACCCCGACCACGCGCACCCCCGTCCCCTCGAGGGCGAGGGTGATGCCCGCCAGCAGGCCGCCGCCGCCGCACGGCACGACGACGGTGCCGAGGCCGGGCACCTGTTCGAGCAGCTCGCGACCGACCGTGGACTGACCGGCGATGACATCGGGGTCGTTGTAGGGCGACACATAGCGGCTCCCGTCGCCGGCGGCCAAATCGAGTGCGTGCGTCTCCGCCTCGCGATAGCCCTCGCCGTGCAGCACCAGGCGCACGTCGAATTGGCGCAGGGCGGACACCTTGGCGGCGGACGCGCCGGTGGGGACGACGACGGTGACGCTGGCGCCGAGCTTGGCGGCGGCGTACGCCAGCCCGAGCCCGTGGTTGCCGGCCGACGACGCCACCACGGCGCGCTCGGGATCCTCCTCCAGGGTGGCCGCGACGGCGGCCAGGCCGCCGCGTACCTTGAACGAGCCGGTGGGCTGGACCGTCTCCACCTTGACCACCACCGAAGGGCCGAGCTGTGGGGCCTCGACGATCGGCGTCACGGCCAGGAAGCGACGCACCACCTTCCAGGCCGACTCGAACTGGTGGGGCTCCGGCAGAGCGACGTCGCGCATGGGCCAAGTCTGTCCCAGGCCGGACTGGCATGCTGAACGCCGTGCAGCCCGGGTCGATCACCGTCGATGCCGCCACGGTGGTCGTCCACCCCGACGCCGCGGCCATGGCGCGGGCAGCGGCCGACGAAGCCTGCGCCGTCCTGCGGGCGGCGGTCGAAGCCCGGGGGGTGGCGCACGCCATGTTCGCCACCGGGAACTCGCAGCTGGCCTTCGTCCAGGCGCTGGTGCACGAGACCGGGGGCGTGCCGTGGTCCGACACCGTGGTCTTCCACATGGACGAGTACGTGGGCGTCGGCCCCGACCACCCCGCCGGGTTCCAGAAGTGGATCCGCGAGCGGATCGTGGAACCGGCGCAGCCCCAGGCGGCCTACTACGTCGAGGGACTGGGTGACGCCGCGGAGGAGTGCACGCGGTACGCCGGCCTGCTGCGGCGGTATCCGCTCGACCTGTGCTGCCTCGGGATCGGCGAGAACGGCCATCTGGCCTTCAACGACCCACCGGTGGCCGACTTCGACGACCCACTCGACGTGAAGGTGGTCGAGCTCGACGCGGCCTGCCGACGCCAACAGGTCAACGAGGGCCACTTCCCCGAGCTCGACGCCGTGCCGACACGCGCCATCACGGTGACCGTACCGGCGCTCCTGCGGGCGGGGCGGGTCCTGGCCATAGTGCCCGAGGCGCGGAAGGCCGAGCCGGTCCGTACCGCCCTGACCGGCCCGATCGCGCCCAGCTGTCCGGCCTCGGCCCTGCGGACCATCACACACGCCACCGTTCATCTCGATCCGGAGTCCGCCCGGCTGCTTCCGAGCTGACCGACGCCCCGCCTCTGCGCCGGCGCCGAGGCGGCAGAGCGGCTCAGGCAGGCGACGCTCGCTCCCCCGTCACGTCGTAGAGGTGATGGATCGGGTCGTGGACCATGTAGCGGCTGAAGCTGTCGACGGTGAAGGTCGCGCCATCGCTACGTCGGCCGGGCCGCTGCCACTGCTCGCCGCTGACCGCGTCGAAGGCATCGGCGAGCCGGACGGCCTCCTCAACGAGCTGGGTCGCCACGACCGCCGGATCCTGCGTGCCGTAGTCCTCCTCGAGGGCCGTGGCGTCCTGGTCCCAGTTCGGGAAGAGCGGGTCGTCCTCGTCGAGCATGAGGCCGAGGCGGTAGCGGAACAGCGCGCACACGTCGCGGACGTGGCAGGCGTATTCGACCGCCGACCAGCGGTCGTGGCGCGGGCGCTGGCGTAGCGGGCCGGCCGGTGCGGCCACCAACAGCTCCGTCCAGGCGTCGGCGTTGGCGCGCAGAAGGTCGGCGACGGCGTCGGCGCGCAGGGTGGAGGCGTCGAGACCGCACTCGGGACAGGGACGCTCGAGCACCCAGGTCCAGTCCTTGTCGTCGGGCGGGATGGCCACCTCAGGCCCGCTCGTCGCGGTGGAGCCAGGCCAGCAGGTCGGCCGGGGCGAGCTCCGCCTCCCGGGCGTGGTAGCGCGCCAGCTCCTCGTCGCCGAGCAGGCGGCGACCCTCGCCGGAGCCGCCGCTGCGGAAGAAAGCGCGCGGGTCCTTGAGTACCCCCATGGCGTCGGGCACCGCGGCCTCGGCGTGCGCCCGCATGTCGTCGAAGGTGGCCGCGTGGACCAGGGAGGGCCAGCGGGCCTCGTCTTCGGGGAGGCCGAGCAACCGGGCCAGTCGACGCATGGACCCGTCGAGGTCATGGAGCAGGTCGTCGTAGTGGACGAGCACGACGTCCGCCTCGGCCTGGCGCTCCCAGGCGTCGGTGAGGTGGAACAGGATCCCCGGAAGTGAATCGAGCTGCTGGCGGGGGTCGGGGTCCCAATCGACGAAGTTGCGCAGCCACTGATCGACGGGCTGCCGAGGCCGGCGCTCCGCCGGTGGGTCGGGCGGGGCGACAATTTCGGGATCGGGCTGGCCAGTAAGGTCGCTCATGCGCTCTCGGTCGATGTTGTCCCCCTGGTGATAGAGGGAAACGGCCATGTCGAGCGGATCCCGACCCATGACGATGTAGGTCACGCCCTCGTCCATGGGCACGCCGTCGAGCGGCGTGTGGGTCTTAATGACCCGCCGGAACGGCTGGGCCTCCAAAAGCCCCCAGACGACCTCCTTGTGCTGGACTTTCCAGTCCATCCAGGGCGAAAGAGCGCCCAGGCTGGCCGGCAGGTCCGGCGCCTGGTGGACCAGCAGCAGGCAGATCATCTGCATCCAGGTGGTGCCGGACTTGGAACGGGTGCTGATCACGATGTCTCCCGTACGGAAAGGGAAGTCCCACCAGCGAGAACTGTCCTCGTCGGGGGAGCTGTAGTGAAACAGCGGTACACCAACCGCCGGTTCCGGCCGATCGGGACGTTCTGGTTCCATGCCCACAGCATCGCGGACGGGGTGGAGCCCTGGTGAGGATCACGGCAACCACATCGAACCCAGGGGGCAACGGGCGGGCAATAGCTGGTGCGTAGGTTTCCCGCAGGGAGATCTGGCGTGCCGGCCTGGGGAGTGGGGCGGCAGAGCCGACGGAGGGAACCTTGACCATCGCCATCGCCACGCCGCGCCTTGACCTGAGTGTTGCGGCGTTGGCCCCGGTGCCGACGCCAACGCCGACGCCGACGCCGCGCAAGCACCGGGTGCTCAAGCGCGTCCTGATCATCACCGGCTCTCTCGTGTTCGCCCTGGTGGCGGCCGTGGGCACGCTGATCGGGATCTCCCTCTACAAAATCGACCACGCCGTCCACCATGTGGGCGTACCGGCCGGACTGCTGGCCCGGGGCAAGAACGACCTGCTGGCCATCGTCAAGGGACCCCACCACAGCGAGGAGGCCTACGTCTTCCACCAGGTGGCCGGACATACCCGGGTCCTGACGATCCCGAGCAAGCTGGACCTGCCCATGCCGGGGGGCCGCACCGCCTCCTTGGGTTCGCTCAGCTTGCACTCGCCGTCGACCATCATCGCCGGACTGCGCAGCCTGGGCATCCCGGTCAGCCACTACGTCGGCGTCGACCTGCACATGGTGGACCCGTCGTCGAGCCTTGGTCGGCTGGCGACGGGCAGTCTGTCCGTGACGTCGCTCATGACGGACCCGACGGGGACCAGCTCGTTGCTGGAGCAGGTGGCGTCGCACATCTATCTCGGCCCCGGGACACCGGTGTCGGCGGTCCTGTCCCTGATGAACGTGCCCACCTCCAACCCCGTGGCGGTCCCGACGAACCGGTCGGGGCACGGCCAGGTGGTCCCGACCTCAGCGTTCACGGCGGTTCTGCGCAGCTTCCTGTAGTGGGAGTGGTCTGGCACGAGTCGGGCGAGAAAAGGACGCGTTGGCGCGTCTGGCTGCGGCGAGCCGCGCACCACTTCTTGCCCGAAGACCCGGCGCCGACCGGGCCGGCGAGGAGGGGCACGGCGATGTCTTCTGATATTTCCGGTGCTCCCGGTGCCGAGCGCGGCGGGAGCGCAGGTCCGGGCGACGCGCCAGCCGTCACTCGATCACGTGCTGCGCAATGCCGCCGAGGCGCGCGCCGTGCCGGAGGGCGACGAGCAATAGGCGGAGCCGCCGACCCCGTCAGTCCGAGGCGGCGGGCGGGGTGTGGCCGAGCCAGCGGTCGAGGAACGGCAGGGCCTCGGTGCCGTGCCACTGGTGGTCCCCCTCGAAGACGTCATGCTCCAGGCGATCGCCGGCGCCGAAGTAGTCGTAAACGATGCGGGTGCGTCGCACGGACTCGGTGGCGGCGGCGACCGGGAACAAATAGTCCTCGGTGCCGGTCTCGACGAGCAGGGCACGGGGGGCGATGAGCGCGCCGAGGTCCTCGTGCTCGAGCTTGCCGAGCATCCCGAACATGATTTGGGAGCCGCACATGTTCCAAGGCATTTTGTGGCTCTCGGTCCACGAGGAGAAGTAGCCGCTCACGACGGCGGCCGTCACCCGTTGGTCGACGGCGGCGGTGAAGAGGGTGACGGTGCCGCCGTAGGAGATGCCGACCATTCCGAGCCGGGTGGGATCGACCAGCGGGTGCTCCTGGAGCACGTCCAAGCATCGGCAGAGGTCCCAGACGTTTTGGGCCAGGGGGTTCCACCCGGCCATGGCGGCGTGCACCAGGTTGGTGTCGCAGGCGTAGTGGTCCTCGGGGTTCCAGTCCAGGCGCTCGCCGAAGCAACGCAGATCGGGCGCCAGGACGACATAGCCCCGCCGTGCCAGCTGGAGTGCATAGTCGGCATTCGGCATGTCGGTGTGCTCGAGGCCGACGGCCTGGGACTTACCCGGCCCGTGGCCGTGGCAGGCCAGCACGGCGGGACCGGGCGGCGCGCCGCCGCGGTCGTCGGGCACGAGGAGATAGGCGGGTACCGACATGGTGTCCTCGGAGTCGAACACGATTTTGTTGCGGCGGTAGCCGTCGCACTGGGTCGATTCCAGCGTCTCGGTGTTGAGCGGGACCGGCTGGGGCTGGGGCCCGAGCAGTTCGGCGAGGCGCTGGCGGCGCCTCTCGAGCCAGGCGGGGATGGCCTCGGGGTCCCCTTCGGGGAGCGGGTCCTCGTGGGCGGTGGCGGCCAGTCGGGTCATCCACTGGTACCAGGGCGAGTAGTTGCGGGCCGGGGTGGCCAGGACCGGTCCCTCGGCGGCGGTGGCGGTGTCGTCACTCATGCGGTGGCCAATGTAGGCGTGAGCGGACGGCAGCGGCCGGGTGTGCCCGGCGCAATGCCCTTGGCGCGCCCGGTGGCTGTCCTCGCTCGCGGTGGTGGCCCGCCGGGGACATACCACCCTCCATGTGGAAACGAAGGCAGATCCGTTCAGGTCTCAACCGGATCGTTTAGCGATTTCCGCCTGCCCTGGCCTCTGGGCACCGGCCGACAGCCGCTTCGGGCAGAATCGCGCGGTGACCTTGGCCACCAGCATCGGCGTGCACCCGATATCACCCAACATCGGTGCGGAAATCTCCGGTGTGGACCTTTCGGTCCCGCTGGCGCCCGAAGTGCTGGCGGCGGTCAGGGAGGCCTGGGTCACGCACCACGTGATCTTCTTCCGCGACCAGTCGCTCACGGCCGAGCAGCAGGCCGACTTCGCCCGGCAGCTCGGCACCGTGACCGAGGCGCATCCTGTGCTGCCGTCGATCGACGAGAGCCGCGAGGTGCTGGCCATCGACGGCAAGGTCGACCGGGCCAGCTGGTGGCACACGGACGTGACCTTCCTGCAGACGCCGGCGATGGGTTCGATCCTCTACATGCTCGAGGCCCCCGAGGTCGGTGGCGACACCATGTGGGCCAGCCTGCAGGACGCCTACGACGGCCTGGCCGGGCCCGTGCGCGACATGTGCGACAAGCTCATCGCCATCCACCACGACCCGTGGTTCGCCGCGGATGTGGCCGAGCGGGGCGGCTACGAGTGGGACGGCGTGTGGCAGGAGAAGCTGCTCCCGGCGCTGCACCCGGTGGTGCGTACCCACCCCGAGAACGGGCGCAACGGCCTGTTCGTCAATCGCCAGTTCACCCGCCAGCTCTTCGGGTTGTCCGACAACGAGAGCAACGCAATTCTGGAGATGCTCTACCACCACTGCATCAAGCCGGAGTACACCTGCCGCTTCCGCTGGAAGGCAGGCTCGGTTGCCTTCTGGGACAACCGGGCCACGCTCCACTACGCGCTGGACGACTACGGCGACGCGGCACGCTTCGCCCACCGGGTCACCTTGCGGGGCGACAAACCGTTCGGCCCGGCCATGCCGCTCCCGTCGGCCACCTGATCCCGCCCCTGGTGGCCGCGACCGGCCTCGGAGCCGACTTCGGCATCGCTGCGGCGGCCTTCATCGGGACCAACATCGACAACGGCCTGGTGACCATGACGATGGTGGCGGGTGCGCCGCTGGACCGGGCGCGCCGCATCGCGGTGGGTCAGGTGATGGGTTTCCTCCTCCTCGTCGTCGTGGCCGCTGCGGCGGCCGCTGTCCTCTTCGAGTTCTCGGCCGAAGTGGTGGGACTGCTCGGGCTGGTGCCACTGGCCATCGGGGTGCACGGGCTGGTCGGGCTGCGGCGGAAGCCGGGTCCGCAAGAGGGGGCCCCGGCTCCCGGCACACGGCGGCGGCGAGGCCGGCGGGCGGCGACGGACCGGGCCGTGGGCCGGTCGTTCACCGCGGCGGCGCTCGTGACCATCGCCGCGGGCGGCGACAACCTGGCTGCCTACATTCCGCTCTTCCGCGTCGGTGGAGCGACCAATTTGGCGGCCATCTTCGTCGTCTTCGCGCTGGGCGAGGTCCTGGTGACCGCCACGATTTTGGGAGGGGGCCGGCATCCCAGGGCTCGTTCGGTCATGACGCGTTTGGGCGGCGTGGCGGTGCCGGTGCTGCTCTGCGGCATCGGTGTCCTGGTGATGCTGGAGGCGGGGACGTTCTCGCTGGTTTAGCCCCGGGCGGCCGGCCAGGGGTTCCTCCCTTACGGGACGCAGGGCGGGGAGGCCGAGATCCTGGATGGTGCGGGCTTCCTGCCCGCCTGCGTCGTGCCTGTAGAAGGGCGCCAGGTACTGGAGCGCAGCGTCGACGAGGTCGTCGCCTCCGTCTTCTCGGCTTCTGGCACTGCCCCGCACCTGTTCGGCCCCCGGCTCCAGGCGTTCGAGGCTGACCTGAGAAGTCTGCTCCTGGCGGCCTCCGACGGCGGCAGGTTCTCCCAATGGTTGGGCGACGTGCAGCTCGACGTCTACCCGCGCCCCTGACAGACGCGGGTGTGGTCACGACGGTCTCCGTGACGCCCCGGTCGCGATGACCGTGAACCGCGATGCCGTAGTTCCTCGGTCGTGCGCGCGACCGGAGCCGCTGGCCGGCAGCGTGCGCCCGGAGCAGACTGGTCGATCGATGCAGACGGTCGAAATGGAAGTGGACACCTCCCGGGAGCGCATCGTCGACCTGACGGGCATGCTCGAGCACTACTGCGACGGCCGGGGCGACGGGCTGGTCAACGTGTTCGTGCCGCACGCCACGGCCGGCCTGGCCCTCATGGAGACGAGATCGGGGTCCGAGGGTGACCTGGTCGCCGCCCTGGGACACCTGCTGCCGCGCGATGGCCGGTACCGCCATGCCCACGGCTCCCCGGGTCACGGGGCCGACCACCTGCTCCCGGCCATCGTCAGCCCGACGGTCACCCTGCCCGTGCTCGACGGGCGGGTGGCGCTGGGCACCTGGCAGTCCCTGGTCCTGGTCGACCTCAACGTGGACAATCCCCGGCGGCACGTGCGGTTGAGTTTCGTGCCCGCCCCCGGATAGCTCCTCGAGCGGGACCCCGGCCGACGGGGGTGCCGGGGTACCGCCCCCATCTACGATGGTGACCGCATGTCCGACTCCGTCGAAGCCCTGATTCTCGACCTGCTCGAGTGGATCGGACCGTGCGCCCGCCCGGCCGGCGAGGTGCTCGAGGCGTGGCGCACGTCGTGCCCGCGCCTGCCGGTGTGGGAGGAGGCCAACGACCGCGGCTTCGTGGTGCGACAGCGCCGGCCCGGTGGCGAGACGATTGCCGTGTCCGCCGCCGGGCTCGACCACCTGCGGAGAAACCGGGTGCCCTCGCCCGCCTGACGGCGACCCTCCCGGGCCAGCGGCGAAGGTGTCATCGACCTCTACGGCTTGGTGGCCGCCACCGTGAAGTACAGGAGCGCATAGACGATCGGCGACTCGGCCACGGCGCGCTCCCACTGCGAGATCTCCTCGTCCGTGAAACCTCCCTCGCGTTGCCACAGCCGGGGCCAGCCGGGCAGGCCGAACGCCTGGTCGGCCCGGGTCACCATCAGGGGAAGGCGCGTGTCGCAATTTCGACGAAGCCCAGGCGATCCAACTCCTGCGGCAACGTGGTCACCAGCCGGCCGTTGCGGTAACCGATGTCACGGCGCAGGGCCTTGATCCGGTCGGTGAGACCACGGGAGACCCCCGGCACCGAAATCACCAGCGTCTCCTGGTCGGCGTCGGCGATCACGAGCCGGCCCCCGGGCCGGCAGACCCGCGCCATCTCTTTCAGGCAGGTGACGGGTTCGGCCAGGTGCTGGAGCACGCGGTCCGCCCGCACGCCGCCGAAGCTCTCGTCCGCGAACGGCAGCGCCGATCCGTCGCCGGCGACCACGCACGGGCCGGCCCGTTCCCGAGCCGTCCGGCACATGGCCAGGGAGGTGTCGACGCCCACCGCCGTTCCGGGCCCCCGCTCGACCAGGTCCAGACCGGGCCCACACCCGACGTCGAGCACGGGCGCGCTCCGGGCCAACTGGCCGTGGGTGTGCTGCTTGTAGGCCTGCACCTCGGGCCACGAGTCGAAGATCTCCTGGGACGCCACTGCGGACGCCGGGTCGGGGCTGGCGTCGACGTCGGCGTAGGTGCCACTCACGTCGACATTCTGCCGCCGGCGCCCTGGAAGAGCCGCTCCGGCGCCGAGTCGCTCCGTGGCGTGCGCCGACGACGCCGTGCTTGACTGCCGAGAGACGCAGACGACGGGAGGGTCATGGAGAACCTGGACGGCAAGGTGGCCGTGATCACGGGCGGCGCCAGCGGCATCGGCAAGGCCGTGGCCACGCGGGCCGCCGCCGAGGGCATGAAGGTGGTCATCGCCGACATCGAAGAGGGCGCCCTCAAGGAGGCCGAGGCGGAGCTGACGGGTCAGGGGGCCGAGGCGATCGCGGTCGTCACCGACGTGTCCGACGCTGCGTCCGTACAGGAGCTGCGCGACGCCGCGGTGCGGCGGTTCGGGACGGTGCACCTGGTGCACAACAACGCCGGAGTCGGCCTGGGCGGCCCCCTCTGGGAGGTGTCAGAGGAGGATTGGCGCTGGATCCTGGGCGTCAACCTGTGGGGTGTCGTCCACGGCATCGCAGCCTTCACTTCGCTGCTGGTGGAACAGGGCGAAGGGCACATCGTCAACACGGCATCGGTGGCCGGGCTGACGACGCCGATGTTCATGGGCCCCTACAACGCGACCAAGTTCGCCGTGGTGGCCATCTCCGAGACCCTCTACAAGGACCTCAGTACGACCGGCGCCCACGTCGGCGTGTCGGTGTTGTGCCCCGGCTTCGTCCAGACCGGCATCGCGCGCTCGGACCGGAATCGTCCCGCGTGGGCGCCCGAGCGCGAGCGCGAGGACGCGGCCAACCTGCGCTCGTTCGTGCAGACGCTCGTCGACGGGGGCATCCCGCCTGACGCCGTGGCGGCCCGCGTGCTCGATGCCGTGCGCACCGACACCTTCTACATCCTCACCCACCCGGAGCTGAACGAGGCCATCGCCGAACGGGGCCGGGACATTTTGGAGGGACGGCCGCCGAGCTCGCCCGGCCTCATGTGACGACCCGCGCCGACGCGGCCGACGCCCCGTGCGGGCTCACGCGATCGGAGCTCCCGGGGCCACGTCAGGTACCTCGAGCAGCAGCACGGTGCCGTCCGCCTCGAGCGCGCCGAGCACCAGGAATTCGCTGGTGAAGCCCGCGATCCGCTTGGTGCCCAGGTTCAGGCGCCCCGACGACCAGGCGGCCACGCAGCTCGTCCTGGGAGTAGTTGGTCACCTGGGCGCTGGTGGACAGGACGCCGACGCGGGGGCCGAAATCGACCCGGAGCCGCCAGGCGGGTTTGCGCGCCTCGGGGAAGGATTCGACCTCGACGACCCGTCCCACCCTCAGGTCGAGCGCGAAGAAGGCGTCGGCCCCGACCTCGGCTTTGCGCTCGAGCAACGTCGGGTCGTACGGAGCGGAGGCCGGCGGCGGCTCCGTCATCTCACGGCGTCCCACTGGTGAGAGACCGATCGACCGACCCAGACGCCCGACGCCGACGGCGCGACGGCCGGCTCGGGGCGGTGGTGTCGGTCACGGCGCTGCTCGGTGCCGCCGTGGCGCCGCGGTCAGCTCGACGGCAGCGGCTTGAAGGGCTCGAGGGTCACCCAGCACGTGCCCTGTGGCTGATGGTTGGTCTTCAGCTTGCACTGCGACGACGGCGGCACATTGTTGTGGATCTTGACCACCTGGTACTCGGTCGGGCCGTACATCTTCTTCGGGCCGAAGCTCCACGTGGGCGAGAGCGTGCCCGGGTAGTCGGTGATCTTGGACATGGCCTCGACGAAGGTGCGCCGGTTCAGGTTCGAGCCGGCGTTCTTGGCCGCCTCGGCGAAGAGCCGGATAGCCCCGCACCACGCCTGAATCGGTCCCTGCTCCTCGATGTAGAAGCTCGTCGTCCCCGCGATCGGCTTGGGGTGGTACTTGTGCCACGTCTCGTAGCAGGAGCGCACCCCGGGGTCGTAGCCGCCCTGGGCCTCGGGCCGGGCGTCGTCGAAGCCGCCGAGCGTCTCGGTCGTCACGCCCTCCTGGCCGTTGAGCGCCTGCTCGTAGGGCTCGGGGATCAACCCGAGCGCCACCTCGACGGTCGACTGGTAGTCGCTCAGCAGGAGCTGGGGGTAGTACTGCTGCGAGTTCTCCGCCGCCACGTAGGGGAAGAAGGCGTTCTCGGGCAGCAGCGGGAAGACGGACTGCACGCCGGCCGCCTTCATTTTCTCGACCGCCAGCTGCGCGTCCGAGCTGGTGGCGGCCGTCTCGTCCGGATTGCCCGCCACCGTCTCGACCACCGGGGTGATCCCGACCTTCTTCAGGTCGGGCATGAGGTACTGGTTGAGCGCCGCCTGGTCCGCCGCCTGGTCGGAGACCACGACGCCCACCTTCATGCCGTGGCCGAGGCGGCCCGAGCTCATACCCCACTGCACGGTCGCGTCGAGGACCGGGGCCATGTCGGGCCCGGTCCACCACAGGTAGGGCGAACCCAGCTGCGTCCAGTCGCTGATGGTGGACCAGGCGCTGATGAGCGGCGTGTGGCCCTGCTGGGTCACGCACAGCTGGTTGTCACCGGTCCACGTCCCGATGCCGTCGATGACGGCGAAGACGGCGGGGTTGCCCTGGGTCCACTGCTCGCACAGCGCCTGCATGTTGGCGTCGTTGGTCGGATCGAACTGGACGATGATGGGGTTGATTTTGCGCCCGTTGATACCACCCGCCTGGTTGATCTGGTTGACGAAGAGGTTGATAGCCGGGATCTGCTCGTTGTACTCCTTGTCTTCGGCGAAACCGAGTTTGCCGGCCAGGCTGTTCACGGCCACCACGGGGAACACGACGTTGATGGACGTCGCGGAGACGCCGCGGGTGCTCGTGCTGGCTTGGCTGACCGGGGTCGGCGTGAACACCCGCGCCGCCGGCTCGGCCGCGCCGGCGATACCACCGCCGCCCGGTGTGCCCGAGGGCGCCAGCACCAACCAGGCGATCAATCCGACGACGATGGCGATGACGATGAGCGCGGTGCGCACCTGCATGGCCCGCGGGCGCCGGCGCAGCCGGCGCCACGAGCGTCGGACCGGCGCCCAGGGCAGCGAAGGCCCCCCGGTCCGTCTGCATTTGGATGTTCGCCTCCATGGTCACGCTCCTTCGTTGCGTTCTGTAGCCCCCCGGCTGCTTTCGGCGATCGGACCCGACACCATCAGCGCTTCGTCGCTGGCACCAAGGTAGGCGGCCAGCGCCTTCGGGTCAGCGCGGATCACCTCCGGGGGCCCGACCACCACCACCTGACCCAGTTCCATGACCACCACGGTGGAGCACAGCTCGAACACGAGCGGCACGTCGTGCTCCACCAGGACGATGGTGGTGCCGGTCACCTCGTGCAGTCGGCGCAGCAGGGGGATGAACGCCTCGGCCTCGCGCTGGGCGATGCCCGCCGTCGGCTCGTCGAGCAGGAGCAGGCGCGGCTGGGCCAGCACTATGGAGGCCAGGTCGACCACCCGCCGGGTGCCGGTCGACAGCTCGGCCGTGCGGTGGTGGCGGAACCGCTCCAGCCCGAAGGCACCGATCACCTGGTCCACCGCGGCGAGCTTGCGCCGCTCGGCCCGGCGGGCCCAGGGAAGGCGCAACGTCGTCGGCAGCACGGCCACCTCCTGGCGCGCGTCCTCGCACAGGAGCAGCACGTCGAGCACGGTCAGCTCGGGGTAGAGCCGGCAGTCCTGGAACGACCGGACCATGCCGATGCCGAGCCGCTCCTCGGGCAGGTACTCGCCCAGGTCGATGCCGTCCAGGTGCACCGTGCCGGCCTGCGGGGCCACCAGCCCCGAAATCACGTCGAGCGTGGTGGTCTTGCCCGATCCGTTGGCCCCGATCAACCCGACGATCGCGCCCGGATCGGCGTCGAACGTCACGCCGTCGAGCGCGTGCACGCCGCCGAAGCGCACCGACAGACCCTCCACCGCGAGACGGGCCGGTCCGCGCTCGGCCGTCACTGCTCCGCCCCGTCGGTCGCCAGGGCCACCGGGCCCGACGGCGTGGCCGGGCGCGGCAACAGTCCGCGGATGCCCACCGTGACCAGGTCGCCGAAGCGGTGCAGCAGCTCGCCCATCCCGCCGGGCAGGTAGAGGATGAAGGCCAGCAGGCCGAGGCCGCTGGTGATGAACTGAATGGTCTGGTTGGCGCCGAAGATGGCGGGCAGCCCCTCGAGGAACAGCGCCCCGAGTATGGCGCCGGGGATGGAACCCGAGCCCGCCGATGACCACCATGGAGATGATGACGAAGGACGTCGTGGGGTCGAAGGTGATGTCGGTGTTGTTGAGCTGCTGGGTGGCGAAGGCGAAGCAGACCCCGGCGTAGCCGGCGATGAAGCCCGAGAGCCCGAAGGCCAGCAGCTTGGTGCGCAGGATCGGGATCCCCATCGCCGCCGCACCGACTTCGTTGTCGCGCACCGCCACGAGCCGGCGGGCCACGCCCTTGTCGCGCCAGACCCGCACCATGAGGACGGACAGGATCAGCACGGCCACCGAGAACCACGCGAAGGAGCGCTGCGAGGCCAGGCTGAGGCCGAACAGGCTGGGCCGGTTGACCACCGTGTAAGCCGGGTTGGGCAGACCCGTGCACAGCGTCTTGTCGATGCCGGGCACCGTGATGCACGGCGTGGCCAGGACGGCGTTCTGCATGAAGATGGCGAAGGCGAGGGTCGTGACGGCCAAGAAGAGGCCCGGCATGCGCAGGGCCGGCAGGCCCACAAGGATGGCGACCAGCGCCGTCACGGCGCCGCCGTAGAGCATGACGACGGGCAGCGGGAGCGAGCTGCCCAGGTGGACGGCGACGAGGGCCCCCACCGCGACCAGGCCGAACTGCCCCAGGGAGACCTGGCCCGCCCATCCGGTCAGCATCGTGAGCGACAGCGCGACGACCGAGTAGATGCAGATCTGGCTGAGCAGGACGTCGTTGCCGACCGACAGCACGAAGGGCAAGAGGACCGCCACCACGATGCACAGCCAGATGCCGGTGAGCGACACGCGCCGGCGCAGCAGGTCGCCCCCGGCTCGGAGGGTCGTGGCCGCGCCGTGCTGCCACGTGCTGCGGTCCCCCGTGCGCACGCCCTTGCGCAATGCGCCCACCCGCACCACCAGCACCACCATCACGACAATGAAGAGGATGAACTGCTGCTTGGCCGGCGACGGGACGTTCCATTCGAGCAGCTCGAGGAACACTCCCATGCCCACGCCGGCGACGAAGGCCACGGTGAGGTTGATCATGGCGCCGATCAGCGCCGCCGTGAGCGCGTAGAGCAGCAGGTCGGGCGACAGCGCCTGCGTCAGCGCACTGGTCTGGTTGGGCGCGTTGAGGATGGCCGTGAAGGCCGACAACGCACCGGCCACGGTCCAGGTCAAGGTCGAGGTGCGGCGGATCCATACGCCCGAGAGCCGGGCCGAGTCCGCGTTCTCCGACATGGCGCGCATGGACAGGCCCCACGACGTGAAGCGCACCGCGAGAACGAGGGCGACCGTCACGAGCGGAGCGACAATGAGTGTCAGCACCTCCGTCGGGGTGATGATGAACGGCCCGAGCGAGAACGACAGGTCGAAGGGCACCGGCACCGGCTTGTAGAGGTTGTGCGGCGCAATGAACGGCAGCGCTGTGAGCGCCAGCAGCACGTAACTGAGTCCGATAGTGGCCACCATCACCAGCACGCGCGGCCGCTTGAACAGGCGCCGGAGCAGGAGCTCGGACAAGGCGCCGACCGAGGCGGCCAGGCCGATGGAGAGCACCAGCGCGAACCAGTAGTTGAACTTGAAGTCCGCCGTGAGCTTGACCAAGAAGACGGCCGCGATCACCCCGATCTGCCCCTGGGCAAAGTTCAGAAACCGGTTCGTGCGGTAGACGAGGACCAACCCGAGGGCGAGCAGCCCGTAGCCCAGGCCGTAGAAGACGCCTTGGACCAGGACGAAGTTGGGGGCGGACAGCGCGAGCAACGGCAACTACCCCAAGCGGGCCGACGCCGTGCCGAGGAAGACGGGGCGCAACAGGTCGTCGCGGCCCATGAGCTCGGCCGTGGGGCCGTCGAAACGGATTTCGCCGCGCTCCATGAAGAAGCAGCGTTGGGCCAGGCTCAGGGCACGGTTCAGACTCTGCTCGACCAGGATGATGGTGGTGCCGCCCTCGTTTATGCGGCGCACCATGCCCATGAGCCTCTCCACCGTCATGGGGGCGAGCCCGAGTGAGAGCTCGTCGATCATGAGCAGCCGGGGCGCGGTCATCATGACCCGCGACAGCGCCAACATCTGCTGCTCCCCACCCGAGAGGGTCCCCGCCGGCTGGTCCATCCGTTCCACCAGCTCGGGGAAAGCCGCCAGCGCTTCCTCCTGGGCCCGGGCCGCCCGCGCCCGGTCGCGCCGCAGGGAGTGGCCCCCGATGCGCAGGTTGTCCCGCACGGTCAAACCCGGGAACGTCATCTTCCCGCCGACCAGGAGAGCCACCCCCTCGTCAATGATCTGCTCGGGCTCCAAGTAGGTCGAGGCAATGCCGAAAAGGCGAATGACACCGCGGTGCGGATGGTCCAGACCCGAGACGGCGCGGAGCAGGGTCGATTTCCCGGCACCGTTCGTGCCGAGGAGCGCCACCATCTCCCCTTCGGCCACCTCGAGGTTGACGTCGAAGAGAACCTGGTTGATGCCGTAGAAGAAGTCGAGGTTGTGCACCTGCAGGGCCGGAATGTCGCCCCCGGCCTCCCGCCGCCTGCCTTCCGTGTAGCGCTCAATGACGTCCTCGATGACGAGGGTGATGTCACGTCGCACACAGCGCGAGCCGAGGATGAGCAGGAACCCACCGACGGCGCACACGGGGAAGATCAGGGTGAGCGACACGACGATGCCGTGCAGGCCGCCGATGGCATCGGAGATCGCGCCCACCAGCACGGACCCGGCGAATCCGCCGAAGACGAGTGAGTACACGCCGAACATGGCGAAGCAGATGGTGCGCATTTCGGGCGGGGCGGTAGCCGCCAGGGTCAGGAAGATGCAGATGGCCAACGGCGACACGGCCGCGCCGGCCAGGAACTGCAGGGTGACCACCATCCAGAGCTGGGGCACGTAGAGCGACAGGACGTAGAACCCGCCGTAGGCCGTGATGCAGATCCCCGAAATGATGAGCGGGCGGTTGGGGGCGCGGCGGAAGTAGCGGTCGCCGAAGACGTAGGCCAGGGGCAGACCGAGGAAGGCCGCCAGCCCGATGATGGCGTACACCTCGCTCCGCTGCGCGGTGTCGAGGTGGAACTTGTCGATGAAGAACAGGTTGCCGAACAGCCCGGCGCCGGTCCCGGCGAAGCCGAGGATGGCCACCGCCACCAGCTCGTAGTAGAGGGAGCGGACCCGCAGCAACCGGGTCACCGCGGAGCCCAGGAGGACCCGGGGCGCCTTCTCCTGCTGCGCTTGGAGGTCCATCCCCGATGCCTTCAGGATGTGGCTGCTCTCGTTGGCGCCCTTCTCGGGCTCGCGCAGGGTGAAGAGCGCGAAGCCGAGTGGGATCCCGGCCAGCGCCACGAGCAACCCGTAGCGCCAGTTGTGGGCGATCGTCACGACGTAGCCGAAAATAAGGATCCCGATCGTCTGCGACAGGGGATCCGAGAGGTTGTGCCAGCTGAAGATCCTTCCCCGGCCCTCGGTCGGATAGGCATCGGCCAGGTACGAGTTGTGCACGGTGTTGTTCACCCCGGTGCCCACCGACGCCGCCAGGTAGAGGAAGGCGAACCACCAGACGTTGGGCGAAATGGCCATCAGGCTGCCGAACAAGGCGAAGACCAGGAGCGCGACCGCCGCCACCACTTTGCGGCTCCCGCGGTCGGCCCACAACGCGAGCGGCACCGCCCACAGGAGCTGCGACACCTGGGCGATGAAGGCCACCGCGCCCAGTGAGGCGTTCGACATGTGGAACGAAGTCTCGAGGTTGCGGCCGACGAGGGCGATGCCGTTGCCGAACGTGCCCGGGACCAGTGCCGCCGCGGTGAGCAGAACGAGCGGGGCGTAGCCCGATTTGTGCAGTATGCCGATGAGCGGCGGCGGCTTGCCCTCCCCCGTGCCGGGCATGACCGCCAGGTCCGCCACCACGTCGGGGTCCTTCAGGTGGGACACCGCCTCCTGCAGCAGGTCGTCCGGAACGGCGAAGTCGAACAGCGGCTCGTCGGACACTGAGGGGCGACTCTAATCCCTGACATCCGTGTCAGGGATTTTCGAGGGGGGTCAGGCCGGCCCCGCCACCCCGGCCACCGTGAGGGGCCCCTCGGGCAGCACGGCCACGCGGACCCCCGGTCCCAGTCGCTCGAGCGCCGTCGCCACCGCGCCGTCGAGGTCGGGGGCGGGCCGGAGCAGCGCGTCCTCGACGGTCGCCCGGTCGAGGCCGTCGCAGTGCAGGTAGACGTCCGCCCGGGCCAGGACCCGGCCCAGCACCTGGGCCTGCCAGCGATCGAGCTCGGCGCCGCCCGACGCGCCGGCCAGATCGGCCGGCAGGCGCGCCTCGTGCAGCAGGCGGGCGAAGGCGCCGTGCGCCGGTACCCCGTCCTCGCAGGCGGCCGCCATGACCACGATCCCCCCGTCACGCACAATGCGCTCGGCCGCCGCCATGCCCTTGACCGCCTGGTACAGGTTGCGGTCCAGCGGGTAGCCGCCGTTGGTGGACACGACGAGGTCGAACGGCGACGTCGACCTGGCGCACCGCCGACGACCCCACGTGCGCGCAGGCGGCGTCGTGCGCCTCGGGCAGCGGCCCGGCGAAGACCGCGGTGACCCGGCGGGCCCGGTTGATGGCGACATCGACGGACAGCTGCGGTGGCGCCAGCGCGGTGGCCGCCCGCACGAAGTCGTGCACCGGGTTGCCGGCCCGGGTGAGGAAGGTGGCCCGGGCGTCGGCGATCCGGCGCGGGTGGTGGGCCTCCAGAATGGTCTCGGTGGCGGCCAGGCCCGGGCACACCGCCTTCGGCCCGCCGCTGAAGCCGGCGAAGAAGTGCGGTTCGACGAAGCCCGTGACGATGCGCACGTCCGCTTGGACGTACTCCCGCTGGAGCAGCACCGGGACGCCGTTGACCACGCCCACCTGCTCGTGCTCGTCGCTGGTGGCGTCGTGGTCGACGATGGCATAGCGCCCCACCACGGCGGGCCCGACCAGCTCGGCCATCTCCTCGCTCGTGGCCTGGCGGTGGGTGCCCGTGGCGCACAGCAGGGTGATGTGCGAGTCGGGCACACCGGCGCGTGTCAGCTCTTCGAGCAGCGGGGGCAGCACGGTGCGATTCGGCATCGGCCGCGTCAGGTCGGGAAAGACGACGGCCACCTCCGTGTGCGGCCCCACCAGCGCGGACAGGGGTGGCCCGGCGAGCGGCCGGCGCAGCGCCTCGGCGATGGCGGCCGGCTCGTCGTCGAGCACCGGCAGGTCGGCGGGCAGGACGACCTCGGCGTCACCCGGCACCTGCACCGACGTGCCGTGACGGCCGTAAGCCAGCTCGACGCGCACGGCCCGATCAGTACGGCGGGACGGGTGGGGCAGCGCCCGGCAGCGACTCGGTGGCGGTCAGCACCGCCTCGGCGACGTAGTCGACCATCGGCCGCATGCCCCGGTACACCGCGACCGCCTCGGGGTCGGGCTCTATGACCGCCTCCACCGGGTCGAGCTGCTCGAGCGTGAGCCCCATGCCGAGCGCCCGCCCGGCCAAGAGGGCCGCTCCGGCCGAGGCCGCCTCGCCCGAGCGGTGGCGCGTCGCCGGCACGCCCAACACCGAGGTGAGGCACGCGTACCCACAGGGGGAGGCCGGTGCCTGCTCCGCCCAGCGTCACGCCGCCCGCCGTGCTCCCGCCCAGGCGCCCCACGGTCACCACCTCCATGCAACGCAGCACGTCCCAGGCCACGGCCTCGATGACCGCCCGGGAGAGGTCGCCCGCGCCATGGGCCGAGCTGAGGCCCATGAACCCCGCCCGGGCGTCGTCACGCCACCACGGGGCGCGGGCACCGTCGAGCCAGGGCACGGCGATGACGCCGTTGGCTCCCGGCGGGCTGTCCGCCGCCAGGGTGGCCAGCTCGTCGGAGGTACGCCCGAGCAACCGCCCCAGCCAGGCCAGGAACGACCCGGCGGCGGACAGACCGCCCTCGAGCAGCCAGCCGCTCGTCGGCGGCCCGTGTCACCACGGCGCCGGCCGGCGAGGGCACCGGGCGCTCGGACACCGGCACCGACACGTTGGCCGTGGTGCCCCAACTCACCATGGGACGGGCCTCGGACGCCCCGGACCCCAGCACTTCGCACTGGCGGTCGCCGGCGCCGATCACGACCGGGATGCCCGGCCGCAGCCCGAGCTCGGCACCCGGCACCGACTTCAGGTGCCCCACCACGGTGTCCGAGGGCACCACGCTCGGCAGCTTGCCCAACGCCGGGCCGGCCAGCTCCCGCACGGCGTTGCCGTCGAAGTCGTACAGGCCGCTGCGCGAGGCGAAGGTCGCGTCCGTGACGACCTGGGCCGTCATGCGGTACACGATGAGGTCGCGCGGCGAAAGGATGACGTCGGCCGCCTCGAGCCGCTCCGGCTCGTTCTCCGCCAGCCAGGCCAACTTGGCCGCCACCGCGCCGGCGTCGAGCGGAATGCCCGTGCGGGCCCGGTTGATGTCCTCACCGCCCATGCGCTCGGCCAGCCGGCGGGCCTCGGGCCCCGCCCGGCGGTCCGACCACAGGATGCCCTTGCCGATGGTGTCGCCCTGCCAGGTCACGGGCACGAAGGTCTGCCGTGCCCCCGAGAACACCACCACTTCGACCTGGCCGAACGCGGCAGGCGCCTGGGCCCGCACCTCGGCGCAGGCGATGACGACGGTCGTCCACCAGCGCAGGGGGTCCTGCTCCATCCAGCCCACCTTGGCGTGCGTCGTCGCCACCTCCGAACGGGTCAGGGCGACCAAGCCGCCGTCGCCCCACACGCCCACCTTGGTGACGGTCGTCCCGAAGTCGATGGTCAGGATCACGAGCCGTGGACCAGCTCGCGCACCAGGCCGGCCACTTCCGCCGGGTCGGGGTCCTGATAGAGCGTGCGACCCATCGCCATGCCGGCGCCGCCGCCGGCCATGACGTCGCGCACCTCGTCCAGCACGCGCGGCCGGCCGGCGTCGGTGACCGGACCGCCCAGGAAGAGCACCGGGACGCCGACGCTGGCCACGACGCGGGCCACGGCCTGCCGGCGCTCGGCCCCCGGCGCGACCGCCGGCACCGGGACCTTGATGACCGGTGCGCCCAGGTCGTGTGCGATCACCGCGGCCAGGACGATGTCGTCGGTGGCGCGGCACACCCGGCCGTCGCGCCACAGCAGCGGCTCGACCAGCGCCTCGAGCCCGGCGTCACGCGCCTGCTCGAGGACCTGGCCGAGGAGCTCGAGCGCCAGCGCCGTAATGGGGTCGTCCATGTCGATCCGGGTCATGTGCTTCACCCCCGTCCACCCGTCGGAGGCCGCCCGGGGCACGCTGGCCACCAGTCGGTCGTCCAGCTCGAAGGCCGACCCGGCCAGCCCGGTCCGGTTGACCGACAGGTAGGTGCGGTGCCGCTCGGCCAGGTGCCCGCCCGCCGCCAACCCGGCCAGCGGCTGCGCCGTGGCCAAGATGCCGTCGCACGACGGCAAGGCCCGCACCAGCGCGCCGAAGAACTCGGCCCAGGTCTCGGTGGTCAGCACGGCCCGGGCGCGATGGTCGGCGGCCAGAATGAGCGCCGGCGTGGGCAGCGGGGTGGCGGCCGTCATGCGGCGCCGGCCGCGGCCAGGACCACCTTGGCCACGGCGGAGAAGTCCTCCCGCCCGTAGCCGGCCGTGCTGGCCGCGGTGAGGAGTTGGCGCGCCGCGGCCGTCGTCGCCACCGGCACCCCGCGCCGGGCCGCGTAGGCCAGGGCGAGGTCCATGTCCTTGGCCATGAGGTCGGTCATGAAGCCCGGCTGCCAGCCGTTCGACGCCGGACTGTCCGGCACCACCCCGGGCACGGGCAGCCGCGTCCGCACCGCCACGCAGTCGCCCGTCGCATGCGTCAGCACCTCGTAGAGCTTGGCCATGTCGACGCCCGACTTGACCGCCGAGGGCGGTGGCCTCCGCCGTGGCCGTCATCTGCGCCGCGTAGATCAGGTTGTTGCAGAGCTTGACCACCTGGCCCATGCCCGGGCCCCCGACGTGCACGACCAGGCCGGCAAAGGGCTCGAAGGCCGGCTCGGTCTCGGCCAGCACGACGGCGTCGCCGCCCACCATGAGCGTGAGCGTTCCCTTCTGCGCCCCCGCCGTGCCGCCCGACAGGGGTGCGTCGAGGTAGCGCGCGCCGGTGGCGGTCACCCGCTCGTGCTGAGCCCGTTCCACCTCGGGGTCGATGGTCGAACAGTCGACCACGGTCCGGTCGGGTCCGAGCGCGGGCAGCATGGCGTCGACCACCTCGACCACCTCGGGCGAGTTGGGGACGCACAGGATCACGACCTCGGAGGCCTCCGCCACGGCGCGGGGCGCACCGCCATCCGTGGCGCCCTGCGCCACCGCGGCGTCGATCGGGCCCCGGCTGCGCGAGGCGACGGTCACGTCGTGGCCCGCCGCCACCAGGTGGCCCGCCATGGGCAGGCCCATGGCGCCCAGCCCAATGAATCCGATGCGCATGCGTGTCCCTCCAGACGTGTCGGCCGGCGCTACGCGAACTGGGGCAGCCACTCCGCCGTACCGGCCAGCAGCTCGTCCACCATGGCCTCCAGGACGTGCAGGTCGCCGCGCCCGGCCAACGGGTCGAGGGCGAAGGCCTCGGCGGCCAGGGCGCGGTCGCCCTGCAACGCCGCCTCGACCGTGAGCTCCTGCGTGGCCACGTGACGCCGCACAATTTCGTCGTAGGGAGCCGGGAGCACCGAGACGTCGCGGCCACGGATGCCGTCGCCGTCGATGACGCAGATCGACTCGAGCACCACGTCGGGCGGCAACTGTGGCGCCTGGCCCGCGTTGGGGATGTTCACCGGCGCCTCGAACGGCTCCCCCGACAGCAGGGCCTGGATCAGGGGCGAGGGCAGCTCACCCGACTGCCACGTCTGCAGGTCCTTGGTGCCGGCCAGCCAGGCGTCCACGTCGGCCACGTAACCGGCCTGGTGCTCTTCGCGCCGCGAAATGGGACTGAGCGCAATGTTGTAGGCCGCTCCCCAGTCGGACTCGGGCGTCAGCGCGAACGACACGAACTCGGCGATGTGGCGGTCACCGGCCGCCGGGAAGGTGCCCCAGCGGTCGAGCAGCGTCAGCTTGAACAGGTGCCGCTCCGCGAAGTGGAGCTTGGAGAACATTTCGGGCTCGGGCCGGCCCGGATAGGGCGCCAGCGACTCGAGGCCGCCGACCTCGTCCACCAGCCGGCGCAGCACGTCGAACCCGTCGGTCCCGTCGACCTCGAGCCTGGTCAGCACGGGGAAATGATTGATACCCGTCACCGCGCACGAGACGGCTTCCATCGGTCGGCCGAGCGCGATGGCCAGGTCCATGCAGAAGTTGCCCACCTCGTGGCACAGACCCACCGTCTTTATGCCGGTCTCGCGGCAGACCGACCGGGTCAGACACGTCATCGGGTTGGTGATGTTGAGGAGCCAGGCGTCGGGGCAGTGCTGCTCCATGGCCTTCCCGATGCCCACCAACACCGGGATGTTGCGCAGCGCCCGGTTGATGCCGCCCGGCCCGACCGTGTCGCCCACCGTCTGCGTGATGCCGTGGGTCGCCGGCACGTCGAGATCGACGGCCATGGAACGGAAGCCGCCCGTGGAGATGCACACGAGGACGAAATCGGCCCCGTCGAGCGCCACGCCCAGGTCGGTCGTGGTGGCCACCGTCGCCTGGGCGCCCATGGCGTCGTCCAGTTTGTGGGCCAGCGCCTCCATTTTGGGCAGCGGGGCCGGATCGATGTCCTGGAGCACCAGGTGCAGTCCGGCCAGCGCCGGCGTCCCGAAGAGGTCGGCCATCAGCTCGGGTGCCCACTGGTAGCTGCCGCCCCCGACGATCGTCACCTGGGTCACGCGTGTCCTCCTTGCGCCGGCATTGCGCGGCAGTCTATGGCCGCCCGGCCCCGGCCCCCGGGGAGGCGCGGCGGTACAGTCCCGGTGGTGAGCACCCTCCGGCGCCGTGCGCCGCTCGGATTGGCGGCCGCCTTCGTCGCGAGCGGCGTCGTCCACCTGGCCCGCCCGCAGGTCTTCGCGCCGATCATGCCGCGCGCCATCCCCGAGGAGCTCCACACGAACCTCGTTTACGTGAGCGGCCTGGCCGAGTTGGCCTGCGCCGCCGGGCTCGTCCGGCGCACCCGCTGGGCGCCCGCCGCCAGCGTGGCCGTCCTGGCCGCCGTATTCCCGGCCAACGTGCAGATGGCGCTCGATGCCGGGAGCGGCCGCCACACCGGCGCCGCGGACAGCCGGGCCGTCGCCTGGGGCCGCCTGCCGCTGCAGCTCGTCATGGCCTGGGCGGCGCTGCAGGCGCGCCGTCGACCCGACCCGGACGCCCGCGCTCAGACGGCCCGGTAGGCGCCGTCGGCGCCCAGGACCGGCACGGCGTCGCTGATCCCGGCCGCGGCGGCCCAGGCGATGTCCTCGCCCAGGCCCTTGGCGCGCAGTTCGCGTCCGGACGCGCATTCCCCCAACACGGTGGCCAGGTCCCCGGCGGCGGCCTCGAAGGCGACCCGTGCCGCCTCGGCCTCGGGCGAGCACGAACGCCCCCCGGCCAGCGGGGCCAGCGCGGCCACCAAGGCGCCGGCACCGATCAGGTCCTCGACCGCCGGGCGCAGGCTCCCGTCCGGCCAGCGCTCGCCGCAGGCGATCACCCCGACCGGGCCCCCTCGGTGCAGCACCCAGGCGCCGACGGCTGCCGCGTTGCGCAGGCAGGCGCCCACCACGGTCCGGCCCGTCGCCGCGGCCAGCGAGGAGCAATGCGAGCCGTTGGCCGAGGGCAGCACCACGAGGTCACCCGGGGCGACGCCGGCCAGCGAGCGCGGGGCGAGGGACAGGGCCCGGGGGCCGCACCCGTCGGCCACTTCGGCACCGTCGACCACCGCCGCGGCGTCGAACGGCCAAGGTGCCGGCCGGACCGCCGCTCCACGCGCCGTCGCCACCTCGAGCGACGTCGTGAAGCGCAGGATGTCGACCAGGACGACCGTGGTCACCCCGGCCGCCAGCGCCCCGATCCCCTGCGGGCCCCAGGCCAACCGGACGTCGAAGCCCGACTGGGTCGCCCACTCCGGCACAGGACCGCTCACCGCAACCGCTTCTCCCCCCAGAAGCAGGCGAACGGGTTCTCGTTGTAGCGCGGCACCTCGAGGTACCCGGCGCGGCGGTAGAGGCTCAGCGCGTGCACCTGCTTCGGGCCGGTGTCGAGGCGCACGACGTCGTAGCCCAGGGTGCGCGCCGTGCCCTCGAGCTCCTCGAGGAGGGCGCCCGCCAGACCGCGGGACCGGGCGGACGGTCGCACGTACATGCGCTTTATTTCGGCCACGCCCTCGGTCAGGCGTCGCAGCCCGCCTCCGGCTACGGCCTGCTCGTCCTCGAAGCCGACGACATACGCCCCGCCCGGCGGCCGCAGCTCCAGCGGATCGAGCGGAGGGTTGTCGAGCCGGTCGAAGGCCTCGTATACCTCGTTGAGCTCCACCCGCATGGCGGCCAGCAGCTCGGAGGCCGGGGGCTCCCCGGGGTCCCGGCGCTCGAAGCGCAGCCCGCTCACCTCACCCGGTCGGGGTGCAGTGCCGTCGTCATGCGCAGCATGCCCTCGCGCCACGGCACCGTCGTCCGCCCCGCCAGCTCGTGCATGCGTGTGGTGTCGATCTGCACGCTGTCGATGGTCGCTTCGGTCGGCTCGAACCGGGCCTCCACACCCACCAGGCCGCCCAGATAGGTGCACCATTCCTCAATGCTGACCGGCTCGCTGCCTCCCCAATTGACCGTGACGGCGGGCACGGCCGCCGCCGCCAGCAGGCGCGGCACCATGGCGGCGATGTCGTCCGCGTGCAGCGGGTGGTAGACGCTCGGCGCATCCACGTGGACCGCGACCGGCTGGCCCGACAGCATGATGTGCAGGTGGATGGCGGGCCAGCCGCCGTTGTCGCCGTAGGGCACCGACAGGCGCGTGATCACCGTGGGCAACCCGAAGCGCTCGGCGGCCCAGCGCGCCGTCCCCTCCGCGGCGATTTTGCAGATGCTGTAGGTGCGCAGGAACGGCCACACGCCATGGTTGTCGCCCAGCGGCCCGTCCTCGTCGAACACGTGGTGGCCCGCCGGCTTGTAGACCGCGGTCGACGAGCAGTGCAGGAAGGCACGGGCCCCGCGGTGGTGCTCCATCAGGTGGGCCAGGCCCCCGCTGTTGGCGGCCAGGTCGCGTTCCCAGTCGTTCGTCTTGGACACGGCGAAGTTGAGGACGTAGTCAGCGTCGGCGGGCAGGCCGGCCACGTCGCCCGTGGCCAGCTCGACCGGCACGCACTCGACGCCGGCCGCCTCCAGTTCGGCGCGCGCCGCGGCGTCGGTGAAGCGGGCCGCCCCGACGACCCGGTTCGTGCGGGCCAGCGTCACGGCCAGCGGCCGAGCCACCTGTCCGGTGACGCCGGTGATGACGATGGTGCTGCCGTTCAACGTGTCGGGGCTCATGAGCCTCATTCGTACTCGCTACGCTGCCGCGCGTGCACCTCTTCGTGGCCTACCTCGGGGGCGAGCTCGCCCCCGGCCGGGTGGGCGAGGACCACGAGGTCGTGTTCGTCGTGGCCGAGGACGTCCCGTCGGCCCGCCGGGCGGCCAAGGCCAAGTGGGGTGGCCAGGGCCGTCCCCACGTGGACGCGCTGACCCGGCTGGACCGGGTCGACGGCTACGCCATTGGGCTGCGGCCGGACGGCGCGGGCGACGCGACCGAGACCGAGGGCTACAACGCCTAGGCCCACCGGTCACACCGCCGGCGACAGGCCCCCGTCGAGGTTGATGGCCGTGCCGGTCAGGTAGGAAGCACGGGAGGAGAGCAGGAAGCAACCGAGGTCGGCGAACTCGTCGCTCCGGCCGAACCGCCCCAGGGGGATGGCGGCGTCCCGTGAGAAGCGCACGTAGAACTCCTCTGTCGTGACACCCGACGACATGGCCGCCCGGACCCACTGGCCGCTCTCGATCAGGCCGATCAGGACGGCGTTGACCCGGATGCCGTCGGGGGCCAGCTCCTTGGACAGAGCCTTCATGAGCGCCATGCCGGCGGCCCGGGTGACCGAACTCGGCTCGCTGGCCCCGCCGGCGGCCTTGGCCGCAATGGCCAGTGTGAAGAGCACCGCGCCGCGACTGGCCCGCAGCTGGGGCAGGGCCAACCGGGTCAGGCGGACGGCCGCCATCAACTTCAACTGGAAGTCACCCTCCCAGGTGGCGTCGTCGACCTTGTCGATGGCGCCGCCGGAGGCCCGGCCGGCGTTGTGCACGACGCCGTCGATGCGCCCCCAGCGCCCCACGGCGGCGTCGACGAACGACTCGAGGTCGGCCGCCTGCGCCACGTCGGCCCGGACCCCCAGCACATCGCCGCCCGCGTCCTCGACGCGGCTGCGTGCGGCCGCCAGGCGCTCTTCGTCCCGGCCGCACACGGCCACCGACGCGCCCTCGGCGGCCAGCCGTGCCGCCAACGCCAGGCCCAGCCCGTCGGTACCGCCCGTGACCAGGACCACCTTGCCCGCCAGCTCGAGCTCCATCTCATACCTCCTTGTCGGCCTGTCGCCGCGCCACACCCGCCAGGAACGCGTGCGCCTCGCCCGGGGACCGTAACCGCACGAACCGCAGCTTGGCCCAGCGTGGGTCGCGCTCGCAGGCGCTGTAGCGGCTCCGGTAGACGCGGTGGCGGGTGGCCGTCCAGGCGACGATCGACTTCTCCGGGGCGAACGACCACAGGTTCGAGAAGGGCTCGCGGTTGCCGTTCCACAGCTCCTGGCGCGTCAGGGTGCGGCGGACCGTGCGCCGGATCACCCGCGCCATCACCGTCGCGTAGGGCAGGTCGAACCACACGACGGCATCGGCCTTCTCCCACACGACGTCGCGCACCACCGAGTAGTTGCCGTCGACCACCCAGGCGTCGCCTTGCGTGGCCATGTCCACCCGGGCCTGGAACTCCTCGTCGCCCAGCTGGGTCCAGCCCGGCTGGTGGTAGATCGCGTCCAGCTCCACATGGGCCGAGCCCAGCAGGCGCGCCAGCTCGGAGGCGAGGGTCGTCTTGCCCGAGCCGGAGCAACCCACGACGGCGACGCGCCTGATGTCAGCGTTCCTGTTCGGTGGGCCGGATGAGGATTTCGTTCACCGCCACCCGTCGGGGCTGGGTCACCGCGTAGCGGATGCTCTCGGCGATGTCCTCGGCCTGCATGATCTCGATCCCGCCGAAGGTCTGGGCCATGCCCTCCAGGATTTCGGGGCGGTTGTGGAAGGCCAGCTCCGTGGCCGTCGCCCCCGGCTCAATGATGGTCACCCGCACGTGGCGCGCCGTGACCTCCTGGCGCAGGGACTCGCTGAAGGCACCCACCCCGTGTTTGGTGGCGTTGTACACGCCGCTGTTCAGGCGGGCCACCCGGCCGGCCACGGAGCTGACGTTCACCACGTCGGCCACCGAGCGTGGCTCGTGCTCGGCCGCCGCCAGCAGGTGCGGCAGCGCAGCGTGGGTGCAGTAGAACAGTCCCAGCAGGTTGAGGCTGGACCATGCGCTGCCACTCCTCGACCGGCGCGTCGACGATGGGGCCGAGCAGCATCACGCCGGCGTTGTTGACCAGCGTGTCGAGCCGGCCCAACTCGCCCACCGTGGCGGCGACGGCGTCCTGAGCCTGGGCCAGGTCGGTAATGTCCGCCTCTATCACCAGGGTCTTGGCGTCCCCGCCGATGCGCTCGGCCAGCGCCTCCAGGCGGTCCCTGCGCCGGGCCACCAGGGCGACCGCGGCCCCCTCCCCGGCCAGGGCGGCCGCCGTGGCCTCGCCGATGCCGCTGCTGGCGCCGGTCACCAGCGCGACGGTCCCGTCCAGCCTCTTCGTCATGGAGCCTCCAACGCATCGGGGGCGGCCGGGTGCGGCCGCCCCCACGGTTCTAGTGGAACGCAGGGCTCACGCGTTCGCCCGCATGCCCCGACCAGTCCGCCGGCCGGGCCAGCGGCCGAGCTGCCTATCCGGCGCTCGGCGCGTCCTCGCGGGGCTCAATGCCGAACAGCCCGACCGGGGTGCCGAGGTCCTGGGGCACCCGCGTCGGGGTGTCGCGGTTGAGCACCTCGCCGCGGAAGTAGGCGGGACGCACCGCCTGGTACGTGAACATCAGCACAATGCCGAGGAGGACCGCTCCGAAGTCGAGGACGAAGACACCTCCCATGTGCCAGTGCGTGACGGGCATGGTCCACGACGTGTAGCTGTTGACCGGCTGCCAGTAGTACCAGAAGGCCCACCCCATGGCGAACCACAGCATGGCCCAGCCGGCCAGTGGGAGGATGCCGCGCAACCACAGGTTGCGCGGGCTCTCCCGCAGCGTGCGGCGGTAGTACCAGGCACACGACAGGCCGGTCAGCCCGTAGTAGAACGCGATCCACACCCCCAGAGCCGAGACGGAGTCCTGAATCACGGCGTTGCCGCTCGAGACATAGTTCATGATCACGTAGAGCAGAATCGAGACCCCGCCCATGGCGAGCGTCGACACGGTCGGGGTGAGAAAGCGCTTGTGGATCTTGCCGAAGGCGGACGGTATGGCCTTGAACACGGCCATCGACAGGGTCGTCCGCGCCGTGGGGAGGATCGTCGTCTGGGTGGACGCCGCGGCGGAGCTCAACACCATCAGCACCAGCAGCTTGGTCAGGAAGGTGCCGAACCCCGAGGTCCCGAAAATGGAGCTCCCGAGCACCGTGAGCACGTCACCGTTGTGATCCGGGTTTCCCAGCCCGATCCCCGTCGTCCCGATGCCGGCATAGGACTGGGTGGACACAATGACCAGGGCGTACGTGGCCAGCAATATGACCGTGGACGTGACCGCGGCGCGGCCCGGGATCTTGTCGCGATCTTTGGTCTCCTCGTTGACCGACACCGCGGTGTCCCACCCCCAATAGATGAAGAGCATGAGGGTGAAGCCGACCATGAAGCTCTCGGGACTCGGCACGTCGAAGGGGTTGAACCATGTCCACGAGGGCGTGAGGTGCCCGACCGGCGCGTGCCCGGAGCCCACCTTGACGAGGGCCACGACGGAGAGCACCAACAGCATGGTGACCTCGATGCCGAGCAGCACCTTCTGGAAGTTGGCCGAGATCTCGATCCCGACGTAGCAGATCGCCGTCATGACGACGATCCAACCGACGCCGACCAGGAGCACCCAGCCGCTGGTGGCGTTGGCGGCCAGGCCGTCGGCGCCGAACAGTTGGAAGACGTAGTCGGCGGCGACCTGGGCCAGGCTGGCCATCACCAGGATGTCCGCCACGACGATGCCCCAGCCGCCCCACCATCCCGTTCTCGGGCCGAAGGCGCGCGCCCCCCAGGTGAAGGTGGTGCCGCAGTCCGGGTCCGCGTTGTTCAAGGCCTTGTAGCCGTAGGAGATGAACAGCATGGGCACGAAGGCGATGATGGTGATGATGGGCGCCTGCAACCCGTTGATGGCGATGACGACGAAGCCGAGCGTCGCCGCCAGGCTGTAGGCCGGGGCGGTGGAGGCCACGCCCACCACGACCGAGGAGATGTAGCCGAGCGCCCCTTCCTTCAGGCCCTTGTCGCCCGCTTCCCTTTCGTGCGCCAGCGTGGCATCGAGGTGCACCATGGCCGCCCCCGTTCTCTCGAAGGAATCTCGCCGCACCCTACTCAAGCCGCGTCCGAATTGCTCAGATATTCGGGATCTTGCTCCGTTCTCATCCAGATCAGGTACCCGCAGGCACCCTTTCGGGGGCCGAGCGCTGTTCTCCTGACTGAAACCGTCGTCAGCCGGGCTCGGCTCGGCTCTGACCGATCCCCTCGCGCAGCTTCTGGAGGCTGGAGGTGAGGAGCCGCGACACGTGCATCTGGCTGACGCCGACCGCCGCCGCGATCTCCGACTGGGTGAGCCCGTCCACGAACCGCATGCGCAAAATCGACTGCTCGCGCACCGGGAGGGCAGCCATGGCGGGCCCCAGCAGGGCCCGGTCCTCGACCGAGGCGTAGCCGCCGTCGTGCTCGCCCAGCCGGGACAGCAGCGGGTCCTCGTCGCTCTCGGTGGCGTCGATCGATGCGGCGCGGTAGCCCTGGCCGGCCTCGATGGCCTCGATCACCGCCTCCTCGGTCGCTCCCGTGGCCTCGGCCAGCTCGGCCACGGTGGGGTTCCGGCCCAGCTCCTGTACGAGCGTGGCCGTGGAGTGCCCGAGCTCGAGGTAGAGCTCCTGCACCCGGCGGCTCGCCCGGACCGCCCAGCCCTTGTCCCGGAAGTGCCGCTTGAGCTCGCCGATGATGGTCCGGGTGGCGAAGGGGGCGAAGTCGACGCCCCGCGAGGGGTCGTAGCGGTCCACCGACTTGACCAGCGCCACCGAGGCCACCTGCTCGAGATCGTCGAGGGGCTCGCCCCGGTGGAGGAAGCGGCGCGCCAACTGCCGGGCCAAGCCCAAGTTGGCGCTGATCAGCTCTTCTCGTTCTCCCGGGTCGAGGGGTGGGCGCTCAGCGTCCGTCGCGTCGCAGTCCGGCCCGGGATCTACTTCCCGGCCGTCCGTCACTCGACATGCCCCCCCCGCCGCTTCTGGAGCCATGCCCGCACCGAGCCATCTTGGCGCTCCCGCCCGTGCTCATCGACCAGGGCGTCGAGGATCTGCTCGCTGAGCCTCGCGATCTCCTCGGCGTCGGGGCCGGGTACCTCGGCCGCCGCCGCCCGCTCGAGCGTGCACGAGACGCTGAGGTGGTCGTCCATGACCACCAATTCCAGTCGCAGATCCCCGTGACGGGCATCGCTGCCCTGCAGAGTGAGCAGGCACAGCTCGCCCACGGCCAGCCGGAGGTCGTCGAGCTCCTCGATGTCGAAGCCTGCCCGCGCCGACACGGCGCTGGTCACCAGGCGGGCCAAGACAATGAGGTCGCCGCGCGCCGGGAACGTGAGCTCAATGCGAGCGCCCGCGCCGAGCAGCTCCGTCGCCTCGGCCATCAAGCGCCTGCGCCCTGGAGTGAGTCGTCGATGGTGAAGACGTTGGTCAGTCCGGTGATCTCGAAGATCTTGACGATCCGGGGGTCGGCGATCACGAGCTGCAGGTCCCCACCCAGCTCCCGGCAGCGCTTCAGCGCCCCGACCAGGACACCGAGCGCGGTCGAGTCGAGGAACGTCACCGCCAGCAGGTCGAGGGCGACGGTCGAATCCCCCTCGGCGATCACGTGGTGGAGGCACTCGCGCAGCTGTGGCGCGGTGGCGACGTCGATCTCCCCGCTCACGGCGACGACGGGAATGGCACCGTCCCGCCGCTCTTCGATGTGAAAATCCTGGTCCACGCGACCTCCTGTGTCACCGACCGCCATCTGACGCCGAACCGACCCCGTGCAATGGTGATTGGCCAGTCGTTCTATAGCCCCCGCCCGGCCAACGTAAACCTCCAGCGTTTCACACCCCGTACACGGGGGTAGGGACTGGCGCAGACCCGGGGGATTGCGGGCGGCCGGCGGCCATGGACGGGGGACACTCGGCGGACCGGGGACAATTCAGCCAGCAGCGAAAAAGACGTAGCGTTCAGTCCCGGCAGATCGCGGGCGGCAACCCGGAGAGAAACGTGCCCGAACCGATGGAAGAGGAGCGCCCGGCCAGGCTGAAGCGCCTGCGCGCCGATCGGGCCGAGGACACGGCAACGCTCGTCGCCCTCGTTTGGGTGTCGGCGGTGGCCGTCATATTCGCCGTCTCGGGCGGCAACATCTCCATGGTCGGGTTCCTGGCCATCGGCCCCTTCATCGCCGCGGTCTTCGCGCGCCCCTGGCGCGTGGCGCTGGTCGGGCTCCTGGCCGCCTTCTTCGCCGTCATCATCAGCACGCCGCCGCACAGCTACGGCGAGCTCAATCACACGCTGCGCGTCGTGACGCAACTGGCGGCCACCGGTATCGCCATGTGGATGTCCTACCTGCGCGGCGAGCGCAACGTGCAGCTGTGGACGGCCCGTTCGGAGACCCGCAACGAGCGACGGAGGCGGGTGGCCGCCGAGACCTCCCAGCGCATGCAGAGCATGGCACGGGCCCTCACCACGGCGGCCGATCCATCCCAGGTGGCCGACGCCGTCTTCGCCGCCCTGCGCGACGAGTTGCGGGTCGACGCGGCGACCTTCGCCGTCCTGGGCCAGCACGGCGGCCTGCGCACACTTCGTCGCTTCGGCTATGACCCTGACGAGCCCATCGACGGCGTCCTCTCGTCGCTGCGCCACGACGGGCCCGTCCTCGGCCACCACCTGGCGGTGTTCGCCGAGTCCCGCGAAGATCTCCGGCGGCAGCGACCCGACCTCATGGCCGCCATGGAGCACAGCCGATTCCGCGCCCTGGCCGTCGTCCCCATGGTTGTCTCCGACCACACCATCGGCGCCGTGGTCGTGCACTGGCTCGAGGACCGCGACATCGGCCAGCCCGACCAGTCCTTCCTCATCACCATCACCGGCACCGCGGCCCAGGCGGTCGAGCGGGCACGGCTCACGCTCACCGAGTTCGTCAGCCTCGAGCGCAGCCTGCACCTGCACCAGCTGAGCTCGGCCCTGGCCGCCGCCACGACGCCCGGCGACGTGGCCCAGGCCGCCATCGCCTGCGCCCGCCGCGCGCTGGGCGCCCAATCCGCCATCGTCCGCGTCCCCTCGACGGGCGAGCGTGCCCTGACCTGCGTGGCCAGCAGCGGGCACCCGGCCTTCCTGTCCCGATCCACCGTCCCGCTCGAGGGCAGCCGGGCCGGCACCGCCTTCACCGAGAGCCGCACCACGGTGGCGACGATCGACCCCGGCGACACGGCCCCCGACGACCTCGTCGACGAAGTCGTCGAGCACGCGCTGACCGACCTGGGCCAGGCGGTCACGGTCGTCTCCGAGCCGCTCGTCGGTACGGTCGGGCCACTGGGTGTCCTTTCGCTCGCCTTTGCCGCCCGGCCGGAGCCGGGCGAGCCCGATCTCCGTTTTCTCTCGACGCTGGCCGGCCTCACGGCGCAGGCGCTCGAGCGGGCTCAGCTCTTCGAGCACGAACGCGACGCGCTGCGCGCGGCCGAGGCCGGGCGAGAGCGCCTGTCCCTCCTGTCGGAAGTGACCCGCCTGCTCAGCTCGAGCCTCGATCCGACCACCGTCATCCGCCGCACCATGACCCTGGTGGAGGGGCGCCTCGCCGACCTCTGCGTCGTCCAGGTGCCCGGCGAGAGCGGACTGGTCCGTCTCGACGTGCACGGCCGGGGCGCCGCCGCCGGCATCGCCCCGGCGCCGGACCCCGAGGCGATCCCCTTCGACTCCGATGCACCGGCCGCGGTGGCGTACCGCACCGGCCGCACCCAGTTGGCCCCCATTGCCGTGCCCGACGCCGAGGCCGACCCGCTCGGCTTCTCGACCGCACTCTCCGTCCCGCTGACCGCCAACGGAGAGGTCATCGGGGTCATGACCTTCCTCGACGGGCCGGGCCGGGTGTTCGAGCCGGACGACGTCTCGCTCGCCACCGAGGTGGCCAGCCGGGCCGGCGTGGCCCTCTCCAACGCCACCCGTTTCCAGCGCGAACACGTGGTGGCCGAGGTCCTGCAGCGGGCCGTGCTCCCCGACTCGCTCCCGCGCCTCGAGGGCCTGCTCCTCGACGCCGAGTACCAGGCCGGGGTCACCGGCGCCTACGCCGGGGGCGACTGGTACGACGTGTTCGAGCTGGGCCCCGATTCCATCTTCTTCAGCGTGGGTGACGTCATGGGGAAGGGGGCGCCGGCGGCCGCATTGATGGGACAGGTGCGCAGCGCCATCCGGGCCTACGCGGTGTCCGGCCTGTCGCCCACCGAGGTCCTCTCGTCGCTCGACCATCTCTTCGACACCCTCGTCGAGGACCGGATCGTCACGGCGGTGGTGGGCACCATCAACCCGTCGACCGGGCAGGTGGTCCTCGGCAACGCCGGTCACCCGCCGCCCCTGGTGGTGCGCGCGGACGGCCACGCCACGTTCTGCCCCATGCAGCAGTCGCTCCTCATCGCCGCCGGGTTGAGCGGCGCGCCGCGACCGCGTGACGAGCTCGTGCTCGAACAGGGTGACTCCCTGATCATGTACTCCGACGGGCTGATCGAGCGCCGCGGCGAGCTCATCACGCACGGCATGGAACGCCTCGCCGCAACGGCAATGGCCATTGCGAGCGACGGGTGGCCCGAGCGGCCCGCCGTGGCCTTCGCGTCGTTGCTGAGCGAGGAGGACCGCACCGACGACGTCGTCGTGCTGTGCCTGAACTACACCGGTGTCGACGTGGGGCGCATAACCGCTCCGCGAATGGGTACGACTCGTGATGGCATGTCAAGCCTGCACCTGGAACCGGTGGTGGAAAGCACCCCTGTGGCGCGGCACTGGGTCGCGGCCCACCTGCGCAACCTGCCGGCGGACGTGGCCGGCTGCGCCGCCCTGCTCACCTCCGAGCTGGTGACCAACGCCGTGCTGCACGCGGCCACGCCCATGTGCGTCACGCTCCACCTCCTGCCCGACCGCATCCGCGTCGACGTGGCCGACGGCAGCACGTCGACTCCGGCTCTCAAGGAGTACGGCCTCGACGCGGCCACCGGACGCGGCCTCACCCTTTTCAACACGCTGGCCTCGAACTGGGGCGTGCAGCCGGTGGAGGGCGGGAAGATCGTCTGGTTCGAGCTTCCGGTGGTGTACCCGGTGGCGCCCGGCATCGTCTCCGACGGGACGTTCCGGTTCGACCTGACGGAAATAGCGCATCCCGATCTGCACGAGGTGAGACGGCTCCTCCCACGTCTCCATCGACCTCATCGGCATACCCGTGGCCCAGCTGCAGAAGGCGAGCGAGGAGTACGAGGCGCTGTTCCGCGAGCTCCGCCTCATGAAGGAGCGCGCGGCCACCTCGCCGGAGGCGCCCGCCCTGCCCGACCGCCTCGCCGTCCTGGTGTCGGAGATCGGCACGCGCTTCCACGGCCTCGGACCCGGCATGGACGAGACGTGGCAGGCCGCCGTCGACCAGAGGATCGAGGCCTTCGACTGGACGCTCAAGCTGCCCCCGGGAGCCGTGGCGGCCTGTGAGCTCTATGACGCCATGCTGGACGAGGCGGACCAATTCGGGCTCTCGGCGCGGCTGCTCACGCTGCCCGCATCGCCGTCCAGCGTGGCCGTCCGCCGCTGGTTCCTTTCCGAGCTCATCGGCCAGCTGCACGGAAAGGCGCCGGTGGCCTGGGACGACAGCCGCTTCCACGCCGACCTGCAGAGCCCGGCGACGCGCTCGACGCCCGACGCCGTCCCGCTCGCCACCCTCAGCGAGGCTTGGCCGTCGCCCTTCTGAGCACCTTGGCGTAGTGCTCCAGTCCCTCACTCGACAGGCGGGCCGACGGCCCACTGGCGATGGAGACCCGCTCGGGCACAATGCCCCACACCGGCACCTTGAGCTCGGACCACCACTCGACGGTGGCCTCGAGGTCGTTGGTACCGATGCGGGCCGAGCAGATGACCACGCCGGCCGGAATGTCGCGCGGCGTCATCTCCAGGGTCGTGACGACCCGGTTGGGCTCGACCCCGCCGGCCCGGGTGGGGATGACGACCGCGTCCGCCCGGCCCAGCGCCGCCTGCACGACGTTCCCCTCCCCCGGCGGGGTGTCGACGATGACGATGGCGCCGTCCTGGCCCATGGCCTTGGTCACCGTGCGGACCGAGGGGCCCTCGACCAGCTCGACGCCGTCGAGCGGGTCGGTCTCGTACCACTCGGCGGTCGAGCCCTGGGGGTCGGCGTCGACCAGGACGACCGGTGTCTTGGCACCCCGCGCCGCCACGGCGGCCAGGTAGACGGCGGTGGTCGTCTTGCCGACCCCGCCCTTGACGTTGCTCACCACGATGTTCATTGCCTCGGAGTCCTCTGGAGCTCGGAAGTTCGGCCATACGGTACCGGTCCGCGGGCACCGTCCATCACGGCAGGAGCAGCGCGCCCAGTCGCCGGCGGGCGATGAGCACCCCGGCCACCGACATCACGACCAGGTAGGCGATGTGGGCCAGGAGCACCGGGTTCCAGATGCCGAGGTCGGCCGCCCGGGCCAGCACGACGCCCTGGTAGAGCGGCGTGCAGCGGACCACGGCCTGCAGCCAGCCCGGGTACACCGTAAGCGGGTAGAAGGTGGCCGAGAAGAGGAAGAGGGGGATGAAGGCCAGCGAGACCATGTCGAAGTCCTGCCAGGTGCGCATGTAGGTCGTGCCGGCCATGCCGGCCGAGGCGAAGGCCAGGCCGGTCAGAATGGCGGCCGGCCAGCACAGCACGGCCCACGGCGACACGACGTAGCCCAGGATGGCCATGATGGCGAGGAAGGCGCTCGAGTACAGCGCGACCCGCAGGACGCACCAGCACAGCTCGCCGATGGCCACGTCGCCCACCCCGAGGGGCGTGGCCAGCATGGCGTCGTAGGTCTTGGCGATCTTCAGCTTGAAGAAGATTTGGAAGGTCGAGTCGATCATGGCGCCGTTCATGGCCGAGGACGCCAGCAGGCCGGGCGCCACGAACGCGGTGTAGGCCACCAGCTGGCCGTCGACCGGAATGGGCCCGACCAGGTGGGAGAGGCCGATCCCGATGGAGAGGAGGTAGAAGAGGGGCTCGAAGAAGCCGGAGACGAGGAAGATCCACGACCGGCGGTAGACCAGAATGTTGCGCTCGAGCACCCGCGAGGCGTGGCGGCCGCCCAGGAGGGCCAGCGGAGTGATGCGGGGCCCGATGGCGGGAGGTGGGCGGCGGTCGACCACCGCCCCGGTCGACGTGGTGCCGGTCCCGGTCATCACACCACCAGGCGCTTCTTGAACGTGCGGCGGCCCACGGCGTAGCCCACCCCGACCCAGGCCCCGAGATACGCCGCGTGCCCGAGGTCCACCCAGGCCACGGTCCCGAGGGTGAGATCGCGGCACAGCGCCACCCCGTGGAAGAGCGGCGACACGTAGGCCAGGCCCTCAATGACCTTGGGCAGCTGCGAAACGGGGAAGAAGATGCCCGAGAACAAGAACAGCGGAATGATGGCGAAGCGGTAGAGGGTCGAGATCGGCGCGTCCTTGTCCAACGTCGCCGCCCAGGCGCCGACGGGCGCGGCGAAGGCCATGCCCGTGAGCACGGCGGCGGGCAGGGCGGCAATGGCCCAGGGCGAGAAGACGACGCCGAAGGCGGCCATGATGGCCAGGTAGATGCTGACGACGATGGACAGGCGGACGGCGATCCAGGCCAGGTGCCCCAACCACACGTCGTACACCTCGAGCGGCCCGGCCAGCTGGGCCAGGTAGGTCCGGAACCACTTGATGGCGCCCATCACGGGGTAGGTGGCGTCGTTCACGCCGATCTGCATGCACGTCCCCGCCAGCAGTCCGGGGGCCAGGAAGGCCACGTACGTCACGCCGTCCACCCCGTGCGAGTGCTTGTCGATCAGCGACCCGAGTGCCACGCCCATGGCAGCCAGGTAGAGCACCGGGATGAGGAAGCTCGTCGCCACCGAGCTGCGCCACGTCCGCTTGTACTGGTAGGCCCAGTAGGAGGTGGCGCGCAGCCACATAGGCGTGGCGAAGCGGCGGGCCGGCATTTCGTCGCCGTGGTCGAAGAGCGTGCTGCGCCCGTTCGCCTCCGTGCCCCCCACCGCCGTCATGGTCAGTCGATCAGACGGCGGCCGGTGAGACGCAGGAACACGTCCTCGAGCGTCGAGCGCCGCACCAGCGTGGCCCGGGCCACGTGGCCCATGCGGGCGACCTCGGCCAGCGCGGCATCGCCGTCGTCGGTGTAGAGCAGAATGCGGTCGGGCAGGACCTCCTGGCGCTCGGCCAGCTCGACCAGCGAGGGCGCCACCTCCTCGTGCTGCCCGGGAGCGAAGCGCAGCTCGACCACCTCCTTGGTGGAGTACCGGTCTATGAGCTCGCGCGGCGTGCCTTCGGCGGCGAAGCGGCCCTTGTCCATCACGACCAGGCGGTCGCACAGCTGCTCGGCCTCGTCCATGTAGTGCGTCGTGATGACCAGCGTCACGCCGTCCTGCTTGAGGCGGTACAGCCTGTCCCACAACAAATGGCGGGCCTGGGGGTCCAGCCCGGTGGTGGGCTCGTCGAGGATCAGGAGGTCCGGGTCCGAAATGAGCGCCCGGGCAATGGTGAGCCGCCGTTTCATGCCGCCCGATAGCGGGTCGACGCGGTCGTGGGCCCGCTCGGTCAACTGCGCGAACTCCAGCAGCTGGTCGGCCCGGCGGCGGATCTCCTTGCGCGGCATGTCGAAGTAGCGCCCGTAGATCATCAGGTTGTCGAGGACGGTGAGCTCGGTGTCGAGCGAGTCCTCCTGGGGCACCAGGCCCATGCGCGCCCGGATGCGGGGCCCGTCGGCGGCCGGGTCCAGGCCGAGCACGCGCAGCGAGCCGGCGGTCACCGGGCTGATGCACGAGATCATGCGCATGGTCGACGTCTTGCCGGCGCCGTTGGGGCCGAGGAAGCCGAAGGACTCGCCTTTGCTGATGGTGAAGTCGACGCCGTCGACGGCCACGAAGTCGCCGAAACGCTTGACCAGCCCGTGCGCCTCGACCATGGGGGCGTCGCCCGCCTCGGGCGGCACCTCCCCGACGGGCGCGTCGGCGCTCGGCCGCGGCGAATCGGGGACGTCAGTCATCGGCGAGGAATGTGACGTCATCGTCAGCCAACGATACCGTGCCTCCTGACACGCGAATTCGGACCGGGAGGGTGTGCCGATGGCCGGCGAGACGGGAGGGCGGGCGTTCCCCCTGGGGTTCACCTGGGGCACGGCGACGGCCGCCCACCAGATAGAGGGCGGCAACGTGAACAACGACTGGTGGGCCTTCGAGCACACGGCCGGATCGGGGTGCGCGGAGCCCTCCGGGGACTGCTGTGACTCCTGGGAGCGCTGGGAGGAGGACGCCGACCTGGTTGCCGGGATGGGCCTGGACGACTACCGCTTCTCGGTGGAATGGAGCCGGATTGAGCCGGCCGACGGGGAGATCTCCCGTGCCGCCCTCGACCACTACCGGCGCCAGTGCCTCGGACTGCGCGAGCGCGGCGTCGACCCCGTCGTGACCTTCCACCACTTCACGACCCCGTGCTGGCTGGTCGAGCAGAGCGGCTGGGAGACGGGCGTCGCGGTCGAACGCTTCGGCCGCTTCTGCACGGTGGTGGCCGAGGCGCTGGGCGACGTCATGACGCGCGCCTGCACCGTCAACGAGCCCAACATTGTGGCGACCATGGGCTGGCACGCCGGCATGTTCCCGCCCGGCGCACAGGACGTCGCGCTGTCGCAGCAGGTGGCCGCACACTTCGCCGACGCCCACCGAGTGGCCGTCGACGCCATACGGGCGGCCGCGCCCGGTGTCCCAGTGGGTCTCACGCTGTCGATGACCGACTACCAGCCGGCTCCCGGCGGCGAGGAGCGTCTGGAGAGCATCCGACACCACTCCGAGGACGTCTTCCTCGACGCCACCAAGGGTGACGACTTCCTGGGCGTGCAGGTCTACTCGCGCATGCTGATCGGCCCCGACGGCTGGGCCGGCTACGGGGACGGAGTCCCGGTCCTCGACATGGGGTACGAGTTCTACCCGGCCTCCCTCGGCAACTGCCTCCGGCGGGCCTGGGACTACACCGGAGGTTCCCTGCCGCTTGTGGTGACCGAGAATGGCATCGGCACCACCGACGACGAGCAGCGCATCGACTACGTGCGCCAAGCCCTCACCGGTGTGCTCGACGCCGTGGCCGAAGGCGTCGACGTGCGCGGTTACACCTACTGGTCGCTGCTGGACAACTTCGAGTGGGCGCTCGGCTACCGGCCGCGCTTCGGCCTCGTGAGCGTCGACCGCGAGACGTTCGTCCGGACGCCCAAGCCGAGTGCCGCCTGGTTCGCCTCGGTGGCGGCGGCCAACGCGCTGCCCGCCTGACCGCCGCTCAGACCGACGCCAGCTCCGCGTTGGCGACGATGGCGTCGGTCACCTCGCCCCACAGCTCCTCGGGCAGGTCGTGGCCCATGCCGGGGATGACGAGCAGCTCGGACCCCGGCACCGCGGCCGCGGTGGCCCGACCACCGCTGAGGGTGACCAGCGGGTCATCCTCCCCGTGGATCACGAGGAACGGGATCTTCACGCCGCGCAGGCCCTCGGTGCGGTCGGGCGAAGCGAGAATGGCGGCGAGCTGGCGGACCGTGCCCTCCGGGCAGTAGGAGCGGTCGTACGCGGCGCCCGCCCGCTCGCGTAGGAGCGCCTCGTCGGCCGGGTACTTGGGCGAGCCGATGATCCTGCTCCCCTCCACGCTCGCCTCGATCGCCTCCTCACGACTGGTGGCGACGGGGCGCAGGAGCGCGGTGATGGCCTCCCCCGTCGGCGCACCCACCGAGCGATCGCCCGTCGTCGACATGATGGAACACGCCGTCACGAACAGCTCCGGGTGGTGGATCACCAAGGCCTGGGTGATCATGCCGCCCATGGAGGCGCCGACGACGTGCGCCCGGTCGATGCCGAGGCCGGTCAGCAGGGCCGCCGCGTCGTCGGCCATGTCCTCGATGCTGTAGGGCGCCGACGACCCGTCGCCGCCGAAGAGCGCCGTCATCTCGGGCAGACCCTCGAACTTGGTGGACAGGCCGCAGTCGCGGTTGTCGAAGAGGATGAGGTAGAAGCCACGCCGGCGCAGGCCGTCGACGAAACCCTGGGGCCAGGTGGTGAGCTGGGCACCGAGGCCCATCACCAGCAGCAGTGCAGGGTCGGACGGGTCACCCTCCGTGACGTACTCGATGTCGATCCCGTTGACGTGCGCGGTTGGCACCGGCGACTCCCTTCTGTCGTCTCCCCGGTGGAATTCCTAGCAGGCGGTTGCCCGTCGCGCCCGTTGACGCTCAGGCGGGTTCGGCCAACGACGCGGCGTTCCTCCGGGCCCGCCGCCACCGCGGGCCCGGCTCGAGCCCCACCAGGACGACCTCCACCGAGGCCATGCAGAGGATGAAGACGGGGAAGGCGACCTCGTCGAAGGTCCAGTGGGTGACGGTCAGCAAGAGGACGCCCATGCTGATGACCGCGCCGACATAGGAGTGGACGGTCTCGGTCTCGGGATGGGTCCAGCTCTTCATCACGGTCGGCACGCCCGCCATGAAGTCGGCGGCGATGGCGGCGGAAATGGCGACGACGCCGTTGCGCGTCACCAGCCAGGTGACCGTGCCGACCACCGAGACGAGACCGCACGCGTAGTCGATCCGCCGGATCTGCCAGACCGAGGCCGAGTTGTGGAACGACCCGATGAACACGAGCAGTGGCATGAAGCCGACCATGAACGTGGGCAAGGCCCGCAGCCCCACGCCCCCGTCGAGCTCGACGGCGGCCGCCAGCAGCGGTGCGACGGCCCAGAGCAGCCAGGTGACCCGGTTGGGCTTCGTGGTGCCGCGCAGGGTGTCCCGCAGGTATACGGCCGCGCCCAGCGCGCCGATTGCGCTCCCGACGTAAATCCAGTTTTCGCTGATCACCGTGACCCAGTCTGCTGCGCCGGCCGGCCGCCGTCATGCGCCGGGGCGACGACTCTCGCGGGTGTCCGACCGCTAGGTTCGAGTGGAGGGGATACGGGAAGGAGCGCCGGGTGCCGAGCCATCGCCGGCAGGAAAGCAACCTCCATGGGTGAGCTCCTCGTCGTGGCGTTCGTCGGCGGGCTGATCACGGGACTCTCCCCGTGCATCGTCCCGGTGATCCCCGTGGTCATGGCGGGAGGGTCGACCGACGCCAACAAGTCCCGCCCCTACGTCATCATCGCCGGCCTGGTCGTCAGCTTCAGCCTGTCGGTGCTCTTCGCCAGCTCGCTCCTCAGCTTCCTCCACCTACCCCAGGATCTTCTGTTCTGGTTGGGCGTCGCCCTGCTGGGCCTGCTCTCGGTCAGCCTCTTGGTGCCATGGCTGGGCGACATGGTCGAGCGCCCCTTCGCCCGGCTTGGTTCGTCGCGCTACGCCAACGAGGGCGGGGGGTTCGTGCTGGGCCTGAGCCTGGGGCTGGTCTTCGTGCCGTGCGCCGGCCCGGTGCTCACCGCCATCTCCGTGGCCGCGTCCCATCACCGCGTCGGGGCCACCTCGCTCCTGGTCACCCTCTTCTATGCCCTGGGCGTGACGGTGCCCCTGCTCGTCCTGGCCATAGTGGCGCAACGGGCCTCGACGTCGTGGACCTCGCTCCGCTCGCGACTGCCGACGGTGCGCAAGGTGGCGGGCGTGGTGCTGGGCGTGGCCACCCTCGCCATTGCCTTCAACTGGCTGGGTGCCCTCCAGCGCGACGTGCCGGGCTACACCACGGCGCTCGAGGACCACGTGGAGTCGACGGGCTCGGCCTGCACCCAGCTGCGCCAGCTGAGCGGTGAACACGAGAACCAATTCGCGGCGGCCAACGCCAAGCTCGAGGGCAAGAAAGCGACCTGTTCGGCCACGGACGCCGGCAACTCGCAGAGCGGCCACCTCGCCGCGGGGACGACGACCACGACGACGCACCCCAAGAGTGCGGGCACCAGTGCCCCGCAGAAGCCGGCCGTCTTCATGGCCAGCAAGACCAACCTCCCTGCACTCGGGCGTGCTCCCAACTTCGCCGGCATCACCGCATGGTTCAACACGCCCGGCGACCAGCCACTCAGCCTGAGCCAACTGCGCGGCAAGGTCGTGCTGATCGATTTCTGGACCTATTCGTGCATCAACTGCCAACGCTCGCTGCCCCACGTCGAGGGTTGGTACAACGACTACAAGAAGGACGGTCTCGTCGTGGTCGGAGTGTCCGCACCCGAGTTCGCCTTTGAACACGTGGTGTCCAACGTCGAGAGCGCCGCGGGCAGCCTGGGCATCGACTACCCGGTCGCCATCGACAACAACCTGGACACCTGGGACGCCTACAACAACGAGTACTGGCCGGCGGAGTACCTGATCGACCCGACCGGGGTCGTGCGCGCCTACGACTTCGGGGAGGGCGGCTACTCGCAGATGGAGAGCAACATCCGCATGCTGTTGACGGCCAACGGTGTCACCGACCTGCCGGCGCGGACCGACGTGCCGGACAAGACGCCGACGAGCGACGCCATCACCCCCGAGAGCTATGTCGGCTACGAGCGACTCAACAACGAAGTGGGCACCTCCGTACAGGTCGACAAGGCGATCAACTACAGCGCGCCGTCGAGCATCCCGAACAACAGCTTGGCTTTCAACGGTACCTGGACGGTACACAGCCAGGAGGCAACGGCGGGGCCCAATGCCACCCTCGCCCTCAACTTCACGGCCGACAACGTCTACCTCGTGCTCAGCGGGCAAGGCACGGTCGACGTGGACTACAACGGAAAGCACCTGTCCACGATCGACGTCGCCGGCATCCCCAAGCTCTACACCCTGCTCTCGGGCAGCTCGCTACAGTCGGGTCTGCTCACGCTCAGCCTGTCGCCGGGCCTCGAGGCATACGACTTCACCTTCGGGTAGGCGCTCAGCCCAGCCCGCGCCTCAGTTGATGGAGCGCGCCTGCCCGGACCAGTACGGCGCCCGCAGTTCGCGCTTCAGGATTTTGCCGGAGGGGTTGCGCGGCAGGGCGTCGGTGCTCTCGACCGACGTAGGGCACTTGTAGTGGGCCAGGTGCTCCCGGCAGTGCGCAACGATGCCGGGCTCGTCCAGTTCGGCGCCCGGAGCCAGGACGACGATCGCCTTGACCGTCTCGCCCCACCTGTCGTCGGGCACGCCGATGACGGCGGCGTCGATGATCGTCGGATGGGACAGCAGGACGTTCTCCACCTCGGCCGGGTAGATGTTCTCGCCGCCGCTGACGACCATGTCCTTGATGCGATCGTGCAGATACAGGTAGCCGTCGGCGTCGAAGTACCCGGCATCGCCCGTGCGCAGCCAACCCTCCGCGTCAATGGTCGCCGCGGTCTCCTGTTCCTTGCCCCAGTAGCCGGCCATGTTGTAGGGAGACCGGGTCCAGACCTCGCCGACCTCACCCACGTCGGCCTCCTTGCCGCTATCGGGGTCGACGACGCGGAGCTCGACCGTCTCGTGCGGCTTGCCGGCCGACCGCAACAGCCCGCGCCGGGGGCCGTCCGGATCATGGTCCTCGAACGACAGCGCCGTGATGGCCCCGGTCGTCTCGGTCATGCCGTAGACCTGGCAGAAGTCACAGCCGAACGCCGCCATGCACTTCACCAGCACGTCCTCGGAGATCGGCGACGCCCCGTAGAAGATCAGCCGCAGACTCGAAAGGTCCGTCGTGGTGAGCGACGGCGTCGCCAGCAGGAACATGAGGACGGCCGGCACGAGGAACATCTCGGTGATGCCCTCGGTCTCGATGAGCCGAAGCAGGAGGGACGGGTCGACGTCACGCAAAATGACGGAACGCCCACCCCGCGACATGGCACAAAGGGCCCAGCCCGAACCTCCGATGTGGAACAGCGGCATGGCCACCAGGCTGACCGTGTCGTCGGAGATGTTGAAGGTGTCACCGGCCGCGGCGATCGCCGTGGACAGGTTGGCGTTGGTCAGCATGACGCCCTTGGGCAATCCGGTCGTGCCCGAGGTGTAGAGCTGCATGCTGACTTCGTCGAGCGCAGCGACGTACCCGGGGTCCTCGCTCGGGCACCCTTCTGTCCACTGGCCGAATGGGACGGCGCGGGGGTCGGCGCACGAAGTCGAAGCCTCATCGCCGAGAATGACGATCCGTCGCACCGCCGGCAGCCCGCTCGCCATGTCGGCCAGGGCCGGCAGATAGTCGGTGTGGACGGCGAGCAGCGGGGCGCTGGAGTCGTCGATGATGGCCGCCATTTCCGCCGGAGCCAGTCGCCAGTTCACCGCCACGCCGACCGCGCCGATCAGCGAACCGCCGAAGAGGAAGTCGAAGTAGGCGATGCCGTTGCGGTCCAGGAACGCCACCCGGTCGCCCGCACCGAGACCGTCGCGGGCCAGCGCCTGGGCTACCCGGCAGGCGGCGTCGAGCTCCTCGCCCCAGGTGCGCCGCTCGTCCCCCTGCACGAACATTTCGTGGTCCGGCTGGACCCGGCCCAGGTGCCGAATCATGCCGGCGACCGTGAACCGGTCCCGCTCGGTGACGGCGACGCGCGATGGCACTCGTGACCCTCCTCGGTGGGGCAGGACTCGTTCCCGGGACGGGACCCTACGCACCCGGGTCGGATCGGTGCACCTTTCCGGCTCAGGCTCGGATTCCTTGGGTGATGAGCCATTGTCTCTGGTCAGACACATTTCTCCGAAATTGAGCAAAAATTTACCTTGCCATTGAGGCAAATCCGCCCACCTGACCTGCGGGTTGTGATCGATATCACAAGGAGACGCCATACAACGGCCAGTTCAGCGGTGATTTTTGCACCTGTACGCAGATCTGGTTGGCCCGACTGCTACATTGTCCTCTGTAAAGGCTGATCGGCCTTTTGAGTGCATGCGGCGACCGGAGAGCCGGGCCGCATACCCGAAGTAGTCCGCCGATCGGTCCTGACCCGACCAGACCGAGGTCTCGGCGCGCCTGTCCGTCAGACCCGAAGAAACGAGGACACCAACCCCAGGAGCATCGAAGGGGCTGAACACGACCGGCCGCACACCCTGCGGCGACATGCCAGAACGGACGACGCCTTCCCGCTCGCCGTTCGGGGCGCGAATGCAATGGCCGGAGCCCGCCCACACCGAGCAGAGCCTGGCGCGCCTCCGCGCGTCCGACGAAGGGAGGTGCCGTGCGGATCCGCATTGCACTCACGACGGCGGTGGCCGTCATGTTCATCATTTCAGCAGTTCTTTTCACCGTATTCACCAACATGTCCTCAGCCTCAGCACGGGCGACCCGCCATGTCGCGGGAAGCCGGGAGCGGCCGGCCGCGATCAGCATGAAGCTGGCGTCGTACTCGAAGGCACAGCAGGCTTCGAAGATCGTGGCCTACTCCGAGGCCCAGCAGAAGCAGAACGAGGAGGCGTACCTGAACGAGGCCGCCTACCTCAAGGCGCAGCAGCAGAACACCATTCCCGCCGCGTGGATACCCACGGCCATGTGCGAGGAGGGTGGCCGGAACAATGCCTACGCCGGCTACTTCGGCATCCTCGAGTGGAACGGCTTCGACGGTTACCCGACCGCGGGCAGCGCGCCCGCGTCAGTGCAGCTGGCTTGGGAGGCCGCCCACGGCCAAGGCCCGCCCGATGCCCCGGGCGAGTGTCACAGTTACTGATCGACCCCATATGACTCCAGCCGACGCGGTTGGTACGGCTCGATCCGACCCGGTTCGAGCCCGTACCGGCCGACCGAACCCCTAACCCGCTCCGAAGATGGCGCTCACCTGCGCCATGTCGAAGTAGTCCCGCCATGCGGTGATCTTCCCGTCGCTGACGTGGAAGGCACCCATGACGGGCAGGGGGGCGGTCTTGCCGTTGATGGTGAAGATGTCGGTCCGCTCCGTCAACACGGTGGAGCCGTCGCTGGCCAGGTGGTGCACCTCGAACTCCATCGATTCGCACATGCCGACGAACATGTCGATCACGGCCATGGTCGCCTCAATACCCTCCGCCGGCTCCATCGGGATGTTGTGGTACACGATGTCGTCGGAGAAGTACGTGCGAAGCACCGCGGGGTCCCGCGTGCTGGCCGCGGCGCAAAATTCCCGGACGACCTGTTCGGCGCTCGACATGTCTCTCCTCTCCCGATCGATCGGGGACACGCTACCCAAGCATCCGCCATGATGAAGGAGTGACCGACAAAGCGCGTCGCCGTGCTGGCACCCATGAAGCCCGAGCTGAAGGCCATTGTGCACTCGTTCGCGCTGGCATCCACCCCCGCTGACCCCGTCTTCTCCCATGGCGGGACGGCCGGGCCGTGGTGGGTGGGCAGCCTCGTGACCGGCATGGGCCCGACCCTGGCTCGGGAGGCCGCAACCAGGGCGCTTTCAGCAGGAGCGATCGACCATGTCATGGTGGTCGGGATCGCCGGCGGGCTGGACCCCGATCTCCCCGTCGGGTCCTTGTTCGTGCCGAGCCGAGTGCAGCTCTACCCCGACGGGCCCGAGTACGCCACGCACCCCCTACCGTCGCGCCAGGCCGCCGGCGGGCTGATGACCACTGACGGCCTGTTCGACGACGAGGAGGTGTGGCGCCCCATCCTCGAACGCGGCTTCGGCGCCGTCGACATGGAGGCGGCCGGCGTGGCCGAAGTGTGCGAGGCCTCCGGCGTCCCGTGGTCGATCTACCGCGGTATTAGCGACCGGCCCGACGAGCACGTCGTCGACCAGGCCCTGTTCGGCCTGAGCAAACCCGACGGCTCGGCCGATCCGGTTGCCCTGGCCAAGTACCTGGCGCGCGACCCACGGCGGGCGAAGGCCCTGGCCCGCCTCAACCGGTGCATGCAACAGGCGGCCAAGCTGGCGGCCGACGCCGCCTTCGCAGACCTGGTGGCCTCCTGAGGCGTTACGGCCTCCTACCCGTCGTCCTCCAGCACCGGCCGGTCGTGCCCGTTGTCGTCCCTTCGTGCGATCACGTGCAGGTCGATGTCGTTCTCCGAGGCCAGGCGGAGGATCGTCTGGATCACCGAGCCCCGGGTCATGGACTGCCAACGCGTGAGGCGTGACGTTCCCACCACGATCTGGGTGATCTGCTGGTCCACCGCGGCCGCAAAGATGGTCTTGGCCACGTCGTCACCCTCGAGTGACTGCCATTTTCCGCCCACGGCCTTGACCAACGCCTCGAGCTCGTCGGTGTCGGAGCGCCGCGGCGTCGTCTCCGGAAACCACGTGGACGGCAATGAGGTCGGCCTTCACCCGAGCCGCGATCCGGGCCGCCCGCCGGATGACCGAGGCGTTGCCCGGAGCCCCTGTCACCGCCACCATGATCCTCTCCGTGGTCTCCCACAACTCGCCGGCCGCGCCCTTCGACCGGAGGTACTCGAGCAGCTCCTCCTCGGTCTCATCGGCCACGAATCGCAGCGACAGCTCGCGCAGGGCGGCCAGGTTCTCGGCTCGGAAGAACCCGTTCAACGCCGAAGGCACCTTGGCCGCCGGGTAGATGTTGCCGTGCAACATCCGTCGCCGGAGCTGGTCCGCCGAGGAGTCGATCAACTCGAGCTGATCGGCCCGCCGCACCACCCAGTCGGGCACACGCTCGCGGACGGCCACGGCGGTGATTCGTTCTACGGCATCGGCGAGAGACTCGATGTGCTGGACGTTGACCGTCGTGATCACGGCAATGCCGGCATCGAGGATCTCGAGCACGTCCTCCCAGCGCTTCTCGTGGCGCCCCGAGCCGGGCACGTTGGTGTGGGCGAGCTCGTCGATCAGCAGCCACCTCGGGCTTACGGGCGAGCACGGCATTCGAGGTCCATCTCCTCCCAGACCGAATCGCGGTACTCCACCTGCTTGCGCGGTACCACGGGTAGGTCGCGGATCTGCTCGACCGTGTAGGGCCGTTTGTGCGTCTCGACGAAGCCGACCACGACGTCGGCACCACGCTGGAACCGCCGCCAACCCTCGTCGAGCATGGCGCATGTCTTACCCACACCGGCGGCCGCCCCCAGGTAGACGCGAAAGCGGCCGGTTGGCCTGACACCCTCTTCCTCTCCGGTCGTGCCGCTCATTGTGCCCTCGCCTGGACCGGCCAGCTGATCCCGTCGGTACACTCAGAAGTCGGTCCGATGCCGGCCGACGGAAAGCAGTGACCATGCGAGGCAACCTTGCCTTCAAGGAAACCTACCAGCGCACGCTCCTCGCCATCGTCGTCACCCTGGCCTCGCTCGGCGTACTGCTGGCCGTGCTCCTTCCCTTCCGGCTCCATCTGAGCATCGCCATTCCCGCCCTCGCCTTCGTCCTGCCCGCACTCGTCGGAGTGGTGATCGCCGGGTTCGTGCCCGGTTTGCGTGGGCGCGGTGGCCGGATTTCTTGGCCTACGACTACTTCTTCCTGCCGCCCTACGAGACCTTGACCGTCCGCAGCCCGCAGAACTGGATTGCGCTCCTCGTCTACCTCGTAGTCGTCCTCGTTGTGGCCCAGGTCGTGGCGAACTTGCGCACGGCGCGGGAGGAGGCGCTTCGCAGAACAGACGAGGCTCACCGCCTCTACGACCTGTCGCGCACTCTGATCGGTGATCTCACCCTCAACCAGTTGGTGACCCATGTCGTGGGTACGGTGCAGGACGCCTTCTCCCCCCGGTGGACCGCCCTGGTCCTGCCGGACAGTCAGGCGGGCCCTCTCGATGTTGGCGAGCGTCTGCACGTGGCTGCCTCGGCGGGTGAGGATCTGACAGCGGCCGAACTGGCGTCGCTCGTCTCCGGCGGACAGACCCGCTCGCTCGGGTTCGCCGACGCCGAAACGCCGACGCGGGTCTCCGTGGCCCTGGTGCTCGACGATCGGCCGGTGGGAATGCTCGTGCTGCAGGACGCGCAGCTGGCCGGGGAACGGAGCCTGCTCGGTACCTTCGCCAACCAGGCGGCTCTCGCCGTGGACAGGGCTCGCCTGCGCGACCAGGCGTTGCGGACGCGGTTGCTCGAGGAGATCGACCGCTGGCGCAGCGCGCTCATGGGGGCCGTCTCGCACGACCTGAGGACGCCGCTGGCCTCGGTCAAGACGGCGGTTTCGAGTCTGCGCAGCACCGACGTCCAACTCCCTCCGCAGGACCGTGCCGAACTGCTCGAGCTGATTGAGAAGCAGGCGGACCAACTCTCCCGGCTCGTCACCAATCTGCTCGACATGACACGCATCGAAGCGGGAGCTCTCGAGGTGCGGCCAATCGCGATCTCGTTCGATGAGCTGGTGGCCGAGGCCCTCATGATGCTGGGCGACATCGCGGACCGCGGCCGCATACGAATCGACATGCCGGACGACCTGGCCCTGCTCCACATCGACCACGTGCTGATCAGCCAGGTCGTGGCAAATCTGATCGACAACGCAGAGCGGCTCTCGCCGCCGGACGGCATCATCCGGATTGCGGCTCGTCCGGCGCCAGGCTCGCCGTCGACGAGAGTCGAGATCTCGGTCAGCGACCAGGGTCCCGGCGTCGGGCCGGACGACCGGGAACGGGTCTTCGAAATGTTCAGCCAGAACGGCGGCGGCGGGCCGGGCCGGCCTGGGGCTCGCCATCGCCAAGGCGTTCGTCGAAGCACACGGCGGACTCATTTGGATCGATCCCGACGTCGAGCGCGGCGCGCGCGTGGTGTTCACGGTGCCCAGCGAAGCGCGCGTCCCCACGTCGGTCTGACCGATGACCAAGATTCTGATTGTCGACGACGATCCCTCCTTGCTCAAAGCCCTCCGGATTGGGCTGACGGCCCGTGGGGACGACGTGCTTCTGGCCCACTCCGGAACGGAGGCAGTCAACCAGGTCGCATTGGCGGGACCCGACCTCGTCATCCTCGACCTCGGCCTGCCCGACGTTGACGGCCTCGAAGTCTGCCGGCGTATCCGGGAGTTTTCGGACGTGCCGATCGTCGTCCTCTCCGCCTACGGGGACGAGCGGCGCAAGGTGGAGGCGCTGGACAACGGGGCCGACGATTTCGTCACGAAGCCGTTCGGCATGGCCGAGCTCGAGGCACGGCTGCGGGTCGCCCTTCGCCACGCCTCCGCCGGCAGGGGTGACGGAGGCGAGCAGCCGACCACGCTGGTCGTGGGCGACCTCGAGATCGACCTGGTCCACCACATGGCCACCTTGTCCGATGTGCAGCTCGAGCTGACGGCCAAGGAATTCGAGCTGCTGGCCTACCTCGCCCGCCACGCCGGCAAGGTCTGCACGCACCACATGATTCTCAAGGACGTATGGGGGCCCGGCTACGGCGAGGAGTCCAACTACGTCAGGGTGTACACCCACCGGTTGCGCAAGAAGTTGGGGGACGAGGACGGAACGCTGCTGCATACCTTGCCCGGTGTCGGCTACCAGCTGCTGGCGGGCGCTCACTCCGCCTCTCCCGAACGAATAGAGCGCATTGCGCATCAGGAGCATCCCCCGCTCGAGAACAGGCGTACCCCTGGCGGTCAGGCATGCGACCCCTGGGAACACGCCCGGGATTGCGGCCCGGCCCATCAAGCGCAGGACGATGACCCCGTTCCGTCGCTGAGCTCGATGTCCGGTGCGGACCCAAGGCAACTTGTACGAGAGGACCGCGGTAATCCTTCCCGCGCACGACGGCTCGCCGGCGGAGGACCAGCGCCGCGACTGGCGGTGGCGCGTGGCGCTCACTGCTTGAGCTTGGCCAACGCCTCGTTGAGTTGCAGCACGTCGATGTAGGAGGTGCCCAGGAAGCCGAGCTCGGCACCCTGGGTCTGGCTGATGACGAGACGCCTGAGAACCGAGGAGCGAGAGTCCGGTGGCCCTCGAGACCATCGGAATCTGGACGAGGGCGTCCTGTTGGCTGATGTCGGGGTCGTACCCGCTGCCCGAGTTCGTGACGAGGTCGGGCGTCGGGTTGACGCCCCGCGCCTTCCAGTAGGCCACCAGCTGCTGCGTGTTTGTCAGCAGGGTCTTGGAGCGGGGGCCCAGATTGGACGCCCCCGGATTCGCCGTGTTCAGGATGCCGGGCTTGCCGGGGATGTTGTTGGCCTGGAGCGGGTTGTCCCCTCCGGCCGCCGACCGGCTTCAGCGACCCGGCGTAGGGGCCGACGGCGTCAGGACGGCCCTGGAACACACAGCTGCCGAGTCGGTGACCCGGGCAAGGCGTCTGAGACCAGTTCTGGCCGATCAGAGTGGACCCGTTGGCGGTGATCGACCCGTCGGCCTGGTGCTTGAAGAGCACCTGGGCTACGCCGGTGCCGAGGATAGGCGTAGGCGAAGGTCAGGACGAGTGCGACCACGGCCAGAACGACGGCACGGCGGAGTTGGACGAGCATCAGAGAGACTCCATCAGTAGGCGTGCAGCGCGACGAGGATGAGATCGATGAGCTTGATGCAAGATGAACGGCACGATGATTCCGCCGACGCCGTAGATCCACACGTTTCGCCGCAAAATCGCCGCAGACCCGGCGGCACGGAACTTGACGCCCCGGAGGGCCAACGGGATCAGCGCCATGATCACCAGCGCGTTGAAGATGACGGCAGAGAGCACGGCACTCTGGGGGCTATGGAGCTTCATGATGTTGAGGGGTTCAGCTGGGGGTAGGTCGCAACGAACAAGAGCCGGGATGATGGCGAAGTACTTGGCCACGTCGTTGGCGATGGAGAAAGTGGTCAGTGAGCCGCGCGTGATGAGGAGTTGCTTGCCGATTTCGACCACGTCGATGAGCTTGGTTGGGTTGGAGTCGAGGTCGACCATGTTGCCGGCCTCCTTGGCCGCCGTGGTCCCGGTGTTCATGGCTACGCCCACGTCTGCCTGGGCCAGCGCCGGGGCGTCGTTGGTGCCGTCGCCCGTCATGGCGACCAACTTTCCCCCCTCTTGCTCGTGCTTGATGAGGGCCAACTTCGCCTCGGGCGTCGCCTCGGCAAGAAAGTCGTCGACGCCTGCCTCCTGGGCGATGGTGGCGGCAGTCAGGGGGTTGTCGCCGGTGATCATCACCGTACGGATGCCCATGGAGCGCATTTCGGCGAACTTCTCCTGAATGCCCTCCTTCACTACGTCCTTGAGTTCGATGACGCCGAGAATCACGCGGACCTCGGCCACGACCAGTGGCGTGGACCCTGCTCGCGAGACCCGTTCGACGATCCCGTCCAAGATCCGCGGGTATGGCTCCGCCCTGCTCACGCGACCCATGCCTTGACCGAGTCGGCTGCCCCCTTGCGGATCTGACGACCGTCGAAGTCCAGCCCGGACATGCGGGTCGTGGCCGAGAAGGGCACGAAGACGTGCCCGGCTTCGAGGTGACGCTCCCGGATGTCGAAGCGCTCCTTGGCCAGGACCACGATGGATCGTCCCTCCGGCGTCTCGTCGGCTAGTGAGGCCAGCTGGGCGGCATCGGCCAGGTCGCGTTCCGCAGTGGTCGCCTACGGGGAAGAAGCCCGACGCCATCCGGTTGCCCATGGTGATAGTGCCCGTCTTGTCCAACAACAGGGTCTGCACGTCGCCGGCGGCCTCGACAGCCCGGCCGCTCATGGCAAGGACGTTCTTCTGAACGAGCCGGTCCATGCCGGCGATTCCGATGGCGGACAGCAACGCGCCGATGGTGGTCGGGATCAGGCAGACCAGTAGGGCGACGAGGATCACCACCGAGACCGCCGTGCCTGAGTAGATGCCGAACGCCTCGAGTGAGACGACGACGGGAATGAAAGATGATGGTGAGCACGGCCAGCAGGATGGTGAGCGCGATCTCGTTGGGGGTCTTCTGGCGGTTGGCTCCCTCGACCAGGGTGATCATGCGATCCAGGAAGGTCTGACCGCGCTCGGCCGTGATACGGACCACGATCCGGTCGGACAGCACCCTGGTACCGCCCGTGACGGCCGACCGGTCGCCTCCCGATTCACGAATCACCGGAGCCGACTCGCCCGTGATAGCCGACTCGTCGACCGAGGCGATGCCCTCGATGATTTCGCCGTCGGAGGGGATGAGGTCGTTGGCCTCGCAGACGACCGTGTCCCCCTTGTTGAGTTCGGCGGCGGGCACCAGTTCCTCGGTGCCGTCGGCCCGGAGCCGTCGGGCCCCGGTCTCGGAGCGCATTCTGCGCAGGGTGTCGGCCTGCGCCTTGCCGCGCCCCTCGGCCATAGCCTTCGGCGAAGTTGGCGAAGATCACCGTCAGGAAGAGCCAAACGGTTATGGACCACGTGAAGACGGATGGGTGGGCGATCGCCTCCACGAAGGTGACGACGGACCCTACGAGCACCACGAACATGACCGGATTGCGGAGCTGCACCAGCGGATTCAGCTTGGTGAACGCGTCCGACCAGCGCCTGGCGCATGATCGGGCCGTCGAACAGGCTCCGCGCCTCGGCCACGCCGTGCGGCGCACTTGCCTGCCGGCTGGTCCGGCTGGGTTGTGGTACGGTCATCAGAAGAAATCTCCGTGGCTGTACATCAGTGCGGGAAGAACCCGTGGCTGAGCTGCTCAACGATTGGGCCGAGGGCGAGGGCAGGGAAGAAGGTCAGACCACCGATGATGATGATGACGCCGATGGTGAGCCCTATGAACATGGAGTTGTCGGTTCGGAAGGTGCCGAGGCCCGCGGGAACCTGCAGGCTTGGCCGCCAACACGCCGCCGAGAGCCAGAGCGGGGATCATGATGCCGACCCGGCCGATCAACATGTCGATGCCACCGATCACGTTGTAGAACGTCGTTGTTGCTCCCGAGGCCGCGAAGGCCGACCCGTTGTTGTTCCCTTGCGAAGTCAGCCCGTAGAGGATCTCGGTGAACCCGTGCGGGATGCGTTGAGCGGGACGCGTCCCGGCCTGTGATCGACACGGCGATAGCAGTGAAGATGAGCACGATGAGCGGCATGACGAGGGCCCCGAGACCCGCGAGTTTGATCTCCTTGGCCTGGATCTTCTTCCCCAGGTACTCGGGCGTTCGCCCGATCATCAGCCCGCCTATGAACACGGCGATGATGGCGTAGATCAAGATGGTGTAGAGGCCGCTCCCCGCACCGCCTGGCGTCACTTCACCCAGCATCATCCCGGAGATGAGGAAGAAGCCGCCCATGGGGGTGAACGAGTCGTACATTGGCGTCGGCCGAGCCAGTCGAGGTGCTGGTCGAGGAGACACCGAACAAGGCCGTGGAGGTATCACCGAAACGCACCTCGTGGCCAACCGTATTCCCGACCGTCGAGTGCACGCCGGCCGCGGCCACAGCGGGGTTGTTCTGGTGCTCGTAGTAGGCTGGCACCACCCACCCACACTCCGAAGATGATCACCATGGCGGCCAGAAGGGCGGCGCCGTGGCGGATGCTGCCGACCATTTTGCCGAAGGTGTAGGTCAGGGAGAACGGAATAGCCAACAGGAGGTAGATCGACAGCCAGTTTGTGAGACCAGTCGGGTTCTCGAAGGTTGTCGCCGAATTGGAGTTGAGGAACCCACCTCCGTTGTTACCCAGCTGCTTGATTGACTCCATGAAGCCGATCGGCCCTCGGGCGAGGGTCTGGGACACCCCGTTCAAGACGTCGTGGATGCTGGCGGTACCGGCGAGTGTCTGCACCGCTCCTTGGCCGACGAAGATGATCCCGGCGATGAAAGCGATCGGAAACACGATGTAAAGGAGGCCACGGGTCATGTCGACCCAGAAGTTCCCGATTGTCGGGGAATTGCGGCGGGAGAAGCCACGCACCAAGCCGATGGCCACGACGATGCCGATGACCGGGCTGACGAATCTGCTCCAGCGTCAGCGCGCCGATCTGGGAGAAGTACGACATGGTCGTCTCGCCGCCGTAGTTCTGCCAGTTGGTGTTGGTCATGAACGACGCCGCTGTGTTGAAGCTCAATGCCTGGGCACACGCCCCGAGGTGCTGCGGATTGAGGGGAAGCGACCCTGAATGCGTATGAGCAGATAGGTGACGGCCATGACGACCGCCGAGAAGATGACCATGGAAGCGGCGTAGCGCTTCCAGTTCTGCTCCCGGTCGGGGTCGGTGCCCGAACAACCCGTAGATCGGCCGTTCGGCCCAGCCCAGGAAATGCACCCGGCCGTCGAAGACAGCGGCCATGTACGAGCCGAGGTAGCGCCAGGTCAGGCCGAGCGCGATGACCAGGGTGATGATGGTCCAGGTGAAGCCCATGTCAGAACTTCTCGGGCTTGAACATGGCGAAGCCCAGGTACAGGAACATCACGATGGAGAGGCCGAGCAGGAGTCCCTGGGTCCAGGTCATACCCGGTCCAACGCCCAGATGAGACCGAGCATCGCGGCGACGAAGCCCAGGAAACCCAAAACTGCGAGGAAGTCAGCCATTGGCCCATGCTGGTGGTGCATTTGTGAACCCGATATCAACGCGGCGGAGACGTGCGTCAACAGAATGTCAATACCCGCCCGGCGCCAGCTGTGCGTAAGGTGAGCATGGTCGTGCAGTGAAAGTGGGGTGGACCATGGGCTTGGACCTACAGGGAGTTCGCACGCTGGTGACCGGGGGCTCCTCGGGCATCGGGGCGGGGCTGGCCGAGGCGCTGGCCGAGCGCGGCGCCATCGTCGGCATCTGTGCCCGGCGGGCGGAGCTGCTGTCCGAGGTGGTCGGCCGCTGCATGGAGTACTCCCCCGACAGCCGCATGTGGGTGGTCAACCTGGCCGATCCCGACGCCGTGGACCGGCTGGCCGTCGACGTGATGGACGCCTTCGGCGGGGTGGACCTCCTGGTCAACAACGCCGGCATCCCCAAGCGGCGGCACGTGACGGCGCTCGACATCGACACCATCACCGCCGTCATGCACGTGAACTACCTCTCGCCCATGCGCCTCACCATGGACCTGCTCCCGCAGATGCTGGCCCGGGGTTCGGGCACCATCGTCAACATCTCGTCCATCGCGGCCACGCTGAGTGCGCCCGGCGAGGCGGCCTACGACGCCTCGAAGGCGGCGCTCACCGCTTTCTCCGAGGCCATGGCGGTCGACCTGTGGGACAGCGGGGTGAAGGTGATGGTGGTCTACCCGGCCGTGATCGACACCGAGCTGTTCACCCTGCCCGACAACGACATCCCCGACCTGCCCGTGCAGGCTGAGCCGGTGTCGGTGTGCGTGGACGCCATTCTGGGCGGGCTCGAATCGGGCGCGGCCCAGGTCTACGTGCCGCAGTACTTCCACGACATCGTGGCCGGCAAGGCGCAGGACGTCGGCGCCTTCTTGGAGGGGACGGCCTCGTACCTGCGGGAACAGAGTAGGAAGAAGGAAGAGCAACAGTCCTGAGGGAGGCGATGCGCACGTGTCCATGAAGATCGAGCCCGACGCGGCCGGGATGAGCGAGGCGCGCCTCGAGCGCATCACCGAGCACTTCGGCACCACCTACGTCGACACGGGCAAAATCGCCGGCTGCCAGATCACCGTGGTACGCGGCGGGCACGTCGCCTACCACCGCTCGCTCGGCCTGATGGACCGCGAGCGGGGCATCGCCATGGAGGACGACACCATCTTCCGCATCTTCTCCATGACCAAGCCCATCGCGTCCGTGGCGCTCATGCAGCTCTACGAGCGGGGCAAGTTCCAGCTGCTCGACCCGGTGCGTCGCTACATCCCCGAGTGGAGGACCCAGCAGGTGGGCGAGGTGGACGAGGCCGGCACGGTCACGCTGGTCAAACCCGACCGGCCGATGAACATGCGCGACGTCCTGATGCACACGACGGGCCTTGCCGGGCGCGCTCTTCCCGGGCAACCCGATCGACGCCGCCTTCGCCGAGGCCCGCCAGGCCCAGGGGGCGGGGCAGACGCTCGAGAGCGTGACGGCGCTGCTGGCCGAGCACCCCCTCAAGTTCCACCCCGGAACGCACTGGAACTACGGGCTCTCGACGGACATCGTGGGCCGGCTGGTCGAGATCCTGTCGGGGCTGCCCTTCGACGAGTACCTGGCCCGCGAGGTCTTCGAGCCGCTCGGCATGGTCGACACCGGCTTCTACGTCCCCGAGCCGCAGCTGTCCCGGCTGGCCGCGCTCTACCAGTACCGGCCGGGCAACACGCCCAAATTGCTCGAGGAGGGCCCGTTCGGCATAAAAGTGACGGCGCCCCCGTCCTATCTCTCCGGGGCCGGCGGGCTGGTCTCGACCACGCACGACTACGTGGCCTTCTGCCAGATGTTGGCCAACGGCGGCCAGCTCGACGGGCGGCGGGTGCTCGGCCGCAAGACGATTGAGCTCATGACGCGCAACCACCTGCCCGGTGGCGCCACGCTGCAGGACCTGGCCGTCGGCGGCTTCGGCGAGGCCAACTTCGACGGCGTCGGCTTCGGGCTCGGCTTCGCCGTCGGCCTGGGGCCGGCGGCCACGGCCATGGCGGGCTCGGCCGGCGAGTACTACTGGGGCGGCGCCGCCAGCACCGCTTTCTGGATCGACCCGGTCGAGGACCTCTTCGCCGTGTTCATGACCCAGCTCTTCCCGTCGGCGGCCTACCCGTTCCGGGCCCAGCTGCGGGCGCTCGTCTACCAGGCCCTCGACGACTGATGGCCGAGGGCGACACGCCGGTCCGGATCGGGCCGGCCGACGCCAGCGTCGAGCCCCGCTACGCCGGCCTGGCCACTTTCGCCCGGCTGCCCGAGGCGGCACAGGTGCCGTCGTGGGACATCGCCGTCGTCGGGGTGCCCTTCGACGGCGGGACGAGCTACCGGCCGGGGGCGCGCTTCGGCCCGGCCGCCGTGCGCCAGGCCTCCCGGCTGCTGCGCCCGTACCACCCGGCGGCCGACGCGCTGCCGTTCGAACTGGCCCAGGTGGTCGACGCCGGTGACATCGCCTGCACGCCCTTCAGCACGGAGGAGGCGGTGTCCCAAATTCAGGCGGCGGCGGACAGGCTGCTGGCGCACGGGGGGCAGTTGGTGGCGGTCGGAGGCGACCACACCATTGCACTCCCGCTGCTGCGCGCCACCGCCGGGCGGCACGGTCCGCTCGCCCTGGTGCACTTCGACGCGCACCTCGACACCTGGGACACCTACTTCGGGCAGCGCTACACCCACGGGACGCCCTTCCGCCGGGCCTGGGAAGAGGGCCTGCTGCGGCAGGACCGCAGTGTCCACGTCGGTCTGCGTGGCCCGCTGTACGGGGTGAGTGACCTGACCGACGACGCCGGCATGGGGTTCGCGCAGGTGACGACGGACGAGGTGGCCGAGCTCGGCATCGCCGCCGTGGTGGCCGGTGTGCTGGAGCGGGTGGGCGACGCGCCGGTCTACGTGTCGGTCGACATCGACGTCCTCGACCCGGCCCACGCCCCGGGCACGGGCACGCCCGAGGCGGGTGGCCTCACGAGCCGGGAGTTGCTGCGCCTGCTGCGAGGGCTGGGACCGGCGACCGTGGTGGGCGGCGACGTCGTGGAGGTGTCGCCCGCCTACGACCACGCCGAGATCACCGCCGTGGCGGCGTCGCACGTCCTCTACGAGCTGGTGACGCTGCTGGCGCAGGGCCCGACCCTCCTGACCGGGCCGCGCCCGTAACACGCCATTCACAACGGGGAAACGCTCCCTGAACGTTGCCCCCGTAGCGTGCGGGTCAGGAGGGCGACGACGAGGAGCGCGTGAATCTGGTGGGGACGTGAAGCGGGACCTGCTGGTGGGGGTGGCCCAGTGGCTCCCGGCCCCGGGCGAGCCCAAGCAGAACCTTTCGGTGGCCCTGGGCATGGTCGAGACGGCCGCCGCCCGTGGCGTGGACCTCCTCGTGCTGCCCGAACTGTGGTCGTGCGGCTACGACCCCGAGACGCTCGGGGGCGACGTGCGGCGCGACGCCGAGCCGCTCTCCGGCCCGCGCACCCAACGCCTGGCCGACGCGGCGCGCGCCCACGGCGTCTACCTGGCGGCCGGCAGTGTGCCCGAGGTCGGACCGGACGGGCTGATCCACGACACCGCCCTCGTCCTCAATGCGCAGGGGGACCTGGTGGCCTGGCATCGCAAGGCCCACCTGTACCCACCGACCCTCGAACCCAACGTGTTCTCGCCCGGAGACCGCCTGACGACGTTCGACGACCCGACACTCGGGACAGTCGGTCTCGTCGTCGGCTTCGACGGCGACTTCCCCGAGGTGGCACGGACCCTGGCGCTGCGCGGGGCCCGTCTGGTGTTGGCTCCGTGCGCCTACGAGGTGGAGGGCGCCCCGGCCTGGGACCTGCTGCACCCCGCCCTGGCGCTGACCAACAGCCAGTGGTGGGTGCAGGCCAACCAGGCCGGGTCGCACTCGACGTCGACCCTGCTCGGCTCGAGCCGCATTATCGCCCCGACCGGGACGGTGGTCGAGCAGGCCAGCGCGGCGGTGCCGGGCCGGGCCAGCCCGGCCGAGCTCCTGGTGCACCGCATCGACCTGCACCTGGCCTACAAGCGCGAGGGCGAGTGCGCGCTGTTGGAGGACGAGCGCCGGCCGGGCCTCTACGGCGAGCTCGTCGGGAGGGCGCCGGCGGCGTAGCGGAACTCGCCCTCTGGGCGAAACTCGTGCCCACGGCCGCTCCCGCTGGTACGGGCGGGAGCGTCGGTAGGGGTGGGTCGCCCACACGTCGTCCCGCGCCGGCGCCTCAGCTGTTCGGGTCGCTCGAACCCAGCACGATCCCGGCCAAGCCCTGCACGAGCTGTGCGTTGGCCGCGACCGACTTGTCCGGCGAGTGTGCCTCGGTGTCAATGCGTCCTCCGCCAGGGCGCGCGCGGTCGGCTCGCTGATCGGCGGGAGGGGGTGGTCCGCCTCGGCCTCGACCAGGGACCCCAGGGTCGACGACGGCGTTCCGACGGTAATGGTGTAGGAGGCCGCCGCCTGAGCGGCTGAGTTGGTGGTGACGTAGGCCAACCGGCTCCCGTCGGGCCGGGTGACCACCGAGTCGAGCACCGCGGCGCCTCGCACCCGAACCGCGCCGGGCACGGTCGAAGGGATGAACACGACGGTGTCGGTCGATGTGTCGCCCCTGCGGTTGGCCGCCGTCGACTGCGCCACCATGTCGAAGCTGCGCGTGGTCGGGTCGAACGCGTAGGCCCCGAGGCGGCCTGCCGTGGCCACCGGCCACACCCGCATGAGCAGGCGCTGCCGGCTGGCGATCAGGAGGTCGTTGGGCGAGGGTGGCCGCCGCGGATTCCCGTTGCCCGCCGTGCCATTGGCCGTCGTCTGGTAGCTCGAGAGCTGCCAACGCGTGCACCAACACGTTCCCGGCGCCCTGGCCAGTCCCTTCCAGGCCCACAACGTGCCACCTGTCTGCGTCGCCTCCTGGGCCGCGAGCTCGTTGGACAATATGGTGCCGTCGGTGCTCGACGAGTCGCCGAATTCGGTGACGAAAACGGCCGAATGCATGGCCTGCGCCTCGGACTCCGCCGTCTGGTACCCAAAGGTGAAGTCGGGTGGGAAGCCACCCTCCTTGGCCGGCAGGCCCAGGAGGTCTTGCTCGATGGTGAACGCGTAGGTGTAGACGTGCGGCGCGTACACCATGTTGGGATACGTGGTGAAGGGCGCGCTGACCTGCACGGAGAAGTCGACCAGGTTGCGGTAGGCCAGCGGCTCGAAGAAGATCTGCTGCCTGGACACCGACGCCAGACTCGGGTAGGCGCAGGAATCGCTCAACGAGGTCGGGCTCGAGGTCGGGCAGGTGGGCAGTCCGTCGCGCACGCCGGTGAGCGCCTCGATCGCCCGCTGGTAGAAGGGGTAGAGCTCCTGGCTGCTGGCGCTGTAGCCGTTGGCCGCGGGCAGCGAGCCGATGGAGCCCGGTTGCGGCTCGTTCATCAGCTCGTAGCCGAGGACAGCCGGGTCGTTCTCGAAGTGCGTCGCCAGCGCGGCCAGGGCGCCGATGTAGTGGTCCTGCAATCCGGTGCCCGGAGCCTTTCCCTGGGGCGCCGCGACCGGGCTGTTCTGCCAGAAGTTGTAGAAGGCGGCCGACTCGGCCGGGTTCAGTTCGTCGATGCCGTAGAGCGCGCAGCCCGGCTTGCCGTCGGTCTGGACGGCCCAGCCCGGCGCGCCGTCCCCACCGCCGGAGGGGGTGCACCCGGACGGGGCGGTCTTGGCATCGGCAGGCAGGATGTAGCGCGAGTACTGATCCTGGTGCATGTCCAGGATGACGTAGATGCCCTGCTGGCGCGCCCAGCCGACCACCTGCTCCACGCGATCGAGGTAGGTCGCCGAATACGTGCCGGGTGTCGGCTCCAGTTGGCTCCAGTTGAGAACGAGGCGCACGACGTCGAAACCGAGGGCGCGCATTTGGGCGAAGTCGTCGCCGCTGGCCGGGGCGGTCGACTGGGTGAAGGCCGGCTCCGAGGCCTGCACCTCGCAGAGCGGTGGTTGCGGGATCAGCGGCGAGGCCTTGGGACACCTGCCGTCGTAGGCGGAGGGCGACACCGGGAAAAGGGCAGGTCCGTTGCCGGCTTTCGGATAGGCGACGTCCTGCAGCCCGACGGCGGCCGCCCCGTGCAGTAGGACCTGGCGCCCCTGCCCGTCGGCCAGGTAGGGCGTGAGATCACTTCCGCCGGTCGGCGTGACGACGTGAAGGAATGTCAGCGGAGGAACGGCCGGCGTCGCGGCCGCAGCGGTCGGAGCGGCGAGCGGCGCGAGCGGAACGACCAGGGCAGCGACGGCGAGCGCGACCAGCGCGACGGGGCGGGAGAGTCGCGGGGTTTTTGGCACGGCGGGCCAAGCTATCGGACAGGTCCCGCCGGTCCGGGGGCAAGAACTAAGAGCGAGGTAATAAGGCGACGGGCGCCGACGCGTTGGTAGGGTCAGCGCCATGACGGGCATGGACCTGGCCGGACGTGTGGCTCTGGTCAGCGGGGGAGGCCGCGGCGTCGGGCGCGGCATCAGCGAGGAGCTGGCCGGCGCCGGCGCCACCGTCGCCATCGTCTACCACCGCCACGCCGAGGCGGCCGAGGAGACGGCCAAGGCCATCGCCAACGCGGGTGGGACGGCCACCATCCACCGGGCCGCCGTGGAATCACGGGAGCAGTGCCAGCTCCTGCGCGACGAGGTGCTCGGCGCGCACGGCGCGGTCGACATCGTCGTGTCCAACGCGGGCATCGCCAGCCGGGGTGGGACCGTGGCGGACACCGACCCGACGGAGATGGAACGGCTGTTCGGTATTCACGTCATGGGCGCCTTCCACTTGTCCCAGTTGTTCGTTCCCCTCATGCGCGACCGCCCCCGGGGCGACGTGGTCATGGTGTCGTCGGTGAACGCACAGCGGAACCCGGCCCGCGGCGCGCCCTACAACGTGGCCAAGGCGGCGCTCGAGTCGCTGGCCTTCACCCTGGCCAAGGAGGAGGTGCGCCACGGGATTCACGTCAACGTGGTGGCGCCGGGTCTCGTCGTCTCCGAAATGGGACGGCGCCTGGTCAAGGCGGGTGGGGTGGAGGAGATCCACACGCTCGACCCCGCCTTTCCCTTCGGCCACGTGTGCGTCCCGGCCGACGTGGGCCGGGTCGTGCGCTTCCTCGTCTCGGAGGGTGCCGGCTACGTGAGCGGGCAACGGATCGACGTCGACGGGGGCGGGCCGACACGATGAACGACGAGGTCTCGCTCTACCAGGGGCTGCTGACCACCAGGGCCATCCGCCGCTACACCGACGAGCCGATCCCCGACGAGGCCCTGCGCGACATCCTCTTCGCGGCCACGCGGGCGCCCAGCGGCTCCAACCGACAACCTTTCCGGTTCGTGGTGCTGCGCGACGGACCCGTGGCGGCCGAGGCCAAGCGGCTCATCGGGGCGGGCGCGGCGCAGTTCTGGGCCGCCAAGAGGGCGGAGGACGGCTACGACAGGGGCTCGGGCGCCGACGCCGACTCGCCCAAGGCGCGCATGGCCCGCACCATGCAGCACTACGTCGACACCTTCGCGTCCGTGCCGGTGCTCGTCCTGGCCTGCTACGTGCCCTACCGATCGCGCTCGGCCAAGACCGACGGCGCCTCCATCTACCCCGCCTGCCAGAACCTGCTGCTGGCCGCCCGGGCGCTCGGCTACGGCGGGGTCCTGACCGGCCTGCACCACTTCGCCCAGAAGGACTTGCAGGAGTTGCTGCACATGCCCGAAGAGGTCGACCTCATGGCCACCATCACGTTGGGCCGGCCCCAGGGACGACACGGGCCGGTGCGCCGGCGCCCGCTCCCGGAGTTGGTGTTCGGCGAGCAGTGGGGGCAGCCCCCCGAATGGGCGGTGGATCCGCCCGGGGTGCGGCACACCTCGGCCGGGCCGCCGCGCGCCAGCCAATAGAGTCTGGGGTGCGCCCCGCCAGGCCGACCCCGGGAGGGCTGACCATGCACACGCTCGACGCACCCGTCTTCGACGCCGACAACCACTACTACGAGGCGCTCGACGCCTTCACCCGGCATCTCGACCCCGCACTCGGGCCGCGGGTCATCGAGTGGGTCGAGATCAACGGCCGCCGCTACCACGCCCTGGGGGACGCGTCAGCCGTGCCGTGAGCAATCCGACGTTCAACCCGATTTCGCCCGCGGGCGCCCTGTCCGACTACTTCCGGGGCAATCCCAACGGCGTGCCGATGCACCAGCTGATGGGCACGCCCGAGCCCATCCGGCCCGAGTACCGCGACCGCGAGGCGCGGCTGGCCGTGATGGACGCGCAGGGGTTGGCCAAGGTCTGGCTCTTCCCCACCCTCGGCATGCTCTACGAGGAGGCCCTCAGGGACGACCCCGGAGCGGTCGTGCTGCTCTTCCGTGCCTTCAACCGCTGGCTGGCCGAGGACTGGGGCATGGCCTACGCCGACCGCATTTTCGCGGCGCCCTACATCACGCTGGTCGACGTCGACGAGGCGGTCAAGGAGCTGGAATGGGCCCTGGACCAGGACGCCCGCACGGTGGTGCTGCGGGCGGCGGCGCCCGTGACGGCCTCGGGGCCGCGCTCGCCGGCGGCCGGCGAGTTCGACCCCTTCTGGGCCCGGGTCAACGAGGCCGGCATCACGGTGGTGGTGCACGCCGGGGACGCCGGGTTGTCGTCCAACGGCTACGCCGTCGACGGCTTCGCGGCCACGTTCAAGGGGGGCGGGGCGGGGCGGCCGAGCATAAAGATGTTCGCCATTGAGCGGGCGGCCCACGACTGGCTGGCCACCCTGATCCTCGAGAAGCTGTTCGTCCGGTTCCCCAACGTGCGCGTGGCCTCGGTCGAGAACGGCTCGGAGTTCCTGGCTCCCCTCTTTCGCAAGCTGCGCACGACGGCGCGGCGCATGCCGGGCTACTTCGGCGAGGACCCGGTCGAGACCTTCCGCCGCCACGTGTGGATCAACCCGTTCTGGGAGGACGACGTCGACGAAATCGTCGAGCTCGTGGGCGACGACCGGGTCATCTTCGGGTCGGATTGGCCGCACGTGGAGGGGCTGCCCGAGCCGACCGACTGGGTGGTCGAGCTGCAGAAGCTGCCCGAGGAGGCGGTACCCAAGATCATGGGCGCCAACGTGGCGGAGCTGAACGAAAGGCGGGCGATGTCCTGATGGGTGCGATCGCGACGGAAGAGGCGCTCGACGAGACCCCGGCGGAGGCCAGGCGTCTGGAGCCCCACGTCATTGTGCTGTTCGGCGCGACCGGGGACCTGGCCGCTCGCAAACTGTTGCCCGGATTGCTCCACCTCTCCACGTCGGGCCTGATGCCCGACTACCGCATCATCGGCAGCTCCACGAAGGATCTGAGTGACGAGGACTTCCGCAACATCGCCCGGGAGGCGTGTGACCGCTTCGCCACCAAGAAGGTCTCCCTGCTCCAGTGGGCCAACTTCGAGCGGCGGCTGAGTTTCGTCTCGACCGCAGCCGGTCCGGAGGCGATGTCGGGGGCGGTCGGACGGTTGGAGGACGAAATGGGCGGCGACGTGCGGCGCCTGCACTACCTGAGCATCCCGCCCCCGGCCGTCCGCCTGGTCCTGCAACTGCTGGCCGAGGCCAAGCTGGTCGAGCGGGCGCGGATCATTATGGAGAAGCCGTTCGGCACCGACCTGGCCAGCGCCGTCGAGCTCAACAACGCCGTGCACACCATTTTCGACGAGGACCAGGTCTTCCGGATCGACCACTTCCTGGGCAAGGAGGCGGCGCAGAACATTCTGGCCTTCCGCTTCGCCAACGGGCTCTTCGAGCCCATCTGGAACCGTGACCACATCGACCACGTGCAGATCGACGTCCCCGAGACGCTCTCGGTCGAGGACCGCATCGAGTTCTACGAGGGCGTGGGTGCGTTCAAGGACATGGTGGTCAGCCACCTCTTCCAGATCCTCGCCTTCATGGCGATGGAGCCGCCCACGGCGCTCGAGTCGAGGGCGATCAGCGAGGAGAAGAGCAAGGTCTTCCGCTCCATGCGTCCGCTCGACGTCACCCGGGTGGTGCGGGGCCAGTACGAGGGCTACCGCGACACGCCGGGGGTGGCCCCGGACTCGGACACCGAGACTTTCATCGCCCTGCGCTGCGAAATCGACAACTGGCGCTGGGCCGGGGTCCCCTTCTTCCTGCGCACGGGCAAAGAGATGGGCGGCGGCGAGCGCATCATTTCGATCGCCTTCCGCGAACCGCCCAAGTCGATGTTCCCCGAGGGATCGGGGGTCGGCACCATGGGCCCGGACCACCTCACCTTCGACCTGGCCGACTCGTCCAAGCTGTCGTTGTCGTTCTACGGGAAGAAGCCCGGCCCCGGCATGAAGCTCGAGAAGCTCAGCCTGCAGTTCGCGCTGCACGAGACCGGCGAGGACGCCGACGTGCTCGAGGCCTACGAGCGCCTCATCCACGACGCCATGATGGGCGACCACACCCTGTTCAACACGGCCGACGGGATTGAGCGGTTGTGGGAGCTGTCGACGCCCCTGCTGGAGGATCCCCCGCCGGTGCTGCCCTACGCCAGGGGCAGCTGGGGTCCGGCCGCCATGGTCGACCTCATCGCGCCCCGCCGGTGGCGCCTCCCGTTCGAGCGTCGCTGGCGCGGCGCGGCGACGGGCGCGTCTTGAGCTGACGTCGGACCGAGGAGAGCCGCGGGCCGCCTCCTGGCGGTGAGGACCGGGACCGAGGTTCGCCATCGGCCACGCCACGAGAAGCGCTGCCGTCTCCTCGGTTGACGAGCGTGGCCGCCCAGCCGGCGGGCTCACGGGGCGTCGTCAGGGCGCGAGCAGCACCCGGCCGAAGGCCTGGCGGGACTCGATGTATGCGTGCGCGCCGGCGGCGTCCGCCAGCGGGAAGACGCGGTCGATGACCACCTTGAGCTCACCCCGGGCGATGGCCTCGAGGTGGCCGGCGATCATGGGATGGACGCGCTGGTGGTCGAGCAGGAGCTCCGCCCCGAGGAAGTACCCCGACAACGTCTGGTTGTTGGGCCGCATCGTCGAGATGTCGAGGTGCTCGGCCGGCGCCCGCCCGGCATCACCCACGGTGACGCAGCGCCCCCGGTAGGCCAGGGCGGCGATGCTGCCCTGCAGCGTCACCCCGCCCACCGAGTCGACGATGACGTCGACGCCGCGGCCTTCGGTCAGCCGGCGGGCCTCGGCCACGAAGTCGTGGCTGACGTAGTTGATCCCCTCGTCGAGGCCCAGATCCTTCAGCCGGTCCAGGCGGTCGTCGCTCGAAGCGGTGGCCAGCACGCGGGCGCCGGCCCGCTTGGCCATCTGAATGGCGGCGATGCCGACGCCGCCCGCGCCGGCGTGGACGAGGGCCGTTTCCCCCGCCCGGAGGCGCCCGAACTCGAAGAGGCAGTCGTCGGCCGTCCCGAAGGGCACCGGCACACAGGCGGCGTCGTCCGTGCCGACACCGTCAGGGATCTTCCAGGCAAAGCCCGCCGGCACGGCCCGGCGCTCGGCGTGCGAGCCGTCGAGCCCGACGGTGACGGCGCGGTCCCCCACCGTGAAGCCCGCTACGTCCGCGCCCACCTCGGCCACGGTGCCGGCGCACTGGTAGCCCACGATGTGCGGCACCCGGCCCAGGTCGCCGCCCAGCCGGCTGAGTGTGTCGCCGCCTTCGATGCTGACCGCCGCCACGTCAATGAGGATGTCGCCGGGGCCGCAGACAGGGTCGGGGACGTCCTCGTAGCGGAAGACATCGGGGGCTCCGGTCTCGTAGTACACGGCGGCCTTCATATGCGCTCGTACTCCTCCATCTCGAACTGTTTCGTCCTCTCGGTGTACCACAACGAGGTCTGGGGCAGCTGGGTGGCGATCTTCCCCTTGGCGTTCTTGAAATAGCTCTGGCAGCCGTGGTGCCACACCGTCCCCTCCAGAGCCTCGGCCAACTCCACGTTGTAGGCCTCCATGACGTCGCGCCGGACGTCGACCGCCACCGTTCCGTCGCGCTCCATGGCGTCGAGCGCGCCGAGGACGTAGGTGGCCTGCGCCTCGAGGATCACGATGATGGAGTTGCCGCCCTGGTTCGTGTTGGGGCCGTAGAACATGAAGAAGTTCGGGAAGCCCGTGACGGTGAGGCCGAGGTAGGCGTGGGCGACCTCGGCCTCGGCCCAGTCGTCGTGCAGCCGGCGCCCGCCGGCACCCACCACGTCGATGCCCTCCAGGTACTCGGTCGCTTGGAAGCCCGTGGCCAGCACAATGGCGTCCACCGGCCGCTCCCGGCCGTCCGCGGTCACGACCCCCGCAGGGGTCACCCGCTCGATGGGCTCGGTGATCAACTCCACGTTGTCGCGCAAGACGGCCTTGTAGAAGTCGCTGCAGATCAGTGTCCGCTTGCAGCCGAACGGGTAGTCCGGCGTGAGCTTGGCCTTGAGCTTCTCGTCCTTTATGCGGTAGTCGATGTGGCTCAGCGCAATCTCCCTGAGCCCGTCGGTGGTGTTGTCGTCCACCCGGAACGCGATGGTGTTCTCGAAGGCCCAGAAGATCTCCTCGCGTTGCTGCTCCATGGCCGGGCGGTCCGTGGCGAAGCGCTCCTTCTCCTCGTCGCTGAACGGCTTGTCGCGCCGCGGCAAGATCCACTGCGGCGTGCGCTGGTACACGTCCACCTGCTCGGCCACCCGGGCCAACTCGGGCACGATCTGCGCCGCGCTGGCACCGGTCCCTATGACGGCGACACGCCGGGCCGCCAAATTGTGCTCATGCTCCCAGCGCGCCGAGTGAAAGTGCGGGCCGGCGAAGGTGTCCAGGCCTTCGATGTCGGGGTAGGACGGGGTCCTGAACGTCCCGACGGCGCTGACCAGCACGTCGGCCTCGTAGACGCCGCCCTCGGCGTCGGCCAGCCGCCAGTACCGCTCCGGCTCGACCCAACGCGCCGACACGATGCGGACGCCCGTCCGCAGGTGGGGGCGGACGCCGAAGCGGTCCGCGCAATCCTCGAAGTACTGAAGGATCTCGGGTTGGGCCGCATACGTCCTGGTCCAGTCCGGCTTGAGGGCGAAGGAGTACGAATACAGGTGCGACGGCACGTCGCACGCCGCGCCGGGGTAGGTGTTGAGGCGCCAGGTGCCCCCGACCCCGTCCGTCGCCTCGAACAGCACGAAGTCGCGCCGGCCCGACTCCACCAGGCGGATGGCCAGGCCGAGCCCGCCCGGTCCGGCCCCGATGATGGCGACCCGCCAGCGCGGCACCGGCTCCTCGTCGCTCACCCCCGGCCGCCCGACGTGGTGGCCGGGCCGCTCCCCGACACGTCATCGGACAGTGCAGGCCGGACGCCGTCGAAGACGGGGCCGACCTCGGCGCCGGGGATGTCGATCGCTCTGTGCCGCACCTTCGCCACTGGTCCTCCGACGGCTGCTGGGAGGCCCTGAGTCTGCCACCCGTGGCCGGGTACGGTCTGGCCCGGACGGGGCCGAAGGGAGGCACATGGACGACGAGACCGGACCGCTGGCCCTGGTGGTCGGCGGCGGTTCGGGCATCGGCGCCGCCCTGGCGTCGGCGCACCGGATCGCCGGTACGCCGACGGTGGTCTGGGACGTGGCCGGCGAGCGAGACGTGACGTGCGACGTGGCCGACCCCGACGCCGTCGACACCGCGGTCGGCGAGACCCGCGCCCGCTGGGGCGTGCCCACCTGGGTCACGGTCACGGCCGGCATTGGGCACGCGGGCATGCTCACGGACGTCACGCCCGAGGAGTTCGACCACGTGCTACGCGTGAACACGCGGGGGCCGTGGCTGTGCCTGCGAGCCTGGGCCCGGGTGCTGCGTGCCGCGGGCAGCCCGGGTTCGTTCGTCGCCACATCGAGCATCAGCGCGCGGCTGGTGGACCGCTCCATGGGCGTCTACTGCGCGTCGAAGGCCGCTCTCTCCATGCTGGTCCGGGTGGCGGCCGAGGAGTGGGGCCCCGACGGACTGCGCGTCAATGCGGTGGGCCCGGGCGTCACCAGGACGCCCATGCTTACGGGCGGCTCGCCTTCAACCGGGAGCAACCCTTGGCTGGACGGCGTGGCGAACCGCACGTCCCTCGGCCGCCTCGGCGAGGCCGACGACGTGGCGCAGACCATTTTGGCCGTGCACGCCATGGAGTGGGTGACGGGTCAGGTCATCGAGTGCGACGGCGGGCTGTCCCTCCGCAGCCCCATCGACGCCTACGGCGCGGCGGCGCGCCAACCGGAGGCGTCGGCGCCGCGGGGCGCGGACGAAACGCGTCCGCCTACATGAAGTCCTAGTTGTTCGCCCGCAATCCGTCGCAGATGACGCCGAGCAGGTCGGCCGCAGGTGCGCCGTGGTACACGGCCTGACACGTCCCGAAGACGAGGTTGACCACCGTCTCACCGGTCACATCGCGGCGCACTACACCGGCGTCCTGGGCCCGGCGGAGCAGCACGCCGACCGCCTCCCGGAGCCCTTCCTTGACGTCGGCGGCGGCCTCCTCGAAATGGATGTCGGCACCGATCACCGCCGCCACGAGGTCCCTCTTGGCCGCGCCTTCCTCGACCATGTGGTCGAGGAAGCTGTAGAACGCCGCGCCGGGGTCGGCTGCATCGGCCAGTTGCCGGGCGTCGGCCGTCAGTTCGACCAGCCGCTCGAGGAGGATGGCCTCGCACAGCGTCTCCTTGGTCGGGAAGTGGCGGTAGAGCGTCCCGACGCCGACACCCGCCTTCTCGGCGATCACGTCGACCGGCACCTCGATGCCCTCGGCCGCGAAGACCAGTTCGGCCGCCTCGAGGATGCGGGCCCGGTTGCGCTGGGCGTCGGCCCGGAGCGGCCGCGTCGGGGGCCGCTGTCACCGCCTCCCGCTACCTTCCCCCCTGAGCCCACAGAAATCTCTTCCTCCCCGTTGACAAACGGAACCTTCATTCCGTATAGTCTAAGTGGAACCGATACTCCGATTATACGGCAACCGGAATCGAGAATCGAGACCCTTTCGAACGGGCCTCACCGGGTGGACCCGGAGAGATCGGCCAGCCACACATGACGGGAGAGCAGACACATGTCCTTGACCTTTGACGCCTCTGAGCAGGCACTGTCCACGCCGCCGGGCGGCGACCCCAAGCGCTTCCGTGCCCTGGCCGTCATTGCGGTGGCCCAGCTCATGGTGGTGCTGGACGCCTCGGTGGTCATCATCGCCCTCCCCTCGGCCCAGCGCGCCCTCCACATTTCGACGGCCAACCGCCAGTGGATGCTGACCGCCTACACGCTGGCCTTCGCCGGGCTGCTGCTCCTCGGTGGCCGCATCGCCGACTACTTCGGGCGCAAGCGGATGTTCGTGGTGAGCCTGATCGGGTTCGCCTCCGCCTCCGCCCTGGGGGGCCTGGCCCAGAACTCCGCCATGCTCTTCAGCGCCCGGGCCCTCCAGGGCGCCTTCGCCGCCATCATGGCCCCCGCGGCCTTGTCGCTGCTCACGGTGGCCTTCACCGAGCCGAAGGAGCGGGCCCGCGCCTTCGCCGTCTATGGCGGCATCGCCGGCGGCGGGGCCGCCATCGGCCTCATTCTCGGCGGATTCCTCACCGAGTTCGCCTCGTGGCGCTGGACGCTGCTCATCAACGTGCCCATTGCGGTGGTGGCCGCTCTGGCCGCGCTGCGCGTGGTGCACGAGAGCCGCGCCTCGGCCAACCACGGCTACGACCTCCCGGGGGCGGCCACCGTCACCGCCGGGCTCGTGGCGCTCGTCTACGGCTTCACCAAGGCGGGCTCCGACGGATGGACCTCGACCACCGCGGTGGCGCTCTTCACGGCGGCGGCCGTGCTGCTGCTCGCCTTCGTCGTGATAGAGCTGCGGGCGGCCCACCCGCTGCTCCCGCTGCGCGTCGTGCTGGAGCGCAACCGCGGCGGGTCGTTCCTGGCCTCGTTGCTGGTCGGGACGGCCATGCTCGGCACGTTCCTCTCGCTGACCTATTACTTCCAGGGCACGCTGCACTACTCGGCCCTGAAGAGTGGCTTCGCCTTCGTGCCGTTCTCGCTCGGCATCATTGCGGGCGCCACCGCGGCCAGCCGGTTGCTCCCCCGCTTCGGCCCCCGCACCGTCATGACCGGGGGCCTCGCCCTGGCGGCGGCCGGGCTCTTCCTCTTCAGCACGATCGACGTGCACTCGACCTACGTGTCCATCGTGCTGCCGGCCGAGCTGATCGTCAGCCTCGGCATGGGCATCTCGTTCGTGGTCATGAGCAGCACCGCCCTCCTCGGCGTCAACCCCGAGGACGCCGGCGTGGCCAGCGCGCTGGTCAACTCCACCCAGCAGACCGGCGGGTCCATGGGGGCCGCCCTCATCAACACCATCGCCACCACGGCCACCGTCTCCTACCTGGCCACCCACGGGACGTCCCCGGCCGCGGTGACCGCGGGCGCCATCCACGGCTACACCACGGCCTTCACCTTCAGCGGCATTGTGCTGGTGGCGGCGGCCGTGGCGGCGTTCACCCTCATTCGGCGGGCCCGGGCCGACGAGGCACCGATGGGCGCGGCGGACGACGAGGTGCTCGTGCTGGCCGCGGTCTAGCGCCGGCGCTGGTCGCTCCCGCCTTCGATCAGCGGCGGTGGGGCTCGGAGTGGTCCCAGTCGGCCAGCAGCGTGCGCAGCGCGGTGAGCAGGATCAGCGGCTGGTCGAGCATGGCGTGGTGGCCGGCCTCGGCGAGCTCGATCACCGGGGCCACCCGTCCCAGCTTCTCGTACATGAAGGCCCCGATTTCGGGGGTGACCAGTCCGTACTCCGAGCGCAGCAGCGCCAGCCGGCAGTCCACCTCACCGAGATAGGGCGCGGCGAACCCACGCATGCCGACGGAGAACTGCTCGAAAATCCGGCGGTCGAACTTCCACTGCCAACCCCCGTCGACCGGCTTGAGCGAGTGACGGGCCACGAAGTCGATCACGTAGTCGAGGTAGTGGTCCTGGAGAGGAACCGTCCGGAAGTGGGCGACGGCGTCGCTCGACGGTCGGATAGAGGCGCGGCCGGCCGAAGGCCGCCTTGAGGTGGTAGGCGCTGATTTCGGGGTCGGCCTCGGTCACCGGGGAGTCGCAGATGACGACACCGGCCACCGCGTCGGCATGCCGGGCTGCCGTCACGATGGTGATGAAGCCGCCCATGGAGTGACCGATCACGACCGGGAGGCCGTCGATGGAGGCGTCCCGCGCCACGGCGACGACTTCGTCGGCCCACTGCTCGGGGTCGTAGACGTCGCGGTGGCCGCTGTCGCCGTGCCCGGAGAGATCGATGGCCACCACACGGAACGGACCGGCGAAGGTGGCCGCCACCGGCGTCCACCAGTGGGCGTGCGCGCCACCACCGTGGACGAAGACGAGGCCGCGCCGTCCCGGCTCGCCCCAGGCCAGGTAGTGCACCGGGCAACCCTCGACTTCCACGGTGCGGTCGTCGTGGGGCACCGCGACGGCGCGGGCGAACCACGCCGGGGCGTCCGGAAGGAGGGCCGGGCCCACCACGGGGCGGCGGCTACTCGATGATCTCTATGGCGTACTCGGGGCAGTTGGCGACGGCCAGGCGCGCCTTCTCCTCGAGCTCGGGCGGCACCTCGTCGACGATGACCGAAGCCTGCCCGTAGTCGTCGACGTCGAAGATTTCGGGGGCCAGGCCATAGCAGCGGGCGTGGCCCTGGCACTTGTCGGGGTCGACGCGGACCTTCATCAGAACACCACCGGGAGGACCCGGGGCCCGCGCACCTGCCCGCCGGCCCAGCTGATCCCCTCGCCCTCGGCCAGGGAGAACTCGGGGATGCGGGCCAGCCACTCCTCGAGCGCCACCTGCAGTTCCATGCGGGCCAGGTTCGAACCGGCGCAGCGGTGGATGCCCGAGCCGAAGGCCACGTGGCGGTTGTGCGTCCGGTCCAGCTGCACCACATCGGGATCCTCGAAGGCCTCGGGGTCGCGGTTGGCGGCGGGGAAGTTCATCAGTACCTTGTCGCCGGCCTTCATGGGGCACCCGGCGTAGGTGATGTCCTCGACCACCTCGCGGGCCATGGTCACCGGTGAGTAGGCCCGCAGCAGTTCCTCGACCGCGGTGGGCATCAGGTCGGGCTCGGCCACCAGGCGCCGTCGGTCTTCGGGGTGCGTGGCCAGGTGCCACAGGGACGATCCGATGGCGCTCCAGGTCGTGTCGACCCCGGCGATGAGCACCAGCGCCGCCATGCCGAGCACGATGCCGTCGTCGACGGGCTTCCCCTCGACCTCGGTGTGCAGGAGCTCACTCAGCAGGTCGTCGCCCGGCTCGCGGCGCCGGTGCTCGACCTGTTCGACGAAGTAGTACAGGAGGCCTTCGGCGCCTTTCTGGCGCCGCTCGGGGTCGTCGGCGAACTCGAGCACGTCGCGCACCCAGCCGGTGAAGGTGTCGGACATGGCGGTCGGCACCCCGAGGATGCGGGCGATGACGCGCACGGGGATCTGCTGGGCGTAGTCGGCTGCGGCGTCGGCGTGCCCGGCGGCGGCGAAACCGTCGAGCAGGCTCCGGCACAGCTCGCGGGTGAGCGGGATGTAGCTGTCGACGCGCGTGTGCGAGAACCACGGCAACAAGAGCCGCCGCGTCCAGGTGTGGACGGGTGGGTCCACCGAAATGGGCGGCAGGCCGTACTCGAGGTTGGGTCCCTGGAAGCTGGCGTCGGGCTCCTCGTCCTCGTCGCCCGGGATGACCGCCACCTTGACCGAGCTGAAGTGCTCGACGTCGTGGGCGATGGTGGTGACGTCGTCGTAGCGCAGCGGCATCCAGCTGCTCTTGCGGCGGTTGGTATGGGCGATGGGGCAGCTCTGGCGCAGTTGGTCCCAGATGCTGAACGGATCCGTCAGGTACTGCGGGTCCATGACGTCGAAGTCGGTGGCCCAGTCCTGCACGGGCGCGGTCTGTGTCATGCAACCCCCTTGGTCCGCATCGTTCGTCCGGCCCCCGCCCACCCTACTTGTTGGGGGGCGCAGCGTTCCGCGCGTGACCGGTGCGTGGAACGCTGGCCGGCGATGGACGGCGATTCTGACCCGAGCCCCAGCGCCGGCGCAGGGCGCCCACACAGTGGTCCCGCACTGTGCAGGCACGGCAGATCGCCTGTCGCACAGAGAGACGCACAGAGATCACACACAGAGGAGCACACACGATGCAGAGCACCCCGCAGCGCCGACCCGCCCCCACCGGATCCCACCTCCCCCAGCCTCGCGGCAATGCCCGCTGGCGTTGGTCCACCCCGCGCCGGAGCCTGGTGGCGGGAGGGACCCTGGCCGCCGTCATCGGCCTGGGCGCCGGCGGGGCGGGCGCCTCCACGTCGGGGGCGGCGTCGGGCTCGGGCCACCCGCCGTCGGCCTCGCACGCCTCCCCCAACGGGGCCGTGCCCCGGCCCACGGTGGGCGGCAAGGTCACCGCCCTGAACGGCGACGACATGACCGTGCAGACCCAGGGGGACAAGAGCGTGACCGTCGTCTACTCGTCCAGCACGACCTTCAGGACCATGTCGGGGGCCCGGGCCTCCGGAACCACCTCTTCGAGCTCGTCGGCGGCTGCGCTCAAGGTGGGCGACTTCGTCGGCGTCGACGGCACGAAGAACACCAACGGCACCGTCAGCGCGTCCTCGGTCACGATCGGCACGGGGAGGCCGCCCGGTGGGCAGGGCGCGCCACCGGGCCGCGGCGGCCGGAGCGGCTCGCCTCCCACGGGCGCGCCGGCGGCCTAGCGACGAACTAGTGCGTCACCCGCACGCCGCCCCGCAGGATTTCGAACTGGCGCGACTCCTCGTCGGCGGTGATCCGCCTCGGCGCCCCGTCCGGCTCGGCCCGGATGACCGTCGGCGCCGTCCGGCGCGAACTGCACGATGTACGCCTTACGGACAGCGTCGGTGTGGTTGGGCCCGGTCGAGTGCGGCGTGAGCGACGAGAACACCACAATGCTGCCCGCCGGTGCCGGCACGGCCACGGCATCGGGCGGATCGCGTAGGCAGACGAAGCCGATGTCGGAGTACTCGTGGGCCAACGTGCCGAGGCGGTGCAGCCCCGGCACGACCCAGGGGCAGCCGTTCTCCTCGGTGGCGTCGGTCAGCGCCACCCAGCAGGTGAGGTACTGCTGAGGCTCGACGAACGCGTAGCCGTTGTCCTGGTGCCAGGGGAACGGTGACTCGGTGCCGGGCTTCTTGTAGACGGCCTGGTCCCAATACAGGCGTACGTCGGGACCGATCAGGTCGGCGCACACATCGGCGAAGAGCGCCGATGCGGTGAACCGGCGCAGCCGGGCCGAGCGCACGACCAGGTGGGTGGTGAAGGTGATTTCGTCGGCCCGCGCCATGAAGAAGCGGCCCCCCTCCATGTCCCGCAGCTTCTCTTCGTCGCGGGCCTCTAAGGGATCGATCGCCTCGGTCAGCGCCTCGACCTCGTCCGGTCGCAGCGCCCCCTCCAGCACGAAGAATCCCTGCTGATCGTACTGACGGGCCTGCTGGCGCGTCACGGTACGGAACGGACCGTGGTGGTCCCGCCAGACGAAGTCGCGGTTCAGCCCGTGCACCACCGGACCGGGCGTGACGGCCGCCATCCTCATGCCCCCTCGAACCGGGGCTCGCGGCGCTCGGCGGCCGCCCGGATTCCCTCGGCGAAGTCGGCCGTGAGACGGAGGCGCTCCTGCTCGGCGCACTCGTCGGCCATGGCTCGACGCGCCGCCTCGACCAGGCCCTGGCGGAGCGTGGCCCTGATGGAGCGGACGGCCAGCGGGCCCGAGGCGGCCAGCTCCCCGGCGTACCCGAGAGCCTCCGTCATGAGGTCGTCGGCCTCGACCAGGCGGTCGCACAGGCCGAGGGTCAGGGCCTCCTCACCGCTCACGCGCCGGCCGGTGAGGAGCAGGTCGGCCGCCGCCTGCGGCCCGACGGCGGCGGGCAGCGTCACCGTGAGCGCGAAGCCGTGGTGGAACCCGAGGCGAGCGAAGTTGGCACTGAAGCGGGTGGAGGGAGTGGCCACGCGGAAGTCGGCCGAGAGCGCCAACCCACAGCCGCCGCCGATCGCCGCGCCCTGCACGGCGGCCACTACGGGCAACGGTGCGGCGAAGAGCCGCAGCGCGTGGCGATACAGCACGGTGATGTCCTGCCCGGCGTTGGCGGAGAAGTCGAGCCCGGCGCAGAAGTGCTTGCCGTCGGCGGCCAGCACGATCGCCCGGCACCAGCCGGACGCGTCGAGCTCCTCGTACGCCGTGGCCACGGCGTCGATGAGCACCGAGTCGAAGTAGTTGTTGGGCGGCCGCTGCAGGCACACGACGGCGACGTGCCGGCCGTGCTGCTCGACCCGGACGTCCGCGTCACTCACCTGTTTCGACGTCCTGCAGGCTGCGCCAGTAGATGAGCGCATCCTCGCCCTCGACGGCGTCGGGGATGCGGCCAATTTCGGAGAAGCCGAGCCGGGTGTACATGGCGCGGGCCGGGTTGGACTCGAAGACCAGGTTGAACTGCAGGGCGTCGAATCCCAGGCGGCGGGCCTCGCACAGCGAGTGCTCGACCATCCTCCGTCCCGCCCCGGTGCCCCGGTACGGGGCCAGCACGAAGTAGCCCGCGTTGGCGATGTGGGAGGCCCGTCCCACGAAGTTCGGCTTGAGGTAGTACGCGCCGATGAGGTAGCCGCCGAACTTGGCCACGAACACGGCCGAGGAGTGGTCGATCCAATAGTCCTCGAACTGCTCCCGGGTGAGCGGCGGCTCCTGGGGGAACCCCTCGCCGGAGGCGACGATGCGCGTGAAGGCCAGGAACAGGTCGTCATGGTCGTCAACCGTCGCCCGCTTTATTTCGACCGGCATGGGTAGTCAGGGTAGCGGGGGGCCGCGCCGCGCTAGGAGACCCCGAACCCGGTCGTGCCGAGGCCGGGCCGCACCGCCTCAATCGGATCACGCAGATCGTCGATGTAGCCGAGCGCGTAGGCGCCCCGGTCGTAGCCCATGAGCCGCAGGAGATCGGTCGGCAACGTCTCGGCCACCTGGCGCGGCACCGAGAGGTACTGGTTCTCCTCCTGGCGAAGCCAGGCGACGTTGTAGGTGATGTTGAGGCCGAGGCGCGTGGTCGTCGACCGGTTGGCCCCGCCGCCGTGGTAGACCGAACCTGAGTAGCAGAGGACCGAACCCCGGGCCATGACGGCCGGCTCGGTGTCGTCGGGCCCGAACGACAGCCTGTCCTCCCCGGTGTTCGAGCCGACGACGATCCGCGTGCCGCCATTCTCCTCGGTGAAATCCGTCATGGCCCAGATGGTGTTGCACTGCACCTCGTAGCCCGGCGGGAACGGGAAGAAGTCGAAGGCCCACTGGTCGCGGTGGATGGGCTGGGCGGTCTCGCCCGGGCCGATGGCGATGGCCTGGGTCAGGTGCAGCTGGATGTTGGTGGCGTGCCCCAGGAAGATCCTGGCCACGGCCAGCGTCAACGGATGCATGACGAGCTCGCGGCACGTCGGCGAGCGGGCGATGAGAGATCCGGTGCGCCGGGTCAGATTGCCGCTGAAGTCGTCCGGGCCGGTCGGCGTCGCATTGAGGTAGGGGCGGAGCTCCGACTCAATCCGGTCGAGCTGCGTCCCCTCGGCGACCCCGTCGACGATCACCGCCCCGTCACGCGCGATGACACCGGCCACCTCGTCCGGTGCGGTGCCCCGGGGCAGGTGGGTGATCGGCATGCCCCATCCTCCTCAAACGGCCCCGCTTCGGCAAGCAACGATGCCTGGCCCGACGCCGACGGCCGGACGAGGTGCTTCAGGCCGGGCACAGACCGGCGCCGTCCTCGACCAGTCCCAGCTCGGCCAGTTTGCGCACGGTCTGGCGTACGTCCTCGCCGACGACGTCCGGCGCGGCGTCATGGATCTCGCTCAACGAGCGCGCCATGTCCTCGACGCTGGTGGATCCGTCGCAGCGCTCCCACACGGCGGCCGCGGTGTAGTTGAGCAGGATCAGCAGCTGCCCCACGTCGTCGTAGAGGGCGAGGTTGTCATCGAGCTGGACCGCCGAGGCACCGGAGCGGCGCAACGGCCGCGACGACGGCTGAGGCCAGTCAGCCTGCACGACCGACCGCCAAGTGGCCCACCAGGCCGCTGACGAGCCGGCACGCCTCGTCGAGGTCGGAGTAGGTCAGCGCCATGCAGCGGCAGCGCGCCACCGCTCGCCCGAGCGCATCGGTGCCGCGGGCGGCCCGGCTGCGCAGGTTTACCGCGTTCGCCGCCAGCGCGAAGAAGGCCTCGGTGTCCGACAGATCCGACAACGAGGTGACCGCTCCCTTGACGTAGCGCGGGACGATCACGAAACCAGGCGGGCACGCTCGCCCGACCCGCAGGCCGGTGCCGGCGCCTACGGCGAGCTGCCACTCCTCACCGCCCCAGCCGACGTCGCCCGGGCCGCCGTCGCCACGCCGGAGGCCCACACGGGCCAGGGCCTCGAAGCTCCCGGCCTTTACCGTAATGGGCTTGGGATAGGGCAGAACCTGGTCGGTCGCCAGGTCGAGCGCAACCAGCTCGTCGGAGAGATAGTCGAACCCCGCCTGGGCCAGCGCGGCGCACAACGTCGACTTCCCGGACCCCGAAACCCCGGGCAGCACCACGGCCCGGGCGCCGGCGTCGAGCGCCCCGGCGTGGAGCAGAAGGTGTCCGTCGCCCGCCTCAGCGGCCGAACGGTTGACGTGCCACACGACCCAACTGACCGCGTCGGCCGCGTCGGCCGCGCGCACCAGTACTTCGCCGTCACGCGAGACACCCACGGTGCCCTCGGACCGCGCGTGAAGCGAGTACCAGTGATCGGCGACGTCCCCGTCACGGTCGCGCAGGCCGGCGAAGAGCGCATCGACGTGACGGCCCAGGCGCGCGTCGTCGGTACACAGCGCGAACCGGTATGAGAGTGCGTTCAGGGTGGGCGTGCGGTGCACCGACTGTCTTCCGTCCCCCGGTCCCTCCACCCAGAGCGGCTCAGGCCGTCTGAGGGGGGTCCACGGCGGCCGCTTCGACCGCGTCGCCGGCGACCTTCGGCGACCGACTGGCCCAACGATGGAGCGCCCAGCCGCCGGCGACCAACGCCGCGCCGATGGCCGCGTCGCGCTCGAGGTCGGCTCCGGTACTGGCCAAGGTCCCCCCCACCTCGTCCAACACGGCGAACGTGGCCGGTTCGCTCGAGCCGCCCGAGCCGCTCCCGTTCACGCCCGTTCCGTTCGTGGAGCTGGCGCTCGTGATCGGTGTGCCGGTCGAACCCGAGGTCGTCGAACCCGATGTCGTCGGGCCGGAACCCGTCGAACCGGTCGCGCCGCCAGAGCTCCCGGCGGGCGGCGCGGAGAGCGCTGCCCCCGCCGCCGGCCTGGCGGTCAGAATTTCGGGAGCGACCCAGGCGGCCGCACCTGCAGTGGCGAGAGCCGACATGCGGCCGAGGGCCTGGCGCCGGGAGATGGGCGGCCCCGTCAGCCCGCGTCCCCCGTCCTCAGGAGAGCGCTGCGCTCCTGCATTCCCGTCCGCGTGGCTCATGCTCGACTCCAACCTCGAATTGATCTGCGCCGCCCGCGTTCCCTCGATCGGGGGGTGCTGGCCGAACGGCCGTTTGCACCTAGGAGAACCTTTCTGGAGCGATTCTCTTGCTGTGTGCGGGCTGAAATTCTCCCCGACCTGCACCTGGGCAGTGATGACCATGGCTCGTCGGACCTCGTGCAACCGGAGCGTCACTCGCCGGTGAGCCAGCCGCTGACGATTTCCTCGACCGTGGCCAGGCGGGCGACGAAGGCCAGGCTGTAACGCAGCATCGACTCGTGGTGCGACGCCGGCACGCCCACGCTGGCATCGCGGGCGACGGTGACGGAGAAGTCCTCGTCGGAGGCCGCCACCGCGACGAGTGGGACGGCCAGGTTGGTGGAGACGCCGGCGACCACGACCTCTTCGATCCCCAAATTGCGAAGAACGGCGAGTACCTCGGTGCGGTGCACCGGCGATATGCCCTGATGGCGCTCGAAGACCAGGTCGCTCTGTGCAACCCCGATCTGCGGCACCACGTCCGCACCCCGATGGTTCTCGTCCCAGCCGGCCGACGTCGAGGTCGACCGGGTGAGCGGGGAACGCTGGTTGGTCGAGCGCCCGCCGGCCAACGGCCGGTAGGTGAGGTGCACGACGGTCACGCCCGCGCGCCGGGCCTCGCCGGCCAGGTGGCTGACGCGCTCGAGGACCGGCTGCGCCAGTGCGGCCAGGTCGGGTAGCACCGAGAGGTCACCGACGACGCCGCGCTGGCATTCGACCATGAGGAGAGCGGTGCGGTCTGGAGGTGTCATCGCAGCGGCCTACAAGCCCGGGAACACCTTGCGCAGCGTGGCCAAATCGGCCTCGGCCAAGCCGGCCGGCATGTGCGCCGGGTCGAGGCGTCCGTAGACCAGTCGGCAGAACGACTCGGCCGGCAACGTCACGTCAGGGTCGCCCGCACCGCCGGCCTCCATGACGGCCGCGTCCGAGGACAACCGCATGGTGAAATCACGCTCGGGAGCAGTCGTGTGGATGGACAGGTCGCGCACCTCACCAGTCGGCCGGGCCACGAAGCTCGCGATCAGTCCCAGGTTGTCGATCACGAACGCCGTCTCGGCCGGCGGAAGGGTGGCCGCCGGGCGCCCCATGACCTCGATGTCCCAGGTGTGGAACGTGTGCTCGTTGACGCGCATGCCGACGGCCTGGTCGAGGCTGAAGGTGACGGGCCCGGCGGCGAAGGTGCAGCGGGCCCGGTCCTCCTCGCTGACCGCCCCCAACGCCTCCAACAGCGACGCGTCGACGGCCAGACAGTCCTCGGCCTGGGCCCGGGGAGCCTTGGCGTTCCACTCGTCCCAGACCGTCTGGTTGAAGTCGTCGGGTGTCTTCGTGCCGGCCAGCGCGTCGGCCAAGTTCCGCAGCATGATCGTCCCCCCGCTCCCGAGATGTGAGAGCACCTGGGCGACGGTCCACTCGCTGCAGTAGCTGGGGCCTCCCAGCAGTGCGTCGTCGAGGCCGCGCACCACCGACTCGAGCCGGTCCACCGACGCGCGCAGCGCTGCGAGGGGTTGTTCCATGTCATCTCTCCTTCGTCAGTCGTCAGCGGCGCGGGCGGCCGCCAGCGCTGCCATCCACCAGGCCAGGTCGTCGGCGGCCATGTCGAGCCGTGACTCGAGTGGGGCGAAGTGCGACGGGTCGTCGGGGTGCTCCGACTGACGGATGGCGATGAGCACATCGGGCAGCACGTGCACCGCGTGGCGCAGAGGGGCCATTTCGAACTCGACCGCCACCAGGCGCAGCTGCTCGACGGCGCGCGCCCCGCCCACGTTCCCCCATGCCACGAACGTCACCGGCTTGCGCCGCCACTCCACGAAGGTCGAGTCCATGGCGTTCTTGAGCACAGCCGGGTACCCGTGGTTGTACTCGCCGGTGCAGATCAGGTAGCCGTCGGCGCGGTCGACGACGGCGCCGAAGCGCGCCACGGCCTCGTCGTCGTAGTCACGCCCCGTCCGGGCCGGCGCGGCCGGGGAGTCGAAGAAGGGCAGAGGATGGTCTCGCAGGTCGACCAGCTCCACGTCGAAGCCCGGGTGGTCCCCCAGACCGCGCCATCACCCAGGCCACGACGGACCCGCTGAAACGGTTCTGGCGGGTGGTGGCGGCGACGACCTGGAGCAGCACGACGACCTCTCTCGTTCCGGCGGGAGACGTCCGCCCGCCGGTGTGAAGGGTAGCAACCGACCATAGTATTTAACTTGACAGTTAACTAACTTAAGAGTTAACTACAGTCATGACCATGACGATGACCGAGGAACGGCTCGACGCGGCGTTCTCCGCCCTGGCCGATCCCACCCGCCGGGCCATCGTGAGCCGGCTGTCGCGGGGCGACGCCACCGTGAACGAACTGGCGGCGCCGTTCTCCATGTCGCTGCCGGGTATCTCCAAGCACCTGAAGGTGCTCGAGCGCAGCGGTCTCATTACGCGAGGGCGTCACGCGCAGTTCCGTCCATGCCACTTGGAGGTCGACACCCTCGAGGGCGCGCTCGATTGGATCGGCGCGCAGCAGCGCATCTGGGACGAGCGCTTCGACAAGCTCGACGCGCACCTGCGAACACTGCAGCGCCCTTCGACGGCGAAGCCGAGACCGGGTCGCACCACGCCGGCCGAACAGAGTGGGAAAGGGAGCGGCACATGAGCGACGACACGATTCAGAAGGAGCTGCGCTTCACACGCGTGTTCGAGGCGCCGAGAGAGCTGGTCTTCCAATGCATGATCGATCCCGACCACCTGACCCACTTTTGGGGGCCGACGGGCGTGCGCGCCCCGCGCCAACTGATGGTGGTCGACGCCCGGCCGGGTGGCGCGTTCAGGACGGTGATGGTCAACGAAGCCGACGGCAGCGAGTACCCGACGGATGCCGTCTACGACGAGGTGCGGCCGCCCGAGCGGCTGTCGTGGACGGAGGCCAGCTCGGGCATGCGGGTGGAGTCGGACTTCGTGGAGGTGGCGCCCGGGCGCACCGAGGTGCGGATCCGCCAGTACAACGTGCCCGAGGCGCTGGCGTCGAGCGATGCCCAGGCCGGCTTTCTGTCTTCGTTGGACAGGTTCGCGGCGTATCTCGGCACGCTGGCCTAGCAAAAGCCGGCGAGAGCGGAAAGGTGTGGAGCGAGCCATGTCACTGGGCGGCACCGATGCCGGCGTCGCGTTGGCGGACGAGTACCGCGCCCTGGCCGACCTGTTGGAGTCCTCGACCGCGGCAGTCTGGAACGCACCCTCGTTGTGCGAGGGCTGGCGCACCCGCGAGGTGGTGGCACACGTGACCATGGCGGCGCGGTATTCGGACAGCGAATTCATGAAGGAACTGGAGGCGGCGGGTGGTGACTTCACCACGCTGTCGAACACCGTGGCGGCTCGAGACGGTTCGCTGCCCGCCGAGGAACTGCTGGCCTGCCTGCGCTCCGAGGTGCTGCACGGCTGGGAGCCGCCGGGTGGCGGACCGGAGGGCGCGCTGACGCACTGCGTGATCCACCAGCTCGACATCGTGGAGGCGTTGCCGCTGCCCCGCCGTGTGCCCGCCGAGCGCATCGCACGGGTGCTCGGAATTTTGACCGAAATGGGGGCGCCCGACATCTTCGGCACCGACCTGTCCGGCGTGGAGCTGCGGGCCGACGACCTGGAGTGGTCCTACGGCTCGGGCGAGCCGGTGTCGGGACCGGCGCAGGTGCTGGCGCTCGTGGTCTGCGGGCGCACGGTGCCGGCGTCCCGGCTGCGCGGCAATCGGGCGGAGCGCTTCAGCCGCTGACGCCGAGACGGAACGACTGCGTCAGCTGGCCGGCCAGCCAGCAGGCCCGAACTGGCGCCGACGACGGCGCGGCCTGCTCGACCGGCACAAGACGGCGACGCTCAGGCGGGCGCTTGGCCCAACGCAACGGTGGACACGTCGTTGCGCCACGCCCGCCAGGCCCGGTAGCCGCCGGCAAGGTCGCCGGCACGCCGGAAGCCGAGCTGCCGCAGCGAGGCCGCGGCCAGGCTCGATGCATAGCCCTCCGAGCACACCACGACCACCGCCTGGTCGTAGTCCGTCACCTCCGGCAGCGTATGGCCGCCCAACAGGTCGAAGCGCCACTCGAGCACGTTGCGCTCGACCACCAGGCCGAAGCCGAGTTCGCCCTCCTCTGCCCGCTGGCGCTCGGGCCGGATGTCGACCACGAGCGCGCCATCCGCATACACCCGTTCCAGTTCGGCCGGATCGATTCGCTCGATGGCCACCCGGGCGTCCGCCAGCAGCTCGTCCGCCGCGCGTGCCATCACCGGACGGCGACGCGTGCGGCCGGCTCCTCGACCCCGTCGAGGGCCCACTCGACCCGGTGCGCCACCAGGCTGGTCCTCCTCCATGGCGTAGAAGGTCATGGAGGACAACCCTGGGCTGTAGACATGCAAGCTCAGAGCGGGCTCCGGGCCCTCGTTCACGACGTCGTGGACGTGGCCGGCGTCGAAGCCGAGCGTCTCTCCGGTCGAGGCGCGCCTGGTCACGAGTGACAACCGGCCCGAGTCCTGCCGCTGCGGTACGGCCTCGACCAGGCGGCCGCTGATGACGCTGATCGCCCCGCGGGACCAGCCATGGTCGTGCAACTCGACCCGGCCTCCGGACGGCCAGGCGATGAGCCAGGCGTCGAACTCGGGGGTGCGGGCCACCAGCCTCCAGCTGCGTTCCGTCACGGAGCGCGCGCCCTCCCAGCTCAAGACGGGTGCCAGCCGGGATGCCACCTCTTCGGGCTCGATCGACGGTCGGATCGGCCGCAGCACCTCCGCCCGGGGTGCCGACCCGCTCGAGCCCTGGTCAGAGGGCCGAAAAAGGTCTCGCCGTGCCATGTGACGAGGGTAGAAGACAAATATGACTAAGTCAATCATATTTGAGGATATGTAGAGATCGACGGCTGGTCGGTCCGGCAGCCGGGGTTCCACCAGGGAGACGCCGACCGGCTGTACCGTGCGCTCATGCGGACCGGGGCCCTGATCCACCCCTGGGGCTCGTCGGTGGGGGCAAGATCATCGCCATGGCCCGGCCCGAAGGCGATCTGCTCATGATGCGCACGCGGCGGACGGTCATGGCACGGGCCGAGCCGGGCGCGCTCGACGGCGAGGAGTAGGCGGGGCCGGCGTCGCCGCCCGAAGCTCGAGATGGCCACGGAACAGACCTGGCCCGACCCGACCAGCGCGGTCGCCACCGCACCCGACCCCGCACCACCGGTGAGCGGGGTCCGCGACGTCGAGAGGGTCGAGGGGATCGTCAGCCGCTACAGCTGGTTGCAGCGCGTGCGCGCCCTGGTGCTCGGGCCTCGCGGTGGCGGACGGACCCGCCGCCGAGCCTCCGACGCGGTTCGGGTGGCGCTGGCCCTCCTCATCGTGGTGCTGTGCATTCCGCTGGTCCGGCACAACACCGTGGTCGAACTGGACGTGGCCCAGCTGATCCATCCGCCGCCGACCGGCGTGAAGTGGCTCGTCACCGCTCTGTGGTTCCTCGGGTCGTTCGGCCTCGTCGCCGCGCTGGTCCTGATCGGCCTGCTCGAGCCGCGCCTGAAAGCCGTGCGCCAAATGGCGCTGGCCGCTCTGGTCGCCCTGGGACTCTGCCTCCTCCTCGACGTACTGGTCGGGCCCAACGCCGGCCGGCCTCCCACCCCGCAGATCGCGGGCTTCGACCCCCGGTTCCCCGTCGTTCAGCTGGCCGTGGCCGTGGCCGTGGCGCTCACCGGTCTGCCCTTCCTGAGCCGGCCCCTCCATCGCCTGGTGGGGCTGGCCGTGGCGCTGGCCGCCGTGTCGGCCGTGATCGCCGGCTACGGCCTGCCGCTCAGCGTGGTGGGTGCCATCGCGCTCGGATGGGGCACGGCGGCGGCCTGCCACCTGGTCAACGGCGCGCCCGACGGGTTGCCGTCCGCCGCCGAGGTGACCGATTCCGTGCGCGACCTCGGCGTGGACGTGCGGGGGCTGCGCGCCTCGGAGTACCAGGAGTGGGGGGTCGAGGCCTTCAGCGGGACGGACGACGACGGCCGGCTCCTGGAGTTGGCCGTCTACGGCCGCGACGCGGCCGACGCCCAATGGATCACCAAGCTGTGGCGCTTCTGCGTGTTCCGCGACTCGGGACCGACGCTGATGTTCAACCGGCTCCAGCAGGTGGAGCACGAGGCGTACCTGACGTTCCTGGCCCAGCACGCCGGCGTGCGGGTCCCCGAGGTGGTGGCCGCCGGGTGGTGCGGCCCCAGCCACGATGCCGCGCTCGTCACCCGCCTCCCCGCCGGCACCCGACTGGCCGAGCTCGCCGGCGACCGGGTGGCCGACGAGACGCTCGACGAGACGCTGCGCTCGGTGGTGGCGCTACGCGACGCCCACATTGCGCACGGCTCGCTCAGCCCCGACACGGTGCTGGTGACCGGCGACGGTCCCCTGCTGCGTGACTTCCGACGCGCCTCGTCCTCGGCGCCGGCGGCGCGCACCGACCGCGACGTGGCGGCCGCCGTGGCGGCCCTCGCCGTGGTGGTCGGGGTGGAGCCGACGGTGGCGGCGTGCCACCGCGTGCTCGACGTCGACACCGTGCAGACCGTGCTGACCCGGTTGCAGCGCTCCACGCTCGACCCGGCCACCGACCGACTGGTGCGAAAGCAGAAGGGGCTGCTCAAAACGCTGCGCGAGGCGCTGGCGGCCGACGCCGGCGTCGAGGTCCCCAAGCTGGTGGAGGCCAAGCGCATCAGCTGGCCCAACCTGCTCATCCTCATCGGCAGCCTCGTCGGCCTCTGGTGCATTTTGGCCGTGCTGGCCGACGTGCAGCAGTCGCTCAGCGTCATCCGCGGCGCCGCCTGGGGGTGGGTGGCGCTGGCCTTCGTCTTCGGCCAATTGCCCGTGATCACCAACGCCTGGGCTCTGATCGGCGCGGTCGTGGGCACGCTCCCCTTCGGCCGCTGCGTGGCGCTCGAGACCTCCAACCTGTTCACGTCCTTCGTGGGTGGTGACGCCGCTGTCTTCGGCGTGCGCGTGCGGTTCTTCCAGTGCCAAGGACTCGACACCACGTCGGCCATCAGCTCGGGCGCCATCGCCGGCACGGCCAGCTGGGTGGTCAAGGGGCTGCTGTTCCTGGTGTGCCTCCCCTTCGCCGTCGGCGACTTCCACGACGCCGCCGCCGGAGGCGGCGGGGACAAGAAGGACCTGTTGTGGATTCTGATCGCGATCGTGCTGGTGGTCGCCATCGTGGGCGCGGTGGTGGTGCTGGTCCCCCGCGTCCGACGGCTGGTCACGGAGAAGGCACGGCCGCACCTGGTCAACATCTGGCACGACATAAAGGTGATCGCCACCGAGCCGCGCAAAATCTTCTACGTGCTGGCGGGCTCGACCCTGAGCCAGGTGGCCATTGCCCTGGCCCTCGGCGCGTCGCTGCACTCGGTGGGCGAGCACGCCAACTTCGCCACCCTCATTGTCGTGATCACGCTGGCCTCCATCATCGGCGGCGCCGCGCCGGTGCCCGGGGGCGCCGGCGTCATCGAAATCGGCCTGATCGCCGGGCTGACCAGCGCCGGGATCCCCGAGAGCCAGGCTGTGGCGGCCGTCTTCATTGAGCGCCTGTGCACGGCCTACCTCCCGCCCATCTGGGGCTGGGCAACGCTGGTCTTCATGCGCCGGCGTGAGTACATCTAGGGCCGACTCCCCGTCTCGTCCCCCCGGGAGTCGTCTTGTGATCGCGCGAACGAGTTAACGCCACCAGCGGTCGGTCGCCGCGCCGGCGCTCGACTCCCTGTTCAAACGCCCGCCATCTTCCTTCACGAAGTTGTAACGTCACGGGCAATGCTGGGGGGCTGGTGGTAGGACCGCCTGTCGGACGGCGCGGGGCGACGGTGCATGCCGCCCACCGCGCCGCGGTGTAGCGCGTGACGGGCGCGGCCCTCGAGGCCCCGGTCGCCGACCCGGGCGATGCGGCCGAGGCGACCATCCTGGTCGTCGACCAGGTCAGTGTCGGTTTCGGTGGCCTCCTGGCGCTCGACGAGGTGTCGATGTGGGTCGGCGGTCGCGAGGTGGTGGGCGTCATCGGGCCGAACGGCGCCGGCAAGACGACCCTGTTCAACGTCGTCTGCGGGTTCGTCCACCCGGGGCGCGGCAGCTTGACCTACCGGGGACGCCGGCTCCGCCGGCATCACCCGCACGACCTGGCCAAGCTGGGCATCGCCCGCACGCTCCAGGGTGTCGGACTCTGCGCCGGCCTGACCGTGCACGAGAACGTGATGCTGGGCGCCCAGGCCCGGCTGCACTCCGACCTGGCGTCGTCCTTCCTCGGTCTGTGGCGCTCGAGTAGGGAGGAGCGCCGCGTCGGCGCGCGCGCCATGGACCTTCTCGACGAGCTCGGGGCGGCCGAGTTCGCCGGCCGCTACCCCGGCGCGCTGCCCTACGCGATTCAGAAGCGCACCGCGCTGGCGCGCGCGCTCATGAGCGAGCCCCGGCTGCTGCTCCTCGACGAGCCGGCCAGCGGGCTCTCCGAGAGCGAGATGGACGCGCTGGGGGCGCGCATCCGCGGCCTGACCGATCGCATGGCCGTGCTGCTGGTGGAGCACCACATGGACCTGGTGATGTCGGTATGCGACCGCATCGTCGTGCTCAACTTCGGTCAGGTCATCGCCGAGGGCACCCCCGAGGCGATCCGGGCCAATCCCCACGTGGCCACGGCATATCTCGGCGACGAGGTCCAGGACGACGTCGACTCCGTAGCGGCCGTGTACGGCGAACGGCGGCGAGGGCGCCGGTGACCGCGAGGGCGACGAAGGTGAAGAAGGCGGCGACCATGCTTGAGGTGCGCGACCTCAGCGTGTCCTACGGAGCTGTGCAAGCCCTGCGCTCGGTCTCCTTCGACGCCGGGCCGGGGGCGGTGACCGCGGTCCTGGGCGCCAACGGTGCCGGCAAGACGACCCTGCTCCGCACCGTTTCGGGGTTGGTCAAGCCACAGGCGGGAGCGGTGCGCTTCGACGGCGACCCTCTCCTCGGGCGTCACGTCGAGACGATCGCGCGCATGGGCGTGGCCCATGTTCCCGAGGGCCGCGGGGTGATCGAGGAGCTGACCGTCGAGGAGAACCTGCGGCTGGCCACCCTGTGGTGCCTGCGCAAGAGCCAGCGCGAGCCCGCCATCGACGAAATCCTGGAGCTGTTCCCGCGGCTGCGCGATTTCCGGCGCCGCCACGCCTCGACCCTCTCGGGCGGCGAGCGCCAGATGCTCGTGCTGGGCCGGGCTCTCATTTCGCGGCCGAGGCTGCTCCTCCTCGACGAGCCGAGCCTCGGGCTGGCCCCGATGATCACGGCACAACTGATGGGCCTGTTGCGGGAGCAGACCGAAGGCAAGGACCTCGTCGTCGTCCTGGTCGAGCAGAACGCGCGCAGCGCGCTGTCGGTCTCGAAGCAGGCCGTCATCCTCAACCTCGGGCAGGTGGTGGTCTCGGACACCGCGGCCAACGTGGCCGCTGACGAAGCCCTGCGCCACCACTACTTGGGGTTCTGAAGCCATGAGCCTCTTCTTCGACTACACGCTCAACGGCATCACCAACGGAATGATCTATGCCGCCCTCGCCCTGGCGCTGGTGCTCATCTACCGGGCGACGCGGATCATCAACTTCGCCCAGGGCGCGGCCGGCATGCTGACGACCTTCATCGCCTTCAGCCTGTTGTCACGGGGCTGGGGCTACTGGTGGGCCTTCGTCGCGGTCTTGCTCATCGGCTTCGCCATCGGGGCCGTGACCGAGCGCGTGCTGATCAGACCCCTGCAGGGCAAGTCGGAGCTCAACCCGGTCATCGTGACCATCGGGCTGCTCGTCGTCTTCGAGGGGCTGGCCGGCGCCATTTACGGCAACGCCAGCCGTGGCTTTCCGGCCGCCTTCTCCCAGCGCGGCTTGCACGTCGGCACCACCGCCATCGCCTTCTCGCGTTTCGACGTCTTCATTCTGATTGCGGTACTGGCGCTCATGGCGGGCACCCTGGTGCTCTTCCGCTTCACGGCGATCGGTCTCCGCATGCGGGCGTCGGCCTTCTCACGCGAAATCGCCCGACTGCTCGGGGTCCGCGTCGGCCTACTGCTCACGCTGGGGTGGGCCCTGGCCGGCATCGCCGGCTCACTGGCCGGACTGTTGGTGGCGCCGACGAGCTCCTTCGGGCCCTATTACATGGACCTGATCCTCGTGTACGGGTTCACGGCGGCGGTGATCGGCGGCCTGGAGAGCCCGGTGGGCGCGCTGGTGGGCGGAATCATTTCGGGGCTGTGCATTTCCTACGTGGGCGGCTACCTCGGATCGGGGCTCGAGCCGCTGGGTGCCCTGGCGCTCCTCATGGTGGCGCTGATGGTGCGTCCCGAAGGTCTGTTCTCCCGCCCGGCCGCGAGGAGGGTCTGAGGTGGACCGGGCGGCCGCGGTCAGTCGGGTGCGCCTGCCGCGCCAGCCCCTGCTGCGCCATCTCCCGGTGGCCCTGGTCGCCGGCGTCGTGCTCTACGTCGTCGTGGCGCGGTTGAGCACGTACAACGAATACCAGGTCGGCGAAATCGGTGCCTACGTGGTGGCGCTGGTCGGGCTGAGTCTGCTCACCGGCGTCAACGGGCAGATTTCGCTCGGCCACGGCGCGTTCATGGCGGTCGGGGCGTACACGGTGGCGCTGCTCATGACGCACACGTCGACCAACTTCGTGCTCGAGCTGGCCGCGGCGGCGGGCGTGGCGGCCGCGGCCGGCGTCGTCATCGGGCTCCCGGCTACCCGCCTGAAGGGCCCCTACCTGGCCGGCATGACGCTGCTCTTCGCGCTCGCCCTGCCCTCCATCGCCGACAAGTGGCCTGCCACCTTCGGCGGCGACCAGGGGCTCACGACGACCGTCCCGACCGCCCCGGGATCGCTCAGCGCAGAGGAATGGCTGGCCCTCATTCAGGTGGGCATCGCGCTGGTGGTCATGGTGCTGGTGGCCAACCTGCTGTGGAGCCGTTTCGGGCGCGCCTTCCGGGCCGTGCGCGACGACGAAATCGCGGCGTCATTGGCGGGGATCCACGTGGCCCGGACCAAGGTGCTGGCCTTCGCCATCAGCGCGGGGTGCGCCGGTCTGGGCGGAGCGCTGCTCGTGCTGTCGACCGGTGTGGCCAACACAGGCGAGTTCCCGCTCACCCTGTCGATTCAGCTGCTGGCGGCCATGGTGCTCGGAGGCACCGGAACGCTGGTCGGAATGGTCTGGGGCGGCATTTTGCTGGTGTACCTGCCCCAGTGGTCGACCTCGGTGTCGAACCACTTCGCCCTGGGCAGCGGAGCGAACGCGTACATGGCGACGATCATCTTCGGTGCGGTGTTGATCGTGGCCATGTTGGCTGCACCCAACGGGATTCAGGGCGGCCTGCGCTGGCTGTGGGCACACCGTCCGCATCCGGGCCAGGGTGGGCGCGGTGCCCCGGCACCCGTCGCGGTGCCGGCCGGCGACTAGAGCGACAAGTAAACAAGAGCAACAGAAAGGGAGACGTGATGTCACGAACGACAAAGAGGCACAGGGGTAGGGGCCGATGGACCCGGGCGTTGATGGCCGGTTCCATCGGCCTCGCGCTGGCGGTGACCCTTCTCCCCGAGACGGCCAACGCCGAGAGCACTCCGGGGGTCACGGCGTCACAGATCACCATCGGGGCCACGGTGCCACTGACCGGGCCGGCCGCACCGGGCTACGACGAAATTGCCCCGGCCATGACCGCGGTCTTCGACTGGGTCAACGCGCACGGCGGCGTGTACGGGCGCAAAATCAAGTACACGTACCTCGACGACGGCTACAACCCGGCCAACACGGCCACGTTGACCAGGCAGCTCGTCCTGCAGGACAACATCTTCGCCGACGTGGGATCGCTCGGGACCCCGACCCAGGCGGCCGTGCAGTCGTTCCTGAACCAGCAGAAGATTCCCCAGCTCTTCATTGAGTCGGGCTGCAACTGCTGGAGCAACTCCAAGTACCCCTACAGCCTCGGTTGGCAGCCGCCGTACACGGTGGACGGCAAGATCCTCGGCGCCTACATAAAGGCCAACTTCGCCGGGAAGAAGATCGGCTACCTCTACCAGGACGACGAGTTCGGCCAGGACGTGGTCAAGGGGCTCGACATGGAGATCCCGGCGTCGTCGGTGGTGTCGCAGCAGACGTACGACGCGGCGACCCTGGCCGGCCCCCTGTCCAATCAGATGGCGGCGCTGAAGGCGGCCGGGGCCCAGGTGGTCGTGCTGGCCACGATCCCCGCCGCCACGGCACTGGCCATGCTGCCGGCCGCGGTCATCAGCTACGCCCCGCAGTACGTGGTGGACAGCGTTGGCGCCGACCCGCCGACGGTGGGCCCGCTGCTCGAGTCGTTCGCCCAGAAGGGCGGCGCCTCCGCCTCGCAGGTCTCGGCGGCCGCCGGCCTGCTCAACGGCGTCGTCACCACGGCCTACTTCGCGCCCGAGTCGGACACGGCCAACCCGTGGGTGCAGGACGCCAAGAAGATTCTGCAGCAGTACGCACCGACGCTCTACGCCAAGTCCGGCCTCGACGGCAACGACGAGTACGGCGTGGCGCTGGCCTACACGTTCGTGCAGGCGCTCCAGAAGGCAGGCAAGAACCTGACCCGCCAGGGACTGATCGACGCCATCGCCAAGGACGGCAAGACCTTCGACACGCCGGGCTTCGTCCCGCTCTCGTACTCGAGCTCGGTGCACTTCGGCTTCGAAGGCGAGGAGGTGGTCAAGCTCGAGAGCTCGGCCCCGCCCGCGGTGACGCCCACGGGCAGCTGGATCGGCGCCGAGCCGGTCAGCCCGGTCTACGTGACCAGCCCGGGATCCGGGTCGATAAAGAAGTACACCGGGGCCACGTCGACCCCGCCCAAGAACTTCGGCTGACGCTCTTGGAGGACCGGCGACGCCGGTGGCGGAGGTTCGCCTCCGTCACCGGCCGACCCGGGCGAACGGGCGCGGACGGGGACCGCGCTGACGCCCTCGGTATGCTCCCTGGCGAACGGCACCGGCTCGGCGAGCCGACATGGTGACCGGGACGCCGGCACGAAGGGGTGATTGATGGGCGACATAACCGTCGAGGTGCGGGATCACATCGCGACGGTGACCCTGGACCGGCCCCCCGTCAACGCCATCACCCGGGCCACCATGGCGGAAATCCGCGACGCGTTCACGGCGCTGAGTGCCCAGCGCGACGTCCGGGTCGCCGTCTTCACGGCCACCGGCACCAAGGCCTTCATGGCCGGGGTGGACCTCAGGTCGGTCGACCAAAAGGCCCCGGCCGACGAGGTACCCGCCCGCGCCGTCACGGACCCGGGCAGCGTGGCCCGCGACGCTATGTGGGCCATCGTCGACTGTGCCGTCCCCGTGATCGCCGCCGTCAACGGGCCGGCCCTGGGCGCCGGTCTCGCCTTCGCGGCCTGCTGCGACATTTTGGTGGCCTCCGAGGCGGCCCGCTTCGGCACCACGGAGATCAACGTCGGCCTCCTCGGCGCCAGCGCGCACCTCTCCCTGTTGGTCGGGCGGTACAAGGCGCGCGAAATGTTCTTCACGGGCGAGCAGGTCTCGGCCGCCGAAATGCAACGACTGGGCGCCGTCCGCGCCGTGGTGGCGCCCGACCAGCTGGCTGACGCCGCCCGGGAGCTGGCGGCCGAGCTGGCGGCGAAGAGCCCGATCGCCCTGCGACTGGCCAAGGAATCGATGAACCGGGTCGAGGGCCTCCCGTGGCGCGACGCCTACCGGACCGAGCAGGACTACACGGCGCGCCTGCAGGGCTTCGAGGACGCGCACGAGGCGCGCCAGGCCTTTCTCGAGCGGCGACCCCCCGACTTCCAGTGGCGCTAGGCGCCGGACGCGGCCGATCGGCCCTCCTCGACGATGCACCTGTCCGGCCGGCATCGACATCGCTCGACGCCCGTCCCGACCCGGCCGGCTGACCCGGGCTCGACGCGGCGTGCACGTCGGCCTCCATGCTCTCGGCATCGGTCCGGGCGCCGACCCACTGGTGATCGGCGCGGTGGCCCGGGCGGCCGAGCGCTGCGGCTTCGCCACCTTGTGGGCCGGCGAACACGTCGTCATGGTCGACCGCTCCGATTCGGTGTACCCCTACGCGGACGACGGCCGCATCGCGGTGCCGAGCGGGGCCGACTGGCTGGACCCCCTCGACCTGCTCGGATACGTGTCCGCCACGACCTCGACCATCCGTCTGGCCACCGGCGTCCTGCTGTTGCCCGAGCACAACCCCGTCGTGGTGGCCAAGCGGGCGGCCACGATCGACGTTCTTTCCGGCGGCCGCCTGACGCTGGGGGTCGGGATCGGGTGGTCGGCCGAGGAGTTCGCCGCCCTGGGGGTGCCCTTCGGTGGCCGGGGGGCGCGGGCCGAGGAGTACATCGACGTGCTGCGCGCGCTCTGGCGCGACGACGTCGCCTCGCACACCGGTACCCACGTGCGGTTCGACCGGGTGCGCTGCTATCCCAAGCCGATCCGCCGCACCATTCCGGTGGTGCTCGGGGGGAACAGCGACGGCGCCCTCGAACGGGTGGCCCGGTGTGGTGACGGCTGGTACGGGTTCAACCTGTCGCCGGCGACACTGCCCGAACGCCTGGCCTTTCTCCGCTCGGCCTGCCAGGAACGGGGCCGCTCGGCGGCCGAGCTGGACACGGCGGTCGCCCTCACCGGGGCGACCACAGCCGACCTTCCGGACCTCGAGGCTCTGGGGGTGAGCGAGCTCGTGCTGGTCGAGGCGCCACCGCCCGATGCGGGCGACGCCTTGGACTGGGTGGAGACGTTGGCTCACCGGTGGCGGGTCGCGCCGTGACCGCGAGCTGGCACAGCATTGAGGTGATGGGCGGCGCCACCCGACGCCTCCTGGTCGCCGAACCCACGGGCACCCCGTCGACGGTGCTCTTGAGCCTGCACGGCAGCCGGTCCAGCCCCGAGAACCAGCGGCGGCTCAGCCGCATGGAACCCCTGGCCTCCCGGGGTGCCGTGGTCGCCTTCCCGCAGGGTGGGCTGCCCTTGGGCTCGGGCTGGGAGTGGGACCTCTCGGGCGACCAGGCCTTCCTGAAGGCGGCCGTCGACTACCTGCGCCAGAGGTTCCAGCCGTCGACCGCACGGCTGGGCGTCACCGGCATGTCGGGTGGCGCGCGGATGGCCAGCCGCTTCGCCTCCACCGCACGCGACGAGGTGGCGGTGCTCGGAGCGGTGGCCGGACTGCGGTCGCCGGCCCCTGTCCCCCTGCAGCACCCCGTGCGGGTGGTCGCCTTCCACGGCACGAGTGATCGCATCAATCCCCTGGCCGGTAGTGGGACGGCGCGCTGGAACGAGAGCGTCCTCGATGCCGCGGTGGCCTGGGCCCGGGCCAACGACGTCGCGCCCGAACCCCGGCAGGAGGAGGTGAGCGGCGCGCTGACCCGCTTCTCCTTCGGCCCCGACGCGGGGCCGGGAGCCGTCACCCTGTGGGTGGCGCGGGGCGCCGGCCATACCTGGCCCGGGACGCGGCTGCCACTCGGACTCCGCCTGTTCCTCGGGCGCACGTCACACGACATCGACGCCACGGCGGAAATTTGGCGGGCCCTCGAGCAGGCGTGAGGCCGCCATCGTCGGGCGCGGCCGAGAAGCGCCCCCACGGGGTGGGCCCGGCTGCGCTGGTGTCGTGGCGGGTCCGTCACCGTCGCGCGTCGGGGGAAGCTTTCAGCGGCTGAGCGCCCCGCCGGGGGTACTAGCACTCCTGGTCAGACCGGGTTATCACCCTTGCGATCCGACCCGGTAGATCCCATCATGATCGTCGATGACGGCCGCGTGGTACTGCAGGCGGGCGACGTGGGGACGCACCTGGCAGTCGATGGTGGTGGTCGCCGTTCTCTGCGGGCTCCTGGGCGCGGCCGCGCTGGCCGCACTGGCCGGCGCGCGGCGGACCGAGTCGGCCTATGGGCGCTACCTGCGCGCCACCAACGCCAGCGACGTCTTCGTCAACGTCCCGTCTCCGGATACCTCCTTGATCGCGAGGGTCGCAGCACTGCCGGGCGTCCGATCGAGCGCCGCGTGGCTGGGATTCGACGCCAACCCCGTCGTGCACGGACACGTCGACGACTCGTTCGTGACCGACGGCTTCGCCGGCAGCGTCAACGGAGACCTGTTCACCCAAGACACGATGACCGTGCAGAAGGGACGGCTCCCCCCACTCCGTTCGACCGACGAGATCGCGTTGACGCCTGGGTTGGCTCGCCTCTTCGGTGTGGGAGTCGGGGGCAGGGTGACCTACCAATTCGAGAACGCCCTCTCGCCGAACAACGCGACGACGGGGTATCGGACCTACCGGGTCGCGGCCATCGTCGACCTGCCCCCAGTCCTTGTCGACCAGTTCGACCAGGTCAACAGCGCCGTCCTACCGCCGGCGGCCACGGCGGCGACCGAACGCCTGCCCAACCCCGTCGCATTCTCCTGGGTCGGACTGCGCCTCACGAGGGGCAGCGCGGGCGTCCCGGCGCTGCAAGCAGCCGTGGGGCACCTCCAACAGCGGGTGGGCAACGGCTACATCTTCGCCATCCGCCAGCTCGACACGGTGCACCAGCAGGTGCAAGAGGCCATCCGGCCGCAGGCGGTCGCCTTGGCCGTGTTCGGCGCCTTCGCGCTGCTCGCCCTCCTGGTGCTCGTCGGGCAGGCGCTGGTGCAGATGCTCGCCCGATCGGCAACGCAGTCCGGTGCCCTGCGAGCAATGGGGCTAACCACGGCGCAGACAGCGCTGGCGTGCGCCCTCGGGGGAGCCATGGCCGTCGCGGCCGGCGTCGCCGTGGCCGTCGTCGGTGCGTTCGCCCTGTCGCCGCTGGCACCGGTGGGACCGGTGCGCGCCGTCGACCCAGCCCGGGGCTTACAACTCGACACGACCGTGGTGCTGGGCGGGGGGCTTCTGCTCTTGGCCCTCTTGCTGGTGATGTTGGCCGGGTTGGCCTGGCGGGCCGTCCGCCCGGCGCACGCCGTCGGCAGCACGAGGCCGTCGCTGACGTCACGGGTGGCCGCGGCCTCCGGCTGTCCACTGCCGGCGGCCATCGGCACCAGCTACGCGCTCGACGCCCCCCCGGGCGCCCGGCAGATGGGGGTGCGCTCGAACCTCGTGGGATGTGTGATCGCCGTCGCCGCCGTCGTGGCGGCGGTGATTTTCGGGAGCAGCCTCAACGGCCTGGTCAGCCATCCGCAGCGCTACGGATGGAATTGGGATGCCCTCATCCAGGACGAGGGGGGCTACGGCAGCTTCCTCCCCCAGGACGTCAACGCCACCACGCTGGGCGATGGCGAGGGCGTGCTCGATCAGGTCATGGCAAAGGTGCACGGCGTCAGAGGGTGGTCGACGTTCGGCTTCACACAACTCCCGATCGACGGACAGGTCGTACCCGTGATGGGACTCGCCACCCATGGCAGGGCCGTCGAGCCGCCGACCGTGAGCGGGACGATGCTGACGGACGCCGGGGCCATCCGGATCGGCAGCGGCCGCGGCCCGAGCGAGATCGAGCTGGGGGCGCTGACCCTGCAGCAGCTGGGCAAGAGGGTCGGCGACACCGTGTTCGTCGGGACGGGCCCGACGGCGCGCCGGTTGACCATCGTCGGCACGGTGACGCTGCCTTCCATAGGGGTGACGCTGTCGGACCATGTGTCACTCGGACGCGGCGCGATGCTCCCGGAGAGCACGTTGCTCTCGATTGAGGATCTCGGCGCATTCAACGCCGCGCCGGCTGAAGCCTTCTCCGCGCTGCCGTCGACCTTGGCCATCGACGTCGACGCCCAAGCCGACCTCGGGGCCGTCGTCAACCGGATCGTGTCGGCCAGTCCGGGCGGCGTTCCCGGAAGCGACTACCAGGTACCCCAGGTCCGAGGTGCCGCGATCGTCAACGCGGGGCAGATGGGCAGCCAGCCGATCGTGTTGGCCACCGCCGTGGCCGTGGCCGTGCTGCTCTCACTCTCCGCCACCGTGGTGGCCGCCACGCGCCGACGGCGGCGCGAGCTGGCCGTGCTCAAGACACTGGGCATGACCCGCCGCCAACTGGGATCCGTCGTGACATGGCAGGCGATGACGATTCTGGCCATCGCCATCGTCGTCGGCCTTCCGGTTGGCCTCGCCGTGGGGCGACTCCTCTGGTCGCGCTTTGCGGCTTCGCTCGGTGTGGTCCCGGTCGTCGTCGCACCCGTTCTCGGGCTCGTCGTCGGGACCTTCGTGCTGCTGCTCGCCGGTGCCGTGCTGGCCGTAGCGCCGGCACTGCTGGCGGCACGCACCCCGACCACGATCGCGCTCCGGGCGGAGTGAACGCGCCTGTCCCTTCCGTGGGTCGTCCCGGGTGCGACTGGTAGCGTCCAAGCCGAACGCCCAGGTCAGCGAGGAGCGCGGGGATGAGCGACGACGTCTGGATCCTGGGCATCAACATGACCAAGTTCGGCAAGCACCCGGACAAGGACGTCATCGATCTGGCCGCCGAGGCGGCCACGGCCGCCCTGGCCGACGGCGGGGTCACCATGAAGGAGATCGAGATCCTGGCCTACGGCAATCTCCTGGGGCGCACGATCGGCCAGCACCTCCTCCAGCAGATCGGCCAATTCGGCATCCCGGTGTTCAACGTGTCCAATGCCTGCTCCACCGGCGCCACCGCGCTCCGCTCGGTCATCATGGCGGTCAAGGCGGGTGAGGTCGACTTCGGCCTGGCGGTGGGGGTCGAGAAGCTGGCCGGGGCCGGTCTGTTGGCCGGCGGTGACCGCAGCGAGGACGGATCCACGTGGACGCCCGAGGGGCGGTTCGGGGCGATCGCTCCGCTCGACGGCCGCATGGGAACCGAGACCATGCCGGGCGTCTTCGCCCAGATCGGAATGGAATACGGCCACAAGCACGGCGGCACCAGCTTCGAGCTGTTCGCCCGCATCAGCGAGAAGAACCACGCGCATTCGACGCTCAATCCGCTGGCGGCCTACTCGAAGAAGATGTCGCTGGAGCAGATCATGGGCGACCTGATGATCGCCTACCCCAACACGCGGGCGATGTGCTCGGCCAACTGCGACGGGGCGGCGGCGGCGGTCGTGGTGTCGGCCGCCAAGCTCAAGACCCTTTCGCTGGCGCAGCGGCGGCGAGCCGTGAAGGTGGTGGCATCGGTGCTGACCAGCGATCCCTGGGTCGAATCGGGGCAGGCGCTCCCCGACATCAACACGTTGACCCGCAACGCGGCCGGCCGCGCCTACGAATTAGCCGGCCTGGGCCCCGACGACCTCGACCTCGTCGAGCTCCACGACTGCTTCGCCACCGCAGAACTGGTGCATTACGACAACCTGGGCCTGTGTGAGCCCGGAGGGGCCGTCGACTTCTTCGACCGCGGTGCGCCGTGGCGCGACGGGACGATGCCGGTCAACGTGTCCGGTGGGCTCGAGTCCAAGGGGCATCCGGTCGCGGCGACGGGACTGGCCAACATTTGGGAGCTGTGCCACCACCTGCGTGACGAGGCCGGGGCGCGCCAGATCCCCGGGGCCCGGGTCGGCCTGGCCCACGTGATCGGCCTGGGATCGTCGTGCGCCGTGCACATCCTCGAGAGTGCCGCGGCCTGAGCACACGGCCGGCACGGTGGGCCCGGGTGGGACGGTGCGCTACTGCATCGACTCGGGGATCAGACCGGAGATGTCGATGCTCCCGGTCATGACGGCACCCATGGTGCCCCCGTCCGTGACGACGTTCTCCCCCGTGACGTAGCTGGCCAGCGGGGAGTTCAAGAAGATGAGTGGCCACGCCTGCTCGTCGGGCGTCGAGCGTCTCCCGAGCGGGACGGGGAAGTTCTCCATGAACTCCTTGCCGACGTACTTCTCGAAGTCGGGCATCATCGGCGTGTCGGTCGGACCGGGGCTGATGCAGTTGACCCGGATGCCCTGCCCGGCCAGGGCGTAGGACGCCCACAACGTCCAAATGATGATCGCCTCCTTCGAGGGGCCGTACCCGCCGGCGATCTCCTCGGGGTTGTCCTCGCACCATTTCTTGGCCGCGTCGAAACCGGGGGTCAGGACCAGGGGCATCCACTTTCCGATGCTTCCCAGGTAACCCGACCCCGCCGTGGACGAAATGCTGGCGATGGCCGACCCCGGCTCCATGCGGGCGGACACCGCCTCGGCCAGGTGGCGCATGCCCACGAAGTTGACCAGCATGACATCGAGGTCGGGGAACTTCGACCCGGCCAGCCCGGCGCAGTTGAACAGCGCGTGCACCGGACCTCCGATGCGCTCGACGGCGGCCGTGGTGGCGTCGGGGTCGCGCAGGTCGACCGCCTGGTAGCTCGACACCTCGACGGGCGGCTCCTTGAGGTCGAGGACGTGCACCTCGGCCCCGAGGTCGCTCAGGTGGCGCACGGCGGCGGCGCCCATGCCGGCTCCACCCCCGCCGCTCACGATGACCCGACGGCCTTCGTACCCCCACGTTGCTGTCATGTCCGTCTCTCCTTCTCTCGAGGTGTGCTCTGTGTCCGGACGCTCATCGGGGCAACCCGAGTCCGTGTTCGGCGACGACGTTGCGGTTGATGTCCCCGGTGCCGCCGGCGATCGAATACGAGGGCGACATCAGCAGAGCCTTGGCCCAGGGCCCGTCGAGCAGGGCTTCGGGGCCGAGCACGCTCACCGCCAGCTCGGCCAGCTGCTGGCCGCCTCGCGCCCAGGCCAGCTTGGCCAACCCGCCCATGGTGGGTGACGGCTGCCCACCCTGGCCGACCTTGGCCAACTCCCGGGACGTGGCGTACCGCAGGCAGGCGATGTCGGTGTAGAGACGGGCGATCCGGTCCCGCTGCCCCGCGTCGCGGATGGGCCCGCGCCGGCGGGCCGCGTCGAGCAGCTCCTCGAATCGGGCGGAGAGGTCGAGGTGGAGGCGGGCCACGCCCGCCCGCTCGTGACTGAGGGTGGTCATGGCCACCCGCCATCCCTCGTTGAGCCGGCCGAGCAACCCGGACCGGGGGACGGCCACGTCGTCGAAGAAGAGCTCGGAGAAGGTGAAGTCACCCGACATGGTGCGCAGTGGGCGCACCGTGATGCCGGGGGAGGACATGTCGACGAGGAGGCAACTGATCCCCTTGTGCTTGGGGGCCTCGGGGTCGGTGCGCACGTAGAGCTGGCACCAGTCGGCGTGGGCACCGAGGCTGTTCCACGTCTTCTGGCCGCTGACGACGAAGGTGTCGCCCTCGGCCCGGGCCGCGGTGCGCAGGGAGGCGAGGTCGGAGCCGGCGTCGGGCTCCGACATCCCCTGGCACCAGATTTCGTCGCCGCGCAACATCGGGCGGAGGAAGCGCTCCTTCTGCTCGTCGGTGCCCAACGACATGATGGCCGGAGCAATGTTGGACACACCGATGGTGTTCACCGGTCCCGGTGCGCCGGCTCGGACCATCTCCTCCTGATAGGCCAGCTGCTGCTCCACGTCGGCGTCGCGGCCGCCATAACGGGCGGGCCAGGCGACGGCGGCCCAGCCGGCGTCGGCCAGCCGGGCGTTCCAGGCCCGGAGCACCTCGAAGCCGTCCTCCTCACCCTCGCCGCCGGCGCGTTGCGCCTCCGTCACCTCGGACGTGAGATTGGCCGACAACCATTCGACCAGACCGGTCCGAAAATCGGCCAACCTCTGATCCTCTTTCTGCTCCATGTCCCCTCGCCGATCGGTCACGCGCTGTGCGCCACCTCCCCGAGGTAGCGGTCGATGACCTCCTGGTGCGCCTCCGAGGCCGGCCCGGACCACCCGACGCGACCACGGGTGAGGACGACACAGCGGTCGGCCAGTCCGAGCGCCCGATGGACGAACTGCTCAATGAGCACGACGGTGATGCCGGATTTACGGGCCTGGTCGAGGCCCTCGAACACGGCATCGGCCACCAGGGGGGCCAACCCGAGCGACATTTCGTCGGCGATGATGAGCTTGGGCGTGACCGCCAGGGCGCGGGCCAACGCCAACATCTGCTGCTCGCCGCCCGACAGCGTCCCCGCCCCCTGGCGCCGGCGCTCACCGAGCACGGGAAAGCGCTCGATGGCGGCGTCTATGGCTGCCTCGCGCTCGGCCCGGTTGAGCTGCTTGACCGCCATGCGCAGGTTCTCGGCCACCGACAGTCCCGGGAAGATGCCGCGGCCCTCGGGAATGTGGGCCAGTCCTTCGGCGCTCAACTTGAAGGCCGCCCGCTTGGTGATGTCGACCCCGTCGAAGCGGACGCACCCCGCGGTCGAAGGGACGAGCCCGGAGACGGTGCGCGCCAGCGTGCTCTTGCCGGCGCCGTTGGCGCCCAGCACGGCGACCATGGAGCCGGCTTCGACCTCCAAGGAGACACCGAAGAGCGCCTGGGAGGCCCCGTAGCTCACGTCGAGGTTCTCCACCACCAGCATGGGCCCGCTCACGCCGGCACTCCCGACGCGTCCTGTCCCGCGGCCGTCGAGTCCTCGTCGCCCAGGTAGGCGTCGCGGACGGCGGGATCGGCCCGCACCTCGTCGGGCGTCCCCCGCGCAATGAGCTGGCCGAAGTTGAGCACGAATATTTTGCTCGAGAGGGCCAGCACCGATGCCACGTCGTGTTCGACCATGAGCAGCGACAGGCCGGCGCGGCTGTTGGCGACGACCCGCTCGAAGGCCGCCGTCAGGTTCTCGGTGGCCCGGAGGTCCAGTCCCGACAAGGGCTCGTCGAGCAACACCACCTTCGGATTCGTGGCCAGGGCCCGGCCCACCTCCACCAGCCGGGCCCACCCCAAGGGGAGCACCGACACCTGGGTCTTGGCGATCTCCGTCAGGCCGAGGAGCTCCAACAGGGCATCGACCTGCTCGGTCTCGGCCTGGTCCGGTGGGAACACGGCGCGGAAGTTGACGAGGTCGCTCCAGCAGCGACGCCGCTCGTAGTGGGCCCGGTGCGCCAGGACGAGGTGATCGCGCACCGTCATCCCCATGAAGAGCTCGGGATGCTGGAAGGTGCGCGCCAGCCCCAGTCGGGCCCGCGGCGCGGTGCTCATCCCCGTGACGTCCTCGCCGGCGATGAAGACACGGCCCGTGACGGGGCGCACCAGCCCGGAGATCACGGCGAAGAGCGTGGACTTGCCGGCACCATTCGGACCGACGAGCCCCACAATGGTCCCGGGCGGCACGTCGATGGAGACGTCGGCCAGGGCGGTGAGCCCACCGAAGCGCACGGTCACGCCGGTGGCGGCCAGCGCGGGCTCCGTCACTGTCGTGCCCGGCGCGCCAGGGTCGAGGTGCTCAGGCAAGATCGCCCCCGACCACTGCCGCGGCCTCCTGGGGCACGGGGATCTGGCTGGCCTTCGGAGCGCCGCGCACCTTGTCCCAGAACCAGAGGACCTGCCGGGCGTTCTCGGTCATCGCCCCGTTCGGGAACTTGGCCACCTGTACGGCGCCGAGCCCGAAGAGGATGGGCGTGACCTCGGCGTAGGCGGCGGGCAGGTAGGCCACGGCGATACCCGCCAGCACGGTGTAGGACACCCCGGCCATGAGGGCGGCCGTGTTGGAACGGATGCCCAGCGTCACCAGAATGGCCAGCCAGATCAATCCGAGCAGAGAGGAATAATTGGTCGGCAGGGCGGTGCCGAGGGAAAGGGCGTACATGGCCCCACCGATTCCGGCCACGCAGGCCGCGATCCCCGACACCAGGACCTTCATCTGCAGCACGCCGATCCCGATGGTCCGTGCCCCGACGGGGCTCCAGCGGACGGCGTTCAGCGCCAGGCCGGCCGTCGACTTCTGCAGGTTCAGGATGATCAGCGCGGCGACGGCGAACACGGCCAGGGCCAGGTACGTGAAGGCGCGCGGGCTCGAGGCGAAGGAGGGCAGGTTGACGTTCACCCCGATGGCGTCGTTGGAGAAGATGTTCTGGGTGAACACCAGGTCGTCGAACAGCAGCCCGACCGTCAGGGTGACCAGCGCCACGTAGAGGTTGCCCAGGCGGATGGTGACCAGGCCGATGATCACCCCGAACGGGGCGGCGACCACGCCGCCTACCAACACCGCCAGCATGACCGGCCACCCGTGGTGGACCGCCAGCTGCGCCGCCGTCACGGCCCCGATACCGGCGAAGGAGGCCTGGCAGAGCCAGATCATGCCGCCCTCGCCGGTGACCAGGGTGATGGACAACAAGATGATGGAGAAACAGACGCCCTGCGCAATGAGGCCGACCCAGAACCCGCTCAGGACCAGCGGCAGGATGCACAAAATGGCGAAGGCCAGCAGAGGGAGGTGCCAGCCGAACGTGGCGGCGTAGCGCTCGCGGTTGGTGCCCGTGGTCGGCTCGCCCTGGGGCGTAATGGCCCGGTCGAGCGGGCCGCCGGAGCCCTCGGACTCCTCGGTCCCGGTCCCCCGGATCATGAAGTAGATCAGGACGATCGCGGTGACGATGAATGGGATGGCCGGGATCACGTCGGCGCTCAACGTGCTGGAGTTGGTGAAGAAGTACTGCACGAGGTTCTCGGCGATCCCCATGAGGAGCCCGACGGCCATGGCGACGGGGAGGCTGCGCAGCCGGGCTGCGATCACCGCGGCGAAGGCAGCCACCATCACCAGGGTGATGTCGCCCGGGTCGAGGCCGACCACGGGGGCGGACAGGACCCCGACGAGCCCGGCCAACCCGATGCTCACCGCCCAGACACCCATGGAGATCCGATCGGGACTGGTGGCCGACAGAGACGTCATGGCGGGCGAGTCGACCATGGCCCGCACCCGGAGCCCAATGTCGGTGAACCGGAGGATCACGACACCGACCACGACGACCAGGGCCACGCAGATGTACGTGATGACCTGCTCCATGGTGACCGCCACACCGAGGAAATCGAACACGCGGACCGGTTCGGGGGCCAGGCCGGGGGCGGACAGGATCGCCTGATTGCCGAAGATCAACGCCGCCGCGGGCGGGATGGCCACCGAGATGCCGATCGTGGCCACCACCTTGATGAGTGGTCGGGCCAGCCGGAGCCTCTTGAAGAGGAAGAAGTACAGCCCGACGCCCAGGGCCGGTCCGGCCACGACGATGGTCACCAGCGCCGCCGGGACGATGGCCCAGTGCTCTTGGGTGTTGAGCCAGTAGTAGAGGCGCGCCAGCGCGTAGGCGAGCGAGGCGAACGCGAAGTTCAAGATGCCCGTCGATTGGTAGGTCACCACCAGCCCGGACGCCGTGATGGCGTAGATCCCCCCGTAGACCAGGCCAGCGATCACATACTGCAGCACCGCATCCCCCGATCCGACCCACCCGCGCCTACCGCTGGTGGATCAGAGCGCTCGTCCCAGGTTCATGTCATTTTTTGGGCGTCTGCCCAGGCCAACCCGGACCGATGGTACCGTAGACCGTGGCGCAGTTCCACCAGCCCAGAAGGCCCGCGACCGCCGGGGGCCTCCTGGCGTGAGTCGGCGGCGTCCCAGTCGGAAATGAGCACGATGGAACTCGGCCTCAGCAGCGACCAGGAGCTCCTGCGGGAGACGGCGGCGCGTTTCATCGACACGGCGTGCCCATTGCCCACGGTGCGCCAGCTGATCGGGAGCGAGTCCGGCCTCCCTCCGGGTTATGTCCGCGGCGCGGGCGAACTCGGGTGGTTCGCCCCGCTGGTGCCCGAAGAGCTCGGAGGTGGGAGCGTCTCGGGCGAGGGCCTCCGTGACCTGGCGATCATCGCCGAGGAACGGGGCCGCGCCCTCCAGCCCGGCCCTTTCATCGGCATGAATGTCGCCGCCGCCGCGCTGGCGGCCGCGGGAACGCCGGAGCAACAGGCGCGGATCCTCCCCTCCCTGTGCGCGGGCGAGCTGACGGCCACCTGGGTCTTCGGCGATGGCGTCGCCCGTCCGGCTCCCGGCGTCGCGGTGACCGCGACCCCCCGGGGCGGGGGGTTCACCATTTCAGGCCAGGCCAAACCCGTGCCGGCCGCCCCCGGGGCCGACTGGCTCCTCGTCTCGACCGACGGGAGTCATGGCGTCTCCCAGTTCCTGGTCGAAGCCACGTCCCCCGGCATCACGGTGACCGCGCTGGAGGCGCTCGACGTGACGCAACGCTACGGCGTGGTGTCCTTCGACGAAGTGGTCGTGCCGGCCGCGGCGGCCGTCGGGCACCCGGGCGGCTCCGAGCGCGACGTCGAAGTCCAGCTGCAGCTGGCCTGCGTGTTGTCCACCGCGGAGACCGTGGGTGCCATGGCCGCCCTCTTCGAGCTCACGCGTAGGTACGCCATCGACCGCACGGCGTTCGGCCGGCCCATCGGCTCCTTCCAAGCGGTGAAGCATCAGCTGGCCGACCTCAGCCTGGCTCTCGAGACGAGCAAGGCCGTGACGGCCGCCGCCGTCCGCGCCGTGCAAGATGACCGGAAGGAGGCGGGGGAGATCGTCAGCATGGCCAAGTCGTGGGTGGCGGACGCCGGCATCGACCTGGCCCAGGGGTGCGCCCAGGTTTTCGCCGGGATCGGCTTCACCTGGGAACACGACCTTCATCTCTTCTTGCGCCGCATCACCATGAACGGTGTGCTGTTCGGACAGTCGGATTGGCACCGGGAGCGCATCTGCCGGGCCCACGGCCTCTCACAGCAATGACGATCGACGACCGCGAGCAGGCAGACGGGACCGAAGACGAGGCCCTGCGCGCCTACCGCCGTACGGCCCGGGCCTGGCTGAGCGAGCACATGCCGCGCCGCGACGGCCCCGACGCGGGCCATGACGTCGACTACTACACGCCGCGAGGTCATGGCGACCCACCGGGCGCTGCAACGGCGACTCTTCGAGGGCGGCTACGCGGGCATTACGTGGCCGAAGGAATACGGCGGACAGGGCCTGCCCGACGCGTACGAATGGGCCTTCCTGGACGAGGCGGCGGACTTCGTGCTGCCCGACTTCGGCGCGCTGACCATCACCACCTTCTACGTCTGCGTCCCCACCATGCTGGCCTACGCCGCGCCGGAGTTCCTGCGCCGGTTCGTGCCCAGAGTCCTGGCCGGGGACGAGCTGGTCTGCCAGTTCTTCTCCGAACCCTCCTCGGGCTCGGACCTGGCCGGCGCCCGGACCCGGGCGACCAGGGACGGTGAGCAGTGGATCCTCAACGGCCAGAAGATCTGGAGCACGTTCGCTCACCTGGCTGACTCGGGCATGTGCCTGGCCCGCACCGACTGGGACGTCCCGAAGCACCAGGGCCTCACGTGGTTCCTGGTGCCCTGTCGCGCCCCCGGGGTCACCATCAGGCCCATCAAGCAGATCAACGAGGTCGCCGAGTTCTGCGAGGAGTTCTTCGACGACGTGGTCGTCCCCGACACCGACCGCCTGTGCGAGGTCAACGCCGGCTGGACCGTCACCCAGACGATGTTCGTGATGGAACGGGGCGCCGGGCGGCCGGAGGACGGTCATCCCCTCGAGGGCCCGGGCCCGCTGGCCCCCGACCTCGTGCAACTGGCCCGCCGGGCCGGGCGGCTCGACGATCCCATCGTGCGCCAGGAACTGGCGCGCGCGCACACCACCGACTTCGTGGCCAAGGCGCTGAGCGCGCGCATCGCCCACATGGGCCAGCTGGGTCTCCTGACGCCGGGCGTCGCCTCCTACGTCAAGCTCTTCCGGGGCACGTACGGCCCGAAGCGGGCCCGCCTGGCCGTCGAGATCGGCGGTGCGGGCGCCATGACCTGGGCCGGCGACGACCCCGACGGACCCGAACCCGCACTGTCCTATGTGCGGGCGCGCGGCGCGGCCATTGCGGGTGGGACCAACGAGACGCAACGCAACGTCATCGGCGAACGCGCCCTGGGGCTTCCACGTGAACCGAGCTTCGACACCAGGAAGCCGTTCAACGAGGTGCTGCGCGACGCGCAGAACTGGACCGGCCAGGTCTGAGGACGCGCCGCCGCCGCCCGGGCCGGGTGGTCAGGCGCTCCGTTCCGGCTCGCCCCACAGGTCCGCGGGTGGCGTGGCCGCCGCGACCAGCCGGGTCACGACGGGACCGAGCTCGGCGGGCTCCCAGCGCCGACCGGCGTCGGCCGACGGCCCGGCGTGCCACCCTTCGAGCACCCGTATCTGACCGCCGCGCACGTTGAACACCCGCCCCGTGACGTCCGACGACTCCGGGCTGGCCAGCCAGGCGACCAGCGGGGCGATGTTCTCCGGGTCGGACACGTCGAAGGCGCCCGGCTCGACCGGCGCCTTGGACCCGGGCTTCGCCTGTTCGGTCATGCGCGTGAACGCACCCGGGGCGATCGCGTTCACCGTCACCCCGTAACGCCCGAGCTCGCCGGCGGCAATGATCGTCATGGCCGCAATGCCGCCCTTGGCCGCTCCGTAGTTCGTCTGCCCCACGTTGCCGAAGAGTCCCGAAGCCGACGTGGTGTTGATGATCCGGGCGTCGTTCGTGCCGCCGGCCCTCGCATGGTCACGCCAATACTCGGCCGAGCGGCGCATGGTGGCGAAGGTGCCCCGGAGATGCACCCTGATGACGGCGTCCCACTCCTCCACGGACATGTTGGCCACCATGCGGTCCCGCAAAATGCCCGCGTTGTTCACCACGACGTCGAGGGAGCCGAAGGACTGGACGGCCGCCTGCACGAGCCGCCCGGCACCGTCCCAGTCGGCGACATCGTCACCGTTCGCCACCGCCTCGCCGCCCCCGGCGCGGATCTCGTCCACGACGGCGCCGGCGGGCCCCTTCGAGCTCCCCCGGCCGTCGACCTCCGTGCCCAGGTCGTTCACGACGACCCTGGCGCCCTGGCGGGCCAGTTCCAGGGCATGGCCACGGCCGATGCCGCGGCCGGCTCCGGTGACGATGGCGACGCGACCATCAGTGATACCCGGCATGGCACCTCCTCTCTCGGAGCCGGCCGTTCAACATGAGGGGTCGGCCGTCCCTTCGGCCACCCACACGGCACCGCTGGATTGCAGCGTCTCGACGTCAGCCCGGCTGCGGCCCAACCATTGGCCCAGCACCTCGGCCGTGTGCTCACCCAACCTGGGCCCGCTGGTCCGGGGGCGCGGCGGGTGGCGGCGTATCGGATACGGGGCGTCCGGATACTCCAGACACCCGAGGTCGGGATGGCAGACCTCGACGAGGGCGCCCCGGCTCCGGTGCTGAGGATCGCGCCACAGGTCCTCGCTGTCCTGCACGGGACCGGCTGCCAGGCCGAGCTCCTGCAGCGCCAGCGTCGCCTGAAGCGGCGTGACCGTCGCAGCCCAGGCCTCGACCGCCCGATGGACGGCGTCGACACCGCGACCGTCGGGTTCGAGGCCGGGTCGCTCGAAGTAGGTGCAGAGGACCTCCCAGTCCCTGGCATCCTCGAGCTCGACCGCCACCCAGGCGTCGGCGCCGCGGCACCGGAAGACCCCCGAGAAGAGCGAGCCCGGCACTTCGTTGGCCCCGGCGCTCCACTCCCGGCCGTGGGCCAGGTAGTCCAGGTAGAGGACGGGCACCATGGCGCCACCCGTCTCGGTCTGCGCCATGTCGATGTAGACGCCGCCGTTACCCCGGGCCACCTCGGCCAAGGCGGCCACCACGGCACAGGCCCCGTGGATGCCGGCGACGAAGTCGAAGTGGATGCCGTCGGGCGCCCAGGCCAGCGTGTGGCCGATGAAGTTGTTGATGTTCGACGCGTAGGCCCGGAAGCCCGCCAGCGGTCCCGACCGGCCGTAGCCCGAGACCGCCAGCATCACCAGCTCGGTGTTGTCGGCCCGGAGGTCCGCGTAGGAGCACCCCCACGACTCCATGGTGCCCGGCCCCAGGTTCTCGACCACGACGTCCGCCCGAGCGGACAGCTCTCGGAAGGTTCGCCGGCCGGCTTCGTCGGTCATGTCGAGACAGGCGCTGCGCAGGCCGCGGGTCATCCCGGCGAAGAGAGCCGTCGTCCGCATGCCCGACGGTTCCACGACCGGCGGCCGCCCCGGCGCGTCGTAGGCGCGCAGCGCCTCCGGGCGGTCCCTCGACTCGATCTTCACGACGTCCGCTCCGAGCTCGGCCAGCATCAGGGCACAGATGTTCCCGGCGACGAAGGCGCCGAACGACAGGACGCGCACGCCGCGGAGCGGCTCCGCCTGGCTCGGGCTAGAGGAGCCCATCGATGCGCCAGTTCTCGAGGTCCCGGGCCGAGTAGCCCAGCTCGCGTACGTACATCTCCTCGTTGTCCTCTCCCAAACGGGGCGCCGATCTCCGGTAGTCGAGCAACGGCGGGACCGAGACGAACGGGGCACCGGGGAGGGGCACCGACTCGGGGCCGACCGGCGACGACGGAATGAAGAAACCGCGCGCCCTGGGCTGCGGATCGTCCACGAACTGAGCCGGCGTCTGCGTCAACGCACACGGCAGGCCGGCTGCCTGTCCGGCCACCACGAACTCCCGGGCGCTGCGCTGGGCCAGCAGGTCGGCGATGATGCCGGTCAACAGGTCGAACAGCTGGACGCGCATGACGCGGTCGCGGTAGATGGGATCCGCCAGGACGTCGGGACGACCGAGCAGATCCACGAAGATGTCCCACTGGTGATCGGAGTGGGCGCCGATGTCCAGCAGTCCGTCCCGGCACTGCCAAATGCCGCCCGGCGGGGGCCCGAAGTTGGTGGCCCGGGTCTTGATCTGCCCGGCCAGGCCGTACTGCTCGGTGCCCAGCTTGTTGAACAAGCCGACCTCGTGCACCGAGAGGTCGATCACCTGCGTCCACAATTGGCGCGGGCCGCGCAGCGTCGCCTGGACGAGGAAGGCGCCCCAGATGCCGGCCTCGTCGTAGAACTGCTGGCCCGGCATGGCCAGCGGCGGCCCTTCGGGGGGACCGACAGGGTGCATGTACCCGCTCAGGGCGAACGAGGTGAACGGGGTGGCCCGCCAGTCACGGTACGGACCGGTCAACCCGAACGGCGTAATGAAGCACGTGAGCACGGAGCCCGGCACCCAGGAGAGCGACGGTGGGTCCTCGACGAAGCCGACCACCCGTTCCCGCTCACCGCGCGGGGAGGCCACGACGACATCGGCCCAGCCCGCCAGGGCCTCGAGCAGCGGGCCCGCGTCGTCGCGGGCCCAGTCGAGGGTGATGCCGCGCTTGTTGTGGTGGTAGTAGGCGAAGAGAAGGCCGGCCTCCGGCCCGGTCTGCCCGTCGCGGCACGGCGGGAGGAAGCGCATGCGGTCGCCGGCGGGTCGCTCGACCTTGACCACGTCCGCGCCGAAATCGGCCAGGATCTTGCTGCAGTAGGCGCCGGACCGGCCGCTGAGGTCGAGCACCCGCACGCCGGTCAGGGGCAGCCCCGCATCGGCCCGTTCTCCGGCGTCGGGCATCAGGCCTGTCCCGGTGACGGCGAGGCCTGCGACAACTCGAAGCGGTACAGCGCGCTGTCGTGTCCCGTGTCGGTGAACACGACACGCACCGGCTGGCCGATCGACACCTGGTCCGGCTCGCACCCGACGATGTTGGTCAGGACCCGTGGTCCCTCCGCCAGCTCGACGTACGCGATGACGTAGGGCACGGCCTGGCCGAAAGCCCCGGGACCACGATGGGCGACGGTGAAGCTGTAGACCGTGCCGGTTCCCGCGGCCTCGATCCACGACACGGACAGCCCGCCACACTCGGAGCAGTACGCCTTGGGATACCAGAGCACGGCGCCGCATCCGTCGCAGCGCGCCAGCAGCAGCCGGCCTTCGGTCGTGGCATCCCAGAACTCACTCGTTTCGGGCGTGCGTTCCGGAGCCGGAACGGGCAGCTGGTCGGTCACGCGTCCTCCCGGCCCAGGATCAGCGTGGCGCTGCCCATCCTCGTGCCGATCGAACCGCCGGTGCCGTGGGCCAAGGCGACTTCGCAATTCGGCACCTGCACGGCCGGATGTGCCTCACCCCGCAGTTGGCGCACCGCCTCAATGATTTTTGTCATCCCACCCCGGTTCGACGGATGGTTGTTGCAGAGGCCACCACCGTCCGTGTTGAAGGGCAGCCGGCCGTCGGGCGCCACCAGCGCCCCGTCGAGGACGAAGCGCCCGCCCTCCCCCTTGGCACAGAATCCCAGGTCCTCGATGGTCTGCACGACGGTGATGGTGAACGAGTCGTAGAGCGAGACGTAGTCCACGTCGGCCGGCGTCACGCCCGCCTGGGCGAACGCCTCCGGTCCGGTGGAGGCGGCACCCGTGAACGTGAGATCGATGCGGCCGTTCCCGGTGTGCTTCACCGCCTCGGCCTGGCCCAGGACCTTCACCGAGCGGCGTCCGAGGTCCCGTGCCACTTCCGGGCTGACCACCACGACCGCTCCCCCGCCGTCCGTGACGACGCAACAGTCGAGGCGGTGCAGCGGCGAGCTGATCACCGGGGAGTCGAGCACCTCCTCCACCGTCACAGGGTTCCGCAAGAAGGCGTGGGGATTGTGCTGGGCATGCAGTGACGCCGCGACCTTGACCTCGGCCAGTTGCGCGCTGGTCGTGCCGAACTCGAACATGTGCCGTTGGGCGGCCAGCGCATAGCCGCTGATGGCCGACATGCCCCACGTGGATTCGAACGCGGCCTCGGGCGAACCCGAGGACCGTGCGCTCGGCGCCCGACCGCTGCGGCCCAGGCCGGCCATGGTGATCAGGGCGACCTGGCAGCGCCCCGTGGCGATGGCGGCGGCCGCGTGGCCCACGTGGACGAGGTAGGACGAGCCACCGGTCTCGGTCGAATCCACGTAGCGGGGACGGAGGTTGAGGTAGTCGGCCATGGAGATGGCGCCGAAGCCGGCCGAAGAATCGCAGAGGTAACCGTCGACGTCGGAGATGTCGAGCCCCGCGTCGGCGAGAGCGCCCAGGGCCACCTCGGCATGGAGCTGGGGGATGCTGCGGTCCCGGATCTCCCGTCGCGGATGTTCGTACGCACCGGCGATCCACGCGCGGGCATTCATGGTCACGGCAGCTCCTCGTCGTGCAAGTTACCAACGTACGGTGGCAGCCGGCACGCCGGGACCGGCGCCGCCTCCTCAGCCCGCGCCGACGACCTGCTCCGCGGCGCTGCGCACGACGGGCAGAACCTCGCTCGAGAACAGCCGCAGGCTGCTCTCGCTCTCCTGCACCGACATGCCGGCGATGGAGTGCAGCATGACGATGTGGTCCGTACCGGTGACGTCGGCGTAGAGCCGTATCTTCTCAATGCACTCTTCGGGCGTGCCGAAGATGCCGCTCCTGATGTAGTCCTCGCGGGGCGACGAGCCCCGCGGGTCGCCCCCGCCGCCGGGCGCGTACTGCTGGTAGCCCTTGATGCCGGCGAACTGCTGCGGGTCGTCGAACCCGTAGTGGCGCCGCGAGCCCTCGATGTAGCCGCCGAAGGCACGTTCCGCCACCTCCATGGCCGCTTCGTGCGACGTGGCGCAGTAGCCCGGTGCCGCGACGATGGGTCGGGTCGGCCCGAGCCCCACCCGGGCCCTGGCGTTGTTGAAGATCTCACAGTTCTCGGTCATCGTGGCCACCGAGGTGCCACCCGTGCACATGAGGTCGAGGCCCATTTCGGCCACGGGCTCCAGGCTCGACTTGCTCACCAGGGCCCCGTAGAGGTTCTGGCCCAGGGTGGCCGACCACGGCCGGGGCCGGGTCGTCGCCCCGGCGACGTGGTAGTGCGTCCCCTCGTAGGAGAAGTTCTCCTCCCGGAGCGCCAGCCGCAGGATGTCGACGCCCTCCTTGAAACGCTCGCTGGCCTCGTTCTGGTCGATGCCCAGGTACCGGTACTCGCTCGGGGAGCTGCCACGGCCGACGCCCACGTAGATCCGGCGTCCCCGGAGCATGTTGTCGAGCACCGAGAGCTCCTCGGCCACGCGCAGCGGGTTGTTCCATGGCAGCACCACGACACACGTGCCCATTTCGAGCCGCTCGGTCCGCCCCGCCATGTAGTAGAGGATGGCCAGGGGATTGCTCGTCATGTGGTACGGCGAGCCGTGGTGTTCCACCTGGAACAACGCGTCGAAGCCGAGCGGGTCGAGCAGGTCGGCGATGTGGATGTTGTCCTCGTAGACCTGCCCGTCCCGTATGGTCGGCGGCCCGCTCAGATCGGGGGTGTCGTGGCGGAGCCAATCCCCGCCCTGGAACCCGAGAAACACGCTGATCTTCATCCGTTCATCCCTTCTGGCCCCCTTCTAAGGTGCCTCGGTGTTGCCGGTCGAGCGGGACCGTCACGTCGGAGTCGGTGCGGGCGTGAAGCGGAACAGTCGCTCGGCGTTCCCCCGCAGGATCTTGTGGCGGTCGACGTCGGAGAGGTCGACGAGCTGCTTCTGCGCGTGCTCCAGGGAGTTGGGCCACGTCGAGTCGCTATGGGGATAGTCGGTCTCGATCATGACGTTGTCGGCGCCGATCACGTCGATGTTCTTTATGCCGTGGAGCTCGTCGATGAAGCAGCCGTAGATGTGCTGGCGGAAGGTGTCCATCACGGAGAAACCCTCCATTTCGACGCCACCGGCCTCCATCACCTCCACCCGTCCCGAAAGGGAGTCGTGCCGGACGTCGCCCTTCTGGATCCAGTAGCGGTGGGTCTCGACGACCTGGGTGCAGCGGTCGAGGAAGTAGGGCATCCACCCGATCCCGCCCTCGGACAACGCCACCTTTATGCCGGGGAACTTCCTCAGCACGGGGCTGAAGATCCATTCGACCATGGCCCCGGCGATCCCCACGGGCACCCCCCAGGACATCGTCACCAACATGGGCGACTCGTCCGACATGGTGTAGCGCCGGCTCGAGGAGCCGATGTGCATGCACACGACCGTCTCGGTCTCCTCGCAGGCCGCCATGAGGGGGTCCCAGTAGCCCTCCCGGTTCTGGATCGTCGGCAGGCCCAACATGGCCGGGTTCTCGGAGAAGGCGATGGCGCGGGAGCCCTTCGCGGCCGTCCGGCGCACCTCCGCCGCGGCCAACGTCGGGTCCCACAGGGGAATGAGGGTGAGGGGGATGTAGCGGCCGGCGGCCCGGCCGCACCATTCGTCGATCATCCAGTCGTTGTAGGCCTGCACGCACAACAGGGCGAGCTCCTTGTCCTGCGCCTCGAGGAACACCTGACCGCAGAAGCGGGGAAGGACGGGAAGCACAGCGAGGCGATGATGCCGGCCCGGTTCATGTCCTCCAGCCGGGCCACCGAGTCGTAACAACCGGGCCGCATTTCGTCGTAGGTGATCGGCTCGAAGCTGAACTCTTCCCGACGCTTACCCGCCACGGCGCCGAGTCCGGGCGTGACGCTGCGCAGGCCCTCGTAGACCCACGCCTCACCTTCGGCGTCACGCACCAGCCTGGGCGCGGCGTCCTTGTACCTGGCCGGGACACGGTCCTGCCAGACGTGACCCGGTTCGAGCACGTGGTCATCGACGGAGATCAACCATTCCGATGCACCTTTGTCTGTCACCTACTGCCTCGATTCACTCATCCATCCGTGCCCACGGGAGAGGACCGGTCGGAGCGCTGCCACGGCCCAAGTACGTCGCCTCGAGTCGGATCACATGACGGCGCCCCGCTCCTTGAGCGCCACGATGTCGTCCCAACCCAGACCCAACTCGAGGAGGACCTCCTCGGTGTTCTGTCCGTGCTCGGGTGCGCCGGCGAGGGTGCCGATCGGGTCCTGGTCGAATTTCACCGGGGAGGCGACGCCCCGGTAGATCCGGCCGTCGCCCTTGTCGACGTCGGGCAGGTAGCCGTTGACGATCGCCTGAGGGTCCTCACCGATTTCCGCCGGGCTCAGCACCGGGGCCCACACGCCCTCGAGGGTGGCCAGGACATGGCGCCATTCGGCCAGCGTCCGCGTGCTGAAGATCTCGTCGAGCACCTGCGTGCACTCCTCCACGTGGGCGTTCCTGGCCGGCGCTTCGGCAAAACGGGGGTCGTCGATGAGCTCGGGTCGACCGAGGTGGCGGCACAGGTCGGGCCACCAGCGGTCGGCCTGCAGGAACACCAGGCATACCCAACGTCCGTCGCTGGTCGGGAAGTAATTGACCAAGGCGTTGAACGGATTGCGACGGGTGCGGAACTCTCTCGTCACGCCGACGGCCCCGGCGGTGATGGCCTGCGCCATCCACCACATCCCCGTGGCGTAGAGCGAGACCTCGACCACCGGGGCGCGCCCGTCGCGCTCGCGCCGGTAGAGCGCCGCCGCCACCGCACCGGCCAGGTTCATCGCCCCCGAGAGGTCCCCGAAGGAACCGGGCTGATTCGGCGGCTCCCCCCCGGTGGGTGTCATCTGGAACGCAGGACCGCCCCGGGCCCAGGCGCTGGCCAGGTCGAAGCCACCGCATTCGGCCTCCGGTCCCAGCGACCCCTGACCGGTCCCGAGTGCGTAGACGATCTGCGGACTGCGGGCCTTGATGTCATCGACGTCGATGGCCAATTTCCGTCGCGTCTCCGGCAGGAAATTGGTGAGGAACACGTCGGACGACTCGACGAGCTTGTACAGAATCTCCCGACCCTCTTCCGTGCCGATGTCGAGGCCCACGCTCCGCTTGCCCCGATTTGGCAACTCGGTGTTCGGGTTCATGATCGCCCCGCTGGCCTCCGCGTTGGTCAGCCCGCGGATCGGATCGCCCGTGACCGGATGCTCGACCTTTATGACATCGGCCCCCCAATCGGCGAGCACGGCGCCGGCCGCCGGGACGAACAACCAGGACGACACCTCGATGACCCGGACGCCCTGCAAAATGTCGTACACGACGCGGCTACGCCGAACTCGGGGGCAACGATTCCGGTGCGGGACGCACGCTCGACCCGCCGTCGACGGCCGCGTCGGAGGCGATGCCGAGGATGTCCCGATCGGTACCCATGAGGCCTCCAAGTCGAAGGGATTGAGCAGGGCCACGCTTCGACGGCCGGTTCGCGTCATGGCCCGCGCACTCCGCCGACGCACTCGAGCCCTCCGTCTCGCTCGGGAGATCCGACCCAGCGCGCACCCGACACCTCCTTCACCGAGACGGCTGCACGTCGGATCCGGGGTGCGAAGGAACCCGGACCGGCCGAGAATGCCCTTGCTCACTTATTTGAGCATATGCTTAATCTTTTGCCGGCGCCCTGTCAAACAGCGCTCGACGGTGGCCACGTGGGACGATCGCTCCCGTGGTTCGCCGCGCCGAGGTGGCCGTGCGCCCCGGATCAGGCGGTGAGGAGGATGCAGCCGCACCGGAAGCCGCCTCCCGCCGAGGTGACGGCCACCTGGGCTCCGGGCACCTGGCGACGTCCCGCCTGACCGCGGAGCTGGAGCACGGCTTCGTGGAACAGCCAGAATCCGTGGAGGCGACCGGCAGAGAGTTGGCCGCCGTACGTGTTGAGCGGTAGGTCGCCGCCGAGCGCGATCCGCTGCCCGCCGTCCACGAACCCGCCGGCCTCTCCCTGTCCGCAGAAGCCGAGTGCCTCCAGCCAGGACAACGTGAGGATGGAGAAGCCGTCGTAGAGCTCGGCCACGTCGACGTCGGCCGGCTTCAGGTCGGTGCGGGCCCACATCTGCGCGGCGGCATCCTTGGCCGCCATGGCCGGGAAGTCCTGCCGGGGCTCCCAGCCGTGGGTGTCGTGGTTGGCACAACCCACGGCCTCCAGGCGCACCGGAGGGTTCGGGATGTCCGGCGCCGCGTCGGCGGCCGAGAGCACGAGGCCGACGGCGCCGTCGATCGGGAGGTCGCAGTCGAACCGCCCCAGGGGCTCGCTGATCACCGGGGCGGCCAGGTAGTCCTCCATGCTCATGGGTGAACGCAGGACCGCCCGGTCGTTGAGCGCGGCGTGACGACGACAGGTGAGGGGGATCCAACCGAGCTGCTCCTTCGTCGTGCCGTAGTCGTGCATGTGCCGGCGCGCCTGCATCGCCATGAGGTTGACGGCGGAGTACTCGTGAAAGGGAACGTGCCACTCCCAGGGCCCGGCCGCTTCGGGCAGCGCCCCCGACGCGCTGCCCAGCAGTCCCCCCAACTGCTGTACGGAGCGGTAGACCAGCACGTGGCGACACAACCCGGCCGCGATGGCCATGGCGGCGTTCATGACGACGCCCAACTGGGCCCCCGAGTTGGCGCCACCCATCCAATTCAGCTGCAGCCCCAATGCATCGACGACCTCCTCGGGGGGGCGGTCGCCGAACGGCATGGAGGCCAGGCCGTCGATGTCCGAGCGGTGCAGGCCGGCGTCGCCTATGGCGGCCAGCGCGGCATCGAGAGCGAGGTCGAGACCGGTGCGCTCGAGGCCGCGGCCCGTCTCGGACAGGCCGAGGCCCGAGACGATGACGCGCGACTCGAACTTCTCCATCACACCCCTCCCGCCGCAGGCGACCAGCTGCACCCCGGACCCATGCGACGCTACCGGGGCGCCCGTTCGACGGCCTGTCGTACCCGCTCGGCGTGCTCGTCGACATGGGGCGCCCGCCCCCGCACCCGCCAGGGCGAAGCGGGCGCCCCGAAGACCGGACCCGGGTAGAGGAACGACCGGCCCAGGTCCTCGTGCTCGATGTCGACGAAGAAGCCCCGGCTGGCGAAGTGTGGATCCTCGACGACGTCCTCGGGGGCGAAGAGCATGGCGGCGGGGATGCCCCGCTGCTGGGCCTGCACGAAGAACTCCCTCCCCGGCAGATGCGCCGCCACCAGACGCAGCCCCTCGGCTCCGGCCGCGTAGATCGCCGCCGCCTCGGGATCGGCCGTTATTTCGGGGAGCTGGACTCCGCCGCGCTCCACCCCCATCTCCACGAAGAAGAACTCGTCGAACTGCTCACTCAGCCCCAGCTCGGTCATCCACTGGCCCAGCGCCCGGAACTCGCCCGTCCGCCGGGGCAGGGCGCCGATCACCGTCTGACCGTCGGCCGATGGCATGAGCCGCGGTGGGGTGACCCGTACCGCCGCGTGACGAAAGGTCTGCCGCTCCACGGTGGCCCCGGCGACGAGCCATTCGTAGGTGGCGGCCTCGGTCGTCACATTGCAGGCGGCGTGCATGCTCACGTCGACGTGCTGTCCGAACCCGAGCGTCTGGCGGGCGTAGAAAGCGACGAGCGCGGCCTCGACGGCCCACAGGCCTGCGGTGTGATAGCCCTGGTTGCCGCCGGGTCGCACGGGCGGCAGCAGATGGTCGTCGTAGCCACAGCTCCACACCGGTCCGGCGCCCGCCTGCAAGGTGAGGTCGGTCACCGGCTCGCGCGAGCGCGGCCTCGAACGGCCGAAGGGAGTGATGGACACCCAGACCAGTTCGGGGTGCTCGGATTCGAACGATTCGAAATCGAGACCCAGCTCGGCCAGCCGGCCGGGTGCTTCACCCTCGAGCACAATGTCGCTCGCCGCCACGAGACTCCGCCACAGTTCGGAGCCGGACGCGTCATGGAGATCGAGGGTGACGCTGAGCTTGCCGGTGTTGTAGTACCACCACCACAGGCTGCGTTCGGCCCCCGGCGCATCGTCGAGGAAGGGCTCGAAGCTGCGCGAGGCGTGACCGCCGGGGGGCTCGACCACGATCACCTCGGCCCCGAGGTCGGCCAGGATCTTCCCGGCGAGCGCGCCGTGCGCGCTGGCCAACTCGACGACCCGGACCCCCTCGAGCGCCCCCGACGAACCGTCGGGATGGTCCGGGCGGGTCACAGCACGCCTCGGGCCCGCCACGCCGCCAGCTCCTCGTCCGTGTGGCCGAGGAGGTCCCCGAAGACGGCGTCGTTGTGCTCGCCCAGGCAGGGCGCCCCGCGCTCAATCACCCAGTCCGTCTTCGAGAAGTGCACGGGGATGCCGTCCACCCGCACGGTTCCCATTTTCGAGTGGGTCACGCTCGGCCACAGGCCCCAGTCCGCCGTCTCGGGATCGTGGTCGATCCGCTCGGCGGGTCGTTGCACCGCGGCCGCGGGAACGCCGGCCTCGCGCAACGTCGCCGCCAGCGAGAATCGGTCGAAGGCACTGGTCCACTCGCCCAGCCGGCGGTCGAGCTCGTCTTCCGCCTCGACGCGGCCCCCAGAGGACGCCCACCGTGCCTCCCCACACCACGACGCCGCCACGACGCCGGCCAGGGCCTGCCAGTCACGATCGTCGCGACAGGCGATGGCGACCCAGTTGTCCTCACCGTCACACGGGTAGATGCCGTGCGGGGCCATCACCGGGGACCGGCTCCGATTGCTGTCCGGCGAGCCCGGTCGGCGCAGCGGCCGACGGTTCACGGTGTAGTCGAGCAGCGCCGGACCGTTGAGAAACGCTCCGGCATCGGAACACGAGATGTCGATCCATTGGCCGCTCCCCGTTCGATTCCGGTACAGAAGGCCCGCCATGGTCGCGATGGCCATGACGTTGGCGCCGTGGTGATCCATGTAGGAGTACCCGATGCCGGCCGGGTGTCGGTCGGCGATCCCCGTGGCGAAGGCCAACCCGCAGCCGGCCTGGACGAGCGGTCCCCAGGTCTTGAAGTCGCGATAGGGACCGGAATGGCCGTAGCCCGAGTTGGAGACGTAGACGACGTCCTCTTTGATGGAGCGCAGGACGTCGTAGGAGAAACCCAGACGCTCCATCACCCCGGGGGCGAAGTTCTCCGTCACGACGTCCGAAATCGCGACCAGCTCCCGGAGGAGCTGCTTGCCCTCGTCGGTGCGCAGGTTCAAGGTGACGCCGAGCTTCTCGACGTTGTGGTTGTTGAACGGACCGCCGAAGTCGGGGCCACGGCGCTCGTCGACGAAAGGTGACACCCCGCGCAGGGCGTCCCAATACCCGTGCGTGACGGGATCTTCTATGCGGATGACCTCCGCACCCATGGCGGCCAGGAACCGGGTCGCCCCGGCACCGGCCAACTGGCCGGAGAAGTCGCAGATGCGCAGGCCGCCCAGCGCGGACGTCATGCTCTCACCCATCCGCCTCCGAGGTGTCGCCCTTCCGCCAGAAGATCCTCTCCGCGTTCTTCGCCGTGAACCAGGGCATCGCTTCCTCACTGATCCCACAGGCGGGCAGTTCCCGGCGAACCCGGTCGAATTTGAGGAGCGGGTAGTCGGAGGCGTACAGGATCTTCCGCCGGCCCCGCCTCGTGTTGGCAAAGGCCACCAGCTCAGGCGGGTACCGGCTGGGCGGGTAGGCGGAAATCATGTGGTGCAGATTCGGCCACGTCCGCAGGAGCTGGACCAAGAGCCCCGTCCACGGGGCGCCGCCGTGCGCACTGACGATCACGAGCTCGGGGAAGAAGGCACAGACCTTGTCGAGGTGCTTGGGGTTCTGGACGATGCCGCGGCGCTGCACCAGCGGCATGCCCACGGTGATGGTGACCGGAATGTCCAGCTCGATGCACTTGGCGTAGAGCGGGAAGTAGGACCGGTGGCTGGCCCGCTTCCCGTCGCGGTAGGGGACGATCCTCAGGGCCCGGGCGCCGTCGTTGCGCACCATGCTCTCGAGGTGGCGGACGGCCCGGATGCCTTGCTCGGCATCGACCCGGACGCTCAGCGCGAAGCGGTCGGGATGCTGTTGCACGGCGTCGAGGGTCCAGCGGTACCCGGCCTCCTGGTCCCCCATCGCCGACTCGGGCGGAGGGGCCAGGAGAACCCGCGCCATGTGGTTGTGATCCATGTCGGCCACGAGTTGACCGAGGTCCTGGGACTCGGTCCGGGCGTCGCCGTAGGTCTCGTCAGTCAGGCTCCAGCTCAGACCCAGGTGCGGAGGGTTGGCGTTCACATAGGCATCGACGATCCATGGCATTTCGTCCTCGGTCACGTGTTCCCTCCCTCGCTTCCCGGAGCGGCCGGCATCGGAGACCACCGCCTGCGGCCACGGCCACGGCCACGGCGGCGCCCGCCGGTTGCCCTAGCGCGCCGCGTGGGCCACGAGCTCCCGCTCAATCTGATCCCAAATGCGATGCAGCACGCCCAGCAGCTCGCTGTGCCCGGCCTTGATACCCACCAGGCGATCGAGGATGAGCTTCGACGTGATGGCGTCGAGAAGGGTCACGATGGCCTGGGCGGGAAACTCGTCCTGATCGACCCCGTACTGCTCGAGCATGTCGCTCACGTGACGCTCGTGCAGCTTTCTCGTCATCGTCGAGGTCTTCACGTACTGCTTGCCGATTTTGGGACGGTTGGCCGCCAGCGTCAGGTTCTCGAGCCAGATCTTTCCCCACCCGCGTTCGAAGTCGGAGGTGATCATCGCCTCCATCTCTTCGAACCAACCCTGCATGAAGGATCCCTCCGAGCGGTAGATCCCCTCCGACCGCTCCTTCACCTGCACGGACACCCGTTCCAGCACGGCCAGGAGCAGCTGCTCAATGGTGCCGAAGTGGTAGTGGACCAGCGCCTGGTTGACACCGGCCCGGTCGGCCACCTTCCGGGTGGTGATGGCGGCAGCACCCTTCGAAATGAGGAGTTCCTCGGCGGCGTCGAGAAGAGCTTTGCCGCGTTGCGTCTCCGGCTTCGGACATCGATCGACTCCTCCGTCATTGCGGCGCCTCGTCCGGCGGGGAACCTCGTTCGAGCCTATCGTCAGCCTTCCCGTCTCACGACGAACGGGTACGACGGCTCCATCGCTGTTAGCTTCCGGACGTTCGCAGTTCGTCCATGCGGGAGCGCTCATGTCGTCACCGTCACGGAAGGTCCCGATTCTCGATGAGCTGAACCGAGGATTCTGGACGGGCGGGCGCGAGAACCAACTGCGGGTTCGTCGCTGTGCCAACTGTCGGTTCTGGGTCCACCCGCCTCGCCCGGTCTGTCCGAGGTGCTGGGCCCGCGAGCTTCCCTGGGAGCCGACGAGTGGCCGGGCGACGCTCTACACGTTCACCATCAATCACAAGGCGTGGAACCCCGAGGTGCCCACGCCCTACGTGATCGGAATGGTCGAGCTCGAGGAACAGGTGGGGCTGAGGATGTCGAGCAACATCGTCAACTGCGCGCCCGAAGAGGTCCACATCGGCATGCCACTGCGGGTGCTCTTCGAGCACCAGGGGGATCACTTCATTCCGCTCTTCGAACCTGACAGTTTTGGGCACATGCCCTAGAATGATGGCACCCGACAGGGAGACCCGACACAAGGGGGCACGGTGACCGACAGCTGGAACTTCGATCTCTACATCGACGGGGCCTGGACCAAGGGGGAGGCGGGCCGATCCATTGAGGTCATCAACCCGGCGAACGAGGAGGTCATCGGGACGGTGCCCGAGGCGTCTCCCAAGGATGCCGTCGTGGCCATCGAAGCCGCCCGCAAGGCGTTCGACGAAGGGCCCTGGCCGTTCATGAAGCCGGCCGAGCGAGCGGCCGCGCTCGTCCGGATGGCGGAATACCTCGAGTCCCACGCCGCCGAGCTGCGCGAGCTGATCGTGGCGGAGACGGGCTCGGTCGGCTTCCTCACCGACTACGTCCAGGCCGGGGGCTCCATCGGGATGTTCCGGTCCAACGCCATCCGGATTGAGCACGTGTTCGAGTGGGTGGAGGCGGGGGCACCGACCGCCGGCCCGAACGGCATGTCGGGTTCGGCCCTGTTCCGCGAGCCCGTCGGTGTGGTGGGTGCCATCACGCCGTTCAACTTCCCGTTCATGCTCAACGCCGTGAAGGTCGCGCCGGCCCTGGCCGCCGGCTGCACCATGGTGCTCAAGCCCCACCCCTGGACCCCGCTCGATGCCTTCCTCATCGCCCGGGCCGCCGAGGAAGCCGGGATCCCGCCCGGGGTGCTGAACGTGATCACCGGCCACGGTGACGTGGGCGACGAAATGACGTCCAACCCGATGGTCGACATGATCGCCTTCACGGGTTCGACCGCCACCGGCAGGCGGATCATCGCCAACGGCGCCTCGACGGTGAAGCGCTACCAGCTCGAGCTCGGTGGCAAGAGCGCCCAGGTGCTCCTCGACGACGTCTCCGAGGACTACGCCCGCTCCGTCGGCTTCGGCTCCACGCTGACCCACTGCGGCCAGGGGTGCATTCTGGCCACCCGCCTGCTGCTGCCCGAGCATCTGCTCGAGGCGTACAAGGAAGGCGTGGCGGCCGCGGCGCCGGCGGTGAAGATCGGCGACCCCCTGGACCCGTCCACCGTCCTCGGACCGCTGATCAGGGAGCAACAGCGGGAGCGGGTCGAGGGATACGTGGCGTCAGGCGTCGAGCAGGGCGCCGAGCTGCTGACCGGTGGAAAGCGGCCGGAGGGCTTCGACAAGGGCTTCTACTACGAGCCCACGGTCTTCATCGGCACCAACGACATGCGGATCGCCCAGGAGGAGATCTTCGGGCCGGTCTTCACCGTCGTGCCGTATTCGGGCCGCGACGAGGACGCCGTCAGATTGGCCAACGACTCGATCTACGGCCTCGGGGGCGGCGTCGAGTCCCAGTCCACGGCGCGCGCGTTCAACGTGGCCCGGCGGATCCGGGCGGGCACGGTCATGGCCCAGGGCGTGGGCGCGTCGTCCACCGGCGATGTGGGTCCCGGCGGCGGACAGGGCCCCGGCTGGGGGGAGACCATGACCGGCATCGGCCAGAGTGGCGCCTTCGGCGGCTTCAAGCAGAGCGGAATCGGCCGTGAGTGGGGCGATCACGGCATTGAGGAATTCACCGAAATCAAGGCGATTCACTGGAGCTGAGCCCCTGGAGCTGAACCGCCGGAGCTGATCCGCCCGAGCTGGGGGAGCGGCCCGATAGCGGCCCGCTCCCTTCAATTCACTTGGGCAGGGCGGCCACCGGAGGGACCGAGCGGTCCGGCATCCCGTAGCTCTTCGGGGTCACGTCGACGTCCTCGGCCTCGGCGCGCAAGGCCCCGACCGTGCACTTCTCCTTGGCCCGATGGGCCAGCGGATCGAAGTTGAAGAACCGGCACGCGTTCTCCCACGTGATCTGGTGGATCTCGTCGTCGGGGACCTGGGCCGCCTGCAGCGACTTCCAGGCCGACTCGGGGGCGTTGGGCCAGGTGCAGTCCGAGTGCGGGTAGTCGCATTCCCAGGCGATGTTCTCGACGCCGATGTCGTAGCGCAGGCGCAGGCCCGTGTAGTCGTCGATGAAGCAGGTGAGCACCCGGTCCTTGAACACCTGGCTGGGCAGCTGGTCGCCGAAGTCCTGACCCGTCCACTGGTGGTGGCGCTGATACGTGTAGTCCGCCCGCTCGAGCCAATAGGGGATCCATCCGATGCCGCCCTCGGCCAGCGAGAACTTGACGTCCGGGAACTTGCGCAGCACCGGTGACCACAACAGCTCGGAGGCGAAGACGCCCGTGTTGAACGGCATGGTGTGGATCATGGTGTCGAAGGGCGATCGGGGCATGAACTCGGGTGAGCTCCCGAAGTGGAACACCATGACCGTGTCGGTGTCCTGGCAGGCCTGCCAGGCCGGATCCCACTCGTCCCCGTGATGGTCGGGCAGCCCGAAACGATGGGTGTCGGAGTGGAAGGACACCGCGTGGCAGTCCTTCGTGGCCATGCGGCGGATCTCCTCGGCCATCCATTCGGGCCCCAGAATGAACCCGGACAGCGACAAGGGGATGAAGCGTCCGGGCTCGGCGTTGCACCACTCCTCGACGTGCCAGTCGTTGTAGGCCCTGATCATGCAGGCCGCCAGGTCCCGGTCTCCGCTCTGGAGGAAGTACTGCCCACCGAGGCCGGGCCAGGAGGAGAAGCACATCGATCCCAGCACGCCGTTGACGTTCATGTCGCGCACGCGCTCGTGGACGTCCCAGGTCCCCTTGCGGACCTCGTCGAAGTTGCCCGGGTCGTTGCCCCACTCCTCGGGCACCCGCCCGGCGACCGCGTTCAAACCGAAGCTCGACACCTCGTGGCCCTCGATCAGCCAGGCGTCGGTCCCGTCGGGGCGATGGATCACCTTGGGCACCCGGTCCCGGTACTTGGCCGGGAAGTGGTCCAGGAAATAGTCGGTCATTGAGGGTGGCTCGACCAAGTGGTCGTCCACGCTCACCATGATCATGTCCTCGAGTTGCACACGGACCTCCTCGAGCGGACTGACCGGCGTCAACCAGCCGCGCCAAGATTTTAGCACCTGCCCAACTTTCGTACCACGGGACCCGGCACGCCCCCGATGGGGCCGACGGCGTCCCCTACGAGCTCGGCCGGTGGACCTCGAACGGCACGTCGGGCCGGTCGCTGGTGGCCAGTGCGGCGCGCAGCACGTTCTTCTGGATTTTTCCGGAGGGCGTGCGCGGAAACTCCTCGACGAAGCGCAGCTCCTCCGGCCACTTCTGGCGGGCCAGGCCGCTCGCTTCCAGGTGCCGCTGCGCCGACTCGAGACTGAAGGCACCGGCGTCGGGCAACAGCCGCACCATGGCGGCCCCGTGCTCCCCGTAGCGGGCGTCGGGTGCTGCCACCACGGCCACCTCCGCCACGCCGGTCATCTCGACCAGCAGATTCTCGACCTCGGCCGACGACACGTTCTCACCACCACGAATGATGATGTCCTTCTTCCGGTCGGTGATGGTCAGATACCCGTCCTCGTCGAGGATCCCGATGTCGCCGGTGTCGTACCACCCCGCCGCGTCGATGGCGTCGGCCGTCAGGTCCGGGTCGGTATAGCCGACGAAGAGCTCGGGCCCCCGCGAACGGATCTCCCCGGGCTGCCCGACGGCGACCGGACGCCCCTCGGCGTCGAGCAGCCGGAGCTCGGAGCCGGAGATGATCCGCCCGTCTGTGTGGATCCTCTTCTCCACGGGGTCCGAGTGCATCGACGCGGTGGTCGAGGGGTGTTCGGTGGACCCGTAGGCGCGGATGAGCGAAATGCCCAGGGCGGTGGCACGCTCGGCCACGGCGCTCGGGACCGGAGCGCCCCCCATGGTCAGCCGGTCCATGTAGGGAAGGTGCACGGCCGGGTCGAAGTCCGGGTGGTTCAACAGGCTGAGCAGGAAGACGGGCGGGCCGCCTCCGGTGGCCACGCCGTCCTCGGCCATGGCCGCCAGCACCGTCCCGGGCTCCCACACGTCCATCAGGTCGAGCGGCCGGGCGGCGAACAACGGCGCCAGCGCACCCGCCAGCCCCATGATGTGACCGACCGGGGAGGCGGTGAGGGAGCCCGTCGGCTTCACCAGAGGTGGTGGGGTCTTCTCGTCGGCGACGAACGTGGCCCAGGTGCGCTGATCGGCCAGGTAACTGCGATGGGTGTGGATGACCCCCTTGGGCGCCGCGGTGGTGCCCGACGTGTAGCCGATGAGCGCCGGGCTGTCGGGGTCCACGACGGCGGCGGCATCGAGTGGATCGGTGTCGGTCACGGCTTCGGACCAGGACAGCACCGTGGGGCCGGGTGCCGGCAGCGCCCGACCGTCGGTGGACACGACGACGACGAGTTCGAGGTCGGGGAGCGATGGCACCGTGTCCTCGAGGTTGGAGAGATAGTCCTGACGTCCGAAGCGGTCCGCGGTGATGAGCGCCCGGGCCCCGCTCTGGCGCAAAATGTGACCCACCTCCTTGGACCCGTAGATGTGCACGATCGGGACCACGACGACGCCGAGCGGGAGCAGGCCGTAGAGGCACGCGACCGCCTCGACCCAATTCGGCAATTGGAACGCCACCACGTCTCCGGCCCCGATGCCGTGGCGGCGGAGCGTTCCGCCCAGCCGGCGCGCCATCTCCCCCACCTCGCCGATCGTCCCCCGATAGGGATGCGTGCGCGAGCGCACCCGGCAGCTCACCGCCGCCGACCGGAACGGACCGCCGAACGCGATGTCGCTCAGGGTGTCGTCGTTCCACCATCCCGAGTCCCGGTACAGGCGGATCAATTCAGGAGTGGGGTAGCGCAGGTCCCAACCGGGGCCGGCGCTCACCCGACCGCCCCGCGCCGGCGGCTCACCGTGCTTCGAACCGGGGCGGCCGCCGCTCGGCTGCGGCCCGGCGACCCTCGGTCAGGTCCCACGTCGTCTCGAGCACCTTCTGGACGTCGGCCTCCCGCGTCGTGGCGGCGCGGAAACGATCCGAGATCCCGGCCCGCATGGTCTCGCGGACGGCGCGCACGGCCAGCGGTGCGCTGGCGGCGATCTCGGCCGCCAGCGCGTGCGCCTCGGCCCGGAGCTCGTCGATGGCGACGAGGCGGTCGCACAAACCGATGGCCAGGGCTTCCTCCCCCTTGAGCCGCCTCCCGGTGTACAGCAGTTCGAGGGCGTGTTGCTGGCCGACGATGGCGGGGAGCGTGATCGACAGGCCGAGGATGTGGTGGTAGCCCAGGCGGGCGAAATTCGCCGAAAATCGTGCCTCGGGACAGCCGACGCGGAAGTCGGCCAGGCAGACCAGGCCGAAGCCGGCGCCGATGGCGGCCCCCTGGACGGCGGCGACGACCGGCGTCTCGGCGCCGACCATCCTCAGCGCCTCGATGTCCATCTGATCGGGTCCTTCCGCCGGTGCCGCATCCGACTCGTCGGCGGCCCGACCGCCCCCGATGTTGGCCCCGGCGCAGAAGTGCTTGCCTTCGGCACACAGGAGGATGGCGCGGCAATCCGGGTCGGCATCGAGCGACTCGTAGGCATCGGCCAACGAGCGGATCACGTCCACTTCGAAGAAATTCTCCGGAGGCCGGTGCATCTCGACGGTGGCCACGAAGCTGTAGTCCAGCGTGACGGTCACGTCGCCGAAGTGCTCCACGAAAGTACCTGCCCCTCCCGATCGTCCGGGCCGACGGCCCGGACGATCGGAAAGCTAAGCCGGTATCGATTCCCGATCAAGTGGCTCATGGCGCACGCGACGACTGCACAGGACCACGACCGCGTCGGCCGAACCTCGGACGTGTCTCGGAGCCGGTGTCACAATGACCACCGACGGAGGAGTACACCGCATGGGAGCATTCGACGGCCGCGTCACCTTGGTCACCGGTGCCGGAAGTGGCATCGGACGCGCCGTGGCGCTCGAGTTCGCCCGATCCGGGGCTCGGGTCATCGCGACCGACCTATCGCTGGAGGGAGCGCAGGAGACCGCCGGAGAGATCGAGCAGCTGGGAGCCGAAGCCCTCGCCCGGCAGATGGACGTCACCAGCGAGGCCGGCGTCACGTCCGCCGTGGCCGACGTGGAGACGGCGGTCGGGCCCATCGCCTTCTTGATCAATTGCGCCGGCGTGTCCACCATGGCGCCGTTCCTGGAGCTGACCGAGCAGGACTGGGACCTGAACATGAATGTCAACGCGAAAGGCGTGTTCCTAGTGACTCGCCAGGTCCTGTGCTCGGACAAGGCGCGGTTCATGACCGGTCAGGCGATCAACGTCACCAGCGGGATCATCCTGCATTGAGTCTCCGAGCAACCGTCGCCGGACCCTTCCCTTAACATCACCACGTGTTTGCCCGCAGCGAGGATCAACTGCTCTTCGAGAGCACGACCAGTCGGTTCCTCGAGGCGGAGTGCCCCCTCGACGCCTTGCGGGACACGGCGGAGCGCCCGGCCGGGCACGAGGACGAGTTCTGGCGACGGGGAGCCGAGCTCGGATGGACCTCGCTGGTGGTGCCGGCCGACCTCGGGGGCGGGAGCATCAGCGAACAGGGCGTGAAGGACCTGGCGCTGGTGGCCTACCAGTTCGGGTTGCATGCCGCACCGGGACCCCTCATGGGCACCAACGTCCTCGCCGCCGCCCTGGCGCGCTGGGGCAACACTGGCCAGCAGGCGGGACCGCTGCAGCGCGTTGCTCGACGGCGGGGCCACGGGTGCCTGGGCGCTGGCCGAGCCGGCGCCGCACGACTCGCTCGGCGCGGTGCAGCTGCGCGCCAGCTGCGTCGGGCGACGGGTTCGAGCTCCACGGCGTCAAGTCCCCCGTCGAAGCCGGACCGGACGCCACGTACTTCCTGGTCACGGCCCGCAGCACCGAGGGCCTGATCAATTTCGTCGTGCCGAACGGTGCCGGCGGACCGGGCGTCGCACCGCTGCACAGCCTGGACATGACCAAGCGGTTCGCCCGCCTCGAGTTCGACCGGCTGTACGTGCCGCGTTCGTCGGTCGTCGGCCACGCGGACCACGCCGGCGACGTGGACGCCGCGGTGGACTGGCTCACCGATTTGGCCGTGACGGTGCAGGTGGCCGAAATGTGCGGGGCCATGCGCTGGGCTCTCGACACCACCTTGGAATGGGCCGTGAACCGGTACTCGTTCGGCCGCCCGCTGGGCTCCTACCAGGAGATCAAGCACCGGTTCGCCGACATGAAGCTGTGGCTCGAGGCGAGCTACGCCATCACGGCGCAGGCCGCGGATCGCGGTCGACCGCGACCGGCCGAATCGTTCGGACCTGGTCAGCGCGGCCAAGTTCTACGTGGGACGCTACGGACCCGAACTCGTGCAGGACTGCGTGCAGATGCACGGCGGCATCGGCGTGACCCACGACCATCACCTGCACCTGTTCCTGCGCCGGGTGGTCACCAATGCCGCGCTCCTCGGCACCCCGAGCCAGCATGCCGCCCGCTTGACCGACATGTTCGCGGCACGACAGGTGGCGTCGTGAGCGAACCCGACATCGAGAGCGTCGAGGACTTCGCCACCCGCGCCCGCTCCTGGTTGGCGCAGCACATGCCGCGCGCCGCGGATGGCGTCGGCGGCTTCAAGGGGGCCCGGCGGGACGACGACGAGAAGGAGCTCGCCCACCTGGCGCACTGCCGCCGGCTCCAGCGGATGCTCTTCGACGGCGGCTTCGCCGGCCTCTGCGTCCCGCGCCCCTACGGAGGCCAGGGACTGACCCCGGCGCACCAGGCGGCCTTCAACGAGGAGGTCCGTGGCTACGACATCCCGGACACGCAGGTGCCCACCATGACCCCGTGCATGTCCGTCATTCTGGAGTTCGGCACCGAGGAGCAGAAGGCCCTCCACGTCCCGCCCATTCTCAAGGGTGAAGCCTTCTGGATGCAGTTCCTGTCGGAGCCCAGCGGCGGCTCGGACCTGGCGGGAGCCCTGACGACCGCCGTGCGGGACGGCGACGAATGGGTGCTCAACGGCTCGAAGATCTGGACCACGGGCGCCTGGTGGGCCGATTGGGCGCTCTGCCTGGCCCGCACGAATTGGGACGTCCCCAAGCACCGCGGCCTCAGCGTGTTCATGGTGCAGATACGACAGCCCGGCATTGAGCTCCACCGGATAGAGATGCTCAACGGATCGCGCGAGTTCTGCCAGGAGTTCCTGACCGACGTCCGCATTCCCGATTCGCTGCGCATCGGCCCGGTGGACGAGGGGTGGACCGTGGCCGGGCGCTGGATGTACCACGAACGCACGGTCGCCGGCGGCTCGCCCTACGTCACCGCACCGGCCGGACAGCCGGCCGTGCAGCTCGATACCACCGGCGGCCCACCCGCGCTCCTGCCGGTCCTCGAGGGCCTGGGCCGAGCCGAGGACACTCGGGTGAAGGAGCAGATCGGGGAGTCGCTCGCCCTGGGACTGGTCGGCGACGCCCTCACCGACCACATCGCCGAGCAGATCCGGAGCGGCGCCGCCACCGACCAGTGGGCCGCCATCATCCGGCTGTGGCACGGCGTGGCCGCGGTCCGGAATTCCACCATCGCCTTCGAACTGGCGGGGGCCAACGCGGTTGCCTGGTCCGACGACGAGCGAAGGCTCGGTCAGACCGGGGTCAGATTCCTGATGCGCCAGGCGTCGTGCATCGCGGGCGGCACGACCGAGATGGCGCGCAACGCCATCAGCGAGCGGGTGCTGGGCCTGCCCCGGGAGCGCAGGGTGGACGTCGACGTCCCCTTCCGCGACGTCCCCCGCAGCTCATCGCCGCACTGACCGGAGCGGCCCGGGGCTCACTGGCTCACTGGCTCACTGGCTCACTGGCTCACTGGCTCACTGGCTCACTGGCTCACTGGGGCCAGGGGTAGTCGCCGTCTTCGGTGGGCTCGTAGAGGATGCCTCGCGCCAAGAGGTCGTCGATGTCCTCACCCGAATAGCCCAGGCGTTCCATGATGCTGCGTGTGTGCTCCCCCACCAGGGGTGGGGGGCCGTAGGGCCCGGTCGGCGTCTCGGAGAAGTCGATCAGAGTGCCGAATTGACGCAGGTTCCCCAGGGTCGGATGGGGGTACTCGGCCACCAGTCCGAGGCGTTCGTTGTCGGCATCGTGCAGCGCGACCTCCCCGTCGTAGGTGTCGATCGACACCTCGGCGTCGACGCCCGCCGCGGCAAGGTCGTGGTACCACGCCACCGCCGTCCGCCTGAGGAAGGCGGGTTCGAGCAACGACTCGATCACGGCCCGGTCGGCCAGACGGGCCCCCGTGGTGTCGTAGCTCTCGAGGTCGGGGCAGCCGACGACCCGGCACAACTTCGACCACTGGCCCGGAGCGAACGCGGCCACCTGGATCCAGCCTTGCTGGGTCTCGTACAGCCGGTAGCAGGGGGAGACGCCGGTCTGGGCCCGGTCGAGTCCGGGGCGGACCGGTCCGGGCTCCCCCTCCACCAGGAAGACGTCGGAGCTGAAGACGGCCGCGCCGTTGAGGAGCGAGGTCCACAGATCCTGCCCCTCGCCCGTCCGGCGCTGGTGGTACAGGGCGGCCAGGAGGCCCACGACCGAGACCATGGCGTTGGCCGTATCGGTCATGCCGAAGCGCAGGTACAAGGGCGCATTGCCCTCGCTCACCGGACCAGCCTCGTACTCGAGGCCGCAGGCCGCCTGATACACCGGGTCGAGGCCGCCGAACCCCGACAACGGCCCCTCGGCACCGTAGGCGTAGGTGTTGCAGTGCACGAGCTGAGGATTGCGCTCGCGCAAAGCCTGGTAATCGACCCCGAGGCGCGCCGCCGTGCCCTTCGTCATGTTGTGGTGGACCGCGTCGGCCATTTCGGCCAGGCGCATCACCACCTCGAGCCCTTCGGGGGCCTTGACGTCCACGGCGATGTCGAGCTTGCCCCGCTGGCACCCGACGAAGGGCATGCCGGCCATCCGCATGCCATCGCCGCGTACCGGTTCGACCTTGATCACTTCGGCCCCCAGGTCGCCCAGGAGCATGGGAGCGAACGGGCCGGCCAGATACTGGCCGAGATCGAGCACCACGATGCCGCTCAGCGGGCCCATGACGAGTCCTCCTCCACCACGCCGGCCGCGATCAGACGGTCGATCTCCTCCTCGGCATACCCCGCTTCGGCCAGGACTTCGCGGCTGTGGGCCCCGACCGGAGGCTGACCGCCCCGGATGCCGCCCGGCGTACGGCTCAACACGGCCGGCACACCGACCTGCGTGGTCGTCCCCAGCTCCGGGTCCTCGACGGTGGCCGCCATCGCATTGGCCACGAACTGCGGATGGGAGAAGACCTCGGCCATGGGCGTCACCGCCTCGGCCCCGAGATTGGCGTCATGGAAGGCCTCGACCAGTTCCGCCCGGGAGCGCTGCCGGTAGGCGTCACGGAGCTTGGCCTGGTGCTGCGCCCGCAGCTCGAGGTTGCGGTAGACCGCCATGGCGTCCACCGGCTCCAGTCCCAGAATCTCCTCCTGCGTCCGTGTCGGCGTGAGCCCGTTCATGGTGGCGGCGTGGATCCACTCACCGTCGGCGCACTCGAAGAGAGACAGCTGGTGGACCCCGGGCGGATAGGTCTTGGCCATGGTGTGGTGATACCCGGCCGGTGGACTCTCGTGCTCCTGCCAGATCTGCGTGGTGTAGGCCAGCACCCCTTGGTACAGCGACGTCTGCACGTGCTGGCCCTTACCGTCGGCCTCACGACTGATGAGCGCCGACAGGACACCGGCGGCCAGCAGGAAGCACGCCGCCATGCTCGGGGCGGGGAAGTGCAGGAACACCGGCCCGGCGCGCCAGCCCGGTTGTTCGTTCTGCATGCCGGAGAGGGCCTGCACCGTGCCGTCCCACCCGGGCCGGTCGGCGTAGCGGTGCCCGGGCGGATAGGCCGGCACGGAACAGAACACCAACCGCGGAGAATGCTGCGACAGCTCGGCGTAGGACAGGCCCAGGCGGTCCATGGTGCCGGGGCTGAACGTCTCGACCACCACATCGGCGCCGTCGCACAACCGGAGAAACGCGGCCCGGCCCTCCTCGGTCTTGAGGTCCAGCACCACCGAACGCCGGCTGCGATTCCACACGTGATATCCCGGCTGGGCGCGGAAGGGGTCGCCACCGGGCGGCTCGACCTTTACGACATCGGCGCCGAGTTCGGCCAACATCAAGACGCCGACCGGTCCGGCCACTCCCCAACTGAGGTCGAGCACCCGTATGCCCTTGAGTGGTCCCACGGACTCGGCGAGTTGCGGGGGACCATGCCGTTCCATCGGTTCGCGCACGTCGTCCTCTCGTTCCGGCAGCCGAGGCCGCCCCGACTTCGTTGACCTACTCCCTCGGCAAGACTACAGTTCGTGCCAGCGTCTTGGGCGTGTGCCTAATGGTGTCTCCGGGGGGGTGACGGCCAATTCGCAGAAGCGATCGTTACCATCCTGGTTCGCTGAACAAGGGGGAGTCGTGGCAAAGCCATTCGTTCGGGCGGGGGTTGCCCTAGGCCTGGGTCTTTCGGTGCTGACGGCATCGATCCTGGCGTGTACCGCGCAGGTGGGTGCGAGCACCGCCGCCGTGCGGTCAGGCGACACCGCCAGCGCGCCGGGGATCACGCCCACCACCATAAAGATCGGGATCCTGACCGACCTGACCGGTACGGCGTCCTCATCCTTCTCCGACACCCCGGGAGCGATGGAGGCGCGCTTCCAAGCCATCAACGCCGCCGGCGGTATCGACGGCCGCAAAATCACCTGGGTGGTGGACGACACGACGTCGACACCGACCGGAGCCGAGACCGCGGCGAAAGACCTCATTCAGAACAAGGGCGTCTTCGCCGTCGCCGAGCTCAGCAGCTCGTTCTACGGCGCCGCGCCGTACCTGCAACAGTCCGGCATTCCGGTCACCGGTGTCGGCCTGGACGGACCGGAGTGGTGCGAGGCAGCCCAATACCAACCTGTTCTCCACCACGGGCGACTGCGCGCCGAACGGGCCGGCCTACGGCGACGGCGGCTTCTACAAGGCGATCGGCGCCACCAAAATCACCTACGTCGAGTCGAACGTGTCGGCGGCGATCACCATGGGCGACAGCGTCTACGAATCGATCAAGCGCGACGGGCTCCACGCCTGCGACAAGACCATCGTGCCCCTCGGCTCGGTGAACTTCACCGCCTTCGCGTTGAGCTTCAAGGCCGACGGCTGCAACGCCGCCGAATGCGCCTGCGTGCTGTCCTCGAGCCTGGCCATGGCCACCGCCCTCCATCAGGCGGGGCTGAACAAGGTCAAGATCATTTTCGCCGCCGGTCCCACGTCGCAGATCTACCAGAACGCCCAGGACGAGGCGGCGGCGGCCAACGCGTACTTTCCGGGCATCGTGTCCTCGCCGACCTACACCAATGCGGCCAGCAAGGCCTACCTGGCGCAGCTCAAGAAGTACGACAGCTCCTACACGGGCGGCATACCGGACCTCGGGGACGCCAACGGCTGGGCGTCGGCCAATCTGATGGTCGAAGGGCTGCAACAGGCCGGGAAGAACCCGACCCGAGCGTCGTACATCGCCAACCTGCGCAAGGTGACCGACTGGACCAACAGCGGCCTGGCCACCGGACCGGTCAGCTTCGCCCACTTCGGGAGCAACCCGCCGACCCAGTGCTTCTCCTACGTGCAGTTCGTCGACAAGAAGTACGTGCCGTTCCCGGCCGACGGCAAGTCCTTCTGCGGGGCGGCCCTGCCTGGCACCGCCCCCAGCGGGAACAGTTAGGCGATCGGATCACCTGAAGGTCAATAGGGCTCGCCCTGCGGGTCCAGGTAGTCGTCGGCCAGGATCTTGTCCCGCCGGTAGCACTCGAACTCCTCGTCGGAGACACCGAGGATCTGTTTGTAGACGAACTCGTTGTCCTCGCCGAGGACGGGCGAACCTCGCCGCCACACCTGGGGGACGCCGCGGTAGGGCTGGCCCGGGTGCAGGTGCGTGCCCACGTCGAGGCTGTGGAGCGGCCGCTGCCACTCGCGGTGGCGGAGCTGAGGGTCGGCCACGAACGAGTCGTCGCTGAGGAACGGGCCGGCCGCCACGCCGGCGCCTTGGAGGGTGTGAAAGGCCTCGAGGGAGGACTGGCCCGCGGCCCAGGTGCCGATGACTTCGTCGAGCTCGTCATGGTGCTCACGTCGCGCCGCGACCTCGGCGAACCGCGGATCGACCCCGAGGACCTCCTGGCCCATGGCGGCGGCCAGGGCCCGCCAGGCCGCGTCGTCGCCGACGGAGATGGCCAGCCACTGCTCCTCGCCGCGGCAGCGGTAGATCCCCTGGGGCACCCGCCACGGGTCCCGATTGCCCCACCGCCGCGGGGCCACGCCCAGCTGGCAGTCGACGAACACGTCACCGAGGTGGTTGAGGATGTTCTCGCTCTGGTCGAACTCGACGAACTGCCCGCGTCCGGTGCCCTGGCGGTAGCGCAGGGCCGCCATGACGGCAAAGGCGGCGCCGGGTCCCGAGGCGGCGTCCATGTAGGTCGTCCCCGGGCTGGTCATGAGCTCGGAGTCCAGCGGGCCGCACAACCACAACATGCCCGTGAGCCCGTCGAATTGGGCGCCGAAGCCGGTGTAGCCCGCCCAGTCGCCCGTGAGCCCGGTGGCCGGCATTTCGACGACGACCAGGCGGGGGTTGCGTGCCCGTAACTCGCTCGCCTGCACCCCGATGCGGCCCAACCCTCCCGCCCTGAAGTTGTCGATGAAGACGTCGGAGCAGTCCGCCAGTCGCAGCAACAGCTCGCGGCCCTCGGGGCGCCGGGTGTCGATGGTGCACGAGAGCTTGTTGCGGGCGAGTGAGTTGTTCATGGCGTGGCGGTTCCACGGCCGATCGGGTCGGTCCACGACGCCCTCTCCGTACATCGACCCGAGAAAGCCCGGGTTCGAAATGGTGGGTCGCGCCTCGTACCCCTTCGTAGTGGGTGGCAGCACCCACGGGTTCTCGACCCGGATGACCTCGGCGCCGAGGTCGCCCAGCAACAAGGTGGCGTAGGGGCCCGACCACACGGTGGTCAGGTCGACGACCCGGATCCCACTCAGGGGCGGTGCGGACGGGGAGGCCGCGCGCGCCGGCTGCTCCGGCGACGGCGGCGGGGGCGGAAGCGGAGACCCGCCGGGCCACGTCGCCACCTCGTCGTCGTGCTGGCCCAGGCCCGGGGCCAGCCGGTGGAGCGACCAACCGCCCTCGGCAAAGCGGCACGGTGGTCCGGGCAGGTCGATCGCCCCTGCCCCCGGGTCATCGGTGTGCCTCCAGAATCCGCGCTGTGCCAGGTGCTCGGCCTCGAGAACTTCCGGGGGCGAGTTCACTCCCGCCAACGGCCACCCGCCCCGCTGGGCCTCGGCGGTCGCCTGAGCCCGGGTGCGCGCCAGCAGCCATGGATAGAGCGCCGCGTCCATCGCCTCCCTGGTCTCACCTCGCTCGAAGGCATCGGGCCGGGCGAACGCCGCCCGCAGGGCGTCGTCGTCGAGGACATCGAGCAGCTGCCCGAGCTGCTGAGGCGTCGACATCATCGCCACGAAGCCGTCCGCGCACGGATGTACCCCGCCCGGAATGAGCGTGTCCCGTGCCGCGTCCACCAGGCTCGGACCGGGAGCGCCGTCCCGGTACTGGTGGGCCAGCAGTGTGGTGGCCCGCGCCGGCAGCGTCGCCAGGACCTCCAGTGCGGCACAGTCGACGAAGGACCCCGCCCCCGACGACTCCGCGCCGAGAACGGCAGCCAGGGCGCCCAGGGCGGCCATGTTGCCCACCAGGTGGAGGCCCAGATGGCCGGGCAACCGGACCGGATCGTCATCGCTGCGCGGGCGGACCAGGGCGTCGCTCATGGCCTGGACGACCAGGTCGGCCCAGGCATATTCCGCATAGGGGCCGGTGGCGCCGAAGCCGCTGATGCTCACCACCGTGAGCCGCGGCCAGCGCTCGTGCAGTTCGGCCCAGGCCAGGCCCCAGGTGCGGAGCCGTCCACGTCCCGTTTCCTCTATGACCAGGTGTGCACCCTGGAGGAGGCGTTCCAGTCGCTCACGGCCGTCGGGCGCGCCGGCGTCGACCACCGTGCTGCGCTTGTTCGTGTTCAGGTGCACGAAGGCACCGCCTCGGAACAGGTCGTCCGCGTCGCGGGCGGCGCTTTCCCGGTGCCGTAGCTCGTCGCCGTCGGGCATTTCGACCTTGAGCACTTCCGCTCCGAGGTCGGCAAAGAGTTTTCCGCAGTAGCTCCCCGCAATCCCCTCGGCCAACTCCACCACGTTGATCCCGCTCAGCAGCTGGCGCATCGTTGCACCTCCCTCGACCGGGTCTCACGTTCCTCGCCGCGCCTGCATGGTAACGGCGCCCTCGCCCGCGGGCGTCTCGACGCCGCTCCATCCGGCGGAGCACGAAGGGCGACGGATCGCACGTTGGCCGGGCTGAAGACCCTGCTCAGCAGGCTATCCGAGTTATTTGGGCATCTGCCCAGCGGAGTCGTAATTCTCGCGGTAGCATTCCGCGAGAGGGTGCGGCGCACGCCGATCCTTGTTTGGGAGGGCCATGGCTGAGGAATACGTGTCAGATGCGTTCATCTACATGCGTGAGAGGCACTTGCCCTACCCGGTGTTCGACGCGGACAACCACATGTACGAGAACACCGACGCCTTGACGAAATTCATCCCGCCGGAGTACGAGGGCATCGTCAAGTACGTCGAGATCAACAATCGCACCAAAGTGGCGTTCAAGGACAAAATCAGCGACTTCATTCCCAATCCGACGTTCGCCCGCGTGGCGCCTCCCGGCGGGTCGGCGGCCGACCCTCAACACCGGCGGGGCATCCCCTCCGTCGACGCCTTCTTCGACCCCGAGCCGCGGCTCACCCTCATGAAGGACATGGGGATCGACCGGTCGATGATCTGGCCCACGCTGGCCACGGGCGTCGAGGAACGGTTGGCCAGCGACCCCGATGCCATTCAGGTCGTCCTCCGTGCCTTCAATCGCTGGATGCTCGAACACTGGACGTACAACTACGCCGACGCCATGTACCCGACCCCCATGATCAGCCTTTCCGTCCTCGACAGTGCAATCAAGGAGCTGGAATTCGTCGTCGAGCACGGCGCCAAGTCCTTCCTGCTGCACACGGCGCCGGTGCCGACCTGGAAGGGTCGTCGCTCCTTCGCCCTGCCCGAGTTCGACCCGTTCTGGGAAGCCGTCCAGGAGGCCGACATCCTGGTCGGCATGCACCAGACGGACTCCGGCTACCAGCGCTACACCAACGAATGGGAGGGTTTCGAAGGCAGCGAGTTCCGGCCGTTCGACAGCGGCATTCCCGGGCTGAACGGGTCGCCCGGATTCCTCTCCCTGGCGTCGCACAAGAGTCCGATACGCGACGGAGTCGCCTCCATCATCGGCCACGGGGTGGCGACACGCTTTCCCCGCCTGCGTTTTGCGCCGGTCGAATTCGGCACGGAATGGGTTCGCCCGCTGATCCATCACATGCAGGTGGTCTACGACGAGTCCCCCGAGATGTTCGACGAGGAACCGTTCAAGATCTTCCGACGCAACATCTTCGTGCACGCATTCCAGGAGCCAGACCCGGCCGGACTGGCGGAGCTGATCGGCGTGGACAACGTCATGTTCGGTTCCGACTTCCCTCACATGGAGGGTCTGGCCGACCCCCTCAGCTATTCGGAGCTGGTCGAGAAGACCATGTCGCCCGAGGACACCGCCAAGGTCATGGGTGGGAATTTGGCCCGGATCATGAAGGTCTGATCACCGGGCCACGGGACCGGCTCGGCACCTCCCACGTGGGGTCACGACGCGGGCCCACCCCGACGACACGAATGAAGACAGGGAAGATCGACCCTCGAGCCACCCGGGACCTAGGACGTCGGCCAGACCAGCTCGAGGTTCTGGACCATGCGGAGGCCCGGCGGGTACTCCAGCTCGAGGCCGGGCTTGAGCCCGTAGTCGGGAATGCGGCGGTGCCACTCCCGCAGGGCGATCCGAAGCTCCCGACGCGCCAGGTGGGATCCGAGACACCGGTGCACTCCGCCACCGAAAGCCAAGTGGCGGTTCACCTCCCGGTCGAACCGCACCTCCATGGCGTCCTCGAACTCGTTGGGATCCACGTTGGCCGCGCCGATCGACACGAACATGATGTTCCCGGCCGCCACCGGGCAGCCGGTCACCACGCTGTCGCCGGTGGCCAGCCGCGCCGTCCCGGCCACCGGCGTCTCCCAGCGGAGCATCTCCTCGACCGCCTTCGGGATCACCGACGGGTTGTCGACGATCTGCCGGCGGTGCTCGGGATGCCGGCTCAGGTAGGCGAAGAAGCACGTCAGCGAGTCGGTGACCGTGTCGAGTCCGGCGATCAGGAAGAGAAAGCAGATGTCGAGGATCTCTTCGCGGGTCAGCCGCTCGCCGTCGACTTCGGCTCCGAGGAAGCCGGTCAGGATGTCCTCTTCGGGGTGTCGCTGCCGCTCGTCCAGGATGGCATTGAAGTAGGCGTAGATCTCCGTGCCGGTCTCGTTGCGGATCGGCAGTTGCTCTTCGGGGCTCAACCCTCCGCCGCCCGGGCGCATGATGCCGTCCTTGAGACGCAGAAGGGTGTCGAGCTCCTCCCACGGCAGACCCATCAGTCCGAGGAAGACCGCAGAGGGGAAGGGCACGGCCAGCTCCTCGGTGAAATTGCAGGAGCCCCGATCGATGAAGGCATCGATGAAGTGGTTGACCCGGGACGCGACGTCATCCTCGATCTCGTCCATTTTCTTCGGGGCAAACAGCGGATCGAGGATCCGGCGGTACTTCTTGTGCTCCGGGGGGTCGACGCTCAAGGGAATGAGCGGCCGCACGTTGCCCAACTGGACGATGTCGCGGGAAGTGAAGGTCCCGGGGTCGCGCAGCACCTCGTCGACGGCGGCACGGGTGGCCACGATCGTGAACCCCTCGGTCGGCGTGACCACGCCGCCCATCTCAATCAGGGCCTGGTACTTGGGCTGCGGGTCGGCCAGGTCGAAGAGATCGTCCATGCCGTCCTCGTTGCCTCGGAACACCGGGGACGAGGATTCGGTCTCGCTTTCGGGCGACTGTGCCATGACTCTCCTTCTGTCGAGCAACACCACCGACGCCACGTGAAACCCATGAGGGCCTTGCGTTGGTGAACGTTGCCGGTCCCCTGCTCCGACACATCCCGTTGTATCACATCAACATGCGCGCGGGAGCAGTCGCGCCACACCGGCGGCCGAAGTCGAGCGCCATGTTCGGAAAGAGGTGCGCACACCATGAGTGAACTAGACGGCCGCGTCGCCATCGTCACCGGCGCGGGGCGCGGCATCGGGCGCGCGCACGCGCTGCTGTTCGCCGCCGAGGGTGCGAAGGTGGTGGTGAACGACCTCGGCGGGAGTACGGATGGCGCCGGCGCCGACACCTCGCCGGCGCAACAGGTCGTCGACGAAATTGTGGCTGCTGGTGGCTCGGCCATCGCGAATTTCGACGACGTCGCCGACTGGGACGGCGCCCAGCACATGATCGAACAGGCCATCGAGACCTTCGGTGATCTGCACGTGCTGGTCAACAACGCCGGCATTTTGCGCGATCGGATGCTGGTGAACATGTCCGCCGAGGAGTGGGATGCCGTCATCCGGGTGCACCTGAGGGGTCACTTCTGCCCCACCCGATGGGCGTCGGCCTACTGGCGCGAGCAATCCAAGTCCGGTCGCGAAGGCAAGCGCTCCGTGATCAACACCTCGTCGGCGTCTGGCCTCTTCGGCAACGCGGGACAGACCAACTACGGTGCGGCCAAAATCGGCATCGCCACCTTCTCCATGATCGCCGACAGCGAGCTGCGTCGCTACGGCGTGCGTGTCAACGCGATCGCTCCGGCCGCGGCCACGCGCCTGACCAGCGGTCTCGGCCCGGATGTGAGCGAGGCTCCGGCCGAGGATTGGTCGCCGACCGGCCCGGAGAACATCGCACCCTTTGTGGCCTACCTGGCCACCGAGGACTGCCCGATTCACGGACGGATCTTCCTGGTGGCCGGGGGAACGGTCCGTCTGTTCCAGCCCTTCTCCATCATTGACGCCATTGAGAAAGAGGGGCTGTGGTCGGTGAGCGAACTCAAAGCGGAAGCGGCACGGTTCGCCGATGTGCCGTTCAATCTCAACAATCCCTACGAAGGACAAATGGGCTGACGCACGCCCACCGACCAGCACGGACGCACGAACAAGCCAGCACGGACGCACGAACAAGGAGGAACAGGCCATGGCGGAGTACAAGTACGTCAAGTACGAGACCGTTGACGACGGTCGGATTGCCCGCATCATTCTGAATCGCCCGAAGGCCCGCAATGCCCAGCACCGCGGGCTACTCGTGGAGCTCCACGATGCCTTCATGACGGCAGAGGGTGACGATACGGTGCGCGTGGTCATTCTGAGCGGCGCGGGTCCGATCTTCTCGGCCGGCCACGACATGGGCAGCGCGGAGAGCCTGGCCGAGCGCACGCCGGGTCCTGACCTACACCCGACCTTCAACATCAACGGCGGCACCCGCTCGGGTGCAGAAGGCCGAATGCTGGGAGAGTGGCACTACTTCTTCCAGAACACGCTCCGCTGGCGGAATCTGCGCAAAATCACGATCGCGCAGGTCCAAGGGACGGTGTTCGCCGCCGGGCTCATGCTCATGTGGGCGTGCGACCTGATTGTGGCGGCGGACGACGCCGCATTCGCCGATGTGGTCGGCACCCGGTTGGGTATGTGTGGCGTGGAGTACTTCGCCCATCCGTGGGAGTTCGGGCCACGAAAGACGAAGGAGCTCATGCTGACGGGCGACTCGGTCAGCGCCGAGGAGGCTCATGCTCTCGGCATGGTCTCGAAGGTTTTTCCCCTGGAGCGAGATCGAGACGCGCACCTTGGAGTTCGCGCGCCGAATCGCAGCGTTACCGACGGTCACCGCGCTGTTGATAAAGGAGTCCGTCAATCAGACGGTGGACAACATGGGCTTCTACAACGCGCTGCAGTCCTGCTTCACCCTGCACCAGTTGAACCATGCGCACTGGGCCGAGATCCACGAGAACCACTACCCGATCGCCCTCCCCGAAGACGGGTTCGCCGATTGGCGCTCCGCCCCGAAGGTGGCCCCGGCCGTCATGGACCAGGTCCGGGCCCCGGATGTGTCGTCGAGCTGATCAAGGGCGGCCCGGGCCGCCGTCCAGTCCGAACCACGTTGTCCCGTCGGAACGAAGCGAAGGAGGAACATGTCGGACGAGCAGCGGCCCGTCATAAAGACAGAACTGGTCGCCGAGGTGGCGCTCTCGGCCAAGACGTTCTGGGACCTCGAGCTGACGTCCGGGCTCGATGCCGGTGACACCAGCCTGCGGGACCCCGAGAGCGGCCACGTCTACATTCTGCCCCGGCCCGACCCGCAGCGGCCGTTCGCCAATTGGAGCCAGATCGGCGAGAGCGACGTCGTGGTGGTCGACCGCAACGGCCGGGTCGTGCTCGACAACGGAATGCAGCCGACGGTCGAGCTGCGGACGCACCTCGGCATTTACGACGCTCGTCCCGACGTCAACGCCATCGTGCACAGCCACGGGGAATGGTCCCAGATCTTCTCGGTCATGCGCTGGGACATCCCGACCTACACCTCGGAGACGTATCTCGTGGCCGGCCTCGGGCCGATCAGGTGCGCGCCGTCCGGAGGAGTGGCGACCGAAGAGGTGGCACAGCAGGCGGTCGAGGCGCTCGGCGGACGTTCCAAGGCAGCCTTGCTGCCCTCACACGGAGCGGTCTGCGTGGGCCAGACGTTCGAGGAGGCGTTCCACGTGGCCCGGATGGTCGAGCGGGCGGCGCGCCAGGCCACGTTCATCCGGCCTGCTCGGGGGTGCACCACAAATGACCCTGCACGACTTGATGAGCCCGCAGAGCTACCAGAAGATGGAGGACGCGGCGCGGGCAGCCGGCGAGTCGGTCGAGGACATCCTGGCGCGATCGTTGTGACGGCGAACGGACGGTCCTAGGACCGGCACCCGAAGGAGCGCACGCCGCTACTTCGTCAGCAGGAGGCAGCCGGCGATCGGCCCGCCGCCGTTGGACACCACGGCCACCTCGTGGCGACCCGGTATCTGACGCGGCCCCGCCCGGCCGCGTAACTGAAGGCACGCCTCGTGCAGCACCCAATAGCCGTGCATTCGGCCGGCCGAGAGCTGCCCGCCGTACGTGTTGAGCGGCAGCTGGCCGTCGAGGGCGATGCGGGTGGCCCCCTCGAGGAACGAGCCGGACTCCCCGTCACCGCAGAAGCCCAAGGCCTCCAGCCAGGCCATGGTCAGGAAGGTGAAGCCGTCGTAGAGCTCGGCCAGGTCGACGTCACCGGACCGCAGGTCGGTGGCTCCCCACATTTCGAGGGCGGCGTCGCTGGACGCCATCTTCGGGTAGTCGGGTCGCTGATCCCAGCCGCCCGCTCCCTCGGAGCCACCCACCGCGTTGACGAAGACCGGGGCGTCACAGGAGTCCGCGTGCGCGGCGCCCGAGACCACCACGGCAATGGAGCCGTCGACGGGCACGTCGCAGTCGAGGAGCCCGAACGGTTCGGAGATCATGCGGGCCGAGAGGTAGTCCTCCATGGTGATGGGGTCGCGGTAGGCGGCCTTCGGATTGAGGGCGGCGTTGTGCCTGCTGTTGATGGCCAGCCATCCGACCTGTTCGCGCGTCGTGCCGTAGAGGTACATGTGGCGTCGAAGATGCATGGCCAGCCAGTTCGCCGCCGAGTACGCGTGCATGGTGAGGATGCGCGAAATGTCGCGCATGGACTCCGGTATCTCTCCGCCGCCGCCACCGCCGCCTCCTCCTCGTCCTCCTCCTCCTTCCTGTTGGCCGCCGGCCTGACCGCCGAGCATGTGGACGGTGCGGTAGACGAGCACGTGACGGGCGCGGCCGGACATGACCGTCTCACAGGCGTCGACCACCGGGGTCAGGAGCCCGTAGCGCCCGAAGGCGCCCTGGGCCGTCCAGGCCGGGGAAAGGCCGAACTGTTCCGCCACGAGGTTCACCGGGGTGTCCCCGAGGCTGGCGATGCCGTCGATGTCCGACGGGTCGATGCCGGCGTCGGCGATGGCCTCCCGCGCCGATTCGAGCGTCAACTCGAGACTGGGGATGCCGGTCTTGCGACCGATCTGCGAAATGCCGATGCCGGAGATGACCGCACCGTGGGCGAGCTGCTGCGGAGTCATGCGGCCGTCCCGGCCTCGGGCTCGAAGACCGGGACGTAGACCTCACCCTGCTGTTCGAAGACGACCCGGACCGGCAGCCCTATGTCGACCGACTCGATCGGACAGTTCACGATGTTCGTCGTGAAACGCAGGCCCGCCTGCTCGAGGAGCTCGACGATGCCGATCACGTACGGCACCGGGACGTCGGGATTGTACCGATGGTGGTTCACCGTGTACGTGAAGACGTGGCCGCGTCCGCTGACCGCCCTGTAGGTGGCGGATCCAGGGCAGCTCGGGCACGTCAGCGAGACCGGGAAGACGTAGCGCTCGCAGGTGGCACAGTAGGGAAGCCGCAGTTCGCCCAGGGCGCCCGATGTCCAGAACTCCCGGTTGTCATCGTCCAGCGGCGGGACCATGCGGCATGGTCCCGTCACCATGGCGTGGTCCGAGAACGGGACGGCCTCACGTGCATACGGCACCGTACTCCGGTCGCCACTGCCTTGTCCCTCTCGGGCCGATGAGTGCGGCAAGGCTCCACCTCTCATCTCGAGACAAACAGCCTGCCTCAGACCACACTCACATTCTCGAGCACGAGGGCGACCCCCTGACCCGATCCGACACAGACGCCGAGAACGCCGTAACGCACCTGACGCACGGGCAGCTCGGTGGCCAAGGTCAGGACGTAGCGGGTACCCGAGGATCCGAAGGGATGGCCGATGGCCACCGCACCGCCGTTCGGATTCAGTCGATCGTCGGGGAACCGCCGTAGCGGCCGACGGAAGTCCGCACGCCACCGAGGATGAAGGCGTCGGTCACGAGGCCAGCGTGGCGTCGAGCGTGATTTCGGGGACCCCGGCGAGGGCGCGGCTCACCGGGCAACCCTCCTTGGCCTTCCGGGCGTGCTCGGCAAAGGCGCTCTGGTCCATGCCCGGGACTTTTCCGACGGTCACGAGATCGATCCGGGTGATGGTCGGAGCGCCGTCGACGGGACGGAGCGTGACGGTGGCGTCGGTGTGCACCGAGTCGGGAGGATGGCCGGCCTGGGCCAAGAGGTTGGACAGCGCCATGGAGAAACAGGCCGCATGGGCGGCGGCGATCAACTGTTCGGGGTTCGAACCCGGCCCGTCCTCGAAGCGGGACTTGTAGGTGTACCCCCCGCTGATGGTGTCACCCGCCGTGAACGTCCCGGTACCCGTGGGCACATCGCCCTTCCATTCCGCACTGCCCTTCGCCGGCATGTCAGCCTCCTTGGTCGCTCCCGAGATGGTTTCGGGTTCGGTTCTAGTCGGCGACGGAGCGGTCCGAAGCACCCCGATCACCTTCGCCGTCCGACCCGGGAACTCATGGATCCGTACCTTGCCGTCGCTTTGCGACCGGCCCGAAATTCGGTACGCTCCCGTGCCGTGGCTGAGGGACGACGGCGCGCCGCTGAACTCCTGGTCCAGTGCCTCGAGCACGAGGGTGTCACCTGTGTGTTCGGCATCCCCGGGGAGGAGAACATCTATCTCACCGATGCGCTCTCGCGGTCCACCATTCGCTACGTCTTGGTGCGCCACGAGCAGGCGGCATCGTTCATGGCGGAAATGCACGGCCGGCTCACCGGCCGAGCCGGAGTGTGCTCGGCCACGCTCGGACCCGGCGCCATCAACCTGCTCCTGGGCACGGCCGACGCGTACACCAACAGCACGCCCGTGCTGGCTCTCTCGGCCCAGGTGGGACTGAACCGTATCTACAAGGAATCCCACCAGAGCGTCGACCTGGTGTCCATGTTCGCCCCGGTGACCAAGTGGTCCGACCTCATTCTCACCACCGGCTCCATCCCCGAAATGATCCGCAAGGCGTTCAAGCTCGCCCAGACGGAGCGGCCGGGGTCGGTGTATCTCGGTGTGCCCGAGGACGTCGAGGCCGCATTCGTCCCCGATGAGCTGAGGCCGCTCGAGCTCAACACACCCCGACCTGACGAGCCGTCGCCCTCGCAGATCGCGCGGGCGGCCGCGGTGCTCGACGCCAGCCAACGACCCATCATTCTGGCCGGGCATGGAGCGGCGCGATCGGGAGCGGCCGGCGAGCTGCGGCGTTTCTCCGAGCTACTGGGCCTCCCGGTGGCCACCACCTTTCACGGCAAGGGCGTGTTCCCCGACGATCACCCGCACTCCCTCGGCGCCGTCGGGTTCATGAGCCACGATTACGTCAACTTCGGCTTCGACGATGCAGACCTGATCGTCAGCGTCGGCTACGAACTGCAGGAGTTCGACCCGGTCCGGATCAACCCCGACGGCGACAAGCAGATCATCCACCTGAGCCGTGTCCCCGCCGAAGTGGACGCCCGCTACGACGTCGAGGTCGGGATCCAGGCCGACATCGGCCGCACGTTGACCGCTCTGGGTGAGGCGACCAGTCGCCGCTTCGACCAGGGAACCAGGGGGGAGAAGATCCGCCGGCTCCTGGCCGATGAGCTGGCCCAGGGGGCGGCAGACGACAGCTATCCCCTCAAGCCGCAGCGGGTCGTGGCGGATACCCGAACGGCGCTCGGCCGTTCCGACATCGTGCTGGCCGACACCGGGGCCGTGAAGATGTGGATGGCCCGCCTCTACCCCACCTTCGAGCCCAACACGTGCCTGCTCTCCAACGGACTCTCGACGATGGCCTTCGCCCTGCCCGGCGCCATCGGCGCCAAGTTGGCCGCGCCCGACCGCAAGGTCCTGGCCGCCGTCGGTGACGGCGCGTTTCTCATGAACTCCCAGGAGATCGAAACGGCTCTCCGGGAGCGCATCGCCTTGGCCGTCCTGATCTGGGAGGACGACGCCTACGGCCTGATCCGCTGGAAGATGGACCTGGAGCTCGGCCATCACGTGGAGGTCGAATTCTCCAACCCCGACTTCGTGGCCTACGCCGAGAGCTTCGGCGCCCGGGGCTACCGGGTGGGCGCGGCGGGTGATCTTCTTCCCATGCTCGAAGAGGCCCTGTCCGCCGACACGGTGTCGGTGATCACCTGCCCGGTCGACTACACGGAGAACCTTCGTCTCACCGAGGCCCTGGGCGAGCTTTCGGGACCGTTCTGACCGCGCAGCGGCTGGAGTCGTCGCCGCCGCATCACTGAGCCAGGTCCGTGAGCGCATCGTCGGGGTGTGGCGGCGTGTGGACGAAGGCAGCCAGCACCGCCGCAGCCAGGCAGGCGGCCGAACCGACCAGGAGAGCGACCCTCGGGCCACTGGCGGCAATGATCCATCCGGTCACGATGCTGCCGATCGGCGTGGTCCCCAGGTAGACGAAGACCCAGAGCGCCATGATCCGGCCCCGGAAGGCGCTCGAGCTGTGCAGCTGCAGGGTGGTCGAACAGAGAGTGACGAAGCAGAACGCCGCCGCGCCCATGACGAGCAGCGTCACGCACGCGACGGCGACGTTGGGGGCGGCCGCGGTGGCGGCCGAGGTGACCGCGAACCCCAGGGCGGCGAAGAGCAGGTACGGGCGCCTCGGGTGATGGATGAAGCCCACCGACAGGGAGCCCACGACGGCCCCGACGCTGAGCATGGTGGTGAGCAACCCGTACGTGCCCCCGGTGCCGTGGAAGGTGTCCTTGGCGAACACGGGCAGGACCACCGCGAAGTTGAAGGCCAAGAGCCCGACCACCAACATCATGAGCAGCGGGAGCCAGAGCTGCTGGCGCCCGGCCGCGTAGCGCAACCCTTCCCTGACCCCCTGGCGCCCGGGCGGCGCCGGTCCGCCCGCCGGGCGGGGCCGGATGAGGAGCAGGGCGGCGATCACGGCCACATAGGACAGCGCGTTGATGCCGAAGCACACCGTCGTGCCCACGGTCACGATCAGCACGCCGGCCAAGGCCGGGCCGACCACCCGGGCGCTGTTGACCACCACCCCGTTGAGGCTGACCGCACTGGCCAGGTCGTCGGGCGGCACCAGACGGCTGACGAAGGCCTGGCGCGCCGGCGAGTCCGCGATCTGTACGACCCCGCCGGCCACCCCGATGCCGACCAGGGCGCCCACGCTGACCTCGCCCGCGGCGGCCAACGACCACAGCAGCGCGGCCAGGAGGCAATAGAGCGTCTGGGTGACCAGGAGGAGCTTGCGCAGGTCGACGCGGTCGGCCACCGCCCCGCCCCAGGGACCGAAGAGCAGAGAGGGGATCCCTCCGGCCGCCAGCACCAGCCCCAGGTCGCTGGGCGAACCGGTGAGCTCGAGGACGAGCCAGCCGATGGCCGTCTGCTGCAAGAAGGTGCCGCTGGCCGAGACGACCTGGCCGCCGAAGTAGAGGCGGAAGGGCTGAGACCGCAGGGCGCGAAACGAGCTGCGGCGTTTGGCCGTGGGTGCCGCTTGAGCCTCGGGAACCGGTCCGGCCTCGGGCATGGCGTTCAGCGCATCGCGGTCCATGGCGTCTCGGCTGCGAGGGTACAGCCGAAGACCCTCAGCGACCACCGGGTGGCAACCGTCTCATGCCCGCGGAGGTTTCAGCCACGCGTCGAAGCTCAGGCGTGGCCATCGTCACCTCGACTTCGCCGCCCGACCGGCACTAGCCGGAGGAGAAGGCCAGGTACTGGTGGACCGATCGCACCGCGGCGGAGCCCTCGCCCACGGCCGCCGCCACCCGCTTGGTGGATCCGGCGCGCAGGTCCCCGACGGCGAAGAGGCCCGGGTAGCCGGTCTCGAACGGCAAGGGAAGTCGCCCGAACGTCTCCCAGTCCGCATCGAGCCGATCGGGAGACAGTGCAAGGTCCGTGAGCACGAAGCCTCGTTCGTCGAGCGCGGCGCGGCCGGACAGCCAGGCCGAGGAGGGGTCGGCTCCGATGAACGAGAACAATCCGGCGCATTCGACGACAGCCTGACCGTCGGGTCCCTCGAGGCGCAGGGAGCGCAGGGTCTCGTCGCCTTCCAGGGCGACGACGGTCGTTTGCGTGCGCAGGGTGATGTGAGGATCCGCCTCGACGCGCTCGACCAGGTAGCTCGACATGCTCTTGGTCAGGTCCGAACCCCGGATGACGAGGGTCACGGCACACCCGTTCTGGCTCAGGAAGATGGACGCCTGGCCGGCTGAGTTACCGCCGCCGACCACCACGACCGGCGCCATTCCGCAGAGGCGTGACTCTATTTCGGTGGCGGCGTAGTACACGCCGTGGTCCTCGAAGTCGACGAGTCGTGACGCCTCGAGCCGGCGATAGGCGGCGCCCGTTGCGGCAATGACCGCCCGTCCTGCGACTTCGTTCCCATCGCTGAAACGGACCACCAGATGCCCGGCCTGCTCGTGCAGTGACGCCGCGGTGCAGGGCACTGTGAGCGTGGCCCCGAACTTCTGGGCCTGGACCACGGCCAGGCTGGTGAGCTCGGCGCCGGAGATGCCCCGGGGGAAGCCGAGGTAGTTCTCTATCCGTGAGGTCGTCCCCGCCTGGCCGCCCGGAGCCGTCATGTCCACGCCGAGGGTGCGCAACCCTTCGGAGGCCCCGTACACCGCCGCGGCCAAGCCGGCGGGACCGCCTCCGACGACAACCAGGTCGAAGCAGCGCTGGGGCAGGCTCTCGACGGTCAGCCCGAGGTAGCTCGCCAGCTGGCCGGGGGTCGGTCGGCGCAACACGGACCCGGTGGCGATGACCACCGGGAGCTCGTTGGCCGGTATGCCGAAACCACGGAGGACATCTTCGGCCTGGGGGTCGCGATCAGCATCGAGCCACTCGTGGGGTACGCGGGTTCGGGTCAGGAACTCGCCCACCCGGAGCGACTCCGGCGAGAACCTCGACCCGATGACCCGGATGGAGGTCGCCGCTTCGGTCTGGAGCAGGTCGCGGCGAGCGACAAAAGCGGCCAGGATGGTGTCGCCCAGTTGCGGCTTCGTCGCCATCACCTGTCGCAGCCGGTCCCGGGAGACCACGATGACCTCGCCTGACTTGACCACCCGGGCGGTCACGAACACGCGCAGCCCGCTCAGCATGTTGAGCTCGCCGAGAAATCGACCGGGTCCATGGTGAATGATGAGGTGCTCACCTCCGTCGGCCTTCACCACGATGTCGACTTCGGCGGACACGAGGACGAAGAAGTCGTACGTGACATCGCCCTCCCGGTACAGGTACTCCCCCTGCGCTCACCTGGCGTGCATCACCCAGCTCGGCGATGAAAGCAACATCCGCGGCGTCCAGGGTCGGAAAAGCCTCTGTCTCGTTTTCCATGTGGCGGTGCCTCCCTGCTTACGACGGTGCTCCGATGTCGGCGAGCGTGCCCGATCTCCTCAGCCCGGAATGTGACGGCTGTCCACGGCCGTCGTGATGTCGCCGAACACGTCCTCGACGGGCTGCTCGCCGTTGATTTCGAGGAGGATGCCGCGACCCGCGTAGAAGGCCAGGAGCGGTTCCGTCTGGGTCTCGAACACTTCGAACCGGTGGGCTATGGCCACTTCGTCGTCATCGCTACGTCCTTCGTCGGCCGGCGCGGGCTCGTAGTCGTCGGAGCAGCTCGCTGTGACCGACCCTGAGATAGATGACGGCTTGCAGTTCGATACCTTCGACCTCTTGGGCCCACGAGTACGCCGCCTCGGCCTGGCGCAACGTCCTCGGGAAGCCGTCGAGCACATAGCCACCGTGGCGCACCGCCTCGAGAAGCGGCGCCTGCAGCATTTCGAACACGAGGTCGTCCGGTACCAGGTCACCGCGCCGCAAGTAGTCGGCGGCGACCCTCCCGAGGCTCGTTCCCTTGTCCACCTCGGCCCGCAACAATGCCCCGCTCGAGAGGTGAGCGATCCCGTAGTGGTGAGCCAGCTTCTCTGCCTGCGTGCCCTTACCGGCACCCGGATATGCCACCAACAAGAGCCGCATGGTGACCGTGGAGCTTAGGCCGTCGACGTCGTGGGCGAACCGGGCCGCTTATCCCTCGACCCGGGTCCAGGCGGGATCCGATCTCCCGGCTACATAGCTACTCAATGCGACGAGCATGGTGATGACGAGCGCGATGGCCAACGGGAGCACGATCCGCACGTGCAGGACGAGCACGGCGCCGATCAGCGCCCCGATGAACATTGCCGCGATCGCGATGAGGCGTCGGCCCGACTTCGAACCGTGCCCTCCACCAAGAGCACTGTCGGCCCCTATACCGGTGACCGTCATGGTGAGCACGGTCGTCGTCAGGTCCGGTACGGCGAGCTTGCGCGCCGTGGCGTTCTGGGCTCCCGTCGCCATGCTGAGGACGACGATGAGCGCATACCTGAAGGAGCTCTGGGGAGGATCCGCGGCGACGAGGGCGAGCACGACGGCGACCGCCAAGAAGGCCGCCTGGAACGTCGCTGCGGCAGCGAGATGACGCCCTCGGTGATGGCCGTATTTGGCGATCAACCGGCCACCGACGACCGAGCCGGCGCCGAAGGACGCCAGCGCGACCAGGGAGGCTCCGATGGAGAAGCCGTGCGCACCCGCGACCGCAAAACCCAGGAATACGACATTGCCCGTCATGTTGGCGACGAAGACGTGGCCCAGGACCAGGTAGCTGAACGCGTCGACCAGGCCGGTGACCAGTGTCATGGCAATGAACAGCGGCGGCAACGGACCGAGGCGGTCCGACGCCGGTACCAAGGTCTCGCGGACCTCGGTCAGGAAGGTGTTCATTTCGGGGCACTCCTTTCGTGAGCTGGCCGAGTCTCGCCGGTGGCGCACCTCGTCGGACCGGGCCTTTTGCCTCGGAACGGCAGGAGGTCAGGACGGCGGACGGGCGGAATCGATGCTTCCTACTCGAGGCCCCGCCGGGCGGCGCTCACGTCGAGGCCGGACGCTCCGTTCTCGACGAGGCCCCGCCACCGGGCCGCGATGGCGTCGGCGACGGGAAGGATGCCGGGGCCGGCTTCGCTTCCCGCCAGGTCGAGGTCCTTGAGAGCGAGGTCGAGGGAGAAGTCGGCCCGGTCGTCCTGCTCGAGCATCTTGGCCAGCTTCGCCAGCGTGTACGGCGAGGCGAGGGGATTGCCACGGAGGGCGTCCAGCAACGGGGTGGCAGGAAGACCCAGGTGGGCGGCCAGCGCGGCCACCTCGGCGGCGCCCTCGATCTGAAAGGCCAACCAGGTGTTCAGCGCCAGCTTCAGGCGGCTGCCCATACCGGCGGGGCCGAGCCACAGGGTGGCCCGTCCCAACGCGCCGAAAACCGGGTCCAGCAACTCGGCCGCGCCGGGCGGGCCCGAGGCCAGGATCAGGAGCTGTCCCTCTTCGGCCGGCTGGCGGCTGCCCGACACCGGTGCGTCGACGAAGACGACGTCGGGCCGGCGGGCCGACGTGTCGGCCACCAGGCGCTCGGTGGCCCGGTCGCCGATGGTCGCCATCTGGACCCAGGTGGACCTCGGCGGCATGGCATGGAGCACGTCACCGCCCATCACGACGTCGGTCGTCACGTCGGCCGTCGGCAACATGGTGATGACGACGTCCGCCTGCCCGACGGCGTCCGCGGCCTGGTCATGAGGAGTGGCACCGTCGGCGACCAGCGGCTTCGTCGAGTCCGCGTGCCGCGACCACACGTCGACCGCCAGGCCGGCGCCGAGGAGGCGACGGGCCATGGCCGTGCCCATCGTTCCCGTCCCGATGACGGCCACCCGTGGCAACGTCTGCTGGTCGTGCTTCGAGAGGCTCATTGCCTTCCTCCTTTTCCTGTTCTCTGGGTACCAGACTTGACCATTTTCGTCGCGCCGGCTCGGCCGCCGCGCCGGCCGTTCCACCGGTCCCGGACCGGGAGCGTCCAGAACCGGACAGACGTGACGGGACCAGGGAGCAGGGGGCATCGGGAGAAGTCCGTCCCATTAGCGTTGCCGCAAGGGGACCCTCGAAAGGAGTCGACGATGGCCAAATCGCTGTACACGGCCCGGGCGCATGTGGTGGGAGGCCGCGAAGAGGGCCACGGCGTGACCAGCGACGGGGCACTCGACGTCCAGCTGCGCACCCCCGTTGAAATGGGCGGCGACGGTGGCGGCACGAACCCCGAGCAGCTCTTCGCCGTGGGCTACGCCGCGTGCTTCGAGGGGGCGCTCGGCGTCGTCGGGCGACGAGAGCACGTCGACCTCGGGGCCGTCTCCATCGATTCGGAGGTGAGTCTCATCACCACCGAGAACCGCGGGTTCAACGTGGCCGTGGGACTGGACGTCTCGCTCCCGGGAATCAGCGATGCCGACCGCGCCGTTTCGATCGTCGCGGCCGCCCACGAGGTCTGCCCCTACTCCAACGCGACGCGCGGCAACGTGGAGGTGACCCTGAAGGCCAACGGCCGGACGGTCCCGACCCCAGCGCCTCCGCGCGACTGACCATTCAGGCATCCGACGATGGGGAGACAACCATGAACGCGACCGATCCGCTGTCCACGCCTTCCGGTCACACCTCTGACGGCGGGGTCCTGGTGGGCCACGCCGATGCGAGCAAGGGCATGGTCCTCTTCGAGGATCCGCAGTGTCCGTACTGCCGACAGTTCGAGGAGCTCAACGGCGCCGTCGTGACGGCCGCTCTGGACGCGGGCGACCTCGCCGTCGAGTACCGCATGCGCTGCTTCTTGGGCCCCGAGTCGGTGAGAGCAGACAACGCGCTCGCTCTGGCCGCAGAGGTCGGCCGCTTTGACGACCTGCGCCGTGAGCTCTTCGCGGCACAGCCGCCGGAGGGGACGGGAGGCTTCACGACCGCGGACCTCCTGCGGATCGCCGAGCCATTGGGCCTGACCGGCCCGGACTTCGTCTCGGGCGTACGCGAGGCGCGCTACGAGCAGTGGGTGCTGAGTCGAGAGGCCGCCTACCAGGCAGAGGATCCGCAGGGCACCCCGGCCGCCTGGCTCGACGGCCGTGCGCTCGACCCAAGCGTGCTCTTCGACAAGCAGGAGTTCGAGACCCGGCTTCGCACGTAAAAGCGCCGTGGCTCGAGGACGCGTCGCTCCGTGCGGCGAGCCGGAGACGGCCCCGATCAGGGTCGACCGAGAGGTGCGCCGATCGAGGTCGTGGCACCGTGCCGGCCCGGAGCCGATCCCATAGTCTGGGCTCGTCCCTACGATCGACGGCGGTCCGGCCCACTGCGTACGGACCGGGACCGCCGTGTGCGCGCCGCCGAACCCGAGACCGCGCCAATGGAGAGGAGAACGATGAACCTGGAGCAGACGCTGGAGAAGATCGTCGAGCATGCCCACGCGGAGCTGCGCATCGTTCGGAAGCGGGCCGAGGAGAAGACGGCCGCGCGCGACCACGGCAAGGATTACCACGAAGCTCAGACCGAGGCCGATCGCCTGGACCACTACGCCCACCTGGTCCGTCGCCTCCACGATGCCGAATACAAGGCCGGCTGGCGGCACGAGAGCCTGAACGACAACGGTTAGCTCGACTACCTCGAGCGAACCTTGGACGGCCCCGTAGACCGGCGGGTGAGTGCCGGCGACGGGTGAGGAAGGCGTGCCTGACCGCCAGAGTTCGACCGGTGGATCCGAGTGGCCAACCCCCTAGTATCCGGATACCCGATTGACCACGACCAGGGAGGCTTGCCGGTGAGCGACCAGAACGACGACATCAAGACGGCAGCTTCGGACCTCACCCACTCCGTGAGCGGACTGGTGCGAGCCTTGGACGCCCGGGGCGATGACGGTGCCGCGGCCGCAGACATCCCCGACGGATTGGTCGAGGAACTCGAGCGGCTCGTGGCTCGCCTGAATGCCGCCCGTGGCTTCGAGGGATGACCGGGACTAAGCCGTAGGCGGTCGCGGGCACCTCGTGTGAGCCGGCACCACCGGCGAAGCGGTGCTCCCCAGTGAACTGAGATCGAATCATGGTGCAGAGAATCCGCCATCTCACCGGAACCGCCAAGCCGGGCGAGCCCAACGACCGGCGACCGGCGCCCGCACCCCCTCCCCCACCACGGTGGCGGATGTGGCTCCTGCCGTTGGGCGTCCTGATCACCCTGATCCTCCTCTCCGTCATCCACACGTCGAGCACGCCGACGAAGAACTTCAGCTACTCGAAGTTCGTGTCCGAGGTCGACGCCGGCGACGTGCGCACGGCATCGGTCAACCCCGGCGGTGCCATCAGCGGCACGTTGAAGGGCGGCGACGACTACACCAGCCAGATCCCGACGGCCATCACCGACACCCAGCTGGCACCGACGCTCAAGGCCCACGACGTCGACGTCACCGGCGTCGGAGCGGGCTCCGCCCTCCTCGAGGACCTGCTCGCGTTCCTCCCGTTCCTGTTGTTCCTCGCCTTCTTCATCTGGATCGGACGGCGGAGCGCCAAACAGCTGGCCGGGGGGATCATGGGCATCGGGGGCTCGAAGGCCAGGGTCTACGACGAGGACCGGCCGGCGACCCGCTTCAGCGACATCGCCGGCTACGAGGGCGCCAAGCGTGAGGTGGCCGAGGTGGTCGACTTCTTGAGCCACCCGGAGCGGTACGCCCGCGCCGGCGCCATCGGCCCCCGCGGGGTGTTGATGGTGGGCCCACCGGGAACCGGTAAGACCCTGATGGCCCGGGCGGTGGCGGGCGAGGCCGGGGTGCCGTTCTTGGCCCTCACGGGTTCGAGCTTCGTCGAGCTCTTCGTCGGGGTCGGGGCGTCGCGGGTACGCGACCTCTTCGCCGACGCCCGCAAGCGGGCACCCTCCATCGTCTTCATCGACGAGATCGACGCCATCGGCCAGCGCCGCGGTGGGTCGATCGTCTCCAACGACGAGCGGGAGCAGACCCTCAACCAGCTCCTGGCGGAGATGGACGGCTTCGACCCCACCACCGGGGTGGTCGTCATGGCCGCCACCAACCGGCCCGAGGTGCTCGATCCGGCCCTGCTCCGTCCGGGCCGTTTCGACCGCGAGGTCGAGATCCCCCTCCCCAACCAGGCCGAGCGCGCCGCCATTTTGAAGGTCCATGTCACCGGCAAGCACTTGGCACCCGACGTCGACTTCGACGCCGTGGCCCGGGCCACGCCCGGTTTCTCGGGGGCGGACCTGGCCAATCTGATCAACGAGGCGGCCATCGTCGCCGTCCGCGACGACCGTGACGTCATCTATGCCCGCGACATCGACGAGGCCAGGGACCGGGTTCTGCTCGGCCGGCGCGATGCCTCCAATGCGTTGCTCCCCGAGGAGAAGCATTCGGTGGCCGTGCACGAGTCCGGGCACGCCCTGGTCGCCTTCCTCTCCGAGCACGCCGACCCGGTGGCCAAGATCACCATTCTGCCGGCGGGCCGGGCGCTCGGGGTCACCGAACAGCTCCCGGTCGACGAGCGGCATCTGTACTCCGAGAGCTATCTGCTCGATTCCCTGGCTGTCCGTCTCGGTGGCCGGGCCTCGGAGAACCTGGTGATCGGGGAAGCCTCCACCGGGGCGGCGAACGACCTCTCGGGCGCCACGCAGCTCGCCATCAAGATGGTCAAGGACTGGGGCCTCTCCCCTCGCTTGGGGCCGATCGGGTACGGATCGGACGAGCCGGCGTACTTGAGTGGCCCACAGCTCGGGCAGGAACGTCCCTACGCCGAGGGCACCCAGCAGGTCATCGACCAGGAGGTCAGCCGCCTGCTCACCGAGGCCGAGGACACGGCACGTGTGCTCCTGACCGACAACCGCGACGTGCTCGACGCCGTGATTGCCGCGCTGCTCGAGCACGAGACGATCTCCGGCGAGGACCTGACCGAAATCGTCAACCGGGTCAGAGGTGCCGGCAACGGGAAACGGGCCGGCGTGGCCGCGCCCTCGTGATCACCAACGACCGCAGTGGGGCCCAATCGTCGGACGCGCCCCCGGGTATTGCTCGAGCCGCACCCGAGATGCGGCCGCTCCGACAAAGAGCTCGCGGCGGCCACGACCCGCCACCGGTCGGCCACGACCGACCACAGGTCGGCCACGACCAACCCACTGGCACCCTCTGCGTGACCGGGCACAGCATTAACGATCGTCAATCAGATGAAAGACGATCGTTTATCCTGGACCCGTGCCACCGCCTCTCCTCCGGAGCCCCACCGTTGCCGGCAGCCTCATCCTCTCCGCCCGGCTGAAGGTGGGACTCACGCAGCGAGAAATGGCCAACCGGCTCGGTGTGACCCAGCCGGTTGTGGCCGCCTAAGAATCTGGCCGCCGTCAGCCGACCGTTCCGACATTGATGCGAATGGTGTCGGTTGCAGGTTTCGATCTCCGCCTCGTGTTGGAACCGCGCGAGGACCACGATGAGGTTCTGGAGTCCCTCGAACGGCAACGGCCCCGCGAGGAGCAGGAGCGCTGGCGAAAACTCCAGGAGGGCATCGCGCAGAGTCGACCGAACGCGTCTGGTCGATTCGTGACCGTTCCGGATCCGGACGACTTCGACGCCGCGTCGAACCTCAATCGGCACGCGTCCGCACGTCGTGATCGGTGCCCTCGCGGCTCAACTACGGAGCTTCACGCTCCCAAGATCGTTTCGTCTTGAGGCGATTGGATTGATGGCCAACCCGGCGGCAAAGACGCCGTGAAAATCGGACTTTCTCTCGCCTGGGAGAACTAGGCCGAACGTCCCGTCCGGACGGGGGCCAGTCCGATCTGACGCGTCATGGAAATCACGGCGTACTCGAAGAGCACTTCGGGTTCCTCCAGCAGACCGTCGAAGCGTCCGAAGAGTTCGAAGTTGATCTGCCCGAAGAGCTGGGTCCACGCCAAAAGGCCCTGAGCGGCCGTCGTGAGCGGAACCCCCGGCATGGCAATCTGCGCGAGCGGACGGACCTCGGCCCCAACGGCTCGAGGGAGCGCGGGGAGGTCGGGAGGGTGGAGTTCCCCGGCGACCTGGGCGTCGGCCAAAAGGCGGCCCAAGAGCAGGCCGATCCGGCTGCCCGGCGCCAGGGTGACCTCCGGTGCCACGTAGCCGGGCACGGGGGATCCGTAGATCAGGGCGTATTCGTGGGGGTGCTCGAGCGCCCAGGCCCGGATGGCCCGGCAGACGGCCAACCAGCGGAGGAAACCCTTCTCGCTGGTAATAGCCGCCGCCTCGGCGACCTCACCCAAGGAGTTGTACGCCTCGACGATCAGAGCGGTCAGCAACTCGTCGCGAGACGTGAAGTAGCGATACATCGCAGAGGAGGCCATGCCCAGCTCCCTGGCCACGGCCCGGAGGGACAGTGCATCGGCGCCGGCCTCGGCCAGCTGGCGCTGGGCCTCGGCCACGATGTCGGCGGTCACGGCGGCTCGCACCCGCTCGCGGGCCTTGGGGACGGTTCTCTTGGCTTCCACCGGACCAGCATAGACCGGAAATGAGAGCGCCAGCCAGTATTTGTAAGCACTGCTCTTGACTTGGCCTCCCCGGCATGTGATCATCGCTCTTACCACGAGAGCACCGCTCACCAAAGTGGCCGACCGTCTGGAGAGTGCCATGAACCACGGGAGCGTGTTCGAGCGTTGGGGCCGTACCATGCACCGCCGTCGCCGCCTGGTGCTTCTCATCGCATCGGTCGGTGTGCTCTTCGCCTTGGTCTGGGGCACCGGCGTGTTCGCCAAGCTCCAGACCGCGGGGGGATTCAACGCCCCGGGCTCGCAGAGCCAGAAGGCCGGCGACCTGGCCACCACTGCCTTCGGGCGCGACGCCGGCGACGTCGTGGTGCTGTACTCCAGCCCGACGCTCACGGCGGCGTCGCCGTCTTTCCGCGCCGACGTGACCGGAACTCTCGACCGGCTCCCCCGGGCCGACGTGCAGTCCAGCGCCACCTACTGGTCCACCGGTTCGGCGAGCTTCGTCAGCGTCTCGGGGCATGAGACCTTTGCCGTGCTCGAGCTCAACGGTGCCACGGACACGAGTCGCCAGAACGACTACGACGCCATAAAGTCCGACCTCTCCGCTCCCGGCCTGCGCACCAGCGTCGGTGGTCTGGTCCCGACCGACGAGGCGATCAGCAACCAGACCACAAAGGACATAAAGCTCGCCGAGAGCCTGTCCTTCCCGATCCTGCTGGTGCTGCTCCTCCTGATCTTCGGCAGCCTGACCGCGGCCGGGCTGCCGTTGGCCATCGGCGCCATCGGCATCCTCGGGTCGTTCACCGCGCTGCGTCTCTTGACCCTCCTCACGTCCGTCTCCATCTTCTCGGCGAACATCACCACCATCCTCGGGCTGGGCCTGGCCATCGATTACGGCCTCTTCATGGTCAGTCGCTTCCGCGAGGAGCTGCGGGGTCAGGGCTCTGTCGAGGACGCCGTGGCCCGGACCATGACGACGGCCGGCCGCACCGTGGCGTTCTCGGGAGCGACCGTCGCCATCGCCATGGCCAGTCTGATGCTCTTCCCCGAGACGTTCCTCCGTTCGATGGGCTACGGCGGCGTCTTGACGGTGCTGGTGGACCTGGCGGCGGCGCTCACGGTCATGCCCGCCCTGTTGTCCGTGCTCGGACCGAAGGTGAACTCACTCCGGATCCGCCCGGCACTGGCCAAGGCACCGCAGCCGATTGAGAATGGGGCTTGGTACCACCTGGCCCTCCGGGTCATGCGTCGGCCGGCCGTCTACATCACGGTGATCGTGATCGGACTCCTGGTGCTCGGCTCGCCGTTCCTGCGCGTCGCCTGGGGCGGAGCGGACGCCACCGTGCTGCCGACCAGCTCGGCCCCCCGGATGGTCACTGAGGCCCTGAACCGGGACTTCCCGGACAACCCGACGGCGCCCATCGAATCTGTCGTCGTCTTCGACGGCCCCATAGCGGGGTCAACTGCTCGAACTGCGGCGCTGACCTCCTACGTGGATCGGCTGGGTCAGGTCGCCGGCGTCCGTAGTGCCCGGGTGACCGGAGTCCACGGCGATGTGGCCCGGGTAGACCTCGGATACACCCCGGGACCGAACTCACCCCAAGCCCGGGCACTCGTCGGCTGGGTCCGTGCGGTGTCGTCTCCGTCCGGTTCCGAAGTCGTGGTGGGCGGTCAGTCGGCCCAATTGACGGACACCTTGGCCAGCCTGTCGCACACGCTGCCCGTAATGCTGTTCGTCGTCGTCCTCGCCACCTTCGTCATGTTGTTCCTCGCCTTCGGGTCGGTGATCCTCCCGCTCAAGGCCATCGTCATGAACATCCTGTCCCTCTCGGTCATGTACGGGATCCTCGTCTGGGTCTTCCAGCAGGGCCATCTCTCCGGACTCTTGCACTTCACGCCCAACGGGACCGTCAACCCCACGACGCCGATCCTGCTGTTCGCCATCATGTTCGGGTTGTCGATGGACTATGAGGTCTTCCTGCTCTCGCGCATCCGGGAGCACTACCTCGCCACGGGCAACACGACCGAAGCGATCGCGACAGGGCTGCAGAAGACCGGCGGCATCATTACCAGCGCCGCCCTCCTGCTCATCGTCGTGATCGGTCCCTTCACGCTCTCGAGCGTTACGTTCACCAAAATGATCGGTCTCGGCATGATCGTGGCTCTCATTGTCGACGCCACCGTCATCCGGATGTTGCTGGTGCCGGCCACCATGAAGCTCCTGGGCCGTTTCGCCTGGTGGGCTCCGGCCCCGCTGCGGCGCCTCTACGACCGCATCGGACTGAACGAAGGGAAGGAAAGCGACGAGGTCCTGCCCGTCGAGCTCCCCGCGCTTCCCGTACCCGAGCCGGTCCTCGTCTGATTCCGATCACATCGTCACCTCCCCCAAATATCCACAAGGCTTATTGCACAATTTTCTTGCGCAATTAGTCTTGTGGGACTATGATGAAGGCTATGGAGAGATCAGGAGTCCCGAGGGTCACCGACGCCAAGGTGATCGCCGCCATGACCCATCCCCTACGGCAGCGGCTGCTCGCCGTGCTCCGTCTCGACGGCCCCTCCACGGTCGGCGTCCTGGCCCAGCGCTTGGGACAGGCTCCGGGCAACATCAGCCATCACCTCAAGGCTTTGGCTGCGGCCGGCCTGGTCGAGGAGGTGCCCGAGCTGGCGCGCGACCGGCGCGAACGCTGGTGGCGGCGCTCGACACCGTCCATCAGCTGGAGCACCGAGGACTTCAAGGGTGACGCCGAAACCGAGGCCATCGTTCGGGCTGCCCTCTCGCTGAACCTCGACTACCAGCTGCAGCAGCTGCGCCACTGGGACGTCCGGCCCGACGAGGAGAGGGCGCGCTGGCCCAAGGGACCGTTCTCCACGGACCGCTGGCTCCGCCTCACCGACGACGAGTTGGCTGAGCTGCAAAAAGAGCTCGTCGACGTCCTCGCCCGCTGGGAGGACCGGGAGCTGCCCGACGACGGGTGCGAGCGATCGCCCGTCTTCTTCTTCGGTTACGCCGTTCCGGGACAGCCATGACGGGCCCCCGGATCGATCAGCTCGTCGCACCGCACATCGAGGAGCTCAGGCGGCTCACCCCGCAGAAGGCGGCTCCACGTCGGACTTCTCTTCACCGGCGCAACGGTGGGAGACACTCGATGTCGGGACGGGTCAAGTTTCGTTTGGGGTCGTACCTGGTCGAGGCCGGACGGCGGCTGCAGTCCACCTCGACCCCGCACTCCCCGTTCGCCTGAAAATTCTGACCGGCGACTGGTGGGATCAGAGGGCGTCGCGGGCGAACGAGCGCGACGATGTCGTCGGACAGGAAGTGGAGGCCGCATGCGAGCGTGGCGAGTCGACCGCCCGGGAGAGCCGTCGGAAGTCCTGAGCCTCACCGACGTCCCCGTCCCTGAGCCCGACCCGGGCCAGGTCCGTATCCGGGTGACCGCAGCCGGCATCGGCCTACCTGACGTGCTCATGTGCCGTGGCACCTACCCGCTCACGCCATCGGGGGCCTTCACCCCCGGACAAGAGGTCACCGGTGTCGTCAGTGCGGTAGGTCCGGACGTCGACCTGGCCCTCGGGACGACGGTCATGGCGGTCACCAGCTTCATGGAGGGCCACGGTTCCTTCGCCGAGGAATGCCTGGCCCCCGCCCAGTCGTCGTTTGCCGTTCCGTCCGGCCTGCCCGACGTGGAGGCCGCCGGCTTCTGGATACCCCACCTCACCGCGTGGATCGGCCTGGTCGACCGTGCTCGTCTCGAACCGGGCCAGTGCCTCGCCGTCCTCGGCGCCGCCGGTGGCAGCGGGATCGCCGCCGTGCAGCTCGGCCGAGCCCTCGGCGTCCGGGTGATCGCGGTCGTGAGCGACGAAGCCCGGGCCGAGTTTTGCCGAAGCCTCGGCGCGGACGAGACCGTCAACCACAAGGACGGCGACCTGGCCGGCCGCCTGCGGCAGATGACAGACGGCCGCGGAGTGGATGCCGTCTACGACCCGGTCGGCGGGCCCTTGGCCGAAGAGGCGGCGACGGCCCTGGCTCGCCACGGCCGGTTGCTGGCCGTCGGATTCGCCAGCGGGGCCTGGCCCCGGATCGGGACCCAGAACCTGGTCGTCACCAACACGTCGCTGGTCGGCGTGTTCGCCGGTGGCTACGGCCGCGGCGAACTCGACGCCATCCACTCCGGGCTCTCCGACCTCGTCACCTCGGGTCGGCTGCGGAACGCGGTCACCGCCAAGGTTCCCTTCGCCGACCTCCCGTCCGCCCTGCAGCGCCTGGCGGACCGGTCGGTCATCGGCAAGATGGTCCTGGTGCCGTGAGGTCCCGCAATCTCGCTGCATGATACAATTGTGTTATGACACAATCGTCTCATATCCCCTCGCCCGCCGCAGCCCTGTTGCAGCTGGCCCGGATAGAGAGCGGCCTGAGCCAAGGGCAGCTCAGCGAACGGGCCGGGGTGCCGGCGACCATGATCTCGGCCTACGAGCGCGACCGTCGGCAGCCGACCGTTCCCACTCTGATGCGGCTGTTGAAGGCAGCAGGGTTCGACCTGACCATGCATCTCGTCCCGAGCGATCCCCATGACGACGTGTTGGCTGAGCTCGATCTCGGCGCGGGACAACAGGATCGCCGTCGACGGGATCGGCAGATCGACGCATGGCGAAAGGCAGAGTCCGCTCGGGCCGGGAGTGACCCTTCCCGATGACGAAGCCCCTGAATGCCGCAGCCATCGTCGGCGTCCTCAACCGGCACGACGTCAGGTATGTCGTGATCGGGGCCTTCGCCGCCATTGCCCAGCGGGCTCCCATACCGGCCACCAGAGACATCGACCTGACGCCTGACTCGTCCATGGAGAATCTGACCAGGCTCTCGAAGGCCTTGAAGGACCTCGGGGCTCGGATCCGCACCGACGCCGTCGATCAAGGGCTTCCCTTCGATCACGATGGCCGGTCACTCAAGGCATCGTCGGTTTGGAATCTCATCTGCCCCTACGGCGAGTTCGATATCTCGTTTGCACCGAGTGGCATTGCCGGAGGATACGAAGAGCTCGCCGTGAAGGCCCATCGCATGAGGGTCGACGCCGTCGACGTCATGGTGGCGGATCTCAGCGACGTCATCCGTTCCAAGGAAGCGGCGGGGCGACCCAAGGACCTCCAGGTCCTGCCCATCCTCTATCGATTCGACCGCGAGCGTCGAGACGGCTGACCGTTTCAACGTCCGGAGATCACGGACGGACAACTCTCAGAGTGCGACCGCCTCGCCCGCCGAGGCGAAGGTCAACGAGCGGGCGTTCTCGACCATGATCTTGCGCTGGTCGTCGAGGGAGAACGACGCCACGTTGGCGAAGAAGTCGCGTGGCTGCGCCAGGCCCTCGGCGTGCGGCCAGTCCGAGCCGAAGAGGATCCGCTCAATGGGCAGGACGCGCGCCAGGTCCTCGACGCTGTCCTCCACGAAGGGCGCCACCCAGCAGTGCTCGGCGAACTGCTCGGCCGGGTCCGACGCGAACATGCCCGGGTTCTGCCCGCCCAGCATGTGCAACGAGTGCAGGCACCGGGGCACCCAGTCGGCGCCGTTCTCGATGTAGGCGACGCGCAGGCGCGGGAACCGCTCGAAGAGCTTGTGCGCCACCAGCACCGTGGCGAAGTCCTCGATCAGCCGGTGCTTCATGAGCTGGGCCACCAGTGAGGCGGACTGGACCGCAGAGGCGTCGGGACGCAGCTCGCCTTCGACCCCCGGGGCCAGGCCCCAGGTCCTCGCGATGTCGGAGGCGACATCGGTGTACCCGTCCTCGAAGCCGGCATGGGTGGTCACGACGATGCCGGCTTCCTGCACTCGGGCCCAGAACGGCGTCGAACGCCGGATCGGCCGGCGAGCGCAACCCCTCGGGGGTGAAGACGGGGCCGTTGCGGATCGTGATGACGCGGGCGCCCCGGTCGAGGCACCATTCGAGCTCCCCCACGGCGCGGTCGAGATCGGACAGCGTCAGGAACGGCACCGCGAAGATCCGGTCCTGATAGGCGAAGCCCCAGTCCTCGTCGAGCCAACGGTTGAACGCCCGGAGCACCTCGATGGAGGCCTCGATGTCGGGCTGCATGGGGCCCTCCATGCAGACCCCCTGCGACGGGAACAACCAGGCCGCTTGGACACCCTGGGCGTCCATGCAGGCCAGGCGCGCGTCACGATCGAACCACTCCGGGTGCGCGCCGGGGTCCTCGCAGGCCAGCTCGTTGCCGACCCGCTCCTTGCTGCTCTTCCCGGCGAAGTAGTCGTAGAGGGCGCCGGGACGCGGTCGGGGGTGCACGTCGCCCGGGCCCGGAATGATCGGGTGCTGGCGCTCACCGAAGAAGTAGTGGGGCTTGCCGTCGACCTCCCGGAGCACGACACCGCGCTCGGCGAACTTCGGGTCGCGGTGCCGGGTGAAGGAGTCGCTGACCTCCCAGTAGTGGTTGTCGGCGTCGAAGAGCTGCTCAATCTCGGATTCGTCGGTGCCCATGGGTCTCTCCCTCTCACTCAATAACTCGACGACTCAGTCCGTGCCGTGGCGGAGCAGCTTGCCGGGCGTGTCCCCGGTGCACTCGCCGTTGACGAACGTCGTCACGCCGTTGACGATGGTGCGGTCGTAGCCGACCGCCTTCTGGATCAGCCGCCATTCACCGGCGGGATAGTCCCAGACCCGTTCCTGGGGTGTGCTGTCGATGGTCTCGGGGTCGTAGACGACGACGTCGGCCGGCGCGCCCTCGGCCAGGAAGCCGCGGCCCTTCAGGCCGGCCGCGATGGCCGGGTAGTAGGAGAGCCGCCAGTGGGCCTCCTCGAGCGACATGATCTCGTGCTGGCGCACCCAGTAGCCGAGCAGCTCCGTCGGGTAGCGCGCCGTGGTGACGAACTTGGTGTGGGCGCCCCCGTCGCTCACCCCGGGCAGCGCCACCGGCGAGGTGGCGATCTCCTTCATGGCTGCGGGCGGCGTCACCAGCATGGGGGTGGCGAAGCCGACCCGGAGCTGGCCGGCCACCGCCACGTCCAAGAAGGCGTCGATCTCGTGCTTGCCCTCCCGGGCCGCCACCTCGCCCACGGTGAACCCCTCGTAGGTGTCCTTCAGCTTCCGGGCGTCGGGCACGTCGCTCGATATCCAGTGGATCTTGATGTCGGTCAGGTCGTAGCCGGCGCCGAACAGTCCGCCGCGCTCCTCGTGGATCTCCTTCATGGCGGCGCGGCGAGCCGGGTCGGCGAACTTGACCCTCTTCTCCTCGACGGTGCCGAGGCAGGCCTCACGCCAGCACGGAATGGTGTCGGCCAGGTTGTAGTCCTCCAGGGTGAACTCGGAGATGAAGTTGGTGGTGAGCGCCTGGGCGAAGACGCGCAGGCCCTCCTCCTCGTTCAGGTAGGCCAGCTGCTTGAGCGCGTCGCGATGGCTGTACTTGGCCCCGCCGTGCTGGTTGAGGGCGCCGTCGGCCAGCAACGCGTTCCAAATGATGGGCCGGCCGCTCTCGCGCGCCATCAGGGCCGCCGTCTCGAGGGTGCCGGTCAGCTGCGCCGTGCCCCGACCGGTCGAGCCCATGGCCCGGGAGAAGGCGATCACCTCCGCCTCGGTCATGCAGTCCGTCACCATCGGGGTGCCGTCGTAGTCGAGCTGGACGTTGCCGACCTCCCCGGAGACCTGGGCGCTGAAGCCACAACCGCCCGCCTCCATGCCTTCGACGAGCAGCCGGCACATCTCGTCGAGTTGCTCGGTCGTGACCCGGTAGGCCTTGGCGTTGTCGACGCCCGCCACGTAGGCGTAGAGGGGGGCCAGGGGCACGAAGGACATGACGTTCACGCCCTTGGGCGTGCGGTCCACGCTGTCGAGGAACTCGGGGTAGGTGACCCAGTCCCAGGGCATGCCCACCCGCATCGTCTCGAGCGGAACCGCCTCGTTGCGCGACAGGGCCAGCATGGCGCGCTCCCGGCCCTCCGGCTCACAGGGGGCGAAGCCGAACCCGCAGTTGCCGATGACGACACTGGTCACGCCGTGCCAGCCCGACATGGTGCACCACGGGTCCCAGAACACCTGGCTGTCGTAGTGGGTGTGCAGGTCGACGAAGCCCGGCGCCACGACCCGGTGCGAGGCGTCGACCACCTCGCGGCCTTCGGAGGCGTCCACCCGGCCGATCTGCACCACGCGGCCGCCGGCGATACCGACGTCAGCCTTGTAGCGCGGCGTGCGCAGGCCGTCGATCACGGTCCCGCCCTTGATCACCAGATCGAACTTCGACATGTCCCTCCCTTGGCCGGACTCGTGGTCCGGTTCGGTCCGCCGTCCGGACGTGGCCGGCCGCAGTCCCGGCGGCTCACCCAACTTACTTGCTTGTTGATTGACAAGCAAGTAAGTTTTCCCAGGTGACCGAGGTGTCCGAGCGACGGAGCCAGGCCGAGCGGCGGAGCCGGTCCGAAGACGCCCTCTTGGAGGCGGCCGCCGAGGTCGTGGCCGAACGCGGGGTCCAGGGGGCGTCGCTGGCCAGCATCGGTGGGCGCGCCGGGGTCAGCCGCGGTCTCCCGACGCACCACTTCGGCTCGAAGGACACGCTCGTGACCCAGCTGGCGGAGCGGGCCCAGAACAAGATCGAACGGGCGATCCGCCAGGCGCAGCGGAGCCGGGCCGAGGCCTCCGGCCCCCTGCCCGTGCTCGACGAAATTCTGGTGGGCGTCGATGCCTACCTCGAGCTCTTCGAAGACCCGGGACCCGACGAACGTGCCCTCTTGGTGATGTGGGGCTCGACCTTCCCTTCGCACGCCTCGGTCGACGGCATGGCCGACGCGGAGCGCCGCAGTTACGAGGGGCTGTCCGAACGGATCGCGGCGGGCCAGGACGACGGGTCCGTCCGGACCGACGTCGACCCCATGGCCAGCGCCGTCCTCCTCCACGGTCTCATGCGGGGGGTGGCCGCCCTGTTCCTCTCCGACGGTGGCCCGGCGGACATGCCGACCATCCGCCGGACCACCCACGAATGGATCTCCACCGCCCTGGCCCCGCGTTGAGCGAGGTCTCCGTCTCACCCGGGGCGGTGCGCACGGAGCCCCGGCCTCCACGTCCTCCCTACGCGTAGGCCTCGTGGTCGGCCACGGCCGTCCCGAGCCGCTCGAGCATCACGGTGGTGATGGGGGGAGCGACCTTGAGCGTGATGGACCACAGGAAGAACCCGTAGAGCATTCCGCGCGCCATGCTGCGCCAGGCCTCGTCCCACGACGGGGCGTCGACGCCCTCGGCGCGGAGCCGCTCCAGGTAGTGCGCCAACAGATCGGTCTCGGTTCGGCGGCGCTCCTCCGGGGCCAACGTGCAGCCGATGTGGTACCCGACGTCCACGTACCACGGGCCGCCCTGCACGAGCTGCCAATCCACCAGGCAGGGACGGTGACCCGCGTCGAGGAAGAGATTCCCGATGTGGGCATCGCCGTGGAGCAGGCAGCGCGGCTCGGCCTCGTCCAGCCACGACACCAGGCGGCGCACGGCGTCCAGCAGGCGATCGGCGTCGCGCACCCCCACCGGAACCCGGGCACCGATGGGGCCTTCGAAATTCCCGCTGATCTCCGCGTGCCCGCGCGCCCGCATGGTCATGGCCAACCGCGGCGCGAGCCACGGCTGGTCGAGCCCGGCCCCGCCCCAGGTCCGCCCGTGCAGGACGGCGAACTGCTCGAGGCTCTGCGCCACCTGGTCGGCGGTGTACGGGCTGAGGGCGTCGAGGAAGGTGGCCCCCTGGGCGGCCACGTCCCCGGTGATGACGACGCCGTGCTGGGTCACCGGGTCGACGTCGGCATAGAAGCAGTCGAGCGTGCGCACGCCGCTGGCGGCGGAGAGATGGCGGTAGAACAGCACCTCGGGGACGCCCGCCGTCCGGCTCACCGCCGCCGTGTCGGAGCAATCGGAGAAGTACCCCTTGACACACAACTCCGAGGGAAGCCCCGCCGGCGCGTCCCCTCCCATTCGACGCTGAACCGTGCGTTGGTGGAGACCCGGGAGATCACGGGGCCGGGGCGCACGGAGGCCACGGCGACGCCGGGAAACCTCTGACCGAGCGCCGCGGTCAGCCACGCCGGATTGAGCACCTCCTCGAGGGTGTCCGGGACGGGGAGCGCCAAAGCGGGCAACCCTCCGCCTCAGTCCCCGGCCGCCCGGAGGCGCTCTCGGAGCACGAACTTCTGGACCTTGCCCGAGGAGGTGCGCGGGAATTCGTCCACCGTCAGGAGTTCCTCGGGCCACTTCTGACGGGCCACGCCCGCCCGGTCGAGATGCGTCCTCACGTCGGACAGCTCGGGTACCGGGTTTTCGTCGACCATGCGGACGAAGGCGGCGGCGTGTTCACCCATGCGCGGGTCGGGCGCGGCGACGACGGCCACTTCGGCCACCCCGGGGATCGTCATCAAGCACCTCCTCGACCTCGGCGGCACTGATGTTCTCCCCGCCGCGGATGATGACGTCGGAGATCCGGTCCGTGATGGCGATGAACCCGTCGGGATCCATGATCGCCACGTCGCCGGTGTGGTACCACCCGTCGGCGTCGAAGACGCGCGCGGACAGGGACGGATCGGTGTAGCCGAGGAACAACTCGGGGCCACGTGAGATCACCTCGCCCGCCTCCCCCGGTGGCACGTCGCGACCGTCGGGGTCGACGAGCCGGATTTCGCAGCCGGGCAGAGGCCGTCCGTCGCGGGACAGGCGTTTCTCGAGCTCGTCGGCGTAGGTGCAGCCCGTGATCGACGGATGCTCGGTGGAGCCGTACATCTTGTAGATGACGATCCCCAAATCGGTCGCCCGCTGCATAATGGCCTTCGGGACCGGCGCGCCCCCCAGACCCTGGTGCTCCATGCGCTCGAGGTGCGCCGGGGTGAAGTCGGGGTGGTCCAACAGGCTCGTGAGGAAATAGGGGGCACCGCCGCCGCTGTTGAGATCTTCCGCCGTCATGAGGTCGAGGACGGTCGCCGGATCCCACAGATCGAGGAGGTGGACGGGCCGCCCCCGGTCGATCGGGATCAGCAGCGCGCCCAGCATGCCGATGGCGTGACTGATCGGGTTCGCCATGAGCATGGGCCGTGTCGAGGGGAACGACGTGTCCCCGAGCTGCTGGACCTCGGCACAGACCGTCTCGTGGGAATGGATGACTCCCTTCGGGTTGGCCGTGGTCCCCGAGGTCCATCCGATGAGGGCCGGTGATGAGGGATCGACCTTCGCCGGTGACGCCAGGGGGGCTTCGTCCGCCAGGTCGGAGAACCGAGTGCTTGCGCCGGGCACCTTGTCGTCGGTGACCACGAGCTCGAAATCGGGCAGGTCCGACATGGACTCCAGATTGGCCAGGAAGTCCTGATGCCCGAACCTCGAGGCCGTGACGTGGACCCTCGGTCGGCATTGCCCCAAGATGTACGCCGTCTCGCGGCTCCCGTAGATGTGGACGATGGGCGCCGCCACCGCACCGAGCAGCGCGGCCCCGTAGAACGTCACCACGCCCTCGATCCAGTTCGGCGTCTGGAACGTGACGACGTCACCGGCGACCCACGCCCTTGGCGGCGAGTCCGGACGCCACCCGGCGGGCCAGGTCGAGGACGTCGGCGAACGTGCCTCGCCACGGACGCGTGCGTGAGTGGATCACGAAGTTCTGGGCGCTCTGCGCCGCCAGGGCGGCGGCCATCCGCTCGCCCACGCTGTGGCCCGGCCACCACCCCTCGGAGCGGTACCTGCGTTGGTCTTCCGGCGCGACCTCCCGCAGGGCCCACCGGGAAGCCTCCATGACACCCCTCCGATCGTTCGTACGGTGACGGCCTGCAATTGCGCCCGCAAAATCGCGCCGGGACCGGCCGGTCCTGAGCCGGCGGGCCTGTAGAACGTACCCTAACATTTCTGTAGAACGACGTTCCCGGTTGTGGGTCGTCGTCGCGCCCGTGGCCGGCCCTCCCACACCCGGACGTCGGGCTTCGGGCCGAGGAGAGGTCGCTCAGCCCGGCGGCCGCGCCCGAAGCGCCGGGAGCACCTCCTCGACCAGGTCCCGGACGATCGCGTCATAGCCCGCGGTCTGCGTCGTCGCCGGCAGGAAGATGAGGTGGCGAGCTCCCGCCGCGACGAACTGCTCCACCTTTTCGAGGACCTCTCCAGGGGTGCCGGCGGCGGCGACACTGTCCACCAGGGGGCCGAAGTCCTGGTCGTACGTTCCACCCATCATGGCCGCGGCCTCTCGGCGCGCCTGTCGGCCGTCCCGCTGGGTATTGACAAAAATGAAGGCGTACCACTCGAAGAGGTGGAGATCCCGCCCGCCCTCCTCGGCCAGCTCCCGTATCCGGGCCACCGAGGAGGCATAGCGACGCGGTGAGTAGAGGTAGGGCATCCAGCCGTCGCCGAGCAGGGCGGCCCGGCGCATCGCCGGGTCCTTGCGGCCGGCGACCACGATCGGCGGTCCACCTTCTTGCGCAGGCGCCGGGTGCACCTTGACGTCTCTCATCGGGTAGAACCGCCCGTCATGCGATATCTGTTCCGCGCTCCACAGGCGCCGCAGGAGCGGGATGGCCTCGTCGGCCCGTCGCCCCCGTTCCTCCACCGGCACGCCGCAGGCCCTGAACTCCTGCGGGTACTCCCCGCCCACACCGACCCCGAGGATCACGCGTCCACCCGTCGCCCGGTCGAGGTCGGCGACCTGTTTGGCCACGATGGCCGGGGAGTAGAGGGGCAGGAGGAGGATGGAGGTCCCGATCTTCACCCTCTCGGTGGCGGCCGAAAGCCGGGCGAGGCCCATCAGCGCTTCGGGCGAGGGGTTCGGCGACGCGACGTGCCCTCCGGTCCACAACGAGTCGATGGGCAGACCTTCGAGCGCGGCCGCACGCGCCAGTTCGCCCGGCGCGACCAGGCCGATTTTCAGCGCACTCCGGGTCAGGCCTCAACCTGCACATCTACTTGGTGCTTCGACGCGCGCGCGGCTTGCGTTGACGGCTCGCCGCCGGTGGCTGGCCACCGAGCGCGGCCAGACAGAAGTTCCACACCCGCGCGGCCACCCGCTCACTGGGTTCGTCGAGTCCCGCGCAGTCGTAATGGTGGAACACCGCCATCACCAACTGCGTGATGAGCCAGGCCGAGTAGTCGGGATCCGGGGGATCGAGCTCCCCGGTGGCCGTGGCCTGACGTATCTCCTCGAGCAGGAGGTCGGTGAACGGCCGGGTCGCCGCAGACACCTCGTCCGGGTAGATCGCCTGGAGCCGCCAGTGCTCCGCCGTGACGAAGCTCGGGCCTTTCCCGACGCCTTCCAGCCCGCTCAAGGTCGCCGTGACGTACAAGTGGAGGCGATCGATCGGATCGGTCAGCTTGCTCGCCCTCTTCTTGTACTCCTGGCAGTTCTCGTCGATGATGTGCTCGATGACCGCGAGGAGGAGATGGTCCTTGCTGGGAAAATACCGGTAGAAGGTCTGGAGCGCGATACCGGCTTCCTTGATCAGCTCCTGGGTCGTGAACGTCGGGCCCTTGGCGGCGATGAGGCGCTGGGCGGCCTCCACGATCGCGTAGGCCTGCTCCACCCCCCGGCTCTTGGAGCGCTGCACGAGGGGCGACCGCTCTGCGGCGCGCTCGGCCCACGTCGTCATCGGCGAGACAGTAGCCCCGCCCGCGGATCCCACGGTGTGGTCACCACCCGGCGGCTGGCGCGGTGTCACGACGCGTGGGCGCTGTAGACGACCGCTCCGCCGAAGTGCGGCGACGAATGACAGGCCACGCCGACGGACGCGCCCGGCCGTTGCCGCTCGCCGGCCCGGCCGGACAGCTGCAGGTAGCACTCCAGCATCTGGGGCACTCCGTGCATGCGCCCGTTCCCCAGGGCTCCCCCGCCGGAAAGGACGGGGAGCGCCCCCGGGCGATCACTGTCGATGCCCCCCTCGAGCACCAACCGGTGGGCTTCCCCGACCGGACAGAGGCCGAGCGATTCCATCCAGAAGTAGACGAAGGGCGAGAACCCGTCGTAGACCTGGGGCAGGTCCACCTCGGCCGGCCGGACCCCGGACCGTTGCCACAGCCGGCGCCCCGTCTCCGTCCCGACCTCCATGATGTCGTCGAGAGGCCAGTGCAGCGGCAGGCGGCGCTTCACCGGGGCTCCGGAGGCGTACCCCGACACGTAGACGGGGCGGTGCGGCAGATCGCGGGCCCGCTCGGCGGAGGTGAAGACGAACGCAGCGACCCCGTCGACCGGGATGTCACAGTCGAAACGGCAGATCGGGTCGTTGATCATGGGAGCGGCCAGGTAGTCGGCGGCCGCGAGGGGATTCCCGGACCAGTACGACCACGGAATCCTCGCCCCGTTCTTCCGCGCCTCGGAGACCACCGCCGCCATGGCCTCCCGTGTCGCTCCGTACCGCTGGAGATATTCGTTGTAGGCGAGCGCGATCATGGCCAGCGGGCCGAAGTACCCCTGGGGCACCGTCCACTGCTGCGACGCCGTGGGCCTCCGTCATCGGGTTCTGGTGGTAGGACCCCTGCGGGTTGTGCAGGGCGCGGTGCACCAGCACGTAGTCGGCCGCCCCACTCGTCACCGCGTTGACCGCCATCGACACCGCGCCGGGGATCTGGCCGAATCCCTGAAAGCCGGCGGCGTAGTTGGCGTTGACCCCGAGGCGCTCGGCCAGCCAATTGGCGGAGACCAGACTGACCCCGTCCTCGGCCGCGTGGGCCCCGGCGGACGGGAAGAGGCTCGCGGTGACGAAACCGTCCACCTGGGCCACCGTCAACCCCGCATCCGCCACGGCCCGCCGCGCCGTCTCCACCGTGAGCGCGCCCAGAGTCTGGTCGGCATGACGGGTGACCGGGCTCTGCGCATAGCCGACGATGGCCACGCGGTTGCTGGCCTCCATGCGCCCGCTCATCGGTTCGCCAAGGCGAACGCCGGCACGGACACCCCCGGCGCGACGTCCTCGAAGACGAGCGCGACCGCGGCACCGACTTGCGAGCACCGCGTCCGGTCCGTCGACCAGGCGCCCGATCAAACGGACGTCCTCTTGCGCCGCCAGCTCGACGTCGACGAGCACGAACGGCACGTCGAAGCCCGGCAGGAAGGACTGGCGCATCACCGTCCAGGAGCGAATGGTGCCGGCGCCGTCGACGGGTGTGAAGACAAAGGCCGGATCGGCCGAGCCGCAGTGAGGGCAGACGATGTCCGGAGGGTGGCAGAGCGCTCGACAACGCGAGCAGCGCGCCAGGACCAGGACGTGTTCGGCTGCCGCCTGCCAGAACGGTGCCGATCGCTCGTCGGGAACGGGTAGGGGGCGGCGGTTCGGGGTGGTCAAAGGATGACTCCCGCCTCCTTGAGCGCGGTGATGTCGTCCCATTCGTAGCCGAGCTCGCTCAGCAGCATTTCCGTGTCCTCCCCGTGCTCGGGAGCACGGCGCAGTGCCGGTGGCTGCCCGTCGAACTGCACCGGGACGGCCGGCAGGCGGTAGGCCACATCGCCGTCGACCACCACGTCGCCGACGTATCCGTTCGCGGTCACCTGGGGATCGTCGAGAAGCTCGGGAACGGACTGCACCGGGGCCCAGGGCGCGTCGAGGTGGGAGAGCACCTCCTTCCACTCGGCGAAGCTCCGCTTGGCGAACTCCTCATCGAGCGCGGCGACACAGGCCGCGCCGTTCTCCCGGCGCACCTGCATGGTGGCGAAGCGGGGATCGTCGGACAGGTCCTGGCGTCCGATGAGCCGGCAGAATTCGGACCAGTAGCGGTCGGGCTGGAGGAACACGAGCTGAATGTGCCGCCCGTCCTTCGTCCGGTAGACCCCGACGAGGGGGTTCACCAGCGGCCCGCGCCCACTCGACGCCGCGGGCGCGTCCCCGCCCAGTGCGGCGAGGACGTCGGACGAAAGGGTCCAGATGGCCGTGGCGAGAAGGGACACGTCCACCACCGACCCCCGGCCGGTGCGGGAGCGTTTGAGCAGAGCACCGGCCACGCCGAAGGCCAGGGCGAGGGCGGCATTGCGGTCCCCCAGGGCACCACGCTGACCGATGGGGTACTCCCGTTCGGGTGGGCTGAGCATGTGCGCCATGCCCCCGCGGGCCCAGAAGGCCGTGGCGTCGTAACCCGGTCGATCGGCGTCGGGGCCCCGGGCGCCGTACCCGCTCCCCATGGCGCACACCAGGCTCGGGTAGCGCTCGGTCAGGGTCTCTGCGTCCAGCCCCAGGCGCCGCAACGCCTTGGGTCGCATGTTGGTGAGGAACACGTCGGCGGACTCGAGCAGCCGGTGCAGGACCGCCCGCCCGTCCTCGCTCTGGATGTTCAATGCGATGGAGCGCTTCCCCCGGTTGGCCAGGGCGAGCGACAGGTTGACCCCGCCCCGGTCGGTGCCGATGCCCTGGGTGGCCAGACCGCGGTAGGGGTCGCCCTTCGGTCGGCTCGATGTGGACGACGTCGGCGCCCCAGTCGGCCAGCAGCGCTCCCGCCACCGGGACGAAGACCCACTGGGCCAGCTCTATGACCCTCACCCCGTCGAACGCCTGCTCCGACACCCGCAGATCCTCGCGCTACGAAACCGGCGACAGCACGACCAGCGGGATCACGCGGTCGGTCCTCGACTGGTAGACGTCGTAGTTGGGCCACCCGTCGGTCATGATCTTCCACAGCCGCGGCTTCTCGTCGTCGCCGGCGGTGCGCGCCGTGACGCTGATGTGCTCGGCCCGGACTTGGATTTCGGCCGACGGTTGCGCCAGCAGGTTCCGGTACCAGTTCGGGTGCATCGGGGCTCCGCCCATTGATGCCACCACCAGGTAGTCGCTCGCCGTCGCGGCCGAAGATGAGGGCGTTGGTGCGAGGCTCCCCGCTCTTCCGCCCGGTCGTCGTGAGGAGCAAGGTCGGCACACCGTTCCAGATGTAACCGACTTCGCCGTCCGTCTCCCGGTAGCGCCGGACATGCTCCGGCCCCACCAACTCCAGATCCGGTGCCTGGTAGCCCTCTTCGTCGCTCATGCCTGTCCCCTATCCGAACACGACCGGGATGGCCGTGGCCCCACGTTCGTAGAACCCGATGAACGCCGGCGGCTCGGCGTCCGGGTCGAGCCGGAGGTTCGGGAGCCGGTCCAACAGGGCGTTGATGGCGATCGTCATTTCCGCCCGGGCGACGTGCTGGCCGAGGCAGACGTGAGGACCGTTGCCGAAGGCCAACGTCGGCTTGGTGGGACGGAACGGGTCGTAGTCGTCCGGGCGCTCCCAGCGCTCGGGGTCACGGTTGGCCGCCCCCAGGCAGATGTGCAGGACCGCCCCCTTCGGGAGCTGGGTGCCGAAGAACTCTTCGTCCTTCGTCACCCACCGCGAGAACATCGGATCCGTCGGCTGCCACCGCAGCGACTCTTCGATGACCGGACGGAGCAGGCTTCGGTCCTGCCGAACGGCGTCGAGGAGATCGGGTCGCTGCAACAGAGCCGCCAGCGTGATGCCCATCTGCTTCCACGTCGTGCCCGAACCGGCGGCCAGGAGCAACATGGAGAACGAGTAGATCTCCGCGTCGGTCAGGCGGTGGGTCCGACCGTCTTCGTCCGTAGTTTCGGACTCCACGAGGACGCTGATCAGGTCGTCCTCGGGCTGCTCGCGGCGGGCCGCGACGATCGGTGCGAGGATCGCCACCATCTGCTCGGGCCGGGCCAGCGATTCTCGAATGTCGAGGGCCTGGGCCACCGGCACGGCGAAGCTCCCGGTGATCGTGAGGACCGGGATGGCCGCGCAGAACTCCACGTTCAGCTCGGCGCGACCCTGGGCCTCGAAGGAATCGATCAGCCCGTTGACGGTGTGATCGATCCAATTCTCGACCCACCACGACGCCTTCGTCGGCGAGAACGACGGTTGGACCAGGCCCCGGTAGCGCCGATGCTGTGCCCCTCCCATCGACAACATGCTGTTGGTGGGGCCGATCTCCCCGCTCTCCAGGTCGACCGCGTCCGGCGAGGACGCGAATGTCTCCGGGTTCCGGTAGGCCGCGTCGCACGCCGCCCAGGAGAAGGTCGAGAAGTGGGGGCGGTCCGGATACGGCAACCCGTGGAACATGAAGTGCTGCTGCACGCCCGACAGCTCGTGCACCGTTCCCTCGTGGACGGTCGCTTCCTCTCGCAGCGCCTGCCAGACGGGGTAGGGGTCCTCGCGATAGTTGCCACCGTTGTGGGCGTTGGTGCTGCTGGCCAGGTCGAAGAGCTTGCGGACCCGGTCCAGGTCGAGGACGTCCTGGGTACCCGTCATCGAGCGACGTAGCCCCCGTCGATGGGGAGCAGGACGCCCGTGACGTTCGCGGCGCCGTCGGAGCACAGGTACACGGCCGCCTCGGCGCAGTCCTCCGCCGTGATCGGTCGTCCCAGCGGGTGCATGGAACCGGTGTGCTGGGCGATCTGCTCGATGTCCACGCTCGAGGTGTCCATTCCGCCGGCCGCCATGAAGTTCGTGTAGGGCATGCCGGCGGGGCAGATGGCGTTGACCCGGATCGCGAAGGGTGCCGCCTCGACCGCGACGGCCTTGGTCAGCTGGTGCACCGCGCCCTTGGTCGCCCCGTAGACCGTCCCGCCCCACCCCACGAGGCCCGCCACGGACCCCGTGTTCAGAATGACTCCCCCGCCACCTTGCTGCTTGAACTGGATCACGGCGTACTTGCAGCCGAGGAACACGCCGCGGAAGTTCACCGCGGTGAGCCGATCGAGGTCTTCGACCGAGTGGTCCTCGAAGGCCATGCCGAGTCGTGGTGTCGGGATGCCCACGTTGTTGAACATGATGTCCAAGCGGCCGAACCGGTCCACCGCCGTCGCCACCGTCGCGGCGACGTCGCGATCCTCGGAGACGTCACAGCGTTCGGCCAGTGCCGTGCCGCCGGCCGCCTCGATGTGGCTCACGGTCTCCTTCGCCCGGTCCAGGTCGACATCGGCGCAGATGACCGAGGCGCCCTCCTCGGCGAACCGGACCGCCGACGCCCGGCCGACGCCTGAACCGGCGCCCGTGATGATCGCTACCTTGCCTTGGAGCAACACTGTGTTCTCACCCTCCTTCTTCTGAAAGCGTGAGCGCACCGGTCGGGCACGCTTCGACGGCGGTGCGGATGCTTTCGATCGGATCGCCGGTCTCGTCGACGACCACGGCCTTGGTCTCGCCGTCGTGGTCGAAGGTGCGGGGGGCGTACATGATGCAGGTCCCGCTGCCCATGCAGGCCGCTCGGTCGATCGATATCGACGCTCGGCCCGTCTCCTCAGGCACCGGCGGGTACCGGGGGCTCGGACGGTGTGAAGCGGTAGAGCCGCTCGGCGTTGCCACGCAAGAGCTTGTACTGCGTCTCAGGCGGCAGATGCCCGATCAGCTTCTTGACGGCGGTGATGCAATGGGGCCAGGTGGAGTCCGAGTGCGGGTAGTCGGTCTCGCACATGACGTTGTCCTCACCGATTTCGTCCAGGCTGGCGATCCCGTGATGGTCCTCGATGAAACACCCGAAGACGTGCTCACGGAACAGCTCCCGGATGTTGAGCGTGTCGAGGTCGACATCCGTCGTGGCGTGATCCATGAACTTCTGGCCCCGCATGACCCAGTAGCGCTGCTTGTCCAGAACCTGCTCCGCCCGCTCGAGGAAATAGGGCATCCACCCGATCTCCCCCTCGGACAGCGCGATCTTCAGGTTGGGAAAGCGGGCGAACATGCCGCTGAACAACCACGAGAGCATGGCCCCCGACGTCCGGACGGCGCCCCAGGTCAGGTTGGCCATGAACGGCGAGTCGGGAGCGATCTGGGGTACCTGGGACGAGGAGCCCACGTGCATGGACGCCACCATGCCGGCTTCGTTCGCCGTCGACATCACCGGATCCCAGTAGCGACCCTGGTCGTGGATGGTCGGCAGGCCGATGGGAGCCGGGTTCTCCGAGAAGGCGAACGCCGTGACCCCCTTGGCCGCCATGCGCTCCATCTCCTTGGCGGCCATCGGCGGGTCCCACATCGGGATCAGCATGAGGGGGATGTAACGGCCCGGGGCGGCGCCGCACCAGTCCTCGACGATCCAGTCGTTGTAGTGCTTGAGGAGCTCGAAGCCGAACTCACGGTCACTGGCCTCCATGAAGAGCTGACCACAGAAGCGTGTGAGCGTCGGGAAGCACAGGGAGGCCAGGATCCCGGCCCGGTCCATGTCCTCGAGGCGCGCCGAGGAGTCGTAACACCCGGGCCGCATGTCGGAGTAGGCCAGCGGTTCGGGGCTGAACTCCTCCTTCGACTTCCCGGCCACCGCGCTCAAGCCGGAGCTCGGGAAACGCTTGCCGTCATAGAGCCAGTAGTCCATGCCGTCGATGGTCTCCATGTGCGGCGCCCGGTCACGATCCTTCGTGGCCACCCGGTCGAGCCAGAGGTTCGGCGGCTCCAGAATGTGGTCGTCGACCGAGATCAGCCAGTCAAGATTCAGCTCAGCAGTCATATGTGTCGTTCCTTGTCGCTCACTTCGGCAGCTCGCCGATGCAGATGTGCTTCACTTCCTGGAAGGCCCGGATGCCGTCGATGCCCCGCTCGCGACCGAGACCACTCTGCTTGTAGCCGCCGCTCGGCGCATAGGCGCTGAACATCGAGGTGTTCACGTTGACCGCCCCGCTGCGGATGCGCCGCGCCACCGCCGTAGCCGCCGCGGCGTCGGCGCCGTAGACCTGGCCGGACAGTCCGTAGATGCTGTCGTTGGCGATCCGGACGGCGTCGTCGACGTCCTTGTAGCCGATCACCGCCAGCACGGGGCCGAAGATCTCCTCCTGCGCCGCCGGGTTCGGCGTTGTCCGGGACATCGAGCACGGTGGGCTCGAAGTAGTAGCCCCGCTCGAGCCCGGCCGGGCGTCCCCCACCGCAGACCACTTTTGCCCCGTGTTCCTCGGCCAGGGAGACGAAGCGCTCGCAGCGTTCGCGCTGGGCGGCGGTGATCAGGGGGCCGACCATGGCCGCGGGGTCGCTCGGCGGTCCGACCTTGATGGCGCCGTAGGCCGCGGCGGCGCCCTCGAGCGCGGCGTCCTTCTGCTCCTGCGGCACGAGCATGCGGGTGGCGGCGACGCACGCCTGCCCCGCCGTCATGGCCACCACCTGCGCCGCCCCCTGGGCCACGCGGTGGAGCGCGTCGGGGAGATAGATCTGCGCCGATTTGCCGCCGAGCTCCAGCGCAACGCGCTTCACGGTCGACGCCGCCTGGGCCAGGATCTGCCGCCCCACCACGGTGGAGCCGGTGAACGACACCATGTCGACGCGGGGATCCGTCGAGAGGAGTTCGGCCCCCGCGGCACCTTGCTCGACCACCACGCTCAGGACCCCGGGGGGCAGGCCGGCCGCTTCGGCGGCGGACCCGAAGACCAAGGACGACAGCGGAGTCAGCGGGCTCGGTCGCAGAATCACCGAGTTGCCCGCCATCAGGGCCGGGATCAGCTTCTGGAAGGCCATGATGATGGCGCCGTTATAAGGAGTGATCGCCGTCACCACTCCGACGGGCTCGAAACGCCGGACGCTCGTCGCCACCCGGCCGCGCACCAATTCGTCCACCGGGACCGGATTGGCCTCCTCCTCGGCCAAGGAGAGAAACAGGTCGATGGTGTTCCGGGACAGGGCGATGCCGGCGGCGTACTGCGCCATTTCGGCGAACATGACGGGCTGCCCCGCCTCCGCCACCATGGTGGCCACCAGGGGTTCATGCAAGGTCTCGAGGTGGTCCAACAGGGCGTGCAGCGACTTCGCCCGCTCCCGTCCCGGACGATCGGCCCAGACCCCCTCGTCGAACGTCCGCCGAGCGCCGGCGATGGCCCGTCCCACATCTTCGAGCCGGGTGGCGCCAAGCTGGGTCACCGTGGACTCGTCCGCCGGATTCACGATCGGGAAGGGCTCGTCGCCCTCCACCCACTGCCCGGCCACGAACGATCGACGCTCTCCGAGGATGGGGCCCGACGTCACCGAGCCATGCGCCCTTCTGCCGGGTAGAGCATGGTTCTACCTTTCCAGAGTACTCCGTAGCAGTCAAGTGTTCGGTGGTCCGGCGGCCGGGCCGCGGGGCGCCGCCTCGGCCCGCCGGAGGGGCCGTCGACAACCTGGCGGGCGGGCAGACCAGGGCCTCCTACCTGGACGGATCGGGAGCCCCGTCGTACCGCCGAGCTGCCAGAGGCTGGACCGGTAGGGCCGAAATACAAGAGTGCACCGAAAACCGCAATACGGGTGATTCCCGAAAGTTCTCCTTGACGGAGGAAGTCAAGCAGTTTGACGGAGGAGGAAGACAATGATCAACGACCTGAGAGTGGCCGAGCAGCTGGTCAAGGACCTCATCGCCGAAACGAACCGCAACCGCGAAGAGTTTTGGCTCTACGAGCTGACGAGCCACGTGGACAACATCGAAGTGACGTCCGAAGGGGATATCTGCACGCTTCGCGTCCACCCCTGCTGGCTGCGTTACGTCGTATCCCAGGGTGACTTCACCTACTGCGTCGCCGACGAGATCACTGCCTGGTACCTGTTGGGACAGCTCGTCGGTGAGCTCTCGGCGGTGGCCGGGTAGTCAACGCTGGCGCCGGCGGCCAGCTCGCCGGCGGAGAATGACGGGGCGCTCCTGGCCTTGCTGATGGCGGGGCGGTCCCGATCACGAGGCCGGCTCGAAATATCCCAACCGGTCCGTCGCCCTCGGCCCTGGTGGGTACCAATCCAATCCGCTCGTCCGGTCACAGGCCTGGGGGTACTGTCCTCGCCACAAGGGGAGGACAGTCGCATGGCCACCGACATAGACGCTTGGGCCCAGGCCGGTCTGATCTACGAGCTGTCGGAGAGCGTGGCGTGGATGCGCCTGAACCGGCCGCAACGGCGAAACGCCATGGACCACTATCCGGGCGGTGAGGGTCCCGACGGAATGGGTTTGCGCGACGCGCTCTTGGAAGCCATCCGCCAGGCCACCGAGGACAAAACGGTAAAGGTCGCGGTGATCACGGGCCAAGGTTCGGTATTCTCAGCCGGCGCAGACCTCAAGTCTGAAGCGTTGGAGATCCCCGCGGAGCGCCGGCGATCTCCGACGGTTGCCCGCGACGACGGGCTCCTCTACGGCTGGTACCGCCTGCTCGAGTCGATCTGGCGCAGTGAAACTCCGTTCATTGCGGCGGTCAATGGGCCGGCCATCGGGGCGGGATGCCAGCTCGCGTTGGCGTGCGATCTGATCTACGCGTCCGAGACGGCCACGTTCTGGGAGATCTTCGCCCGCATCGGCCTCCCGCTCGAGGGTGGGGCGGCCTGGCTGCTGACCCGGTCCCTCAGCCTTCCCCTGGCCAAGGAAATGGCCCTGCTGGGTGAGCCTCTGAGCGCCCAACAGGCGGTCGAGTGGCGGTTGATCAATGGGTGCGTACCGGCCGATCAGCTCGAGACGGTGGCCGCCGGCGTGGCCCGGAAGCTGGCGACGCTGACGGCCCCTTCGCAGGGTCCGGCGGCGTCTGAGGAGAGTCGTGACGTGAGTGCCCGCCTGGGGCACATCAAGGGACAGCTGAACTCTGCATGGGAACAATCGATGTGGCAGACGTTTCGGGAAGAATCCACCTTGCTCAACATGCCGGCCGGCGAGGTGTCGGAATAGTGGTCAGCGTCAGGGTGTCAACGTGATCAGGTCCCACCGATCAATGACCGCGCCTCTGCGGGGCCGAGTACGAGATCGTGAAGGTCGCCGCCCACTTCGAGTCGACCCGACTGTTCGACCCCGCCGACCTTGACTGGCTCGAAGCCGGCCGTTCGGCTCAGCCGCCCTCGCTAGCACCGGTCGTCTTCGGTCGCCTAGAACAGGACCGCCCGCTGTGGTGACCGGTTGCTAGATGTTCGACCCACGGACCTTGTTGACGCGGAGAATCCCCAGATGAAGTGAGTCTCCGGGGCAGTATGGAGTCGTGTCAACGGCCCAAGAGCCAACACCCCACCAGGAGGAGCTCGATCAGCGATTCCGTCTCGATCTCGGAGCGCCCGTCCGGGGTCGAGGTCCGAGCGGTCCCAAGGCACTGGGAGGGCGGCCTCATCCAGGGCTGGGGCGAGAGCTACTTCGCCACATTCGTCGAGCGTCACTCCCGCTTCGTGATCTTGGCCCAAGGTGAGGGGGCGGAACCAGCCACCAGGTGGCCCTGCCGTGGTCACCCAGATCCAGACCCTCCCCCGCAAGTTGCGGCGCTCGCACATCCGGGGCCGGGGCCCCGAGTTCTCGGGGCACACCGCTTTCTCGATCGCCACCGACATGGACGTCTATTGCCGCGATCCGCGAAGCCCCTGGCCGCGAGGGAGCAACGAGATCACCGACGGCCTCTTGGGCCAATACCTCAAAAAAGACCGAGTACATCGCCAAATACTTCCAAGCAGAGCCCGACGACGTCGCGGCCAGGCTGAACCATCGGCCCCGGAAGACCCTGGACTCTCGGACTCCGGCCGCTACTCCCTAGGTGGCCGTTGCGTCAACCGGTTGAATCCGCCACCCGGTGCAGCGAACAGGCCGACTGAAGGCCTGAACTTCTGCGCCAAGCAGGTCAAGCGCGCCGATCGAGGGTTCACAAACTTCGACCACTACAAGCTCCGGGTTCTCATCCAGACCGGCGGGGTCACCTGGCCTCGGCCGAGCCGGCCGCCACGGATCACTTCAACGCGTCCCCATTGGAACCGCAAGAGACGCTCTGTCGCCTGGAACGCGGGCTTGGCCACCGGCGCTGCTCATGTCATACGTTCTCGATTTACGTCCCTCGTCGTACAGCGGAGTCACGGATCCCGTCTCTAATCGATGGACGTTTGTGAGAGAACTGGCGAGAGCTCCTTGTGATCCATGTGGGCGATCCGCCATCCGTTCTCCTCGCGTCGCAACTTCTCCCGATACCAACCGATGCCAGCCAATCGCAGAGCATCGCCGGGTGTTATATAGGTTCCGTAATAGGTAGCCTCGGCCTTGCCCTCACCTCTGGATTCCACGAGGACCACGCCTGCGACGTGTAGAAGATCCGTTCGGCCTTCGACGAGGCGTGAGCAGAACTCCTCGACTTCGGCCTTCCCTTCAAGTAATACTCGTCGTCCTTTGAATGTCGTAATGTCGAACCTGACATCCTCAGAGAAACATTCAAGAAACCGGGACATGTCTTGACTATCGAAGGCCAAAAACTTCTTGGCGATCAACGAAGCTACCTCTGCAGTGTCAAACATGGCTTCAATGCATCCATCCATTAGGTTCGAACTATCTAACCGCCACGACCACTTCCTTTGGACCGCCGACGAGGCCATGTGACCGCCATTCAGGCTGCGCTGTCTTAAGCCGGAGATTCGGAAATCGCGTTGCCAACAAGCGCAGCACCTCTTGCACTTCGGCGCGGCGCCAAGATTAGCACCCAGACAGAAATGCTCACCGAAGCCGAACGATAGATGCCGATTCTCGGAGCGGCCAATGTCAAAGGCATCCGGAGCATCAAAGACCGCGGGGTCACGGTTGGCGGCAGCCCAAATTCGCGATAACGACCTCACCCGCGTTGATAGGACATCCACCGATCTCAAGATTCTCGACAGGCACCCGGACGAGGGCCATATGCACTGGAGAGTAGCAGCGGAGGATCTCTTCGGTGGCTTGCGCCGCAAGCAAAGGATTAGCGCACAGTCGGTCCCATTGATCACGATGGCGCATGAGCGCAAGCACACCTGAAGAAATGAGGCAGGCCGTGGTGTCGTGGCCAGCCTCGATCATCTCGGTCAGAAGGGCGATGAGTTCCAACTCATTAAGCCTTTCGCCTTCTTCTTCAGTCATAATCAGCTGCGAAAGGAGGTCGTCGATCAGACTCGTCGATCGCTTCGCCACCAACTCTCGCAGGTAGCTGGCAAACTCTTCCATTGCCACCGTGGCCGTGACCTGGGATTGTGACGTTCCCTCCCGAGTCACCGGTCGATTGCTGATCGCGAGAGACCACTCTTCGAACAGCTTGTGGTCCTCATACGGGACTCCCAACATCTCGCAGATCAATCGCTCCGGCAGCGGATAGGCAAGATCAGAGACGACCTCCATTTCGCCGTGATCCTCGAAAGCATCCAGCACCTCCGTGATAATCGATTGCATGTTTGATCGCCAGCGGGTCACCGCATTCGGAGTAAAAAAACGAGAGACGAGCCGTCGAAGGCGGCGGTGCGTCTCACCATCACTCGTACTCATCCTTGCCTTGAAGACATCTAGTGCGGGACCTTCGTTGAAAATCAGGGGTGCCGTCTTCTCCGTGGCAGCCTCTCTGCTGAGCATGGAGTCCTTAGCTGCCTCTTGAACGAGTTGATATGGAAATACCATCCATAGGCCGGCGTTGCTGTGGAAGACCGGAGTATCTTCCCTGAACCGCTTGAGTAGATCGTAGGCGTCACTTCGCTGCGCGGCATCACTTAGGTATGCCTCGATGGCCTCTGGACTGATCTGTTCTGTCTCATTGTCCATTATGGTGAGCGTTCCTTTTCTGTCAGGTGTGGGCGGTTAATCGGATGGCCGATGTATCTAGGAGGTAGGTGCACAGCGGCGCCTTTGGCAGCATCGCTAGCTTTTCCGATCCAGCAGATCTCGCCGTTTCGGAGAATAAGGACCTCGTCGCAAAATGCAACGGCGTGGTGAACAAATGGCTCGACGACTAAACCGGTCACACCACTTCTGCGTGCGCGCTAAGTCCTTCGAAGATCGCTTGGATGGCGATCGGAGCCAGTCCGATTGGAATATCAGGCGGAGGCGGACCGTGAGAGCCCGAGCTAGCGAGAGCACTTGTTGTCTTCGCCGCCGGAGAGATGTCGAACGTATTGGCGACTACGTTTTCCAAGAATTGGCAACAGTTCGACAGCTTGCTCTGGGCCTTCCTGTCGGCTCGAGCGAGGGTCCGAACTCCCGTCCAGAGACCATCGATGACCGACACTGATGGAAATATCCCCCTACCTTCGGGGAGGTAGACGAGACCGCGTTTGCGAACATTGTGGCCCGACATTTTGGTTACGTCGTAGCCGGCGGCCTCTATTTGGCCAATCAAGGAGGGGATGAGGCCGGAAGTGACGCGACACAAGGTGCTCTTGCGGCGCCGTTGACTTCGAGGATCGCCATGGCCCCGCCCTTGCGGACCTGAAAGGTCACGTCTTTCAGGGCCCAGACTCAGCAACGACAAGCAGTCAACGGCAGCCGTAGCTCTCATGCCAACACGAAACTTCCCACTCCTAACTCTGCACCCTTTCCATTGAGCTCATAGCGAAAAGGATGCCTTCGCTTGGAAGAACGGAGAAGGGCTGGGACCGACGTGCCGAATCCCCTTCTTGACAAATGCGTGCCGGACCCGGACGCCGACCTAATCGAGAGACTCTCCGGCCTCGGTCTGCTGATAACTATCCCAATCCAGGTTGTAGTCCCAGCGTGCTTTCAAACCCCCCGGCTGTGCTCAGGTCAATGCTAATTATAGCCAGCAATATGAGCCGGCTGCAAGGTGCGGCCGCGAGTTCGATCCGCTGCAACGTTGCACCGCAACGCTCGACCCGCTTCCCGTGTGGATATTGCGTGTCAGTACTACGGGCGCTTCGCCGAGCAGTAGAGCCTGCGCGACCAGTCCGAGGTTTGCCGTCTGAGGAGATCGTTGAGCAGCCCGCCTCGTCGGCGCGCACTTCGCCAGCGTGTTCAGCGGCGTCACCGATCGTCTCGAAATACCCTCGGCGTCACTCGAAATCCTCGCTCGCCGGCCCGACAACGACCACACGCTCGTCGCACAGTTGATCGTCTCCCGTCATTTGAGATGGCGGCATCGATGACGGTGACGCCCCTTTCGGTACGGTCGGCGGCGAGCAGCCGGCTCTCAGGACGGACGGTGCTGTGCACGGCGACCAGGGTTCCCTCGTGAGAAGCCACTCCCACGACCCACTCAATTCCGCCGACCACTGCGTCGAGCTGAGCATCACTCTGGACACACATCCAACGATGTCGACACCATCAACGACCTCGGCGATCGACAGCGCCAAATCGGCCCGACCATCAAAGCGAACCATCGCTTTCTCGTTGATATCGAATACGGCCACCTGAAACGGTGACCTCGTCAGCCGCTCGATCAGCCGTCGCCCCGAGCTCCGACAAGCCTATGAACTCGATTCGCCAGGGGTTATGCGACGGACGTCACCGGTGATCGAAGTCATGACGGTGTCCACCCGTCCGACGGACCAGCGGTATTGTCGCTTCCCCCTCTGCAGCTCTGAGTTCAGCCACACGGCGGACGGACCCTTTCCTTTCCCTGACCGATTGCGAACTGTATGGCCATGTGATCGAGGCATCGGACGTCCTCGAGACGGTCAGCCTTCTGGCATGGCGCGCCCGTGAGGACCGCAACTCCCCGACCATCGCGGACAGGTCCTGCCTGATTAGCTCATCGGCAACGCCTCACCTTTGGTGATCAGGGCTTCGAACGCATGAGTTCGGCAGCTCGCTCCGCAATCGCGATCGTGCTCAGGCCCGTGTTCGCCTTCGTGACGTCCGGCATAACGGAAGCGTCCACGATTCTGAGGTTATCGAAACCGATCACCCGGCAAGTGGGATCGACGACTGCGTGGGGTCGCCTGGACGGCCCATGGAGCAAGTCCCTGCGGCATGTCCACCACCACGAGCGTTGGAGTACAGCCAATCTTCCATCAGCGCGTCCGAGCGGAGCGAATCCCACTCCTGGTTCCCTGCAAGGATGTACTTGCACAGTGCTTGGCAATGTCAGGGTGTTGAGTCAGCCTCCGTACTCGGTGCATGCCTGCTAGTAATCGATCGAGGTCACGCCGATCCGACAGCATGTTGAACTCCACGATCGGGTCCGTCGCTCGCTTCGGCCGAAGCAAGGGTCACCTCACCCCGGGAGAACACCCGCATCACAGATGCGCCCATGAACCCCATTACCGATCCGTCCGGAAGCTCCCCGGAAGTGCTGTGAAGTAATTGCATGTCGTTCGGACCACCTTCGGGAAGCCCCGACGTGTAGTGGCCGTGTCCCGCGGTGATGATGTGCTCGGGAGAAGAGGTCTCGCTGATTCCTCGAGAGCTAACAGGATCGCCGCACCAGAGTGCTCCATTAGATTTCTTTCCGACGGGTAAACCGACCTCGGGGCCAATCCCAGAACGCATCAAAATCGCCGGCGAATGGATCGCCCCTGCCGATAGACGACCTCCTTCGCCATGATCTCTTCGCCGCCAGCCGTGATGACTCCGATGGCCCTGTTTCCATCGAGGAGTACACGATCAACGAGAACATCACCGCGGACCATAAGATTTTCTCGGATCCGCGCCTGGATCCAGAAAGGCGTCGTTCGTGTTCACCCGGTTACCGTCACGAACGGTCCATGCCGATGGTCCCCAGCCCGTCGATTCCAATCGGTGATAGCTGTCGGTGTATGGCCATCCGAAATCCTGCCACGCCTTCGCAACTGCTCGGTCAAAGGGCAGCCATTCTTCTCTCGGCTGTCGGTAAAGCGGAATCGGCCCACCCTCTCCATGCAGACCATCGCCTCCGAAGTCCAGGTCGTCCTCGATGCGAAGGAATACCGGAAACATGTCAGCCCACGACCAGCCATCGCAGCCATAATTCGCAGCCCATCTATCAAAGTCATCTGGACGACCGCGGAAGGCCAGCATGCCGTTGATCGCCGAGCTACCACCCAACCCTCGACCCCGTTCATAGAGACGGAACTCTTGCCTTGGAGTCCTTAGTGCCTTCACATTCGGCCACATCCGGCCAGGTACCCGCATCGCTCTTGCCCAGTCAATACTTCTAACGTCGGCCGGAGTATCAGCCGACGTCTCAGCTGAACCCGCTTCCAGCAGCAGTACCGTTGTTTCGGGATCCTCGGACAGTTTGGCTGCCATTACCGCGCCTGCCGTTCCCCCACCTACGATTACATAGCGCCAACTAGACATTGCTCGACTCCTTTAGAGATTATGGTCGGACTGGAACCACACTAAATGGGGCCAAGAAAGCCTAATAATTCACGGCGTCGCAAAGCTCTCCTGGTCCATTTGGACCCACCTCGCGGTAGACCAGCGGCGTCGACCCCAGATCGAGCCCAACCAGGTCTCGGTCGTGGGAGTATCGTTGAGGCTCCGGTAAGCGCCTATAGCAAGACCGTTCGGCTTACGATCCCTTCGAGCGACCGTCGCTAGGGAACCGTCGTGCCAACCATCGGAGGTATTGCGCTGGTTGGCGGAACGGAGTCCGCCGCCAGAGAAGATTCGAACACTTATAGGTGCTTGCATCGAGGGTGGCCATAGCCGACAAAGAGAGGAGGCGCACGGGCGACCCTGGGCGACACTGCCGTTCATCGCAGCACCATGTTTCGTCCCTGCTAATCCGCAAGGCTGCGACCTGTTGACCCGACGACCACAGACCGGATCTCGTCAGACATTCGATTGACCCACGGAACCGTTACTTCGTATGACCCAAGGTGAAGGAGTGCTGGCCGCCGTCAACCAGCAACTCAGCGCCTAAGCACATAAGATGAGCGGTCCGAAAGCAGCCAGCACGACTGCCTCAGCCAACTCTTCGGAGCCGCCCACCCTGCCCATAGGCGCCGCTTCGTTATAGCGGCGAAGCGTCTCCTCGGGATCGGGACCGAGGTTCGCCTCCCAAAGAGGAGTCCTCGTCGAGCCAGGTAATACCACATTTATGCGGATACCTTCGCGCGGAATATTCGCCCGCTGCCGCCTTTGTGATAGCGACGACCCCCGCTTTCGATGCGGAATATGGACCCAACCCAACACGGGGGAGCACTGCGGCGCCCGAGGCGACATTGACAATTCGTGCCCGATTTCCGCTTAACCATAGCGTTCAGTTCGGCGCGCATCGCAAAAAACACACCGTTGAGATTGGTGGCGATCACCGATTGCCACGCCTCAAGCGGGTACTCGCCAAGGCGCGATAATGGTCCAGCGATCCCGGCTACGTTGGCGGCGCAATCCAGGCGTCCCCAGCGTTCCAAGCACCTCGGAAACAACATCGTCGAGATTAGCCGACCTCAGAGACGTCCGTTCGGACAGGAATGGCCTCGATCGGCAGACTCTCCGCGACTTCCTTCGCCGCTCCCTCGTCGATGTCAGCGATGACGACGCCCTCGGCGCCCTCGGCAGCCAACAGCTTGACGACAGCTCGGCCGATCCCGGACGCCCCCCCGTGACAAGGCAAATCTTGTTCTCGAGCATCCGCGAAGGTGGCATCGTGTTCTCCAGCATGTTTGGTGAACGGTTGGTTGGAATGGCCATCTGTCTCTCCCAGCTTCGTGGTATGGGAACGGCGGCCGCTGAAAGCAAAAGGTTGAGCTCTTCTAGGCGAAAGTGATGGCTTTCGTCTCCATGTACTCCTCGAAACCCTCTATGCCCCACGTCCGTCCGTAGCCTGACTGTTTGTAGCCGCCAAAGGGTGCGAGAGGGTTATTGCGAATGCCATTGATATCGACTTTTCCGACCCGCAACGAACTCGCGATTCGGTTGGCGTGGTCACGATCGTCGCTGAAGACGGCTCCCGCAAGTCCGTAAATGACGTCATTAGCGATAGTCGACAGCGTCATCGTCCCCATCGTGAGCGATGATGGTTTCGACGGGGCCGAAGATCTCTTCTTGACTGATGCGGGCAGAAGGATCAGCAACGTAGACCGAGGGATTGACGAAGTAGCCACGATCGAAATTCCGCCGCCCGCCTGGTCCGCCGACCACTAGTCTTGCCGCCTTCACCCCTTCGGTGAGGTACTGCTCCACTCGATCACGGTGACCAGCCGATGCCAGTGGACCAATAGTAGTGGACTCGTTCCAGGGATCACCGACGACGAGTCGCTCCACGAACTCTACGGCCCGCTCTTCTGCCTCTTTTAGCATCCTACGAGGTACGATCAAACGGGATAATGCCGAGCATCCTTGTCCGTTGTTCGATGTGATCGACCTCATGGTGGTACTCACTGCGGCCGCGAGGTCGCCGTCGTCCAGCACGATGCAGGCGGACTTTCCTCCGAGTTCGAGAGAAACACGTTTCGTGGTCTCGGCAGCCACAGCGGCGATACGACGACCCACGTTCGTCGATCCAGTGAAGGAGATCATGTCGACCAATGGGTGGCGCACCAATGCATCACCCGTTGCTCCATCGCCCGTGACAAGGTTGAAGACTCCCGCAGGAAGACCGATCTCTTCGATGGCTTCAGCCAGGACAAAGCTGGTGAGCGGAGCGACCTCGGCTGCCTTGAGCACAAGGGTGCATCCGGCGGCCAAAGCTGGCGCCAACTTGCCGATGATCATGAACAGCGGAGCGTTCCACGGGGTGACGGCGCCGACAACACCCACCGGCTCCCTAGCGACAACCGTGAAATCGAGCTTGTCCCTCCATTCGTAAGTCCGGGCCATTCGAGCATGAATATGTAGCTGCTCGACGTAGCCCTGATGCCACGCATACGCCGTAGGGCGGATCGTCCCGACCTCCCGGGTGACAAGTCGGGCAAGTTCGTCCCTCCGACGGTCAAGCGCATCGCCAAGCGCATCGAGGTACGCCGCACGCTCGATCAGGAGCCACTGCCGCCCACCCGATGGACGCCTCAGCAGCTGACCGTACAGCTGCATCGACGTCATCAGCGGTTCCGATCGGAATGATCACCGATCGGCTCCTCGGTAAAGCAATCGACCACCGGAATACTCTCCGACACCATCGAGCGAACCCACTCCCCACCGATATAGAGTTTCTTTTGGCCTTGTTTCATGCGATGTGTCCTTGGTCGTTCCTCTTGAACCTCGACGTATCTAGGGTCTTGCCAACTACAGTCCCGGGCAGCCATAGACCCCGCCGGTTTGTGGACGTCTCCTCGGGGGAAATAGTCCTCGTCTGGGCCCTGGAGGATGGAGTTCATGGGATGTCCGATCCGCTGGACCAGGGGCTTGAGCGCCCCCGTGTCGAAACCCCATAGCTCGGCTGCATTCTCGCCGAGCATGCGACGAGCGTCATTCTCGTCGACTCCGGCGACACCAAGCGTTGCCCTTAGATACTCAAAGGTGCCGGGTCCCGCACCCCACGTCCCCTCGTGGTGCGGGAAGTCGTTGCCCAGGGCCATCTTGTCCACGCCGATGAGGTCTCTCATCTGCACCTCGGCTCGGGAGAACGTTGATGACCCGAGGGAACACTGCCGAGCAAAGTACTCCGACGGCTTGAGCTTGATCACCTCCCGAACGTCCCGTCGGAGGAAGCTGCCTTCGAAGGAGTAGTCCATGGCCTGCAACTCTCCCACCACCCACGCTGAACCCTGCTCGGTAAAGACGGCCTTGAGCTTTGGGTGACGCTCGAGCACACCTCCCCAGATCAGATGGGTGAGCAACTGACGGCAGGCGTACACGATCGGTCCGCCGGAGAGTGGTGCAGCCACCTGTTCGAACGGCACCCACGGGGTTTGCGGGTACCAGGCCGAGCTGAGACTGATATGGCTATTGGTCGGCATGTCAAGGTCTTCGAGTGCAGACCAGATGGGCTCGAAGTCCGGATGATAGATCGGCCGTTCCTCGGTGAAGAAGGGCAGCACCATCACCCTTGAGGCCGGCGTTGCGCGCCCAGGTGATCTCCGCGATCGTCTCTTCCACGTCGGTGAATGTTGCCATGGCCATGCCGGCGATACGGGTCGGATCGGCGCTGACGAAGTCGACGAGCCAACGATTGTAGGCCCGAGCCGCAACGTCGACGTGCTCGGGGGTACGCAGATGTCCTCCTTTGCGGCCGCCATAGGGCGGAAGGAGCTGGAAGGGTAGGCCGAACTCTGGGAACACCACCTCACCAGCGATCCCTTGGCCGTCCAACTCGGCGAAGCGGACAGCGGCGTCCGAGTAACCATTCAGACGCCCGGGCTCGACGACGTCGCGGATCCATTGGTCCACCGACTCCTCATCGAGCCGCACTCGGAGGTTCCTAGGATCGGGTGGGCGAAATCCACGTTCTTTGAAGACGACGCTGAAGGCGTCGAACTCCTCAAGCAACTCTGAAGGGATATACGGTCGATACCCTTCCATCTCGGCGCCCGTGTGGCCGTCGGACGAGATGATCAAGACCGGATCGTCGCTGATGACTCCTCTGCTAGACATCGCTACCTCCTCTGTGAACAAATCGCTGAGCTGGCAAACGCGTGAGTCGCGACCCGCGACTAGGTGCCATCACCCGGTGGGGACGGGCATGAGCGATTGGGTCGATGTGAAATGTCGATATTCGAGCCGCTCGTTGGCTAGCCGCATCTCCAGGCAACGCATAGTGGACCCTGGGAAACCTTCCTGGATCTTGAGCTCTGCCCTTCGTACACTTTGGGGCTCCTCTCCGACGGCCCCAACCCTCGCATGCGCCAACCATTGCCACAATGAGCTCTTGTCCCAAGAAATCGTGACGAACCTTCCCCATCAGGCCCCTTCCTGGAAACTTCGGCATAAACGTACCTTGGCCGAACAGTTCCTATTATAGCAAGAGATTGTCCACGTGAACCGCCCTGGGTTTGATGGAGGCTCGTTCGTTAGGTTTTTCGCAGCCGAGCTGGGCTCGCCATAGCGACGGCAGTGGGTCCCCGAACTGCACCGACGCCGCGTAGTCACAGGCCTCGTGGAGGCGCCGGTCGGCGTCTTTCGGCCCGGCCGAGCGGGCCAGCCGGTCGTGGTAAGACGATACGGGGAGGCCCCGCAGCCGCCCTTGCCACTGGAAGGTGCTCAGCCTGCCGGGCGTCGATCCAGCGGTAGCGGTTCACTGGTCCGACTCCCATATCGAAAAGGCCCTTGGTTATTCAGCAGGTCCCGCTCGACGGTCAGGCGCTTGATCACGCGGCGCAGCCTGGCGTTCTCCTCGCGGATCTCGGTCGTCGTGACCTCGCGGTCATAGCGATCGACGCGTTCTTGGCGGACCCAGGTACCAAGCGTCTACTCGCGGCGTCAAGCTCTCGGGCCAGGTCCACGATCGTGCGGTGCTGGGTCCATGACCAGGTATGCCGCGTCTCGACAGAACCCTTTTCAATACCCACCCCGGCGCTTGGTCGGCTCGGCTTGCTTCTCTGCCAAAGGTGGGAAAGTCATGGCGTCACTCCTCGCACGCGACGGAACGGAGGCATGAGCCGATGGACGACATCGAGGCGATCAAGCAGTTGAAGGCCCGCTACTTCCGGCTGATGGACACCAAGGACTGGCACGGCCTGGAGAAAGTGTTCACCGAAGACGTGGTCATTGACGTGACCGAAGAGGGCGCGGGTATCCGGCACAGTGCCGCGGAGCACATAGAGAAGCTGGTCCAGTTGCTCGCCAACGCCATTTCGTGCCACCATGGCCACATGCCGGAGATCGAGCTGACGTCGCCTACCACCGCCAAAGGCATTTGGGCCATGGAGGACCGAGTGTGGTGGCCCGATGCGGACCAGAACCGGTCCGACCTGTGGGGCCTGGGCCATTACCACGAGACGTACGAGAAGGTCGACGGCGAGTGGCGCATCAAGACGTTGAAGCTGACGAGGCTGCGCCGGGAGTTTCGCTGACACGCTCTGCGGGCCATTGTCGGCGGGCTGCTCAGCAGTGATCCAGACGGACCGGTCATCGAGGAGATCAGGTTCAACGAAGACTTCGTCGTGACCAGCGGCGCGTGTGGCATCGGCTGGGCGCTCTGCCTAGAGATGGTGCCGCCGGCGGAACGCGCGTTGTGATCAATGACATCGTCGGTCGCCCGACAAAGGCGGTCGTCGTTGAGCTACGGGCCAGCGAGGGCGAGGCCGGGATGATTGTCGATGCTGCACTGTCGGTCTGCGGCTCCTTGCTTCGGTGGTAATAACGCCAGGTCGCGGCCGACAGAGACGTCAGTCCGAGGTCTGGCTGCCTAAACCCACCAATCCGATCGAATCCTTCGCTGGTATTCGCCAACGCGTGTGCCTCGGCCAATGGCACCTCGGCCAACAGGAAGGCCGGATCGTAGAAGTCAGCAAGCTCCTCTCATCGTTGAGGTTGAGAATCACACGAAGTCTCCCAGGCAAGGCAGTACACCATCGCCTCATTTGGTACTCGTGGTACCACTCCTAAATCTGCGAGCCACCGAGCGAAACGACGCTAACGTTATGAGGGTGCGAGCCACTCCGAGAGGCGCCCAATGCTGAGAGAGGCACCATGCCCGCGATAAAGATGTGCGCGACGGTATCGTTCGGCACCAGCGGCCAGTCGCCCGCCTCAATGCGCTTCGCGACCTCTTCGATGGACGGCCCAATGCGATTGGCGACATCCTCGAGCAATGCCAAGTCGAACCCATGCACCAGCGCAGCAGTCTCACCGAGCATCATTCGGATCTCGGGAACTGGGACGCCGGCGAAGGTGATTCGCAGCGCTTCTCGCGGATATCGAAAACCCCTCGCGATGGGGGCAGTCGTTCCCCCACATGATCCGACCAATCCTGATTTCGGCGCGACGACCTACCTCGGCAGGTAGCAATTGACTCGCACCGATGTAGCAGTTCCTGGCGAAGTACTCGCTCGGAAGCATCGTAAGTTGGTCCATCGCCTCGCCGGCGAATGTTCGCCACGGTGCGTCCTGCACTCGGGCGGCCTTGAAAGAATGCGTCGGCCGACGCGAGGCGACCAGCAACTCAGCTGGACCCGTGTTCGGTGAGGACCAACTTGAGGCGCGGGTGGCGCTTGAGCACGCCAGCAAAGATGAGATGCCAGAGCGTGCGGTTCGCGCACCACCGGCTTTCAAACCTTGCCACCGCCTCCGCGGCGATTCCGGGTCCAGGGTCGATGGGCGTCCGGTTGCATTCGAGTGGGTGTTTATTACGACCTCGGCCTCTTCGCAGGCAGGCCAGATCGGCTCGTAGCTCGGCGCATAGAGCGACGCGAACCCACTCCCGGGGCTGACACTCGGGTGGAGAATCCCCCCGTTAAGCCGCCATCCTTAGCCCAAACGATTTCTCAACAGCGTCTTCTACGTCATTCACAAACGGCTCGACCACCAGGCGTGAGCGAACAGAAATCCACTAGCCAGCGGCGATGGGCTTGCAAGCCAGCCCATCGCCGCTCATACTCCACCCGGTCGTCGGGATAGGGGCCGAGATGTTGCCGGACGGAAAGAAGGGTGGCGAAGTGTTGGGGAAGACCTAAATCGTGTATTGGCACCCCTGGCCGAAGTGAAGCATGACGACTCCACTTGGCCGCCGGCGTCGCACGGCCATCTGGGGTGCCGGCTCTATGCTCAGGGTCAGTTCCCAATATCCTAGGCGGGACTCGGGATGTGCCAAGGGAAAACGGCGAGGGCGGAATCGCGGGGACCGCACGCGTGCCCTTAGCTCCCGAAGTCCAAGTCCAGCATCCGGCCAGGGTTAGTGCTCGCCATCATTTGCAGCTCTTCCTCCGTGACGCCCGCATCCCAGAGGGTCTCATAAAACTCGTTCAGACCCGGTGCCGGGTGTGGGTGGTGGCTATACCAACCATAATCGCTAGAAAGGGTGCACCGCTCGGATCCTATTTCGCGGATCATCTCCACTAGCTTCTTCGGATCCTTGGTGTACTGGTCCTTGCACGTCTGTGCTGTAAGTTCGATTAGAGCCCCGAGATCGGCGAGTTCGACGCATTGTGCCGCTGTGAGTTTTGGCCCTGCTTTTTCCTCCCCAGCATGGGTCACGAGCACTTTTCCACGCGTCCCGTCAGGCGCGGGCGATGGCGTAGTGCTCCTCCGCTGTTATGTGACCAGTCGCCAATACCGCGTCCTTTTGTTGGACCAGATCGAAAATCTCCTCAACTGCAGGGACGGGCTGACCCTCGTCTTGAATGACCCGGATGCCTTGGCCTCGCCATTTCACCCTTCCTTGCGCCGCCGTCTTAAGCCGGTCAAAGTCTTGGACACTGTGCACTGTCGGGAGCCACACAATCTTGGCCCCCATACCGAGTGCGGCCTCCACGCCGTCGATGCACAGGCCGCCGGATGGGTTGTCAGTGCAAATGCCACCGAACACCCGGATTCCGGGAACAACATCTTCGAGGTTTCGGGCCAGTTGGACCGACGGAAAGCTGTGGGACTTCAGCACCACAGCTGCGTGGCCGCTCTCAAGGGCATCTCGGGCGGCTACAACTCCATTCACGCTATGGGCGTCGACGACGTTGAGATCACCACCTATCGTGTCGGGTCCGGCATGGCAATGTAGATCAATTGCATTCTGCACTCGTAAAGCACACATAGATTTCTCCTCAATCTCCTAGATAGCATTCCAGGGCCTACGACGTTCTTCTGGTTGTTCGGGCGGCCTTGCTCTACATGTTCTACATGTTCAGAATTTGGTCTCGCTTTGAGCAAACTGAGGTTCGACCGATTGTTGGCCTGTTTCTAAGGAGCTAGAGCCTTTGTCATGGTTTGGTTTCGTCCAGTCGGTTGCTGCCTCGAGTAAGAGGCGGTGATGACTGTGCGGATTGGTCGAAACCGGCCATCAACGCCGCGTGTCGGTGCCTCCACTTCGGCTCTCCCGGCTCTATGGGGAAATATATAAAGTCGCTCCTCCGCGATTCCGCGTAACATCTCCTCAGCGACTTGGTCTGGTGTCAGCAAATTGCCCTCATACCACGCTGCACTCGGCATCGCATAGTTCCTGACTGCATTCGGATCCGCGACGGTGTACCCCGGGCAGAGCACCGACACCGTGATCCCTTCTCCTGCGAGTGCCGGGGCCATTGTCTCGGAGAGCCCGACTACGGCGAATTTCGCAGTAACGTAAGGAGCGTTTAGGGTTCGAAGATCGCCCCGTCCGACGCCAGACATCGACGAAGTGTTGACGACGTGTCCACCGCCTCCTTGCCGTAGCATTCGTGGCAGGAACGCGAGAACTCCGTTAATGACACCTCCGAGCTGGACGCTGAGCACTTTGGCCCAGTCCTCGTGAGTCAGATCCGCAAAGCTTCGAAGCACAGACGTTCCGGCGTTGTTGCAGAGGATGTCAACACGCCCGAAGGCGGCGTACGCTTGGTCGGCTAGCTCGTTGAACGATTCCAAACTAGTGACGTCGGTCACGACGCCGATGGCACGACCTTCTAGCCGCCGGACTTCGTCCGCGGCACGCTCGACTGACTCGCCGCTGATATCAGCAAGGACGACATTAGCGCCTGCTCGAGCAAATGCCCGAGCCATGCCCCCTCCAAGCAGACCCCCTGCGCCGGTTATGACAGCAGTAGCCCCATGGACCGTTGTCATCGTAACTCGCTCCTTTCGCTAACCGTACCAGCGCTAGGTCGGCCGTTGCTTCTTCCTCGGCTTTGCCGTCTTCCCCAGATCACCGACACGTCCTCGCGTTCGGGAATTGGGATCTCTTCCGGCTCGCCCTCTTTGGGTTGCGTCTCTTGTGTCGGCTGATCACCGTTGTTCTTGGGATCGTTTCCTTCCAGCCCGACCAGCTGTCTGGTGATTTCCCCCGGGAGCCGACGGTGGCGGGCGGTGTTGCTCTGAACTGGTCCGATCAAAGGCACTAGATCTCAGAATCCTCAGCAAGGTGACGGACCGTGGTGCCGTCCGTCAAGTGACTACTGACCTGGTATGTCCTCTCCGGAGAGGTGGAAGCGCATTCCCGTGGTCGTGGATTATCCTTGGCATTGCGGACGACCTCCCCGCGTGTTGACCGTTGTTCCATCGTCGGGTGGTAGGCCCTGTATATGTTGTACAGACGGACGTACTCTTCGTGCCCGTGGCGCAGCTCGGTTTGCTCTGGAACACGATGTCGGAGAACTCGGCGCTCGCAAACTGGCTCGCCTCGCAACCGCGGCGGTTGCACCGCGGCTGCGAGTAGGGCTTAGCTTGCTTAACTTGGTAAGCGCTTGCTTAACTTGGTAAGCGCTTGCCGAGCCCTGACAATCTGCACGTCGGCTGGATCTTGTGTAATCTGCGGGCCATATCAACTATGCGCATCAATTCGAACGAGTAATTGCGCTCGAGAGCAGGCCCACGATGGTCGATTGGGTGGCGGCTCTCTCATACACCGCGAAGCGCTGACCTGAGTGGCCGGCTGCTTCTGGCCCCGTACGTTCGGTTCACAGGCCGGTGCGTCGGCCACTTGCGCGCCATGCCGCCAGCCAGGAGTCTCGATGAACCCTTTAACCAGCGGCACTGAGATCGGGGTCTGGTGAAGCCCTGGGACTGGCGTCGGCCGGATGCCCCACGACAAACCCCCTTCACAAGTAATAACGGGTTGGCCGCGAAAAAACACCGATAGATCAGATCCGAAGATCCATGGGAGGCCTGGATGAAGCCATCAACTACCTCTACAGTCCAACAACGATATCAGGAGCGAACGCCAGCCTCTCAGAGGGCATTCGAGTCTCCGCGAGGAGTGATCCCGGGCGCGGTGCCAGGCGGTCTCGCCTTCATGACGCCGTATCCGCTGTTCATCGAAAGAGGTGACCGCTGTTGGGTGTGGGATGCCGATGGCAATCGCCTGCTCGACCTAATGTGTGGCGACTGGCTCCTGCCGCTCGGTCACGGCAACCCCCAGGTTCTTGAAGCCGTCCGAAGCCAGCTGGATAGGGGTACCACGTTCGGTACTCCCGATCCTGCGTTAGGGCTGCAGCTAGCATCGCTACTTCAACAGCGCATGCCATCGCTTGAGCGACTGCGCTTCACAGCGTCAGGTACCGAGGCAACGATGCAAGCTCTCCGCCTTGCCCGTGTATTCACCGGCCGGTCAAAAGTGGCAAAGATACGCGGCGGCTACCACGGCACGCACGACGTCTCCTTAGTTTCTAACGGTCGCTACCGCGATCCCGATCAGATTCCCCCGGGACTCATCCCCGGCACCTTAGAGAACGTGGTGGTGTTGTCATTCAATAACATCGACGAAACCCTGTCGGCAATCAAGAGCCACGCCAGCGAACTCGCCGCCGTAATTGTCGAACCAATGCTGGGCAGCGCTGGGATGCTTCCCATCGACATAGAGTATCTAGAGGCGCTCCGTGATGCCACAAGCCGATGCGGTGCGCTCCTAGTGTTTGACGAAGTTGTAACCTTCTCCCTCGCGTTCGGTGGTGCGCAAGGCCGCTTCGGCATCAAGCCGGATATCACCTGCCTCGGAAAGGCGATTGGCGGTGGCCTTCCCCTGGGCGCCTTCGGCGGTCGGGCCGATGTACTTGAACTCGTCGATCCGATGGTCCACCATTTCGCGCCGATGCGACACGCATCGACGTGTGGCGGCATCCCGATCTGTCTCGCTGCAGGAGCGGCTCTGGTAGCCCAATTGACTCCGGAGGTCCATGCACACCTGGAAGCACTCGGCCATCGGCTCCGGTTAGGAGTAGCGGAGGTCGCTCGCAAGCGCAACGTTCCCCTTCAGGTAACCGGCGCCGGTCAGATGTTCGGGCTGCACTGGACCGAACGATCAGTCGTCGACTTCGAAAGCGCCCTAACATCCGACCGCCGGTTCGTAAGTCAGCTCGTCTTGAGTCTTATCAACAAGGGATATCTGATGTTTACGAGTGGCCAAGGGTTCCTCAGTTCGCCGACGTCGTTCGACGAGATCGATACATTTGTTGATGCGGTTGATCGTTCGCTGGACGAGACCTTGTCATAACAACCTTCAGGCGAAAGCCGAGCCTCGACTTGAGACATCGATGCGATTGTGAGGGGCGATTGTGAGGGCGGGAACGTCCGTAGCGATCGGAGGGCATTTGTTGGATGTAGGAACCTGACATCGCCTCCACGGCGGAACTTGGCGCCAAGGCATTGTTTGCGAAAGGCTCCTGTGGCTACCCGTGTGCTACAGGGGAGCGGACCCTCCACCGTCATCGTGTCGGGAGTGATAATCTGCTGATCCGGCAGACACTTGAGTCCTGTGCCCATCGGCGTCGCTGAAGACGACGTCAAACGCCCGACCGGACGGTAGCTTCACCACCTCGGTCCGCGGGTCGGGGCTCAGGTAGTGAACTCGTACCGGACCCCTAGATTATCCGCCGGGGTGACCAGCACTGACCCGGGACGATCGCCCTCCTCCGCGCCCATCCCTCGGGCAGCGAGAAGCTCGGTGACGGCCTCGATGTCCGACACATGGAACACCAGCGAACGGATGCGCTCACCGCCAGCAACAAGGAACTGCCGGATAGGCCCGGCGGTCAATGGCGCCATGACCTCAAAGGTCGTGGCGCCCATTGTGATGTCGATGACTCGGGCACCGAGACCAGGTCGGTCCATTTCGGCACCAGAGGTCGCCCCGCATACATCGACGAAGAAGTCCATTGCCATATCGAGATCCTCGACGACGAGGCTCAACTCGAAACCCGTAATACCGAGGGGATGGTCGTCTGCCCAGTAGGGTGCCCGCTTTAGCGGCTCCACGTAGCGGTCGAGTGATGGATCGGAATACCAGTCCACGGTGGTGAGCTCGAGCGAGAGGCCGTGGCACTGCCGTCGCGACGTGAGCAGGTATCGCCATTGGCGCTGATCCAATACGTCGAGGGCGTGCGACCGAAGCACCTCCAGCGCCTCATCGAGGTCGAGTACCTTGAATTCGAGCCCAGGGAAGTGGCCGCCCAGGGTCGGATAGTCGACCACGAACTGCGCCGGTCCAGTCGACCACCAGAAGTCTCCGGGGTCGTCGGGGATAGCGGGCCGATCCGGAGGCGAGGACTGGGGCGCGACGTACTCGACAATGGCGCCCCCGACGACAGCCAGACACGCCTGGGCCGCCTGGTTCGGTGGACACCTCCACAGGAACTGCGCCCCGAAAGCGTTGATGACATGCGCGACGGCGGCGTCGTAATCGGGGACGACTTGGTTGAGGTGGTTGTAACTCTCAAGCGTTAGGGTGCCCGTCACGCCGTCGACGTTAGCGCAGCGGAACCTCTCCATCCACTTAAGACCTCGCACTGCCGCGCTCAGCCTCTGTCCTACGGGGTGGTCCAACCAGGAACTCGCGCCGGACGGCGAGCCGCGCGCGTCCAAGGCCGATGTGCATCTGCCCCAGCCCGATTTACCAGACAGAGGAGAAAGTTGTGCGCCGCTTTGACCAATTCGGCCGAACTGACATCGCCGGATACTCGACCATCTCTGCGATAGTCCGGAAATTGCGTCTGCATCACTCCAAGTCATTGTCCGCTGGATCGGTCAACGAATGGGCTTGATCCGGTTCGACGGACAGGTTGGTTGTGTTGATTATGCCGCCTGACGGTCAGCGTTGTGGTGGACAGCTTCGTATTGAGCGGGACTGAGGTAGCCGAGAGTCGAGTGCAGCCGGCGCGTGTTGTACCAGCCCTCGATGTACTCGAAGACGGCGCGTCGAAGTCCGGACCTCGTCGGCCATGCACGCGTGTCGATGAGCTCGCGCTTGATGGTGGCGAAAAACGATTCCGCTACTGCATTATCCCAGCATTCGCCCTTACGGCTGACCGAGAGCACGACGCCGTTGGCCCGGGCCAGCTCGGCGAAATCACCGCTCGTGTATTGACAGCCCCTGTCCGAATGAAAAATGACGCCTCGCTCTGGTGCCCGGTGTTCGAAGGCCATGGTGAGGGCGTCTTCGACCAGCTCGGTGCGCATGTGATCGGCCAGGGCCCAGCCGACGACGCGGCGAGAGGCCAGGTCGATGACGGTGGCCAGGTAGGACCAGCCCTCCCAGGTGGTGATGTAGGTGATGTCGCCGACATAGCGCCGGTCAATCTCGGTGCACGGCCCGAAGTGGCGCTGGATGAGATCACGGGCCGACTCGGCAGCCGGGTCGGCGACGGTGGTCTTGCGCCAGCGCTTCTTGCACCGCCCTTCGAGGCCGGCCACTGGCGCATCAGCCTGGTCACCTTGCGCTTCCCGCAGGCCACATGGCGATGCAGGAGCTCCTTGTGGATCCGCGGAGCGCCATAGGTGCCCTTGGACTCGGTGTGGATGGCCCTGATCTTCTCGAGTCAGCTCGGCATCGCTGAATGTGCGGGCCGAGGGGATACCGTTGCGGCGCTGGTAGTAGGCGGACTTGGAGACCTCGAGCAGGCGACAGGCGTTCTGCACGCTGTGACCTGCGACTTCCTCCGCCTCGATGAACGGGTCTACCTTCATCGGGTCTCCCGAGCGAAGAAAGCCGTTATGACGAATTCGCCATAACGGCTTTTATGTCGAACCCGCGGTTATGCGCAGCCGGGCCCGGGCGAGAGGTGTCGTCGCTGGTCGAGCGGGATGGGGGCCGCTGAGCCGATCGGCATAATCACAGGTCCTCCAAGAATGCGAGCAGCGTGTCGGAGGGGCGGTAGCGGCCACGTGGAGCTGATGCAGGTGTGGTCCGGGCGAGGGCCCTCTCCTTGAGCTTGAGATCGGCATGCTGGTAGATGTCGGTCGTCCGGATGGACTCATGGCCGAGCCACAGCGCGATCGTGGCGACGTCGACCCCAGAGTGCAGAAGCTCCATGGCGCAGCTATGACGAAGGACGTGGGGTGCCACTCGTTTGGCGGAGATCGCCGGACAGCTCTCAGCAGCGGTGCGGGCATGGCGGGCGACCAGACATGCGATGGCACCTCGGCTGAGCCGCTTGCCGCTCGGCCCAGGGAAGACCGGATCGTCGGGAGCGCCGATGCGTTCGTCCAGCCAATCGCGCAGCACGGCCACCGTGTTGGCCAGCAGTGGGGTGGAGCGCTCCTTGCGGCCCTTCCCGGTGCAGCGCACATGGGCACCCACTCCGAGCACGAGGTCTGAACGTCGCAGACCAGCAAGCTCCGACACCCGCAAGCCCGTCTGGACGGCCACGAGCAGGAGCGCCCGGTCCCGCCGACCGATGGGTGTCGAGCGGTCGGGCGCGGCGAGGAGGGCGTCGATCTCGGGCCGAGTCAGGTAGGCGACGATGGCACGTTCGGCCCGCTTGGAGGGAATCGCCAGCACACGCTGAATGACCGCGGCATGCTCGGGGTGGCGGAGCGCCGCGAAGCGATACAGCGAGTGGATGGCCGCCAGCCTGGCGTTGCGCGTCGAGATGGATACTCCCCGCTCGTGCTCGAGGTGGTCGAGAAATGACCCGATGAGCGGGGCGTCGAGATTCTCGATGCAAAGGCGTGCCGGCGGGGTGCCCGTGGCCTCTTGGACGTACTTGAGCAGGAGGCGGAAGGCGTCGCGATACGAGGCGACGGTGTGAGGACTCGCTCGCCGCTGCGCCATGAGCCGCTCCGTGAAGAAGCCCTCGAGGGTGGGAGCCAGCGCGGTCATGACAAGGCCCCGAGCGTTGTCTCCAGACGCGCTGCCGCCGCGGCCAGTAGCTCTGGCGACGCCGAGAGATACCAGTACGTCGAGGCGGGGCTCACATGGCCCATGAACGTCGAGAGCAAGGGCAGCTGCGCCATGACGTCGGCACCGTCGCGATACCAGCCGAGCAGCGTCGTCACGGCGAAGGTGTGTCGGAAGTCGCCGAGCCGCGGACCGACGTTGTCGGACGCGGGCCGGAAGACCAGCCAAATCGAAGCGCCTCGTTGAACGCCTCCCGCAAGTTCCCAGAGCCCAGGCGCGTGCCTCTCCTCGAGACGAAGAAGCTGACCGAGGTCGGATGTGGGAGCGAGGCAACCCGTTGGGACGTGTATGCCCTGAGCGCCTCGACCGTGCTTGCATGCAGCGGGACCAAGCGTGATCTGCCCTGCTTCGAGTTGCGCACGTTCAACACTCCACGCTCGAGGTCCACGTCGCCACAGTCGAGGCGGAGGGACTCTCCGACCCTGATCCCCGTCGTCGCCAACAGTCCGATCACCGCCTCGAGGGTGGCGGACCGCAACGGCAGACCGACCCTTCTGGCTGCTGTCATCAGCGCAGCAATGTCGGCGTCTGAGTAGAGAAATGGTGCCGGACGGCATCTGCCCGAAGGAAGCAGGGCGATGGGTGGAACCTCGGTGCCGGGGTCGAACGCCAAAAGGTAGCGGGTGAAGCCACGCACGACGCCGAGTCGCTGCGCCCTCCATCTCGCTCCGGCGTCCGAGGACAGCGTCGCCCAGTCGAGCGCCCGGCTGATCGTCACGGTGTGCTCTCCGGCGCGGTCCATGTAGTCGACGAAGTCGGTGAGCAGCTCACCAGCCCGTTCGAGCTTGTAGCCGAGCGAGTGGCGCAGCGCAAGGTAGCCGTTGAGGGAGTTGCGAAGCTCGCTCATGCTGCACCTGGCCACTGCCGGGCGAGATGACCGAGCCGCGCCCGATCGACCTTTGCATAAAACGAGGTCGTCGCCGGGCTGCGATGGCGAAGGACCTGGGCGATCTCCGACAGTGGTGCGCCGGCCCGCAGCATCTCGCTCGCCGCCGTGTGGCGAAGGCGGTGCGGAGAAACGTAGGCCATTGCGGCCCGATCACACGCCCCGCGAGCACACCGCGGATGGCTCCGGTGTCGGAAAAGCCGACGAAGGGAGCCTGGTGCCGGAGGAACACCCGGCGGCTGGCGCCCTGGGGTCGGCCTCTCTTGATGTACCCGGCCAGCGCTTCCCCGACGTCGCTCGGAAGCGGGAGACGGTCCTCACGGCGACCCTTTCCGCGCACGAGGATCTCACCGAGGCGCCAATCGACATCGTCGAGTTCGAGCCTGACGACTTCTCCGCCGCGCAGTCCGAGGCGGACGAGGAGCACCAAGATGGCGTAATCGCGGCGTCCCAGCGCACGGCGACGGTCGCAGCTCCGCAGCAGACTGGCCACCTGGCCCGTCTCGACCGCCCGCGGCAGGTTCGGGGACCACCCCGCCACCGACAACACGGCCTGGTCAAGCACCCGATTCGTCAAACCCTCCATCTGCAGCCAGCGAAGGAGCGAACGCAGTGCCGAGACTGCCTGACGGGCCGAAGACAGCCCCCTCCCTTCGCACACCCGCCCGGTGAACTCGATCACATCGAGGGCTTCGAGGTCGGCGAGGCCAGCTCCCTCGATCACCGAGTGTTCCAACAGAAACAGTCGGGCCACATACGCGTAGAAGTGGACCGTGCCTTCGACGAGACCTCTTTCGCAGACCAGATAGCGTCGGAAGCGATGGACCATCAGCTCCACGGGGTCGGTGGGTGCTGCCGTCGGTGGTTCGGGGATGCCGGCGCGACGCAGGAACCCAAGGAGCGGCTTCAACGACTTGGTCGTCAACAAGTTCGACCGTCCCTCGCCGCGCCGGGCCGCGAATAGAGGCTCGACCAGGTCCGTCGTCAACTCTCCAACATCGCGGCCCTCGACCTCGAGCCAATAGTCGAGGTGGGCAAGCAGCTGCATCTGCTTCTTTGCCGCCGACTTCGAGTAGCCAAGAATCGACCAGGTCCTCGGCAAATCCCGGCGCATATTGGGCAAGCGGACCGCTCACCGTCGCCAACCAACGTCTCGACATGACATGCCTCCTCACTCCGAACAATCGAAGGAGGAAGCATCGACCCAGACCTGTGATTATGCCGACCTGATCAACGGCTCCCATCCCGTCCGACCAGCGACGACACCTCTCGCCCGGGCCTGGCTGCGCATAACCGCGGGTTCGACATAAAAGCCGTTGCTCTTTTGAGCGTCTCGTTGTCGATCTCGAGGCGCCGGTTTTCCCGACGCAAGCGGGTGAGCTCTTCACGCTCAGCGCTGGTCAGGCCGGGGCGCTCGCCCTGGTCGATCTCGGCTTGCTTCACCCAGGTGCGCACGTTGGTCTCGGTCAGATCGAAGTCTCTGGCCACCTGGCCGATGCTGCGATCGCCGCGCCGGCACAGCTCGACGATCTCAGCTTTGAACTCCGGAGTGAACGAGCGGCGTGGACGCTGCTTCCGCTTCTCCATGGTCTCCATTTTGGACATCCTTTCTGGGGCTGTGCCCCTGATGGTGGATGTCCGTCAGACCGGTGGAAGCCCAGAACCCAGCACTTCCGGCTTCTTGGTAGCACCTTCACCACTTGTGCCGTCTGACGGGAGATCCGCATGGACTCGGCCGCAGAGGCCACGGTCCACCTGTCCTCGATCAGCCGGCAAAGTCGGCGTAGACCTTCTGGGGTGAGCGGGGCGTTACGGTGCACAGTGAGCCTCCTTTGCTGTGTGGGTGTGTAGACAGCACCACCCTGCCTTGGGGGGCTCACCTCATCTAGAGGTTCTCCGCGTCAACAAGTCCATGGGCAGAACAGCTAGGCGACGGTGAGACATTGCCGCCACGCTGACCACCACCAATCGCATTGAGTCGATGATCTCGACTGCGAAGCGGACGACGCGCCGAGTCACGAAGTGGAATGATTTCGCGGTGAACAAGCGCGGGCCGCCGCCGGCATGCTTGACGCAGAGCGCTCGTGTCGACGGATACGAGATCACAAGGACATGGCCAAACTGGGTCACCACCCTTGCCGCCCGGTCATACCCCCAGTTGTTACACCCGAATAGGACGATCAGGCAGCCGCCGCCTGAATGAGTCTGATCGCCGCTGAACCTCAACAGAACGGGGCAGCGTTCGGTCCTGGCTGATCGAGTACTAATCGGCACCGCCAGTCGCACGCGGGCCGCCTCCCTGCCAAGAGTTCAATCCCAAGCTCGCCCGCGGCGAGCAGGGTGGTGGCTCGCAACCTGACTCTTTGAGCACGGAAGTCGCAAGGTCGACACCCCTTCCGCAAGAGGACCTTATTGCCAGCGGCACGCTCGGTCATCTGGAGTACGCCCGCGGCGCGGCTGCTCCCGCTGCCTGCCAACAGAGTATCGCCGCCTATTTCCCCTGCGTGCCGGGCTTCCCCTAGGCTCCCTCGCCAGCCATCTAATGACCCATCCCGTCTAGGACCTCGAGACGGTCAATATCGACAAGACGCTTCATGACGACCTCGATGATGGGTACAGACTCCCCGTACTCACCGGCCAAGTCGAGGCAATGCCCGAGTCCTTTCGGACCATCCGTTCGTAGTGGCTGTCGGCAGAGCACTCGACGATTCCCGGAGCTGCTTCGAGTTCTCCGACACTCAGCTATGAACAGTGCCGGCCGCCATCACCTCGAGCAATGAGTCCTTCTCCATACCAACGACCTTGCCCAGTTCGAACAGCTCAGGCAGCACCTCGGAGTTGGAGACGAGCAGGCCGTTCAGAATCATTCCGACCATCCCCATGCCGGAAACCCCGAGATGGATCACGTGCGCCGCTCGCGCGGAGAGCTCAGGCTTGAACGCTCCAGGGACTCCCGGGACCCACCTATGAGAAGGGTCAGGCTCCTTACTTCGGCGGACTGGACCACACCCTTCATACCCGCGTCCAAGAGGTCAATACCCAGCGCCAGAGCCTCGTGGGAAACGTACTTGCATGTCCGTGGAGCGATCGTGCTGTGAAGCACCACCCTCTATCTCCTTGGGAAGCCGAGCTCAAGATCCCTGCGATCCGTCCACACCCAGAGTCGCTAATCTCGCCTATTCGTCGATGAAGACCACGATGTGGACAACGTCAGCGCCTGTGCCGGCGTCCGGTCCTGAACTCGGCATCCGCGACCCCAAGTCGGCGAAAGCGGCCATCCGACGTGGGTCGAGGTCGAATACGGCCAAGCTGTGGCTGCCCACAATCAGACTGAATCCCATGTCAACTGAAAGTACTCTTGACACGAGACGCTCGAGTTTCGATCGAGCACCGGACCTGAGCCAATTTCGGAGGGGATCGAGAAGCCCACTCCATCCTTGTGAACGCCCGATCACGAGGGGCAGCCCTTAGCGCAATCGCAGTCGACTAGTCCGCACGTAACCCGACTGCTGGCATGCCGCCGTGCAGTCAATCCGTATTTCATGCCAGTGAACCCCCTTCCACAGGGATCACGGCGCCGTTCACGTAGGAGGCATCCTCACTGCACAAGAACCGCACAACCGAAGCGAACTCCTCGGGTTGCGCATAGCCCCTGCCCAAAGGATCGCTCGCCCTCGACGCCATCTTTTGCACCCTCGGGTCGTCCTGACGACTGGCCACCTCGTGGGTCAGAATCACGCCTGGGCAGACGACATTCACCCGGACTCCCCTGTCGGCGAGAGACACGGCCATCGCCTTGGTCAGCGCTATCACGCCACCCTTGGCTGCCAGATAAGCGTCGGTGCCAGGCACCGCCCTCAGTGAGCCAGCCGTCGACACATTGACGATGGTTGATCCCGGTCCCATGAGTGGCAGCAGGTATTTCGATACTAGGTAGACGCTCGTCAGGTTCACCGCAATAGTGAGGTCCCAATGCTTGCGCGTCAGCGTCTCCACGCTGCCCTCACGCATGGCGATGCCGGCGTTATTGACGACGACCTCGACTCTGCCATGTCGGGCCTCTATCACATCGGCCATCGCCGCCACGTCTTCCTCGTTGCTCACGTCCGCATACACGAAGCCGGCGTCGTATCCCTGACCCCTGAGCGAGGAAGAGGTCTGCTCGCCCTTCTCCGCGTCACGGTCGACCACCACGACTCGTTCTCCATCCCTGCAGAAGAGCTCGGCCGTAGCTTTGCCCAATCCCGCGGCCGCTCCAGTCACCACACACACCCTGCTCAACGACTTACCTCCTCGCTTTGGGCCTCAAGCCTGTCTCTAGTCTCGGGATTGATGTAGTTCTCCCGAAGCACGTGCTGTTGCACCTTCTCGGCAAACGCGCTCGGGCCGATCTCGATGAAGCGGGGAGGCATCTGACCGGGGATTTGCAAGGTCAAGAACTCCGAAGGCTCCTCGGGCTCGACGTGGTTGGATTGAAACTTCCTACGATCTTCACCTCGTCCTTGCCGATATCCATGCGAACAGCTGGGGCCGTCGCATCCGGCTACGTCCGGGCGCCCGAGAACTTCGGTCTGGATCTCAACAGACGAGATATTCTCACTCCCTCTGCGAATACAATCCTTGATCCGGTCCACGAAGAAATAGTTGCCTGTGTGGTCCACCTTGAAAGCATCGCCAGTGTGGAACCAGCCGTTCCTCCACGCCGGGGCGGACTCCTCGGGACGCCCTAAGTACCCGGTGCTCAGCGCCCAGGAAGTATTGAACCAAATCACCAGTTCCCCGACCTCGCAAATGGGAACCTTCTTGTCGAAATCATCCGCCACTTGGAATCGATATCCAGGATAGCCCTTCACAAGCTGCCCGCATGTCCTCCAGTCCGAGACCTCCCAATCGGTCGCGATCACGGGACCCCTCTAGAAGAGACCGTAGGTCGTCGCCTAATCGACGCAGAACTGCTCTCTTTGAACCCCACTAGATATTTGGGTCCTTCCGGAATTCGAGTGGGTCGGAATACCCGTTGAGTCGTCGGTCGCGAGACTTGAAGAGGTGATGTTCGCATCCACGCCGTGACGGGAGGCGCTCACGGCGGAGAGCCACCGGCTCTCCTTTCCTCTCTCTTCTCGTCGACGCGTCGGTGTGGCCACGGTCTCGCCCGCTGTTGCTGCGGAGCTCCGCTGTGCTGCGGTTCTCGCTCGGGCGTCCGCCCTTCCCTCGACACCGGGCTCGTCTGTGGCAAAGGGCTCGTGGCGGGGCGACACTGGAGTGTCGCCCCGGGGCTCGGAGCGCCAAGGGAAGGAGGCCGCCATGCGCGACATCGAGTTCTACGCCCAGGTGCTCGGCCTTGTCGATCCGTGGTTCGTCGACGATGTCGAGCTGTCCATCGAGAAGCGGCGTATCGACATCTCGCTCGCCCACTACGAGGCCCGGCTCTGGCCCTGCCCTGAGTGCGAGAGCGAGCTCCCCCTCTATGACCACGCCGAGGAGCGGGCCTGGCGCCACCTCGACACCGGAGGTTTGCCCACCTGGCTCCATGCGCGACCCCCCAGGGTCAAGTGCCCCACCCACGGTGTGCGCCAGGTGCACCTGCCCTGGGCCGAGCCCAAGAGCCGCTTCACCACCGCCTTCGAGCGCTTCGCTATCGACGTGCTGAAAGAGACCGACGTCTCGGGGGCGTCCAACATCTTGAAGACGAGCTGGGACGAGTGCTGGGGCATCATGACCCGCGCCGTCGCCCGGGGCCGTGCCGCCAAAGAACACCAGGTCCCCGCCCTCGTCGGCGTCGACGAGAAGGCGGCACGCAAGGGCCACTCCTATCTCACGCTCGTCTATGACATCGAGCGCGGCACCGTCGACTACATCGCCGACGACCGCACCCAAGCCAGCCTCGATCCCTACTTCTGCTCCTTCAGCCAAGAGGAGCGTGAAGGGATCAGAGCCGTGGCCATGGACATGTGGCCGGCCTACATCAACTCGGTCGAGTCGCACTTCGACGACGCACACGACCGGATCGTCTTCGATCGATTCCACATCATGAAGCACATGGGTGCAGCCGTCGACACCGTGAGAAAGCGCGAGAACCGAGAGCTGCGCGCCGAGGGCATCGACGCCCTGGTCGGCACCAAGTACATGTGGCTCTACGCGGAGCGCAACCTGCCGGCCAAGCACAAGGGTCCGTTCCAAGCCCTCAAGGCGCTCAACCTCAAGACGGCGCGGGCGTGGGCCATCAAGGAGTCCCTCGCCGTCATGTGGAACTACCACCGCCTCGGCTGGGCGACCAAGTTCTACACGCAGTGGTTCTTCTGGGCCACGCACTCGCGTCTCGAGCCGGTGATCGACGTCGCCTACATGATCAAGCGCCATCTCTACGGCGTGCTCAACTACTTCTCGGCCGCGAGGATTACGAATGCAGCTGCAGAGGGACTGAACTCGAAAATCCAAACGATCAAGAAGATGGCCTACGGATACCGCAACCGCGAGCACTTCAAGACGGCCATCTTCTTCCACTGCGGCGGGCTACAGCTTTACCCAGGTACCCACTCGATTCCCGGATGACCCGATATTTGAGGAAGTGGGTTGATAGGGGATCCTACCTAGCGTTACCTAGTTCAGCCGTCGACCTGCAGCCCGCCAAGCTCGTTGGCCATCCCGCTGATCATGAGTTCGTCGGGGTCGGTATTCGCCTTCGAGGCGAGGACGTCTACAAGAGTGACGGGCTGATCAAGCTTTCAGCATTTTGTCCAATGGCGGCATATCTCTCTCTGCCTCAGTAATCCACTCGCTCGACGTCTCGGAAGATGATCCAGGGCGGCGCTCAACACAGCCATGCCTCCGTCGGACGTTGACTGCCCGTCCGGTGATTTATCCGGCCCGAGGCAAGGCCAGAAAGTAGGCCAGCTCAGCAATGTCCTCGGGCTCCCCACAGCGGCCCATCGGGATGGAGGCGATTAGGCGCCCGTCGACTCGTCGTAGTGGGCTCCGAGATTGAACCGTGAGCTGTCGGTCCCTATGAACCCGGGAGGATCGCGTTCGTGGTTATTCCCCAGTGGCCGAGTTAGGCAGCCAAGAGCTTGGCAACGATCTCGATCCGCGCATTGGCAGACCCGAGAATCGCGGCCCGTCGATGACAAGCGGGAATCCGGGCTGGAAAGGGCGATGATCTGACGGTTGTCGGGCATGAGTCTGGCGGAGAGAGGCTGAGAGGATGAAGTTGATGAGAGCCATTCGAAGAGTCCGTTCGGAGTGACGGGCCTGAATCTCTACTATCCGCTTTATGGCGGTCGCTGCCGCGTTCGCGACGAACACGTCGATGTGTTCGAGTTCCTCTTCGACACGCTCGAAGATCGTGCGAACCCCCTACTCCTCCAAGCCCCCCTAGACAAGGAGGGATTGGGCTCCCAGCTCCCTCAATTCCGCGACTGCAGCGTGAGTCTGGCCCTGATCCTCAGCACGTCGGTAGTGCACGACGGATCGGAAGCCGTCACGGGCAAAACCACAGTTGATCTACCTTGCCAACGCCTCTCGAGCTACCGGTGACGCGAACGACGCTTTCGTTTCTCACGAAACTTCCCTCTGACGAGAACAGAGCCTCCGTGGGCGTCAACGTCTGGTGGCATCCTCTTGAGGGACTACTATAATCATAGTAATCAAATGAGTTTGGGCCGCCCCTGTTGATGGGTCTGGCGGTTCAGAGATGGAGGCCTCCATCCGCGACGCGGTCATTGTTGACGCTGTCCGTTCACCGTTGGGCAAGCGAAACGGCACGCTCAAAGATGTCCACCCCGTGGATCTGTCCGCGCAAGTCCTGAACGGCCTCATGAGCCGGAACAACCTGGACCCCCAAATTGATCGACGATGTCGTTTGGGGCTGCGTCGGCCAGACCGGTGAACAGGCGGCAAATGTGGGCCGCAACGCTGTCTTGGCGGCTGGATGGCCGGAGACAGTTCCCGCCACATCGGTCGACCGTCAGTGTGGCTCGTCCCAACAGGCGATCCATTTCGTGGCGGCAAGCCTGATTGCCGGCCACTACGACATAGCGATCGCAGGTGGTGTGGAGTCGATGACCCGGATACCCATCATGTGCACCGTCGAGCAAGGTCCCGGAGATCCGCATTCCCCTTTGATCGAGCAGCGCTACCACGACACGCTCGTCCATCAGGGCGTCGGCGCCGAGATGATCGCCGAGAAGTGGAAGCTGACTCGGAGCGACGTGGACTCGCTTAGTAATGACTCGCATCGAAAGGCCCAGGAAGCCATTGACAGCGGCAGGTTCGACGACGAGATAGTCCCGATCGAGGTGCCCGATGGGCAATCGGTCAGTCATGACGGATGCGTGCGCCCGGGGACTACTGTCGAGATTCTTGCCGGCCTCAAGCCGGCTTTCCAAGTGGACGGGGTAGTGACGGCAGGCAACTCATCCCAGATTTCAGATGGTAGCGCCGCCCTCTTGATGATGACGAGCGGGCACGCCAGAGATCTGGGCCTCGAGCCCATCGCAAGGGTACATTCAGTCTCGTTGGTCGGTGTCGACCCTGTCACGATGCTGACCGGCCCGATACCGGCAACGAGCAAGGTTCTCGCTCGCTCCGGGCTGCGCCTAGAAGACATCGGGGCATTCGAGATCAACGAGGCCTTCGCTAGTGTTATAGGTGCGTGGCTCGCCGAGTACCCCGTCGATCCCGCCAAGCTGAACCCCAATGGTGGAGCCGTCGCGCTCGGCCACCCGCTCGGCGCCTCTTGGCGCCCGCTTGGCCACAACTCTTCTCCACCACATGCGCCACGAGGAGCTTCGCTACGGCCTCCAATCGATGTGCGAGGGCGGAGGCATGGCCAACGGGACGATATACGAGCTTGTCTAAGACATCCCACGGCTGTAAGAAATTAGGCGACGAGTTCTGAATCCTTCGGCCAGGAAGTCAACTGGTCGTAAAGGACTCCTCGATCCAAGCGGACGTGGCGGATTCCGACCAGGCGATTAGCCACCTGTCGGAGAGCCTGGCGATGTGTCTTGCCGCGGGCCATGAGCTGGTGTTGTAATAGTGGGGGGCTCCAGGTGATTTCGTCAGCACGCTAAAGGCCAGTTGTCGCAGGCGTCGGCAAGGAGGCGGTCGTGGGCGAAGCGGGCCAGCAAGATCCCGCTGTGGCCCGAGCCCACGTCGGCGGCATCGCCCATTTCTTCCGGGTTCATCAGGGCCAGCCCTTCGTCAGGTGATTTCGTGCGCAGCTTCGACGATCGTAATGGTCATCAATTCTGTTACGGATTTAGGGATGGCACCGCCGTTCCAGAGCGACGGGCGGTTAACAAAGTCGGGTCAATCACCCCGCCTCCGAGACCGGTCGTGCCGCCGCCAATTTGCCACTGGAAGGTTTCGGTCGACGAAGTCTTACAACTCATGGAACTCCAAGTCTGACCGGACCCTGCCAGCCCTCCCGAAGCTATAGAGACCAGCCACGAAGCAGTGGACCCTCAGAGAAGTATCAAAGAACGGGGCAACGTTTCCCAAGGAGGCCCCGAGTGCTTCTCGTCGAGGCCGTCGTCGGGTGCCAGAACAAGAGGTCGAAGTGATCCGCTCGCTCGGACAGACACTCGAGCTCTGGCGCACCGAGGTGTTGAACCACCATCGCACCGGCGCCCCCAACGGCCTGAACCTGTGCGTGAGGAAGGTCAAGCGTGCCGGGCGTGGCTCCACCTGCTTCGAGCGCTACCGGCTCGCGCGTACTCCTTGGCGCCGGCGGTGTCACCTGGCCCCGACATCCATCACCGCCAACAATCAGAACCCGCTCTCCCCACTCCAACGCGTAGGACCACAAGTATGCAAAGAGCTGTGTGAGAAACCTCAGCTCCTTCCTACCACGGTCGATGAGATCATGCGGTTCTGTCCCCCGTGCAGATGTCGCTGGCCTCGGGTGGCGACCGAGGACTTCCAGAATCACGTCAAGACGATCCCGGCCGGCGACATGGTGTTCATTTTGCCTCGCTGCGGCGAACCGTCATCCGCGCATGTTCGATGCGCCCGACGATTTCGACGGCGCGCCACATGAACTACCACATGGCTTGAGATTCAGACCCCACCATTGCCTGGGCGCGGTGCTGGCCCCGAGTGGACGCCCAACGTCCGCGGCGAAAGATTGATCCGCTGGTTGCCCCGGCCTTCCACTCGACGTCGATCCGAGGTCGGTGCCCTCGCGCGATACGTGTTGATCACCGCGCCGACGTCCAGGAACCTGGTTGCGTTACAGGACCAACCTTCCTCGACCTACCAAGAGATCCCGTTCCGCAGGAGTTCGTTTGCGATTACCAGCTTCTGGATCTCGCCCGTACCCTCTTCGAACCAAAGCGCACGGGCATCCCTGTAGTGCCGCTCGATTTTGTGCTCCTGGGTGTAGCCGATGCCGCCGTGAACCTTCAATGCCAGATCGGTCACCTTGCCGACCATGTCGAGGCCCAGCCACTTACATATGGCTGCCTCTTGGATGATCGACTGGCCGGCGTCATAAGCGTGCGCCGCAGCGTCGACTGCACTCTGTACGGCAAAGATGTCAGCTGCCATCTCTGCCAGCATCAGCTTTACGGTCTGTCGTGAGGCGATCGGCTGGCCAAAAGTCGTGCGAATTTTCGCGAAGTCTGTGGCAAGCTCCAAAGCTCGCTTTGCCAGCCCGAGACAAGACATCGCTATCCCCAGCCTGCTGATGTCGAGGAAACCACGCAAGCCCAGCTGTAGTCCCTGACCCACCTCGCCAAGAACTGCGTCAGCAGGCAACCTGCAATCCGTGAAAACCATCACGTCGTGGTGGGCACCCTTGCATCCCATCGTCGGAGGCAGAGGCGTTGAGAGCACTCCGGCAGTGCCCTTTGGCAGTAGGAAGCAGGTTGCTGTTGCACCTCTCTCATCTCGACCTGTGGCCGCAATGAGATGAACCAGCTCTGCGCTACCTCCCCATGAGATCAGGTGCTTGCGACCATTGATCACCCACTCGTCTCCGTCACGGACGGCTGTCGTCGTGATGTCGCGGCCAGTCCCGTTATCCGGCTCCGTCAACGCAAAGGTAAAGGTGCCGCCATCGCGGTGAATAGCAAGCCAGTGTTCCTTCTGTCCGGAGCTTCCCCACTGCTCGATGAGTCTCCACATCCCGTTTTGGCCATGGACCATCATCCGAAGGGTGCCGTGAACCTTGGCGACCTCCTCGAGCACGGGAACGTACTCGGAGACGGTGAATCCGAGTCCCCCCCACACCTCTGGAAGCGTGAGCCGGAGCAGATCATTCTCGATAAGGAGGTCGTAGGCACCGCGGAATCGAATCGGTGGCCTCGATCTCGTCTGCAAGCGTCTCCAACTGCTTCGTGATACCTCGCACCACGTTCACGTATTGCTCGGATCTCTCGGTCAGTGTTCTCACGTCGTCGTCCTTTGAATTGGCCACCCGGCACGATGCTGGGTCCACCCGATGACCACCATAATAGTTAGCACGGATTTGATCGTCCAGACGACTATCGGAGCAGGTGAATTCCGCTTTGGATCAGCGCCGGGATGGCATCAACGAGGCGTTCCTGAAAGGGATCCACCCTCTTGCCAGTTCGATGACGCTGAAGGTTGTTGCCCATGATCGCCGCCATCTTGAAGCGTGTGAGGGCCCCGAACCACTCCAGCTCCTTCATCGTCTGACCTGCCGTCGCCTCGTACTCCGCTACGAGTTCGTCGCGCGAAGGCATGCCCTCGGCGTGTCGTCCTGCGCCTGGCAGATCGGTGGCGTCCACGAACAGCAGGAACCACTCAACATCAACCCTCGGATCCCCAATGCTCCAAATTTCCCAATCGATGACGGCCTGTACAGAATCTGACTGGCAGATCAAGTTCCCGAGCCGGAAGTCACCGTGAACGATGGTGGTCGGACCAATCTGAGGGATCCTCGCCAAGAGCAGTTCGTACAGCCGGTCTGAGCCGTTGCGCAATGACGCATCAACTGTTCCCATCGTCGGATGCCACCGCTCAAGCTCGTCCCGGGGCGACCAGACCCTCTCCGCGGCAAAGTCACTACCAAGAGATCCCACACTGACATTGTGAAGATCCGCAAGCACCTTGGCAGCATGATGCGCTCGGAGCGTAATCGAGCGCGGAGGCACCGGGATCAAGTCCCAGTCGAGTACGGGCTCGATCGCCTCACCCTCGATCCATCCGAACACGACGAGGGCCGGGGGGCGTCGGTCGATGATCTCGACCGGAGGAACCGGTATGTTGCTGATTTCTGCCAGTCGTGCGAGCAAAGAAGCTTGTCGGACGACGTCGTGGCGTCCGACGGCTTGGCGACCAGAGGGGCACAACTTGACAACGAGGCGATTGGGTGCCCCGCCACCTTCCAATCGGGCACCCAGAGTTTAGTCCCGAGTGACCGGCGAGATGGCCTAACACGGTCAAGGCTGCACCTGGCCATCTGGAGGACGCTGCCCGCTCGACCCGTTCCTCAACCCCGTCAGGAAGCGAACCGCTCACCCTCGTACCAACCAGAATACTCGGTTATCCAGCTGTCCAAATCCGACAGGCATATCTGAACAGCTAGCGCCCATCTTGAAGGAGACTCTTGGCCACGATCATGCGCTGGATCTGATTGGTTCCTTCGACGATTTGGGCAACCTTTGCCTCGCGCATGCGGTGCTCGACTGGGTATTCCTTCATATAGCCATAGCCACCGAGTAGTTGCACCGCGTCTGTGGTCACGGACATAGCGACGTCGGTCGCAAAGTATTTGGCCATCGCGCAATATCGGGAGGCGTTGGGATCACGCCGGACTCCACCGCGAGACATCCGCGCTCCACCAATCCCCTAGCGGCCTCGATATTCGTGGCCATGTCGGCAAGCATGAATTGCAATCCCTGGAAGTTCGCGATCTTCTGCCCGAACGCCTCCCGCTCTCGCATGTAGGCGATCGCGGCTTCCAGCGAACCTCTCGCAAGACCCACGGCGCGAGTAGCGATCAATGGGCGTGCGTTCTCGAAGACCTTCATTGCGAGACGGAACCCGCTGCCGGCTTCGCCTAAAGTATTTTCCGCAGGAACGGTGCAATCCTCCAGGATCACCTCGCATGTCGGCAGCGCGGTCGATCCATCTTGTCCTCGATCCTGCCAATGATAAGGCCAGGTGTGTCAGTTGGAACGAGGAAGCCCTGGATCGTCTTCGTCGATCGACCCGGTTCGAGCTTTGCGTAGACGACGATCAAGTCAGCCACATTGGCCAACGTGATAAAGCACTTCCGGCCGTTGAGGACGTAGCTGTCACCCTTACCGCGCACGCGAGCGTCTTGATTCCTGCTACGTCGGACCCAGCATCCGGCTCTGTCATTGCCATTGCCGCCCTGATGTTGCCAGCTGCGACGCTCGGGGAGGTACTTGTCTTTCATCTCCTCCGAACCGGCGGCGAGGATCGCGAGGCTACCCTGTATCTGCCCGAGCACTATGGACGCAGCGGTGTTGGATACCACCGCAAGTTCCTCGATGACGACGCACAGAGTGTGGAGATCGATGCCCATTCCACCGTATTGAACAGGGAAGTAGATACTGAAATAACCGGTCTCTTTGAAGAGTCTAAAAAGTTCCTCGGGATATTCGTGCGTGTTGGCCAGCTCAAGTGCCTGGGGGGCCACTTTCTCTTGCGCCAATTTGCGTACTGCGGCGATGATTTCGTCGCGCTCGGCACCTGACAGTCCACTCTGTCGAGACGCCTCAACCGAGTTCACCGTCACAGGCCGAGGAAGTCGATTACGCGTTCTGACGAAAGACACGCTCCTTGGTCTTGTCACTGATCGGCAAAGACTCGAAATCGGCCTTGAACCGCGCGAGATCGAACCCGTTGGTGCCATCGAGGATCTTGTGGCGTCCTTTGCCGCTGTCCATGAAGCTGATCAGCTCTTTGTCAAGCGTGGAAGGAAAATAGGCGGAGATGTCGCCATAGACATTTGGATGGCGCCAGATCATCGAACAGAACTCGCCGGTCCACGGCCACCCCGTATGCGACATGTTGATCTTCAGATTCGGAAAATCGATGGCAACCTGGTCGACAAGCATCGGTCGGCCGACCTCGCTCGGGAGGACCTCGGCCGAATGACCGACCTGGAATCCGACGGGAATGCCTAGCTCCACACACTTCGAGTAGAGGGGATAGCAACGCCTGTCGTTGGGAGCTACACCAAATGTGATCGGGTGGAAGTAAACGTAGCGGAATCCGAACTCTCGAACGAACGTCTCGACCCTCCGGATGCTCTCCTCGATTCGGAACGGGTTGTAACCGACGGACCCAATGAACCTGTCTGGAGCCTCGTTCAGCGCCTCGACGACGACTTCTTCGGGTTGGTCGATGATGAGTTTGTGGTGGTAGTGGTACGACCACATCTTAAGACACACGCGAGAACCGCGATCTGGTATCCCGCCTCGTCCAGTTGCCGGACTGCGTCCTTCACATCGAGCGTGGGATCGATCTCCACGTTCCCGTCCACGGGTATCTCACGGCCCCACAACGTCTTGACGATCCCACCCTGGGCCATGCTCTTGAAGGTTGTCCGGAGCATCATCTGGAATTCTTCGTATGCGTACTCGGGTCCCGTCAGACCAGGGGCGACCAACGGTACGTAATTCATTATGTCGATAGCTTCTGTCATTGTTTCCTTATCTCGCTTGGTCAAACTGGCAGATCGACGTGGTACAGCTTCGCCGCGTTGTCCCAAAGGACCTTCTTCTTCAGTTTAGGTGGAAATTTCCGCAAGGTTCTCTTCGATCATTACCGACGGTAATTTGGCCGACGATGCCGGACCTGGAGAGAGGCTCGTCGGATGGGGGAAGTCGGTTTCGAACATGACATTGTCACCAAATAGGTCAAGCATCCACGTAATAGTCTGCTGCTCGAACCAAAACGTCCCGAATACCTGGCGATGCATGTAGAAGCTCGGTAGTTCACGCTCCGGGGTACGCTTCCGCGGCTCCGAAATTGATCCATTGCCAGTCAAGGGTCTCCGCAAAGTAGGGGAGCCACCCGAAGCCGCTCTCGACTGATACGAAGTTGAGCCCTGGGTAGCGGTCGCAGACCCCGGATAGAACTACTTCGGCGATGCCCTCCGCGAGGCCGATCATCGCGACAGAGCTCAACTTTCACGTAATCGATCCGGTCTGCCTTTCTTCCGATCATGTCACGGGTCTCGTTGAGATCCATCTCCTGAAACCCCACGTGGAAGTTAACCGACAGCTCAAGCTCCTGAGCGCATTCGAAAATCGGGGCCCAATGCTCGTCTCGCAAGTTGGGGAGACCAACTTTGTACGGCTTGCTGGCAAACAAGATTCCCTGATGACCAAGCTCCTTGCACCTTCGGATCTCTGCTACAGACTGCTCAACGTCCCAGAATGGCAGCGCGGTAAGGAGAATGAAGCGGTTCGGCGCAGGAGTGGCGAAATCGACCAGAAAGTCATTGTAAGCCCTTACGCACTCCAGGCGCAGATCATGATCAGCTATCGAGAGGAATGACTGCGCCGCGAATGCAAGTAGGTTTGGGTAAAGGACCTCCGCGTAGAGCCCGTACTCGTCCATGCGACCGAGGCACGCATCTGCATCGAATGACCCGGGGTCCACGTCCTCCAGACTTGGTGGGTGACCCGGAGGATATTCGGGCCAACCTGCCATAGCCCAAATTGGCAACCCCGAACAGCCGATGTCCGCCAATGTGCCACCGATACTCGCTGCGCTTGTCGTCGAGCTTTACGTTGGGAATGGAGTCCCCCCACTTCTTTTCCGACAGGCGTGAGGTCCAAAGGTCGGGGGGCTCGGTTACATGGCTATCAGTGTCGATGACCTGAATCGCGCTCATATGGGCCTTTCGAGCTCAATGCCGGACGCACCCCGATGCGAGTCACCAGTGCACCTCGGCGATCACTTGTAGTGTAACTATACGCATGGAATGGGGCAACTCCCAGTTCAGGCTTCACGCAAGGGAAGTCGCTCGCTCTCGGAGCTACCCGATAGTCAGCCAGAGGTCTACAACGGACCTGTGCGGACGCTGATCACCGTATCCGTCTCTGCGTATGCCGAATGAGAGGCTCCCGATAGGGAGAGTCCAAGGAAGGGAACCCGGCAAGACATTGTAACCGAGGACCCGTCACAGCCCTGAAGCCGCGTTCTGCGTTTACTCGATTTCCTTAGCGGCGGTCTCCGGGCCGAGAAGCTAAGTGATCTCTGCGTGGGATCATGTGCACTCCGCGCAGAGCCCCACCTCCTCGATGGCTAGTCGTTCCAGGCCCGCATCAACACGAAGGACAGTTTCGCGGTCGTCGCTCGTGGTCCGAAGCCGTACGCCGCCAAAGCCTGCGATGAAACATAGGAAGCAGACTGAGACATCGATGCCGTAGATGTCCATGTTGGCGACACTGCTGGCGATGTCCCATGCTGAGCGACGCATTTCGGCGAAGGTGGCCCGGGTCGCCGGTGTCCTGATCCTCGGGTAGGAGCCGCCCGGCGACTGCATTGATCTCCACCCGATCTACGATCCTGCCGTCCAAGAGTCAACCCTCGTTGCCGTCGCCTTTTGGCCGATGTCGGGAACCCTCACGCCGAACCTCTTGGACAACCCACCCTCGGACAAATGCGGAAGGCTCAAGATCACCAGGCGACCAGTCAGCCTTATCAGTGTTGAGGATCAAACATCGATACCGCGGTTGCCAAAAACGAAGCACTCGTCTCTCGGGTAATCTCGAGACGGCCGGTGAACGTTTTGGATGATCTATCGGCACGGAAGGTAGGAAGCGCAGCGATCTGAAGGCAGACAGCCTGCCTTGATTCCAAATACAGCCTGCCTTGATTCCAAATACAGCCTGCCTTGATTCCAAATACAGCCTGCCTTGATTCCAAATACAGATTCCAGATGGAGGTACGAAGTCGTTGGGTAACGGACGGAAGGAGAGAGCCCCGAGCACCCATTATCCTTCGCCCCTGCGGACTCATGAGTCCCGACCGAAGGGACTAGAACGTCCATGCCAACACTGGAGAGTCGCATGATGCCGGGCGCGGATCAGAAGCTCGCGAGCCACCGCGGCCTCGCGTTGGTCTCAGGTGGTAGCGGTGAGATCGGGACCGCGATCTGCGAGCGCCTCCATGACCAAGGCTGGGGCCTGGCAATCGGCTACACCTCCAGGAACCGCGCAGAAGCGTTCGCCCGCGGCTCAATACAGTCGATGCGCCTGCCGGAGCGTTCCCACTTGACCTTAATGACATGACGGCCACCAGCGGCTCGATGGAGGCCCTCATCGCAAGTCAGGGGCGGGTCGACGCCCTGGTACTCAATGCCGGCTGGACACGAGCGGCCCGTTTCCTCGATACCACCGAAGAGGACTGGTGGAATGCGACCCGCGTCAACTTCTTGGGTGCGGTCCTTGTTGCCAAGATGTGCCTCCCTGGCATGCTGGATTCTGGGGGCGGCTCGATCGTCTGCACCACGTCCGAGGCTGCGAAGGTCGGAGATGCCGGCCATGCTCCTTATTCGGCCACGAAAGCGGCCCTCATGTCCTGGTGCAAGACGATCGTCCACGAGTTCGGACGTCATGGCATCCGCGCGAATGCCGTCGCACCTGGACCGATAGACACCACGATGCTGCGATACTCATATAGTTCGCCGGAAGAAGCCGAGGTCGCGATTGCGAAGTTGACGCGCCTGGTGCCCACGGGGCGACTGGGGCATTCAGACGAAGTAGCGGCGGCGGTTTGCTTCCTCCTCTCAGATGCCACCTTCGTCGCTGGCCAACACCTGAGCGTGGGCGGTGGGGTGTCGATGTACTCGTAGATACACAAGTGTCAAGTCCCGGTACCCGTTGACAGTTTGACTCCGGCACCTCCTTGACACTCGTACCCATCAGGCCACCTGAGCCTTACGGGATCGACCTTGCGGCGTGGCGAAGGCACCGTGCTCTTTGGAGCGGTCGTGACGGATGGCGTGAACCCCCCCCGAGCGGCCATCCGGATCGGCGTCCGGTCCGGTGCGCCTCACCGTGTCCGTCGCGCTGGAGCTGCGCTGGGCTCCTTCATCACATCAGGCGGGGAGCTGTCCAGGGTCACACCGAATTACGCAAGGCGCTTCAAGCTTGAGGTGAGTTGATCGGGCATACGTTCAGAACGCATCTGGATCGCGAGCGACGGCATCGGGAACGGGTGCTGGAATAGCTCGGCCGCATTCTGCCAGGTGATCCGCCGGACGTCGTCCTCGGGTAGGCCGTCGAACTGGGACCGCCACTCGGGTCAGCTCTCTGATCTCTCGGATCTGCGGCGGCGGCACTTTGGCCTAGCTTCATCGCACCTTTATGCGCACTGATACGCTCGGGCGCGCCCTCAAGGATCTCGGTGGATCGCAGTCTCGGCGCACCCGGCTCCGGTGGTTTGGTCGAAACGCCGGCCCCATCAGGTCAAAACCGCCCTTGGTATCGCGCCGGCGGTTCAGCTCGGCTGGGACGTAAGAGTCGAACAGCGCGGTCGCTGCCGCTTGCACTGCTGCTCGACGGTGTCCCTCTGACCAGAGTGCCACGGCGGCGTTCCAAATCCACGGGCAGGTCCTCGGCAGCAAGCTGAGGACCCTGTGCCCGATGATGTCGGCAGCCACCTGGCGGCTGAGGATCGTTCCGCACAGCTCCTGACACGCTGCCAACTTGCGCCTGTGGGTGATAACGCGATCAGTGGCGCGCAACTCATCGGTGATTCTCGGGTCAACCTCCAGCGCAATCTTCTCCACAAGGCGAGCTTCTCTCTAATCAGCCGGTCCAGGTAGGTCCACGCCTGATCGCGAAAGAACCCTCCCCGACACGTCGCCAGACCTTAAGGGACTGGTCGCAGAGGTTGAGGTACTCCTCTACGTCAGCCTGTGGTGTCTCCCCTCCAGCGAATTGTGCAGGAGCATGGCCTGTGGGCGGCGCATCTCGCTCCAGAGCTAATGGGGATCGACCACCTCGCACGTTCCACGGGTGATGCTCGTCCCGAGAAGCCAATAGGTGAGCACCGACGACAGCCGGGCCTTCGATCCTTACACCTAGATCGTGCCCCCATTTGTCGCTGAGGTTGCCGTGACGGCTGGTGGATGTCGTGCCGCAAGCACCGATCCATAAGCGGGCGTTGGCCTGGGTTCTTCGCCATCGAACCACCGACCTGGAGCCACGCCGGATTATCGAGCGGAGCTTGTTCCCTTCAATGTGGTGATCTCTCGGATACGCACATATTCGGCCATGTCATAGGTTGCGCGACCTCACGTGAGAATTCGTGGACTCACCCCCTCCAACGTTGCCCGTCAGGGCACCAGCCATCGATCTTGGCCCTGTTGGCAACGAAATCCTCCTTGGTGAAATACGACGTGCCCCTGACCAAGGAAGTTCAAGAAAAAGGCACGGGTGTGGTCCCACCGTGAAACCGTAGGCGTGTTGCCTCGGATGCAACCGGCACTCCCCGCACCCGGACGCGCCGGATGTTGGGCATGATCTGTGCTGTAGTCCACCGCCTTTCGCTGTTTAGCTCGGGAGGTGGCGACCGGATCACCCTTTCCCTGGTCAGAGCCGTGCCTGAAAGATTTCCCGCTTTCGGTTCGACGCGTTGGTTAGTCGACACCCACAACAAAGCTGACCACGCTGGTGAACGACCCCCCAATGTTGCAGGTTGCCACGTTCGTGGCACCAGAACTGATAATCGCCTGCGGTGCCGGCCACCTGCTTGCTCGCATCAAGAAGCATCCTGACGCCGGTTGCACCGACCGGGTGGCCGAGCCCCAGCAGTCCCCCACTCGGGTTCACTGGCAACGAGCCATCGAACTCGATCGTGCCCTCGTCGACCGCCTTCCACGATTCACCTGGTGCGGTGATACCGAAGTGGTCGATCGCGACGTACTCCGAAATCGAAAAGCAGTCGTGGACCTCGATCGCGTCAAGCGCCTCGGAGCCCGGGATTTTTGCCCGGTCCATGGCGTCTTGGGTCGCCTTGCGAAGGTGAGGAAACACATATTGGGACTTCTCGCTCAACTTCAGCTTATCCGAGAGCAACATCGGAGCAGTGGCGTGACCCCAGCCCTTTATGCGGGGCAGCGACAGGACGTCCAATCCCCGTTCTCGGGCGTAATCCCTCGCATATCGTTGCGAAGCGAGAATGACAGCAGCCGAGCCATCCGTGATCCTCCCGCAGTCGAACTTACGCAAGTCGCCGTCGATGACGGGGTTCAACTCGTCGTCGATACCAAACGAATCGGGGTCTATATTCCAAGTCCTTGTCTGGGCATTTGGATTTCGCTGCGCGTTGGCGAAATTGGTACGGACGATGTGTTCGAGCACATCGTGGCTCAACCCGTACCGGTCTTTATACTCTTGGGCCACCTTGGAGAACATATGAGGCCACGGGAACGCCTCGTCGACCGCCTCGCGGCCCGCCCAAGCTGCGCAACCGAGCAGCTCACCTGCCTTCTGACCGGGCACGTTGCGAAGGACCTCGACCCCGGCAACCAGCGCCACGTCGTATCGGCCGGCCTCGAGGTCAGCCATCGCGGCCAGCGCCGCAACGCTTCCGGATGCACAGGCTGCTTCGTGGCGCGCTGTGGGGAGACTCGAGAAGGCCGGATCGACGCTAGCGATGAATCCACCGAGCTGTGCCTGGAAGCACAAAAGCTCTCCTGCAAGATTTCCGACGTGGGCAACCTCGACATCTCCAGGCGCAAGCCCGGTGGTTGCTAAGGCCCCCAACGTTGCGTCCTCCAAAAGGTGGTACAAGCCGTCATCGGGGGCCCTCTCGGCAAAGTCGGATTGCCATCCACCCAGGATGAAAACGGGATCAGCCATTTTCTCTCTCCGTTCTATTCAAGACCGGGCCCACGTCGTATTCCGATCGAACCTCCCGGGAGGCTCCCACGACATCGCGCCGTTGCGAGCCCCAGCCTATATGGAGCCAAGCTCTTTGATCAGCGCCCGAGCCGACTGGTCGCTTCCTGGCTCGGGTGTCACGGAGGTGAAGCGCACAAGGTCGCAACCCGCTTGCCGGAATGCCTCGATGCGCTCGTTAAGCTCATTGCGCCCACCGCAAACCAGAAGATTGTCAACGATGTGCTCGGGGAACAACTTTGCGGCGGCTTGGCGACCCCCAGCCTTCCACGCCTTGTCTGCGGCCCGGACCTCGTCCTCGGTGCTCATGGCGATTGCCGCCGCTCGATAGGTGGGCACCGATAGATACGGGCCCATCTCTCGCTTGATGGCGTTCCTCCCAACCTCAGGGTCACCCACATATCCCCACTGAGTCACGCTCACTTCAAAAGGATCGGTGATGCCCGCCTGGGTGCGCGCCGAGCGGGCCCTATCGGCCATACGGGCCGCTTGCTCCGGCCCGCAGAAGTTCAGCATCACCCCGTCAGTTATTCGACCTGCCAGATCCAACATTCCCTCGTTCATCGCCGCGATGTGAATCGGGACCGGATCCGACATGATGCCGGCGAAACGGAATCTGCCCCATCGGGGTAACACTTCGCCAGCGATTGCGAGGCGGAGGTCTCTGATCGCCTCGGTCATCGTCGCCAAGGGACGCTCGAAGGTCCTGCGGTGAAAACCCGAAACACTCGGGCTTCCCGCTCCGATCCCCAGAACAAACCTGTTACCCGAGATGTCTGCGAGAGTGGCGGCTGCCATGGCCATGAGGGGAACGGAACGACTTGAAACGGCCACGATTCCGGTGTCCAAGCGGATCCTCGAGGTCCGCGAGCGATCGCTCCCAGCATTGAAAACGCGTTGACACCGCGAGCCACTACAGGTGAGCGCCCTGAGCCCGGCCTGCTCGGCCAAAACCGCGAGTTCGAGCAGCTTCGTGGGACTTATGGAATACCCGATTGGAAGAGTAAAGGCGACTCGCATCCGAGAGGTAGTGGTGACGCCGGGCTCGCTCATTGCCCAGATTCTCTCGGCTGCAAGAAGACCCCCTCGTCCTCATGATTGCTTGCCCTGCGGGTTGCCCTGTGGGCTGAGTGACACATAATCTAGTATAACAATATGTCGGAATCAAAGCCGGTCCATAGCCGTTCGTTAATAGCGCGGCTATCTATCCTTTTGCTGCTGAGGGCTATGCCGCTGGGCAAAGGGTGATCGTGTGCGCATCAGTGACCTGCTCAGACGTCAAGCGGCATCGAGGCCCCTCGAGATCGCGTACAGGTGTGGGGAACACTCATTCACCTGGCTCGACGTAGAGCATCGGACTGATGCCCTGGCCACCGAGCTGTGTCATCGCTTTGGACCCGGCGATCGGCTCGCCGTACTAACAGGGAACTGCCACCGACACTGGGAATCGCTGTTTGCCGCCTCCAAGGCCGCCATGGTCGGCGTCCCTCTCAACTACCGTTGGCTCGCTCATGAGATTCAAGAAGCGGCGGCGGATGCTGGTGCCCGCGGCCTGATCCTCGACATGTCCCTCCCGGTGTCGCAAGGGATCCTCGATAACCCAGGTCTATTCGAGCTCATCGTCGGATTCAACGGTGCCGATCCAAGATCAGCTGACTACGAGTCCCTCGTCGCCGAGCATTCTGGCTTACCACCTGTTTGGCGCCCAGCGTGGCCCATCAACGTGATCGGTTATACAAGCGGTACGACTGGACGGGCGAAGGGAGCGGCATTGTCCTCCGCTTCGGCGACCCTGGTGGCGTTCTGGTTCGCGACCCTCTTGGAATTGCGAGCGGGTGATCGCTTCCTTGGTTGCATGCCCGCCTATGTGAACCGTGGTGGCGGTGGATGTCTGTCACCAGTAGTTGTGGGTGCCACGACACACATGATGGACTTCGAGCCCAGAGCTGTGCTTCACGCGATCGAGCGCGAACGCATAACTCACGTGATATTCGCGCCCATAATGGTTACGAGAATCCTCGAGCTACCCGACGCGACCGATTTCGACCTGAGGAGTCTGCGAAGTGTCTGGGTGGGTGGCGCGTCTGCTGCACCAACCATGATCGCTTCGTTGCAAGAGTTGGTTGGCAATGTGGTCGGGTCTCTATACGGGGGAACGGAGGCAACTGGCATCGCATCGATGCGTTGGCCTGACGCAACCAACGAGTCAGAGCTCCTCGCCTCCGTGGGCCGACCGTCTCCTATCGTCGACGTAAGGCTCATCGATACTGAGGGCAATGACGTCCGAGCAGGCGAGGTCGGTGAGGTCACGGTCAAGGGTGAATCGGTCATGCTCGGATACTGGCCCGATATTCATGGCGGTGGCCTTTCCGACGGCTGGTACCGCACGGGTGACTTCGCGATCAGGGATGACCAGGGCTTCCTGTTTCTCGTAGACCGACGTGAGGACGTCATAATCTCAGGCGGCCTCAATGTGTACTCCGCCGAGGTCGAACGCACATTGGCTGAGCACCCCGACATTGTCGAGTGCGCGGTTGTAGGAGCTCCTGATGCTGAATTTGGGGAGACCGTGGCGGCATGTGTCGTAGTCAGGCCGGGATCCCAATTCGACATAAGCACAATGGAGGATTTCGCACGGTCCAGAATTGCCGGCTATAAGCGGCCTCGCAAGCTCGTTCTCTTCGATCATCTTCCAAGAAATGCTATGGGCAAAGTGGACAAAAGTTTGCTGCGCCAACAGCTCTCCTCGAGCGCCTGACGCTCTGACGCCTAACCGGGACGGTGACAGATCATCATTTCGGGACAGAAAGTTTCTCAAGATCGGGGACATGACGGGAAGCACCTTGGATCCGAACAACTCCAGGTCTTGTAACTGCTTAGACCGCTCCGCGGTCTCCGGCGTCGTATGTGCCTGCGGAGGCGGTTGTTGCCATAGACGTACAGTTCACCAAACGACCAGAAAGCTTGTGTGTGGACGTATTACGCCGTCCACCCTCGCAGCCCGTCGTTGATTTCCTTCTCCGTGTCGGATGGGGACATGCCTTTTTCCTGGCCAGCCTTGAGCACTCTCCACACCCGCTCTCGGGCTTTTCCGCCGCTTCTCCCGCATTTCAGGCGAATACCGGGTGGACGACGGATGCTTCTTCTCTCCCATGACTCCAATTCCTCCCAAGGTTTGGAGCCTCCACGAAACCCAGGGCGATCCAGTTTCGGAATTTCAGCGGCAGTATCTCCGATAGATCCGTAATCCCAAGAAGTCAAACCCGTGAGCGGAAGTTGTCACCCGGGTCCTCTCTTCCGACAAGGTGAACCCATCTCGCCCAGGATCTCGGCGAAGTCAGCCCGCAGACGCTTCGTAACGGGCTTCGATGAGACGATGAGGGGGGTCGTCTCTGTAACCGATCAGATTGGTATCGAACCCGCTCCTGAGCTCATAGTCCCCCTCGACCCAGATGCGGTCGAGCTCGTGAAGATAGGCGTTACTGTGCAGGGGCGTGAGATAGGCCGCCGTGAGGAACCACCAATGGGGTTTCAAGAACTCGGTTCCCTGCATCACTCCGGCATGCTCCACGCCACGCCTTTATGAGCGTGAGCACGTAGCCCTCTGAGATGCGTCTGGTGACGAGTCCTATGAGCCTCTACCGATCGCCACAGGGAGAGGCAAGCACCGTCGCCCTCAGTCCTCGATGGCGATAGCTTGCTTGGGGCAAACCGCCGCCGCCGCTTCTACTCTGGCCCGCAAGTTCTCGCCCGGCTCCTCTTGCAGAACGTAGAGAAAATCATCGTCGCGTATCTCGAACACATTGGGCGCCTCGCGGGTACATAGGGCGTTGCTCTCGCAGAGTTCGTAGTCGACGACAACACGCATTGCGAATACCTCCCTGTTGGATGTGATCTGCCGAATATATCGACGACACGTTTCAGGAATCTTAGCATTGGCACGCTGCATCCTTCGAAGTCGTGTCAACGGCTCGGGACCTGCTCGGGATGTCGCGAGCGGTGAAGCCCGAGACGAGCCGAAGCCCGATGTCGTTTCTGCGCTGGACATCGGAGTCGACGGCCAACCTCGCCGAAACTTGGTGCGTCAGGGGTTCAAGATCACAGACGACACCGTAGGCAGAATCTTGAGGGGACTTGGCTACTCGCTTCAGGCCAGGCGAAGGAGAAAGAGGGCACCGCACATCCGACCGTGACGCCCAGCTCCGCTATCTGAACAAAGAGGTGAGCCAGTTCATGAAGGCCTCCGAGCCGGTGATCAGCGTGGACACGAAGAAGAAAGAGCTGGTCGGCGAGCTCTCTAACGGCGGAAGGGAGTACCACTAAGAGGGCGAACGGACGACGATGAAGACACTACTTCATCGACAAGACACTCGGACGAGGCGGTCCCCTACGGCATCTTCGACATCGCGAACGACGACGGCTGGGTGTCTATCGACGACAGTGCTGCCCGCCCTGTTCGCGGTCGCGGGCCATCAGGTGGTGGTGGTATCCCATGGGAAAGTCCCGTTCCCTTCGTGGTCGAAAGCTCCTCGTCACCGCGGACGCCTGACGATCGAAGGGCCCCAGGGGTGCGTCTATGGAAGGTGGAGCTGGCGAAGCTCGCCGCCGAGGCCGGCCTCGAGATCACCGTCTATCACTACCCGCCCGGGACTTCGAAGTGAAACCGGATCGAGCAGAAGATGTTCAGCTTTATCTCCATGAACTGGCGGCGCTCTCTCGTCTCCTACTGAACGATCATCGGGGTAGTCTCGGCTACCACGATCTTGACAAGGTCTCATGATCAAGGCCGAGGCAGGCCTGACGTACGACGAAATCGGAACCAAGGTCGGCGAGGCCAGCTCTCCGCTGTGCGGCTCACGGCAAACAACTTCCACGGAGATTGGAACTACACGATTGCGCAATCACACTCGGTGAGTCCTCAGCTACTGCCGTCTTCGACGATCTTTTACAAACCACCAAAGGTGGGAGTCCGGCCTGCATCGGGCGCTGGTCGGGTTGGAGCCTTGTGTCGGAGTGTCTCGACGATGTGCGCTCAGATGATCGGTGGGCGAGGGAACGGCGGTGCTGCGGCCTGGAGCGCATAACACACTCGTAGAACGGTCGCTTCGTCCTGGGGCTGCCCGATGACTTGGAGACCCGCTGGGAGGCCATCGACAAGCCCGGACGGGATCGACGCTGCTGCGCAGCCGGTGCTGTTGGCGATGAAGGTGAAGTTGGTGCCCATGAAGAGATCGGCGTAGGGAGTGGCCCACCCGGGAGGAGCGACCGGTGCCACGGTGGCCATCGTCGGTGAGCAGATCACGTCGAAGCGGTTGAACATGGTGTCCATGGTCCGCCGGAGTCCGTCGACGTCCGGCAGCTGCAGGTAGACCGGTGGGCCTTCAGCTCCGTAGGAGCGCTGTGACGGTGGGGTGAGGATCCGGTGGTTGCGTCGGCAGAGGGAGCGGAACTCGTCGGTGGCCGTGAGCGGCACCGTCGTGGCGAACACCTTCCACATCCACTCCTGTTCGCCCGTGGTGTCTGGGAGGTCAACGTCGTTGAGCTCGCTTGATATCTCCCTCAGCGCGTCCTGGTGGCGACCGGCAAAGAGGGAGCCGTCGCCCCAGGGGTGCTCGATGCGGGTGTCCAACTCTTCCACGTGGGCGCCGAGCGTCGACAGGAGCTCGGCGAGCGCTCGGGCGGCGGCCGCCACCCGCTCGTCGATGGGGATGTACCCGAAGTCCGGGGACCATCCCACGCGCAGCCCCCGTACTCCGCCGTCGAGGCTGGCGACCACGTCGGGCGCGGGCATCGTTAGTGCGGTCGCGTCTCGGACGTCCGGGCCGGCGATGACCTGCTGCACGAGAGCGACGTCGGCGGCGCTGCGGGCGATGGGCCCCAGACTGCCAAGGGGGCTGTAGCTGAAGCTACCGTAAGACGGGACGCGGCCGGGTGTCGGAAATAGGCCCATCACGCCACACAGCGCCGACGGGATGCGGATCGATCCCCCGCCGTCGGATCCGATGGCCACGGGAACCAGCCGGGCGCTGACGGCCGCTGCCGACCCGCCGCTCGACGCCCCCGAGATGCGGGAGAGGTCCCAGGGGTTAACGGATTCGCCGGCCAGGAGGGACTTCGACCGCGGCCAAGACGCGAACTCTGGCATGTTGGTCTTGCCGATCACGATGGCCCCCGCCTGCTCCAAACGCTCGGCGATGGTGCCGTTGCGCGAGGGCACGAATTCCTTGAAGAGCAGAGATCCGTCCGTGGCGGGTACCCCTGCCGTCCACGCCTCGTCCTTCAACGCCACGGGCACACCGTGCAGCGGTCCGAGTTCCTTGCCCCGACGCGCCAGATCCTCGGCCCGGCGAGCGGCGTCGAGTGCCTGGTCGCCGGCGACGGTGATGAAAGCTCGCAGCATCGGGTCCAGGGCTTCGATCCTGGCCAGGCACGCCTCGACGATTTCAACCGGCGACACCTGTCCTGCTTTGACCAGGCCGACGAGTCCCGTCGCCGTCATTTCGGTCAACTCGGAATTCACGGGCCTTCTCTGTCGTCGGCGTCGGTCGGGACCAGTCCCTTGATCGTCAGCACGCTGCGCAGAGCGGGCGCCATTACAGCCAGGTCGGCATCGACGTCGCTGGGGCCTCCATCCGAAGCCGGGTCTCGTGCCATGCTCGTCGCCCGAAAGTCAGGCCACGTCAGCAGTCCCCCGTCGATGAGTGCGGCAACGATGCCGAAGTTCCGCGCCTGCCCCTCGGATTCAAGGAGGTCAGGTTCATCCGGCAGCGTGTTCATGCCTGCTCCGCCGCGTGAAGGCTCGGCAGTGCCAATGAGAGAATCTCGCTTTATCAACATCGGCGTCGACAGACGCGGTCATACGGGGTCGCCAACGAATCAGGCACCAAGCTCGACGAGCAGCGCGTCGAGCCAGGCCGCGCCTCGCCTTGCTGCCTCTTGATGACCGATGGCATCGATGCGCGGGCCATTGAGTTCGCAGTCGAACGCACCCTCGTAGCCTGCCTCAAGTAACCATCGAACGACGGCCGCGACGGGAACGTCCCCCTCGCCGGGCACCGCCCGCGACGGCAGGGTCCGATCGCCAAAGACAAAGTCACCAAGCTGTACATGGGTGATCTGGTCGACGTGTTTCGTGATGTCTTCGCACAAGCCGCTCTCGCTCCAACAATGGAAGATGTCAAAACACACTCCCATGCGAGATCGAAACGCGACCTCTAGTGCATCGTGGAACGTGTGGACAAAGGTCATATCAGCGTAGAGCCAGTTCGCTGGCTCCACGGCCAGGGTGATGTTGCGGTCCGCTGAGTAGGCAACCAGGTCACCAACGGAGTTGACGTAGGCGTCGAGGCTCGCATTCCACTCCGGCGACGTGCGACGGCCGGTCAAGCCGTACACGCATGCGGCCCCGACTGCCGACGCCAGGTCGATGACCTCTCGTCCCCGTTCGAGCTCAGCGCGCAGCTGGGCGTCCGCCGAGAGATTGAATCCGATCGGACCCGTCACTGCTAGCACATTCACGCCGTGGCGCCTACTCGCGTCCGCAACTGCCTCAGCGCCGGATTCTCGCAGATCGGCGAAGCGAATCGAGGTCTGGCTCACACCCAAGTCGGCCACAAGACTGAGTGCGTCCACCGCCGAGAGCTTAGGAAAACACAATCCGCTTACAGCGACTCTTGGATGCATCTAGTGACCCCCAAATGTGGGTACGATCCAAAACTATAGCCATCCCACCACGGAGGCGTCATGTCAATCGTATCGATGGGCACTGGCACCCGCGTCGGGCGGACGAATCCGAGACGACCAGGGTCGCAAGCCAGAGCGGAGGAACCCGCGGTAGTGGCGATGGATAATCTGCCAGACGCCCGTTAGGCTTTGGGCGTCGGCACCGCGCCAAGGGCCACGGGCCGGTTGCCGCAGCATCGCCTTGCCAGTGTGGCCCGAGCGGACGAAAAAAGGGGAGGGTCGATGGCCGAGCAAGGTGAACGACGCCAACGGGGGATCGAGATGTGGCAACAGGTCACCCAGCATCCCGTTAGCGAGCCAACCAGTCCCTTCGGCACCGCGACCATGGACTTCATCGCCGCCGAGGTCTGGTCTCGCCCCCAACTCAGCGTCCGGGACCGCCGATGGATAAGCCTGACGTGCGTCGCCATCTCCGCGCAGCCTGTCCCCATCAAGTCCCACGTCCGCTCTTCACTCGCTAGCGGGGACATCAGCGAGGAGGAGCTTCGAGAGTTCGTACTCCACCTGGCCTGTTACGCCGGATGGCCGGTCGCGTCCGTATGTCAACTCGACGATCGACGAGATCGTCGGCACCGAAGGATGACCGCTTTCATGGCGCCGCATGCCCGCCTGGCGGTCAATGCCTTGAGCTCACGGGACTGGACCTTCGATCAAGATCTGGCGATGTGGCGCGAGCTCCGGCTGCATCACGTGGGTCTGTCCTGGAGGAAGCTCGACCCCGGTCGGGAGGCCAAGATCGCTGCGGTGCAGGCCGCCGGTATCCACACTTCGACCGTCGTGTCAGGCAAGTTCACACTCAGCGCGCCCGAGACCTGGCCGCTGACGCGGGCCGCCATTGCCACCTCGGTCGGCAACGCCCTGGCCACTCAGGGCGCCTCGGTGTACATCACCTCTGGGAGTTCTGACGGCCGGCCTTGGAACGAGCTGCTCGACGCCTTCGTCGAGGCCGTGGGTCCGAGTGTGGCGGCTGCCGCAGCCCGGGGAGTGCGGCTGTCGATCGAACCTTCGCTGCGATGTGACGCCTCGTTCGTGAACACGCTGCGCGACGCCGTCGACGCCGCCAAAGCCAGTGGCGTTGGCGTCGTCCTCGACTTCGGTAACTGCTGGATGGAGCGAGATTTCGGAGAGGTTGTCCGGAACGCTGCACCACACATCGGGTTGGTCCAGCTGTGCGACGTTCGGCTCGGACCTGAGGGTCCGGCGTCTGGCAGCCGGGTGCTCCCGGGCGACGGCCAGCTGCCGCTAGCCCGCATGATGGGCGATGTGCTCGACGCCGGTTACGACGGCCTCTTTGAACTCGAAGTGCTTGGACCAGACATCGAGCGCGAGGGGTACAGTCCACCCTGCGGCGGGGCGTGGATGTGGTCTCGGAGTTCCTGGCGTCACTCGGCATCTGAGGCGGCCACATCCACGCCAGCCCTGCGAGTGTGTCGTGTCCCCATGCCGCCTCCTGCCGCGTCACTACGCGGCCCGATCCCGCAGGCCGAGGCCTCAGGATCGATCCGAGCGCTCAGCGAATTCCTTCGCGGCCTGATCAACTTCGCCAGTCAGGCTTGTCAAGACCTGGGTGCGATCCTCGACCTGGAGGGCTTGGTCCAGATTCGTGACACCGAGGTTGTTCCAGATCACCTCTTTGCTCATGGTAAGGGCGAATCCCCCGTGGGCAGCCATGCGTGACGCAATGGCGACAGCCCCCTCGACAGGATCCTCGGCGACTTCGCACACGAGACCAATCCGGTGCGCCTCTTCGGCCAGCACATCGCGCCCGGTCAAGAGGATCTCGTTAGAGCGGACCCAGCCGATCGCTCGTGGTAGGTGGTAGGTGATACCGCACTCCCCCGCTGACAGACCGACGTTGATCGTTCCGACATTGAACCTCGCATCGGGGCCCGCAACGAGTGTGTCGCAGGCCAATGCCAGAGCCAAACCCGCCCCAAAGGCAGCGCCGTTCACCGCTCCCACCAAGAGCACTCTGTTCTCACGGATACCTTTGACAAGCGAGCTGAAGCGGCGCTGGAACGACAGCAACTCGGTGACGTCGGACGGACCCTCGGTCGAAAACCCCTTCAGATCGAGACCAGCGCAAAAGTTCCGTCCCCGCCCCCGTAAGGACGGCGACGCGCACATCGAGGTCAGCGACCAGATCCCCCAGAGCACTACGCAGTCCCTCGACCTGATCGAGTCCTAGGGCGTTACTTCTCTCGGGTCGGTTAAATGTGATAAGCACCACGTGGTCTGCGATCTTTTGATATTTAAGATCCATAGTTCCTCCCGGGAGCAGTCGTTTCAATCAGAGAACAGCGAGTACAAATATCGTCTCGGTCGCGCCGCCCCCTTGTCGCTTCTCGGGGTTGGTCAGGGACGCCCTTTGAAGACCTGTGATGCAGCCCAGTCGAACACGCACTTTCGATTGCCGATCAGCCGCTCGCCGTCTAAGAAGCCGAACGTGTCGAGGTACCTGAGGACGATGATGGTGTACTTTTTCTTCGCCTACATCGTTGGGAAGCGACATGTGATGGGTCACACAGTGTAGCGAGCGATGCGCCGTCACCTGGAGTTTGATGTAGGGCTGGCCAGTGAATTGGTCGTGCTTAAGTAGCGGCGAAGCCGCTCTCCCGTCACTCATTCGGCGAAATCCGCCGAACCGACGAACATCCCGTGGTCGTCATGGCACCCGGGTGATAACACGAACGGATCATCTCTGCATCGTTTCGATCAAGCGCCCGGACGTAGCACTCGAACTCGTCCTGGATCTGCTCGCGGACGGACAAGTTCTAGCATTTCACCTGGCACATTCTCTCATGATCTTCGTCATCATAGAATCTTCTTCAGTGTAGATTTAGCACGGTCCAAGTCTGAGGGGATTGCCATGCGTTTCACCGCATCTTCTAGACCTAGGGATCGAGTCGTCCGAGGTCCGCGTCGGCCAGGCGTATCCGCGCCTAATCGAACTCCTGGCCAGAAGTCAACTGGCGAAGCTCCTGTCGGAGGACCCTCGCCCCCTGTTGGCGTGCCAAGCATGCCGAAACGGCTCGACCCAAATGAGCGGTGACCTCTCCACGAGTCTGGGCTGCGAAAACGGGTTGCCCGGGATCGGACTGTGCATTGGATCGGAGATCGGCGAAATCGCTCCTATCGCATCAGCTGCCGAAGCGGCCGGCGTGCGCTCAATCTGGATCGGCGAGTACTTCAATAGCCCATTCGTCCGACTGGCCATCGTGGCTTCGAGTACGAGGCAAGTGCTCATAGGGAGCCACGTGGCTCAAGCATTCGCCCGAAGTCCATTGGTCAGTGCGTTGGCGGCACACGACCTGCAGCAACTCTCAGGAGGGAGGATGGTGCTCGGCCTGGGCAGCCAGGTCCCCGCGGCCAACCGGAAATGGCACGGGCTCTCTTTCGAGTCCACGCTCGACGCGTTCGATGAATACGTCGCCGCCATCCGGATGCTCCTGTCGAGCGGCGAGGGGTTGAGCACCCGATTCAAAGGAGACCGACTTGTTCTGAGGGTTCCCCCGTTTCACCAAGCCAACGAGCATCCTCCGCCTCCGATCGCGATCGGCGCAGCCGGGCGACGGTCACTCGCCCAAGCCGCCAAGCTCGGAGACATGGTCCTCGGCCACCTTTTCAGCGATCCCGGGTCCCTGGCCGAGATTATTCGCGCCACCACCAACGTCGAGAAACCGATAACCATCGCCCGTCTCGCTGCGCCATCATCAGTACCGGGCTGGCAGCAGGATGCTGCCATTCAACTCGCCCACTATGCGGCCACACCCTCTTATCAGTCGCATCTGGCAGCGCTCGGTATCAACACCGACCGCGAAGCGGTCCAGCGAGCGTTACCCGATCATGGGCCAGAACTCGTGGACCTCGCAGCTCCACTGGTACAGGCCTTCAGCATCCACGACGCTGCGTCACTAAACACCTGCATACGAGATGCGGCCAGTGCAAGAATAGATTCGGTGATCCTGCTCGCCCCAAACGTTCCGGGGACGCTCAACAAGACGGCCGTCTACGAGAGAGCCATCATCGATCTCGTCTCAGAAGTTTCAGACAACCTCAAGGGCTTGATTTGATGAGCAAGGGCCACACAGCTGTCGATATTGGCTCGGTCGGGCAGCAGCTTCGGTTCGAGGATAGAGAAGAGGAGCAGGTCCCTGTTATCGGCTTGAACAGATGAGCTATGACGTGGGTCCGACTGAGCCGTCCGAGTCGCTGGTCAGCCTCGGACCTGATAGGTCCAGGGCATACCCCCCCCCGGTTATGCGGATCGGAGCTCTCTACTCCGGACGGCCCGATGCAATGGGCACGGCCGAGCCCGACCGCGGCTCGCCGTTGGCGGCATTGAGGTCTTTTATCTCCCCGACCACACGAACATCCCGACTCGCGCATCTCCCGTTTTCCCGGCGGGAGCCAAATGGCCGAGCGTTCGAAGGATCTCCGTGATCCCTCATTGCGTTGGCCACGGTTGTTGCCCTCTCCGAGCTTCTTGAGACCACAGTCTGCCTGCCGGCACAGCACGACCCGATCGCGTTGGCAAAGACCCTTGCGACACTCGACCATTTGTCGGGTGGCGGGTTCCTTCGGCAGCTGGGCATTGGCTGGAACAAGAGGAGGCTCAGAACCACGGCATCGACCCCCGTCAACGTAAAGCTCTGATGCGTGACCACGACGGGTTGATGAAAGGCCGTGTGGACTATGAGCGTTGCGGAATACCACGGTCAGTTCATGGACGTATCTCCGATGTGGTCGGGACCCAAGCCTTCCCGGTGGCCCCATCCACCCGGTCTACGACGGGGCCGCCCTGAACTCGGAGATTCGATGAAGTGATCGCGTGAGTGACGGTTGGATGCCTGTCGCAGTGTCCGGCGTCGGGGGGCAAGTTGCGTCGCTCCGCCAGCTGGCACAGCACAGAGGCTGAGATCCCAGGTCGATCGGAGTCGCCGTCACTAGAGCGCCTGGCACCGTGGCGCATCTGGATCGCCTGTTGGCGATCGATATCGGGCTGGCGATCAACCGGCTATCGGATCTGGTTGCGACACCATCCTTCGTGTCCTCGACTCGAGCTGCGGCTGTAAAGAGGCTGGATTGATGTGATCTCTGTTCATCGCGCGGAGCCTCACCGCCAGTCGATCACCTCATGGACCAGGCCGGGAAACAACGCTTGAATGCTCTTGGTCAGCGCCTCGATATGCTTCGCGGTCAGGCGTTCGGCCTCGTCAGCGTCGCCCTCGATGATTGCGTTGGCGATCCGCGTATGAGTCCGAAGAACCCGAGTCCTTTGGCTGACCGGAAAGATGTGCCGCACCCGCTCGACATGGATTTCCATGAGGGACTTTCCATAGAGGTCGAGGACATGGTTGCCAGTCATGCTCGCCACTAGACCGTGGAAGTCGGCGGTCGCATCGCCCCAAGCACCGTCTTCATCTGTTGCGGCTTCGTCTTCAGCCTGCAGGACCGCCTTGAGCGTCTCCGCGTTCTCGGGAGTCATACGTTGCGCGGCCAACCTCGCCATCATCGGCTCGATGACGGTACGGGCCTCGAGGAGGTCGCCGATGGTGGCGCCTAGCACCTGGAAGAAGAAGCTCGTGGTGCGGCCGAAATCCCTGCTGTCCACTTGGTCGACCATTGGGCCGCCACCCGGACCCGGCTTTATCTTGATGAGACCATGAACCTCGAGAATACGAAGCGCTTCACGGAGCGAGGCCCGGCCTACTCCGTAACGCTCGAGCATCGCCGCCTCCGACGGCAGCATGCTCCCGGGTGGTATTCGCCGACGAATTTACTGTCCTTGAGGAGGTCGCGCGCTAGAATTTCCGAGATCTTGTTGGAGCGTTTCAGTTCCAACCAGCCGCGCGCATTGTCCTCCCACTTGTTTTCGACCTTGGTCGGTCCGGCTTTTCTTGTCATTGGTACCAATGTAGCCTTGGTTTGTCTTGACCCACTGCAGGCTCTAATTGTGCGGGTCACTTGTATTGAACCGCCCCGGGTTCCATGACTGGTCAGGTTATTGGGTGGCCGCCTCGGCGGCGGCTTGCATTTGACGGTAGTAGGTCGCTTCGAATTCTGCCGGGGTGACGTAGGAGTTGTCCTCGGTGGTCTCACCGTGCAGCCAGCGGTGGTTGAACCAGTCGAGGTAGCTGAGCGTGGCGAACTCGACGTCATCGAGGCCCCTCTACGACCCTGCGGGCGCGCCGAGCAGATCCGCGCGCTGCCCGCACAGTTCGGGCAATCACTCCCACCTGAGATCAGGGTAGGAGTGGCCCAGCATGCGCAATTGAACATCGACACGGGGACTGTTCCTCTACTTCTGCGATCCGCAAAGTCCTCGGCAACGCGCAAGCAACAAGGCCACCAGTGGACTGTTGTTGCAAATACTTTCCAAAGTCCACCGACCTGTCTCGACACTGGAGCGGTGATCTCGACGCCTTCGTTCTCGCACTCAACACGCGACCGCGCAAAATGGAAGACACCAGCAGAAGCACTCGACGAACTTCTGAAGTCTGTCCAATAGGTCGGTGTTGCAACGACTCCTTGAACCTCAGCTGCCGCGCTGCGGTCGGAATGGGTGGATGAGGTCGGAGTGGTCGTCCTGGCGTCGAGAGAAGATGCCCATCTCGAGCGCATCGAAGGCCAGGTCGGTGCGTAGCGACTTCGACACCCACCTGCCCACGATGCTCCTGGCGAAGGCGTCGGTATCGAAGCTGGTGTAGCGGGGGCCTGAGCAGGTCGACGCATAGGTGAAGTCGGCCAGCCAGAACGGCTGGGCGCGGCAACGAAGAAGGCGCGGTGGATCAGGTCGGCCGGGCGCCACGAGAGGTCACCCTCGACAGTGGTGCGCTTGGCTTTGGCACGCAGGAATACCGCGGAGACCGAGGCCCATCATTATGCGGCCCACTGGCCCACCCAGATGCACCGGGCCTCCTCGCCGACTCCCAGCTGTCGGGCGAAACGTCACACCTCGCCCGAGCGCTCTCCGGATTCGGCGATGGTCTGCTCGATCATCCGCAAGCCCGCTGCTTCATCTCAGGCGGATACCACCTCGAGAACGGATGATTGTTCACTTCTATGACTCCAACTTTCCCAAGGTTTGGAGCCTCCAGGAAACCCGGAGCGGGTTCGCTCCCCGCTCATATGCCACTGGTTGGGACTCAACTGGCGGAGCGAAGCTGCGGCAGGCGCAATTAGTAACTCTCTGGGCGCGCACCCGATTCTGTTGAAGGCTGAATACGCGCAGTAAATGGCGGATCTGTCTAAGCAACGGGAGCTGGGCAAGCAGATCCGCCGTCGTGGCCGAACACAAGAAAGAAGTTAGAGGGCTGGAAACGCATTAGCGGTCTGTATTCGTTGGAGCCCGCGGCATTCGAGAGCCTGATTTAGCGCAACCCAGTGACCACAGTACGGTACAGCGTGATTACTTCATCGGCGAGAATTCGGTCGGGTGCATGAAGCGGACTGTGACGCTGGTCATGCGGGGCCCATTTTCCAACACATATGCCGGATGGCCGGGTTGAGCATGGAGCGCATCGAAAGCAGCATCGCGCTCCCCTAGGTCATTCCAACGCAAAAGCCACACCAAGTCGGTATGAGAGCCAGGGCCGATGTATGTTAGCCAAGCACCCAGGAAATCGAACCCTAACTTCTCCATCCCTGGGACAAGGTCTTCTCGGAATCTTTCGAGGAAGTCCTGCTGGAGATGCATGACCATTTTGTATTCACGGAGCTCGTAAATCACGTACAGACACTCTCCTTATTTGGTCTATAGCAAGACTTCTTCTCACGAGAAGCTGCTGAATCCGAACAGGGCCCCGCCATCTTCATCATAGTGACGGTTCTCGGACCAAACCAAGTCGTGCTCGTCCATTCTGCAGCGTGATCACTGACGGTTTCCCCATGTTTGTTGAAGTGAGGTGGCGGTCCCTGAGTCCTGCCGTGAGGCAGGTGTTCAAGAGACCAAACCAAAGACCACCGAGAAAACGGACCACAAGGGAGAGAAGCTACCCGTCGTGAGCATGGCGCAAAGTGGAAGTGGCCGGAGCCCTCAAGGACTATCCGGGGTGGTACCAGGATCCCACAGGGTGTCATCCGGAGCAATACTTCGAAAGCAACGGAGTACCGACCCAGGTAGCGAGGCGCAATAGGCTGGAGTTCATGGACGCCGCCCGCTCATCAAAGCAGAAGCGACTCCGGTTCCCGCAGCACCACCGGCACCCATAGCGTCCTACCGCGCACCGGCGGGAGCTGATCACCACTGGCCAACACAGCGGGTGTCCGTGGCGCGCCCCGCTTCACCGCCGCCAGGCATCATGGTCCGCAAGCGGAACTGGTGGCTGATCGGGGCCAGCTGCATTGTCGCCGTACTCCTCGTAGCGGCCGATCACTGCCGCTTGCCAGCAGCACAAGGATTGGGACCAGTGGCATAGCGATTACCACTGTGAAGTGACCAAGTACCAATCTGAAACCGATACAGCAAAAACCCGCTCTCTGCCTCGCTGGCCTCTACGCGACAGCAACTCTCAACGGTCACGAATCAAAAGAACTCAGCAGTTAACGAGAACGACGTCTTGGCGACCGCCCTCGGCGATGCCGGGTCGATAGCCGCTGATCTCAGCACCTGCGTGAACGACACGGACACGACGATCCAAGACGCCACTGATTCCTAGATTCGGATGTTCTCAATCCCTCGTTAGAGGCCGATGCGAACAACGCTGCCGTGTGCCAGCAAGCAAAGTCGGAGAACTCGGCCCTCCAAGAGGCATTGTCAGGAGGCTGAGCTGGCGTGGTCCACAAAGTCAACCCGGATCGCCCTATCCAGGACCACGGAACGGGCCTCCGGGGGCTGGCACGCGATAGTTGGGTCAACCTCGCGCTCATGGATCAATCATGGTTCGCAGGCCGCCAGGTGCTCTAGGTGGGCCGCCCACCATCGGTCGCGACGTTCGTCCGGGAGTTGTAGTGACGTGTAGCGACTAGCTAGACACCCACGCTGACCAAGGAGGCTCCCATGCACCGTAACGCTCCACTGACCCCAGAGGGTCGACGCCGCTCTGCGAACTCATCGAAGACGGCTTTACCGTCGCTTCGGCGGCTGAGTCCATGCGGATCTCGCACCAGACCGCCCATAAGTGGTGGCGCCGCTACCAAGAGGGCGGCGAGCCCGGCCTCGAGGACCGCTCGAGCCGGCCACGACGCTGCCCGACCAAGACCCCGGCCAAGGTCGAGCGTCGAGTGGTCGCCTTGCGGCGGCGCTGCCAACTGGGGGCCGCTCGCTTGGCTGACCGAGCGGGAGTGCCGGCGTCGACCCTCCATGCAATCTGGCCTCGCCACGGGGTGTCGCGCCTGTCTGACCTCGAGCGCACAACGGGTCGCACGGTGCGCCGGATCGAGACCACGCATCCGGGCGAGCTCGTCCATCTCGACGTAAAAAAGCAGGCTGAACCTGCCTCGGCTTGCGCTGCGATGCTCCGGCAGCCGTAACCGTCTCGGATGTCGGCTCGATGCACGTAGGCCGTCCCGTCGTCCTTGGCGATGAGCTGGCGGACCTCCGCGCCGCGCTCCTCGTTGATGTCCACGAGGAGCAGCTCGGCTCACTCCTCAGCGAAGAGAAGCGGGTGGCCGGCCCCGCGTGGACGATACACGGCGCGCTTGGCCGCCAGCCAGCCCTTGCCCACTGCTGCCTCAGCCGCCCGGCTCGAGGACCGCCATCACCGAGACGAACTCCCGGACACGGAACGACGGCTTGCGCACAGGTGTCTCGGTCAGCTGCATCCGGGGGTAGCGCCGGAAGGTCTCGCCCAGCACGACATCGGTCTCCAGTTTGGAGAGGTTGACGCCCAGGCAGTAATGGGTGCCGTAGCCGAACGTCATGGACCCGTGCCGCCGGGGCGCCATTATGTCGAACACCTCCGGCCGGTCGAACATGGTCGGGTCATGGTTGGCCGCACCCAACAAGACGGTGCACTTCGTCCCGGGCGCCAGCCGCCGGCCCGCCGCTTCGCCCTCGTCCGCCCCGACGAAGTAGCCAACCGTCATGACCGTCGCGTCGTAGCGCAGAACCTCATCGGTCGACGCCCGAGCCAGCGAGGGGTCGTTGGCCAGGGCGGCCGCCTGCTCGGGATGCTGCAGCAGCGACACGAACCCGTTGCCGATCGTGCGGTGTGTCGTGCCGAACCCCGCCGAGTACATGAGCGCCGCCAACGAGATCAGCTCCGCGCTGCTGATCTTCTCGCCTTCCTGCTCGAGCTTGATCAGACGGCCTAGCGGATAGTCGCCGGGGTGGGCCCGCTCGGCCTCGATCAGCTCTCCGATGTAGGCGAACATCTTGCGCCTGGCCCGGACGGCATCGAGATGCGTGGCGAAGTCGTTGCCCGGGTCGTGCCCGCGGCCTGCCGGAGGTATAGCGCCGCGAAGGACTTGCGGTCCGTCAGGGACAGCCCAGCAGCTCGCCGATCACCTGGGTCGGCACCTCGGTGGCCAACGTCGTCACCAGGTCAATCGGCGTGCTCGGGTCGAGGGCGGCGAACGCTTCGTCCAGCGCCCGCTTGGCTACGACCCGATACTGCTCCACCGCTTTGGGCGTGAACGCCACGGTCACTAGCCGGCGGAGGCGGGCGTGATCTGGATCGTCGATCGATGTCAGCATGCCCGATCGTCGGGTGACTCGTCGCGAGCTGCTGGCGCTGCTCGTCGGTCAACCCCGGCGGGGTCGAGCTGGCGTACTGGCCGTTCTTGAACAAGGCGCCGGAGTGGAGAACCTCCTGCGCCAGGGTGTAGCTGTACACGAATGAATCGCCGTTGGGGGCGATGTGATCGGGAATCGAACCCACCAGTTTCCTGATCTGCGGGTACGGATCGCCGCTCGCTTCCGCCACGGTCACGGCCTCTCGAAGGAGCGCGCCTGCCTCTTTGTCGCCCATCAACGTCGTGGTGGCTACGGTCACTTTGCCTGCCTTCCTGCCTGCCCCCGAACGGCCATCTCCCACTCACGATAGTCCGACGGCCGGGCCAGCTCCAGGGGTGCGGATAGCGGTGGGGGGAGCTCGAGCAGTGCTCCAAGGCGATGTCCAAGTCGGCCATCTCGAGGCGCTCGTGGCGGCCGTGAGGACGGCCCTGGGCGAACTGACACCTCGGAACCTCTCGGACCCTCGACGTGTGGCTGTGCCGCTTATGATCGACGGACTCGACGTAGCTGGCCGCCACCCAAGGCCTCGCCGAAGAGCTCTATGCCTTTCCGACCGGCCGCGTCGGCGCGAGGAATTCACGACATGTTCAGCGCCGGGCGTCTGTGCGTCGGTGACACGTTGACCGCCACCATTATCACCAGCAATTGCATTGAGTCGATGATCCTCGATCGCCAAGCGGACGACACGCCGAGTGACGAAAGTGGAGGGACGGCTCGATGAACAAGCGCCGGGCCGCCCCTGACATGCTCGACGTTGAGCGCTCGTTCCGACGCGTACGAGGTCACAAGGACATGGCCAAGCTGGTAGCCGCCCTTGGCCGCCAGGCCATACCAGGGGTGCTGGACCCGAAGAGGACGATCCGGCAGCCGCCTGAATGAGCTGTGACCGCCGCTGAACTTCAACAGCGCACGGATCTTATTTCACAGCCATTGACACCTGGCTGGGGAAGCTGTGATATTGCGTATAGTCATAGCATTGGTTTTTACTTCCACAGGCAAGCCCTCAGGGCTCGTAGGAGGATATTGCCCTGCCAAAATCCCAGTCAACGATGACCGTCGTAAGCGACATCGTTCCCTTCAACGCACGACACTTCGGTAATGATGAAGCGGTCGTCGACGAGGGTCGGCGCCTCACTTGGCGGGAGCTCGAGGGGCGGGTATGAATCGATTGGCGAACGCGCTTCGCCACGGGTTGGGGATCGGCAAGGGTGAACGTGTCTCCATCATCGCGGAGAACTGTCTCGAGTGCTACGAGTTCTTTCACGCGCGGGCGCCGTCGCAATAATCGCAGTGCCCCTAAACCAGCGCCTCGCCATCGAGGAGCTCGTCGCGATCGGGGCTCAGATAGAGCCCAGAGCCATCTTCTACGGACCGGAGTTCGAACAAGAGGCCGAGCACCTGGCCGAAATGTTCGGTTCGACGCTGATCGCGACCGAGTACCGTCGAGGCACCTCACATACGAAAGCTTGATCACTGGAGCGTCGGATAGGAGGGTCCAGTTCGGGCCAGAACCAACAGATGCTTGTAGTATCTGTTTCACCGGTGGCACCACCGGAGTGCCCAAAGGTGTGGTGATCTCCCACGGCGCTCTCATAGCGTTCGCCCGGATCGTGTTGGGTGCACACGGGATGCTGGGTCACGATCGGCACCTCTTTGTGAGACCCATGGCCGTCGCCCCAGGCCACCAATGGCTGCGTGGGTATGGGTACAGTGCTGGGACCACCGTTATCTCCAGCCGCTTTGAACCAGTGGAGTTCTTCCGTCTGGTTGAACAGGAAAGAGCATCTGTTTCGCTGCTCTCTCCAACTATGTTCCAGATGCTGCTCGACGCTGGCAACAAAGAGAGGCGAGACCTGTCGAGCTTTCGCAGTGCAGCCTATGGTGGAGCGCCGATCACTCCAGCGCTTCTATCCCAGGTGCTCGACACTTTCGACTGGGGCCTGCACCAGAGCTACGGGGGGACAGAAGCGGGGATCGCAACTCATCTGTCGGACAAGGACCACCTCGAAGGTCGACTCGACTCCGTTGGACGAGACGTTCCGGGGGTGATCACCTCGATCGTCGACGAGAAGGGAGAGGACGTTCCGGTCGGGATCCCTGGTGAACTGCTCGTGAAGAGCGATCAGATCATGACTGAATACTGGAGGAACCCGACTGCGACCGGCGATGCACTTAGAGACGGTTTCTACTGGACCGGCGACATCGGGGTTAAGGCACAGGATGGCTATTTGTCCATCGTCGGACGCCGTAAGGATATGATCATCTCGGGTGGCTTTAACGTCTATCCGATTGAGGTCGAGAATGTTCTCGCCTCCCACCCCGCCGTAAGAGAGGTCGCGGTCATCGGCGTCCCAGACGTCAAGTGGGGCGAAGCCGTCCATGCAGTCGTCGTTCGGCGCGAGGGGGCGCAGCCTTCGGCGCAGGATCTGATCGACTTCTGTCGGAGTCGGATCGCCTCCTACAAGAAGCCCCAGTCCGTCGAGTTCGTAAAGAAGCTTCCCAGGACCAACATCGGAAAGATCGACAAGAACCGACTTCGCCAGGCAGCTGAGCCGGCGGAGGCCCACGGGATTTCGCAGGCCTGAAGTTCCTCCCCGTCCTCTTCTTGCGAGTTGAGTCCCAACCAGTGGTGTATGAGCGGGTGAGCTGAGGACCATCCCCGGACGCGACGGTAACAACAACTACTGGAGGGGGAATAATGGTGACTGTCACTACCACTATCCGCGCGTCGGTTTGGCTGAGCAAGTACCTCGAGGGCGCAGACGGCGACACCGACCTCGCCAGGCGATGCTCCAGGCCTTCGCCGAGACGATCGTGAGCGCCGAGGCCTCGATGCAGTGCGGTGCAGGCCGTAGCGAGCGTAGTGGGGATCGGGAGAACGTGAGAAACGCCTACCCCACCCGCCCCTGGGACACCCGGGTCGGGTGACCAAGCTCAACGTCCCCAAGCTCAGAAAGGGACCGTACTTACCCGAGCTCTTGCTCCAGCCGCGCAGGCGTGCCGAACTTCCTCATGGCCGTTCTCTGCCAGGCTATGCCTCGGAGTCTCCACCCGGCGGCTCGACGACCTCGAAAAGGCGCGGCTCACCTCGGGCTTGGATCTCCCGCATGCCCATCACGTGCGCTCGATCTTCGAGCAGCGTGCTTCCTTCGATCTGCGACGAGTCGCGGAGGGGGTGTTGAATCGGCCCGCCAAGTGGTCGGCCGAGGGACGACCGAGCTCTGCGGCAATGACGACGGCTTGGTCGCCGCGGCGTAGGCGTACCAGCCAGATTCGTCCGGCCCGACATTTCGTCATCGGGAGTGGATTCATAATCGAATTCGACGACGACGTGGACGCCGCTGCGCCCGCGCGCAACGAGTCGACACTCAGGAAAGGAGCAAAGAGACTCTTCGCGTCTGAATTGGGAGTAGCCCTGGCAGAGTATGCGCTTCCCTAATCAGACATACCGCCGCCAACACTGACCGCTGTTCCATGTATATACGCTCCAGCCTCAGACGCCAGGAACGAAACCACACTGGCGACTTCATCGGGCGTAGAGCAGCGACCTATCGTCGCTCGATCGAAGCCGTGCACTAGATTCTCTAGACTCCCTAAATCTGCACCTCGGAAACCGTCGAGTGTTTGAGACCCGACCATTATTCCGGGGCATACAGTAACTACTGAAATACCGCTGGGACCTACCTCGTGAGCCAAGTTTCGCGTGAATGCAATCACAGCCGCCTTGGCCGTCGAATAAACCAGCGAGGCCACCCCCCGACCTTTCCGCCCTCAGACGAAATGTTGACAATTCGTCCTTTGTGAGCTGGAAGCATTAAACCCAGAACGGCCTTCGTGACGTTCAGAACACCGAACAGATTGAGGCTAATCGTGGCCTCGATTTGATCGTATGGGGCGCTAGCGAAATCATAACCTCTGTCTAGCGGGCCCCCCGCATTATTGACGAGTATGTCGACCTTTCCAAACGCCTGCGAGGCCTCATCTACAGCAATCTGAACCTGATGCCAATCCCCGACATCGGCAGTAATTGCTATCGAACTGACGCCCCAACGGCTCCGGAGCTCCTCCGCCGCGATCTCCGACGCATTCATAGATGCATCTAGGACGCCTACTGCTGCACCTTGCTCTGCAAGACGATGACAGATTGCATTACCTAAGCCACTACCACCTCCTCCCGTGACCAAGGCAGATTGGCCATCAAGGCTGAGGAGATCAGATGTGGGTACAGTAGCGCGAGATAAAGAGATTCCTGCGAGATTAAATCGATCGACGACCTCGGCTGGAATTCCATCAAGGCTAATTTCGCTGCGAATCATCTCGCCCTCACAAACTACGCTGCTCAAGTTGTATTAACGAATACGGATACCATGCCAATTCTTGCATCTAATCCACCTCAGCACATCTAGCTATCCCATTTAACTAGCACCATTTGATCACTTCCGCCTCAAACCTCAGAATGGAATCGTGAATGCCGTTAAAGTGAGTGCTTGTCACTTGTCCGAACGCCAACCGCGTTCAGCTTGCTCAGCATCATCCTCTATGAGCGCATCTGTTGTGCGCTTGTGCGAAGGTAGAGTCATTCACCTCTGACTAACAGGATAGACCGGCTGCATGCGCTCTGTGTGAATGTTAAGGATTCCCGCCAATTGCGTACGCGTAAGCATCGTCGGGTCACGCCGAGGACTTCGCGCGACTCTCCGACCTCGAAGTCCGAGAGTCTTTCAACTATAGCCTCCGGATCGGTAAGGTGATCGTGAAAATAGACGAAGTCAGTTGCTGGCAGCGAGTCCCAGTCGCCAATCCTTTCAGCAATCCCTTGATAGTCGCCACGTATCGCCACACGCGTTGGATCTGACTGATGTTCCTCCCTCTGACTCGTCCCGGTCCTCTCCGTATCAAGCTGCTCAGGAGCAACCTGACCGAGGTACATTCGCTTCGTGTCAGCGAGATTGTGCCGAGCCTCGAGGGCTGGGCCCGACCATTCCAACTGCCCACGAGTAAGGATGTAGACCCGGCACGTGCATCGCCCAGGGTTTGATGGAGACTCGGTGGTTAGGTCTTACGCAGCCGAGGTGGCCTCGCCCAAGCGACGGTAAGTAAGTCTCTTCGAACTCGGCTGGTGGGACGCAGCCAGAGGCCTCGTGCAGCCGACGCTCGTTCCACCAATGGACCCAAGACTCTGTGGGCAGCTCGAGTTGTTCCATGGTCTTCCAGGGACCTTGCAGATCGGCTCGACCCCGAACTCCTCCTTGTTGGCGTCGATGTACGCCACACGGCTTGGGCAGTCGAGCTCCGCCACGAAAAGAGCCGGGGCCGACTTGAGGATCGAATTGGCCCGGCGCAACTCGCGGACCTCCTTTTGCAGCTCGGCGATCCGCTCCTTGTCCTCGGTCGTCGTGCCCGATTGCTTGCCCATTGTCGATCTCGGCTCGCTCGACCCAGTTGCGCAGCGTCTGTTCTGTCGGCGACGCCAAGCTGACGGGTCACCCGTGAGATCATCCCCCAGCGCTCGCCGGACTCGGCGATGGTCTTTTCGACTATTCGCACGGCCCGCTCCCGCATTTCAGGCGAGTACCGGGTGGACGACGGATGGTTTCCCATGACTCCAATTCCCAAGGTTTGGAGCCTCCACGACACCCAGGGCGATTCATTCCGCACGACGACCATCGACCTCGAACTCCTGTGGGCGAAGATCCCCGACGATGCGTCGGTGACCGTCATCTTCGAGCGCACCCGCATGCCTGGGTGCCGCTCTCGCCCTGGCTTCAAACACGAGACGCCACGGTGATCTTGGTGCCCCCTCGAGCAGTCGGCCGACCTGCGGGACCACTAAAACAAGCACACCAAGACGGACCGGCTCGGTTCAGGGGTGCTAGCCCGTCTGCCGTTGCTGTACCCCGAGGGCCTGCGCGGCATCGACAACCTCGGTCCGGCGGGGTCACTCCGCCGGCCCGTGCGTCAGCGCTTCAGCCTGGTCAAGCGCCGCACCCGCCGCCCGCCTGCGCCTCGACGCACTCGTCGAGTTGTTGGGTCCGGGTTGGGCCCGATTCCCTCGGATCGGCCACCGCGTCGAAGACGACCCTAGTCGTATTAGAGAAATATGCCGATCCACGGGCGCTCAAGCGTCTCGGCCGCGCGCGGCTCGCCGCGTTGTTGGTCCGCTCGAGTGCGGGATCGTGGCGTGAAGACAAGGCAGACGAGCTCTTGGCCACGGCGAATGAACCCCTGGCCCTGTGGTCATGCGGAGGCATCGACATCAGCGAGAGAAGACGCTAGCGAAAGTGACGCTTGAGGGGCTTGACTGCCGTTAGGAACTCACCCATCCCAGATGAGCGCCGGGACCACACCATGTTGGCGACGATTCCCTCACCACCGGCAAGCCATCGTCAATCCTAAAGTGGAGAACCTGACGGCGATGACGTCAAAGCCGAATGTGGTCGCACGCAACGTGGTACTCCGCGGCTACGCTTCTTGACCCTGCTCGCCGTCATCCGGATTCGGCACGACTCCCATCCTGGACATGAAGATTCTCTTGATGATGATCGACATGTCCGAGATATGCTTGCTCGACCAACTTCAAGTCGGAACGTAGTTCCTCCGCAGCCCGATCCAACGTTGTCTCCCCATGTACGAGGACCTTGGCCCGATCCGCTACGTTCAGAGCCAGGGTCACGTGCTGTTCGACGAGCACGACGGAAGCCCCTGTCTCGTCAACGATTTGTCGTAGCATCGGAAGAAGACTCGCTGCAATCACCGGAGCAAGGCCCATGCTCATCTCATCAATCAGCAGAACCCGGGGACGCTGTATCAATGCTCTAGCGA
>CAWKJX010000013.1:0-281250 GCA_963850095.1 uncultured Acidimicrobiaceae bacterium | reverse complement strand
CCACCAATTTGCCATCGTCCTCGCGTTCGATTTCGACCAGCCAGATCTGTTGGGTCCGCCCGGTGAGAATCGGCGTGCCGGTCGCCCGCACTCGACCGGTGCGATGGGGGCGGAGGAAGTCCGTGGAGTTCGCCACTCCGACCACCGCCATGTTGCCGGTCATCTCGTGGGCCGCCACCGCTGCACCGTGGCTGCCGACGGACTCGACCACCGACGCCCACACCCCGCCGTGGACGATGCCGTAGCCCTGCTGATGGCGGTCATCGATGTCGACATAGGCCACGACCCGTGTGGGCGTCAGCTCCTCAATTCTGAGTCCCAATGCACTGTCCCAGCCCGGTTGCGGTTCCATTAGACCTCCTGCGTCAAATGACCGCCCCATGGTGATGGAACATCTCCCTCCGACGCCAGCCAACACGCCCTGGAGTCGGGCGGGTTCGAGTGCCACCCTACCGAGCTTCGGGCGCACGAGCCGGAATCCAACTCACGAAAACTCGGGTAAGCGTCAACCCGGCGGATTGGGTCATCCTTCCTCTAGATGACCTCGTGTTCTTCAGCGAGGAAGAGCGGCGAACGCGAATGGTCGATGAATCGCCGCTCATCTTCTAAGAGCAATTCACCTGCAGCTGCTCCCTCTGGAGTCGAAGCAGCAGCGGAAATCGCCTCAGCGCTGTCGAACCACAACTCGGCAACTCCGTCGAAGCATTCAGGTGCTTGGCGAGTGGCTGCGAGAACGTCATTGAGAGGCGTTGGAACCGTGTGGACCTGAACGTAGCGACGGATGCCGAGATCCGTCGCTACGCCTGCGACGAGAGGTCCATGAACGTCCCTCCAGTACCGGTGGAACTCGCCTGGATCAATGTCGGGACGTCTGCGTACGCAAAAGACCAGTTTCACCATGTCTGAGAACTCTATTTCAAGTGCTTCCGAGCTGATCGACGGGGCGCAGGGCTGACGCTTGGAGCGGCTCCGACAGTGGCCGTGGCCGGACCGCGGCGGAAACACCTCGGTCACGACGAACGGGGGTCTGCCGAACTGACCCTGAGCCCGATCAGTGTGTCGTTCGCGCGCAACATCTCGCCGCAGAAGCCCGGAATGTAGCTTCAAATACCCCTTGCCCCCAGAACCAGCTCTTCGCTACGTTGCCGAGTCCTGAAGTAAACGGAGGGGGATTTCACTATGGGTGGTGCTACGCCAGCACGGGTTACACGTGAGCCCGCGTCCGGACGTGTTGCGCGGTTGTGGTCGCTCAACCGATGCGGCTTCGCTCTCATCGCGCTTCTCGGCCTCAGCGTCTCTGTGTTCTGGGTCTCCGGCCGGGCATCAGCCACCCTGGGCTCGCCATTGACGACCGCATTCTTCGACAGCGAACCGGGCGAGCCCTTCCTGAACGGAGGCTCTCTCACCTTCAGCAGCGTGTTTTACCAAGGAGGCGGCGGCTCACCACGATTCACACTGTCCGACACCAGCGGTGACACGTACCAGATCTACTTCGCTCCTCCAACCAGTCAGACGGCCCTGGTTCGCCGGCACCTACGAGGGCGCTCAGTTCGCTGCCGGTGCCTCGAATCCAGAATTGTTCATCGACCGAGGTGGACTTGACGTCTGCCCCAGCGGCACGGGTCGCTTCATCGTCGACGACATCACGTTGGCACCCGACGGGTCACTACAAACCTTCTCGGTCCGGTTCGAGGAGCATTGCAACGGAGGAACCCCTGCTCTCTTCGGCGCAATCTCCTACAACTCCACGGCGGACTACAGGACACGCACGATCAGTCCGGTCAGCCTTTCACTTCCCACGACGGGGGGCACTCCGACCTCGGGCAGTGTGACCATCACCGATAACGGACCGAGCGCCCTGACGCCAAGTGGGTTCAATATTTCGGGCGCCGACGCTGATCAGTTCGCGATCACCGGCAACACCTGCACCAGTCCCCTCTCCGCGACAGAGACGTGCACGGTCACGGTCAACTACACGCCTGGAGGTACTCCGAGCCAGGCGTCGGCGGCGCTCAACTACTACGACGAACTGTCTCCTCAGGGTTCACCTGGCGAGCCGGCCACCGCCGGTACCGGGCGATACATCCCACTGACCGGAACCAATTCTCCCCCCTTGGCTGTCTCCACGAGCAGTTTCGACTTCGGTGAGGCCACCCTTGGGACCTTCGCTGGTCCCCTTTCCGTCGTCGTCACCAATACGAGTAATTCGGTGGATGAGTTCAATACCGACTCTGATTTCGTGTTCTCGGGGCCCGGAGCGGACGACTACGTGGCCATTCCCGACCCAACATGCCTGACTGGCGTGGACCTGGTCCGCCTCAACCCGCAGGATTCCTGCCAAATCGATTTGTACTTCTCGCCGGGCACTCTCGGTTCGCGTCCGGCCACGTTCGGCATCGACGACACGTTGAATTCGGGCGCCTCGGTGGCGCTCTCGGGTTCCGGTGGTATCGGGTACTACCAAGTGAGCTCCAACGGAGCGGTCGCCAATTTCGGCGATGCCCTCTACTACGGCGATGCCTCCGACATCCCGCTCAACCATCCGATCGTCGGTATCGCCCAGACGGGTGACGACGGAGGATATTGGCTGGTCGCAACCGATGGCGGCATCTTCAACTACGGCGACGCCGGCTTTTTCGGTTCCGCCGGCTCCGTGCATCTGAACAAGCCGATCGTGGGGATGGCGGCCACGGCGGATGGTGGCGGATATTGGCTGGTCGCGACCGATGGCGGCATCTTCAACTACGGCGACGCGCCGTTCTTCGGATCCGCCGGCTCGCTCCGTCTCAACAAGCCAATAGTGGGCATGGCGGCCACGCCCGACGGAGGCGGCTACTGGCTGGTGGCGTCCGACGGTGGCATCTTCAACTACGGCGACGCCGGCTTCCACGGTTCGGCCGGCGGTATCTCCCTCAACAAGCCGATAGTGGGCATGGCGGCCACGCCCGACGGAGGCGGCTACTGGCTGGTGGCGTCCGACGGTGGCATCTTCAGCTATGGAGATGCCAAGTTCTACGGTTCGACCGGGGCGATCCACCTGAATCAGCCCATCAACGGCATGGCTGCGATGCCGACCGGGAACGGATACTGGTTCACCGCAGCGGACGGCGGCATCTTCAACTACGGGGACGCCCCATTCCAAGGAAGTTCCTCGGGCCAGAACCTCGGGGGTCCGGTGGTTGCCATGACCACCGACGGCGTGCCCACCGCGCAGGCCTTTACCGACCTCGCCGCCCTTCGCCCGCCTGACGGTGGCTCCACAGCATCGGCGATGCTGCCGTCAGAGCGACGATTTGGCGGCCCCTAGAAGCTCGCCCCGATTCCAAGTCGAACGGAGTGATGGCGCTCCGTCCCGGGCCGGCCCGGGCCGTGCCGTCAGGACCAGGTCCTGGTCATGGAGTGAGGGCCCGCGCCACCGCAGGACAGGTTGTTCCCTGCCCGCGGTGACGGCGCGGTCGGTCCAAGGCCTGCACCGTCGAGGTGGGCAGGTCAGGCCCGCCCCACCTCGCATTCGTTCGGGTCGATGTGGCCGAAGATCTCCACCGCGTCGTCGCTGCGCAGCGCCTCCGCCATGGCCGTCGGGTCTTCCTCTCAGTGTGCGGGTCGACTCTGCGATACGAGTGAACAGGAAGGTCACCGTTCCTTCTGGGAACCCGAGGCGCACGCCCGCACGGCAACGCGGCATCGACTCTCGAGACGATCCATGGCCGATAGGCCAAATGGCCCATGTCGGATCGGACTGGAACAACCGACAATTCCTCGATGGGTAGGGGCCCGCTGCTGTCAGACCGCGGGGCGTCCGCGATCGCTGCCGCGCCGCGCCGGCCCGCCCGGCCGGTCGGTGGATTGGTCGGCACCGCGGTGCTGGGGGCCGCCGGATCGGCACTGTTGGCCCTAGCCAGTGACCTCCCTGCTTCGCCGTTCGGGCCACGCGCCGGCGGCCTCTGGCCCTTCGCCGGCGCGGGTGCGGCCCCGCCTTGGGAGGGGCCGGCGACGGCAGCGTGGGCACAGCCGGCGAACCGCGGTCCCGAAGTGCCGTCAGCACATCTGTTGGTGCTGGCGGCGGCCCTCGTCGGCGCCGTGCTCTTCGGCCTCGCCTGGGTCAGTCTGTGGCGCGCCGTGCGAGCCGATCGGGCCTTGGGGTTCCGCAACCTGTGGTGGGTCGTTGCCGCCTGGACGGCACCGTTGTTGTTCGCCGCTCCATTCGCCAGCCAGGACGTCTGGGTCTACGCGGCCCAGGGCAAGGTGGTGGCGTCGGGTTTGAGTTCGACGACCCCGCTCCATGCCCTCGGCCATTCTGTCTGGCTCTCCGGCGTCGATCCGAAGTATCTCACCGGCCCGTCGATCTACGGGCCCGGCGCCGTCGATCTCTCTGCGTTGTTCGCCATGGTCTCGGGCGGACATCCCTGGATCGCCGTCGAATGCTGGCGGCTCGCTGTCATCGCCGCTCTCGTGCTGTGTTCCTGGGGCGTGGCCCGGGTCGCCGTCACGCGGGCCGTCAACCCGGTCGAGGCGGTGATCGCGGGCGTGGCCAATCCCGGTGTGCTCATCATTTTCGTTGCCGGTATCCACAACGATGCCGTCATGATCGGGCTCATCGTCGCCGGCATTGCCCTCGCCGTCACGAAGCGACCGTGGTGGGCCTTGGCCGTGGCCGCGCTGGCGGTGACCGTCAAGGCGCCGGCGGCGCTCGCCGTCCTGGCTATCGCCTGGTGGTCGTGGAAAGGGGCATGGCGGCCCCGCGCCACCGCACTGGTGGCGGCGTTCGTCCTGACCGTCGGCGTGCTGGTGGTGACCGGGGTCGGCAGCGGGGGCGGGTTCACCTGGCTCAGGTCGGCCTCGCTCGGCACCGTGGCCAGCGCCTTCTCGGTGCTGCCTCCCCTCGGAATCACCACGTCGGCTTCGGTGAGCGCGGTGCAGCTGGTGGGAATCCTGGCCGCGATCGGGCTGGTCCTCTCCGTGCCACGCGGCAGAAGTTGGATCGGCGCGCTCGCGGTGGGCCTGGCGGTGATGGCGCTGTGCGCCGCCAACCCCCAACCCTGGTACCTCCTGTGGGCGCTCCCATTGGTGGCGTGCACCCTCGGCCACGGTGGCCTCCGAGCGCGCCACGATCCTTGTCCTCTGCGCCATGACGGCCTGGAGCGAGCTGCCATTCGGGGTCCTGGTCTGGTTCGGCGGCATCATCGCCCTCGCGGTGATGTGCTACCGCTGGAGGCGATCGTGGCAGGGCCTCGCCCTGTTCCCACATCCGCTCCCCACCGCCGGCGAGCCCGTGGGTGACGGAGGACGCAGCGCGACGGCCTGAACGTCGGAGACCGGGTCTCGATGTCCGACGGGAACGCTCGCTCAACCGCTGCCAAAAGGTCGGGCCGCCGGGCCGCCACTCCCGTGCCGCGGTCCCTGGCACGGCACAACCGCATCAATAGTTCCGATGACGAACCGATGCTTCTGCCCGTCGTGCCAGTACGCCTGGGGATCGTCCCGGCTCTAGCGACCACCTCGATCTGAGCCAGGCCGCCAGGATTAGGGAGAGCTCTGAGACCATCCACTGGCGGATGCTCCCAAGCCTGAATGGGGCCCGTACCGACTGCGGACGCTCGCGAAAACGCGGGAGTGTCGAGCTTCCGACACTCCCGCGTTCCTCGGACGAGAACTATACGGCGCGGACGTTCTGCGCCTCGGGGCCCTTTCGCCCTTCTGCCACGTCGAATTCGACCTGCTGGCCTTCATCGAGGGACTTGTACCCGTCGCCGGTGATGCTCGAGTAGTGGACGAAGACGTCCTTCTCACCATCGGCCGGGCTGATGAAGCCGAAGCCCTTTTCACTGTTGAAGAATTTCACTGTTCCGGTTGCCATATCTGTCTCTCTGTTCTCATTTCCTTACTTAGGCGCACTTGCGCTCTTGTTGCGCCGTCGTGGCACGGCTGCGACTGTTTCATTTCTTGTTCGCTCCCGCCAGGATGATCACGGCAGGGCGGCGCGTAGCTTGGCGACGGCCCGCAGCCGTCGCTGCAACCGATCTGGATCGGCGGCATCGCCCTGTCGGATGACGAGCTCGAGCTTGTCGAGGCGAGCGCGTTCGTTGGCCACCAGGCCCGGCTGTTCATCCCCCGGTCTCGAAAGGACCGCTCGGATGAAGGCCTTCTGGGCGTCGACCGCACGCGTCAGCTCGAGTTTCCGCGCAATGGCGGCGTAGGACATGTCCGTCTCTCGAAGCGAGAGCGCTTGCTCGTCGACGCTGCTCTCCGTGCGCTTGCTCTTGGACGGCCGAGTCGGCCGCCTTCCTGCTCGGTCACCGGTTGTGCTCGACTCAGACTTCAGCACGTGTCTCCGTTCCTGCTCGCGTCCATTTGGAACCTCACGGCGCCGGTGGTCACGAAGCCACCGCGCCGGCCACCTTTACGTTGCGGGCCTCCTGGCCGCGCCGACCGGCGGCCAGGTCGAAGAGGACCCGCTCACCCTTTCGGAGATAGGGCCGTCCCGAACCGCGCCCGGGGAGCTTGGAGTGGTGTACGAAGACATCACTGCCATCCGGGGCGGCGAGAAAGCCGTAGCCGCGCCTGGCATCGAAGAACTTGACGGTGCCGTTCACCTGGGCCGGGGACGTCCCGCGGCGGGCGGAGCGCTCGGGTTTCTGAGCGCGCACCGGTCGCTCGACATTCGAAGCGACCTTCGGTCGACGCTCGAGTGGCGGAGCCGTCACCTCGACGAAAGGCGCCGTGAACTGGGCCGGGAACCCGAGCTCGCGCTGCAGAGCCCGTACCTCACCCTGTTGCTCGTCTGGCACCAGCGACACCACGGTCCCCGTGCTCCCGACCCGGCCGGTACGACCCGACCGGTGCACATAGCTGTCCGCGTCGCCCGGTGGGTCGAAATGCACGACACAGGGGACGTTGTCGACGTGGATCCCCCGTGCCACCACGTCGGTGGCCACCAGGGCGTGGGTCCGCCCACTGGCGAAGCCGGCGAGGGCCCGTGCCCGTTGCGGCTGAGACCGGTCTCCGTGGATCGGTGCCGATACGACGCCCGCCGCTCCCAGCTGGCGCGCCACCCGGTCGGCGGAACGTTTGGTCCGGCAGAACACGAAGGCTTGGCCATGTTGTGCGATCAGCTCGGCGGTGACCTTCACCCGATCGGCCCGCGGCGTCCGCCAGAAGTGGTGCGTGACGTCGTCGGTCTGTGACTGTTCGGCGTCGATCTGGTAGCGCACCGGCTCGTGCTGGTAACGCCGGCTGATCGCCTCCACTTCCTTGCCCAGGGTCGCCGAGAAGAGCAACACCTGGCGCCCCGGCGCCGTCTGGTCGACCAGCCTGCACACGGGACGTACGAACCCCATGTCCACCATGCGGTCCGCCTCGTCGAGCACGACGGTGTGAACCTCGCTCAAGTTGACGTCGCCTCTCTCGACGAGGTCCTCGAGTCGCCCCGGGCAGGCCACGACGATGTCGGCCCCCCTTCGCAGCCCCTGGCGCTGAGGCCCGTAGCCGACGCCGCCATAGAGCGCGACGACCCGCTTGGCTCGCGAACCCATGAGGCTGGCCAGGACCTCGCGTACCTGCTCTGCCAGCTCGCGGGTCGGCACCAGGACGAGTGCTCTCGGCCGGCCGGGCCTGCCGTCGGTTGCCTTGATGACGAGCGGGAGGCCGAAAGCGAGCGTCTTACCCGATCCGGTGGGCGCTTGTCCGCAGATGTCGCGCCCGGAGAGCGCGTCGGGAATGGTCGCCGCCTGAATCGGCAGCGGGCTGACTATTCCGAGCCTCGTGAGGCAGTCGGAAAGGACGGCGCCCACCCCTAGGTCGAGGAAGGTAGAGATGTCGAGAACTCCGTTCGAGTTGAAAAAAGGCCAACTCGGGAAGTCAATTCGAACGGGCCGCGCCGGCAGATTGCCTGGCTAATGCACTCATGTTAGCACGAGGCGGGCTGCTTCCCGGTCATCAGCGGACGATCCAGCCCGCGAAGTTGGATCCTGCAAGGCCGAAACCCGAAACCGTCGGCTTCACCACGACAGAGGGCAACTCCTCATCGCCTGGTGCCACCGCCGCACCGTCAGGACTCGTCCGCGCTCCCGCGGTCCTCGCACACGAGGCGCCACCGGACTCGGGGACTCCCCTACTCGGCGTCCTTAGGCCCGAGTTTCGCTCCGTCCACATCGCTCTGCGTCACGCGAATCGTACGAGGCCAACCCTGGGCCGATGAGAGCCGGACCCAGTAGATGTCCCCGTCGAAGGAGATCCATGAGACCGTGGGCGTGGCTCCTTCGGACCCTGAGACCGCGAAGGGGTTCGACCGGCTCCTCGGATTGACCCGATAGCCGCGGATCGGATGGTCGACTTCGGCGGTGCAGGTACCACCCGAGCCCCGAGCCCGCCACGACAACTTCGCCAGACTCTTCACGGAACCTTCTTCCAGTTCGGCCCGTCTCACACGTTCGCTCTCGCAGGGTGATCGACAGATCCCGCCATGGTTCTGGCTGTCGGTGTTCCTTCGGGTGCGGCGCTCGGCCCCACTACTTGTCTATTGAGTGTACTTCTTCCCGCCGCCGACCTTACGGACAGGTGCAACGGGCACGTGGCCCGCGGGAGAGCGGGCCGGTCGCTACCACCGCGCCAGCTGACGGGATCCCGAGTTCGAGACCGGGGACGAACCGGTTTACGCTGGCCCGCCATGGCCGTGGAAATGGAGCCCGAGGGCATCCTCCTCCACCTTCTGAACGATGACACGCACGCCGACGGCGAGCCCGCGGCCGACTCGTCCCTGTGGCACGTGGCCGACGCCGAGCGCGCCGTGACGTGGTGCGGCCTCGACGCGGGTTACGGCAATCCCCGCCGGCGATGGAGCGAGACGCCGGCGGACCGGCGTTGCCAAATGTGCATGGACCGTCTTCAGCTCGGCCCATGAGCGTCGCCATCCACACGCCGGCTCGGGGACGGTACCGGAACCGCCCCGAGACGTGCGGGCTCGACCGGAGCGCCCCCGGCCTCGGGAGGGAGGTTCCGCCCCTCGCCCACGCGGTGACGCACGGAGCCCGAACGCGGTCGGACCTACGTCCTGCCGTACTACGTGGGCTGAGGCACAATCCGGATGTAGGGCTTGGGCGACCTCCAGTCGCCGAAGATCTCCTTGGCCTCGTCGTTGGACACCGAACCGGCGATGATGACGTCCTCGCCCTGTGTCCAGTTGACCGGCGTCGCCACGCGGTGGTTGGCCGTCAGCTGCAGCGAGTCGAGGACCCGCAACACCTCGTCGAAATTCCGGCCTGTGGTCATCGGGTAGACCAGGACCAACTTGATCTTCTTGTCCGGGCCGATGACGAACACGTTGCGCACCGTCTGGTTGTCCGCGGGGGTGCGCGTCTTGGCGTCGCCCGAGGTGGCCGCGGGGAGCATGCCGTAGAGCTTCGAGACGTTGTAGTCGTTGTCGCCGATGATCGGGTAGTTGGGCCGTGATCCCTGCGTCTCCTCGATGTCGTCGGCCCAGGCCTCGTGGTCGCCCGTGGCGTCCACCGAGAGACCGATCACCTTGACGCCGCGGCGGTCGAACTCGGGCTTGATTTTGGCCACGTAGCCGAGTTCGGTCGTGCAGATGGGCGTGAAGTCCTTGGGGTGTGAGAACAGGACCCCCCACGAATCCCCGAGCCAGTCATGGAAGCGGATCTTCCCCTCGGTCGTTTCGGCCTCGAAATCCGGGGCAGTGTCGCCAATGGTCAGGCTCATGGTGCCGCTCCTTTGCGCATCGGTTCTGCGGGGTTCGGTATCGGAGAGTAACCGCGCGCCGATCCCGATGCTCCGGAGGCTCCGGGGCCCCGTCCTTCCGTGGCCGGCCGGGCCTGGGGCCGGCGAAACGTCGACGGTCGAGCCGGCTCAGAGCGGGCAGACGGCCCGGGCCTCGTCGATCAGGGGCTCGACGTCGCGGGCGAGCACGACCGAGGACTTCTCGGCCGACCGCGCCGCCCGCGCGTACAGATCGAGATAGTGCTCACGCGTCCCGTAGCGCTCACGCACCTCCTCGAGCGGAAACGCCTGGTGGAATCCGACGAGCCGGGCAAAGACATCGGGCGTCTGCTGAATCGCGCTGTTGTGCGCGACCGGGACCTCGACCTGCGGCAACCGGATGCCCCCGCGGGCGATGCCGTCCTCGTCACGAACGATCTCGAGAGGATGGCCGGCGAACTCGATGAGGGGCTGCACCGGAGGTGCCACACCGTCCGTGATCCACCTCTGCAGATGGAGCAGCGCCGCGTCGACCACCGGCGCCGGCGATACCTGGTTGACGGGCAGCACGTTCTCGTCGATCGGGACCGAGAACCCGAAATCACGCTCCATCCGCGGCGCCGAGGACCGTATCCCCTGCAGCGAGACGTGCGAAGCGCCGGCGATCTCCCAGTAGCGGTACCCGTCCGTGTCGGGCTGGCGCACGGCGACGCAGGACGTGGCTTCGCACTCGGTGTTCACCACCATGACCGGCACACCGAGGTCGTCGCGCAGCCGGTGCATTCCCTCGGGTATCCGAGGAGAGCTGCCGTCGGTCGCGGCGGCCTGGACCGTCATGACGGCGTCGCCCACCTGAAGCGGGGTGCCCCCGCCGAAATAGAGCAGGAGGAAGAAGGCGTCGAAGAGCCCCTCCCTGGGCTGCACCGCGTTCAGGTAGGTGGCGAGGCGGGCCGCCGACTGCGACGCGCCCATGGCGACGAGCCGCTGCACCTCGAGGCCACCCACAGGATCGACCCCCTCCGTCGCCCGCTCGGGTGCGACGAGGCGAGCCGCCTGGGTGAAGATGTCGTAGGAGTAGTCGTCGCCGGGGATGGCGAGCGACCCGTAACGCTCGGGGTCCCACGCCACCAGGCCCTGTGGGTTGTCCCCCGTGCCGTGCACGCCCACCCGCTGGGCCGAGACCGCCACCACGGCGTAACCACCCTCGAAGACCTCCGGGCTGTCGCCCACCCCGAAGTTCTCGTAACCGGCGGAGACGTTGTTCCACAGCACCAGCACCGTCCCGTTGAACGATGCCTCGTCTTCGGGTCGCAGCACGACCAAGCGCGTCCGGAAGGGCGCCGTCTCCACGGGCTCGACCGCCCAGCGCCCGTCCGCCGCCAGCTCGGACCCGCCGGCGGGGCCGTAACGGGTCGCCTCCCCGTCGAAGAAGAACTCGTCTTGCCGGTACCCGAGCGCGGCCAGGTCGGCCGTCGGACCGGCGAAGGCCCAACCGTGAGAGCCCCCGTGCACCGGTCCCGTCACGTTCATGCTGATCCTCCTCCTCCTCCGACGGCGTCACTCGAGCGTCGCCGTGCGCTGCGCCCGTGACGGTACCCGAGACCGCCGGGTCCTCCCCTTCGCACCGGGGCCGACATGGTGGGAGCATGCACTCCACGGACGACGACGGGAGGATTTCGACATGCCGACCTTCAGCAGCTTCGACGGCACCGAACTCTCTTACGAAGAGGAAGGGCTCGGCCGACCGGCCGTCCTCCTGCATGGCCTGAGCGTCGACACCGACGTGAACTGGAAGGCACCCGGCATTTGGAGCGCGCTCGTCCAGGGCGGACACCGCGTCGTCGGGCTCGACGCCCGCGGTCACGGTCGGTCCGCGAAGCCGCACGAGCCGGCGGCCTACGAGGACGGCGCCATGGTCAAGGACGTGGCAGCCCTGCTCGACGCGCTGTCGTTGGACCAGATCGACCTGGTGGGCTACTCCATGGGCGCCTCGACCGCCCTGGGGTTCGCGGGCCGGGACGGGCGCGTCCGCCGCCTGGTGCTCGGGGGGATCGGCGGCGACCCGCACGTATGGGGCACGCCCGACGACGGCCGGGCCGCCATCAGCCGGCGCTGGTTGGCCGGCCTCGAGGCGTCCGATCGCGGACACGATTGAGGACCCCGTGGCCCGGGGCGCCCGCAAGGTGTTCGAGGCGCGCGGCAACGACCTCACCGCCATGGCCGCCCTGCTGCGCGCCAATCGCCGCCCTCTCTCGAGGGACATGGCCGCAGCCGCCGTCGCCGCGCCGACACTGGTCGTCTGCGGCGATCGGGACGCCTCTCCCGCGCCACTGGCCGCCGCGTTAGCGCACGCGGAGGCCTTGGTCATAGAGGGTGATCACGAGTCCGCGGTGACGAACCCGGATTTGGCCAAGGCCATCGTCGACTTCCTGGCCGGGTGAGCCCAGCCCGTCCGCGGGGCCGTCGGACGGCAGGAGCGGCACCGCCTCATGACGCCGAGGGCGCGGGCCGGTAGGGCCCGAGGTCGATGCCCGGGTAGCGCGCCGCCACGCCATAGAGGGTCGAGTCGTCCCAGTAGGGGTCGCCGGGACGCGGCCAACCGAACAGGTCACGCTGGCGGACGCTGCACTGCGGCATGAACCTGGCCCAGCGCTCGGGCGACTGCTTGGGCCAGGCCATCTTCCCGCCCCAGGTCGTGCCACGGACCTGGAAGTCGGCCAGGAGCGAGAAACGCGACCGGCCCGGCGCGCCGAAGTCGGATCCCCGGTGGAGGATGTCGGTCCGGTACAGCAGCAGGGAGCCCGCCGGGCCGACGCAACGCACCTCGCGCTCGGCCAGCGAACCGAAAGGGAGATAGAGGGGCGTATAGGGAACGTCCCGGCCGTCCTCGTAGGGGACGATGACGGTGGGCGCGTCGGCCTCGGAGACGTCGGAGAGGTAGACGAAGGTCGTGATCTGCTGGTAGCGGGTCTCGGAGCGGGGGACGACGAGGCTGTGGCTGCCGTAGTCACGGTGCAGCGGCTGGTCGTAGTTCACCGCTCCGGCGTACTTGCCCCACAGCTCGATCTTGTAGAGGTGGAGGTCGGCCGTCTGCAAGTAGCGCTCGACGGCGTCCACCAGGTCGGGGTGCACGGCCAGGCCGTTGAGGTCCCACGAGCGGTAGGGGAACTCCAGCACGCCGGCGAACTGGCTCGAGGCGAAGTGGGCGTGGCCCGCGGGGTCGGCGAAGTAGTCGTCGGGCCGGGGGAAGTGCAGCCACAGCGCGTCGCGGGCCGCCGACAGCTCGTCGGAGGCCAGAAACCCCTCGAGCAGCGAGTAACCCCGCTCCCGCACCTCGTCGAGGGTGGCGTCGGGCACGCGCATCGGCCAGCACCTTATGCCGCGGGCGCCCGAGCGACCCGAGCGAGCCGGCGTGCCGGGTCGTACGCTCGGGCCGTGCGCGCCGTCGTCTTCGACATGGCCGATCCCGAGTTCGGGGCCTCGTTGGCCGAGCTGCCCGAGCCCGAGCGGCCCGGTTCGTCGTGGGCCCGGGTCGAGGTCATGACCGGCGGCATCTGCGGCAGCGACCTCCACCTGTTCGCGCACAACACCGGAGGGTCGCCCACCCTCATGGGCATCGGCGCCTTCCCGTTCGTGCTCGGGCACGAGACGGCCGGGCGGGTGGTGGAGGCGGGCCCCAACAGCTCGGTGGCGGTGGGGACGAGGGTGGTGTTGGACCCGTGCATCCCGTGCCTACCCCGCGGCATCGAGCCGTTGTGCGCCAACTGCGCGCGGGGTTGGACGTCGTCGTGCCTCAACCTCGACAGCCGCGTCGTCAGCTCGGGGCGCTCGCTCGGCTACACGTGGGACATGGGCGGTGGCTGGGCCGAGCAGGTGGTGGCGCACGATTCCATGCTCCATGCGCTGCCCGACGCCGTGCCCGACCGGGCCGCCAGCCTCTACGAGCCGCTGTCCATCGCCTGCCACGGCCTGCTGCGGGCGCCGCCCACCGACGGCGACCCGGTGCTGATCGTGGGCGCCGGCATCATCGGCCTGGCCACCCTGGCCGCGCTGCGCGGGCTGTACCCGGGGTGCGAGGTGACCGTGCTGGCGCGCCACGCGCATCAAGGGGCGGCCGCCGCAGCGTGCGGGGCGGCCCACGTCGTGCTCGAGCGACCCCGAGCACGGCCACTGGGAGGAGCTGGCGGCGCTGAGCGGGGCGCGCGTGGTCGGGCGCAAGCGGCACCAGATGCTCATGGGCGGCTTCCCCTACGTGGTGGAGGCGGTCGGCGCGGCGCAGTCGGTGACCGAGGCGCTGCGCGCCGTGGCCCACCGCGGCACCGTGCTCCTGCTCGGCGCCGCCGGCATCAGCGAGGTCGACCTCACGCCCGTCTGGTACAAGGAGGCCGCCCTCGTCGGTTCGATCGACCATACGGTCGATGCCGGGTCGGCACCCGGCCTGGCCGGCGGCCCGGACCGCCACTCGGTCGACCGGGCGCTCGACGTGCTGTCGGCCGGCCTGCTGCCCGACGACGTGGTGGTGACGCACGAGTTCGGGCTCGAGCAGTACCGCCAGGCCATCGAGACGGCCATGGACCGGACGACATCGCACGCCATAAAGGTGGTGTTCCGGCCTTAGGGCCGAACCGTGCGGTTCGCGGCCGGGGGCGCCCGTCGACCCGCACGGTGGCGCCGCTCGACCTCCCTGAGCGTGCTCGGCGTCCTGGTGGCGCTCGGCCCGGCCGCCGTCGCCGGCCCCGGGGCGAACGGGGCGGCGGACGGCGACGCGACTGCGACTGCGACTGACGACTGCGACTGCGACGACTGACCGCCACCGCGGCAACAGACGACGGCCCGCAGCCCGCTTACCGCTGCGAGCTCAACGTCGACACGAGCGCCTTCACCGGTGCCGACGCGACGGCGTCGGCCATCGGCTGGCTGGGCGACCACAACAGCGTCATCACCTGTCTCGGCGGGACCTTCGTCATTCAGGACGGCCCTTACGGGTACTTCCAGGACTACGGCTTCGGCGTCTACGACGGCCAGCGCACCACGTGGGCGGACGCCGACGGGTACCTGCCGGCCCAGGTGACCACGTTCGACGACGGCGGCGCCACCGTCACCGTCACCGAGTTCGCCGACGAGGTGGTGCTCGGGGGCAACCCCTTCGTCGCCGTCTACAGCCGCGTCCGGGTGGTGAACCCGGCGGCGCACGCCGTGACGGTCGACCCCCGGGCGTCAGCAGCCCTGGTGCCGCTCAGTGCGGGGCCGGACACCGTGCCGGCCCACGGCGCCGTCGATCACGACTACGTGATCGTGTCCGACCGCTTCGGCGCCTCGTACCCGTGGCCGGACCCGGCCGCCATAACCGCCGCCGGCGGCTTCGACCAGCACTTCGCGCACATGCGCGCGTTCTGGGACGCCCAGCTGGACGGCATCGCACAGATCAGCGTGCCCGACGCCCAGTTGGTCGACGCGTACAAGAGCGGCTTCATCACGACACAGCTCACCCGGAGCGGCGACGCCCTCGACACCGGCGTCAACGGCTACGAGAGCGAGTTCAGCCACGATGTGGTCGGCATTTTGACCAACCTGTTCACCCAGGGCTCCTTCACCGACGCCCATGCGCTGCTGACCGAGGCCCGCAACGTGGTCGGCGGGCAGGGACCGTACGCCGGCGGCTTCTACGTCGACGGCCTGTGGACCTACGCGGTGCCGTGGGCCGTCTACCTCATGAAGACCGGCGATCTCTCCTTCGTGGAGCAGAACTTCGCCACGAACGGGCCGCAGGGAGCGGTCGCGCAACCGAGCATTGAGACCGCGGCACACACCATCGCGGCCGATCGCACCGGTCCGATGGGCGTCATGGAGGCGACCAACGACATCGACACCCAGGGCTACTGGACGACGGACGACTACGAGTCCCTGCTCGGCCTGGCCGCCTACCGCTACCTGGCCACCGCGGTGGGCAACACCGGCGAGGCCGAGTGGGCGACCAACGAGTACGACAGCCTGCTGGCGGCCACCGACGCCACCTTGGGCCAGACGATTACGAGCAACCATCTCGACTACCTGCCCTGCTCGTTGACGCAGCCGAACACGGCCAACCGCTGCGCCGACCCCAAGGACGCCAACTGGACCTCTCCGTTCTCCTTCGGCAGCTGGGCCTGGGAGGGCTACCTGCTCGGCGCCACGCTGAGCGGGCCGGGGCTGACGATGATCGACGCCACCTACGACTACGGCCTGGCGCGGCTGCGCGGGGTGCTGCCGCCGGGCACGACGGGCGGGTTCCCGGGCGACTACTACTCGAGCGCCTACGACGCCGCCCAGGGCGCGGCCGGACTGATGAGCGAGCACCATCGGGACCAGGGCATCGTCGACTACGAGTTCATGCTGGCCAACGGCCAGAGCGGTCCGCTGTCGTGGTGGGAGAGCTCGAGCGCGCCCGACGCCGCCTCCCCCTGGGTCGGGCGGCACCCGGGCAGCGGCCAGGGCTCCTCGCCCCATGCCTGGGGCATCGCCGGCGCCAACGACGTGCTGCTCGACTCGCTGGTGGCCCAGCGCAGCGACGGGGAGCTGGTGGTGGGCCGCGGCGTGCCGGCCTCCTGGCTGGACCGCTCGCCCATTTCGGTGACCGACTTCCCCACCACGGGCGGCCGGCGGGCCGGCCTCACCATGACGTCGAGCGGCTCGTCGGTCACCCTCACCCTGCGCGGGGCGCCGCCGGCCGGTGCGGTCCTGTTCCAGCTGCCGTCGTTCCTGGGCCGCATCGCCTCGGCCTCGGCCGGCTCGGTCGACGACGCCACCGGGACGGTGACGCTGGCCCCGACCGTGCGCCACGTCACCGTCACCTTGAAGTCCTGACGGGGGGACCGAGGAGCGCCCGATCCGGAGTACGAACCCGCTGACCGGTGGTCACGGGCCTCTGCGTCCCGGCATCCCCGACCCGCCGGTGCCGGCGCCCTCGGCGCGCCGGGGCCGACCCAAAATGGGCCATTCGGCCCAGCAAGTTCCCCCCCGAGGCCCCGTTTCCCCCTCGATGGAAGCGAACCGCATCTCCGAAATCCCCGGCCAGGGACAGATCGTCGACACCGCCACCCTCCTCCTGTGCCGCCAGGGCGGGACGTGGGTCGTGGTGATCGAGTCACCCCGCATCCGGGGGGCCCTGCGGCTCCGGCTCCAGCGCTCCGGCCGCGACGCCGACGACGCCCGTGACGAGCTCCTCACGCGCGCGCGCCGGGCCTGCCCCGACGCCACCATCGAGAGTGCCGACGGCGCGTTGGAGGCCGCCGACCACGAGTGGCGCCTGGAGGTCCGCGGTGTCGAGGCACGTTCGGGCGACCTCGGCGTCGCCCTGCACCGCGAGCTCGCGGCCGAGCCCCGCACCCACAAGCGCCGGCTCGACGGCAAGACGTGGCGCCGCCACTGCCCGGCCGGCCGCTGCCCCATGCTGCCGGGGCGCCCGCGCTCGTTCTGATCGCCGCGCTCAGCCGACCCCGGCCGGCGCACTCCCCCTCACGCTGGTGCGGTACATGTCGCGGCGCACGCCCGAGTAGTCGTTCAGCGCGTTGTGCATGGTGCAGCGGTTGTCCCAAATGGCGAGCGTCTTGACCGCCCAGCGGAGCCGGCAGGTGAAGTTCTCGTTGATGCTGTGGCGGTACAGGTGAGCCAGCAGCGTCTGTGACTCCTCCTTCGTCCACCCCTGGAAGCGGACGGTGTAGATGGGGTTGACGAAGAGCACCGGCTTGGCCGGTGACCGGATGGACGGTGACGACCGGGTGGACGTGCTCGGCGTACGCCTCGGCCGAGGGCGCTATGGCCATGGACGTCAGGTCCTTCACCTGGTCGAGCAGCCCCCCGGTGCCATAGGCCAGGCCGGCCGAGTGGACGGCGTGCAATCCCCGGAGCGTCGACTTGAGCCCGTTCGACAAGGTGTCGTAGGCCGCGTACTGGTTCGACCAGACCGTGTCGCCCCCGTGGTCGGGCACCTCCCAGGCGTGCAGCAGCGTGTAGGCGGGTGGAGCGGGCAGGTAGCTGAGGTCGGTGTGCCACGCGTTGGCGAAGTTCAGGACATCCGTCGGCTCCTTGATCACCCGGATCACGTAGGGCCGGTCCTCCAACGGGTCGACGAAGGGCGTCACGTCGCGCCCGCCCAGCAGGTCGGTGACGCGCTCGAGGTCGTCGAGGCTCAGGTCCTGCTCGGGCAGGAACACGACGAGGTGGTCGGCCAGGGCTTGGCGCAGGCCGTCCAGGTCGGCCGGTTCCGACGCCTCGGTCAGGTCGATGCCGCTGACCACGGCCCCGAGCGCCCCCGCGACCGGCTCCACGGTCAGCGAGGCGGCGCGGGTCGTCGTCACGTCAGACCAGGCCGAGGAGCTCGGCCCCGTTGCGCCAGAAGAACCGCTCGCGCGTGGCGTCGTCGAAGCGCGCCACGGCGTCGCCGAACGCCTCGAACGGGCGCTTGCCGCCTTCGGGGTGCGGGTAGTCGGTCGAGAACATGAACAGTTCGGGGCCGCACTGTTCGATCAGCCATGCCGTGTCCTCGAAGGGGAAGGGCGTGAAGCGCACCTGGCGGCGCAGGTACTCCGACGGCAGCAGCGTCAGCTCCTGCAGCGCCGGCTCGAACTTGGAGAACGAGCGCAGCGCGTGGTCGACGTTGCGCAGCAGCCCGGGCACCCAGCTGGCGCCGAGCTCGATGGCGCCGCCGCGCAGCGCCGGATGCCGTTCGAAGACGCCGTCGAGGGCCAGGCAGGCCAGGAACCGCTCGGGTGAGTGATGGAGCACCGGGAAGTCCTTCGACCGCAGGTTCTCGCCACCGCCCAGCCAATCCTTCGGACGCGGCCGCCCGTTGTTGTGGAACGACCGGGGCAGCAGCTTGCCGCCGCCGACGTGGAGCACGAAGGGCACCCCGGCCTCGGCCAGGCGGGCCCACACGGGCTCGAGATCGACGTGGGTGGGCGAGAAGTTCCCCGGGGCGTCCGAGGGCACCCACACCGCGGCCACGCCGGTGTCGAGCGCCTCCTCCAGCGCGGCGCACGCCCGCTCGGGATCGTTCAGCGGCAGGTACCCGACCGCCTTGAGCCTGGGGTCGGGGGCGCAGAAGGCGACCATGGCCCGGTTCAGCGCGGCGGTGCCGCCGTAGAGCACCTCGGGGTCCTTGCTCGATGCGAAGTGGCCCAGGGCGAAGGTGGGGAACACCAGCTGGGCCTCTATGCCCAGCGCGTCGAGGACCCGGGAGCGCACCTCGGTGTCCAGGGCGCCGGGGGCCATCCAGCCCTTGGGGCCCTTGAGCACTTCGGCCCCGATCTCCTGTTCGCGGTGCGATTGCCACAGGTCGGGCAGGCTGGCCATCAGCTTGGCCGCCCCGGCCCCGGCCCCCTCGAGCCCGAGCGGCGCCAACCGGTCGCGCACCGCTCCGTCGGCGAACCCTCCCAGCCACTCGGGTGTCTCCATGAGGTGGCTGTCGGCGTCGAAGATCGCTGTGTCCACAGGGCCTCCAGGGTCGGGATGAAGCTGCCTGACCAGCGTAGACCCGGTCGGTCCGCCCGCCGTCGGCGCCGCCGCCCGCCACCGCCGACCGTCGCCGGCGCCACACAGAGAAGTTTTACGGGGCTCATAACTTTCTCTGACCTGGCGTACAGGCCCGCGTTGTCCAATGAACCCCGTGAGCGAGCCCACGGACCCCCGGGGCTCAGACGGAGGATCTGGAATGACCGAGGAAGCGAACAACGAGACGAGCGGCCAGCCCATGGGCGCCTCGGAGCCGGACACGGTGCTGGACGCCGTGGTGCCCGAGGACCCGGCGCAGGCCATGGAGCTGACCGGCGGCTGTTCCGCCGCCGCCGGTCGGGACGCCCCTGTCCCAGGCCGGCGCGCTGCCCCCCCAGGCGAGCACGCCGCCTCCCCCGGCCAGCACGCCGCCCCAGGGCCTCCCGCAGGAGCCGCCGGCGCAGGTACCCCCGACCGGCACCTACGCCATGGGCGCATTGGCCGGGAACCCCGCGGCGGGTGAGGCACCGGGCGCTCCGCACGGCACCACCCCTCCCTACGGCTCCGCCCCCGGATTCGGCGCCGCTCCCGACGCCCCCTACGGCGCCGGCCCCGGCTACGGCGCCCCCGGCTTCGCCGCCGCCCCCGGTGACACGGGCGCCTGGACGGTCCCCGCCGGCCCCGCCGCACGTCCAGCGGGTCCCACAAGGTCCGCAACGGGTTGCTGGTCGGCGGCGCCGCGCTGGCCGTCCTGGCCGCCGGGATCGGCATCGGCCACGGGGCATGGAACGACGGGTCCAACCTGTCCGCCTCCAACGTCTCGGGCAGCGCACTCCCATCGACGGGTTCGGGGTCCGGCCCCTCGGGCAACGGGTCCGGCAACCTTCCCTTCGGCGGCCGCGGTTTCTCCGGCAACTCGGGCAGCTCCGGCAGTTCGGGCAGTTCGGGCGGCTCCGGCAACTCGGGCTCGGGCTCGTCGAACTCCTCGGGTCCGAGCGACGTCAACGCCATCGCGTCGAAGGTGGACCCGGGCCTGGTCGACATCAACACCACGCTCGGCTACCAGGGCGACGAGGCCGCCGGCACGGGCATCGTGCTGACGTCCAGCGGCGTCGTCCTGACCAACAACCACGTCATCGACGGCGCCACCAGCCTCAGCGTCACCGACATCGGCAATGGCAAGACCTACACGGGCAGCGTCGTCGGCTATGACCGGAGCAAGGACATCGCCGTTGTTCAGCTGAAGAACGCCTCGGGCCTCACCACGGCCTCGCTCGGCACCGGGAGCAACGTCTCGGTCGGAGAGCAGGTGGTCGGCGTCGGCAACGCCGGCGGGACCGGCGGGACGCCCAGCGCAGCGGGCGGCACGGTGACCGCGCTCAACCAGTCGATCACGGCCAGCGACGAGGGCGACGGCACCTCGGAGCAGTTGAGCGGCCTCATTGAGACCAACGCCGACATTCAGCCGGGCGACTCGGGTGGTTCGCTGGTCAACACGTCCGGACAGGTGCTCGGGATCGACACGGCGGCCTCGGCCGGGTTCTCGTTCCAGTCCAACGGCCAGTCCTCGGGCACCCAGGGCTTCGCCATCCCGATCGGCACCGCCCTCACCATCGCCCGGGAGATCGAGGCGGGCGACGCCTCCACCACCGTGCACATCGGCGAGACGGCCTTCCTCGGCGTCGAAATCAGCACCGGGAACAGCTCGTCCGGCGGCGAGGGCGGCGGCGGCGAGGTGCCGGGGGCGGCTTCGGTGGCTTCTTCGGCGGCAACTCGGGCAGCACCGGCAACACGGGCAACACGGGGTCATCGAACGCCTCGGGGGCCGACATCGCCGGCGTCGTCACCAACGGGCCGGCCCAAGAGGCCGGTCTGGGCCAGGGCGACGTCATCACGTCGCTCGGCGGCAAGTCGATCACCTCGGCCAACGACCTCACCAGCGCCATGGGCATCTACCACCCGGGCGACAAGGTGCAGGTGGCCTGGACCGACAGCTCCGGTGCGACGCACACCGCCACCGTCCAGCTCAGCTCGGGGCCGCCCCAGTGATGGCCGCCTGAGCCTGCCGCAGATCCGCCTGCCGCCCGCGTCCGTTCGGTTCCGGATGCGGGCGGCAGCGCGTCCGGGCGCCGTTCCGTCCGCCGTTCCGGTCAGCGCTGAGCGGTCAGCGGTTCTGCGTCGCCTCGAGGAGCGAAATGAGCGTGGCCACCACCGCCGCGCCCAGCACCAATATGGCGCCCCAGCCCACGTTGAAGGACGTGCCGTGGACCGGATGCGCGGACCGCAGCTTCTCGACCAACCGGATGACGACGAAGATCGAGAGGCCGAGGCCCACGACGGAGAAGAGACAGGCGACGGGGCGCAGCGAGCGCTCGTCCGAGACCATCATGAGACCGGCGAAGAGCAGGACGACCGCCCCCGCGATCAGGGTGATGTAGCCGTTGATCCCGATCAGGCTCGATATGCCCTGGTCGACCCCGGACGCCGCGCCCGACGTGGAGAAGGTCACCCCGCTGAGGAGGCCGCCCGACGCCGAGCTGCTCGAGCTGATCCACGTGGTCACCGAGCCGACCATCATGGCCACCCCGCTGGCCAGCAGGAGGAACAGCCCCAGGGTGACCCCGGGCGCCACCAGCGCGTGCGTCGGTGCGGCGGGTTGGGGCGCGTAGGGGTTGGCCGCCACCCGCGGAGCGCTGCCGGCATCCACGGCGGCGGCGACGGTGCCGGCGTTGTCCGGGCCGACTTCGGTCCAACCGGTCCCTGCGCTCCAGCGACGCCGTCCGACCCAGTCGGTGCCGTCCCAGTAGGTCTGCTCGTTCGGGTTGGTCCGCACCGGGTACCAACCCGGCTCTTTCGGGGGACCGCCGCCGCCCTCGGCCCGGATGTCGGGCACCACTTGGGGTGACGGTACGGAAGGTGCGTCCGAAGACTGCCCTTCGCGGTCTTCGGCCATCTGGCTCACCTCCGTCCGCCAACCGCCTGGTTGACCCGGAGGGAGAGGTTAGCTGGGGGTGACCCCGAATTTAGGGTTTACCTGCCGCGACCCAGCTGTTGACACGAGCGTCGCTGATGCGCTTGGCCGTGGCCATGTCGGCCCAGGCCCGGAATCGTGTCTTCTCCTCCGGACTGAGCCGGGAGTAGAGCGTCTGGGGCCCGGAGGCGGCGCTGCTGCGCGCGGCTCGTGAGCCGGCGCCTCCCGCCGTCGTGCGCCCGGAGTCGACGTAAGGCTGCAGCGCGCTCCTGAGCTTGGCGGCGTTGGCGGAATTGAGATCGATCTCGTACGACTTGCCGTCCAGCGAGAAATGCACCGTCTCGTCCGCGTCCCCCCCGTCGATGTCGTCGGTCAACTTCACAATCACGGTCTTGGCCATGCGCCATGGTGGCAGAGGACCGGGCTCGGCACTTTCGTCACGGAGCTGCAATGTGAGATGCATGCAAGGGCCCGGTCCTACCCATAAGGTGGGACCGTCTCGACGCGCCGGGCCCGACCCTTATTCCCCCTCCGTCGGATCCAAGGCGCGTCGAGACGCGTCCGGGCACCGCGGTGGAGTCTCCTGCGGACACGCCAGCCACCAGAATGGGGGGCCCATGGCACCACGACGACGCGGCCGGCAGGTCCGACGGCCCGGCGACGGCGACGGCGCCGACCGCCCGCCCGGTCTCGGCACGCACTGGCGGGCCGACGGCCGCCCGAAGACCGCGTACGCGACCCAGCGCGACGCTCTGTCGATGGCGGACGAACGTCGCCGGGACACCGGGGTCCACCTCAACGCGTATCGCTGCGACACCTGTTCGGGGTGGCACCTGGGCAACGCGGCCGGGCGGGAACGCTGAGGTGGCGCGACCGGTGAGCCCCGAGTCACCCGTCGCTTCCCGCGGCAGCTGGGAACGGCCCGCAGGCCTCTGTCCCGAGTGCGGGTTCGACTGGGAGCAGGCCGGCTACGAGCGCCTCGTCGGCGAGTGCGTGCAGAACGTGGCGGTCTTCGGCACCGTGCTCTCGCGCATCGACCCGGCCCGCGCCGTGGAGCCAGGGTTGTGGTCGGCCAGCCGCTACGTGTGGCACACCGTCGACGTCCTGCGCTTCGGCACGGAGCGGATCTGGACCATCAGCGCCGATCCCGATTTCGGCGTGCCCGAGTGGGACGAGAACGTCGTGGCCGCCGTCCGCACCTATGACGCGCTGTCCCCCGTCGTCGGGCTCATCGCCCTCATTGCCGCCGCCCAGGCGTGGCGCACCGCGGCGCTCGAGGCACCGCACGACGTTTCCACGCCCCATCCCGAGGCCGGGTCGCTGTGCGCGTTCGACGTGGTCCAGCGCAACGCGCACGAGGTCTGCCACCACCTCTGGGACGTCCAGCGCGCGCTCCCGCCCCAGGACGCCAGCTGATGGACGAGCCCGCTCCTCCGGCCGGCCACGCGCCTGGCGACGGGGACGCCGCGGCCGAGGCAGCCGCAGGTGTGGGAGACGACGACCAGGAGGCCGAGGGCGGACCGGCCGGCTTTGACCGCTGGCGCACGGAGTCGGCGGTCGGCAGCGTCGTCACCGGTGTGGCCCGGGGTCTGCGCGACGTCTTCGCCCCTGTCCAGGACCCGCCGGCCATTGTGGCGTCCGTGCCCGGCGACCCACCCGACGCGGACCAACGCGTGCGCGTCATCCTCGATCCCGACGACCCCACCAAGTCCATCGCCATCGTGCCCGGTGAAGGCCCGCCCGAGCCGCCGGAGCAGTCCGAACCGCCCGAATCGTCCGAATCGTCCGAATCGCCGTAGGGTTCGCGCCCTCGGTGCCCGCCCCACCCAGCCCGCCCGTGGTCGGGCTCGGCTCAGTCTCCGTAGCCGTCCAGGTGGGTCGAGTGCCAGGCCCAGGCCGACGCCAGAATGTCGTCCAGGTCGTGGCGGGACGACCACCCGAGGACGTCGTGCGCCCGGCGGGTGTCCGAGTAGAGCGCCACCGGGTCGCCCGGGCGGCGGGGCGCCAGCTCGTGCGGCACCGGCCGCCCGATGACCCGTTCCGCCGCGGCCAGCACCTCGAGCACCGAGGAGCCCAACCCGGTGCCCAGGTTCACCACCGTCGTCGCGCCGCCGCTTTCGAGATACTCGAGAGCCTTCAGGTGCGCTTCCGCCAGGTCGACCACGTGGACGTAGTCGCGGATGGCCGTCCCGTCGGGCGTCGGGTAGTCGGTACCGAACACGGACAGCGGCTCGCGCCGCCCCAGCGCCGCCTTCATCAATGCCGGGATCAGGTTGATGGTGATCGTCCAGTCCTCGCCGATCGACCCGTCGGGCCAGGCACCGGCGGCGTTGAAGTAACGCAGGCTCACCGAGCGCAGGTCGAGGCAGCGGCCGTACCAGAACAGGACCTTCTCCGTCATGGCCTTGCTCTCGCCGTACGGGCTCTCGGGCCGCAGGGGTGCATCCTCCCCCACCGGCACGCCGTCGGGTGTCCCGTAGACGGCACAGGTCGACGAGAAGACGACGTGGTCCACCCCGCAGTCGTGCAGCGTCTCCAACAACGCGGCGCTGTGCGCCGCGTTGTTGCCGAAGTAGCGCTGCGGGGCCACCATCGACTCGGCCGGTGACTTGTAGGCGGCGAAATGCACCACGCTGTCGACCCCGTAGCGCTCGACGGCGCGCGTCACCGCGGCAGCGTCGCCGACGTCCCCTTCGACCAGCGGCACGTCCCCGACCGACGCCGCGTGCCCGAACTCCATCGAATCGAAGGCCACCACGTCGCGCCCGCTCTCGCGCAGGAGACGCACCGTGATGGAACCGATGTAGCCGGCGCCGCCGGTCACCATGACAGCCACCGGTGCATTCTGCCCGATGGCCGGCGGCGCCTCGGCCGGGTGGCGGCTAACGGCGTGATAACGAGCGGGCCACGGTGCGACAATTGACCGCGCAGTAGGGCCTTTGGCCCATCCACCGCGCCGGCTCCCGCCTTACGATCCTCGTCGTCGGGGCGGTACCGGCTCCCCACTGCCCCGGCCGACCCGGGGACGGGCCGCACCCCTGCCTTCTTCTCGTACTTCCTCCGGCGGCAGGGTGCCGCCCGCCCCCATTGCGCCTCTTCCAACGCCCGTTTCTTCACCCTATCGTTGACACGGAACGCCGCTGGACATACCATGCAGGGAATCGGACACTATGTCCGATTCCCTAGAGGAGTCGTCCGATGTCTCGCACCGTCGCCGAAGTCACCCCTGTCGACCTCTCGGACTCCCGTTCCTTCGTGGCGGGCGTCCCCCACGCCTGGCTGGCCCACCTGCGCCGCCACGACCCGGTCCACTGGCAGGACGAGCCGGGTGGGCCCGGCTTCTGGGCCGTCACCCGCTACGCCGACTGCGTCACCGTGAACCGGGACTACGAGCGCTTCAGCTCGGCCGCCCGGGGGACGATGCCCTTCGAGCTGGCCGAAGACGAAATCGCCCAGCAGGGCCTGATGATGCTCAACATGGACCCTCCGCTCCACACCCGCTACCGCCGCCTGGTGAACAAGGGGTTCACGCCCCGCATGGTGCGCGACCTCGAGGCCAGCATCCACCGCTCGACCGACGCCATCATCGACCAGGTGGTCGAGCGGGGCGAGGCCGACTTCGTCACCGACCTCTCGGCCGAGCTGCCCCTCCAGGTCATCGCCGAGCTCCTCGGCGTGCCCCACGACGAGCGCCACAAAATGTTCGAGTGGTCCAACCGCATGGTGGGCAGCGAGGACCCCGAGTACCAGAGCCAGGCGTCCGAGGCCATGGACGCCGCCATGGAGCTCTACGCCTATGCGGCCGAGCTCTTCGCCAAGAAGCGCGCCGAGCCCCACGGCGACCTCATGAGCGTGCTCACCACCGTCGAGGTCGACGGGGAGCAGCTGAGCGAGCTGGAGCTCGAGCTCTTCTTCCTCCTTCTCACCGTGGCCGGCAACGAGACCACCCGCAACCTCATGTCCGGTGCCATGCACGCGTTCTTCGAGCACCCCGACCAGTGGCAGCGCCTCGTGGCCCAGCGCGAGCTCCTGCCCAGCGCCGTCGAGGAGATGCTGCGCTTCGTCACCCCGGTCATGAACTTCCGCCGCACCGCCATGTGCGACCTCGAGTTGAGCGACACCGCCATCGCCGCCGGCGACAAGGTCGTCTTCTTCCACACCTCGGCTAACCGCGACGAGGACGTCTTCGGCGACCCCGACACTTTCGACGTCGCCCGCGACCCCAACCCCCACATCGCCTTCGGTGGCGGCGGCCCCCACTTCTGCCTCGGGACCAACCTGGCCCGCATGGAGATCCGCGTCATGTTCGAGCACCTGCTCGACCGCATGCCCGACATCAGGCCGGCCGGCGACGCCCAACGCCTACAGTCGCGTTTCATCAACGGCGTCAAGCACCTGCCCGTGGCCTTCACCCCGTCCGCCCGCGTCGGCTCCTGAGCCGGCGGGCTGAGGCGAGCACCGCAGAGTGGCCCGGCGTGCTCCCGATGCGCTGAAGGACGTCATCCGCGACTTCCGCCGCGACCAAATCCTCGACACGGCGCGCCGCCTCTTCGGCGACCGTGGCACCACCGAGGTCTCCATGGACGAGATCGCCACCGAGGCCGGCGTGGCCCGCTCGACCGTCTACGTCTACTTCGCCAACCGCGACGAGCTCCTACGCGCCTGCCTGCAGTCGATGTACGACGCCATGTTGGACACCATCGCCGCCGTCACCGCGGACGACGCCCCGCCTCCCGAGCGGCTGCGGGCGCTCATCCTCGGCCTGCTCGAGCGCATCGACGAGAGCCCGGCCTTCTTCCGCCTCGCCATGGCCATCCAGGCCACCGTCGGGGCGTCTGGTTCGGCCGCCGTCGGGGGCGCCCTCATGATGATCGGCCTCGACATGATCCGCCTGCTCGAGGACGTGGTGCACGCCGGCATGGCGTCGGGCGACTTTCGCGTCGACCTCGACCCGCTGCGCGCCGTCAACCTCATCGGCCAGCAGGTCTACGGCGCGCTGTCCGTCCGGGCCGGCGAGCCCGACCCCATCGCGGCCGGCCGGGCCGCCGACGAAATGTGCGAGTTCGTGCTGCGCGGGTTGGGGGCCTGAGCGTGCAACTCGACCTCTGGCTGCCCACGGCCAGTCCCATGACCACTCCCGAGCTGCTCGACGTCGTGGCGGCCGGCGCCGAGGAGCGCAACGTCGGCACCATCTGGGTGGGCGAGCACGTCGTCCTGTTCCCCGAGTACCAGAGCCACTACCCCTACGCGGCGGACGGGCGCATCCCGGCCCCACCCGGCAGCGGTCTGCTCGAACCGCTCGTCACGCTCACCTACCTGGCCGCCCGCACCTCGACGGTGCGCCTGGGCACGGCCATGCTGCTGCTGCCCCAACGCAACCCCGTCTACGTGGCCAAGGAGGTCTCGACGCTCGACGTGCTCTCGGGCGGCCGCGTCGACCTCGGCATCGGCGTGGGCTGGCTCGAAGAGGAGTTCGACGCGCTCAACGTCCCCTGGGCGCACCGGGGCCGGCGCACCGACGAATATCTCGAGGTGCTGCGGACGCTCTGGGTCGACGACACGTCCTCCTTCCACGGCGAGACCTACGACCTGCCACCCTGCGAAATGTTCCCCAAGCCCGTGCAGCGGCCCCACCCGCCCCTCCACATCGGCGGTGAAACCCCGGCCGCCCTGCGCCGCGCCGCCACCCGTGCCCAGGGCTGGCACACCTTCAATCGCTCCCCCGAGGAGCTGGCCGCCGGCCTGGCCGAGCTCCACGTCCACCTCGAGGCGGCCGGGCGCACGCGCCGCGACCTGCGCATCACCGTGTGCCCGTATTTCCAGGCGCTGACACCCGAATGGGTGGCCGAGTACGCCGAGGCGGGCGCCGACGCCGTGGCCGCGCTGTTCTTCGCCTTCACCGTCGACGACGTCGCCCGCGCCTTCGACGACCTCGAGAGCTGCCGGGAGGCGGTGGCCCGCACCTGAGCCGGCGCCCCGAGGCACCGACGGGCGGCGCCCTACACTCGCCAGACGTGGCCTCCCCCGACACCGACGTCGGCGTGTTCACCGACATCGGGCCGTGGACGGTCGATCCGGCCTCCTTGAGCTGGCGCCATGGCCTGCCCACGGTGCGCGCCGCCCTGACCAGCTCCATCCCCCGCCTGGTCCGCCCCAGCCTGTTGCCCCCGGGTGGGCGCCTGGGCACCACTCTGCGCCACCTCGGCCCCGCCCTGGGCCTGTGGTACCTCAAGGAGCGCAAGCGGGGTGGTGACGCCTCGGTCGAGGGGCTGTCGCACCGGCTGCGGGTGGCGGCCGAGCACCTGGGGCCGACCTACATCAAGCTGGGCCAGATCATCGCCTCGGGCGAGGGCATCTTCCCGCCGGCGCTGGTGGCCGAGTTCAAGTGGTGCCGTGACCAGGTGCCCGCCGAACCCTGGCCGGTCGTCGAGCGGGTGCTGGCCGAAGAGCTGCGCCGCCCCATCGGCGACGTCTTCGCCCATGTCGAGCACGCGCCGCTCGCCGCCGCCTCCATCGCCCAGGTGCACGCGGCCACGCTGCGCGACGGCACCGAGGTCGTGGTCAAGCTGCAGCGGCCCTCCGTGGCCAAGCGCGTGCACCAGGACCTGGCCGTCATGGCCTGGCTGGCGCCGCATCTGGTCGGGCGCATTCCCGTCGCCGCGCTGGCCAACCCGCCCGCGCTCGTCGAGCTGTTCGCCGAGACGATCGTGGAGGAGCTCGACTTCCGCCTGGAGGCCGACAACATGCTCGACCTGGCCCTCGTCTACGCCGAGCTGGGCCAGCGCGACTTCGTGATCCCGCGGCCCCACCCCACCCTGGTGACGCGCCGCATGCTCGTCATGGAGCGCCTCGACGGGTTCAAGTACGGCGACGTGGCGGGCATGCACGCGGCCGGGATCGACACCGAGGCGGTCGTGCGGGCCGGCATGATCGGCTTCCTCGAGGGCGCCATGATGCACGGCATCTTCCACGGCGACCTGCACGCCGGGAACCTCTTCGTGCTTCCCTCGGGCAAAATCGCCCTGCTCGACTTCGGCATCACGGGCCGGCTGACCGAGGCCAAGCGCCTGGCCCTGTTGGCGCTCCTGGTCGGCGCCACCAACGCCGACATCCCGGCCCAGGTCGAGGCCATGCGCGACCTGGGCGCCTTCCCCGACGACGTCGACGTGGAGTACGTCATCGACCAGCTCGGGCTCGACCGCCCGCCCGTCGACCCCACCGCCATGACGCCCGACGAGCTGGTGGGCGAAATGCAGCGCTCCATCAAATCCCTGCTCGCCCTCGGCGCCCGCATGCCCAAGGAGCTCATGCTCTTCGTCAAGAACATGATGTTCCTCGACGGCTCCATTGCCACGCTCGCCCCCGACCTCGACCTCTTCGCCGAGGTGGAGGCGATCGCGCTGATGTTCGCCACCAAGCACGGCGAGCGCATCATGGCCCAGCTCGGCCTCGAGCAGCAGGGCGACTGGGCGCCGGACCTCTCCAGCCTCAAGGCCGGGTTCGGCCTGGAGGCGTCGCACGAGAGCCTGACCCACCGCGACATCCAGGAGCGCCGGGCCCAGGTGCGCGAGAAGTTCGAGGGAATGGACCGGTCCTCGCGCCGCCGGGACAAGCCGACCGGCCCGTAGCCACCGTTCCCGCGCTGTTCGCCACGAGCAGCGCCCCGGGCCGCCCGACCGCACTCCGACGCAGCCGAACGCTCCCTCGGCCGGCCGTTCTCCCACGCCGGCCGTTCTCCCACGCGGCCGTTCTCCCACGCCGGCCGTTCTCCCACGCCGGCCGTTCTCCGATGTGGAGAGCAGAGCCTCGGCCGGACCACCTCAAATGGGCAGTACTGCAAGATATACTCAAGGTATGTCCAAGGTGATGGTCTCCATCCCCGACGACCTGCTCCGCCAGATCGACGAAGAGGCCCGTCGGCGTTCGACCAGCCGCAGCGCGCTGCTGGCCGAGGCGGCCCGATGCGAGCTCACCCGGCCGCGTCCGGCCGCCGTGGCCGAGGCCATCGCCCGCTCCGAAGAGCGCTTCCGCGCCGCCGGGACCTTCGAGGCCGCCTCCTTGGTCAGGCGGGAGCGGGACCGGGACATGCCAGCCTGACGTGACGACCGTCCTGGTCGACACCTCGGTCCTGATCAAGTGGTTCCACCGGGCGGGAGAGTCCGAGGTGTCCGAAGCGCGTGCCCTGCGCGACGCCACCACCCGGGGGGACGTCGAGTCGCGCATCATCGACCTCGCCCTCTACGAAATGGGGAACGTCCTCTTGCGTTCCCTCGGCTGGTCGGGCGCCGCGGTGGCCGACCAGCTCACCGACATCGTGACCGTGTGCGGTGCTCCCCTGGCCCTCGGTCTCGACTGGCATCGCCGGGCGGCGGTCGTCGGCCACCGGCACGGACTCACGTTCTACGACGCCGCCTGGGCCGCCGCCGCCGAAGCGCTGGGCGTCTCGCTGGTTAGCGCGGATGACCGGTTGCTCGGGGCCGGCCTGGCCGAGTCGCCGGCCGACGTGGCACGACGGCTCAGGTTGCCACCCGCCTGAGCGAGCCGCGCCGATCACGGCCCGCGGTGGTCGGACACCCGGGGCCCGGGCCGCCGGCCAGATGCTCCGGGCCGCTCCCCGCGGCCGGTGGGAAGCTGGGGAGATGGCAACCATCCGAAGCCTCGAGCGGGCCGACTGGGATGACTGGCTGGCCCTCTGGGGCGGCTACCTCGCCTTCTACCGGGCCGAGCTCTCGGAGGCGACCACCGGGTCCACCTTCGAGCGGCTGACGGGCGACGAGGCGGACCTGTTCGGCCTGCTGGCCCTGGACGAGGCCGGGCACGGCATCGGGATGGCTCACTGCGTCGTGCACGCCTCGACCTGGTCCCGGCAGCCCAAGTGCTACCTCGAGGACCTCTTCGTGGCCCCGGCGGCCCGAGGCACCGACGTCGGGCGCGCGTTGCTCCAGGCGGTCAAGGCGGCGGCGGGCGAGCGCGGCGCGCCCGAGGTCTACTGGCACACCCAGGAGTACAACGGGCGCGCCCGTTCGCTCTACGACTCGGTCGGTCGCCCCACCTCCTTCGTCGTCTACGAAATGTAAGAGCCTCCGCGCCCTGCCGCGGCGTTCCACCGGAGCGGATTGCAGACGACGCGTAACGTAGGGAGATGGAGCCGGCTCCCGAGCTCGCCCTCTTGATGGAGCGGATGTACCGGTCCTTCGACACGTACGACGCCGAGACGTTCATCGACGGGATCTCGCATCAACCGGGGACGATGGTGATCGGCACCGCGCCCGACGAGTGGTGGAAGGGTCCCGACGCCGTCGCCGCCACCATCCGGGTGCAATTCTCCGAAATGCCGGCGGCCCATTTCGAGACGGAGGAGACCCTGGCCTGGAAGGAGGGCACGGTCGGGTGGGTGGTCAGCCGCGCCCTCATGGTGATCGAGGGAATGCCATCGATCATGACGCGGTCGACCCTGGTCCTGCGCGAGGAGGGTGCGCACTGGCGCATCGTGCACTGGCACCTGTCCATGCCCGTCGCCAACGAGGACTCCTTGGGCGTCGGGCTCACGACCGCGGTGGAGGAGATCCTGGTCATGGTCCAGGACCAGCCCCCTCCCGTCATGGCCATGGCCCCCAGCGGCATGGTCACGATCATGTTCACCGACATCGAGGGGTCGACCGCCCTCATGGAGACCCTGGGCGAGGACCGCTGGCTCGAGTTGCTCGAGTGGCACGACGCCGCGGTGCGCCAGCAGACCGGGCTCTTCGGTGGCACCGTCGTCAAGGGACAGGGTGACGGGTTCATGCTCGCCTTCTCGGCCGCCGGCTCCGCCGCGGCCTGCGCGGCCGCGCTCCAGCGCTCCCTGAGCACGGGGTGGACCGGTGTCCCGGTGGCGGTCCGGGTCGGGCTGCACAGCGGGAACGCCAAAGTCGAAGGTGGGGACTTCTTCGGGCGCACCGTCGTCATCGCCGCCCGCATATCCGCCGCCGCCTCGGGCGGGGAGATCCTCGCCTCGCAGGTCGTCCAGGAGGACCTCGCCGGTGCCTTCCCCCTCGGGGAGGCACGGTCCCTCGTCCTCAAGGGCCTCGACGGCCCGCACTCGGCGTTCCCCATCCTCTGGCGCTAGTCGGGGCGGCAGCGCCGAGGCCTGCGGCCGAGCCCGAGCGCGGTCTCCGCTCGGCGCCGTCACACCCCTTCCCTAGGGTGGGGACGTGACCCCCCGGAGCTGCGTGTGCCGCATCACGACCCCGGCCCGGGGCGGCCGGTAGGGTTCGGCCGAGTCCCATGCCGCCACGCCGTCGCGCCGCGACTTCCACCTCCAACTTCGGTGTCGGGCGCCGCGAGTCCCACGTGGCCGACGCCTTCTACGCGCGTTTCGAGGCGCCCGAGCTGAGCGCGGACGAGCACGTGAACCCGCACCCGGCGGGCGTCTCGTGCCTGTGCGGCGACGCCCGCCGGATGGATGCGGTGCAGGACGACTCGGTCGCCCTCGTCGTCACCTCGCCGCCGTACTTCGCCGGCAAGCAGTACGAGGAGGAGCTCGACCGCGAGGGGGTGCCGGGGTCCTACATCGAGTACCTCGAGCTGCTGCGCGACGTGTTCGCCGAGTGCAAGCGGGTGCTCGAGCCGGGTGGGCGCATCGCCGTGAACGTGGCCAATCTGGGTCGTAAGCCGTACCGGAGCCTGTCGGCCGACATCATGGCCATCCTGCAGGACGACCTGCGCCTCCTCCCCCGCGGCGAAGTCGTCTGGCAGAAGGGCGAGGGCGCCAGCGGCTCGTGCGCCTGGGGCTCCTTCCGCTCGGCCGCCAACCCGGTGCTGCGCGACGTCACCGAGCGTGTGGTCGTGGCCTCCAAGGGCCGCTTCGGGCGGGCGCGCACTCCCAAGCAGCGCCGTCGCGAGCAGCTGCCGCACGAGAGCACCATTTCGGCCGACGACTTCATGTCCCTGACGCTCGACGTGTGGGACATCCCGCCGGAGAGTGCGGTGCGGGTGCAGCACCCGGCCCCGTTCCCCGTCGAACTGCCCCAGCGGCTCATGGAGCTCTACACGTACAAGGGCGACCTGGTGCTCGACCCCTTCTGCGGGTCCGGCTCGACGCTGCTGGCCGCTCGCCGCTGCGGCCGGGATGCCGTCGGCTACGACCTCGACCCGGCCTACGTGGAGCTGGCCCTCACGCGCCTGGCCGGCGACGAGGTGGGGACCGGCGCCGAGCCGGACCCGGTGGCGACGACGGCCGGCCCGGTGGCGGGGGCCGACGGCGCGTCGGCGGCCAGCCTGGCCCGCGACGCGCTCGAAGCTGCCGGCTTCACGGCGCTGCGCTCCAATCAGCGCCTGCGCGGGCTCGGGCTCGCCGTGAGCTTCGTCGCGGCCGACGCCGCCGGGCGCAGCTGGTACTTCGACCTGGCCGGACCCCACTCGGCCTACCGCGGTGGCATGGCCCGGTCCGAGACGGTGTGGCGCGCGCTGGGCCGGGCCCACGTCATGGCGGCCAACGGGGTCGGGCCCCTGGTCGTGCTGACGACCCAACTGCCCCGGTCCGGGACCGAGGCCGACCGGGCCCTGCGGGCGCCGGGGCCCGGCGCCATCTTCGACGCCGTCGACCTGCTCTCGCCCGCCGCCTCCCGCCGGTTGCGCCTGTACGCCGCCGGCCGCACGAGCCCGTCGCCGGGGTTCTGGGCCGAGTCCGACCTGGCACCGGGCGCCGTCTGAACCGATGGGCGTCGTCGTCGCCTGCGCGGTCGTGCGCGACGACCCGCCCCGTGTCTTCGTGGCCGAGGACATGGACACGCTGCACTGGGTGCTGGCCTGCCAGCTGGTGGCGACCACTCCGGGTCGTGAGCTCCCACCGGGCGAGCGCGAGTCGCTGCGCCAGGCTTTGCGCGAGCAACGCTGGGGTGACGCCGTGTTCGCCTTCATCGCCCGCACCGGAACGGCGGTGGACGTGTACGAGAGCACCGAGTTGCACGCCGCCGCCGGCGCCGCCGTCGGGCCGCTCGAGCTCCAGCTGACGCCCCTTTTCGCCGATTGAGCCTGGTCCCGCCCCGGCCGGGCCGTGGAAGGATGCGTCCGTGCCGAGCGACCGCACCACGGTGACCGAATTGGGCACGGCGCTGGGCATGCTGGGCGCGACCGACGTCGACGTGGCCCTGCGCTCCCGCACGCCGGTCATGCACAGCCTTTCGCCCGAGATGTGGGACCGCCTGACCCAGCTGCGCGCCGGCGGCGCCTTCGACACCGAGTTCCACGCGGCATTCGAGAACGGCCGCGCCTTCCTGGCCGCCGAAGACGGCCTGCGCGGGCGGCGGCCCAACGTGGTCGAGTGGAAGGGCACCGGCCGGGCACCCGGCGACGAGGTGGCGCCCATCGACCTCCGGGTCGACCACGTGTACCTCGTCAGTTGCAAGTACCTCTCCGCCATCCTGTTCAACGCCTCTCCGTCCCACGTGTTCGACGATCTCCTGGTCGGCGCGCGGGGCAGCCGATCGGGCCGCGAGAAGCGGCTGGCCGGCGACTGGTACGCCGAGGTGGCGCCGGCGCAGTACGAGGAGCTCTACGCCGAGGTCCGGCGGGCCGCGCTCGACCGGGACGGCACCACCACGGTCACCTCGACCCCCGCGGCGGAACCCCGCCCGCGTTCCGCCGCGACGACCCCGACGGGTGCCGTGGTGTCGCTGCCGGGCCTCGACGGCGACGGCGCACGCACGGACGCAGAGCGACCTCCGCCGCGACACGGCCGGGCCTCCCAGCCCTTTTGCGGGCCCTGCCGACGGAGGCGGCCCTGCTGTCCTCCGAGCAGCGCGAGGCGCTCGGCTCGTGGCTGCGCCCGGGGTGGCCCGGGTACACCAAGGCGCTCTACGCGCGCCTGTCCGAAGCTGTGGCCGGGGCGTCGGTCCGGCGGTGGGAACACGCCATGGACGAGCGGGGCGGCAACGGCGAGGCGATCCTGTGGCGGCTCCTGCGCATGGGCGGCGCGCCGTACTTCGTCCTGGGCTCGTCGCCCAGCCGCTCGCTGCGCCTGCGCATCGCCACCGCGTGGGACTGGCGCCAGCAGTTCCAGCTGATCTCCATCACGATGGAGCCGCAGGCGGGCGGGCAACCCCGGGTGACGTGGTCAGCCCGCGTGCGGGACAGGATGACCCATGAGGTGCGGGAGATCACGGGGCACATCGAGATCCGCTGGAGCCACGGGCGCTTCGGCGGGGCGCCCGAAGCCAAGGGCTACCTGGACACCCCACATCACCTCGTGCCGGGGTATTACCCCTTGCGATGACCGCGTTCGACCTCACCGCCTTCACGCCACCGCTGCCGATGCCGCAGCTGGCCTGCTCTCCGGTACTGCTCCGGCCCTACCGCGTGTCGGACCTCAGCCTGGTCCGCCACGCCTCGACCGATCCCCTCATTCCGTCGATCTCGTCCGTGCCGCGCCGCTACAGCGATGACGCGGGGCGGGCGTTCATAGAGCGTCAGCACCGGCGGGCCACCGAAGGGGACGGGTTCTCCTTCGTCATCGCCGAGGAAGCCGAGCCGACCCTCGGCCTCGGGTCCATCGGGCTGTGGCTGCACGAAATCGAGAACGGGCGCGCCTCTGTCGGGTACTGGCTCCTCGCCACCGCCCGTGGCCGCGGTCTGGCCGCGCACGCGCTGCGCACCCTGGTGTCGTTCGGGTTCGGGCAGTTGGCCATCCCCCGCCTCCACCTCTACGTGGAGCCCTGGAACGTGGCATCGGCGCGCACGGCCGAGGCGGCCGGTTTCACCCGCGAGGCGACGCTGCGAGGATGGGAGCGCATCGACGGCGAGCAGCGCGACGCCGACTGCTACGCCCTCCTCCACACGGAGTGGGTCGCCAACGCCTGACACCGTCGGCGGGCGTCCGGCGAACGACCTCTGCGAGACTGCCCCGGTGTTCCGGCGCGACCATCATGCCGGGCACGTCGCCCGGCGCGTCGACCGGCTCATGGAGGCCGTCTTCGTGGCGGACCGGGACGCCCGCACGGCCCGGCTGGCCCGCGACCTCGCACCGGACTTCGTCTACGTGGGTCCCGACGGGGTCTACGACGGTCGCCGACGGCCTCAGCGACGCCTTCGCCGGCTACCGCCACGAGGAGTGGCGCCACGCCGCCCTCCGGCGCACCAGTCCGGTCGACCTGCACCACGGCTACTTCCGCTTCACCTGGGCCCGGCTGGAGCGGGGCGCGACGGTCATGGAAGGCTGGGGCTTCGGCTCGCTCGACGAGGCGGGACTGGTCCGACGGGTGGTCGTCTTCGAAGGCCTGGAGCCCAGCCGTTTCGCCGGGGACGCCTGACACAGGGAGGGACACACATGCTGGTGCTGGTCGAAGTGGCCGACGGGGTGGCCACCGTCACCTTGAACCGTCCCGAGGCGCGCAACGCCCTGTCGTGTGAGCTCAACCGTGAGCTGGCCGGGGCCATCACCCGACTCGACGCCGACGAGAGACGTCCGCTGCCTCATTCTGACCGGGGCCGACCCCGCCTTCTGCGCCGGGGTCGACCTCAAGGAGCTCTCGACGGAGGACCGATCGACCCAACAGGCACGACAGAGCGCGCCGGCCTCCCACTTCGGCATGCTGCCGCCCCATGAGACGCCCATCATCGGGGCCGTCAACGGCCCGGCCGTCACGGGTGGATTCGAAGTGGCGCTCGGCTGCGACTTTCTCATCGCCTCCGAGCGGGCCCGCTTCGCCGACACCCACGCCCGGGTCGGCGTGATGCCCGGTGGCGGGCTCACGGTCCGCCTGCCCCGGCTGATCGGTGTCGACCGGGCCCGGCGCATGAGCTTCACCGGCGACTACATCGACGCGGCGACGGCCCTGCTGTGGGGGCTGGTGGTCGAGGTCGTGCCGCACGAGGCCCTGCTGCCCCGGGCCCGAGAGATCGCCGCCGCCGTGAGCTCCATCCCACCGGAGAACGTCCGCGAAATCCGGCGCATGTACGAGGCCGTCGGCGCACTGTCGGGACTCGAGGCCTGGCAGGCCGAGTCGGACTGGTCGAGGAAGTGGATCAGCGAACGCTTCGACCAGTCGCGCCTGGCCACCGAACGCGAGCGCATCATGGCCCGAGGTCGCGCCCAGAGCACCGGGTGGGACGCCAAGCCGGCGTGAAGGTCTACGCGGGCATGGACCCGCGGTGCAGCCTGCCCGAGGCGATCGCGCACGCCCAACGGGTGGAGCGGCTCGGCTACGACGGGATCCACGTGGCCGAGACCGTGCACGACTCCATGGCCGTGGCGCTGCTGGTGGCCGAGCACTCGCAACGCCTCACCGTCCGCACGAGCGTCGCTCTCGCTTTCACGCGCAGTCCCACCCTGGTGGCCTACGCGGCCTGGGACCTCTCCAAATTCAGTGGTGGGAGGTTCCAGCTCGGGTTGGGCACACAAATCAGACAGAACATCGAAGACCGCTACGCGGTGCCCTTCGGTGAGGACCCCATCGGCCGCCTACGCGACTACGTCGGCGCGGTGCGTGCCGCCTTCACGTCGTTCGCCACCGGCCAGGCGCCGTCCTATGAGAGCGCGCAGTACTCGGTCACCCGCATGCAGCCCTACTTCAACCCGGGCCCCGACCACGCGACCGCCGTGCCACCGATCTACCTGGGCGGCGTGCAGCGGAAGGCGTGCGAGCTGGCCGGTGCCATCGCGGACGGATTCGTCAGCCACCCGACCAACTCCAACCCGCGCTATCTCGAGGAGACCTGCCTTCCCGCTCTGGCCACGGGTGCGCGCGCGTTCGGGCCGCGACCTGGCCGGCGAGGGGTTCGAGACGGTGGTCGGCACGACGGTCGTCACCGGGGCCTCGGCGGACGCCGTCCTGGCCGAACGCGAGCGCCAGCGCCGCCTCCTGGCCTTTCTGTACTCCACGCCCGCCTACGCGCCCACCCTCGAGCTCTACGGCTGGGACGAGCTCGGTCCGCGGCTGCGCGACCTGATCCGCCACGAGCGCTGGGACGACCTGGGCGCCGTGCTCTCCGACGAGGTGCTCGACACCCTGGTGCCCTGCGCAACGTTCGAGGAGCTGCCCGACCTGCTGCTGGCGCGCTTCTCGCGGCTTGGGCAGGGCATCCTCATTTCGCCTCCGGCCGACGACGCGGACGACGGCGCCTTCGCGGCCGTGATAGCCGCCGTCCGCGCCGGCTGAGCCTGCTCGAGGGGAGCGGCGTCCTCAGCCGGCCATCGGGAAGATGAGCTCCTCGTCCGCCATGGCCTCCACGGCGGCGGCGCGCTCGGCCGGATCCATGCCGCGGTAGCGCTCGGCCGCCGCCAGGACGCGTGGGCAGCAGTGGGATGTCGCCGGGCGTGCAGAAGGCGTGGACGCCGGGCGTGGACAGGGCGAAGTGGACGCCGCGGTCGATCTCCTCGTCGGTGGCCGCCGGCTCGTACCACGAGCTGGCCCAGCGCGCCGCGGTGGCGGCGTTGCCGGCCACGGCGTCACCCATGGGCCGGCGGTCGGCCCAGGGGCGGCGCGCCACCGCCTTGATCACCATGACGCCGATGTCGCGCTCAGCGCACACCGCCAGAAGCTCCTCGGCCGGTTCGCGGTACTCGGGCCGCGCCCACAGCGTCGGATAGACGGGGAACATCACCGTGTCGAGGTCGAAGCGGCGCAACGCCTCGAGGTGTGCCCGCGGCACCTCGAGGTCGTGGCCCGTGATGCCGGCAAAGCGGGTGTGCCCGGCCTCGCGCAACGCCACGATGCGCTCGAGGGCGGCCGAGCGCCGGTCCAGCTCGGCCAGCGATGTCACGGCGTGCGCCTGGTAGAGATCGAGCACCTCGGCGTGGAGCAGGCGCCGTGTCGTGTCGAACTGATCGGTCACCCCGTCCGGGTTGGCGCGCAGCGTCTTGCCCGCAATGAAGACTTCGTCGCGCCGTTCGGCCAGGTGCGGGCCGACCACCGACTCGGCGGCCCCGTACTGCGGTGCGATATCGAGATGGTTGACGCCGTGGTCGAGGGCCAACTGCAGCCACCGGCCCGCCTCCTCGACCGTGGCGTCCCAGCAGGCGGCACCACCGAGGACGGCCACGCTGCTCTCGTGACCCGTGCGACCCAGGCGCCGGCGCTCCATGTCGGGGCCCCTCAACTCTTGAGCTTCAGGATGTTGAAGACGGCACCGACGTTGTCGGCCACGACGGCCATGCGTCCGGGCTCGATGTCCATCGGACCCATGAACACCGCGCCACCGAGCTCCTGCACCTTGGCCGCCACGGCGTCTGCGTCGTCCACAGCGAAGTAGACACCCCAGTTCGGGGGCATGTCGGCCGGCATGTCGGGCCGCTTCGGCATCATGCCGCCGACGGACTTACCCGCCAGCTTCCACTCCGAGTACGCGGGTGGGCTGGCCGTGTCGCCCCCCATGTCCTCGGTGTCCCAGCCGAAGACCGCCTTGTAGAAGGTCTTGGAGGCCTCGATGTCCGTCGTGATCAGCTCGTTCCAGCAGAACGTGTTGGGCTCGTTGGCCACCTGCGCGCCGACGTGCGTCTTGGGCTGCCAGAGGCCGATCACCGCGCCCAACGGGTCGGCGAAGATGGCCATGCGGCCCACGTCCATGACGTCCATGGGCGGCACGAAGACGGTCCCCCCGTTGGCGCCCACCTTGGCGATGGCGTCGTCGGCGTCGGTCACGTTGACGTAGGTCATCCACGCCGGCGGGAAATCCGGGTTCATCTGCGGTCCCAGTCCGGCCACCGTCTTGCCGCCCAGCAGACACACCGAATAGCCGCCCGCCTCGGGGGCACCCTCGGGGCACTCCCAGCCGAAAAGGGCGCTGTAGAACGCCTTCGACTTCTCGAGGTCCGGGCTGCTCAGGTCCACCCACGAGGGCACTCCGTCGTCATAGCGTTCGAACTCCACCGTGCCCTCCCCTGCTCGACCGGTCTCCAGCCACTCCGACGGTACCCGACCGATCGCCCACCTGCGCCGGTCCGAGTGAGAAGATCACGGGAATGTCACATTGGTCCGGCGCCCGATGAGCCCGAACCCGATCGGCGTCCGGGTGGAGCAGCTGGCCCAATCCCTGGCCGAGCGGATTGTGCCGTTGATCGTCGATGCCATCGACATCGACTCCATCATCGACCAGGTCGACGTGGACCGGATCGTGAGCCGGGTTGACATCGACGCCATCGTCAGCCGGGTCGACGTCGACAAGATCATCGACCGGGTCGACGTCGAGAAGATCATCGAACGGGTCGACGTGCAGAAGATCATCGAACGGGTCGACATCAACGCCATCGTCGACAAGCTCGACATCGACGCCCTGGTCGAACAGACCGAGCTCGGGTCCATCATCGCCCGCTCGACCACGGGCGTCATCACCGAGGTCCTCGACGTGATCCGCAGTCAGGGCGTCGGCCTGGACGACTTCATCCTGCGCTGGGGCAACCGCCTCATCGGCCGGGGCAAGAAGATCACGACCTGGCCCGACGGGCCTCCGCTGCTCGTCGAGAGGGCCCAGGTGACGGCGTGACCACCGTCGCCGCCCCTCCGGCAGAGCTGACCGTCGGTCGCCAGGGCCACTACGCGGGTGCGGTCAGCCGGCTGGTCGCGTTCGGTGCCGACGTCGGTGCCTCCTGGGGCCTCTACCTCCTGGGCCAAGCCCTGGTGAACATCGCGATCAAGCTCGTGACCGGCAGGAACTACACGCTCACCAACCACCGGATCGCGGCCTTCATCGTCCTGGCCGTCTGGGAGTTCGTCTACTACGCCTACCAGTGGGCGGTCAGCGGCAAGACGCTGGGCATGGCCATCTTCGGCATTCAGGTGGTCACGGTAGAAGGCGGGCCGATCAGTCCGAGGCAGGCCGTGCTGCGCACCATCGGTCTCGGGCTGACCCTGCTGACGCTCGGGATCGGGTTCCTGGGCATCGTCTACCAGCGGGAGCGCCGCGCCCTGGACGATTTCGTCGCCCGGACCGCCGTGGTCTACGACTGGGACGCCAAGGCGGCCCGACTTCGCTGGCTCGCGCGCAACGAGGCGCACCAGGGGAGTTCCCGCCAGCGCTCCCTGATTCCCGCGCCATCGCCGCCGCCGCCGGTGCCGGTTACGCCCCCTGCCCCGGGCGTGTCCACGCCTTCGGAGGGACCGCCCGGGCACTGAGGCGTCGGGGCCGGCGACGGGTCCCTCTACCATGCCGCCATGTCCTTCACCGAAGTCACCCGGCCGCACCCCCAGGTCGCCGTCGTCACGTTGAACCGGCCCGAGCGCATGAACGCCATGGCCTTCGACGTGATGATCCCGTTCCGGGACGCGCTACGCGACATCGGAGCCGACAACGGGGTCCGGGTCGTCGTGATCACGGGCGCCGGGCGCGGCTTCTGCTCGGGTGCCGACCATGAGAACCCCGGCACCATCCCGAACCTCGACGGGCTCACGCTGCCGACGATCGCGCTGCGCTCCATGGAGATGCTCGACGACGTCATCTCCACCATTCGCCGCCTGCACCAGCCGGTCATTGCCGCCGTCAATGGGGCCGCCATCGGGGGCGGGTTCTGCCTGGCCCTGGCGGCCGACCTGCGCATCGCGTCCGAGGACGCCTACTTCCGAGCGGCCGGCATCAACAACGGCCTCACGGCGGCCGAGCTCGGGCTCAGCTTCCTGCTGCCGCGCAGTGTCGGACAGACGCGGGCGGCCGAGATCATGTTGACCGGACGCGACATCGACGCGGCGGAGGCCGACCGGATCGGCCTCGTCTCGAAGGTGGTGCCAGGAGCCGAGCTCCTGCCGGCCTGCTTCGAGCTGGCTGACCGCATCAACGGGTGGAGCCGGGCCGGGGTCGAGCTGACCAAGCGCCAGCTGTGGAACAGCCTCGACGCCAGCAGCCTGCAGACCCACATGGACGCCGAGGGGGCGTCGCAGCTATTCGTGCGCATCACGACACACAACTTCGAGGAGTCGGTAGCCGCCCGCAAGGAGGGGCGCACGCCCGATTTCAAGGACTGACCGACGAACGGGGCGTTCAGGGAGAATTGACCAGCGAGTTGGCGGCCATGTTCAGGTAGTCACGTAGCTCAATGCCGTCTGCAGGCGAAATACGCGATGCCCGCTCCAGTTCGAGGAGCGCCTCGAGCATGTGGCGCAGCCAGGCGTCGCGCTCGCCGGGGCCGATCACGAACGGCACGTGGCGCATGCGCAGCCGCGGGTGGCCGCGCTGCTCGCTGTAGGTGCCCGGACCGCCCCAGTACTGGATGAGGAACAGCGCCAGATGCTGGGCCGGCTCCGTGAGGTCCTCGGGGTAGAGCGGGCGCAGCAGCGGGTCGCCGGCCACCCCAAGGTAGAAGCGGTCGACCAGGTCGACGAAGAAGGCGTCACCCCCGACTCGCTCGTACATCGTCTCCACGGGGCCGAGAGTACGTGCTTTAGACTGCACGTCGATTCGCGGCCGTAGTTCAATGGTAGAACCTCAGCCTTCCAAGCTGATGATGCCAGTTCGATCCTGGTCGGCCGCTCTGTTCGAAGTCCCTGGTGACGGTGAGCGCTTGCGTTGCTGTGTGTGACTCGACGAGTCGGGCGCAGCGCTACAGATCACACACAGGCCACAACGGCTCCCGTCCTCTGCCGTTGCGCTGGGATTCGGCGGATCGATGTCACGGTCCTGCGTCTGGTCCAGGCCCTCGGACCTGGCCAGCGCTTCTACGCCTGCCCGGGGTGCGCCGTGCGGGTCTCCATCAGGCACCATGGAGATACCGAGGTGCTCCTGATTGAATGGGTCTCGTGACTCACGGCCACAAAGTTCTCTTCGGCCTCGGGCTGGAGGTCGGTGTCCACCAAGTGGGCGAGATGATCGGGCATGCTCGCTTCGCGGACGACGCTGGTCTCGACCTCGTCAGCGTCGGCGACCATCCCTACTTCGCCGAGCGGCTCGACGCCTACGCCGCGCTGGGTTCCTTCTGGGCGCGACCAGCACCATCACCGGAGCGGTGATCATGACCAACCTGCTGAGCCGCCCTGCTCCGGTTCTCGCCCGGACCGTCACGGGACTGTCCACGATCTCCGGCGGTCGTGTCGTTCTCGGCATGGGTGCGGGCGGGATGTGGGAGGAAATCGTCGCCCTCGGGGTCCCCCGCCTGTCGCCCGCGGCCCGAATACGAGCGCTGGAAGAAGCAATCATGATCGTGCGGGCGCTCTCGGGCGGCGGCGATCCAGTCACCTTCGACGGTGAGTTCTACCAGGTCACCGAGCTGACACCCGCGGCCGCGCCAACGCCACCGATCTGGGTCGGAGCGCTCGGTCCGAAGAACCTGGCACTCACCGGCCGACAGGCGGACGGATGGATACCGGGCCACCTCGCCGACTGGCGCAGCACTGAGGTTGCCGGGTCCCGGCCCATCGTCGACGAAGCCGCTCTTTCGGTGGGGAGAGACCCTGCTGATGTCGAGACCATCTACAACGTCTCGGGACGCCTTGACACAAGACCCGCTACGAGACACCCGCGACGACGAGGGCCGCTGGATCGGGGGCGGGGTGACGCAGTGGATAGAGGAAATGACCTTCGCTGTATTTGACCATGAGGCCGCCGCATTCATCTACTTGGTTCCTCCCGGCGAAACCATCAGCGACAAGACTCTGAACCTCTGGGCACACGAGGTCGTGCCCGCAGTCCGCGAAGCAATCGCCAAACGCTGACCTAGGGAATGGGGTGAGTCCCATACGCCAGGTCGGATCATCAAGGCACATCGGGCGCCCTCGGACTACCGAAGTTCGATACTGGTGAGATCCCCGCACAGTTCGAGCAGTTCTTCTTGCACTTCGAGACTGCTCGCAGCGGGGTGCGTCTCGCGCGGGCGCTGGTGATAGAAGTAGTGCCCCGTCACCGTGGCCGCCGGGTCGTCGCTCGTCGCAAGCCAGACCTGGGTGACCGGGGCCAGGGACAGATCGTCAGGAGCGCCGGGACCGCCCATCTTCGTCGGCACCCAGCCCGGCTCCAGGGCGTTGGAGAGCACGTCCGGCCAGTGACGTGCCACCGCGAAGGCCAAGACGACGTCGAACAACTTGGAGTCCGCATACGCCTGTGACCCGTTCCAAGGGCGACGCTCCCACTGGAGGTCCGAAAGATCCCGGTCACCGCCCCGATGCATGCCGGAACTCAGGTAGACGAGCCGATCCGGCCGAGTCATCAGGGCGGTCAGGAGGTACGGCGCCAGCACGTTGACGGCGAATACGTGAGACAGGCCGTCAACCGTCACGATCCGCTCTGGCTCTCGGTACCCGATGCCAGCGTTGTGGATGACCGCGTGGTACTTCCCGAGGACATTGGCCTGCTCGGCGACCTGCCGCATGCCCGAAATGCTCGTCAGATCGCCGACGACCACGTCCGTCGCGGCTGGTAATTGGCCTCGGGCGTCGTCGGCCCGTGCGGTGTTGCGGGCATGCAACGTGACTTCGTGGCCGTTCTTCCACGAGCAGGCGGGCCGCCATGAGGCCGAGGCCATCCGACGAGCCAGTGACCAGTATTCGGGCCATCACCGCTCCTTTCCCCCGGACGCTTCTGACGCGCATGACCATGATTATGGACGGGCTGCAACCAATGGCGCTTCCGTTACGGGCAGAGAAGTGGCCCATTTCCGCGACACTCGACGTATTGACGGTGCGTGCTGCGGCCGACAAAGGCAGGGAGGAATACAGTCGGTGAACCTAAGGAGGCGATCTTCATGAAGCTTGTCCACGAATTCGACTACTACGGGACACTGAAGCCGCCCGTGACCTTCGGAAGTCGCATGTTCCTCGAAGTGGCCGAGGGACGGGTAACCGGGGAGCGGCTGAACGGGCGGCTGTTGTCCGGCGGCGGAGACTGGATCGTGATCGGGTCAGACGGATGGGGACAGATTGATGTCCGGGGACAGATCGAGACCGACGACGGAGCCTCCATCTACACGCACTACACGGGCCTGCTCGAGCTCAACGAAACGGTGCTGAACGCCACCGCCAGCGGTGCTGGCACCGACTGGGGCGACCAGTACTTCAGGACGACGCCCCGGTTCGAGACCGGCGACGAACGCTACAGTTGGTTGACCACCAGCCTTTTCGCTTCAGAGGGCCGCCTCATAGAAGGTGGCGGTGTGGAATACCGGGTTTATCGCATTACGTAGCACCGCGTCAGGGCACATTCGCGACGAGTGACCTTACAGTCATGCCTCCGATGAAGCCCGGCTCACGCTCCCCAGTCACCGGTTCAAGGTCTCCGATCCGGCGGGCGAATGAGAGGCCAGCGCGCTCTCGAGCCCGGTGCGTTCCTAGACGCCGGTTCCCGAGAAGTCCATGTGCAAGCGGGTCAGGGTCGACGACTTGATCCGCCACTCCGCACCCGCCAGCTCATAGGTCTCGTGATAGTGGCCATAGCCTTGCAATCTGGTCCCATCCGGCCACAGCAAGAGGTCTTGGAGCGCCCAGATGCCGGTTGCGGATGTGGGTGAGGTGAGGTCGATCTCGGGCATATGGCCGTGGTGCACGGTGATGACGTTGTCGAGGGTCTGCCGCAGGAAGGCGAGGAACTCGTCCGCTCCTTTTACGACGCCACCGCCTGAGGCCGTGGTGTCCACTACGACGTCGTCGGTGAAAACCTGACGCATGCCGGCCCAGTCCTTGGTGTCCATCGTTCGAAAGTAACGAGCCTTGAGCTGCTTGATCGCTTCGACGTCATCCATCGTCGTACCCTTCTGCCCATCCGTTCGTAGAGCATCCCCGGCCTGTCGGGACCCTCTGTCTTCGACGGGTAAGCGAAGACCCTATCCGCACACCCATTCTCGGCTCAGGATTCGTCGCCCTTGTCTTCGAGATCCGCGGCCACGGTGTCGTAGCCGGCACTCGTCAATATTCGGCGCAAGTCGACGAGTTGTTGTCCGTCGATGTCCTTGTCGCTCGGACGCCTGAGAACCTCAGTCTCTTCGCCGATGCGGAACAGAAACATGTCGTCGTGCTGTTGCTCTATAGATCCGACCGCCTCCAGCAAAGAGACGACATCGTGCCATTCGACGTTGTAGTTCGTTTTTGCCTGAAAGATCTGGAGCAAAGTGTCTCGATGATGGCCGCTGAGATGCTCAGGCCCTGAGATTGACGACATTGTGATCCTCTCGTCGTGGTAAAGACCTCAATGTAGCGAGAGAGACCGATTGGCGTGCGCCCCCAAGGTATCGGCCCCTTTCCGCACACGTCTGTCCTCATTAGCGCCCCACTGGACCCATCAGGTTCTGTCCGTCCGCTTCGCGCCTTCGTGGTCTGTCGGTGTCGCAAGTGGCTTGGGTTGGGGCTGCGCTCAATCAGGACGAGGTGATAGTGACCTTCAGCATCCGGTGGGTGACGTCGGGAGGGTCTCCTGAGGCACTTCCTTGCGCATTGATCTTTTCAACAACGCTCATCCCCGAGGTGACGTGACCGAACAGGGAGTACGAATTCGCGAGCGATTCGCCCTGCGCACCGGCGACGATGAACCATTGGCTGCCGCCGGTATTCGGTTGTCCGGTATTGGCCATGGCCACCGATCCGAGCGGGTACTGGTCGGCCGGATTCGATGCCTTCGCGGGCAGCTCGTCGGGGATGGTGTACCCCGGGCCGCCGCTGCCCGTCCCGGTCGGGTCCCCGGTCTGATCCACGAACCCCGGGATGACCCGATGGAAGATCACGCAGTTGAAGAAACCGTGCTGAGCCAGAAAGACGAAGTTGTTGACGGTTTGGGGTGCACCCTTTGCATCGAGCGCAATGACGAAAGTGCCCACATCGGTCTTGACCGTGGCGGTATAGGTCTTGGCAGCGTCGATGACCGTCGACGGTGCGCTGGTCCACTTCGACTTCTTCAGCGCTGTCGCAGGATTCTTTGGACAGCCGGCAGCCACCGAGGTTGTGTTGGCGGTTGCCTGCGCCTTCGCATCGGCCGCCGAACCGCTGGTTCCCGAAGAGACCGTTACATTCGTGAATCTCGCACTCTGTTGTGTCGCTGCGTTTGCCAGCACCTGCTGGTCGTGCGCGGTAAGCGGAACTGACGTACCCGTGGTGGTACTTGTCGTCGAACTCGCGGGCAGATCCGTGGATAGTCCCGTCAGTTCGAACGCGGTACCGCGACGCCAGGCGATGAGGTAGGTCGAATCCGACCCCAATCGCTCGACCGCAGTCGACCCGAGACTCTTCGGAGGGCTCAGACCCGCTTGTGCGTTGCCGCTTGTTGCAATGCTCTGCAAGATTTTGGTCGCGTCTGACGTTGACGAGCAGTAGAGCACCTCAGACACCAACCCGAGGGTTCCGGATGCGCTCGCGAATTCCTCTTGGGCTCCATCGGGGCACCCGGTGACTTGGGTGTTCGTTGAGGTGGTGGGAGCGTTGACCACGTTCGCGAATCCCGCCGCCTTGGCTGCTGATACCGGGACGAGCACGCTGGTCGATGGCTTCGACGCTGAAGACGCGGCCGCGGCGGCAGGACCGACGAAGAGTGACGCCACGACCGCGACAACGGTTGCGCCGATGCTTGCCGCGAAGACGAGGTTCAGAGTCAGCTTTCTCACTAACAGGCGTCTTTCTACAGTGGGGCGGGCTCACAAACCCGATTGGGGCGGAGGCGAATCCATTCGGAGGCCAGCTGGCTTCTGTGAGGAAGATAGCCGAACTACGAGGTCGTGAGGTCGCGCCGGAGGCGTTCGTCTGATTGTGCGATGAGGTAGCCGGAGACGCTGGTGAGACGTTCGTCTTCCTGACCGGGAGCGACATCGTGGTCATCTGGAAGAGAGCCGATGTGCATTCTCACTCTTTTCTTATCTATGGAGGCCGACCCTGGAGCGTGAACGGCTATTCCTGCGGTGTCGATCGGCGATGCCGCGACCCGACGACACGGGGTGGTGTCCGCCCCGGTGTAGAGAGTTTGAGACGTCGCCGGCGGTGGATGGTGTGCAGATCGGCCGCTGCGGGCTATGGGTGGTCCCGACGCATCATCGCCGTGCCGCTCGCGGTGCAAGAAGATGCGCTCCGGCACCGGTCCTACTCGGTACTGATCTTCTCGAGCCTCTCCAGGCTGGCCGCCATGGACTCAAGCACGGAGTTGTTCCCGTTGATCCACGCCCCGCCCTGGCGTAGGAGGTGTTCACGGTTCTCCTCCGGGCCGCAGTCAAAGACCTCGGTGACCACGGTGGCGTCGTCACCGTCCGGGGTGAGGCTGTAGCCCCAGCGGTAACCCGCCGGGACGCCCACTTTGGTTGGATCACCGCCGGCCGTAGGGACGTCTCCCGGAGCAGGTTCCCAAAAGATGCGGCGGTTCGGCTCGAACTCCACTACATAGTTGAGCATGAGGTAGTCGCGACCGAGCCGATTCATCTTCATGGTGAAGGTGTCGCCCACGTCGGAGATAGGACGGTCGAAGACGGCTCCTCGGAGCATGGCAGACCCGTCGAAATCCGAGTGGCGTTGCGGATTCGCCAGGATCTCGAAGATGAGAGCAGCCGGTGCTTCGATCCTGCGTGACACTTCGACCGGGCTGCTTTCCCCTGTCATGATCGGTCCTCCCTTTCGCTCTTCGCCCGCCCTACGGAGCGCACATCAGTCGTTCGTACAGTTGGACGTTGAAGGTCTCGCAAATTCATTCATCGGTGAGCATTTCCATGACCCGAACCGATTCGAGGACCCAGTTCGGGTTGCCGTGAGCATGGTGGTGCGTTCCTTCGAGGCGCCGGTGACACGCACCCCGACCCGGCGTTCGTGGGCAGCTCAATGTCTCCAATGTGGCGGACTAAAGGTGATAGAGCAGAATGCCGGCCTCTTCCCGGCGCTGCACTGCGCCCTTGTACCGCAGGTGCTCCAGGTGGGCGAAGGTCTCAGCCTCGGCCATGGAGCCCCATGACCGCTGGGCGAACAGCTCATGTGACAGGTCGATGACGTTGGCCCAGCCCGAGACATCGCAGACCTCGAGCAATAGCTCCAACCGTTCTTCGTGGTGGCGCTTGATTTCCTCGGCCCGGCCGGCCAGATCTTCGAACGGCTGGCCGTGCGCCGGCAACACCGTGGACACGTGAGGTAGGTCCGATAAGCGGTCGAGCGACTCGAGATACCTGAGCAGCGGGTCACCCGCGATCAGCCCTGAGATGTGCGGCGTGATGGTAGGCAACACCTGATCGCCAACGAGCAGCACCCCACTCTCCTCGTCGTAGAGGCAAAGATGGTCATCGGTGTGTCCCGGAGTGAAGAGGCCGACCCAGTCCCGGCCACCCAACACGATGTGATCACAATCGGCCATCCGGCGCGACGGGCGGGGTGGCTTGAACCACTTGAAGAGGTCGGCCTGATTGGCGAGCATTCTGGCTCGGGCTTCGGGTGGCGGTCCGACCGTTGATCCTCCCCAGGGTGCGGGCCGTTCGATCCGGATGCTGGGGATCGGACTCTCGTCCGGATCGATGTCGTCCGCTGCCTCGAGCTCGCGATCGTCAATGTCTTCGGGATCGAAGAAGGTGCGAAAGCGGTCGGAGGCCACAATGGCGCCCCCGCTCTCCTGGGCCAACAACCCCGCTCCACCGAAGTGGTCGGGATGCGAATGGGTGACCACGATGGTGTGCACCCGCTCTAGGGGAATGCCCGCCGTGTCCATGCGGCTGCGGAGGGCCAACCACGACTCTTCGCCTGGCAGCCCCGGATCGACCAGTGTGAAGCCATTGTCATCCTCGAGGGCATACGTATTCACGTGGCCCAAGCCGGTGAAATCGATGGGAAGTTGCATTCGCAGAATGCCCGGCACCACCTCGACGATGTCCGGCGAGGCGTCCATCTGCTCCTGCTTGGGCGTCCGAGGCGCCGGTGCATCGATAGGTTCGGACGTCGCCACGAGGAGAAACTTACCTCGGCTTGCCCAGGACGAGACAAGACGGGCGTCCTCCGGTGTCCCCGGAGAGGCGAAACGACCACAGCGCCTGACTGAACGGCAACCTTCATCCCTCCGACGCGTACGATAACGGGCGATGGCCGTGACCTGTTCATGCTGCTCAGCCTCGGTCGATTGGTGGGTCCATTTGCGATCGCACCCCGATCAGCCGATCTGTCACAACTGCCTGAGTGGCCTCAACGCACAACACGACGGCCAACTGCAGCTCATGACCGGCACTTGGCTGATCACGGGCTTCGAACCGATCTTCACGGTTGCCAATGTGATTCGCTCGGCCGCCTGGTACGAGCGTGCGGGTTTCGAGACGTCCCTCCACGACGACACCTATGGATTTGCCCATCGGGATCGGGGCCTCACGATCCACCTCGCCCAAAGCGCGGGCGACGATGTTCCGGGTGTCGGGCGTCTCTACATCCACTGCCAGGACGCCGACCGGGTGGCAGAAGAGTGGAGACAGGCGGGAATCGAAGTGACCGGCCCGCAGAACGAGGATTACGGCAAGCGGGAGGGCTCCGTAACCGATCCGGACGGCAATGTGATTCGCTTCGGCAGCCCGATCCGCTAGAAGCCGCGCCACCCCTCAACCGCTCAGGGAAGGAAGGGATTCGCCTGCAGGGTGAACCTCCCCGGCACACCGTCAGCGCTGCCCGTTTGACACCGCCGGCTAGGGGATTATTTCCAGCGGAAGACCTGCCGCCAGCACCGGCAGACGACGGCTCACAACGCGAGCACGACCCGTGCACGTGTGCCTGCAGCGACGGCCGCCGCACACATCGCGGCGAGTCAGCCGCGCCTGCCCGGCAACGCGTCGAGCCACTGCTTGTGCCATTCAGCCAATCGGCTAGGTGGCGCTGCGCCCGTTCAGGGGAACTTCGAAGTGGTGGAACTCCGCGTCGGTGTTCACAAGGCGGAATCCGGCTCGGATGAGGGTCCGCTGCGAAGCAAAGTTGTCCGGAGTCGTGTTGGCGATCACCCTGGACAGTCCATGGCGAGCGGCCACGGACAGGAGCGCGACGACCGCCTCCGCGGCGTAGCCATTGCCGCGGGCAGAAGGAACCAGGCCATAGCCGACTTCGACCCAGCCGTCATCTGGCTGGCCCTTGAAGCCGACGCCCCCGATGGCCAGCCCGTCGGCCAGGCGGGTGATGGTGTAGTAGCCGAACGGCCGCTGGTCTCCGGACCCTGCGGTGGCGCGGAGGAATCCTCCCACTGCGCCAACGTCGCCCTCGAAAGGGAAGTCGTCCGCCCACGCATCGGCTGGTCCCGCACTCCGAGCGGCAATACGTTCGGCCTCGGCGACATCGATCGCGTGCAGCTGGAGACGCCGCGTTCGAACGTCGGTCATGGCGGCCCATCGCCGAGGATTCCGGCTGCTGCGGTGATCGGGGGCGACAGGTTCAGGACAGCGTCAGGAAAACCTCCGAGAAGACCGACACCTGTGGGGTCGTCGGCGGATGCGTCCACACGGTGTCGAGAAAACCGGTGACCGTCGTCCCGCAGGCGCGGGGCGGGCGGGACAAATCTCAACGGTGCTCAGGGATTGCCAAGGCGACTCGCCGCCTTTTCGATGTGGTCCATCATGTACTGCAGCACGCTGGCCGGGTTGAACTCGACGACTTCGCTCGGCTCCTCGTAGATCAGCACGTGTCCGGCGCGAAAGAAGTACGCGTCGCCCTTTTCCGCTACCTCGTCCGGCCAATCGCTTCCAGGGTACCGACAGCGCAAGCGCCCGCTGAACATGTATCCATAGTGGGGGCAGGGGCAGACATCACCGGGTAGTCCCCGGTAAAGGAGCGTGTGGTCGCCCGCACCGGTATCTGTATAGCCGACCTCGAGGTCACCCCACTGGACCGACCGGAAACCGGCGCCGCACAGCGGCCAGCGGTCCCCACCTCCGCGCGGGAGATCTTGTGGCTTACTCACTGGCATAGGAACCTCCCCCTGTGCTCACCTGTTGCGCGCAGTGTAGGTCCAGCACTGATTCTGGCGGCGCCGTGGCGGTGGCCTACGTGGCGTCAACTGCCCATCAAGGCACCCGATCGAGATGAGCCGAGGCACCATGACCCCCGCGGCCTAGCCGGCATGCCGCGCTTCGAACTCGGCCACCCGCGCCAACATCAGTGTCCTCAGGAGCTCGGTCGGCAGCTCCCGCTTATAGGGCAATTTTATGAAGCCCTCGCCGAACTCGTAGCCGGCGGCCTCGACCACGGCCTTCTGGGTGGCGAAGAACTCAGGAGAAAATCGAAGTGAGCAGTGGTGCTTGAAGTTCTGGAGCATCCACTGGTTCGTGTTGTCTCCGCGGACGTAGACCGGAAGGTTCCACTTGAGTTCCTCTCGCGCCTCTGGGTCGACCTCCACACTCAGCGCCCGGAGCGCCTCGAGGTGCGGACGCTGCACGTCCCCAAGCTGTGCAAAGAAATCATCGACACTTGACCGCTTCGGCATCGGCATGGGCTCAAACTATCCCCTCATGCTGCATCGTCCCACCGGCCCCCCTTGGCGCTCAGTCTGGCATCCATCGGGTCTATTTCGTCTCAGGCCGAGAGGCGGCTCATTAGCGGCGAAGGTGCGGAAGCAAGTGTCTCCGGATTCCGGAGCAGCGATGGCGCGGAGGTCAGTGGGGTCGGCACGGGCAAGCTCGTGCCACCCTTTGCACCAGAGCATGGATGTTGAGCATTTAAGGGAGGAGCGCGGCATCCACCTGGGGTCCCAGAGATTCTGTCCTCTGTTGCGATCCCTGCCTCGATGGGTTTCCATGATTGTCCGGTCGGTCCTCCGGACGTAAAGTCCATTCAGCCGAGAATGCCTGTAAATCTCGTGAGGTGGATAGTGGTCTCGATCTCTGATGGCGGGCGCTATGTGGTTGGCGTCCTCCTCGTTGCGCTGGGGCTGCTTGTTCCGACTGGAGTTGGGTTGGCCGACTCGGCCGGCGCTGCCCCGGTCGGTGTTCCGACACAGCTGGTGATCACGACCCAACCTCCGTCCACGGTTCTGTTCAACCAACCGTTCACCATCGGAGTCTCGGTCGAGGACGGCAGTGGCAACGTGGTGACGGGCGACAACACGGACGAGGTCACTCTCAGCGAAGTCATGACCTCAGGTGGTTCTGCCATCTCCTGTGCTGAAAACCCAATGGTTGTGACGACTGGAATCGCCGACTTCAACTGCACACTGCTCTCACACAGCGGCACCTACCAGTTGGTCTTCGAGGGCGGGTCGCTCACGCCGGCAACAACAGAACCCTTCGCACTCACCAGCATGTTCCCCGGCTACTGGATGACTGGAAGCGACGGAGGGGTCTTCGCGTTCGGGGGCGCGCCCTATGAGGGGTCGCTGCCCGGCGCGGGTGTCACGGTCAACGACGTTGTGGGAATGGTCGCGACCCCCACCGGCAGGGGATATTGGCTGGTCGGGGCCGACGGTGGCGTCTTCGCCTTTGGGGATGCGCCCTACCTTGGCTCACTACCGGGTGACACCACGGCCGTACGCGACATCGTGGGGATCGCGACCACGCCGAACGGCAATGGCTACTGGCTGGTGGGGGCCAATGGGGCGGTCTACCCGTTCGGCATCTCTCGTTTTGAAGGATCGTTGCCGGACTCGGACGTCACCGTCGGGGACATTGTGGGAATGGCCGCAACGCCGACCGACATGGGCTATTGGGTGGTCGGAGCGGACGGCGGCGTGTTCGCCTTTGGGGATGCGCCGTTCCTGGGCTCGATGGTGGGCCTCGGTCAGCACGTGACGAACGCCGTAGGGATCGCCGGCTCTGCGGGTGGCGCCGGCTACTGGGTGGCCACGGCTGCGGGCGCGGTCGCCGGATTTGGCACGGCGGGGAACTTTCCCGGCAGTCCTCTGGTTTTGAACGCCGCCGTGTCGAGCATCACCCCGACATTCTCCGAGAACAGTTACTGGCTCTTCGGAAAGGACGGCGGGGTCTTCGCCTACGGCGGTGCTCCGTATGAAGGATCCCTGCCGGGCCTGGGCGTCCACGTGACGGACATTGTGGGATCCGCCGCCCTCTGACGCGCGTTCCCCCCGACCCACTTTTCCTGCGGTGTTCGACTCTCCCACCACATGCCCACTTCACCGTCGGGCAGCTGTTGACGGTTCATTCCGCGACGAGTCGGCCGCCGCCACGCTCACGGCAGGCCGGCTCGGGACCAGCCGCTCCAGCGAGGCCCGGGCAACCTGACGCAGACTGGGCCCATGAGCACCGAGACCGAGACGGCCTTCACTCCAGCTGCTGGACGAGGTGGCGGCGACCCAGCGGCGCATGGTCGAGTCGCTCGCCAATGACCCCGACACGCTGCTCGAAGCGCACAAGTGGGTCCTGTCCATGCTGCAGGTGGCGGCCGACGTGAACGTATGGTCCGACACGGCCCGCCCGCGCTTCGTCGAGATCGTAGGCCCCTACAAGAAGTGGGGCGGGGACAACGCCGACGCGTTCTACTGCTACGCCCCGATCGACCCGGCCCGCACCTACCGGGTCCACGTCCAGCCCGGTGACGCCGTCTACATGTCGCTGACCGTCTACGGAGGGCCCGACGACGGTCGCTATTCCACGCACATCGTGGGCACCGTCAACAGCCGCGACGCCCTCCGCCGGGCCGACGGCTCCTTCGACATCGTGCTCTCGGCGACCGAGCCGAGCGATCCCGAGGCGGCCTGGATCCGCTTGGAGACCGATGCCGTCGCGGCCATCACGCGCGACTACCTGGACGACCCGGTGACCGGCCGCCGGGCCGCCTGGTCGATCACGGCCGACGACCCGCCCGATGTCTACCGCCAGGACGACGCCGACCTGGCCCGGCGCCTGCGGGCCATGACGACGTGGCTGCGCGAACAGGCCGCCATCGTGCCCATTCCGCTCGGAACGCCCAACTCCGTCGACCCGCCCTATCCGGTGCCCACCACCACCTTCGGCTGGGCCGCCGGAGACGCCTCCTACGCCATGGGGTCCTTCGACCTGGCCGACGACGAGGCGCTGGTCATCCGGGGCCGGTCGCCCGCCTGCGTCTTCTGGAACATGTGCCTGTGGAACAGGCTGCTGCACACCTACAACTACGACTACGAGCGCGTCACCATCAACGGAGCCGAGGTGACCTACGAGCCCGACGGCTCCTGGGTCATTGTGGTGGCGCCCCAGCGCCCGGCCCACCCGAATTGGGTGTCCACGGCCGGCCACCGCACGGGCCGCATCTGGTTCCGCTGGTTCCTGCCCGACGACACGCCCGCACAGCCCCGGGTCGAGGTCGTCCCCGTGGCGTCGGTATGAGCGGGCGCCCGGCCGCGGTCCGTCTCGACGACCTGGCCGACCCGCGCTACGGCGACGACGTCCGGGCCATCCTCGACTTCATGGAGGACGCCGGGTCCCGGCTGGCGCTCGAACCGGCCAGTCTCAAACAGGCGGCGACGGCCGAGACCGGCCTCGAAGATTTCGGGGCCGCCGACTTCGAGGCCCGGCTCGAGCTGCTGTGCCGAGCCATGCGCGAGGAGGGCGGCTTCAACGGCGCCGGCGTCCTGCAGCAACACACCTTCCTCGCGGGACTGCTCAAGAACCGCCTCCTGATCGAGGACCTGGTGACGCGCCACCCGGAGATCCTCGACCAGCGGATCACCGCGCCCGTCATCATCTGCGGGCTCCCCCGGACGGGAACGACGCACCTCCACAATCTGATGTCGGCCGACCCTGCCCTGCGCTCCCTCCCCTACTGGGAGAGCCTGGAGCCGGTCCTGGCCGAGCGCGAACAGCCCAGGCCCGGCCAGCCCGATCCGCGTCTGGAGCGCACGGCAATGGCCCTCGGGTTCCTCAACGCCGCCCTGCCCTACTTCACCCGCATGCACGAAATGACGGTCGAGCACGCACACGAGGAGATTCAGCTGCTGGCCATCGACTTCTCGACCATGCTGTTCGAGACGATCACACCCATGCCCCTCTGGCGTGACGGTTACCTGAACCGCAATCAGCGCCCCAGCTACGGCTACCTGGTCCGGGTGCTCCAGGTGCTGCAGTGGTTGCGAGGCGGGACGCGCTGGGTGCTCAAGTCACCCCAGCACCTCGAGCAATTCCCCGTCCTGGCCGAGACCTTCCCCGATGCCACCTTCGTCCTCACGCACCGTGATCCCGTCTCGGTCACGGCGTCGATGGTGACGATGCTGGCCTACAGCTCGCGGCTGACCAGGAATCGGGTGGACGTCGAGGGTATCGGCCGGTACTGGTCGGACCGGCTGGAGCGCATGCTGCGCCAGAGTGTCGCCGACCACGACGCGTTGCCCGCCGAGCAGACGATCGAGGTGCACTTCGACGAGTTCATGGCCGACGACATCGGCATGGTCCAACGCGTCTACGACGTGGCCGGCCAGCCGCTCGACGACCGGTCGCGTGCCGCAATGGCCGCCTTCATGGCCGAACATCCGCGGGGGCGCTTCGGGACGGTGGAATACGACCTCCCCCTCTTCGGCCTGGACCGGGAGGAGCTCCGCGCCACGACGGACTTCTACACGGAGCGTTTCGGGGTGACGAAGGAGTCGTGAGGTCGACCTCCCACGGCTCAGCGAATCGACGAACTGCGCAAGCGCTTGCGGCGCCGGACCACGTGGACAGTCAGGTAGACGGTCAGGATCAGGGCGGACAGCGCGTGCCAGCTCATGAGATTCTCGGGAAGCCCGAGCGCCGAAAGCGGCAGCTCGGTCTTGTAGCCCTCCTGCCAGTCCACCAGCCCCGAGACGAGCACGTTGAGGGTCAAGAAGGCCAGGACGAGGTCCGAGAAGGCGAGGCGCCCGCGCGGGCGGATCCACACACCGACGTGGACCAGCCCTGTCACCAGGCGAGCCGCCGTGTGCCGGCGCTGGCCGACGTGCACCACGACCACTCCGAAGAAAGTCAGGCCGATGAGGATGTGCAGCGTCGTCCCGGTCGTGCCCACGAGTGCGGCCAGCGCCCCGGCGAAGGTGGCGATGAGCATCAGGTGCACGACCCAGCGTGTCTGGGCCCGCGTCGGCCCGTGGCCCGAGACTCGGCCTGTCTCGTGGTCACACCCGACGTCGACACCGTTACACCGTTACTCCGTCGGGCGGGTCGCGATGCCGCTGGGCTCCCGTCCCGCCAGGACCCAACCGATCAATGCGGCGGCGACCGGCATGGCGATCACGATGAGGAAGAGGTTGCCCCAGGGGATGTGATCGATGATGTCGGACACACCACCCTCGAGCGAGTTCGAGCGGAACCAGCCGACCAGCCCCACGTAGGCGGCCACGGTCCCGAGCAACGCGCCGAGAAAGGCGAGGCCGCCCGCCGTGACCGCCGTCAGGCTGCGCCGGGTGCGGGAACTCGCGCCCGTGGCCGTGAGCGTACGGAGCTCGCTCGCCGTCTCACTGCGGATGAGGCCCACGCTCATGGCGAGGACGCCCAGGGCGAGCGCGATCCCGAAAACCGTCGCCCAGTTCACAATCTCGGCCGATGTCGGCAGGTCGTTCTTCGACTCGATGCTCAGGTCAGCGGCGGCCGCCAGCGAGTTGGCGTTCGTGAGCTGGGACTGGGTGATCGCGCTGTTGGACTCGATCATCCAGCCGTCGAGGCTGTTCTGGTCCGCGAGGTCCAGACGGTGCAACGCGCTCTCGGTGATCACCGTGTTCGCCGACGACGTCCCGATGGGCAGCTGGCTCTCCTGCTGGATCACCGGGTGGGCGAGGCAGGAGCCGGGCGAGCAGGTGTTCGTGTCGCCCGGACCCGGTCCCTCGTTGCCACCCTGAGGGCCGGAGCCGGGGCCGATCAATGGGCCGCCCTTGCCGCCGCCTCCGTAGGTGAGCTGCACGCCTGAGCCGGCCAGTCCTGGCCGCGAGCTGAGTATGTCGACGTTGGACGGGATAGAGGAAGGGTCTATGCCGTAGGCCCGCAGCAAAGCCGGCGTCGCCACGAAGACGGGGCCGTTCCATTGCCGGCCCGAGGCGCTCGGGTTCTGCAAATTGACCGCCGGATTGTCGAGTTCGACGACGTTCTTCGCACCGATGGAGGTGGCAATGGCGTGTACGCCGGCCAGCTGCGACTGGAGGCTCGGCGGCGGCGGCGTGTTCGACACTTGACCGTTCGGCCCAACGGTTTGGCCGCCGCTGGGCGCGCTGTACACGTTGATCGTGTTCGCAGCCACGTTCGGCCCGACGTAGTCGAAGACGTTGGCGTAGCGGGCCACCGCCACGGCGCAGATGATCACCGCGATCATGATGCCGAGACTGATGGCCGAGAGAGCCGATCCCGAACGCGCCCGGTAGCGCGACAGGTCGCGCAGGGCCAGACGCGGCGCAATGGGTGCCCTTCGTCCCGCCCGGGCCAGCAGGGCCAGGAAGAACGGCGACATGAGGATGATCCCCACGATCAGCGCGATGAGCCCCGGAATCAACCAGATGACGCCTTTGCCTTGCTTCCCTGCGCCCGAGAGGGAGAAGAAGACGAACCCGAGGGCGAGCGCGATCACGCCGGGAACGAACGAGCGATGGATCTGGCGCGGTGGCGCGGGACGTCCGGCCAGGGCGGTCACGACCGGCACGCGGGTGATGGCACGGGCGGGGTAGCCGGCGGCGAAGAAGGTCGCGACGACAGCCAGTACCATCGCCGGCCCGATCACCGTCCACGGTAGGGCGAACATGGGGATGAGGTGGTGCGCGCTCTGTTCGTTGGTCGGGCGGTAGGCCAGCCAGGCCACCAGGCCCAGGGCGAAACCCGCGACGGCCCCGACGGCCCCGACGATGACGCCGTTGGCCTCCAGCACCAGCCGGACATTGCGGTCCGTCGCCCCCATCGACTCGAGCATGCCGAGGGCGCGCATTCGGCGCTGCGCCAGCACCGTGAACCCGCCGATCGACACCAGCGCGATGAGCAGCATGCCGACGGTCGCCAGCGCCAGCACGATGGTCTCGGGGTTGATCGCGTTGCCGTTGGCCACGGTGGCCGGCGTCGAGACGTTGGACCCGATGCGGTCGGGGTCCACGCCCGGTGCGTCGAACAGCACGTCCACCGTGGTCGGGTTCGTCAACTGTCCGGGTGCCACCAGGGCGAACTCGTCGAGCAGGCTCTGGGGGTTCTGCACGAGGCCTACCACCGTCTTGCCGCCCTGGGGCCATTCGTCACCCACCCCGATGTTGAGCTCGGAGGCCAGCCCAGGGGTGACCGCAATTTGGTCCGGCCCGGTCGGGTAGTGCCCCGAGAGTAGCTGGAGCATCGGCCCGCCATAGGGGCCGTGCGGGTCCTGGGACCGAAGCTGGTAGGTCTGGGTGCTGCCCGGAACGTTGAAGCTCTCGTTCTCGATGACCTGGACGGTGCCGAAGCGGTGCTCCAGGGCGGCGATCTGGGCGTCCACCGAGTGCAGATTGAGATGGGAGGCCTGTTTCCCGCTCGGGATGCTCGTGTAGGTGGCCAGGTCGCCGGCGGTGCCGAAGCCGGTGTTGGCCGGCGCCGGCGTGTTGACCGCGACGGCCGAGCCGACCACCACGGCCGCCACCGCGACGATGATGAGCAGCAGGATCAAGAACTGCTGTCGCCATTCGCGCTTGAAAAGGCGCCAGGACCAGCGGAGCATGGCCCGGCGGGCCGGGACGCCGCCGGTGGTCGGTTCGGGGGCCGACCCGGTGGCCGGACGTTCGAGGACGCCGACGCTCATTGGTTCGGGACGTTGGCGAGGAGCGCTTCGGGACTCTCGAGGGGGAGCGTCTGGTCGACGACGCGGCCGTCGCGCAGGAAGACCACGCGGTCCGCCCACGAGGCGAGCTGGGCGTCGTGAGTCACCACAATGGCGGCCAGGCCGCGGTGGCAGGCCGCGAGGATCAGGCGCATCACGGCCTCGGCGTTGGCGGAGTCGAGCGCGCCGGAGGGCTCGTCGGCCAGGAGCAGCTGGCGCCCTCCGACCACGGCCCGGGCGATGGCGACCCGCTGGCGCTCGCCACCCGACAGCTGGTCGGGGTAGCGGTCGGCCCGGTCGGCCAGGCCCAGGTCCTCGAGGGACTCCATGGCCGTCGACTGGGCCTTGCGGGCCGCGACGCCGTCGAGCTCGAGGGGCAGGGAGACGTTCTCCACCGCGCTGAGCCCGGCGAGCAGGTTGTAGTCCTGGAAGACGTAGCCGATGGACTGTCGGCGCAGGCGCGCCTTGCCGTTGCGCGACAAGGACGACAGTGCCTGGCCGCCGACGTAGACCTCACCGTTGGTGGGATCCTCGAGACTGCCGGCGATGGTCAACAGCGTGCTCTTGCCCGACCCGCTGGCACCCATGACGGCCACCAAGGACCCGGCATCGACCGAGAGGTCGATGCGCTGAAGGGCCCGCACCTCTGAAGCCCCTTCTCCGTAGACCTTGGAGATGTCGCGTAGCTCGAGATAGCTCATGGCTTGACTCCCACCTTGCGCCGGGCCCTGGGGAGGGGGAACGGCTGGGGGGCCGGCGCGTTGCCCTCCAACTCCGCTCTCTTCAGACGGCCGTCGGCCGTGTCCAACCACTTGATGACCGAATCGAGCCGGAACAGCTCGGCATCGACGACCAGCGCGAACTGGATGTCGAAGGCGGCCTCGTCCTCCTTCAGGCGCGTCCACTGCTGCATCAGCTGGACGATGTAGCGGCGGTGCACCTGAATGACCTCGTGCACGTCGACGCCGGGTAGGCCGAGGGCAACCAGGACCTTGATCACCAGCTCGTCGCGCGGCGGCGAGGAGAAGTCGGGCGGGGTGCGCAGCCAGGTGGCCAGCTCCTCGACGCCCTCTTCGGTGATGTGGAACCCCTTCTGGGGACCGTCCTCGGCGGCGTCGTCCGACTCGACCAGGCCGTCGCGCTCCAGGCGCTGCAGGGTCGTATAGACCTGCCCGACGTTGAGGGGCCAGACCTCACCGGTCTTGGCCTCGAACTCCTGGCGCAGCTGCAGTCCGTACTTGGGCCCCTCGCTGAGCAGGGCCAACAGGGCATGGCGGATGCTCACGACCGGAGCTCCTTTCGAAGTAGCATACCGAGTATCCTACTCCGCAAGCGGCATCCGTCAAGGGGGATAAACCGCTGGATCGTCGCCGAGGTGCGGCCGCGGCGACGATCAGGGCAAGGGCGACCCGGTTTCGAGCAGCGTCTTGAGGCTCGACAGCACGGACGGCCACCCGAGCGAGATCGACTCGAGCACCACGCTGCCGGGGCCGAAGCCGTCGTGGACGACGGTCACCTTGGCGACGCCGCGGCCCACGTCCTCGATGTCGAACGCCACCTTGGAGCGGGGCTCGGCGCGCCAGGCGGCGGCGGCCTCCGGCGCCAGCCCGACGGCCGCCGCCCACTCGGGCGTGAACGAATGCCACGTATAGGACAGCCGGTGCGGGGGGTCCGACTCGAGGACGACCTGCTCGGGGTCACGCACGGCCACGCCGACGTCCTCGTGGAGGAGGGCCCAGGTCGAGCCCTTCTTCCAGTCGGAGGGGAACGTCTTGCCGCCGGCAGACCGGTGCCGCCAGAAGCGGCGGGTGTCCGCGGGGTCGGTGAGCGCCCGCCACACCCGCGCCGGCGTCGCCTCGATGTAGGTCGTGTAGGTGAACCCGGCGCTCATGACGGCAGCGCCGAGCCGGTCTCGAGCAGGGTCTTGAGACTGGCCAGGACGGCCGGCCAGCCCTGGGAGACGCCCTCGAGCACGGGGCTGCCGGGGCCGAAGCCGTCGTGGACGACGGTCAGCTTGACCACACCGGGGCCCGCCTCCTCGAGGTCGAAGGCGACCCGGGAGCGGGGCTCGGCCCGCCAGGCGGCGGCCCGGTCCTCGTCGATGCCGTGGTGGCTGGCCCACTCCGGGCTGAAGGTGTGCCAGGTGTAGGCCAGCCGGCGGTAGGGGTCGGACTCGAGGACGACCTGCTCGGGGTGGCTGATGACGAGGCCGGACTCCTCGTAGGTGACGTCGTAGGTGGAGCCCTTCTGCCAGTCGGTGGCGAACCGCACCCCGCCCGCTTTCGGGTGACGCCAATAGGCGGCGGTGAAGGCGGGGTCGGTCAGGCCCTGCCAGACCCGCTCGGGCGCCGCGTGGATGTAGGTCGTGTACACGAAGGTGTGCTCGTCGGGGTGTCCCATGGGGATAGTGGCCTCCAGTGCCGTCTTGAGATCGGACAGGGCCTCGGCCCGGGTCCGGTCGTAGTGGTGGACGAAGCGGTCGGCGATGTCGGTGATGGGGCCGGCGTCGAGATAGTGGAGCTTCTCTCTCCCCCGCCGGAGCGTCGTGACCAGTCCGGCCGCCTCGAGCACGTCGAGGTGCTTGGTCACCGCCTGCCTGGTCATGCCCATGCCGGCGCTGAGCTCGCTCAGGGAGAGCCCGTTGCGCTCGTTGAGCCGATCGAGCAGGCGGCGGCGTCCGGGGTCGCTCAGGGCCTTGAAAACCGCATCCATGTCTTGCATCGTCTGGACCGCTGTCGTGATGGTTGTTCGGTATTTAAATGCAACCTTTTGGTTGCCCTATCCACTTAAGCAGCCGTGCGGTTGCATGTCAAGGGGGCGCAACCGTCGGGCGGAGAATCCGGCAGTTTCAGGTCCGGTCCGGTCCGGTCCGGGTCCGGCCCCGGACGGAGGTCGATCCGGTGTCTCGGGGCGGCCTCGGCCGCGCCCTACAGAGCCCCGAGCACCTCTTCGACCGAGCTGACGTTGAGACCGGGCCCCGGCTCGACGGCCAGCCAGGTGACCACGCCGTCCTCGATGACGGCCGCGAAGCGCTGCACGCGCGAGCCCAGGCCGAAGCCGCTGCCGTCCATGGTCAGACCCATGGCCTGGGCCAGCTCGCCGTTGCCGTCCGACAGCATCACGACGGAGTCGCCGACGTTCTGGTCCTCGCCCCAGGCCCCCATGACGAAGGGGTCGTTCACCGAGACGCACACGACCCGGTCCGCACCCTTGGCGCGCAGCTCGTCGGCCCGCAGGACGAAGCCGGGCAGATGGTGGTCCGAGCACGTCGGCGTGAAGGCACCCGGCACGCCGAAAAGCACGACCTTGCCCCGCCCCAGCACCTCGGCCGAGGTGGTGGCCTCGGGGCCCTTGTCACCGAACGTCCACACCTTGACGTCGGGCACCTTGTCGCCCACTGCAATCGCCATGCGCTCTCTCCTGTCCTCGGCCGAGCCGTCCTGGTCCTGGTCACGCTGCGCCTGGAACCCGGTCCGGAGCACGTGGGGACGCCGGGCCCAGGTTGCCATACGCCCGCGCGCCACCCTCAATCGGTCACGGAGTTGTAACCTGCCGCGGTCGGCGCCTGTGGCGTCGTCGTCCGTAATCGAGGGGATCGAGACCTTTTGGGGGGTTGCGATGTCGCATGAATTTGACCGGCGGTCGTTCCTGGCCGGTGGCCTGGCACTCGGAGCCGGGGCTGTCCTGGCCGGCACACTGGGCGACGCCGGTGTGGCGGGAGCCAACGTGACCAACGGCCCCGGCCGCAACGGCATCAGCACGGCCAAGCCGAAGAAGGGCGGCTCGGTCACCTTCGGCATCGACACCGAGGAGAGCGGTTTCGACCCTTCCACCGCCCGCTGGGACGAGGGTGGGTTCCTCTACGGGCGCACGGTCTTCGACCCGCTGGCCATCGTGACGGCCAGCGGCGAGGTCGAGCCCTACCTGGCCGAGTCCATCACGTCGAACGAGGATTACACGTCCTTCACCGTCACGCTGCGCCCGAACATCCTCTTCCACGACGGCACGCCGCTCGACGCCGCCGCGCTGCTCCTCAACATAGAGAACACGTCCAAAGGCGTCCTGACCGGGCCGGCCTTCGCCGACTTCAGCAGCGCAACGATCAGCGGCCCACTCGCCGTCACGATCACCATGAAAAACCCCTGGGTGCCGTTCCCCTACTACCTGGCTGACGCCCAGACCGGTTACATCGCTGCGCCCTCGATGCTCAACAAACCCAACGGCGGTACGTCGAACCCGATCGGCACCGGACCGTTCGTCTTCCAGGACTGGGTCCCCAACAGCCATATGACCGCCACGCGGAACCCCCACTACTGGCGCAAGGGCTACCCCTACCTGGACTCCATCACCTACAAGCCGATCATCAACGACGAATCGCGCGCCGCCGTGCTCCAGACGGGCGAGGTCGACATGATCCACTCCAATTCGCCCGACAACCTGCTGGAATTCAAAGGCAACAAGAAGTACTCGTACTACGACAACAGCGGCCAGGTGTTGGGCCAGCCCACCGTGCAGTGCGTCATGCTCAACACGAATGCCGCACCGTTCAACAACAAGACGCTGCGGACGGCCATGGCGATGTGCGTCAATCAGGCCCAGTACGCCAAGGTGATCGACAAGGGCATCGACACCCCCATGCACGGGCTCTTCATTGAGGGGAGCCCCTACTACACAAAGACGGCGTACCCCAAGTACGACCCCTCCGGCGCCGCCAACTTGGTCAAGCAGGTCGTCAAGGACACGGGCCAGCAGGTCACCTTCAACCTCAACTCGACCAGCGATCCCGAGACGCTGGCGGCGGCCCAGTTCCTGCAGCAAGCCTTCCAGCAGGCGGGCATGCACGTGAACATCACCATCCTGGCCCAGGCGACCATCATCAACGACGCCCTGGCCGGCACCTACCAGGCCACGCTGTGGCGCCAGTTCGGCGCGACCGACCCCGACGAGAACTACGTGTGGTGGAGCACGACGACCGTGGGGCCGCCGCTGCCCTTGAACATGGCGCGCAACAACGACCCCAGGATTCAGACGTCGTTGACGGCGGGAAGGACCACGGGCAACAAGGAGGCCCGGATCAAGGCCTACCAGGAGATCAACCAGTATCTGGCGGAGGACATCCCGTACCTGTGGCTGGCGCGGGACACGTGGTGCGTCGTCGCCAACCCGAACGTGCAGAACTTCGCCAACCCGACGACGCCGAAGGGGACCAAGGCCATCGGGTTCGACGAGGGTGTGCTCTGGCCGACGCAGATCTGGATGTCGTAGGCGGTCGGCGGTCGGCTATGCCGGTCTGCGGTCTGCGGTCTGCGGTCTGCGGTCTGCGGTCGGCTTAGCGCATTTCGACGTCGTCGAGATACTCGTCGCGCCAGTGGGTGTACTGCTCTTCGGGCAGGCGCAGGCAGTAGGTCGGCCGGAGGGCCTCCACGAACCCGCGCTCGTGGCTGACGGCGACGATGGTGCCGGGCCAGGCGCCGAGCATGGCGCCGACGGCGGCGATCGACGACGGGTCCAGGTTGTTGGTGGGCTCGTCGAGGAGCAGGAGGTTGGCCTCGCCGGCTGAGAGCATGGCGAGGCCGAGCTTGGCCCGCTCGCCACCCGAGAGGGTGGCCGGCATTTGGTCGGCCGCCTTGGAGGGCAGGCCGAAGGAGCCGAGCAGCGCCCTTCGTTCCCGCTCGGCCGTGAGCACGGCGTCGCTGATGTTCTCGAGCGCGCTCAGGGTGGGGTCGACCTGCTCGTGCTCCTGGGCGAAGTAGCCGACGGTGACGTTGTGGCCGAGCTCGACCAGGCCGTTCGTGGGCTCCTGCACGCCGGCCAGGCAGCGCAGGAGCGACGACTTGCCCGCGCCGTTGCGGCCGATCACGACAATGTGGTCGCCGCGCCCGGCGTGGAACGTGACGTCGCCCAGCACCTCGTTGATGCCGTAGCGCACGCCGAGCTTCTCCACCCCCAACGCCGTCGCCCCGGCGCGCGGCGGGGCGGGGAGGCGGAACTTGCTGGCGCGTTCGCGCCGCTCGACGCTCGTGCGCCCTTCCTGCATCCGCTCCACCCGCTTGTCGAGCGCCTTGGCCTTGCGCGCCCGTTTCTCGGTGCTGGCCCGCATGGAGTCGGCCAGCGTCGACAGGCGGGTGATCTCCCGCTGCTCGAGCTGGGAGGCGCGCTCACGCTGGGACTGGTCGGCCTCCCGCATGGCCTCGAACTTGGAGTAGTTGCCCTTCCACTCGGTGAGGTGTTGGTTCGCTATGTGCAGGACCTTGGTGATGGCGTGATCGAGCAGCTTCAGATCGTGGCTCACCACCAGGATGGCGCCGCCGAAGCGGGCCAGCTCGTCGAGCAGCCACCGCTTGGCCGATCGGTCGAGGTGGTTGGTCGGCTCGTCGAGGATCATCAGCTCGGGCTCTTGGAACAGGACGCGCATCAGGTCGACGCGGCGTCGCTGTCCCCCCGACAGCGACTCGATGTCGTCGAGGAGGAGCTCCTGGCGCAGGCCGAGGCCGTCGGCCAGGCGGGACATGACGGACTCCGCCTCGTAGCCACCGTTGTCCTGAAACTGCTCCTGCAGGTCGGTGAAGAGCGCGATGTGCTCCTCGGAGGGGTCCTCGGCCATGGCCCGGCGGGACGCGCCCAGCGCGTCGTCCAGCACGTCGAGGCCGCGGGCGGAGAGGATGTGCGAGAAGGCCGTCGGCTCGAGGCCGAGGCCCCCCGGCACCGGCGCCTGGGGCAGGTAGCCGTAGGAACCGAGGATGCGGACGTTGCCGCGGCGACGCAGGTGGGGTGCCGTTTCCCCGACCAGCACCGTGATGAAGGACGACTTGCCCGTCCCGTTCCGGCCGACCAGACCCACCTTCTCGCCCGCGCCCACCACGAAGGAGGCGTCCTCCAGGAGGGTGCGGTCGCCGATTTCGATGGTCAACCCAGATCCGACGATCACACCTCATTGTACGGGCGAGAACACCTGGTCGATACACTCCGCCAATGCCGGTTCTGGAACGCAAGTGGTGGACGCTGATCGCTGTTTGCACTGCGGTCTTCATGCTGTTGCTCGACATCACCGTCGTCAACGTGGCGCTGCCTGACATCCAGCGCGAGCTGCACTCGAGCTTCTCGGACCTCCAGTGGGTGGTCGACGCCTATTCGCTGACGCTGGCCGCCTTCCTGTTGACCGCGGGCGTGGCGGGCGACATCTACGGCCGGCGCATCATTTTCGCCATCGGCCTCATCGTCTTCTCGGCCGCGTCGTTCGCGTGCGGGCTGTCGACCACACCGTTGATGCTCAACCTGGCGCGCGCCGTGCAGGGCGTCGGCGGCGCCATCATGTTCGCCACCTCGCTGGCGCTGATCGCCGGCGCGTTCACCGGCCGGGACCGCGGCACCGCCTTCGGCCTCTACGGCGCCGTCATCGGTGGCGCCGTGGCCGTCGGCCCGCTGGTGGGCGGCGCCATCACCAGCGCGTGGGGATGGCGGTGGATCTTCTTCGTCAACGTCCCCATCGGTGTCATCGCCGTCTTCCTCACCTTCGCCAAGGTGGCCGAGTCGCGCGACCCGCGGCAGCGCCGCATCGACTGGGTGGGCTTCATTACGTTCTCGGCCAGCCTCTTCGCCCTCGTGTTCGCGCTCGTGCGTGGCAACGACCTGGGCTGGAGCAGCACCACCATCGTCGGCCTGCTCGTGGCCTCGGCTCTGCTGATGCTGGCGTTCTTCGTCAACGAGGCACACACGAAGGACCCCATGCTCGACCTGGAGCTGTTCCGCATCCCGGCCTTCGTGGGGATTTCGGTCGTCGCCTTCACACTGGCGGCGTCCATTTTCGCCATGTTCCTGTACCTGACGCTGTACATCCAGGACGACCTGGGCTACGGGCCGCTGGCCGCCGGGGCACGCTTTCTGCCGCTGACGCTGATGTCCTTCGGCGTGGCCTTCTTCGCCGGCCGGCTGACCGTGTACGTGCACTCGCGCTACCTGCTCGGGATCGGCATGATCCTGATCACCGGCGGGCTCCTCTTCATGGCGACGACCAACCCGAACTCCACCTGGACCGTCCTCTTGCCCGGCTTCCTCCTGTGCGGTGCCGGCGTCGGCACGGTCAACCCGGTCCTCGCCTCCGCCGCAGTGTCGGTCGTGCAACCGCAGCGCAGCGGCATGGCCTCGGGAGCCAACAACACGTTCCGCCAGGTCGGGATCGCCACCGGCATCGCCGTCCTCGGCGCCGTCTTCCAGAGCCAAATCGTGACCCACACGTCGGCCGCCCTGGGCAAGACGGTGTACGGGGCCGAGGTCCTGCACCACGGCGGCGCGCAGCTGCAGGCCGCCATGGCGGAGGGAGGGGTGAGGGAGGCGCTGCCGTCCATCCCGGTCCCGGCGGCCCGCCAGGCCCTCCTGCAGGCGTACCACGTGGGCTTCTCGACGACGCTCAACCACCTGATGGTCATCGGGGCGATCGTGGCCTTCGTGGGTGTGGTGGCCGCCTTCGCCCTGGTGCGCCAGAGCGACTTCGTGGTCCCGGGGGCCGGTGGTCCGCCTAGCGGCGGCGCGGGCCAGCAGGGCGGCGCCGCGGCGCCCGGCGGCGAGGCGCCCATCCCCGCCGCCCATGCCTGAGCCCTTCGCGCTCGAAGGGACACACGTGCGGCTCGAGCCGCTGCGCCAGGCGCACATTGGCGGCCTGGTCGAGGCGGCGGGCGAGGACCGCTCAGCCTACGAATGGACGTACACCCCCGACGGCGCCGACGAGATGACCGATTACGTCGACGAGGCCCTGGCCCAGGTGGCCACGGGAGCGCACGTGGCGTTCGCCACGGTGTGGCGTGGGGGCGGCCCGGGCGGGCGCGACCGCATCGTGGGCGCCACCCGGTTCTGCGAAATGGCCTTCTGGCGCTGGCCACCGGGCGCCACCCACCAGCGCCACGGCGTGCCCGACGTCTGCGACATCGGCTTCACCTGGCTGGCGGGCTCGGCGCAGCGGACGCCGGTGAACACCGAGGCCAAGCTCCTGATGATGGCGCACGCCTTCGAGGTCTGGCAGGTGCACCGGGTGGCGCTGCAGACCGACGTGCGCAACAAGCGGTCGTGGGCGGCCATCGAGAGGATCGGCGGCCAACTCGACGGCATCATGCGGGCCGACCGCCCGGGCGCCGACGACACGGTGCGCACCTCGGCCCGCTTCTCCATCGTGGCGGCAGAATGGCCGGCGGTGAAGGCGCGCCTGGTGGCGCGGCTGGCGGCGGCCGGGGGTTGAACACGGCGTAGGCGGGCGGGGCGTGAGGGCGGGGCGTACGTTCGGCGCCGGGACGGGTGGGACCGAAGATGTTCAGGCGCGGGCGAGGGTGGCCTGGATCTTGCGTAGGTGCAGGGCGTGCACCGCCGCCTCCGCCTCGTCCTTGGGCCGCACGGCGGCCACCGCCTTGCCCGTGCGGTGGATCGTCCAGGCCAGCTGGTCGGCCCGCTCGACCGAGTGGCCGAAGATCTCGACGAAGGCCTGGATGACGGTCTGGAAGGTGGTCACGTCGTCGTTCCAGACGATGACGGCCCAGAGGTCCTCGGTCTCGAAGAAGGCGTCGATGTCGCCGTCGACGATGACGGGCAACTCAATGGTGGAGGGGTGCGGGAAGGTCACGGTTCAGGCTTCAAGGAGCAGGGTCCGGGCCCGAAATTCCGGCCCGGACCAGCTTAATCCGGCGAGATAGCGTGCGGGCATGCGAGCGACCGTCCTCGAAGGCCCGCGCCACGTCAGCCTGCACGACGTGCCCGACCCGGTGCTGCCCGGACCGGAGGGCATCGTCGTGGCGGTGGAGCGCACGGCCATTTGCGGCTCGGACCTGCACCTGTACCACGATGCGCCGACCGGGACCGGCATCCGCCTCGGTCACGAGGCCATCGGCACGGTCACCGAGGTCGGGCCGCACGTGCGCACGCACCGGACGGGCGACCGGGTGCTCGTCTCGGGCGTCGTCGGCTGCGGGGTCTGCCGGCCCTGCCTGGCCGGACAGCCCAACGTCTGCGAGGCCGGCCTGGCGACCGCGTTCGGCACCGTCCCCGGGCTCCCCGGCGGTCAGGCCGAGGCCATGGCCGTGCCCTTCGCCGACCTCTTCGCCCTGCCCATTCCCGAGGGCATGGCCGATGAAGCCGCCGTGCTGCTGACCGACATTCTGCCCACGGGCTACCTGGGGGCGCTGCGGGCGTCGATCGCCCCGGGGTCCACCGTCGTCGTCGTCGGGCTCGGCCCGGTCGGGGTGATGGCGGTGCAGTGCGCCGCCCTGTTCAGCCCCGCCCGCATTCTGGCCGTCGACATGGTGCCCGAGCGCCTGGCCCGGGCCGAGCAGCTGGGAGCGGAGCCCATCGACGCCCGGCAGGCGCCCGGCCACCAGCAGGTGATGGAGGCCACCGGCGGGCGCGGGGCGGAGTCGGTCATTGAGGCGGTCGGATCCGACGCCACCGTCGTGGACGCCGTCATGAGCGCGGCCGTGGGCGGCACGGTCTCGGTGGTCGGCGTGAACCTCACCATGGACCTGCCCTTCCCCATGGGCCTGGTCTTCCTCAAGAGCCTGACCTTGCGCGCCGTCTTCGCCCCCATACCCGGCACGTGGGCCACCCTCGTCCCCCTGGTGCTGGCCGGTCGCTTCGCCCTGGCCGAGACGTTCACCCACCACATGGGTCTGAGCCAGGTGCCCGAGGCCTACGAATTGTTCGACTCGCGTGCCGGCGGCGTCTTGAAGGTCTTGTTGGACCCGAAGGTCTGAGACCCCTCGGGCTCCTCGGGTGTGCGGTTGAGCACGAGGGGCCACGCGGCGTGGCCCAGCTCCGGGCGGGCGACGAACCACGGGGCCGGAGGCGGCACCACGAGCGCGGTCAGGGCGTCGACGATGGGCTCGTAGTTGACCCGCCACCCCTGGAAGTTGCGCCACGCCTCGTCTGCGTCGCGCTCGAGCGGGAACTGCACCCGCTCGAGGCGTTGGAACCCCTCGTTGAACTCGGCCCGGGTCAGGCGGATCCCCGTCGTGGGCAGCGGATCGGGGTCGTAGGGGATGTGCAGCGCGCCCGCCATGGAACGCAGGCAGTTGGTGCCCATGGACAGGCACAGGCGGGCCTCGCGCGGCGTCAGCTGCGGGCTGACCGAGTGGTAGAGCGCGGCGGAGTCCATCATGGCGACGAGGCCCAGCAGCCAGCTCCGGGTGGAGACCGGCGAGCGGAACCACATGAGGGCGGGGTAGTTGGCGTGGCTCTCCGACACGGTGGCCGCCCAGCGCTCCCAGTCGCCGTAGAGCGGCGGGAGCTCGTCCATGACGTCGAGCCAGAAGTGCCGGGCCAGGATCTCGGGGCCCCAGGCCGGCGTGCCCGCCCGGGAGGAGAGCAGCGTGACCTGCGTCTCGCGTGCCGCGAACTGGTTGTAGAGGGCCGGGAGATAGGCGATCTCCAGGGCGATGACGAGCAGCCCAATGCCGGCCGCCAGGATCTCGAGGGTCATGGGGCCCGAGTCACGGGCCGTGGCGATGCCCAGGGTGAACACGGACGAGCCGGCGACGCCCAGGGCGGACCAGAAGTCGTCCCCGGCATCCCACCAGATGACCAGCGCGAACCCCACGATGAGCAGGCCCAGCCAAATGACGAACAGCATCACCATGGCGAAGGGCCCGACGAAGGACAGGACGCGGTCGCGCACCTCGTAACTGGGGAGCTTGGGCGAGATCTTCTTGACCACTCCCCCGAACACGCGGGCCAACCCGCGCTGCACCCTCGAGGAGGTGACGCGGGGCACGACGAGCGCGGTGAACACGCTCCACACGGTGACCAGCACGAGCGCGGTGCCCAGGACGAAGGCGAGCGGGCGGGCGACCGTCTCCACGGGCGTCATCCTGCCAGACGCCGCTCCTGGCGCTTCGAGACGGCGGGCCAGGCGGCGGGTTCGCTCAGGCGCCGGGTTCGCTCAGGCGCCGGGCTCGCTCAGGCGCCGCTCCGCCAGGCGGTGTAGCGCGCCGCCGCCGGCCCGCTCGAGACCAACGAGAACGGGACCACCACGGAGCGGGAGCGGAGCAATTCACCCAGGCCCTTGGCCTGGGTGTCGAGCCGCAGGTTCGAGGCCACGCCCCAGCCGAGGATGCCGTGGACGACGAAGTTGACCGCCCGCAGGTTGGGCAGCGGGTGACGGTCCACCTCGTAGGGATCCGCCTCGGGCAGGGCGGCCCGGAACGCCTCGGTGGAGAAGCAACGCTGCAGCCACGACGCCACCTCCTCGCCGTCGGCCCAGACGCCGACGTTGGCGTCACCTCCTTTGTCGCCGGAGCGGGCGCCGACCAGGACCCACAGCGGCACCTCGAGGTCTTCGGGCGCCGTCTCGGACGGCTGGGCGGGACCGGGCGCACCGGCTGGTTCGGGTGCAGCGGATCCGGCCGATGCGGCAGATGCGGTGGGCGCGGCGGGAGGGGTGACGGCGACCTCGTGGCCGTCGCATTCGACGTGTGGGATGACGGCCGAGGCGGCGACGGTGGTGGGCCAGTAGCGGGCCACGCCCTGTGCCCCGCTGGGCGCCGAGGTGAAGAAGGTGCCCGGATAGCTCGACAAGCTCGTCTCGACGACGGCGCCCGAAAAGGCCCGGCCGACCTTCTGCTCGTCGTCGCCCCGCACGGCCAGCCGCAGGTAAGCCAGGCCGGTCCCGCTCAGGTCGCCCGAGAGGTCCTCGGCCGACTCGGCGAAGGCGGCGCGCCCTTCGGGAATGCCGGACCAGACGGCGTCGGCCGCGAACCGGGCCTTGGCGACCGGCTGCGGCCCAGTGATGGCCAGCGTCATGGCGTTGCGCCACCCGGCGTCGAGGTTGGCCGTCACCTTCAGGGTCGGCGGCGGCGACTCGCCGCGCACCCCCGAGATTCGCACCCGGTCGCGCCCCTCCTGGGCCAGCTCAATGGTGTCGAAGCGGGCCACCGCGTCGGGGCTCAGGTAGCGCGGACCCCCGATTTCGTAGAGCAGCTGCGCCGTCACCGTGCCGACCGTGACCGCCCCACCGGTGCCGGGGTGCTTCGTAATGACCGACGACCCGTCGGCCCGCAGCTCGGCCAGCGGGAAACCGATGCGTTCCCGGCCGGGGATCTCCTCGAAGAAGGCGTAGTTGCCCCCGCAGCACTGGGCGCCGCATTCGATCACGTGGCCCGCCACCACGGCGCCGGCCAGGGCGTCCAGGTCGCCGTCGGACCAACCGAAGGCATGCAGCGCCGGACCCACGACGAGGGCGGCGTCGGTCACGCGCCCGGTCACCACCATCTGGGCGCCCGCCGCCAGGGCGTCGGCAATCGGACGGGCGCGCAGGTACGCGTTGGCCGTCACGACCGCAGCCCCGGCCGGGAGCGCTTCGCCGGTGTCGACGTTCACGAAATGCTCGCCACCTGCCTGTAACTCGGGAATGCGGTCGGTGATGTCGTCGCCGGAGACGGCGGCCACACGCACCTCGACGCCCTGTCGGCGCGCCAGCTCTGCGACCGCGGACGCCAGGCCGGCCGGGTCGAGGCCGCCGGCGTTGGAGACGACCGTGATGCCGCGCTCGACGCAGGTGGGCAGCACCGCCTCCAGCTCGCGCAGGAACGTGCGCGCGTAGCCTCCGCTGCGCTGGCGGGTCTTGTGCAGGATGTACATGGTCAGCTCGGCCAGCCAGTCCCCCGTGAGGACGTCGATGGGGCCGCCGGCCACCATGTCGCGGGCGGCGCCCGTGCGGTCGCCGAAGAAGCCGCTGCAGTTGGCGATCCTCAGCACCGAGGGGTCGGCGACCGTGCTCATGGGGGCACGACCGTGACGAGCAGGTCGCCGACGTCGACCTGCTGGGCCGGCACCACGTGGACGTCGCCCACCACCCCGGCGCCGTCGGCCCGCAGCGTGTGCTCCATCTTCATGGCCTCGAGCACGACCAGTCCGTCGCCCTCGGCCACGGTGTCGCCGACCGACACCAGCACCTTGGTCACGGCGCCCGGCAGCGGGGCCCGGCACTCCCCCGCCAGCCCGCGGCGCTCGTCGGCGTCGTCCTCGGCTCGCAACGCGAAGGTGGACTGGCCCTCGGGGCCGTTCACGTACACGTGGGGGCGCGGCGCCGTGTGGCGCACGTGGTAGCGGCGTCGCAGCCCGTCGGCCACCAGGTCGACGTCGCCGTGGTGGACCGTCGCCGTGCCCACGGCGCGCCACTCGTCCCCGATCAGGACCGAGACGGCACCCGCCGGGGTGGACGCCCGCACCTGGAGATCACCGACATCGTCGGTGAGGACGTCTGCGTGCAACGCCGTCCCGACGTTGCGCCACCCGGCGGCCGGGACGGGGACCAGGCTGCGCGCGGCGCGCTCGGCCAGCAGCCAGGCGGACGCGGCCGCGGCCTGGTGCCGGCGCGCTTCGTCGGGCAGCGTGGCCTGGCGCAGGTCGGGCCGGCCGTCGAGGTAGTGGATGTCGGCCCGGCCGAGGCGGAACACCTCGTCCTCCAGCACGGCCGCCAAGAGGTCACGGTTGGTCTCGAGTCCGTCGAGCTCGAGGCGCCGCAGGGCCAACGACAGCGTGGCGACGGCTGCCGGACGGTCCTCGCCGTGGGCCATCAGCTTGGCCACCAGCGAGTCGTAGGCGGGGCTGACCACGCTCCCGTCCTCGACGCCGCGGTCGACACGCAGGCCGGCACCCCCGGGCCAGCACACGTGCTCGACCGTGCCCGGCGTCGGGCGGTAGTCCTCGCGGGGCCGCTCGGCGCACAGGCGCACCTCGACCGCGTGCCCGCTCGAGGTGACCTCGTCCTGGCCGAAGGGCAGCGGGCGGCCCGCGGCCACCGCCAGCTGCAGCCCCACCAGGTCGAGGCCGGTGATCAGCTCGGTGACGCCGTGCTCGACCTGGAGTCGGGTGTTCATCTCCAGGAAGAAGAAGTCGTCGCCGTCGACCAGGAACTCGACCGTTCCCGCGCCCTCGTAGGCGACGGCCTGCGCCGCCGCCACGGCCGCCTGCCACATGACGTGGCGCACGGCCTCGGGCACCAGGACGGCCGGCGCCTCCTCGACCACCTTCTGGTGGCGGCGCTGCACCGAGCACTCCCGGTCGAAGAGGTGCAGCACCGTGCCGTGGGCGTCGCCCATCACCTGCACCTCGACGTGGCGCGGGGTGGCCAGGTAGCGCTCCAGGAAGACCTCGTCGGAGCCGAAGGCGGCCACGGCCTCGCGCCGCGCCGCCGCCACGGCCTCGGCCAGCTGGCCGGCGTTCTCGACCAGGCGCATCCCCCGGCCGCCTCCCCCGGCCGACGCCTTGACCAGCAGGGGGTAGCCGACGGTGGCCGCGGCCGCCTCCAGGTCGTCGTCGGTGGCGGCGGTCGCCACCACCGCGCTGGGGAGCACGGGCACGCCGGCCGCGGCGACGACCTCCTTCGCCCGCGCCTTGTGGCCCATGACCCGCATCGCCTCGACGGGCGGGCCGACCCAGACGATCCCGGCCGCCGCACAGGCCTCGGGCAGGGCGGGGTTCTCCGACAAGAACCCGTAGCCCGGATGGAGCGCGTCGGCGCCGGCCTGGCGCGCCGCCTGCACCAGCGCAGCGGGGTTCAGGTAGGTCTCGCCCAGCGTGGCGCCCGACAGCAGGACGGCGGCGTCGGCTTCGGCGACGTGGGGGCTGCCGGCGTCGTCGGCCGCGTAGACGGCCACGGCCTCGGCCCCGGCGTCGTGGGCGCCGCGGATGACGCGGCGCGCGATTTCGCCGCGGTTGGCCACCAGGACGCGCTCGAGGTGTCGCGGCGCCATCAGTGCCGGACCACGCCGAAGACGGCCGTCCCCGCCACCGGCGCCGAGTGCACGGCCGTAAGTGCGATGGCCAGCACGGTGCGCGTGTCCCGGGGGTCGATGATGCCGTCGTCCCACAGCCGCCCGGTGGCGTACTGGGCCGTGGACTCCTCTTCTATCTGGTTCTCGGTGGCCTGGCGCAGCTCCTCGTCGGCCGCCTCGTCGAAGGGCCGGCCGGCCGCCTCCGCCGCGTTCTTGCGCACAATGGAGAGGACGCCGGCCAACTGCTTGGGTCCCATGACGGCGATGCGGTGGTTGGGCCAGGTGAAGACGAAGCGCGGGTCGTAGGCCCGACCGGCCATGGCGTAGTTCCCGGCGCCGTAGCTGGCGCCCACCATGAGGGTCAGGTGCGGCACCTTCGAGTTCGACACCGCGTTAATGAGCTTGGCCCCGTCCTTAATGATGCCGCCCTGCTCGTAGCGGGTGCCCACCATGAACCCGGTGATGTTCTGCACGAACAGAATCGGGGTGTCGATGCGATTGCACAGTGCGATGAACTGCGCGCCCTTCTGGGCCTCGGGGGAGAAGAGGATGCCGTTGTTGGCCACCACGCCGATGGGGTAGCCGCCCAGCGCGGCCCAACCGCAGACGAGCTGGGGCCCGTAGGCCGCCTTGAACTCCTCGAAGCGCGAGCCGTCGACGATGCGGGCGAGAATTTCTCTCACGTCGAAGGGCACCCGCACGTCGACCGATGCGATGCCCAGCAACTCCTCGGCCGGATAGGCCGGCTCGTCGGCGGGCCCGGCGGGACCGGGACCGAGCCGGCGCCAGTGCAGGTGGGCCACAATGCCGCGGGCGATGCGCAGGGCGTCGGCCTCGTCGCGGGCCAGGTAGTCGCACAGGCCCGACGTGCGGGCGTGCATGAGGGCGCCGCCCAATTCCTCCTCGTCGGCGTCCTCGCCGATGGCCATCTTCACCAGGGGTGGGCCACCGAGGAAGACCCGGGCGCGGTCCTCCACCATGACCGTGTAGTCGCTCATGCCGGGCAGGTAGGCGCCACCCGCGGTGGAGGATCCGAACACGACGCAGATGGTCGGGATGCCCTGTGCCGAGAGTTGGGTCAGGCGGCGGAACTGCTCGCCCCCCGGCACGAACACGTCGGCCTGGCGCGGCAGGTCCGCCCCTCCGGACTCGACCATGATTACCACCGGGAGGCGGTTCACCTCCGCCACGTCCATGGCGCGCAGCAGTTTGCGGATGGTGGTGGGGCTCGTCGTGCCGCCGCGCACGGTCGGGTCGTTGCCGATCACCAGGCACTGCGTGTGGGCGATCTCGGCCAGGGCGACGACGACACCCCCGCCGACCGGATCGGGCGTGTGCAGGCCGGCCAGCGGGCAGAGCTCGAGCACGGGCGTACCGGGGTCGACCAGTGCCTCGAGGCGCTCGCGCACCATCATTTTGCCGCGGGCCCGGTGGCGCTCGACGTACTGCGGCCCGCCGCCCGCCAGCACCTGGTCGTGCAGGGCACGCACCTCGTCGGTCCGGGCGCGCATGGCCGCCGCATTGGCCGCGAACTCGGGCGCGGCCGAGGTGAGGTGCGTGCGCAGGAGCGTGCTCACGGCGTCGTGTCCCAGGACGGCTTGCGCTTCTCGAGGAAGGCGTCCATGCCCTCGGCCGCCTCGGCACCGGCGAAGAGCGTGGCCGACACGGCCGCCGCCGCCTCGAGCCCGTCGGTCCACTCCTGGCCCGGCAGCGAGCGCAGCAGCGCCTTGGTGGCGCCGACCGCGCCGGGCGCCGACCTGCGCACGGACTCGAGTTGGGTCCCCACCCAGTCGTCGAGGGCGGCGACGTCCTCGAGCACCGCGGTCAACAACCCCGCGGCGGCAGCCTCGCCGGCCGTGAAGGGCTCCCCGGTCAGCACGGCGCGGGACAGGAACCGGCGGTCGGCCACCCGCAGGGCCGGGACGAGGATCATGGCCGGGGCGACGCCGACGCGGACCTCGCTGAAGCCGAAGGTGGCGTGGGCCGGGGCCGCGGCCAGGTCGGCCGCCGCGATGAGACCGATGCCGCCCGCCCGGGCGTGGCCGTTGACGCGGGCGACGACGGGGACCGGGCTCTCGACGATGGCGGTCAGGATCTCGGGCATGCGGGTGGGGGCACCCGACCCCCTCTCGGAGAGGTCGGCCCCCGAGCAGAACACGGTGCCCGTGCCGGTCAGCACCAGCGCACGCACCTCGGCGTCGGTGGTTGCGTCACGCAACGCCTGGGCCAGCTCGTCGAGCAACCGCGACGACAATGCGTTGCGATTGGCGGGCGAGTCCAGGGTGATGGTGCGGACGCCGTGGCTGTGCTGCACGCCGACCAACGCATCCGTCACGGATGCGGAGTGTAGGGGGCGGCACCCGGGAGAACGGAAAATTGGCGGTGGTAGCGTTCGAGCGGTGATCGAGACCGACGAGCACCAGCTCTTCCGCAAGACGCTCCGGGACCTCTTCGAGCGCGAAATCGAGCCCCACGTCGACGAGTGGGAGGCGGCCCGCATCTTCCCGGCCCACCAGCTCTTCCCCAAGCTGGCGGCCGTGGGGCTCTTCGGCCTCGAGTACGACGAGGCCTACGGGGGCATGGGGGCCGACCACACCTACACCTTGATCGCCGGCGAGGAGATGGGGCGCATCAGCTGCGGTGGGGTGCCGATGGCCATGGCGGTGCAGATGTCCATGGCCACGCCCGCGCTGGCGCGGTACGGCTCAGTCGAGCTCAAGGAGCGGTATTTGGCCCCAGCCATCCGCGGCGAGGTGGTGACCTCGATCGCCGTGACCGAGCCGGACGCCGGCAGCGACGTGGCCGGCATCCGGACCCGCGCCGTGCGCGACGGTGACGAGTGGGTCATCAACGGGGCCAAGCTCTACATCACCAACGGGACCCAGGCCGATTGGCTCTGCCTGCTGGCGCGCACCGCCGAGGAACCGGGGTACGGGGGCATGTCGCTCATAGTGGTGCCCACGGCCCTCGAGGGCGTCGCCGTCTCGCGCAAGCTCGAGAAGCTGGGCATGTGGTCCAGCGACACGGCCGAACTCTCCTTCAGCGACGTGCGGGTCCCCGTGGCCAACACCATCGGGGAGGTCGGCCGCGGCTTCCAGCAGCAGATGGCGCAGTTCCAGGCCGAGCGGCTGATCACCTTCTACAAGCAGGTGGGGTCGATTGAGCTGGCCCTCGAGCGCACGAAGGCCTACCTGCGCGAGCGCCGGGCCTTCGGCGCCCCTTTGTTGGCCAACCAGCACCTGCAGTTCGTGCTGGCCGAGCTCTCGGCGCGCCACGACGTCCTGCGCCACTACGCCCGCACGTGCGCCGACGCGGTGGTGCAGGGAGAGGACGCCACCCGCTACGCCACCATCGGCAAGCTGCTCGGCTCCCGGTTGCAGCGCGAGGTGGCCGATTGGGCGGTGCAGTTCCATGGTGGGATCGGCTACATGGGCGAGCACTGGACCTCGCGCTACTTCCGCGACACCCGGCTGGACTCCATCGGCGCCGGGGCCGACGAAATCATGCTGCGCATCCTCGCCCGCATGGACGGCTACACGGCTGAGTGAGGGCCGTCGGTGGGCCGCGCCGTTACGTGTGGCGGAACACGGCCTGGCCGCCCCCGCTCGCCAGCAGCGAGCGCTGCTCGGACCACACGCGCCCGGTCCACGAGAGCAGGCCGTCCCGCGCCACCGGAGAGTGGGCGTCGAGCAGGAGCCACCCGGACGAGCCGCGGGGATCCTGGAACGACGCGTAGAGGTCGAGGCTGGGTGCGATGAACCCGTGCTCGCGGTGGACGTGGGGGCGATGGCCGGCCGGCCAGCTGCCGACGTCGAGCACGACCACCAACCGGGCCGCGTCGGCCCAGGGGTCGTCCACCGCGCTGGTCTCGCGGTAGCGCACCCAGGTCCGCCACGTCGGCGGGAGCGGACCGGGCGGCGGCCAGTCGTCGTTTTCGATCCATTCCAGTGGTCGCTGCTCGAAGTTGTCCCAGAAGCGAAAGGGCGGGCGGGGTACCTCGTCGCCGGGCGGTGGCCCCATGGTGCGGACCGGCACGTGGTCGGGGTCGTCCACCTCCGGTGGGATCACATCCTCGTGCTCCAGGCCGGCCACCTCGCCGACCGACCACACCATCGCCTCGAGCACCGGTCGGCCGTGCTGGGTCATGTGGACGCGCTGGGCCAACACGGTGCGCCCGCTGCGCAGCGGCGTGACGACGAGGTCGACCGGCTCGAAGGCCGCCACGGACAGGTAGTGGCAGAAGAAGCTGGCCGGTCGGGCGAAGGGGCTCTCCGCCCCCGCCGCCCGCAGCGCAATGGCGGCCACGTACCCGCCGCAGGGTCCCCAGATCTCCCAGTCCTGGTGCACCATGGCCGTGTAGCGCCCGTCCTCCCCCTCGAGGGCGGGCGTGGTCTGGACGTCGACGTCACCCATGGGCGCCGAGCTCGCGCCAGCGGTCCCGGGTCAACTCCAGGACGTCGATCTGCTCGCCGTGCAGCCGGCCCTTCGTGGTGAGGCAGTGGGTGAAGCCGAGCTTCTTCATCACCCGGCCGGACGCCGCGTTCTCGGGCTCGTAGATGCTGACGATGCGCTCGAGCCCGCCCTCGGTGAAGCCCCACCGCACGGCGGCCGAGCCGGCCTCGGTGGCCAGCCCGCGCCCGCGGTGGGACGCGGCCAGGCGCCACCCCACCTCCACGGCCGGGAGGATCTCGGGCAGGAAGTGCGGCACGGCCAGGCCGGCCCACCCGATCAGGGCACCGCTTTCCCGGTCGACCAGGGCCTCCACGCCGAAGCCGTCGGTGTCGTAGCGCTCTATGACCCGCGCCAGGAAGGCGGCGGTCTCGTCCTCCGACATGGCGCTGCGCAGCGGGTACCACCAGAACGAGGGTTCGGCGTGAATGGGCACCAGCGCATCGAGGTCGGCCCGGCTGAAGGGGCGGAGCACCAGCCGCGCCGTGGTCAGTGTGGGGACGCCCGGACCGTCCATCCGATCAGGTGAGCGGGAGGCCAGGGGCGTCGGCCAGCGACGGGTCACGACCGGGCCGCGCCGACGGCGCGTAGAGCTGGGCGGGAAGGAACGACCGCACGGCCCGGTCACCCGCCCGGCCGCCGACCACCTCGACCCACTCGTCGCCCGTCTCGTCGTTGGTGACGTGGGCCACGAACTGCCACGATGCGCCGCGCAGGCGGGTGCCGTCCACCTGGACGGGGTCGCCGGGCTGCAGGCCGGCCCAGCGTGGGTTGCGGCGCAGGTCAGCCACGGCGAGCACGGCCGGCACGGCGGCAACGGCGTCGGCCCAGGCCACGGATATCGGGACTCATCGGCCTCTTTTCTACCGCCTCGGGAGCATGCCGCGTGCCTGTCTGAACCCGGCCGTATCCTCGTGCCATGGCGCTCGACCTGCCGCGTACGCTCAGCCCCTCCAAGGTGGCGGCCTTCACCAACTGCGCGCTGGCCTTCCGGTTCTCCCAGATTGAGCACCGGCCCGAGCCCCCGTCCCCGCCCGCCGTCAAGGGCACGCTCGTGCACGCCGCGCTCGAGGGCCTCTTCTGGCACCACCCGGCCGGCGCGCGCACGCGCCACGCCGCCGACGCCGAGCTGGACCGGGCCTGGGACGAGCTCCAGACCGACGAGGAGTTCACGGAGCTGGCGTTGCCGGCCGACGAGGCGGCGGCGTTCCTGGCCGACGCCCGGGCGCTCGTCGACAACTACTTCTCCCTCGAGGATCCGAACGACGTGCGGGCGGTCGCGGTCGAACTCGGAGTGGAGACGGTGGTCGACGGCATGCGGCTGCGGGGCAAGATCGACCGGCTCGACGTCGCCCCCGATGGCAGCCTGATCGTCGTCGACTACAAGACCGGGCGGGCGCCGTCCGAACGCTACGAGCGCAGCAGCCTGGTCGGTGTCCAGACCTACGCCCTGCTGTGCGAGAGCGCGCTGGGCCGGCCGCCGGCCGAGGTCCGTCTGCTGCACCTGCGCGAGCCCGTCGCCATCTCCACCGCGGCGACGGCGCAGACCATCAGGGGGCAGCGCCGGCGCACCGTGGCCGTGTGGTCCGCCATTGAGCGGGCCTGCGACACCGAGGACTTCCGGCCCCAGGTCGGGCCGCTGTGCAACTACTGCGCGTTCAAGGCGGCCTGCCCCGCGTTCGCCGCCGCCTGACGATGACCACCATGAGCGACATCGACGACGCGGTCGACGCCGCCTTCGAGCCCTTGCGGGGCAACCCCCGCGTCGATGCCGCCGCCGCCGGCGTCTCCAACCTGGCCGACTACGGGCTGGTCTGGGTCCTCCTGGGCCTGGTCAAAATGCGGCGGAAGGGACCGGACCGGCGTCGGGCCGTCGTCGCCCTCGGTGCCGCCGGCTTCTCGTCGCTGCTCGTGAGCCGGGCGGTGAAGGCGTCGGTCGAGCGCCAGCGACCAGACGACCACCTGGCCGCCACGGTCCGCGCCCCGACGAGCAGCAGCTTCCCGAGCGGCCACACCCTGGCCGCCTTCTGCACCGCCTTCGTGCTGGCCGACACCGACGCCCAGACCATGGCCAACGTCGGGTTCGCATCGGCCGTGGCGGCCAGCCGGGTGCACCTGCGGGCGCACCACCCGACCGATGTCATCGGCGGCGCCGCCATCGGCTCCGTGCTCGGCCTGGGCCTGCGGCCGCTGGTGAACCTGGTCACCCCGGGTACCCGGCGCACCCGTCGTCGGGCCCTGGCCTTGGGGAAGGGAATGGGCCGCCGCAGCGTCGTGTTGAAGAGACTATGAAGCCCTTCTCCGTCAACTGGGATTACCGCTGTCCCTTCGCCCGCAACGCGCATGAGCATCTGGTGGCCGCCCTGGCCGACGGGGCCGACTGGGACGTGACCTTCCTCCCCTTCTCGTTGAGCCAGATCCACGTGCCCGAGGGCGGGACGCCGGTGTGGGACGACCCGGAGAAGGCGCCTGACCTGATGGCGCTGGCCGCCGGCGTCGTGGTGCGCGACCAGTACCCCGATCAGTTCCTCGCCGCGCACGTGGCGCTGTTCGCGGCGCGTCACGACGAGGGGCTCGACCTGCGCGAGGACGGCCGTCGTCGGCGGCGTGCTGGACCGGGTCGGCCTGCCCGGCGACAAGGTGCTGGCCGAGGTCAGGACCGGCGCGCCCGTGGCCGAAATCCGCGCCGCGCACGAGCAGGCGGTCGGCGAGTGGGAGGCCTTCGGCGTGCCCACCTTCGTGGTCGACGGTCAGGCCGTGTTCGTACGCCTCATGAGCCGGCCTCTGGGTGATGCCGCGCTGGCTCGCCGCACCATTGAGGGCGTGATCGACCTCTTCGACGCCCAGCCCGACCTGAACGAGTTCAAGTACACCAAGCTGTTCCGCTGAGCGGAGTCGGCCGCGTCAGGCGCGGGTGCGTGCCAGTTCGCTCATCAGCGTGAAGCCCCGCGCCCGCTCGGCCTCGTCCCCCACGACACCGACCACGAAGTCGGTCGCACCCGCATCGGCCAGCCGGTCCACGGACGCCACCACGCTCTCCTCGTCACCGATGAAGGCGATGTCGGCCGCCGCGTCAGCCCCTTCCTTGTCGAGCATCGCCCGGTACGAGGGCAGATTCGGGTAGATGGAGAACAGCTCGTTGACCCGCTCCTTGGCGCCGTCGACGTTCTCGGTCACCACGACGGGCAGGGCCACGACGACCCGGGGCTCGGGCCGGCCCGCCGCCTCGGCCGCGGCGCGGATGCCCGGCGCGATGTGCGAGCCGATCGTCCTCGTCCCCGTCATCCAGGTGATGGTGCCGTCGGCCACCGTGCCGGCCAGCTTCAACATGGCCGGCCCGAGCGCGGCCACCAGCACAGGCGGCGCGCTCACCCCACGGATGTCGAGCGGGGCGAAGGCGTGCGTGGTCACCTGCTCGCCGTCGCTGTGCACGGTCTCCCCGTGCAGCAGCGGCATGAGCGAGGCGAGGTACTCGCGCATGTATGAGCCCGGCTTGGCGTAGCTCATGCCCCACATGTTCTCGACGACGACCTGATGCGACAGCCCGATGCCGAGCAGCAGCCGGTCGCCCGTCAGCGCCTGCACGGTCAGCGCCTGCTGGGCCAGCATCATCGGATGGCGGGCCTGGACGGGCACCACGGCCGTCCCCAGCTCAATCCCGGGCACCTCCGCCCCCACCGCCGCCAGCAGCGTCAAGGCGTCCAGACCGAAGATCTGGCTGGCGAAGGCGTGGTGGAAGCCGGCGTCGGCCACGCGGCGCACCTGCCCCACGATGTCGGTGATCGGCCGCTCCGTCTCGATCATGCTCCCGATGCGCAGGGCCTTTGCCATGAGCCGCTGTCCTCCTCACGTAGTCTGCCGGTTGTGCCCACCCCCCTGTCTAGGCGAATCCACGCGCGGAGGCGAGCGAGCTGAGCGCCCACGACGTCGGGTTCGTCGGGGCCGGCCAGCTGGCGCGGATGGCCGGCGAAGCCGCCAGCGCCCTGGGTCTCTCCATGGCCGTGCTGGCCGAGCACGCCGATGATGCCGCCTGTGCCGTGGCGGCCGAGGTCCTGGTGGGCACGCCGTCCGACCGGGCGGCGCTGCGCGCACTGGCCGAGCGCTGCGGCGTGGTGACCTTCGACCACGAGCAGGTCGACCTCGACCTGGTGGGCGACCTGGTGGCCGAGGGCACCGCGGTGCGGCCCGGGCCGGCCACCCTGGAGTTCGCCGTCGACAAGGCGCACATGCGCGTCGTGCTCGACGAAGCCGGCATCGCCGTCCCCGCCTACGCCGTGGTGGACCCGGGGCCCGACGCCGCCGAGGCCGTGGCCAAGTTCGGCTCGGACCACGGGTGGCCGGTCATGCTCAAGGCCGCCCGCGGCGGCTACGACGGCAAGGGTGTCTGGCCCGTGCAGGAACAGGCCGAAGCCGAGGCGGTGATCTCCGCCGTCGCCGGGCGCATCGTGGTGGAGGAACTGGTGCCGCTCGAGGCCGAGCTGGCCGTCCTGGTGGCCCGGCGCCCCTCGGGCGAGTCGGCGGCCTGGCCGGCGGTCGAGACGGCGCAGATCGGCGGTGTCTGCCGCGAGGTGCTGGTGCCGGGCCGGCTGCCCCGGGCCGTCGTCGCGGAGGCGGCTGACCTGGGCCAGCGGGTGGCGGGCCTGGTCGGGGCCACGGGGGTGCTGGCGGTCGAGCTGTTCTGGACGGGTGGCCGGCTGCTGGTCAACGAGGTGGCCACCCGGCCACACAACTCGGGGCACTGGACGATTGAGGGGTCCGTCACCTCCCAGTTCGAGAACCATCTGCGGGGCGTGCTGGACCTGCCCCTGGGGGCGACCGCTCTGGCCCACCCGTACGTGGCCAGCGTCAACGTCTTCGGCGGTGATGCGGGCGAGGATCCGGCCCGGTTGCTGGTCCGGGGGCTCGAGGTCGAGGGCGCCCACGTGCATCTGTATGGCAAGGGGCCCAGACCAGGACGCAAACTGGGACACGTGACGGTCTGTGGTTCCGATGCCGAGGACGTGCGCACCCGCGCCTGGTCGGCCGCGCTGGCTCTCGGCACTCCGGTGCCCCAAGGCCTCGAGCTGCCGCCGGGGGTGGCTCCGGGGCTGGCGCCATGACCGCGCCGTCGGCGGCCGCGCCGATGGTGGCAGTGGTCATGGGGAGCTCGTCCGACCTCCCGGTCATGCAGGGTGCGGTCGACATGCTCGAGCGCTTTGGCGTCCCCCACGAGGTGCGGGTGGTCTCGGCCCACCGCACCCCCCGCGACATGATCGCCTTCGGGCACGAGGCGGCTGGCCGGGGCCTGCGCGTCATCGTCGCCGGGGCGGGCGGCGCCGCCCACCTGCCCGGGATGCTGGCCTCGGTCACTCCCCTGCCGGTCATCGGCGTCCCCGTGGCCCTGTCCCAGCTCGACGGCCTGGACAGCCTCCTCTCCATCGTCCAGATGCCCAAGGGCGTGCCCGTGGCGACGGTGGCGGTCAACGGGGCCCGCAACGCCGGGTTGCTGGCCGTACGCATCCTGGCGCTGGGCGACCGGGAACTCACTGCCAGAATGGAGGCTTTCCAGGAGGAGATCGCGGCAGACGCCCGGGCCCAGGACGCCGACGTCGCCGGAGGAGCGAGAAGTGATGACTGAGCCGAACCTGGCACAACGACTCGGGTACGGCGCCGACGCCAAGCTGGTCATCATCAACGCGGACGACCTGGGCTCGTGCCACTCGGCCAACGTGGGCGTCTTCGAGTGCCTGGCCACCGGCACGGTCACCAGCGCCACCCTCATGGTGCCGTGCCCCTGGGCGCGGGAGGCCAGCGGCCGCTACCGGGGTGAGGACGTCGGGGTGCACCTGACGCTCAACGCCGAGTACCCGCTCTACCGCTGGGGACCCATCACCTACGCACCCTCGCTGCTCGGCGGCGACGGCGGGTTCCCCCAGACCGTCGAGGACGTCTGGGACCACGCCGACCTGGACGAGGTCCGGCGGGAGTGCCGGGCCCAGATCGAGCGGGCCATTCTGTGGGGCTTCGACGTGAGCCACCTCGACTCCCACATGGGCACGCTGCAGATGCGGCCGGAGTTCTTCGACGTCTACCTGGACCTGGCGCTCGAGTTCGGGCTGCCCCTGCGCATGGTGAGCCCGGGAGTCGAGCGCTACATCGGCTTCCCGGCCCGCGCCCTGGCCGCCGAGGAGGGCGCCGTGTTCACCGACCACATCCGCTACGCCGGCGGCGTCGGTTCGCGGCCCCTGTTCGAAGAGGACATCCCGACCCTGAAGCCCGGTGTCACCGAGCTGCTGCTGCACCCGGCCGTCGACAGCGCCGAGCTGCGTTCGCTGGCCTGCGACGACTGGGAGTCGCGGGTCGACGACCATCGCATGATCTGCGGGGAGGACGCGATCCGCCGGATGCTCGGGGAGGCCGGGGCGACCCTGATCGGCTACCGCGCGCTGCGCGAGCTGGCCCGGTCCGGCGGCTGAGCCGGTGACCGCCACGGCTACGACGACGATCCAGGACGTCTCGATCCTCTCGAGGCGCCGTCACAACGACGATCTGTTCGACATCACGCTCTCGTCGGAGGGGATCGACATCCAGCGGCCCGGCCGGCCCGTCCAGCACCTGTCGTGGGACCGGGTCTCGGAATGGGAGATCGAGGAGCGCAAGGACGACGTCCTGCTCACGCTGCGCGGCGACGCGGCCGTGACGCCCCTGGTCGTCCCCGGCTGGTCGGTCGAGGACCTCATGGTCCTGATGCGGGAGCTGACGGCGGACTCGATCGCCTACGTCCCCGGGGAGCTGACGGACGAGGAGCCGGCCGACGAGGGGGAAGCCCAAGCCGTCGAGGCCGAAGCCGTCGAGGCCGAAGACGAGTTCGAAGACGGGTCCGCGACGGCGGCCCAGCTCACGCCGGAACCCCACCCGGAACCTCCGGTCGACGCGCCGTTGCACCAGACCTACGAGCCGGTGGTCCCCGTGGTCACCGAAGAGGCGGACGCACTGGAGGCGTACGCCGCGGCGGCGGACGAGGCCGCGCTGGCGCGCCTGGCCGCGCACGCGGCCCGGCGCAAGCGGCGGCGGCGCTGGCCCTGGAAGCCGGTGGTGACCGTCCTCCTGCTCGGCCTGCTGGCCACGGCCGTGACCCTGATCCTCCTGCAGAGCGCCGGCATCATCACCTGGGGCTTCCTCGGCCCCACGTCCTGAGCGCCGAGCGGGCCGCCGAGCCGCCGGGCCGGGTCAGCCGGGGATGGGCCGGATCCCGGTGAAGAGGTCGTCCTCGGTCACGTCGACGGGGCCGACGCGGCTCTGGGCCAACCGGAACTCGTCGTAGGGGTGGATGCCGCGCAGCACCTCGGGCGGTAGGCCGAACCAGAAGGGCGAATTGGGGTCCACCTGGGTGGCGTGCGCCCGCAGCGCCTCGCCGCGGACGTGGTTGAACCCCGTAACGTCGATCGACGTGGTGTAGGGCTCGGTGCGCGTCATGCGCGCCATCCATTTCTCGTCGAAGGGCGACTCGAGGCCGAGCTCCTCGAACTTGGCCTGCATTTCGAGGAAGCGCTCCCCGGACCACACCGAGTAGTAGAGCTTGGCCGGGGTGAACGGGGGCCCGGCCTCCGAGAAGCGGTCCGGATCGCCGGCGAGGTCGAACGCCAGGACGGAAATGTCATGGACCCGCAGATGGTCCGGATGCGGGTACTCCGTCTGTTTGTCGCCGTAGGTGATGATGACCTGGGGGCGCTCACGGCGGATGACCGCCACCAGGCGGCCCACGGCCTCGTCGAGCGGAGCCTGGGCGAACGACTCGGGGTTCTTGTTGGCCTCCGAGTCGGGCATGCCCGAGTCGCGGTAGCCGAGGAGGACGGTTTCGTCGTAGCCGATGATGTCGGTCGCGGCCTTGAGCTCGGCCATCCGGATGCGCCCGATGTCGGCCCGCACCTCGGGGGTGTCCATGGCCGGGTTGAGGATGTCGCCCTCCTCACCCCCGGTGCAGCACACCAGCACCGTCCGCACCCCCTCGGCGTGGTACTTGGCCACGGTGGGAGCGCCCTTGGAGGCCTCGTCGTCGGGGTGCGCGTGGACGCTGAGCAGGCAGAGACGTTCGGGCACGGGCTGACCTTACCGGCCGGAATGGCGGCCCTGGCCAGGCATGCCCGGTGCCACCCCTCCCCCGCTGGGCCTTATGCTCGGTATCCATGGCAGGCTTTTTCAGTCGGATCGCGGACATCTTCAGGTCCAAGGCCAACAAGGCCCTCGACAAAATGGAGGACCCCCGCGACACGCTGGACCTCTCGTACGAGAAGCAGCTCGAGCAGCTGACCAAGGTGCGGCGGGGCGTGGCCGACGTGGCGACGGCCCGCAAGCGCATTGAGCTGCAGGCTCAGGGCCTGCAGAAGCAGGCCGACAAGCTGCAGGGGCAGGCCAAGGCCGCACTGGAACAGGGCAACGAGGACCTGGCCCGCGAGGCGCTCTCGAGGCGGGCGGTGCTCGGCGAGCAGCTGGCCGAGCTCAAGACCCAGCACGACCAGATCACCGATCAGGAGCAGAAGCTCGTCGCCACCTCGCAGGAGCTCCAGGCCCGGGTCGAGCGCTTCCGCACGCAGAAGGAGACCTTGAAGGCCTCGTACACGGCGGCCGAGGCGCAGACCAAGGTGGGCGAGGCGGTCTCGGGGATCTCGGACTCGACGAGGTCGGCCGGCGCCACCATGCAGCGGGCCCAGGACAAAATCCAGAGCATGCAGGCGCGGGCCGGCGCCATCGACGAGCTGCTGGCGTCGGGCGCGCTGGACGACCTGACGCAGCCGGTCGACGACATTCAGAAGGAGCTCGACAAGGTCTCGAAGACCAGCCAGGTCGACAACGAGCTGGCGGCCTTGAAGGCCGAGGTGGGGACGGGCGGCGCGGCCGGGGCGGCGGCGCGGCCGGGGCGGCGGCGCTGCCCGCGGGTGACGAGGCAGAAGAGGCCGAGGTGTCCGACGGCGAGCCGGTGCCCGAGCCCAAGGCGCAAGCAACAGGAGCCGGGGGAGCAGGAGGAGAGAGCGCCTGATGGCAATCTCACGCAACATAAAGCCGGACCGTGGCCTGACCTACCGCATGCTGATCACGGGGCTGCTCTTCGTCGTGCTCTACGCCGTGTTCGTCGGCCTCCTCTTCTACTTCCTCCACAGCCTCGTCCTGATTTTGGTCATCGCGTTCGGGGTGATCTTCTGCCAGTACTGGTTCAGCGCCAAAATCGCCATGTACGCCATGCATGCCAAGGACGTGACGCGTGAGCAGGCGCCCGAGCTGCACGGCGTGGTCGACCGGCTGTGCGCGCTGGCGGACATGCCCAAGCCCCGGGTGGCGATCGCGCAGACCGACGTGCCCAACGCGTTCGCCACCGGGCGCAGTCCCAAGTCCTCCGTGGTCTGCGTGACGACGGGCCTGCTGCGCCGCCTCGACGAGCCCGAGGTCGAGGCCGTGCTCTCCCACGAGATTTCGCACGTGGCCCACCGCGACGTCGCGGTCATGACCATTGCCAGCGGGCTCGGCATGATCGCCGGCCTGCTCACCCGGGTGATGTTCTACTCGGAGATCTTCGGCGGCGGCCGGGGCGGCAACAACCAGCAGAGCCAGGCCGCCCTCATAGAGATGGCGGTGCTGCTGATTTCGGTCGTGGTCTACTTCATCAGCTTCATGCTGACCATGGCGCTCTCGCGCTATCGCGAGCTGGCCGCCGACCGCTCGGGCGCGCTGCTGATCGGGCGCCCCTCGCTGCTCGCCTCGGCGCTGGTCAAAATAAGCGGCGAAATGGGCCGCATCCCGACCAAGGACCTGCGCGCCGCCGAGCCCTTCAATGCGTTCTTCTTCGCCCCGGCCGTGGCCGGCGGCGGCACCCAGGGCGGCGGCGGGGGCTTCAGCTTCGGTCAGCTGTTCCGGACCCACCCGACGCTCGAGCGCCGCCTCGCCCAGCTGGAGTCGCTCGAGCACCAGCTCGGCCAGGCCAGCTGAGCCGTCGGGCCATTCGTCCCAGTCGCCGGCGGTGGGCCTCTTCGACACCATTCTGGGCCGGACCAAGCCGGTCCGGGCGAATCTCGATGCGCTGTTCGCCCTGCCGTCGGCCGCGCTGACCCTGCAGAGCGCCGGTGGGCTGGTGACGTCGGGACACGCCGGCGTCTGCTGGAAACCGCCACCGGGCCAGGTGGCGGCCGACGCCCAGAAGGAGATCTCCGAGCTGGTCGGCGACGGCTTCCGCCAAGCCGTGGACTCCTTCGACTACGGCTGGCTCCTCCTCGACGACCCTGACCTCGAGGAGCTGGTGACCAAAATCCACATGGCCAACTCCACGTTGCAGGACAACGGGTGGGGGCCGCAGCTCCTGTGCTCCGTCTTCGGCTTCGTGCCTGGCGCCGACGCCGCCGCCGACGCCAAACCCTTCCGGCTCGTCTACCTCTTCAAGCGCGGGACCTTCTATCCCTTCGCACCGGTCGACGCGGCCAAGGAGCGACGCGACACCGAGCTCGAGCTGCGCATCCGCTCCATGGTCGGGTCCGACCTCCCGGTGGAGGCGGATTTGGCGCGCTGGTTCCCCATGTGGGACATGCCGGTCGCGTGACCGACACGTTCGAGCGCCTGATCGCGCTGGAGGGCGCGGTCAACTTCCGGGACCTCGGCGGCTACCTGGTGGCCGGCGGCGGTTCCAGGACGCGCTGGCGCACCCTGTTCCGCGCCGACGGCCTGGGCGAGCTGACCGAGGGCGACTTCGAGGTCATGCGGTCGCTCGACATCCGGACCGTGGTGGACCTGCGGGCGCCGCACGAGCTCGAGCGGGAGCGCTTCGACACCGTCGCCCACCCGGTGGCCTTCCACCACGTCCCTTTCATAGAGACCCTGCCCGATCCGGAGGAGTTCGACCGGCGGCCCGAGCTGCTCGAGGCGCAGTACCTCGAAATGCTCGACAACTCCGGGCAACAGATCAGGACGGCGCTCGAGGTGCTCGCCGCGCCCGGGGCGATGCCGGCGGTGTTCCACTGCACGGCGGGCAAGGACCGCACGGGCCTGCTGTCGGCCATTGTGCTCTCGCTGTTGGGCGTGGACGAGGAGACCGTGGTGGCCGACTACGCGCTGAGCGGCGAGGCCATGGGGCGCCTGCGCGAGAAGATCGTCCGCAAGTATCCCGAGAGCCAGACGCTGCTGAACAACCTCGACGAGGTGTTCTCGGCCCACCCGACCAAAATGCAGAACCTCCTGGCCTACCTGCGCCGGCACTACGGCTCGGTCGAGGAGTACGCCTCGGGGATCGGAGCCGGGCCCGAGGTGGTGGCGGCCCTGCGGGCGTCGCTGCTCGAACCCGCCGGTCCCTAGTAGCCCTCGCGGTCGACCCGGCGGCGAGCGGTCAGCCCTCGTCGGCCGCCGCCGTGGCCGGCCGCAACCGGTCGATGGCCGCGGCCAGCGCCAGGTCGAGCACGGTGATGCCGCCCGAGTCGTGCGTCGACAGGGTCAGGTGCACGGTGTTCCACCGGATGTCGATGTCCGGGTGGTGATTGGCCGCCTCGGCCGCCGCGCCGACGGCGTTGACGAAGGCGAGCGCGCCGGCGAAGTCGTGCAGCTTCACGCTGGTCTTGAGCTCGTCGCCCTGGCGGGACCACGCCAGCTGCTGCTCTTCGAGCGCGGCGTCGACGTCCGCCGCCGAGAGCACGGGCTCCTTCATGGCCGGGTCACGGGTGGGTCACGGGTGGGTCATGTCCTCGGGCCGCACGGCGGCGTCGAACTCCTCGCCGGTGAGCAGCCCCAGCTCCAGCGTCGCCTCCCGCAGGGTGGTGCGCTCCTGGTGCGCCTTCTTGGCCACCTTGGCCGAGTTGTCGTAGCCGATGATCGGGTTGAGCGCGGTCACCAGCATCAGCGAGTTGCGCAGATGCCGGTCGATCTGCTCGTAGTCGGCCCTGAGCCCGTCGACACAGAACTCACGGAACGTCCGGCAGGCGTCGGTCATCAACGCGATCGACTGCATGACGTTGTAGGCGATGACCGGCTTGCACACGTTGAGCTCGAGGTTGCCCCGGCTCCCCGCGGTCATGACGGCCATGTCGTTCCCCATCACCTGGATCCCCACCATGATGAGCGCCTCGCACTGGGTCGGGTTGACCTTGCCCGGCATGATGGAGGACCCCGGCTCGTTCTCGGGCAGCCGCAGTTCGCCCAGGCCGCTGCGCGGCCCCGAGCCCAGCCAGCGCAGATCGTCGGCGATCTTCATGAGCGACACGGCCAGCGTGCGCAGCGCCCCGTGGGCGAAGACGAGGGCGTCGTGCGCGGCCAGGGCGGCGAACTTGTTGGGGGCCGTGACGAAAGACAGCCCGGTGGCGTCGGCGATGGCCTGGGCCACCCGCGGGCCGAACTCGGGGTGCGTGTTCAGTCCGGTGCCGACGGCGCTGCCGCCGAGGGCGAGCTCGTAGAGCCCGGGCAGCGTCTGCTCTATCCGCTCCAGGTCGCTCGACAGCTGGGCGACGTAGCCAGAGAACTCCTGGCCCAAGGTGAGCGGCACCGCGTCCATGAGGTGGGTACGCCCGATTTTGGTCACGTCGGCGAACTCGACCTCGCGCTCGTAGAGCGCATCGCGCAGCGCCACCACCGACGGCACCAGCCGCAGCACAATCTCTTCCACCGCCGCGATGTGCATGGCGGTCGGGAAGGTGTCGTTGGACGACTGCGACATGTTCACGTGGTCGTTGGGATGGATCGGATCCTTGGAGCCCATCACCCCGCCCGCCAGCTCAATGGCCCGGTTCGCGATCACCTCGTTGGCGTTCATGTTCGTCTGGGTCCCGCTGCCCGTCTGCCAGATGCGCAGAGGGAACTGGTCGTCGAGGGCGCCCTTGGCCACCTCGGCCGCCGCCTGCTCAATCAGCCCGGCCCGCTCGTCGTCGAGCTTGCCCAGCTCGCGGTTGACGGCGGCCGACGCTCCTTTGAGGATGCCGAAGGCCCTGATCAGTGGCTTGGGCATGGTTTCGGTCCCGATGTCGAAGTGGTGCAACGACCGCTGGGTCTGGGCCCCCCAGTAGCGCTCGGCCGGGACGTCGATCTCCCCCATGCTGTCGGTTTCCACCCGTGTGCCGGTCACGCAGATCAGCTTACGTTCCCTGTCGCAGGGCGATCCCCCCGGCGACGGCCGCCCGCGCCGCCGCCACGTCCTCCCGGCGAGCCCCCTGGCCGGCCCCGGGGACTTCGAGGATGGCCGGCAGGCCCACCAGCGCCGGGTGCGAAAGGAGCGCACCGAGCGCGGCCGCGCCGATGGTGCCCGCACCGATGTTCTCGTGGCGGTCACGGTTGGCGCCGAGCTCGACCTTGGAGTCGTTCAGGTGGAGGCAGCACAGTCGTTCCAGCCCGACGACGTCGTCGAACTGCGCCACGACCCGGTCGGCTTTGTCGATCGACGAGTAGTCGACGCCCGAGGCCCACAGGTGCTGGGTGTCGAGACAGACCTGCAACCGGCGCTGGGCGGCGGCGGTCTCCACCGCCTCCACGATCGTCGCCAGCTCCTCGAAGGTGCGCCCGACCGTGTCACCGGTGCCGGCCGCATTCTCGAGCACGACTGGGCAGTCCCCGTCGGGTTGCGAGGCCAGCGTCTCGAGCAGGGCGTCGACCACCTGGGGCAGGCAGGCGTCGAAGCCCTGGCCCCGGTGGCTGCCCACGTGCAGCACCAGGCCGTGTGCCCCCATGCCGGTGGCCACGGCGAAGTTGGCCTGCAGGCACTGGCGCGAGCGACGGAGCACCTCGGGGTCGGCCGCGGCGAGGTTGATCAGGTAGGTGGCATGGCAGAAGGTCGCCACGACCCCGCTCGTCGGCTCCGCCTGGGCCGCCTCTGCAGCCTGAGCCGCCTGGGCCGCCCGATAGGCGGCCAGCACCTCGTCGCCGTACTGCATGGGTTTCCATGCCCGTGGGCTCTGCGTGAAGACCTGCACGCAGTCGGCCCCGATCTCCCGCCCGCGTCGAGCGCCGGGAGCAGGTCGCCGCCGGCGCGGACGTGGGCACCGATGGGCATGATGCGTCGCCGTCGATTCCGGTGACTAGCCGGGCGGGTGGTCGTCCGGGCAGGCGCCCGGCGGGTTGTTGAAGTCCGGATCGCTGACCCAGGATCCCTGAGACCAGTCCCCCACCGCCGGCGCCAGTTTGAACACGGTCGTCACGTCGGTCAGCAGCGCGTCGGCGTACCGCGCGCTCCCTTCGGGGCACAGGTGGACGTTGTCCACCTTGCGCACGCGGATCCACTGGTCGTTGGGCGCGTGCGGATCGCCCTCCGGCGGGAGCCAGGCCGAGTACTTGCCGTCGAGCATGACCGAACTGGCGAGCGGGAAGTACATGACCCGGCCCGGGAAGTAGGTCGTCATCTTCTTGGCGATGTTGTTCCAGGCGATCACGCCTTGCCACCGCGCCTTGTTGTAGGCAATCTGGTTGGCCGGGTTGCTCGCCGGAATTACGCCCGACTCCGGAAACTGGGTGAAGATCAGGCCTTCCACCCCGTCGCCCGGCGTCAGCACCGTGGAGACGAAGCGGCGGAGCAATTTGGTGTACTGCTCGGGCTGGTGCAGGGCGTTGGGCTTCGTCGGCCCGTACTCGTCCCAGCTCCACGACGCGATGACCACCTGCGCGCCCGTCTCACGGATGAGGTTGGGAATGGAGATGGGCCAGTTGCTGGAGTTCATCAGCCCGAAGCCGTCGATCGTATTGGTGTGGACCGTGACCTCGCCCGTGGCCTGCAGTGCCGCCGTGATCCCGTACGACGCGTCGTGCATCACCGAGTCGCCCAGCAGCATGATGCGCAGCGGGCTGGTCGTGGTGGGCGCGGGGTCGAGGTGGATCGGCTGCTGGTCCGCGTAGCCGCCCGAGCCCGGGACGGTCCCGCCGGCGTCCTGGGCCAGGTGCGTGGTGCCGACGACCGGGCTGGGGTCGGCCACGGCCGGGATGGTGCCCACGACCATGACCGCCGCGGTGACCACGCCGGCCAGCGGAGCACCCCACCAACGCACCCAGCCACGCAGGTGGGCCCGGCGGATGGGTCGCTCCACCAGGTAGTAACTGGCGGTCGAGACGGCGAGGGTGACCCCGACGCGCAGCAGGTCGAGGGGCAGCGTCGACAGGCCGGTGCGTTGCGCCGTGAGGTACACGATGACCGGCCAGTGCCACAGGTAGATCCCGTAGGAGATGGTCCCGATGAAGTGGAGTGGTGGCGTGGCCAGCGCGCGCGAGAACCGCCCCGGTTCCGTCAGTCGGGCATCGGCCACCACGAGCCCGGCCAACACGGCGCAGATGAGGAACCCACCCTCGAACATGAAGTTGGTCGGCAGGCCGCCCGCCGTGCCCGCGGTGGCCCAGAACACCGCGAGCACGACCGCCGCCACCGGGCCGATGACATGCAGAGTCCGCCGGGCGCGGACGCCGGGCTGCGGGCGCGACGCGGCCACGAACGCCAGGGTGGCCCCCGCCATCAGGTCGAAGAGCCGGGTGTCGGTGCCGTAGTAGATCCTCGACGGGTCGACACCGGGGTGGAAGAGGACGGCCATCAAAACGGAGGACAGCAGCCCCAGGGTCACCGTCACGACCAGCCCCGTGCCCCGCCAGCCTCGGCGGGCGAAGCGGAACAGGAGCAGCAGTACCAGGGGCCAGACGAGATAGAACTGCTCCTCGATCGCCAACGACCACGTGTGCTGGAGCGGCGACGGCGTGGAGAACTGGGCGAAGTACGACTGGTGGGCGTAGATCAGGTGCCAGTTGTTGACGTAGAGCAACGTGGCGATGCCGTCACCCCGCAACCCGGACAGGTCGATGAGGCCGTTGGCACCGGCGCCTCCGAAATGGCCGTCCAGGACGAGATACAGGCCCAGGGCGCCCACCACGATGAAGAGCGCCGGCAGGAGGCGTCGGGCCCGTCGACCCCAGAAGCTGGCCAGACTGATGCGCCCGGCGCCCACCCACTCCTCGAGCAGCAGCGTGGTGATGAGGAACCCCGACAGCACGAAGAACAGGTCGACCCCCAGGTAGCCGCCCAGGGCCCACCCGAGCTGCAGGTGATAGGCCACCACGCCCATGACGGCGAGGCCTCGAAGGCCGTTGAGCGCCGGCAGGTGGCGGCCGGTCACCGCCGTGGTGGCACGGGGCGGTGCCTGCGTGACCGGCAGGGCGTCGAGGCTCACACGCGCTCCAGCCGGCTGACACCGGGCCGGCCCGTCGGGCGCAGCACGAGATCGGGGGCCACGGCGTCGAGCAGCGAGTCCCCCTCGTCGCCGTGGCCACCGCCCTGGCCGTCGCCGTCGCCTCCCACCGCCGTCGCCGCTCGTCTCGGTCAGGTCCAGGGCCAGGAGCGGACTGGCGTCGCTCGCCGGGCGGGGTCGGTTGACCGCGCCGGGGACCGGATAGCGCGGCCCTGCGCTCACCGCCTCCCCGTCTCGCCACATGGCCCGGCACAATGCGGCGGCCTCGGCCAACGAGCCGGCGTCGGTGAAAGGGGGCCCGAAGCAGAGGACGGAGCGCCCGCCGCAGACCAGGTCCAACGAGGTGGCCTCACGGGCGAGCAGGGTCGGGTGGCGGCCGGCCGCCGACAGCGTGACCCGCACCCCGATGAGGACCCGGGGCACGACCTGGCTCACGCCCGCCGCCAGGACGAAGGGGTCGCCCAGTGGCCCCTCGGCGATCAGGACGGCCCCGGCCCCGCCCGCTTCGGCGTCGTGCGCCTGGCCCAGCAGACCGGCCGCGTCGTCCGCCTGGAGCAACCGTCCTTCCACGGCGTCGCAGGTTAGGGCGCCGGGGACGGTCCTCTCTGGTCATCCCTCCTCAGAGCCGCTCCCACCAGCCGCCGGCGCCCCGGGCGAGCCCGGCCTGGGCCAACCGCTCCAGGGCGCCGCAGAGGGCCGAGAGGTCGAAGCCGGTGACCCGGATCAGCGTGTCGAGGGAGGCCGGGTCCGACGTCAACGCGTCGAAGACCTGTCGGTCGGGTCCCGGCGGGGGCCGGCGCCGCTTCGGCAGGGCCGGAGGTGCTGGGGCCAGCGCCGCGGGCGCCGTCACCTCGGCGCCCATCCGTGACAGCGCCATCAGAATGTCCGCCGTCGAGCACACCGGGAGGGCGCCGTCGGCCAGCAGCGCGTTCGTGCCCTCGGAGTTCTCGCTGCGGATGGAGCCGGGTACGGCGCCGACCGCGATGCCACGGGCCAGGGCGGCGTCGACGGTATGGCGGGACCCCCCGTGGTGCCGGCTCTCCACCACCACGACGACGTCGCTCAGGGCGGCCATGAGCCGGTTGCGCACCGGGAAGCGCCACTTCTGCGTGCGCACGCCGGCGGGCGACTCGGAGACGATCACACCGTGCTCGACGACGCGCTCCCAGAGCCGGGCGTGCTGGCTCGGATAGGGCCGGTCGAGTCCCCCGGCGACGACACCGATCGGCGGCGCGCCGGCGGCGCACGCCCCTTCATGGGCCGCCCCGTCGATCCCCAGGGCCAGACCCGAGACGACGCTCACGCCGGCCGCCGACAGGTCCGCACCGAACTGCGCCGCCACTCCGATGCCGTAGCGCGTCGGCGCCCGCGTGCCCACCAGCGCCACGGTGGCCCCGCCGTTCAACGCGGCGACGTCGCCCACGCAGAACAGGACGGCGGGCGCCTGAGGGCCCGCCGCCAGGCGGCGCGGGTAGGAGGGGTGCCCGGGCCGCAGCACGGTGACACCCAGCTTCAGGTGGCGCTCCCAGCGGGCCGCGACCTCGCCGTCGGCGTGGGCCCCGCCCGGGCCGGCGTCCCAGCGCGCCCAGGCCTCGGAGGGTCGCCTCCCGTCCAGGAGGTCGCGCAGGGTGACCGGGCCGACGTCCGGCTCCATGGCCAGGGCGACGGCATAGGCATCCTCGGGCAACCCCGGCGTGCTCACCCGACCACCGCCTGACGGGCCGCCCGCAGCGACAGCGCCTCGGACACGTGCACGAACGAGACCACCTCCTCGTCGGCCAGGTGGGCCACCGTCTGTGCCACCCGCGTCACCTTGTCCAGGCCGCGTGCGCTCAGCGTGCCGTCTCGGAGCTTCGAGCCGACGAGGGCGGCCGCTTCGGCGGTGAGCTCGGGTGGGCGTTCGGATCGGCCAGCGGCGCGGGCCCGGCTGCGGGCCGCGGCGACCCGCACCGCCACGGTCGACGACGACTCCCCCGGCGCTCCGGAGAGAAGCGCGTCGGGGTCGGCCCGGCCGACGGGGACGACCAGGTCGAAGCGGTCCAGCAGCGGGGCGGAGATGCGCCGGCGGTAGCGGGCGCGGGTGACGGCCGAGCACGCACAGGCACCGAGGTACACGCCCTCACCACAGGGACACGGGTTCATGGCCGCCACCAGCAGGAAGGCGGCCGGGAAGGTGACCGTGCCGCCGGCGCGGCTGACCCGGATGACGCCCTCCTCGAGTGGCTGGCGCAGCGACTCGAGCGCGGCCACGGGGAATTCGCCGAGCTCGTCGAGGAAGAGCACGCCACCGGTGGCCAGGCTGACCTCGCCCGGGCGCAGGGACCAGCTGCCGCCGCCGATGAGGGACACGATGGAGGCCTGGTGGTGGGGGGCACGGAAGGGCGGGCGCTCGAAGAGCGCTCCGTCGGGCAGCGCAGCGCCCGCGGCGGAGTGGACAGCGCGAGACCGTCAGCGCCTCTTCATGGGTGAGCGGTGGCAGCAGGCCCACCAGGCGCTCGGCCAGCATCGTCTTGCCCGAGCCGGGCGGACCGACGAGCAGGAGGTGATGCCGCCCGGCGGCCGCCACCTCGAGGGCCCGGCGGCCGACCGGCTGGCCCCGCACGTCGGCCAGGTCGGTGCCCGCCGTCGTGGGTGAGAGCGGGGTGACGGGCGGCACGTCGGGCCAGGCGGCCTGCCCGCGCAGCACCCGGACCAGCTCGGCCAGTGTGGCCGCCCCCCGCACCTCGCCTCCCCGTACCAGTGCCGCCTCGCGCACGTCGCCCAGCGGCACGACGAGACCGAGCGGTGACGTGGCATCGGCCAGCGCGATCATGCCGGGAACGTGGCGCAGTGAGCCGTTGAGACCCAGTTCGCCGCAGAAGGCGAGGCCTTCGACCCAGGCGGAGCTCAACTCGCCGGTCGCCACGAGGAGGCCGATGGCGATCGGGAGATCGAGACCGGCTCCCCCTTTGCGAATGCCGGAGGGGGCCAGGTTGACCGTCAGGCGGCGAAGGGGCCAGGACAACCCGCTCGACAGAATGGCGGCCCGCACCCGGTCGCGTGCCTCACGTACCGCGGCGTCGGGAAGGCCGACGATGGTGAACCCGGGCAGACCGTTGGAGACGTGGACCTCGACCGATACGGGGTGTCCGACCGCCCCGTTCAGCGTGGCGGAGGAGACTGCGGCGAGCATGTGGGTGAACGGTCGCGCCGGTGGCGGTTCCGATACCGACTGTCCTACGGCGGGAAAGGGTTGGTTTCGTGGGTTTCCCGGTTCCCACTTCGCCGCTCGTGCGGGGCACATCTTCTTAGAGAACCGAATCAGGCTGACCCGGAGGGTCGGGCTGCAGCATCGATGGTGACCGGCCATCAGCAGCCCGACCCTCAAGCCGGGGCGCCCCGGCCGGGAATCCAACCCGATGCACCCACGTCGTCATTGAGGGGCAGCCGTCCAGACCCAGGGCGCGACTGGAGAACGGTCGGTTGGACCGGGCATCGACTGGTATCCTGTGATCAGTCATTGAGGGGCAGTCGTGCGAAGGGGCCTGCGGGCCCCTTTTCCGCGCCAGGCCGCTCGCCCGGAAATGCGAGAGGTCGAGGGTGAGTCGACTGGCCCTTCGGAGGGTAGGTGTTCCACCTAGCGGAGGGAATCACGCAGACCCGGTCCACGTCGGAATTAGCTGCTTTGCATATTTCGGCACTGGAGGGGCCAGGGTGACCGTCAGGCGGCGAAGGGGCCAGGACAACCCCCTCGACAGAATGGCGGCCCGCACCCGGTCGCGTGCCTCGCGTACCGCGGCGTCGGGAAGGCCGACGATGGTGAAGCCGGGCAGACCGTTGGAGACGTGGACCTCGACCGATACGCGATGTCCGACGGCACCGCTCAACGTGGCGGAATCGATGGAGGCCAGCACGCGGGTGAACGGTCGGCCCGCGCGGGCCGCGTCGGGCTTTTCCGGTCAGCCCTGAGGCGGCAGCTCCTTGTTGGGCGGCCGGGCGGGCGTGGCCACGGGCGGCGGCGGAGTGGAGCCGTTCCCGCTCGCATCGCCCAAGTTCTCGTTCCGCAACGTGGAGAGCAGCACCTCGGCCGCGCCCATGAGGCTCGTCGCCTCGTAGGGCACGACGATCTTGGCGTTCTCGGACGACGCGATGTCCTGGAGCGCCTTCAGCTGCAGCACGGCGAGCGTGTGCGGGTTGATGGTGGCCGTGTCGATGGAGGTCAGGCGTGACGCCTCGCCCTGGCCGCGCAGCTCGAGCGCCTTCTTCTCACCTTCGGCCTGCAGCTCGAGCACCTTCATCTGCGCCTCGGCCCGCAGGATGGCGGACTGCTTGGCCCCCTCGGCCTCGAGCACGGCGGCCTGCTTGCGCCCACCCGCAGAGTTGATGGCCGCCTGCTGCTCCCCCTCGGACTTCAAAATGGCAGCCCGCTTGTGCTGCTCGGCCTCTTTCTGCTCGGACATCGCCTGCACCACGTTCATCGGCGGGGTGATGTCGAGGATCTCTATCCGGTTGAGCCGCACCCCCCACTTGGCCGTGGCATCGGCCATGTGGTCCTGCATGCGGCTGTTGATGGTCTCGCGCTCGCTCAGCGCCTGGTCCAGTGAGAGCTCTCCGAAGACCGCCCGCAGCGCCGTCCGGGAGAGCTGGTCGACGGCCAGCTGGAAGTCGTTGATTTCGAACAGGGCCGACTTCACGTCGATGACCTGGCAGAAGATGGTGGCGCTGACCTGCAGCGAGACGTTGTCCTTGGTGATGACCGCCTGCTGGTCCCCTGTCATGGGGAACTCGCGCACGTCGACCTTCTCCATTTTGTCGATGAAGGGGGTGAGGATGTGCAGACCGGGCTGGTCGACGGCCTTGAACTCACCGAAGCGCTTGACGACGCCGACACTTCCCTGCTGGACGATTTTGATGAACCGTGATGCGAACACGGACACGATCCCGACCGCCGCCAGGGCGGCCACGATGAGGATGCCTATTACTTCTCCGGCCGATGCGAACATGGGTACCTCTCTTCTAAGTGCCGGCGGGGTAGACGACGAGCAGGCCGCGCTCGACATCGGCGACGACGACATCGGTCCCGACGGGGATACTGGCGTCAGGGTCAAGAGGGATGGCCAGCCACTCCTCGCCCCGGGCCCGGATCCGTCCCGGGTGGTGCGCGCCCTCAATGACCTTGGTCACCAACGCGGTGTCGCCGATCATTCCTTGGACGCCATTCAGCACAAAACCACTCTATTACCGCCCGATGAAAATGGGCTCCCGCTTCTCCTTGAAGGCCGCCATGGCCTCGTTCGTGTCCGTGGTGGAGAAGTTGAGCGCCTGGCTGCGGGCCTCGTCCTCCAACGCCTGCTCCATGGACGCCATGGACGAGGCGTTGAGCAGCGTCTTCGTCATGGACAGGGCCAGCGGCGGCCCGGCCGCCAGCTCGGCCGCCCAGGCGTCGACGAACGCGTCGATTTCGTCGACGGGGAGCACCCGGTTGACCAACCCGATGTCGGCCGCCTCCTGAGCGCTCCACATGCCACCGAAGAGCGCGATCTCCTTGGCCCGAGCCAGGCCGACGAGTCGGGGGAGCAGCCAGGAGGCGCCGCAGTCGAGGGACAGACTGCGCTTGGCGAAGATCATCGACAACCGGGCCCGGTCGCTGCAGACGACGAGGTCGCAGCCGAGGGCCAGCGACAGGCCCGCGCCGACCGCGACGCCGTCCAACTTGGCGATGGTCGGCTTGGTGATCCGGTGCAGGGCGAGGGCGACGTCACCCAGGCGACGCATGCGGGCCAGCCCCGAGCGGGTCGGGTCGGTGGCCGGGCCGTTGGGGTCGGACAGGTCGGCCCCGGAGCAGAAGGCGCCACCCGCTCCGGTGAGCACCAGGGCGCGGTCGTCGCCGCGGTCCTCGACCTCCAGGAACGTCTGCCGCAGCTCGGTCAGCATGACGCCGTTGGCGGCGTTCTTGCGCTCGGGCCGGTTCATGGTGACGGTGACGACACCATCCTTGCGCTGGACAATCAGGGTCTCCATAGGCCGACCCTACGCCGCGGAGCTTTCAGAACGCACTTTCGTAGACGTGGAGGGCGTGCCAGGTGGCGGCCGCCACGTCGAAGCGCACATGGTCGTAGTACACGCGCTGGCCGGACAGGTACGCCGTGGCCAGTCGGCGCAGACGGCGCTGCTTGACCGGGGTCACCGCTTCGAGTGGATGGCCGAGCGCGTTGGACGAACGCGCCTTGACCTCGCAGATGACCAGGGTGGTGCAGCCGGCCGGGTTGACCATGGTGCACAGCAGGTCGATCTCCCCGTCTGCGCAGCGCCAGTTCCGCGCCACCACCCGGTAGCCGTGGTCGGCATACCACTCCGCCGCGGCGTCCTCGGCCATGTGCCCAAGCTTCAGTCGGCGGTTGCTCACGCCGATGAACGGTCGCTCAGAGCTCCTGTTCGGGCAACCTCTCGATGTTCACGTCGCGGAACGTGACGACACGCACCTCGGGTACGAAGCGGGCCGGGCGGTACATGTCCCATACCCAGGCGTCGCGCAGCTCCAACTCGATGCAGGCCGGCGTGGTGTCGGCCCGCACCTTCAGCGAGACGTCGTTGGCCAGGTAGAAGCGCCGTTCCGTCTCGATGACGTAGGCGAAGACCGGCAGGACGGCCCGGTACTCCTGGACGAGGCCGAGCTCGATCTCGGACTCGTAGCGCTCGAGGTCCTCCTCGCTCACGCCGCGACCGCCCTACTCGTCGGTCGCCTCCTGGGCATCGTCGCCCGCTCCGGCCGCTTCGTCGACCGCCTCCACGTCCAGTTCGACGTCGTCGACCACCTCGTCGTCGACCTCGTCGTCGGCGACCTCGAGCTCCTCGACCACCTCGTCGGCGACCGCCTTGCCCCGGGCCACCCGCTTCTCCTTGATTTTGGCCGCCTTCCCGTGCCGCTCACGCAGGTAGTAGAGCTTGGCCCGCCGCACGTCGCCCAGCGTCGTGACCTCGATTTTGGCGATGGTGGGCGAGTGCACGGGGAAGGTGCGCTCGACGCCGACGCCGAAGCTCACCTTGCGCACGGTGAAGGTCTCCTGGACCCCGCCCCCCTGGCGCCGCATGACGGCGCCCTGGAAGATCTGCACCCGCTCGCGGTTGCCCTCGACCACCCGCACGTGGACCTTGACCGTGTCGCCGGGGCGGAACTCGGGGATGTCGTCCCGCAGGCTGTCGCGGTCGATCGTTTCGGTGGGGTGCATGGGACGCGTCCTTCGGCTATTCCGGTCCCGGCTCCTCTGGCCGAGCGCCGGACGGAACATCGTAGCCGTGCTCACGGAGGGCCTGCACGTCGCTGGTGCTCAGCGCAGACGTCCTGACCAGGTGCTCGAGCAGGTCGGGCCGCCGTTCAGCCGTGCGCAGGAGGGCCTGGGTGCGCCGCCAGGCGTCCACGGCGCCGTGGTCGCCCGAGCGCAGGACCTCGGGCACCCCCCAGCCGCGGAAGTCGGCCGGACGGGTGTACTGCGGGTACTCGAGGAGACCGCCCGAGAAGCTGTCGTTCCGCGCGGAGTCCTCGTTGCCCAGCACGCCCGGCAACAGCCGGGCCACCGCCTCCACCACCACCAGGGCGGCCAGCTCGCCACCGGCCAGGACGTAGTCGCCCACCGAGAGCTCGCCGTCGACCAGGTGGTCGCCCACCCGCTGGTCCACGCCCTCGTAGCGCCCGCACAGCAGCGAGAACCCGCCCGCCCGCCCGGCCAACTCGAGGGCGACCGCCTGGTCGAAACGCCGCCCGCTGGGCGAGAGCAGGTAGAGCGGCCGGGGCAGGTCCGGCACCGACTCGATACTGCGAAAGAGGGGCTCGGCCATGAGCACCATGCCGGCCCCGCCGCCGAAGGGACTGTCGTCCACCGAACGGTGCGGGCCATCGGCCCCGGCGCGCAGGTCGTGGGCGCGCACGTCGAGGGCGCCGGCGTCGCGGGCCCGCCCCAGAATGGAGGCCCCGCAGTAGGCAGCCACCACCTCCGGGAAGATGGTGAAGACGTCGATGCGCACCTGTCGCTCCCGGACCGGACGCTCAGCCGTCGAGCAGCCCGTCGGGGACGTCGACCTCGACCGTGCGGGCCGCCGGGTCGTGACGGGTGACGAAGCGGATCGGGATGAGGCCGCCGGTCTCGAGGACGAGGAGGTCACTGGCCGGGTTGGCCTCGACCGCGCCGACGACGCCGAGCCGGGCCCCGCTCACGTCGAACACGGCCGATCCGACCAGCTCGTGCACCCAGAGCGTGCCCGGCACCGCCAGCGGCTCCGCCGCCAGCTCGACCCCCCGCAGCGACTCGGCCGCGGCGCGGTCCGTCGACTGTTCGAACTGGACCAGGTAGCGGTCCTCGCCCATCCGGGTCGAAGAGGCCACCCGCAGCGGTCCGCGGGACGAGGACAGGACGGTGCCCGGATGCAGCCGCTGGGTCTGGTCGGTCCAGAGCTGGACGACCACCTCGCCGCGCAGGCCGTGGGCCTTGGTGACCCGGCCGACCGTGAGCAGGGCAGGGGTCGGGTCAGTCGTCGACGATGTCCACGTTGGCCTGGATGCCGTCCTTGGCCCCGGCCACGTTGACCAGGGTGCGGATGGCCTGGGCCGTGCGTCCCCGCCGGCCGATCACCCGGCCCATGTCGTCGGGCGCCACGTGCAGGCTCATGCGCACCCCGCTGCGGCGCTCCTCGGTCTCGATGACCACGGCCTCGGGGTCGTTGGAGAGCGACTTGGCCAGGTAGGTCAGCACGGCCAGTGGCGTGCCGCCGTCGGGCGCGCTGAGCTCGTTGCCCTCACCGACGCCTTCTTCTTCCTGGTCGTCCAGATCGTCCTGGTCGTCCAGATCGTCGACGTCGTCCATGTCGTCCATGTCGTCGTCCACATCGGCGTCCACGTCGTCGTCACCGCCGGCGCCGGCGTCGCCTGATCCCGTCTGGTTGATGTCGCCCGCCTCGTACAGGTCGGTCACTTGGCCCTCGCTGCGCTCGCCGCCGCGAATTCGTCCCAGGCGCCCGAGGTCTTGAGGAGGCGCTCGACCCGCTCGGTCGGCTGGGCCCCGTTGATCAGCCACTTCACGGCTTTGGCGTTGTCGATGATGACCACGGCGTCGGGTTCGGCCGTCGACGAGCCGCGGGGGGCGTAGGTGCCCACGATCTCGAGGAAGCGCCCATCGCGGGGCGAGCGGCTGTCGGCCGCCACCACCCGGTAGGTCGGTTGCTTCTTCTTTCCCATCCGCACGAGGCGGAGCTTCACTGCCACGAACTGAATCCTCTCTGGTGCGTCCCGGTGCGCGTACCGGCGGACCATTGTTGCAGATGGCGGGCCCGCCGGGCCGAGCGGGGGAATGGAGCGGGCCTGGAGGGGGACCTATCGCCCCTTGGGCGGGGTGATCCGCCCGCCCTTCTTCTTCTTCTTGGTGCCCTTGTTCACGTTGACCACGGGCTTGGCCGGGCCCGCCGCGGGCAACCCGGGGAAGCTGGACGGGAGCTCGTCCCCGTCCCCCATGAGCTGGGAGAGCATGTCGAAGTCGGGCTGTCCGGGCCCGCCGGCGCCGGCCGCCTGCTGGGCCAGCATTTTGCGGGCGGCGCGGCCGCCCATCCCGGGCATCGACGGCATGCCGGGGACGTTCGGGAGGTTGCCCGAGGCCATCCCCTTCATCATCTTCTGCATCTCCTTGAACTGCTTCAGCAGCGCGTTGACGTCCTGGATGCTGGTGCCCGAGCCCCGGGCCACCCGGCTGCGGCGGGAGCCGTCCAACAGCGAGGTGTCGTTGCGCTCGGCCGGCGTCATGGAGCAGACGATGGCCTCGACCCGGGCCACTTCGCCGTCGTCGATCTGGCCGGCCGCCTCGCGCATCTCCTTGTTCATGCCCGGCATGAGGCGCATGAGGCCGCCGAGCGAGCCCATCTTCTTCACCTGGCGCAGCTGCGACAGGAAGTCCTCCAGGGTGAACTGGCCCTGCATGAGGCGGCTGGCGCTCTTGGCCACCTCGTCGGTGTCCATGGTGCGCTCGGCCTGCTCAATGAGGCTCAGCACGTCCCCCATGCCGAGGATCCGGTCCGCCATGCGGTCCGGGTGGAAGAGGTCGAAGTCCTCGAGGCGCTCGCCCGTCGAGGCGAAGGCGATGGGCCGCCCGACCACGCCCTTGACCGACAGCGCGGCGCCGCCCCGGGCGTCGCCGTCGAGCTTGGTCAGGATGACGCCGCTCAGCTCGAGGGTGTCGTGGAACGCCTTGGCCGTGGCCACGGCATCCTGGCCGATCATGGCGTCGATCACTAGGAACGTGTAGTGCGGCTGGGTCGCCGCGCTGATGTCCGCGATCTGCTGCATGAGGTCGGTGTCGATGGTGAGCCGCCCGGCCGTGTCGATGATGCAGATGTCCCGGCCGAGCCGCCGGGCCTCCTCGACTCCGGCCCGCGCGCAGCGGACGGGGTCGGTCGGCTCCGAGAAGACCGTCACGCCGATTTGGTCGCCCAGCACCCGGAGCTGTTCGACGGCGGCCGGACGCTGGAGGTCCGCCCCGACCAGCATGGGGTTCCGGCCCTGCTGCTTCCACCATTTGGCCAACTTGGCCGAGTTCGTCGTCTTGCCCGAGCCCTGGAGGCCCGCCATCAGCACGACGGTCGGCGGGCGGCTGGCGTAGCTGAGCTTGAGCGTCTCGCCCCCGAGAACGCTGACCAGCTCTTCGTGCACCGCCCGGATCACCTGCTGGCCCGGCGTCAGGCTCTTGGACAGGGCCTCGGTGCTGACCCGCAGGCGGATGCCGTCGCAGAAACGACGGGCCACGGTGAGCTCGACGTCGGCATCGAGCAGGGCGGTACGGATTTCGCCCAGCGCCTCGTCCAGGTCGGCGTCGCTGATACGCCCCTTGCCCCGCAGGCGGGTGGAGATCCGCTCCAGGCGGTCGGAGAGGGCGTCGAACATGGTCTCTCAGGTTAGCGGGGGTACCCGCAACCTCTCCTGGCATGCGTTCGCTTCGGTTGGTGCGGGTGCCGGCGGCGCCGTCGGGGTCGAGCCGGGCGTGGGGTGCCCCGCCACGCTGACCCGGCGACACTCGGCCGGCGGGCTACCGTCGCAGGTCATGTCCCAGCACTCGAGGACGCCGGTGGGCGCTGGCCGGCCTCCTGGGCGCCGCCGGAGCGCTGGCCCTGACGGCCTGCAGCTCCTCGCCGTCCAACTCGTCGAGCGCATCGAGCGCGAGCTCGAGCTCGACCACGACCACGCGCATCACGACGCCTGCCGGCGGCGCGCTGGTCGCCATCGGGCCGATTCCGACGACGGATCGCTCCCCCGCGGGCATGTTCGGCACCGCCCCGACGGTCACCGTGCCGAGCGGTGCCCCGCCGACGTCTCTCGAGAGTGCCGACCTGATCACCGGCACCGGCGCATCGGCCGCGCCGGGTGACTCCGTGACCGTGCAGTACGTGCTGGCCACCTACTCGAGCGGCAAGGTGGTCCAGTCGTCGTGGACGAGCCAGCCCTACACGTTCACGCTGGGCGAGGGTCAGGTGATCCCGGGGTGGGACAAGGGCGTGGTGGGCATGAAGCAGGGCGGACGGCGCGAGCTGATCATTCCGCCGGCGGACGGCTACGGCTCGCAGTCCCCCGGACCCGGCATCGCGGCCAACGACACCCTCGTCTTCGTGATCGACATGCTCAAAATTGAGCACTCGTGAGCGTGACCGTGACCGTGACCGTGAACGGCTGAGCCTCGGCATGGAGGTGGCGACGCACATCGAGGCCCTGCGAACCGAGGGTGACCGCATGGCCGACGCCATCGGGGCGGCGGGGGCGGAGGCGGCGGTGCCGACCTGTCCGGGGTGGGTGATGCGCGATCTGGCCCAGCACATGGGTGGCGTGCACCGGTGGGCGACGGGCCTCGTGTCCACACCGCGCCCCGAGCCCGGAGACGCCGGGCTCGACGCGATCGTCGGACAGTGGCCGGCCGACGGTGAGCTGGGGCCGTGGTTCCGGGAGGGCCTGGCCGGGCTGGTGTCGGCCCTCGAGGCGGCCCCGTCCGACCTCGAGACCTGGACGTTCCTGCCCGCGCCGTCACCGCTGGCCATGTGGGCGCGCCGGCAGGCCCACGAGACGGCGGTGCATCGCGTGGACGCTGAGCGGGCGGCGGGCCGGACGCCGGGCGCGCTCAGCCCACTGGCACCGGCCTTCGCAGCCGATGGCGTCGACGAGCTGCTGAGCTGCTTCGTGCCCCGGCGGCGCACCGGGTTGCGCGCCGACCCACCGACGTCGCTGCTCGTGCGCTGTACCGACGAAGTCGCCGGCTGGGCGCTGCTCATCGACGGCGAGGGAGTCACGACCTCGCCCGCGGCGGACGGCAATGCGGCCTGCACGGTGCGCGGGCGCGCCGCTGACGTCTATCTCGCGCTCTGGAGCCGCCTCGACCCCGAGGTGCTGGAGGTGGAGGGCGATCCGGGCGTGTTGGGGCTCTTCCTCGACCGCGTGCACGTGCGCTGGGGCTGAGACCCGGCGCCCCGGGTGGCCCGGCGTTCAGGCCGGGACGACCTCCACGTCGTGCTCGACCACCCTGCGGCGCCCGAAGAGCCAGTACGCCACCGACCCGGTGGTGTTGAGCGTCGACCAGGTACGCCAGACGCGCTTGTTGCCGCGCACCGCGTCGTCGGGGCGCCCGCGCAGGTCGAGCCAGGTGAGCTTGAGGAGGATTACGTGGATGACGAGGACCACAACGAGGATCCGCTTCTGGTGATCGGTCACTCGACCTCCCTTCAATCGGTCGACAACAGCGCGTCGACGAACTCGTCGGGATCGAAGTCCACGAGGTCGTCGGGTCCCTCGCCCAGCCCGACCAGCTTGACCGGAAGGCCCAGTTCACGCTGAACGGCGATGACGATGCCTCCCTTGGCCGTGCCGTCGAGCTTGGTCAGCACGATTCCGGTCACCTCGACCGCCTCGGTGAACTGCCGAGCCTGCGCCAGCGCGTTCTGGCCGGTGGTGGCGTCGAGGACGAGGAGGACCTCGGTCACGTTGCCCGGGTCACGATCGGCCACGCGCCTGATCTTCTTCAGCTCCTCGACCAGGTTGACCTTGGTGTGCAGACGGCCGGCGGTGTCGGCCAGCACCAGGTCGTTACCCCGCGCCGCGGCGCGCTGCACGGCGTCGAAGACGATGGCACTCGGGTCGCCTCCCTCGGCGCCGCGCACGATTTCGGTCCCCGTGCGCTCGGCCCACAGACCCAGCTGGTCGGCCGCGGCGGCGCGGAAGGTGTCGCCGGCGGCCAACAGCACCGAGTGGCCCGCGGCCACCTGGCGCCGGGCCAGCTTGCCGATGGTGGTGGTCTTGCCGACGCCGTTCACGCCCACGATCAGCCACACGTCGGGCGAGCCCGCCGTGCCGTCGAGGCGCAGGGTGCGAGGGCCCGAGGTCTCGAGCAGGGCGCGGATGGAGTTCCCGAGCGCACTGAGCAGCCCGTCCCCGCTGCTGACCTCCTTGGCGGCCACCTGCGCCCGCAGGTCGGCCAACAGCGCGTCGGCCGTGGCGACGCCGACGTCGGCCCGGATCAACGCCTCTTCCAGCGAGTCCCAGGTGGCCTGGTCGATGCGGCCGGCCCGCAGGGACGCCACCGCACCGCTGAAGAGGCCACGGACATTGCCGAGTCGGCTGCGGTAGGTGGCGGCCGGCGCGGCCTCCTCGACCGCAGCCTGGGGTTCGGGTTCGGGCTCGGGTTCGGGTTCGGCCTCAGGTTCGGGTTCGAGTTCGGGTTCGGCCCCCGACCTCGACCGGCGGCGCCGCGGCAGGTCGTGGCGCCCGTGCGGGCGCCCGTGGGGCGGGCCCGGTCGGTCGCACCGGGGCGCCCCGCCCACGCCGGCGGGTCCGCGTCACCGCGACCGTTCCGGCGGCGACGGCCAGGACGGCGAGGACCACGACGATCGTGATCACGATGATCATGGCGAGGGGTACCCGTCGTCCTCCTGCTCGTCGTACTCCCGGGACCGGCGGCGGGTGGCGGCCACGCGGACGACCCCGAGGACGAGCACGAAAAGGGCCACGAGCAAGAAGACGATCGTCAAGAACATCAGGCCGGCTCGGGTTCCTTGGCTACCTTCTGACTGACCACCTGCGACGAGCCGCCCGGCGCCATGGTCACGCCGTAGAGGGCGTCGCCCGTCTCCATCGTGCGCTTCTGGTGGCTCACCACGAGCAGCTGGGCCTCGTCACGGAACTCGTGCACCAGAGCGAGGAAGCGGGTGAGGTTGACGTCGTCGAGCGCGGCCTCGACCTCGTCCATCATGTAGAAGGGCGACGGCCGGCTGCGGAACACTGCGAACAGGAAAGCCAGCGCCGCCATGGAGCGCTCACCACCCGAGAGCAGCGAGACCCGGCGCACGTTGCGGCCCGCCGGCCGCACCTCTATTTCGACGCCCGTGTTGAGCAGGTCGTCGGGCTCGACCAGCAGGAGGCGCCCCGTGCCGCCCGGGAAGAGCATGGCGATGAGCGTCGAGAAGTGCTCGTTCACGTCCGCGGCCGCGGCCGCGAACGACGTCATGATTTCGTGATCGAGGGTGCGGACCACTTCGTGCAGTTCCCGTCGCGCGCCACGCACGTCGTCCACCTGTGACTCCAGCTCCTTGTGGCGCTCCTCGAGCGCGGAGAGCTCCTCCAGGGCCAGCGGGTTGACGGGCCCCAGCGCGACCAGCTTGCGCTCGAGCTCCTCCGCGTGCTGTTGCAGCGTCGTCCCCTCGGGCGCCTCGGGCTCGGGCAGACCCGTCAACTCCTCGGGCCGCGCGCCGAGCTCGCGGTGGATGTGCTCGTGCAGAGCTTCGGTGCGCAGGCCGACCTCGTTCGCCTCCAGGTCGAGGGCGCGGGTGCGGTTACGCACCGCATCGAGGCGCTGCTCGGTGGTATGGCGGTCCTGGCGCAGGCGCTCGAGCTTCTCGCCACCGGCGCGCACGGCGTCCACCTGGTCCTGATAATCGTGCCGCAACGAGTCGAATATCCCGTCGAGGCGCTCGTACTCGCGCTCGACCACCTGCTCGAGTCGGGCCAGCGCGGCACCCTCACGCTCCAGCCGCTCACGGCGGGCCGCGGCCGAAGCCCGCTCCTCGGCGTGCCCCTGCAGACGGCGCTCCACCTCGGCGTTGCGCTCGGTCAGTACCCGGCGGCGCTCGGCCAACCCGGCCACCCGCACCTCGAGCTCCTGGCGCCGCCCCAGCACGGCCCGGCGGCGCTGGGTCAGGTCGCCCCAGGCGGCCAGCGCCTCTTCGAGCAGCGGGACCGCCTGCGCCAACCTGGCCTGCTCCGCGTGCACGTCGGCCAGGCGCCGCTCGGCCTCTCCCACGGCGGCGCGGGCATCCGCCAGCTCACCGGTCAGGCGTTGCTGCTCGTCGGCCGCCCGGGCTCCGTCGGCCGCCGCTGTCTCCAGTGCCGAGGCATGACGGTCGCCGGCGCGCTCCGCCGCGGCCCGCGCGTCGCGGCAGCGGGCCAGCGCAATCCGCGCGTCCGAGAGGGCGGCCCGGGCCAGCCCGGCTGACGTCGCCGCCTCCTCGGCGCGCTGCTGCGCCTCCTCGACCGCGGCCGCCGTCACGACGCCCGAGCCGGAGCGCACCCGCCAGCCCGTGTTGGCAAAGCGGTCGCCGTCGGGCGTGACGACCACCAGGTCGTCGCGGGCCAGGGAGAGGTCGATGGCCTCCTCCCACCCGTCGACGCGCACGGCGCGACCGACCAGCGCGTCGAGCACCGACTCGGCGACGTCGCCGCGGTGGCGGGCGCGCACGTGGCGCCGCACCGGCTCGGCCGAGCTCCCGGCCGGGAGGTCGCCCGCCGTCGGGTTCGACGACCGCGGAGCCAGTACCGCCCCGGTGACGCCGCGGTCGCGCAGGGTGGCCAGCGCGGCCTGGGCCGAACGGCGGCCGTCCATCACCACGGCGGCCACCCCGGCGCCCGCCGCCGCCTCGAACGCGGCATCCCAGCCTTCGTCGATCTCGACCAGGTCGACCAGCGAGCCCACCACGCCGTCGACGTCGCGCAACAGTTCGCGTCCACCGGCGCCCTGCAGGTCCGACAGCGCCCGCTCCAGCGCCTCGGCCCGGGCCGCCGTGCGGTGGCGCGCCTCTTCGGCGTCGTCCGCCACCGCCTGGGCCGCTTCGGCCGCGCCCACCGCGGCCTCCAGCTCACCGGTGCGCCCCACCACCTCGTCCCCCAGCGCCGGGGTGGCCTGCTGCAGCTCGGCCAACGCGTTGGCCATCAGATCGGCTCGCACCGCGGCGGCGGCGTTGCGCTGCTCGAGCCCCTCGGCCCGCGCCCGCAGGGTGTCGATGTCCTCCTGCTCGCGAGCGGCCGCCCGCGCCACCAGCTCGGCGCGGGCGCGCACGGAGGTCATGGCCTCGTCCGGTTCGTCGGCGCCGGCCAGCGGGCCCGCCCACTTCTCACGCAGGGCCGCCTCCTCGGCGTCGAGGCCGCCCAGGGCGGCCTCGAGGTCGGCCTGGTCCGCCCCCGTCCCGGACGCCTCGGCCTCGGCCTCGGCCGCGGCCAGCTCGGAGGCCAACCGGGCGGCTTCCGCTTCGAGCGTCGACACCACGTCGACGTCGGCCGCGGCGTCGAGGGCGGCGGCGACGGCCCGCCCACGCTCACGGAGCACGCCCGAGAGCCCCCGCGCCCGCTCCACCAGTCCCTGCACCCGGCCCAGCGCGTTGGCCAGATCCTCCTCGCGCCGTGAGGAGAGCTCGGCCGAAGTCGAAGAAGCCTCGGCGTCCAGCTGCTCGAGGGCCGCATGGAGCTCGAGCTCCTCGTCGCGGCACACGGTCAGGCTCTGGGCTGCCGCGGCGCGGCGAGCGACCAGCTCCGCCAGCTCGGTCCCGGCCAGGTAGCGGCGTACGGCCAGCAGCTCCGACGCCACCGTGTCGTGCGACCGCGCCGCGGCCGCCTGCCGTTCGAGGGGCCGGATCTGACGGCGCACCTCGCGCACCAGGTCACCCAGGCGCTCGAGATTCTCGGCCGTGGCCGCCAGGCGCCGCTCGGCCCGCTCCCGGCGCCGCCGGTGCTTCAGCACCCCGGCCGCCTCCTCAATGATCGCCCGCCGGTCCTCGGGCCGTGCGTTCAACACGGTGTCCAGCTGGCCCTGCCCGATGATCATGTGCTGCTGGCGGCCCACGCCCGAGTCGCTCAGCAGCTCCTGAATGTCGAGGAGCCGGCACGGCGCACCGTTGATGGCGTACTCGCTGTCGCCCGAGCGGAACAGCGTCCGGGTGATGGTGACCTCGGCCAGGTCGATGGGCAGCTTGCCCGACGCGTTGTCGACGGTGAGGGAGACCTCGGCACGGCCCAGCGGCGGCCGCGAGGACGTGCCGGCGAAAATGACGTCCTCCATTTTCGCCGAGCGCAGCGACCGTGGCCCCTGGGCCCCGAGGACCCAGGTCACGGCGTCGACCACGTTGGACTTGCCGCTCCCGTTCGGCCCCACCACCACCGTGATCCCGGGCTCGAATTCCAGCACGGTCGGGTCCGCGAAGGACTTGAAGCCCTTCATGCTGAGCGACTTCAGGAACATCGTGGCGACCCTACCGGGTGCTTACGCCGGTCGGGGGGACAAAGCGACAAGGATTGCCTACACCTGGCAATGCTCGCAGAAGAAGGTGGAACGGCCTCCCGTCTTGACCCGCACGATGACGTTGCGGCAGCGCCGGCAGGGCTGGCCCTCGCGGTCGTAGACCTGGTGGGAGCCCTGGAAGTCGCCCAGCTCACCGAAGAGGTCCCGGTACTGCTCGTCGGCCAGCGAGGACCCCCGGTGCTTGATGGCGTCGGCCAGCGTCTCCACAATGGCGCGGTAGAGCCGACGCACCTCGGTCGCCGTCAGCGAATTGGCCGCCCGGTCGTAGCGCAGGCCGGCCTGGTAGAGCATTTCGTCGGAGTAGAGGTTGCCGATCCCGGCCGTGAAGCTCTGGTCCATCAGCAGGGACTTGATGCCCCCCGAGTGCTGGTGCAGGAGCAGGCCGAACTGGTCCCAGCTCATCAGGTCCTCGATGGGGTCGAACCCCAGGTGCGCCAGCTCGGGCACGGCCTTGCGGATGGCCGTCCCGTCCCCGCCGGCCGTCCCCGACACCGGCGACAGGGGCGTCCCGTCGGCCTTCAGCGGCGGGGTCGAGACGAACAACTCGCCGAAGGTCCGGGGGTCGACGTAGCGCAGTTCACCGCCCTGGGTGAAAGTGATCACGACGTGGGTGTGCTTGGGCTTGGGGTCCTTGGCCGACTTGACCCGCAGCAGCTGCCCGCTCATGCCCAGGTGGACGACGAGGGTGTCCCCGTTGTCCATCGTCAGGAGCAGGTACTTGCCCAGCCGCCCGACCGACTTGATCGTCCGGCCCTCGAGCAGCGCGCGGAAGTGCTTGGCCGACGCGTGGCGCCGCACCGAGCGGCCGTTGGCCACCGACACGGACTTGATTTTGCGGCCCACCACCTCGCGGGACAGGTCCTGGCGCAGCGTCTCGACCTCGGGCAGCTCAGGCACTCGTGAGCTCCTCCCAGGCGTTGCGGGCGGCCTCCTGCTCGGCATCCTTCTTGGAGCGCCCCTCGCCCATCCCCATGCGGTGGCCGTTCAGGTACACCTCGGCGACGTAGGCCCGGTCGTGGTCGGGCCCCGACCCGACGACCACGTAGCGCGGGGTGCCGGCTCCGTCGCGGACCGCCCGTTCCTGCAGGCGGCTCTTGTGGTCGAAGTCGTCCGGCTCCTCGCCCGCCCGTTCAATCAGCTGACCCAGCTCGCGCAGCACGAGCGCCTCGGCCGCCTCCCAGCCGGCGTCGAGGTAGACCGCCCCGAGGATGGCCTCGAAGGCATCCGCCAGGATGGACGCCTTGGTGCGGCCACCCGACCCCTCTTCGCCCCGCCCGAGGAGGAGGACCTCACCCACCCCGAGCCGGCCCGCCACCTGCGCCAGCGCCCGGGCGTTGACCACGGCCGAGCGGATCTTGGCCAGCTGCCCCTCGGGGAAGCCGGGGAAGCGCTCGTAGCTGTAGCGGGCCACCACCAGCCCCAGGACGGCGTCCCCCAGGAACTCCAGCCTCTCGTTGGACGGGGCGCCCCCGTCCTGCTCCCCGCACCAGCTGCGATGGGCCAGGGCGTGCTGGAACAGGCTCAGGTCGCGGAAGGTGTGGCCGAGTCGATCGGCCAGCTCAGCCGCCCCCTCCGCCTCGGCCTCAACCCGTCTGGAGCTTGGCGTAGACGTAGTCAACAGCGTCACGGACCGTGCGCAGGTCCTCGAGGTCCTCGTCGTCGATGCGGAACCCCACGGTCCGCTCCCCCAGCTCCTCCTCGAGGGCCTCGACCAGCTCTATGAGGGCCAGGGAGTCCGCATCGAGGTCCTCGACGAAGGAGGCACCCTCGGTGATCGACGACGGGTCCGTCTCCAGAATGTCGGCCAGCTGGTCCCGGATGAGCTCGAACACGCCGTTGCGGTCGAGAGGGCCCTGGTTGGTGTGGGTTTCGGCGGGCACGTCGCCAGTCTACGTGTCACCGTCCTGTAACCGTCGGTTTAAGGGTCCTGGACTGGGGTTTTCAGGCTCCTTCGGGCGGGCGCACCGCCGACGCCACCTGGTCGACCAAGCCCCGCACGGCGCACTCGTGGGCCACCAGGACGGCGTTCATCATGGCGGTTGCACTGGAGGAGCCGTGGCTGATGACGCACACCCCGTCGGTGCCCAGCAGCATGGCCCCGCCCGTGTTCTCCGGCTCGAACTGGGCCGCCAGCGGGAGCAGGTGCGGCAAGAGGACCTCGGCCGCGCTCCGGGTGGCGTCGTCGGTGCCGAAGACCCCGAGCATGGTGTCGAAGAGGAAGCGCAGCGAGCCCTCCAGGGTCTTGAGCGTCACGTTGCCGGTGAAACCGTCCGTCACGATCACGTCGGCCGGAGAGGGCAGCAGGTCGCGACCCTCCAGGTTGCCCAAGAAATCGAAGCCACCGGCGCCGCCCCGCTGGCTCTCGGCCACCAGGAGGTGATGGGTCTCTTTGACCAGGGGCGTGCCCTTGGTCGCCTCCTCCCCGATGGACAGCAGCCCCACCGTCGGCGACGCAGAGCCGAAACGGGCCGCCACGTAGGCCGCCCCCATTTGCGCGAACTGCACCAGCATGGCCGGGGTGCACTCGGCGTTGGCCCCGGCGTCGACCAGCACGGCGGGCGTCCGCCCCAGTCGGGGCAGGGGCGTGGCGATGCAGGGACGAACCACCCCGGGCAGCCTCCCCATGCGCAGGAGCGCCGCGGCCATGGTGGCGCCCGTGTTGCCCGCGGAGACCATGGCGGCCGCCTTCCCGTCGCGCACGAGCTCGGCGCAGCGCACCAGGGACGAGTCTTTCTTGCGCCGCACCCCGCCCGCCGGATCCTCGTCCATGCCGATGACCTCGGTGCACGCCACCAACTCGAGTCCACGCGTGTCGCCGACCTGCTCGGGCGGGCCCACCAGCACGATCCCGACGCCATGGTCGTCGGCCGCCCGGCAGGCCCCCTCGACGATTTCGCCCGGCGCCTTGTCGCCGCCCATGGCGTCGACGGCGACGGGCAGCGTGGCCAGCGTCTCGAGTGTGGGACGCTCGCCGCGGCGGCTCAAGTCAGTCGACCTCGATGGCCTGGCGCCCCTTGTACCAGCCGCAGTTCGGGCACACGACGTGCGGGGTCTTGGCCGTCTGGCAGTGCGGGCACACGCTGAGGGCCGGCAGCGACAGGCGCCACGCCCCGGCCAGGTGTGAGCGGCCCTTGGCCTTGGATTTCTTCTTCTTGGGGACAGCCATGGCGGGACTCCAGGGATCGGAACGGGGCGCTCTCGGGCCTCGAGCCTGGCTACCGGAGCACGTCGAGATTAGCCCACCGGGGATCGCGTGGGGCAACGCAGCCGCAGTCGCCCTCGTTGCGGTTGGCCCCGCACTGGGGACACAGGCCGGCGCAGTCGTCCCGGCACAGGGGCGCCATGGGCAGCTCGAGCACCACGGCATCGCGCACCAGCGGCCCCAGATCGATCTCGTCGTCGACGATGGGGTACAGGTCGTCGTCCGGCTCGTCGGCGAATCGCTCGCGCACGGCAATGCGCAGGTCGCCCGCCACCGGCTCGGCGCAGCGCCGGCAGATCCCCACCCAGGGGGCGGTGACCGTGCCCTCGACGTCGATGCCGCCCTCGAAGGGCCGCAGGGTCACGTCACACACGGCCTCCCCGCCGGCCGGCACGACACTGCGACCGGGGTCGATCCCGGCCTCGTCGAGCGGCCCGGCCAGTGCCACTTCGCCCCGGCGCACCTCGTGGGCCGCCGCGTCGCCGTGCGGGCGGCGGAGCCGGGCCACGTGGACGACGAAAGGGTCGGCGGCCACTACGTCTGGTCCTGATCGAAGAAGCCGTCCTCCTCGCTCCCGGCTCCCTCGTCCTCCGTGGCCGCCACCACCAGCGGGGCGGCCAGCCGGGCCCGGCCGGCCTGCACCGTCCGGGTCAGGCGGTCCAACACGATCTCCATGCCGGCCAGCTTCTGGTCGACGAAATCCTCGGCCTGGTGGCGCAAGGTGCGAGCCTCCTCGTTGGCGTCGTCGAGAATGCGCTGGGCCACCGAGTTGGCCTGCCGCACTATTTCGGTGCGCTGCACCATGTGCTCGGCCTGGGCGCGCACCTCGTCCATCAGCGCCTCGGCTTCCCGGGTCCGCTCGGCCATGAACTCCTCCCGTTCGCGCAGCAGCCAGCGCGCTTGGCGGAGCTCTTCGGGCAGCGCTTCGAGCGCGGCCTGCAGGAGCGAGGCGACTTCTTCACGCGAGACCATGACCGAAGAGGACAGCGGCATCGACTTGGCCGCCGCCACAATGTCGAGCAACTGGTGCAGGATCGACTCGATCCCCACCTCCTCGGCGGGCAGCGGCTCGTCGACGTCGAGGAACTGGTCGCTCACTTGCCCGTCATCCCCTTCTGCTCCTCCTCGTACTTGGCCTGCAGGGCCTCGGCCACGGGCTTGGGCACGAAGGCCGAGACGTCGCCCCCGAAGCGCCAGACCTCGCGGACGAGTTTGGACGCCACGAAGGACCACTCCGGGCTGGTCGGGATGAAGATGGTCTCGACCCCCGAGAGATGGTTGTTCATTTGGGCCATCTGCATTTCGGCCTCGAAGTCCGATACGGCCCGCAGGCCCCGGATGATGGCATCGGCCCCGACGTCACGCGCCACGTAGACCGTGAGGGTCGACATCGACACGATTCCGACACTGGGGAGGTGTGCGGTGACCTCTTCGAGCAGAGCCTGGCGCTCCTCGAGGTCGAAGAGCTGCGCTCCCTTCTGGGGATTGCGCACGGCCGCCACGACGACCTCGTCGAAGAGCCGGCTGGCCCGCTCGACGATTTCGAGATGCCCGTTGTGGAAGGGGTCGAAGGAGCCCGGGAAGAGGCCGATCTTCATGAGCCGGCACCGCTGCGCTGAGCCACGGTGACGAGCGTACCGCCGTACCGGCGCTCTCTCGTGACCACCCAACCCTCCGGCAGGGGGACGGCGGAGGACGATTCGAGGACGGCCGTGTCCGCCCGGAGGGCGGCGAGCAGGGCGGGCCAGGCGGCGAAGTCGTAGGGGGGATCGCACAGCGCGAGGTCGAAGGCCTCGTGTCCACCGGCGGCCTGCAGCCAGCCGGGCAGCGCCGCTCGCACCAGCGTGGCCGCCTCGCCGGCCAGCCCGACCGCCTCGAGGTTGTGGCGGACCGCGGCCAACGCGTCGGGGTCCTGGTCGACGAAGGTGGACGCCGCCGCCCCCCGGGACAGCGCCTCCAGGCCGAGCGCGCCGCTGCCGCAGAAGAGATCCACCACCTCCAAGCCCTCGACGCCGCCCTGGGACCCCAGGATGTCGAAGATGGACTCGCGCACCCGGTCCGAGGTCGGCCGCACCGTCGGGGGCAGTTTGGCCGCAAGACGGCGCCCGCGGCTCCGGCCTCCGATGACGCGCATCGGCCCCACCCTACGGCCGTCGACCCCCGGCCCTAACTCTTGAACAGGTACTCGCCCTCGTCGGCGCTCAGGAGCAGACGCACCTCGTCGGCCAGCTCCGGGTGCGCCTCGAGTTGGGGGTCCTCGCCGACGATGGTCTCGGCCACCCGTCGCGCCTCCTCCAAGAGGGCCAGGTCGCTCTCTTCGGACAGCGAGGCCAGCCGCAGGTCGCTCTGGCCCTTCTGCCGCGCCCCCAGCAGCGTCCCTTCTCCCCGCAGCCTGAGGTCGGCCTCGGCCAGCGCGAACCCGTCCGTCGACCCGGCCACCGCCGCCAGCCGTTCGTTCCCGTCGTCGCCACCGAGCAGGTAGCACCAGCTGGGCGACGAGCCGCGGCCGACGCGGCCCCGGAGCTGGTGCAGCTGGGCGATGCCGAACCGATCGGCGCTCTCCACGACCATGACGGTGGCCTCGGGCACGTCCACGCCCACCTCGATGACCGTGGTGGCCACCAGCACCTCGAGCTCGCCGGCCCGGAAGCGCGCCATGGTCTCCTCCCTGGTCGCCGACGGCATCTGCCCGTGCAGCAGCCCGACCCGCAAGCCCGCCAGCTCGCCGGCGGCCAGGCGCTCGAACTCCTCGGTGGCCGACTTCGCCTCCACCCGCGGCGAGTCGCCCACCAGCGGGCACACCACGAAGGCGCGGTGGCCCACGGCCACCTCGGACCGCACCCGGTCCCAGGCCGGCGCCGGCGACCTTCGTGGCCGTCACCGGGGATCCACTCGGTCGTCACGGGGACGCGCCCGGGCGGCATTTCGTCCAGGGTGGTCAGGTCGAGGTCGCCGAAGATCACCATGGCCGCCGTGCGCGGAATCGGCGTGGCCGTCATGACCAGAAGGTCGGGGTCGCCGTCGGCGCCCTTGGCCCGCAGGGTGGCCCGCTGCTCCACCCCGAATCGGTGCTGTTCGTCGATGACGACGCAGCCGAGCGAGTGGAACGACACCTCCTCGGTCAACAGGGCGTGGGTGCCGACCACCAGGCCGGTGGCGCCCGAGGCCAGCTTCTCGAGGAGGGCGGTGCGCGCCTTGCCCTTGACCTTGGACGTCAAGAGCTCGACCGACACTTCCCCGCCGGCCAGCCCGCCCGGTCCCTCCAGGTCGCCCAGCAACGCCCGCACGGCGGAGAAGTGCTGCTCGGCCAGCACCTCGGTCGGGACCATGAGCGCCCCCTGGTGCCCGCTCTGCACCGCCGCCAGCAATGCGGCCAGCGCCACCACCGTCTTGCCCGAGCCGACGTCGCCCTGGAGCAGACGGTGCATGGGAAAGGGGCCGGCCATGTCGGCCACGATCACCGCCAGGGCCCGGCGCTGGGCCGTCGTCAGCTCGTAGGGCAGGCCGCTCAGGAACCGGGCCACCAGTGTTTCGCCGACGGCGCCCGTCACCTCCAGGGGCGACACGTCGTGGTGCAGGGCCCGGGCGTTCGACTCGAACGCCCGCCGCCGCAGCACGAGCGCCAGCTGCAGGCGGAACAGTTCGTCGAAGACCAGCCGGCGACGGGCCGGGGGCACCACGTCCAGCGACTCGGGCAGGTGGATGGCGCCGAACGCCTGCGTGCGGTCCCACAGGTCGAGCGACGAGCGCCACGCTTCGGGCAACGGGTCCAGGAACTCACCGGCCCGCTCCAGTGCCTCCTCGACAGAGGCGCCTATCTCCCAGCTGGTCAGCCCGACCTTCTCCGAGGCGGGGTACACGGGCAGGATGCGCAGCGTCTTGCGACCCGGCGTCACCCCGGCCACCACGTCGACCACGGGGTTCACCATTTGGCGCGTGCCGCGGTACTCGCCCACCTTGCCGAAGAAGATGGCCTCGGTGCCCGCCTCGAGCTGCTTGGCCCGCCAGGGCTGGTTGAAGAACACGACGGCCAGCCGGCCGGTCTCGTCGCGCACGGTGACATCCACCACGGCCCGTCCGTTGCGCGCCCGGCGCGACCGCGCCGACTGCACGGACGCCAGCACGGCCGCCTCGTCACCCACCCGCAGGTCCGACACGTCGGCCTGGCGGGTGCGGTCGATGTAGCGCCGCGGGTAGGTCGTGATGAGATCGAGCACCGACTCGACGCCCAGCTCGGCCAGGCGCGCCGCCCGGCGCTCCGAAACCGACGCGAGCACCGACACCGGCCGGCCGCTCAGGTCGAAGAGGGTGCGGCCGCTACTCAATCCCCAACAGGTACGGGTACAACGGCTGCCCACCGTGGTGCACCTCGAGCGCCACCTCGGGGTACTCCTCCGACAGCCATTCCTCTATCCGTCGTGTGTCGGCCACGCGCGACCCTTCCCCTTCGATCAATGTGACCAGTTCGTGCGAGCCGTCGAGCAGGCGTCCGAGGAGCAGACGCGTGCAGAGCACCACGTTGTCGGCGACGGCCACCACCCCTTCGCGCGAGATCCCGATGAAATCGCCCGCGCGCACCTCGCCGGCCTCGGTGACCGAGTCGCGCACGGCGCGGGTGACCTCCGCCGGCACGACGCGCCCGGCCGACCCGGCCATGGCGGTCACGTTCGCCTCCGCGCCGGCGGCCGGGTCGTAGGCCAGCAGCGCGGCGAATCCCTCGAGGATGGAACCCGTGGCCACCACCCGCACCGTCTTGGAGCTGAGCGCGTCGACCTGCTCGGCCACCGGCCAGATGTTCTTGTTGTTGGGCAGAATCACCACTTCGTCGGAGCCGACCGCCTCGACTGCCTTGACCAGGTCGGCGGTGGCCGGGTTCATGGTCTGGCCCCCGACCACGAGGTGGTGCACGCCCAGCGAGCGGAAGATGCGCCCGATGCCGTCGCCGGTGACCACGGCCACGACACTCGTGGTCGGCGGCGGACCCGCCCCCTCCACCGCCGGCCCGGCCCCCGGCGCGCCGACGTGCTCGCGCACCCAGCGCTCCTCCTCGACCTGCTCGTCGAGGTCGGTGACCCGGATCCGCTGCGGCCGGCCGCACTCGATCGCCGCCTCGATGGCGGCGCCGATGTCGTTGGTGTGGATGTGGCAGTTCCACAGGCCATCGCCGCCGACCACGACGATGGAGTCGCCGATGCCCGCCCAGACGTCCTTGAACGCCTCGATGGAGTCGTCCGGCGCCGCCAGCAGGTACATGACCTCGTACCGCAGGTCGCTGACCTCGTGCTCCCCGCCGAGCGCCTCGCCCGCCGCGCTCCCGTCCGCCGACCAGCCCCCGTTCAGGGCCGACAGGTCGGGCCCGGGCTCCCCCGAAGGCTGGGGCAGCGGCCGCCCGTCGACGACGAGCAGCAGGGCGTCGAGGAGCAGGACGAACCCGGCGCCGCCGGCGTCGACCACCCCGGCCTGCTTGAGCACGGGCAGCATGTCGGGCGTGCGCGCCAACGCGTCGGCCGCCTCGCCCCGGGCTCCCTCGACCACGCCCACCAGTCCCGTCCCCGCGCTCGAGCCCTGGCCGGCCCCGTCGGCCGCGGCGGAGGCCACGGTGAGGATGGTCCCCTCGACGGGTCGCACCACCGCCTTGCGGGCCAGCTCCGCCGCGTAGGCCATGGCCTCGACCAGGACCTCGGGCCCGACCCCGTCGGCGCCGGTCGCACCCATGCGCTCGCTCATCCCCCGCAGGAGCTGCGACAGAATGACCCCCGAGTTGCCCCGGGCGCCCATGAGCGACCCGTGCCCGATGGCTCGGCACACCTCGGCCAGGCCGGCCCCGGCGTCCACGCCCTCCAGCTCGGCCATCACCGCCTCGAGGGTCAGCGCCATGTTCGTCCCGGTGTCCCCGTCGGGGACGGGGTAGACGTTCAACCGGTTGATGTCGGCCTGGTGCAGCCGCAGCGCATCGCGGTAGCCCTCCATCACGGCGCGCAGGTCGGTGGCGCCGAGGGCCGCCAGGGGGGTCATGGCAGGGGATGCTAACCTTTGAGCCGTTCTCGAAGGCCTGCGTGGTACCTGCACCGCGGCCTCCACCAGGAAGGTTTTCCCATGGCAGCTGTGTGCGACATCTGCGGCAAGAAGCCGTCGTTCGGCATGAACGTCAGCCACTCGCACCGGCGGACCAAGCGCCGGTGGAACCCGAACGTGCAGCGGGTGCGGGCCGTGGTCGACGGCGCGCCCAAGCGGTTGCACGTGTGCACCTCGTGCATCCGGGCGGGCAAGGTGACCAAGCCGCTGCGCCGGACGCACCAACCCAGCCAGAACGCCTGAGCCCCGGAGGGGCGGGCCTGGTCAGCCGGGTACCTCCACCTCCGCCGCCGTCTCGGGCACGTCGACCGCCGCCGCCCGGCGATCGCTCGCCCGGCGCTCTCCCTTCGCCCGGCGATCGCCCTGCCGGCGCTGTTCCCCCGCCCGGCGATCGCCTTGCCGGCGCTCTTCCAGCGGGATGTCGATCCACGACTCGAATCTCCAGGCGCGCCGCGCCGTCCAGGCATAGCCGTCCCAGTAGCTCTGCTCACCCGAGCCCATGGCGCCGCTGGGGAACCATCCGGGCGGCTGGCCCTCGAGGTTGGGCAGGACCCGGGAGTGCGCCTGCCATTCGGCCTTGTCGGGAGACGGGGCCCGGGACCACGACGGTGGGACGGCCGCCGCCTTGGACGCCTTGGACGCCTTGGAGCGACGCCCCGGCGGCGGCGGGCCGGGCCGGCCAGTCGGCGAAGGCGAAGGCCAGGAAGAGCACCCAGAGCACGAGAAGGCTGGCGGCGTCGGCCATCAGGAAGGCCGACTCGGAATGCTTCACCACGTTGAAGTCGAGGACGCCGGCACTCATGGCCGTCTTGTGGTGCACGGCCGTGATCGTGGCGTAGACCAGGACCGGGAGCACCGCCGGCGCCAGCACCCACGCCAGGGAGAACCCGGCCTTCCTCAGGACGCGGCCGACCGCCAGCACGGTCACGGCCCACACCGCCGCATACATCAACAGTCCGACAACGCCCATTCGTCAGATCCCCGGATTCCCCCATGCCGCCGCCCGCGGGCCGACATACCCCGAAGTTGTCGGTCGTTTGGGGCAAAAGGATTAGACCAAGTCGCGTGGAGACGCCCATTTCAGGCGTTGGCTGCCTGCTCCGTGCGGGTCAGAGCGAGGCCCCTCGTTCACCTCACACGAGTTCGCCCCGGCGACGCCGGAGCGTCCCTACCCGGCCGTCCCAGTACTGCTCGTCACCGGTGCCGTCGTCGAGCTTGTGCCAGCCCGCTGACAGCCTCGCTATTGCCAGTGCCATATCACAACTGCCCTTCGTGTCTGCCCGGCGTTAGCCGGTCCCCCAATCCAGGCACCAGCGAATTTAGCTCACCGTCCGAGCTGGGACGATGATTTTGCCGGCGGGCACTGAGACGAACCTGTGTTACCACCCCAAGCGCTGCTGTCAGCGCCGCGGTTCAGCCGGCGACTGCGCAGTACGAGCCAAGCGGAACCGGACGCGAACGCGTCAACGGGCGCCGGTATCCGCGAAATTCTGAACCCTCCCGCCGCGGCAACGACCGCGGCAGCCGCCACCGAAATGCGCAGATCAACTCGATCGGACGTGGAGGCGGCCTCCAGGGTCGCGGTCCCCTGCGTCAGCTCAACCCGTCGCCAGCCAGGTCTGGCGACGTCGGCGGTAGCGGAGGTAGCCGTACGAAACCCCACCCATACCGAGCGCCAGCAGTGGCAGCATGACCGCATTGGGAACCTCTGGGGTCCCGAAACCTGGACCCGTCGGTATGGTGATCGTTCCGGTTTGAACCAACGGGACGCTCAGGATCGTGCGGTAGAGCGCAAGGTCATTCGTGGCGATCGTCCAGGAACCAAGTGTTGACCCTGCCAGCGGCAACGGTTTGGGAGTGGAGTAGCCCGCGAAGACCATGGTGAGCGCCCCAGTGTTCGGATCCTGGACGACAGTCGGCCCGTACGCCCTGCCCTCGTAGTAGCCCTGTGTAGTCGTCGGCAGATTGCCCGCTCCCGCAGCTGCTCTGGTCGAGAAGGTGTAGTCAGTGGACTCGACGACAACCGGCGTCGACCAATGGATGCCATCCGTGGACGTCGTGTAGAAGATCTGGTTGAACGCGTCGCTGTCCCCGTCGGACTGCCAGGCACCGGAGTCGAACATGCCGATCGTCCCGTCGGAGTTCAAGATGATGGTGCCCCTGGTGCCGACATAACGCAGTTCGGGGTTGTCTTGGGCACCCAGAGGGAGGTCATGGTCCGAGGTGCTCGGCTGGGCCTGCGACGCGGGGTTGTTGATGTCGGTCTGATTGGTCGGGTCCGTGCCACTAATGATGCCGAGGTCCGTGAAGTTCACCCCGTTGGTGGTGTAGGCGGCCCGAAGCGCGGTGTAATCCTCGTTGTTCTTGAAGAGGGTCTTCTGCTTGGTGCTTCCTTCGCCAATCGCCGACAGCGTAGCAGAGGTGGCAATCGCCGCCCCTGGACCACCGACGTAGTTCCCGGCGGCAACCGAACCGGATCCGCCCGAGCACCCGCTGAAGGTGCCTGTGCCCGCGCTGAGCGCATAGCTAGTGCAGGTCACCTGCTGGATTCCGGTGGACACACCCAGATAGACGTTGAACGAACCCGAGGGCGGAATCGGCTGTGTCGGCGTCGTGGACGCGGTCATGGTGAAGCTGGTGGCGGGCAGGGTAACCGCTGTCTTGACCGTTCCCTCAGTGTAGTAGTTGAGGATCTTTTCGCCGTAGATCACGACGGTGGATCCAGCCGGAGCGCCATACGGTGTCCCGCCGTTGAAACCGGATGGAATCGCCCCGACAATGCCGTCAGGGGCGACGAGTCCGGTGGTCTGCGAGACCAACCCCGTTCCGGGCTGAGTCGCGGCCGGCACGATCGGGTCGGTTGTGACGGCGTCCCCCGAGTGGATCGACACGCCGCCGCTCTGGGTGGTCGTGCAGTTGGTCAGGGACGACGACGCGCCGCTGATGGTTCCGCTGACACAGTAGACGGTGGCCCCGTCGATGTAGACCCGCCCGGGGGCGTTGCTGGCCACGAAGCTCGCCGCGGCCGGAGTGTCGCTTAAGTTGAGCGAAACGGTGCTCCCACCGGTTCCGGGGTTGCCACTGACGTTATTGGGGCCCTGTGGGATCGATTGTGCGGCGCTCACCGTGCCGAGCACCTGGACAAGCACATCATTGGCTCCCACGCTCACCGCAGATGGCGCGGTGCATCCGGTCAGTTGGTTCGTCCCGGTCCCCGTGCACGTGATGACCGACGCCGAGGGATTGGTCAGTGCGAGGTCCTCGAATTGCCCGGCAATGATCTGCTCGGGAGAGTTCGCCGCTATGTCGGTCTCACTCTGCCCGGGCGCAAGCAACTCAGTCGTGCCGTTCGTACCCAAACTCGACACGTTGATCGGCACCCCGCCGGTGGTGGGCACACTCGCCCCAGCAGTCGCCTCGATGTCGGGATCCACGCCGACGGGCTCCGCGGCATGGAGGCCGCCCAAGGGGTTGGTGGCGGCCGGGTTCACTTGGTGCACGAGCATCCCGACCCCGACGTTGTCGCCGGACGGACGGTTGACGGTGTAGAGGTAGCTGGTACCGCCGATAGTGATCACGGTCGCATGACCTTGTCCGTTGTCGTTGGTGTCACCCTGCGGGCAGTAGCCGGGGTTCTGCTCGAGCGCAGTGCCCTGATAGGTCCAGGTCTGGCCGTTGTTGATCGAGCTGGCGACGACGAGCGACTCGTCCGTGTCCTTCGGTCTGGCGTCGAAGTACCCGATCAGGTGGCCGGACACACCGTCAGGAGCTTCGGTGACAAATGGGAAGTAGTAGGGCTCCATAGGTTGAAGGCCCGCCGGTTGGCCGTTGATGGAGCCCGTCTCGGGAGCAGCACCGCTGGCGCCGCAATAATTCGGGAGAGGGCCCGGAGTTCCGGCCACGCCGCTCGCGTAGGGGGAATACGGGGGCGACGTCGCGGCCGACGGACTCGCGGCCGGGTAGACCGCGTTGACGCTGCCCTCCGTAAGTGACCAGGGCCCACCGGTTATCTGGTCGACGATCGGCGCAGAAGCCTGGCCGTAGACGGGCTCTTGCTGAGCCCCGGCCACGGTGGCCGGTACGAGCGGTGTGAGCGTAGCGGCGGCCGCCAGGATCACGGGAAACGTGACGACTCTGTGGGTCCTCATTTCGGGGTGACGTCCTCCTCGTGGCAGGCGGCGACCCGAGCCAGCGTTCCTGCATCTATGGGCACGAAACGTTGTGGTCCAGTTACCGCGGCGACGACAGTGGGTGCGGCGTGACGGCGCCGCCTGTGGGTCAGGTACACGCCGCCGAAGATGGCCCCACCTGCGATCGGCAGGAGCAGCGCGAGGGGCACTTCGGGAGTGTCGCCGTTGTTCGGAAGAGGGGTGTTCGGGGCGAAGGCAAGACCATGGAAGTCGTCTCCGGTGGGAGCGGTCGCCAACTGCGTGAACGTCCCCGTCAAGGTGCCCTTGTACCCCGACGAGTCGGTCAATCCGGCGAGCTGGGTGTTGTTGGAATTCGATATCGTGGTTGCCCCGGTGACGAAGATGTTCGCCACCTTTTGGCCGCTCGCATTGACGGCCACATCGGCGGCCAGGCCTACCGGCACCCAGGGCACATTGACGTTGGTGCCTCCGGGGTACGTGCCTGCGCCTGTGGTGGGGTCGCAGATAGAGCCCGTTTCGGTCCAGACGCTCGACTCCAACGAGTACTTCTCGACAGAATTCGGGGTCAGCCGCGGTAGCGCCATTGGAACCGTCAGCCACGTAGAGGGTATCGGGCCCTGGCCCGGTGCCCAGGTTCACGAAGGCGAACTGGTCGGGACTGAAGTGGGAGGGGACTGCCCCTCCGCCGGTACCCAGCAACACCGTGTCGGTTTGCGTGCCGCTCGTGGGCAGTCCGCTCCCGACCTGGTCGATTGAGTTCGTCGTCGATTCGTACAAATGGCCGTTGAGCACCTGTACCTCATGCACCTTGTCCGCGTTGAAATACGCGGCGCTCGTACCCCCGTCGGGCGTAATCCCTGTACCACCACCACCGCCGGTGTAGATGTTCTCCGTGTTTCCGCCCGTCGCCTGGGTTGCCGACCGGAAGTTCTGGCTCTCGGTCGTCGCGTCGGTCAAAGACGTGGAGGTGTCCAGCACTCCCGTCTGGGTTACCAGGGCCACACTGCGCGGGTAGGGCGGGCCTGTACACGGCGTCGGGGAGCAAGGCTCCGTTGCGCTCGTGATCGAGGCCACACCTGTACCGGCGTCGTAGCCGGTGGCAACCAGGTCCTGGCCATCAGCCGAAAGGGTCAGCTCACCGTCGTTAAGGGCGGACCCGCTCTCGGTCAGCGCATGCACGCTCCCGCTGTCGGCTGTCGGGAGGGGTACGGAGAAGCCGGGAGTGGCGGTCGTCGTCCCCGTGATGGGCGTGCTCGAGACGCTGTAGTCGACGAGGTTCACGGCCTGTGACGCGGAGGACGTTCCAGTTGTTTCGTAAACCACGACATCCCCTGGCGTGTATTGCGTCGGTCCCGTCGCAAAGGCCGGAGCACCCACAGCGAACACGAGAAGACCGCCGACCATCAGCCCGATACCTGACAGACCGACTGGCTTGCCAAAGTAGGAATTCCGCGCCATTGCTCTCCTCGATCGTCACTCCCAGGGGGCTGCCAAAGTTGTAGCAAGGACCTACAGCGCGGTGGGGCAGTGACACAGGGAGTTCATCTGTCGTGAACCCTCCCGTCGCGTCTTCCCCCAAGAGTTCACAAAAAACAACCGAACTGCCACACTCGAGCCGCAACTGTGCGTCGTGCCCCGCGCGGGTGACTCGACCGAATTACCCGAGTCGGTGCTGCCAGCCGATGCGCGCCAACGGCGCTCCGCGGAGAGTGCGTGTGCTTCCATCGCCGAAAACGCGGCCGATCCGCGCCGGTTGGCGCAATCCGGTGGCGGCGAACGTGTCCAGCAAGCGGTCCAGATCGGCCACGTTGACCGTCATCACCAATTCGTAGTCCTCCCCACCGCTGAGAGCCTCCTCGGGCGTCGCGCCCGGCGCCACCGGCACGTCGTCGATCTCGAAGCCCAGCCCCGACGCGTCCGCCAGGCGGTGCAGGTCCAGAGCCAGGCCGTCGGAGACGTCGATCATGGCGTGGGCGCCCGCCAAGCGGGCCAACTCGCCTTCCCGGAGCGGGCCACCGGCCGCCGATAGTCCCCCCCCGTCACCGGTCGCCAACCCGCAATTCGCGCAACCCGGCGGCCGACCCTCCGCAAGGCCCCGTGACCACCACCACGTCCCCTGGGCGCCCACCCGCCCGCGAGACGGGCCTGGCCCTCCCCTCGTGCGACCGTCCCGAGCACCGTCACCGCCACCACCAGCTGCGCCGCCCCCGACACGTCACCGCCGACCACCGGGCACCCGCTCGCCGCCGAGGCCTCGGCCACCCCGGCCATCACGCCCAGGGCCAGCTACCCGTCCCCGGACCCGCCGGGAACGCACAACGCAATGAGGGCACCCAATGGAGCCGCCCCCATGGCGGCCAGGTCGCTCAACGCGCCCATCACCGCCTTCCACCCCACGTCGGAGGGCCTGCACAGCGCGAGGTCGAAGTGGACCCCCTCGACCACGCTGTCCACCGAGACGACCAACGGCCCCCCGCCGGGAACCTCCAGCACAGCGGCGTCGTCACGCAGCCCGAAGGCCTCAATTCCGTTTCCGAGGGCGCCCCGAATAAACTGGACCAACTCGTCCTCACCGGCGAGTGGCGGCGTGTCCCGAGGTTTGGGGGATCCCACGGCACATGCCTAGCATTGGACCCCACCGAAACCGGCCCGACGAAGGAGCTGAATCCCCCGAAATGGCGCCCACGAAGAACCCGAAACTCCTGGCCTGGGTGGACAAGGTGGCCGCCTTGACCACCCCCGACCGCGTCGAGTGGTGCGACGGCTCCGCCGACGAGTACGACCGCCTCTGCCAGGCCCTGGTCGACGCCGGCACGTTCACCAAGCTGGCCGACGCCAAGCGGCCCAACAGCTACTGGGCCCACTCGGACCCCGGCGACGTGGCCCGCGTCGAGGACCGCACGTTCATCTGCTCCGAGAAGGAGGTCGACGCCGGACCGACCAACAACTGGCGCGACCCGGACGAAATGCACAGCTTCCTCGACGGGCTCTTCGCCGGGTGCATGAAGGGCCGCACCATGTACGTGGTGCCCTTCTCCATGGGTCCCCTCGGCTCCGACATCGCCCACATCGGTGTGCAACTGACCGACTCGGCCTACGTCGCCGTGTCCATGCGCATCATGACGCGCATGGGGACCGGCGCCCTCGAAGTGCTGGGCGACGACGGCGAGTTCGTCCCCTGCCTGCACTCGGTCGGGGCTCCGCTCGAACCCGGTCAGGCCGACGTGCCCTGGCCCTGTGACGCCGAGAACAAGTACATCGTCCACTTCCCCGAGACCCGCGAAATCGTTTCGTTCGGCTCGGGCTACGGCGGCAACGCCCTGCTCGGCAAGAAGTGCTTCGCGTTGCGCATCGCGTCGGTCATGGCCCGCGACGCCGGCTGGATGGCCGAGCACATGCTCATCCTCAAGCTCACCTCCCCCGAGGGCGAGACCCGCTACATCACCGGCGCCTTCCCCTCGGCCTGCGGCAAGACCAACCTGGCCATGCTCATCCCCTCCATCGACGGATGGAAGGTCGAGACGGTCGGTGACGACATCTGCTGGATGAAATTCGGCGCCGACGGCCGCCTCTACGCCATCAACCCCGAGGCCGGCTTCTTCGGCGTGGCCCCCGGTACCAATACACACACCAACCCGAACGCCATCCTCACCCTCGACGGCAACTGCATCTTCACCAACACCGCGCTCACCGACGACGGCGACATCTGGTGGGAGGGCATGACCGACGAGGTGCCGGCGCACCTGACCGACTGGAAGGGCAACGACTGGACGCCCGAGTCCGGCACGCCGGCGGCCCATCCCAACGCCCGCTTCACGGCGCCGGCCGCCCAGGACCCGGCCATCGCGCCCGAGTGGGAGGACCCCAGGGGTGTCCCGATCAGCGCCGTCCTCTTCGGTGGACGCCGGGCCTCGGTCATTCCGCTCGTCTTCCAGTCCAACGACTGGGAGCACGGCGTGTTCCTCGGCTCCATCATGACGTCGGAGACGACGGCCGCCCAGGCCGGCGCCGTCGGCAACCTCCGCCGCGATCCCTTCGCCATGCTGCCCTTCTGTGGCTACAACATGGCCGACTACTTCGCGCACTGGCTCAGCATCGGCGCCGAAGCGCCGAACCGCGACGCCCTGCCGAAGATCTTCTACGTCAACTGGTTCCGCAAGGGTGACGACGGCAAGTTCCTGTGGCCCGGTTACGGCGAGAACTCGCGCGTGCTCGAGTGGATCTTCAACCGGGTCATCGGGACGGGCGAGGCCGTCGACACGCCGATCGGCGCCGTCCCGGCCGCCGGCGCCATCGACATCGAGAACATCGCCGTGTCCAAGGAGGACATGGACGAGCTGCTGCGTGTCGACGTCGAAGGCTGGCGCGCCGAGGTGCCGCTCATCCGCGAGTACTACGCCAAGTTCGGCGACCGCCTTCCGACCGCGCTGGCCGAGCAGGTCGACGCGCTCGAGCAGCGCCTCGGCTGAACCTCTCGGCTGAACCTCTCAGCTCTCAGCTGCTCGCCCCACCCATGTTCCGGTAGTCGCGCAGGATCATGCGCGGCACCCGCGCCGCCCGCCGGCCCGAGACGTAGGACAAGCCGCCCAGGGCCGCCAGCACGGCCATGGTGGCGTCACCCTGGGGCAGGGTGAAGGCGATGATCAGCGGAATCAGCGAGCCCACCACCCAGACCAGCTGCTGACGCATGCCGAAGCGGGCGAAGGCTCGGCCCTGCGCCGACGGCGGAATGTAGCGCTGCGTCATCGCGTCGAACGACGGCTGCGCCACCGCGCCGCACAGGCCCACCACGAACGCCAGTACCACCTGGGCGAACAGCGTCCCCCACACGGCACAGCCCGCCGCCCCGATGGCGATCCCCCACAGCGAGCACAGCAGCAGCTGCTGCTCGTTCATGCGCTTGCGCAACCGCCCCACCAGCACCAGTCCGACGATGGCCCCCGCCCCGCTCCCGGCCAGCACCAGCCCGTACCAGTAGAGCCCGACTCCGTGCATCCGCCGCAGCCCGAAGGCCAGCATGAAGATCATGAACCCCTGCAGGCCGCGCACAATGCACATGGCGGTCAGCCCGAGCATCACCTCGGGGTGGGCCACCGGCTGCAGGCGCACCAGGTCCGCCTCGAAGGCCAGCTGCTCGTCCTGTGCCGTGGGCCGGCCGAACTCGCGCACCTGGGTCGTCTTGTCCGTCCAGCCCTTGTCGCCCTGGCGGCTGATCAGCACCGGCAGCCGTGCCCCGGCCACGGTGGCCGCGACGAAGACGAGGGTGGCGAAGATCAGCACGGCCGGCGACCCGCCCAGCTTGTAGAGGATCACCCCGGGCACCGACACGACGAAGCCGCTCACGGTGCCGAGCAGCGTCAAGCGGGCGTTGAGTGTGGCGTAGCCCGCCTCCTCGCCCGAGTCGTCCGGCCCGTTCAGGGCCGACATTTCGGGCACCAGCGCACCCTTGGTGACGAGGTAGAGCTTGGAGCAGACCAGGACGCAGAAGGCCAGCGGGAACAACAGGAAGCTGTGGAGGTGCGTCGCCATCAGCGGGCACAGAATGATCCGGCCGGCGCCCGAGGCCACCACCATGAGCCGGCGCGCCCCCCGGCTGCGATCGATGAGCGGCCCGAGCAGCGGCGACACGATGGCGAACGGGGCGATGGTGAAGAGCAGGTACAGCAGCACCTCGTGGTCCGCCGCGTTGGGCGAAATGGAGAAGAAGAGCGACCCGGCGAGCGAAATCGTGACGAGGGTGTCCCCACCGAGCATCGCCGATTGCACCAGCGACAGCCGTCCGATCGGGTGGCTCTGGTCGAACAGGTCCTTCCGGGCCTGCCGGGCCATGTCCTTGAACTGCTCGATCTTCGGCGCCATCGCCACCACGCCAATGTACGGTGTGCCGTGACCGTCCATGCGTACGTCCTCATCCAGACGGACGTCGGGAGGGCCGCCCACGTGGCCGAGCAGGTCAGCACCATCGGAGGCGTCATTGCGGCCGAAGGCGTGACGGGCCCCTATGACGTCATTGCCCGCGCGGAAGCGTCCACCATGAACGATCTCGGTCGCATGGTGGTGCGCGACATCCAGCAGATCGAGGGGGTCACCCGCACGATCACCTGCCCGGTAGTCAAGATCTGATCGGCCGGTAAGCCTTCGCCCGGGCGGCGGACAAACGCCTCCTCCGCGCGATCCGACCGGCGGTGGGTGGCTTCTCGGGTGGCACCCACTTCCACCGGCCGTGCCCCCCGACGATCTTCCAGCCACCGTTCGTCTTCATGTCGTGGTGGGCCGGGCACAACCGCACCAGATTGGCCAGGGCTGTAGGCCCTCCGTCGGCGTAGTCGACGTCGCTGTGATCGGTCTCCAGGGAAAGTCGTTTGCCGCACCCGGGCACGACGCAGGTACGGTCGCGCACGATGAGCGCTGCCGCGGTCCGCTGCGGAACGGCCCGGGTCGACGACGTGACCGTTGAGACGTCCCGCCCGCTCTTGATCACGAACTGGGCCGACGCCTCGCCGAGCAGCTCGGTGGCCGCCTCCAACGAGACCGGGCCGATGCCGTCGATCTCGCACGTGTCCCCGCGGGCCAGCCGGCCGCGGCGCAACGCCGCCGCGTCGACGAGCAGCAGGGCATGAGCGCCGCCAGCCCTCGCACCCTTCCCGTTGCCGCCCAACATCGCAAGCAGTGCCTCGAGGCGGTGCGCCGCCAGGGACTCCCCTCCGTCCGAGCCGGCAGCCCGCCAGCGGGCGTTCGCCTCCGCCTCGAGCCCCGGTGCCACCCGGGCCCAGGCCACCTCGTCACAGAGGAACTCTCCCCGGATGCCGCCGTGCTCGTCCTGGTGCCAGTTGAAGTGGCGGGACGCGTGCACCCGGGCCCGCCGGAGGCGGGCGGACTCCGCGCTCCGGGCCGCGCACTTGGCCCGGGCTGCCGCGTCGGAGAGCTCCTTGTGGCTCGACTCCCCCATGGCCAGCTCGACCAGCTCGGCCAGCGAGTCGGGAGCCGCCGCGGCCGCCTCGCTCAGCACTTTGAGCTCGGGGGTGGACAACCGTCCCTCCCTGAGCGGGTCGGCCAGCTGCGGTTCGATCGCGGCCCGTTCCGCCGCGGCCAGCCGGGACCGGGCGACCCCCGCCGAGGAGCCGGACACCGCGGCCAGCCACTCGGGTCCCGACGCGTGGCCCGCCTTGGCATAGGCGCCGGTCTCGATCACCCGCGGCGTCAGCCGTGCCACCCCGGATGCCACGACGCGCTCGGTTTCCGCCAGGAGGTCGACGAACTCACGTGCCTCCTCACCCGAGATCGCACCTGGATGCACGGAGCTGACGACGCGGCGAACGCAGTTCAACGCGCCGGCGAGGGTGTCGATCAGCTCGTGGATGTCGAGGGGACGTGGGGCCACACCACGAGGCTACAGAGGGGGTGTCACAGAGCCGGGTGGCGCAACACGTCCGTGCAAACAAAAAAGATGCGACGTCAACCGTGCGACACCGACCGTTCACCGACATGGAGCATGGAGAGAACGAACGCCCGAGAGCGGTGGTGCCGATTTGTCGGTTCTGCGAAGACGGAATGCCCCGCAACGTCGTCAGTTGCACCACGAAGCCGTTCGTCATCCACAATACGTACTACGAGCCCGTCCGCTGGGGCGATGAACGGCATTGGCCCCATGACGACCATGACGACGATGATGACGACGGGGGCGAACCATGCGACGGCTGCAACACGCCGCTCGGCGGGGTCCACCATCATGGCTGCTGCGTGGAGGAGTGTCCCAAGTGTCGCCGGCAACGTTTTGGCTGCGGCTGTCTCGACGACTGCAGCTATGCGGAGGAGCTGGACTCGGGCAACGTCGACGATACGGCCACCAAGCCGTAGCTGCTCGACCCAACGCCTAGCTCAACGCCCCCGACTCGCGCAGCTTGGCCACCACGTCCTCGGCCACGCCCCACTCGACCAGACCCGACACCGTGTCGGCCCCCGGGAAGGACGGCGGCTTCGACACGGCCGAAGGCGTCCGCGAGAACCTCGGTGACGGCGCCGGCTGCACGGCTCCCGCCACCTCAATGAAGGTCGAACGAGCCTGGTTGTGCGGGTGCAGGTGCGCCTCCCACGGCGACAGCACCGGTGCCACGCAGGCGTCGGTCCCGTCGAAGACCGCCGTCCACTCGTCGCGCGTCTTCCCGCAGAACACCTCGGCGAACCGCGCCTTCATGGCCGGCCAGTCGTCCCGCGACATCTGCGCAGGCAGCAATGCGTCGCCCGCCAGCCCGAGACCCTCCAACAGTGCGGCGTAGAACTGCGGCTCAATCGCCCCCACGCCCATCCACTGCCCGTCCGCCGTCTCGTAGACCTCGTAGAAGGGCGCGCCCGTGTCGAGCATGTTGGCGCCCCGTGACTCGTTCCACAGCCCGCCCCGGCGGAAGGCGTGGATCATCGTCATGAGCGACGCCGCCCCGTCCACCATCGCGGCGTCGACCACCTGGCCCTGGCCGGATCGGGCCGCCTCGAGCAGCGCGGCCACCATGCCGAAGGCGAGCAGCATGCCGCCGCCGCCGAAGTCGCCCACCAGGTTCAGGGGCGGCACCGGCGCCGAGTCGGCCCGGCCCAGGGACCACAGCGCACCCCCAATGGAGATGTAGTCGATGTCGTGGCCGGCCATGTTCGCCATGGGCCCGTCCTGGCCCCAGCCGGTCATGCGCCCGTACACGAAGCGCGGGTTGCGGGCCAGGCAGACGTCCGGCCCCAAGCCGAGCCGCTCCGCCACCCCGGGACGGAACCCCTCCACCAGCCCGTCGGATTCCTCGACCAGCCCGAGCACGAGCTCGAGCGCGTCGGGGTTCTTCAGGTCGATCCCCACCGACGGACGGGAGCGGTTCAGGAAGTCCCAGTACCCGGGAGCGCCCGATGCGGCAGCGTCGTCGGCCCGCTCGACCGCGCCCGGCGCCGCCCGCTCCAGCCGCAACACCTGGGCCCCGGCGTCGGCCAGCATCATGCAGGTGAAGGGCCCCGGGCCTATGCCCGCCAGCTCGACGATCTTGATCCCACTCAGCGGTCCACTGCGCTCGGCCATCGGACGATCGTGACCCGGGCCGCCCGGCACGGTCAAGCTGGACCAAGCTGTGGCCGTGCCCACGGCCCGCGCCCCCGGACGCGTCACCATCATCGGCGACCACACCGACTACAACGCCGGCGTCTCGCTGCCCATGGCCATCGACCTGGCCACCGACGTCACCTTCACGCCCCGGCCGAACAGCTTCCTCGTGGGCGTCGACTCGGACCAGTTCCCCCAACAACCCTTCGAGATCCTTCTCGGCGAGGCCACCGCCCCGGTCGCGCCCGAGGCGCTCCTGGCGGCCGGCCTCCTGCGACTGCAGCCTCCACCGACCGGCGGCGCCGTCACGGTCACCAGCACGCTGCCTGTCGGCGCCGGCCTGTCCTCGAGCGCCGCGTTCTCGGTGGCCCTGCTCCTGGCCCTCGGCCACCCGCCGGACCCTCTGGCGCTGGCCCGCACCTGCCAGGAGGCCGAGCGCCTGGCCGGCTCGCACGTCGGCCTGCTCGACCCGCTCACCATTGCCGCCGCCACGCCCGGCCATGCGTTGCACATCGACTTCCACACGCTCGAGACGCGGCCGTTGGCCGTCCCCGACCAGGCCGCCTTCGTCATTGTGCACAGCGAGTCGCCGCGCCTGCTGGTCGACTCCCCCTACGCCACCCGCCGCGCCGAGTGCGAGCAGGCCGCGCACCAGCTCGGGCGCCCCCTCGGGCTGTGCGAGCTCGGCGACCTGAGTCAGCTGAGCGACCCCGTGCTGCGGCGCCGGGCCCGCCACGTCGTCACCGAATGCGCCCGCGTGCGGGAGGCCGAACGCCTGCTGCAGCGGGGCAACCTGGTCGTGCTCGGTGAGGTCATGACCGAGGGGCACCGCAGCCTGGCCAACGACTATCGGGTCTCGGTGTCCGCCGTCGACGAGCTCGTCGATCGGCTGCTGGCCCAGCCCGGCGTGCTGGGGGCCCGCATGTCCGGCGGTGGCTTCGGCGGCTGCGTCATCGCCCTCTGCGAGCCGGACTCGCCCGTCCTGGACCCGGAGGCCCACGTCCCGCGGCGGGCCTGGCGGGTCAGTCCGTCTGCTGGCGCAGCGCTGCTTGCGACGTAACGACCAGCGCGTCGAGCACGCCGAGCGCCCGGCCGCTCTCGACCGACTCGGTGGCCAGCGCCACGCCGGCCTCGAGGTCCTCCACCCGGTCGGCCACGACCAGCGCCGCCGCCGCGTTGAGCACACCGATGTCGCGCCGCGGACCCTGCTCGCCTTCGAGCACGGTGCGGATGACCCCGGCGTTGAAGGCGGCGTCGCCGCCGCGCAGATCGGCCATGGTGGCCGGCGCGAACCCGAGCGTCGCCGGGTCGAGCCGCCAGTCGCGCACTTCGAACTCGCCCGCTCCGTCGCCACGCACCTCGAGCACGTTCGACGGCGAGGTCACGCTCAGCTCGTCCAACCCGTCGTCGGCGTGGACGATCATGGTGTGCCGGCTCCCGGTCGCCCCGAAGACGCCGGCCATGACGGGTCCGATGCCGGCGTCGCTCACACCGACCAGCTGGTGGCGGATGCGGGCCGGGTTGGTCAACGGCCCCAGGAAGTTGAACACGGTCGGCACGCCCAGCTCCTTGCGCACCGGCCCGACGAAGCGCATGGCCGGGTGGAAGCGCTGGGCGAAGCAGAAACCCATGCCCGCCTCGGCCACGCAGCGCGCCACGCCCTCGGGCCCGATCTCAATGGCGACGCCCAGGGCCTCGAGCACGTCGGCCGTCCCGACCGACGACGACGCGGCACGGTTCCCGTGCTTGCACACGGGCACGCCGCAGCCGGCCACCACGAAGGCGGCCAGAGTGGTCACGTTGATGCTGGCCAGGCGGTCACCGCCGGTCCCGACCAGATCGACCACCACCCGCCCCTCCTCGGCCCCGAGCGGGCACGGCACGGCGGCCGCGACCATGGCCCGGGCCAGGCCGGTCACCTCCTCGGCCGTCTCGCCCTTGGCGTGCAGCAGGGTCAGGAAGGCGCCGATCTGAGCCGGGGTGGCCTGGCCGGCGAAGACCACGCCCATCGTCTCCTCAGCCTCGGCCCCGCTGAGCGCCTCACGGCGCGACAGGCGCGCCAGGACCTCGGGCCAGCTCAGTGCCACGGCCGGCGTCCGCTCAGTCCCACCACAGGTCGCGGTCGAGGACGCCACGGGCGATGAGGCCGAGCTGCACCTGGGACGTCCCCTCGACGATCGTCAGCTGCTTGGCGTCGCGGTACCACTGCTCGGTCGGGTGGTCCTCCATGTAGCCGGCCGCGCCGAGTAGCTGCACGGCCAGCGACGAGGCGCGCACAGCCAACTCCGTGGCGTGGTACTTGGCCATGGAGAGGAACGGGACGTACTCCTTGGTGTAGTGGCCCGCATCGGCCAGGGTGGCGGCCCGGTAGGTCAGCAGCCGGGCGGCCTCGAGGTCGACCGCGCATTTGGCGATCTCCCATTGAATGCCCTGGAAGTCGGCGATCGTCTTGCCGAAGGCCTCCCGCTGCTGCACGTACTCGGTGGCGTACATGAGCGCACCCTCGGCCAGCCCGATGCCCCGGGCGGCCACGATGGGGCGCATGGCGTTGAGGCCGAGCATGGCCAGGCGGAAGCCGCCCACCTCGCCGATGACGTTCTCCGCCGGCACGTGGACGTCGCTCAGGAGCAGCTCGCCGGTGTCGACGCCGCGCACCCCCATTTTGTGATCGGTGCGGCCGACCTCCACGCCGTCGGAGGCGCGCTCGACAATGAAGGCGGTCACGGAGTCATGGGCCCGGCTGGTCGGCTCGCTGGTCTTGGCGAAGACGGTGTACCAGTCGGCCTCGCGCACCCCCGACATCCAGCACTTGGTGCCGTTGAGGACCCAACCCCCGTCGGAGCCCTCGTCGGGCACGCCGCGGGTCCGCATGCCCATGACGTCGCTGCCGGCCTGGGGCTCGGACAGCCCGAACGCGGCCCGCAGCGACCCGTCGCAGATCCCGGGCAGGTAGCGCTTCTTCTGTTCCTCGGTGCCGGCGATCATGACGGGACCGGTGGGCAGGCGGGTGAGCAGGAGCATGAGCGCGGCCGTGTTCGAGTACTTGGCCACCTCCTCGATGGCCAGGGCCAGGCCCAGGATCCCCGCCCCCGAGCCCCCGTACTCCGCCGGGATGCACAGCCCCAGCAGCCCGGCGTCGCGGAAGGCCTCGAAGAGGTCCTGCGGATAGGCGCTCTCCTTGTCGATGGCCCGGGCACGGGGCTTTACCTTGTCGCGGGCCAGGCGCCGGACGGAGTCCCGCAGCTCGAGCAGCTCGTCGGGCAGGTCGAAATTCACCGGGCGCAGGCTATCTGACGTCCCGGGCAGGTATTTTCTGGCTCTTGCCCCCCGACGACGGCGAGCCTGAGCCCCCGGAGGAGGTATCCCACGGGGGGGACGAGGGGACGGTGGACGACGCCCACGAAGCCGACGACACCCCGGCCCTGCTGCCCCCTGAGGGGGTCCGTTCCAGGAGCGACCTCCAAAAGGACCTGCGCCAGTCCCACAAAAAGGACCACAAGCGCCAGCACCGCTGGCGCCGCCGCGCCCTGTACTCCCTCTGCCTCATTGTGCTGCTGGCCGCGCTGGGCGCCGGCGGGCTCTACGAGTACGCCAATTACCGTTTCGGCCAGATCAAGAAGATCCACGCCAAGCACCTGATCGCCCAACCGGCCGCCCCAGGCCAGCCCTTCAACATGCTGCTGGTGGGCTCTGACTCGAGGGCGTTCGTCGGCGACAACCCGACCCTGTCCAGCGAGGTCGGCAACGAGGCCGACGCCGGCGGCCAACGCAGCGACGTCACCATGGTGGCCCGCTTCGACCCGGCGGCCCAGACGATCACGGTGCTGTCCATCCCCCGTGACCTCTGGGTCGACATCCCGGGCAACGTGGGCGGTATCTCGGGCATGAACCGCATCAACGCCGCCTTCAACTCCGGCCCCGACCTGCTCGTGCAGACCATTGAGCAGGACCTGGGCATCAAGATCAACCACTACGCGTCCGTCAGCTTCCCCGGCTTCTCGGGCATGGTCAACGCGCTCGGCGGCATCACCATGGACTTCCCGACCGCGGTCAAGGACGCCTACACGGGCCTGCATGTCACGCAGACCGGCTGCCAGGTCGTCAACGGGACGGTGGCGCTGCAGCTGGTGCGCAGCCGCCACCTGTACTACATGAACTCCGACGGCAACTGGGAATACGACGGGCTGTCGGACTTCAGTCGCATTCAGCGCCAGGATCAATTCTCCGCGCCGTGCTGCAGAAGGTGAACCAGTCGATCACCAACCCGCTCACCATCAACGCGTTCATTGGATCGGCCGTGGGCGACGTCACGATCGACGACACGATGACCGAGAGCGACCTGTTCCACATCGCGGAGACGTTCAAGGATCTCCCGACCTCGCACCTCATCACCGAGACACTGCCGACGACATCCTTCGTCACCGGCGGCGGAGCGGACGTCCTGCAGGTCGCGCAGCCCTACGCGCAGAACATGATCGAGGCCTTCGACGCCATCGGAACGGCGCCGCCCACGACCACGACCACGGCCTCCGACCACGACCAAGCGGGGCAAGAAGCACTCGACCACAACGACCACTACCCCCGGCGTAGCGCACGATCAGGTCACGGTGAACGTCCTCAACGACTCGACGGTCAGTGACATCGCGCACTACACGGCGGAGGCGCTGAGCCTCCAGGGTTTCTTCATCGGCGATGTCGGCGACGCCTCCACGCCGCTGCCGGCGGACGGCAGCTCCGAAATCCTCTACGGGCCGGACGGCTACGGCGCCGCGCTGGTGGTCGGGTCGACCCTCAACGGTCCGGTCACCTACATGCCCGACCCGAACCTGAGTGGTCGCACGGTCTCGCTGCTCATCGCCGGCTCGGCGCTCACGGTCAAGAGCCCGTCGTCGACGCCGACCACGACCGTCCCGGCCTCCGGACCGACCACGACCACCACGACCACGATCCCGTCCGACGTCTACGCCAACACCCAGGCCGAGCCGTGGAACCCCTACCCGTGCACCATGAGCGCCCCGGCGACGACCACGACGGCAAACGCCGCCAGGACGGCCGCCGCCAAGGGCAAGCCCGCCACGACCACGACCTCGACCCCCAACGGGTCGAAGCGCTCGCCGCCCGCCCACGACCACCACCACGGTCGGGAACGTCGCGCACGACAAGGTCCTCGTGAACGTCCTCAACGCGTCGACGGTGAACGGCATCGCCCACTCGACCGCGGTGGCACTGGGCGTGCAGGGGTTCTTCATCAACGACATCGGCGACGCCTCGACCCAGCTGTCGCCGGGAGGCAGCTCCGAAATCCTCTACGGGCCCCTCGGCTACGGCGCCGCGCTGACCCTGGGCTCGACCCTGAGCGGCCCGGTCAGCTACGTGAGCGATCCCGATCTGAGCGGCCAGACCGTCTCGCTGCTGATCGCCGGCTCGTCGCTCACCGTCAAGAACGCACCGACGACGACCGACCACGACGGCCGCGCCCAAGGCGAAGAAGTAGGCCAGGCTCCTAAGCGGACTTGCGCCGCTGCCGCACGATCCGCCGGCGCTCCCGCTCCGTCGTGCCGCCCCAGATACCCTCACGCTCGCGGTGGGCCAGCGCGTGCTCCAGGCACGACTGACGGACCGGGCAAACGACGCAGATAGCCTTGGCCTCGGCCGCGTCGGCCTCGTCCTCGGTCACCGGATAGAACGCCTCGACATCGAGACCCCGGCAGGCGGCTTGCTTGCGCCACGTGGTGGCGATCATGGGAAACACTTCCTCAGTTCGGATTTAAGCGGATACGGGTATTCGCCCTCTTCGGAGGCCCTTTTCGGCTGGGCGGCCGCAGGCTCCTGCTCCAAATTCGGCGAACAACGAGTATGGCCTATTGTCGGCGCGCCTGTAAAGACTTGTGCACAGAATTGTCCCTGGTCAGGGCAGGGGCAGACGCTTTGTTGTCCCCAGCAGGCCTCCCGGGAGCAGTCTGCGGACGCCGGGGGCTGGCCGGTCGCAGCGGCATTTCGACCATCGTTGTCGGAATTGAGGAGCGGCCGCGGCGCTCCCCGCCCGGCCACATCGTCAAGGAAGGCCGAGGATCTCCTCCACGGCCTCACCCACGGTGGCCACCGTCAGATCGGGCGCCGGCCCGTCGCCACGGTCCCAGGCCCGACCCCGGTGCAGCCACGCGGCCCGCAGGCCCGAGGCCCGTGCACCCCCGATGTCGGGGCCCGGCGCGTCTCCCACCATCCAGCGCGCCTCGACCGGCGCCGGCATGGCTGCGGCCGCGCAACGCCGGACCGCCTCCTCGAAGATCCGCCGGTCGGGCTTCTCGACGCCGAGCTCCTCGGAGACGCACAGCGCGTCCACCAGAGGCGACAGGCCCAGCCGCTCGGCCTTGTCGGCTTGCTGGGGCATGGACCCGTTGGTCACGACCCCGATGCGCCAGCCGGCCTCCCGCAGGGCGCTCAGGGCGTCGTGCACCGCTCCGTCGGGCTCGCAACAGTCGAGGAAGCCGGTCCGGTACGCCGCCAGCAGATCGCCGAGCGGGGCGGCCAGGCCGAAGCGTGCCTTGGCAGCTTCCCACACGGCCGATCGGTCCGCGAAGCCGTCCTGGTCCTCCCGGCAGAACCACTCCACCTCTCGGGCATCCAAACCCGTCGCCGCGACAAAACGGACGGCCCAGCGGCGGTACGTCCCCGAGCGGTCGAAGAGCGTGTTGTCGAGGTCGAACAGCGCGACCGGTACCACACTCACCCCGGCGCCGACCCGGGGCGATAGTGCTCGAGCTCCCGCATGGTGAAGAGCGAACGCAGCCCAATTCCCTCGGCACCCATGACGTCGCCGCCACCGCCCTCGCGGTCGATCACGCACAGCGCGTCCTCGACCACCGCGCCCTCGACGCGGAGGTCCTGGGCCGACAGCACCACCTGCCCGCCCGTGGTGACGACGTCCTCAATGATGACCAGCCGTCGCCCCGCGACGTCGCCGCCCTCGCAGATGCGCTCAGTCCCGTATTTCTTGGGCTCCTTACGGACGAAGTAGGCCGGCAGCCCGGTCGCCGACGACAACATGGTGGCCAGGGGCACGCCGCCCAGCTCCAGACCCGCCAGGCCGTCGACGCCGGGCGGCACCAGCGGGACGAGCGCCTCGACGATGTCGGCCAAGAGGGCCGGGTCGGACTCGAAGCGGTACTTGTCGAAGTAATGGTCCGCCGTACGTCCCGAACGCAGGACGAACGAGCCCGTCAGGTACGAGGCGGCAAAGACGCGTTCGGCCAGCGTCACCGGGCCATTCTGCCCGGTCCCTCGTGAATGGGCCGGCTTTAGGCCGGACGCTGGGTGTTGTCGCCGTCGATGTGGGCGTGGGCCAGGCGGAACCGGAGGTGCCCGCGGCACAGGTTCGTGTTGGCCAGGGCCCAGTTCGCACTCACGTTGGGGCGGTCCAACATGGCGCAGTCGAGACAGAGTGCGCCGCGGATGCCGTCCACCTGGGTGATGAGGGTGGAGAGCTCCCGGAACTCCTCAATCGTGAAGAGTCCGGCCTGACAGCGGGCCCACAACTCCGACAGGCGGATCTCCCGGCGGAGCTCCGTCTCGGCGTCCCGGTCCGCAAAGAGCATGGAATGGGCCAGGAAGTCGTCGTCGGCCTGGTCGGACCAACCGCGTTCGGCCCAATACCGCCGACGCGCCTCGTCGGGGACGAGGCTGAAGTAGAAGGCCTCCGTCTCGTAGTCCCCCGGCCCGTCATCAGAACTGTCGTCGTAGCGACCCATCGCCGTTCCTCCCCGGTGCCACGACAGCGCAGCGCGCCAAAAGCCGGGCACCCCCCTCCGGTCCAGGTGTGTCTGCACCGGCCCGCTCCCGCCATTATCGACGCGACGTCGGGCGGACTGAAGGGAAATTGGACCTACTGAACACCCGTTTCGAGCCGCCGCGACCGATCTGCAACCGGGGTAGGAGTCGCCGAAGAGGCAGCGAGGCCGCACCGCCGGGGAATCCGCATGAGCCACCGTGGCGCGTCACGGCGCCGACCACCATCCCGAAGCCACCCGCCGCCCGCCGGAGCAGCCGACGATGACCCACTCGGCCGGCGTCCACACGAAGACCGCATCCTGTCCGTAGTGGGCGCCCAGCTCGAGCACGAAGGGCTCGGGGACGCCCCGGACGGCCACCCCCTCGTCCCGCACTCCGGTGACCGGGTCCGTCCCTTGTGCCGACCACAGGTCGGCCCTCAGCGCTCGCAGGTCGTCCTCCAGCTCCGACTGGCGCCGCCGGTTCACCTCGAGACCAGGACGTTCATCGCCGGGGTCCCATGCGGTGAGGATGGCCACCGGGTCCGCGGTCGGCCATGGCCACCGGCCGGCCTGGCCGCTCGGCGCAGGCTGGACCACCAGGTCGTCCAGATCGGGCCGCCTGATGGTGACCGTCAACCTGGCGTAGCCGGACCACGCGTCGTCGGGGGGCAGCTCGAAGGTGGACATTGCCGTCGGGGACCTTACGGGTGACGCGATCATGAAGGCGTGTCGTCCCTGCTCCCCCTCCCCACCCTCCTGTCGCAGTCGCTCGTCGCGTACACCATTGAGCTGGACAACGAGGCCGAACTCCGCTTCCCCCACCGGACGACGCGCCACGGCGCCACGGCGCCGCCGCCACGCGCCCTGGCTCGGATCGTTCGTGCTCTGGGCCAACGCGCTGCAGTACGTCGGTGACGACGGCATCACGGTGACCGAGTTGCGGCAGCAGGCCCGCACGTCGCGCCTGCTCCTGGGCGGCCTGCGCCGGTGGCGCTACGTCGACGTCGAGCCGCCGGCCGGCGAGGACCTGCGCAAACCGCCCCAGGACGGTGCCGTGGTCCGGGTCACGCCGGGCGGCCGGCGGTCCCAACAGGTGTGGTCCGAGCTCCCGCACGTCATGGACGTCCGCTGGCGAGACCGCCGTCAGCGCAGACGAACCGGGGGCGAGCCGCGGCAAACTGCTCCGGCTCACCGACAGAGGGCAGCAGGTCCAGCACGAGTACGAACGCGCCTTGCGTCACACCGAGGCCTCCTGGCGCACCACCTACGGCACGGCCACAGTGGACGAACTGCGCGCCGCCCTGGGAGAGCTCGTCGGCGGCGGGACGCTGGCGACATCGCCGCTGGCCTCCGGGTTGGAGCCGCAGCCCGACAACTGGCGCGCGCGCGGGCGTCGCCCCGACACGCTGCCGCACCACCCGATGGTGCTGCATCGAGGCGGTTACCCCGATGGGTCCTGAACGCCCGGCCGGGCCCTGCGGCCTCGATTTGTCGCTGGGCGAATGTGGCAGGCTTGCCCGGTGCACCCGTTTCGCCGCGACGATGCCTTGCGCCGCCTCGCCGACGAGACCTTCGACGTGCTGGTCATCGGGGGCGGGGTCACGGGCGCCGGCGTGGCTCTGGACGCGGCCAGCCGGGGACTGAAGACGGCCCTGGTCGAGAAGGGCGACTTTGCGTCGGGCACATCGTCCAAGTCGTCGAAAATGATCCACGGAGGCATCCGCTACCTGCAGCAGCGTGAGTTCCGCCTGGTCTACGAGAACCTGGCCGAACGCCAGAGGCTGCTCGACAATGCGCCCCACCTGGTTTCGCCCCTGCCCTTCCTCATCCCGCTCTTCGGACGCGACGGCGTCGTCTCCAAGACCGTGGCGCGCTCCTACTCCTCGGCGTTGTGGCTCTACGACGTCACCGGTGGCTGGCGCATCGGCGCTCGCCACCGCGAAGTGACCAAGGACGAGGCGCTGTCCCATCTGCCCACGCTCGACACCGATCACCTGGTGGCCGGCTTCCTGTACTTCGACGCCCGGGCCGACGACGCCCGGCTCACCCTCACATTGGTCCGAACGGCCGCCCTCGAGTTCGGCGCGGTGGCGGCCAACTACACGCCTGTGGTCCGCCTCACCTTCGGGCCCGACGGTGCGGCCGACGGCGCGGTGGTCCGACCCACCGAGGGGGACGCCGCGTCGGAGTTCCCCGTACGGGCCCAGGTGGTCGTCAACGCCACAGGTGTGTGGGCGGACGACGTGCGCTCGCTCGACGAGGGCACCCACCCCCACTCGCTGCGACCCGCCAAGGGCATTCACATCAGCGTGCCGGCTGAGCGACTGCCCTGCGACATCGCCGCCGTGATCCCCGTGCCCAAGGACAAACGCTCCATTTTCGTGGTGTCCTGGCCCGGCACCGAGCTCGTCTACCTCGGCACGACCGACACCGACTACGCCGGCAGCCTCGACGATCCGGCCTGCACGCCCGAGGACGTCGACTACCTGCTGGACGCGGCCAACGCCATCACGACCTCGCACCTGACCAGGGCCGACGTGACCGGGGTCTGGGCCGGCCTGCGCCCGCTGCTCCAAGCTCCGGCGCACGGCGGTCACGTCTCGGAGCGCACGTCCGACCTGTCGCGCCGTCACACCGTGACCACCTCGGCGCACGGGCTCGTGACCGTCACCGGCGGCAAACTCACGACCTACCGCAAAATGGCGCAGGACACCGTGGATGCGGTGGTGCGCCGGCTGGGCGAGTCGCCCCGTCGGCGGCACTGCGTCACCAAGAACCTGCCACTGATCGGCGCCACCACCAAGACCCAAGACCCGGTGGCGCTGGCCCATCCCCGATCGCGCCTTCTCAGTCGCTACGGCACCGAGTCGTCCGCCGTCCTCGAGGTCGCCCAGGGCCGACCCGAGCTGCTCGAGCCGGCCATCGAGGGCCTGCCCTACACGAGAGCCGAGCTCCTCTACGCCGCCCGTGAGGAGATGGCCCGGACGCTCGACGACGTCCTGGCCCGGAGGACCAGGGCCGTGATCCAACGAGCTCAGGCCACCATCACGGCGGCGCCGGCCATCGCCGCCCTCATCGCGCCCGACATGGGCTGGGACGAACGGGAGACCGCAGACCAGGTGGCGCGGTTCACGGAGTCGAGTCAGAAAGAACTCCTGACCGCCGGGCTCGACCTGACGTGACCCTGCCGTGACCCTGCCGTGACCCCGCCCAGCTCACCCACCCCGGTCACGCCGATCGACTCCGCTCCGGCCGACGTGGCCGACCGGCTGGGCGCCGCTACCGTCGCCGTCCCTCCCGCCGTGCTCGACCGCATCGCCGCCAGCGGGGCCGAAGTCAGCATCGACGACGCGGCGCGGGCTGAGGCGGGGCGCGACTGGTGGCCCCTGGCCATCGGCTGGGCCGCCGAGGGCGGCGTGCCGCAGCGGCCGGCCGCCGTCGTCCGTCCCGCCTCGGCCGAGCAGGTGTCCGCCGTGCTGGCCGTGTGCCACGAGGCCGTGATCCCCGTGACGCCCATGGCCGGCCGCAGCGGGGTGTGCGGAGGCTCCATCCCCGTGCACGGCGGGGTGTCCCTCGACATGACGGCCATCAGCGGCCTGGCGGCGATCGACGAGACCTCGTTGACCGCCGACGTGCGCGCCGGGACGTTCGGTCCCGACCTCGAGGACGCCCTGGGACGGGTCGGCCCCGGCTACACCCTGGGCCACTGGCCGCAGTCCATGGACCTCTCGACGGTGGGCGGCTGGCTGGCCTGCCGCGGCGCCGGGCAGTACTCGACCCGCTACGGGAAGATCGAGGACATGGTCATCGGGCTCGAGGTGGTCCTGGCCGACGGGCGCAGGGTCCACACCGAGGGGCACGGACCGCGCGCCGCCACGGGGCCCAACCTGACCCAGCTCTTCGTGGGCAGTGAGGGGACTCTGGGCGTCATTACCGAGGCCCGCCTGCGCATCCACCCTTTGCCACCGGCGCAGGAGCGGCGGGCCTTCGGGTTCAGCACCTTCGCCGGCGGACTCGATTCGTGCCGGCGCATCCTGCGCCGGGGAGCCACGCCCGCCGTCCTGCGCCTCTACGACCAGACCGAGTCGGCCCGCAACTTCGACCAGCCCGAGACCAACATCCTCATCGTCCTCGACGAGGCCGACGCCGCCGTCCTGGCCGGCACGATTGCGGTCGTCGACGAGGAATGCGGCGCCGGAGGCGGGGCGACGCCGCTCGGAGCCGACCTCGTGGAACGTTGGCTCGGGCACCGCAACGACGTCTCGGCGTTGGAGCCGCTGTGGCGCGGCGGCATCGTCGTCGACACGGCCGAGATCTCGGGATCGTGGGCTGCCTTGCCACCGCTGTTCGACGACGTCGTGTCCGGTCTGGGTGCGCTCGAAGGCACCCTGGTGGCGTCGGCCCACCAGTCGCACGCCTACACCGACGGCGCCTGTCTCTACTTCACCTTCGCCGGCCGCGGGCCGGCGGGCGACGCCGCCTGGCGCGAGGCCTACTACCGCCAGGCTTGGGACACGGTGACCGATGCCACCATCGCCCACGGCGCCGCCATCAGCCACCACCACGGCATCGGGTTGAACCGGTCCAGGTTCCTCCCCCGTGCCCTCGGCAGCGGGTTCGACGTCCTGGCCGGGCTCAAGGCGTCGTTCGATCCGGCCGGCATTCTGAACCCGGGCAAGTTCGGCCTCCCGTCACCCTTCGGCCCACCGCCCTGGACGTGAGCTGGGCGTGAGCGGGTCCGCCGGCAGCGTCCTCGTCGTCGACGTCGGCACGTCGAGCGTGCGTGCCGCGGTGGTGCGGCCCGACGCCACCGTCGAGCACACCCACCATCTGCCCGTGCTGCCCGACACGCCGGCCCCCGGCCTGGTCGAGTTCGACGCGGCGCGGCTGGCCGAAGCGGTCCTCACGGTGGCGCAGGCCGCGCTGGCGGACGGCGGGCCGGTGGCGGGCGTCGGGATTGCCAACCAGCGCGCGTCGAGCATCGTGTGGGAACGCGCCACCGGCCGACCGCTGGCCCCGGGCATCGGGTGGCAGGACCTGCGCACGGTGGGCACCTGCCTGGCGCTCCAGGGCGAGGGCATCCGCCTCGCTCCCAACGCGTCGGCCACCAAGGTGATGGCCATCCTCGACGACGTCGATCCCGAGCGGGCGAGGGCCGAACGCGGGGAGCTCTGCTTCGGCACGGTGGACAGCTGGGTGGCCTGGACCCTCTCCGGCGGCGCCTCGGCCGGCGCCGAAGCCCTTCATGTCACCGACGCCACCAACGCGGCCGTGACGGCCCTGGTGGACCCGGCCACCATCGACTGGGACCACGCCCTGCTCGAGAAGCTCCGGATCCCGCTCGCCATGATGCCGGCCGTCGTGGATTCCTCCGGTGAGCTGGGACCGGCCGTGGCCCTGCCCGGGTCACCTCCCATCTGCGGCGTCGCCGGGGACCAGCAGGCGTCGCTGGTCGGCCAGGGCTGCACGCTGCCGGGAATGGCCAAGGCGACCTTCGGCACCGGCGGAATGCTCGACCAGTGCACCGGTGCCGGCCCCGGCCCCGGTCCCGGCCCGATCGGACGCAGCGGTGCCGGCACCTTTCCCATCGTGGCCTTCCGGTTGGGCGGGACGGCAACCTGGGGCACCGAGGCCGTCATGCTCTCGGCCGGGACCGCCATCGAGTGGCTGCGCGACGACCTGGGCCTGCTGGTCTCGTCGGAGGAGTCGGCCGCCGTGGCGGCCCGGTGCGAGTCCTCGGGTGATGTCTGGTTCGTGCCCGCCCTGCTCGGCCTGGGGACTCCGGTGTGGGACTTCGGCGCCCGGGGCACCCTGGTCGGTCTCACCCGGGGCTCCGGACGTCCCGAGGTCGTGCGGGCCGTGCTCGAGGGCGTGGCCCACCGGGGGGCCGACCTGGTGGAGGCATCCGAGCGCGACAGCGGCTACGCCATCGATGCTCTGCGGGTCGACGGCGGCATGTCGGCCAACGAGGTGTTCGTGAGCGCCCTGGCCGACGCCATCGGCCGCCCGGTCGAGGTCTCTCCGGTCCTGGAGGCCACCACGCTCGGCGCCGGGCTGCTGGCCGGGCTGGCCATCGGCGTCTATGCCTCGAGCGAGGAGCTGGCGCAGACGTTCACGCCGCGCCGGACGGTCGAGCCCCGGAACGACGATCTGGCCCGCTCCGCGACCCGCGAGCGCTGGCTGGCGGCCCGGGCCAAGGCCGAGGCCACCATCCCCGAACTCTCGGGGATCACCTTCTGAGCGGATCGACCCGCTCAGAAGGTGACGTTCCCTCCGAGAGTTCCTGTCCTACTTCTTGGCCTCGGCTGTCCGCGGCCGGCGGCGGAGCCGTGCGATCACGATGAAGGCTGCACCCATGAGGGCCGCCCCCAGGCCGAAGAGCCACTCCTGCTCCAGACGGGCACCGGTGAAGGCGATCGTCGCCGGAGTCGTCGCCGGGGCCGTCACCGGGGCGGTCGCCGGGGCGATCACCGGCTCGGGGGCGGGCGGCGTGGTCGTCGCTGTCACCGCAGGTGAGGTCACGGGCGTGACGGTGTTGGTCACCGTCGACGAGCAACCCGAGGCCGTTGTGCACGGCCCGGTCGTGATCGTCGCGGTGTTGGTGATGGTGCCGGTGGCGGTAGACGCCACCAGAGCGGCGAAGGTCGCCGTAGCGGTGTCGCCGGAGGCCAACGAGACCGTGAAGGTCCACGTGCTGCCGGCGGGGTTGCCCACGACGCAGCTGTCCGTGCTGGCCGTGACGGCGCAGGTCGGGTCGTGCTGGACGGTCAGCGAGGACGGCACGGTGTCGGTCACCGTGGCCGAACCGGTGGCGCTGCCCACGTTCTTGATGGCCACCGTGTAGTCGATGGTCGAACCGGGCGTGACCGCGTCGCCGTTTCCGGGCGTGTCCGACTTGGTGACGGTGAAGTTCGGCGCCGTCGGAGGTGCCGTGACCGAGAAGCACTCGTCATTCGCGACGTCGCCCGCCATGTTGTCGGTGGCCGGCGAGTAGTTCGAACCGGCGCTCGGCGTGTAGGCCGCTGCGAAGCAGTAGGTGCCCACGGCCGTCGGCGTGAAGCTGACCGACGTGGCCGTCGAGGTGAGACCCGAGCCGGGGGTCAGGGCGACCGGAGCGGAGCCCACCTCGGTGCCGTTGGGACAGAGGGCGGGCGAGGAGCCGGTCGAGCACTGGGTGAAGGTGACCGTCCCGGTCGGCGCGCCGTTGGCCGAGTTGCCGGCGACCGTCGCCGTGTCGGTGACCGACCCGCCGAGGACGATCGAGCCCGAGCCGGAGGTCGAGGCCGACTGCTGGGTCGTGACCGTCGGAGGAGACGTCCCCTTCGGGTGGACCCCGAAGCACTCGGGGAACTGGCCCCACACCGGGTTGTAGTTGACGACCGAGTTCGCCGGCTCGTACAGCGTGTAGAAGCAGTACGTGCCGGTGCTCGGCGGGGTGTACGTGGTCGGCAAGAGGTTGTAGGTGGCCGAGGTGTCCGTCGTCGATGACGGGGTGCTCACCGAGCCCACCGTGGTACCGCCTGGGGACGTGTACGTGCACGTCGCCGTCGACGTGTCCGAGGACGACGCCTTGCAGATGCCGAACGTGACCGTCCCGTAGGGCGTGCCGCCGCCGAAGACACCGTTGACCGTGGCCGAGTCGCTCCAGGCCTGGCCCACCGTGGGGCTGGTGGGCGGCACGATCGTCGTCTGGATGCCCGGGTAGGCCGGCGTCACTCCGAAGCATTCGGCCGTTCCCGACGCTGCGAGGTAGGGCTCGTTGCTGGTCGGCGTGTAGGCGGTGTAGAAGCAGTACGTGCCGACGCTCGTCGGGGTGTACGTGCCCGCCAGGGAGTACGTCGACTGGTTTCCGGTCGAGGACGAGGGGCTGGCCGTCGTCCCAACGAGGGAACCGCCGCTGGTGCAGGTCGATCCGGAGGCCGCCTGGCACACGTAGAAGCTCACCGAGCCGGCGGGAGCCGGACCGCCCGTGCTGCCCGTGACCGTCGCCGTGTCACCCCAGCTGTTGCCGATGGTGCTGCTGGCCGGCGCCACGAGGCTCGTCTGAATGGTCGGCGTGCTCTTCGCCCCGACGCAGCCGTTGGGGAGGTTCAGGGCACCGAGGGTGGTGGTGAGGACGCCCGAGCCCGGCGTCCCGTCCGTCCACTTCGACGTCCAATTCACCGTGATGTGGGAACTCGGCGTCAGCGCCGCCAGCTCGGAAGCCGTCAGCGTCTGGGTGAAGGTCTGGGACTCCGCACCGGTCGCCGGGGTGGCGTTGTTCTCGGGCGAGGCCGCAATGGAGAGCACTGACGTGCTCAAGACGCCCTGGGTCGTCGAGAAGGTGCCCGTCTCCGACTGGGACCAGTCGTTGTAAAGGGTCCAGGTGAGCGTGCCGCCCGCGCCGAAGCCGGGCGCGTTGCAGGTCGCGGTCACGGACTCGAAGTAGTTGTCGTGCGCCGAGGCCTCGGTTGCGAAGACGACGACGCCGGCGACGGCCAAGGCCGACGCCAGGACACCCATGACTCCGCGACGAAGCGCCAGCCTGAGCCGGCCACTACGTGTTGCTACCCGATGAAACCATGTCGATTGCATACCGCCTAGTCCTTCCACTTTCGCCACAATTCGCCCGTCACATGCACCAAAGTGGGCGATTTTTGGATTGTGAGCTGCTTTTTCATTGTAAACCGTAACGTTCCAACGCCGCCACAACACCGCTCAAGGGAGGTCCTGGGTTGTGCCGAATTGCGGCGCCCTCCATGCCCCCTCCGGAGGAGTTGTGACAGCAAGGTAACCCGGCTGCCACGTCTCTGGTTAGGGCTGAACGGCTCCTCTTCTCTGTGCGTTCCTTGTGAAATCAGTTTTGCTGACTCCCTGTACAGAGCGCTGTCCGAGCCTCCGATCGTCGGAGCTTCTTTCGAGCCGCCCTTCATCTCTCAACCCTCAACTGTCAACTGTCACTTCAGGTCTGAGGTCGGCCAGCCCGGCCTCGTGCCCCGGTTGCACCGAAGAGCATCCCCCGTAGGGGGAACGGCCGCAGCAGACTGCCATCGGGCCCATCGCGCGGTCCCGCTCGGTGACGCCAAGCGATCCTCGGTCCATCGCCCCGCCGTTCCTGGTCCCGACCTCTGAGCCGCCTTGCCTGATGCCGTGCCGTCAGGACAACTCAGGGCATCATCGCGTCTTGCGAAGGAGGTGACGGTCGTGCGAACAAGGTGACGGTTCGAGCTCGAGCGTGGCGGCAACGCCTCTCATCGGGAATGGACCAGGCTCCGACGCCTCCGAGGGCGATGCGTTGTGCGGAACGGCTCAACGAAAGCGCGGTCGATCGCAGACCGGACGCGAGGGCCAGCTCATGGGATGTCCTGCACATCCGCCGCCGCGGTTCGCCTCACCTGCGTGTCGGCCCGACGCCCTCAGTCCGAACGGCCCTCCTGATGTCCTCCGAAGAACCGGACCAATCGGCAAGGAGCGGTCGCGACATGCTGGAGGCGGTCCAGCACCCCGCCCGACCCCGCCAGTCGCGCCATTTCCGAGTGCCGCGCCAACCAGACGAGGTCGTGAAGGACGCTGGTCCGCACCCGGAGGAGGACCGGTATCCGGTCGTCCAGCAACGGGATCCTGATGAGCGGCACCACCACGACGTCCGGCGCAGTGCCCGGTTCCGGGCCGGGCCGGCGCTCCGCCGCCGCCTCCTCCCCCGTCGCCTCGACCAGGCGCGGTCGCTCCGGATCCTCTGACGGCTCCCGCCCCCTCTCGTCGGGCCCCAACCGCGCCCCCGCCCCTACCCCCAGCCCGGCCCCAAGCCCGGCCTCCGCCTCCACCCCAAGCCCCGGCCCCACCCCCAGCCCCCGCTCCGGCCCCGGCCCCGCCAGTTCGTCGTCGAGGTCCGCGTCCGCTTCGCCCCACCCGTCCACCGGCCCGTCCTCCTCGCCGCCCGTCAGGTCGTACCTCTGGGTCGAGGGGTCTTGTCCGACGACACGGCGGGCGCGCCGCTCGGAGATCCCGTAATGGTCCACGAGGTAGGCCACGGCCAAGCGCCGGCGAGCGGCGCTGGGGATCTCACCCTGGGTGAGGTCTCGGAGCATGGCGATGTCCTGTGCCTGCTCCTCGATCACCCGCCTGAGACGCGCCCGCTCCTCGTCGAGCTCACTGAGCCGCTTCGCCTCGTCCTCGGACAGCGAGCCGTAGCGCATGCGCCAGCGGTAGTAGGTCTGGTCCGTGATGCCGAGTTTCTTCGCCGCAGTCGACACCGACGTGCCGTTCTCGGTGAGGCGCTCCATCTCTCTCAGGGTGGCGAGGATCTCCTCGACGTTGCGTCGTGGCGCGGCACCGTGACCCCTACCGCGCCGTTCCCGTCACATCGCGGCGGACAACTCGCGGCGCGGGCGGGCCCACGTCATGGCGACGTGCGCACGGTAGGCCGAGCTGTCGAACGCCGCCGAGACGGACGCTGGAAGTGTGCACCGGCATTCCTTTCGCCAAGTCCAGGACACCACCTGCCCACATCATCACCTGGGCCGGGCGTCGCCGCCCAGCCGACGACGCCATGGTGCTCTACGTGGCGCGCTACGAGGTCACAATTCTCGGCTCAGGCACGGACGCGCCGGGCCAGCGACGCTCCCTGACCACGCTCCGGAGCACATCCTCGCCACACGGCCCTTGCCTCCTGTCGTGGCGGCGATGGCGTGCCGGCGCGCGCCGCGCCGCGTTCAAACTTCGTGAGCCAGCGCCTCGTCCCAGGCCGCACCGCGCTCGAGCAGCGGGCGGTATCCCATCAGCTGGCGGGGTCGGCCGATGGCCATCACGGCGCGCAAACGGCCGCCGCGTCCGAACAGCGCGACGAACTTCCCGTCGGACAGCGAGCCGTCGACGAGCTCGACATCGTCGTCACCGCGGGGCGACCCGATCACCTGGAACCGGATGTCGAACTGGTCCGACCAGAAGTACGGAACCGGCGTGAACGCCCGGGCGTGGGCGCGTCCCGCCAGCAGAGCGCGGGCCGAGGCCATGCCCCCCTGGGCCGCCACCTCCCAGTGCTCAATCCGGATCTGCTCCTCTTCGTCGTCGTGGCGCCACAGCCAGTTGGCCACGTCACCGGCGGCCACCACGCCGTCCGCGGCGAAGAGCCTGTCGTCGCACACCACGCCGTTCTGTAGGGAGAGCCCCGAGTCCACCAGCCAGTCCGTGCACGGCCTCACGCCGATGCCCACGACGACGACGTCGGCCGGCACCGTCTCGCCGCCGGAGAGCTCGACCACCAGCGGGCTCGCCCCGTCACCCTCGTTGCCCTCTCCGCCCTTGCGCACACCCGCCACCGACACGCCCGTGCGCAGGTCCACGTCGTGCCCGGCGTAGAGCGACGCGCAGTGGCCGCCCAGCATGGGTCCCAGGATGTTGCGCAGCGGGATGTCGAGCACCTCGAGCACGGTCACCCGGCAGCCCATGGCGGCGCACGTCGACGCCACCTCGGCCCCGATGAAGCCCGCCCCGATCACCACGACCCGTACCCCTTCCGTCCCGGTGACCGCGGCCCGCAGGGCCAACGAGTCGTCCAGCGTGCGTAGCGTGAACACCCCGTCGCGTTGGGTGAGCCCCTCGGTGCCGGGCAGCGACCGTGGTACCGCCCCGCAGGCCAGCACCACGGCGTCCGCCCTCAGCACCTCGCCGTCCGCCAACTCGATGCTCCGCTGCTCGACGTCGAGGCGGACCGCCCGGCGTCCGAGCACCTCGTGCAGGAGCAACTCGCTGGCTCTGTGCCGATCGGCCAGCACCGCCTTCTCGGGCGGCCACTTCCCGGACAGCACCTGCTTGGACAGCGGCGGGCGGTCGTAGGGGAGGTGGGGCTCGTCGCCCACCAGCGAGATCTTCCCCTCGAATCCCTCCGCCCGCAGCGTCTCGGCCGCCCGCAGTCCGGACAGGGAGGCGCCCACCACGATGACGCTGCCGTCCATGGCCAACCCGCTTCCCGGTTCCGACGACCCCTCCGGTTTGCTCACCACCCGAACATGGCCATCCACTCCTCGGCGGAGCGGGGCCTGAACACGTAGTTCAGCCGGCGGGTGTCACCCATGCTCTGCGACGGGTCCGCCGAGTACAGATGACCCGGGAAGAGAATGGTGTCGTCGGGCACCCGGGCCAGCCGGGTGTGCAGGGACTCGTACATGGCCAGCGGGTCCGAGCCCGGGAAGTCGGTCCGCCCGCACCCCTCGAGGAAGAGCGTGTCACCGGCCACGAGCCGCCCGTCGACCAGGAAGCACTGGCTGCCCGGGGTGTGACCCGGGGTGTGGATGAGCTCGATCTCCAGCTCGCCCACCCGCACCACGTCGCCACTCTCGTGGCCGACCAGGTCGGCCGGCCCGACCCCGGTCGTGCGCTCGACCCAAGGCAGCTCGTCACTCTGGACGTGGACCGGCACCTGGACCAGGTCGAGCAGGGCACTGATGCCCTCGAGCTGCCAGCCGCCCATGGCCCCGCCGAGGTGGTCGGGGTGGAAGTGGGTGCCGAGCACCCCGGTCAGGCGCATGCCATCGGCCTCCACGATGTCGACGAGGTCCTGCACGGCGTAGGCCGGGTCGACCACCACCGCCTCACCCGTCTCCCGGTCGCCGATGAGGTAGACGAAATTCACCATCTGCCGCGCCATCGTGTCCCCCTGGGCGAAGTCCCGCCCGACAACAGCTGCTTGAAGTACACCCGGTCGCCCTCGGCGTCAGCCATCACTCGTCTCCTCTTCTCGGCCGGCGTCGGCCGCCAGCGCGTCGAGCCGCGGCACCAGCTCCTCGACCTGCGCCCGCGTCTGGCGCAACCGCTTGTCGAGCTCGTCGATCAGCGCGGTCGCCCGCTCGAGTCGGGCCACCAGCACGTCGACGTCGACCTCTCGCTGGTCGAAGAAGCTCACGATGGCATCGAGCTCGCGGCTGGCCTCCGTGTAGCTCAGCCGCTCCACCGGCACGGGTTCGTCGGGTTGGCTCAATTCGGTCCTCCCACTCCTCCGGTCGGCCCGGTCGCCTCGATGCGGCTGCGCACCGAGCCGTCGGCCAGCCGCGTCACCAGTTCCTGACCCGGCGCCACGTCCGCGGCGCTGCGCACCAGCGACCCGTCGGCTCGCAGGGTCAGGCTGTAGCCGCGCTCGAGCTGGCGCTCCACGTCGTAGGCGGCCAACAGCCGCCGCCAGCCCGCATGCTGCTCGGCTAACCGGTCGACGTGGCCCGTGCCGCGGGAGCCCAGCCGGCCGGCCTGGCCGCGTAGACCGCTTTGGCGCGACTCGAGGCCGATGAGCGCGGTCCGGGTCAGTGCCGATGCCTTGGTCCCGAGCCGCTCGCGGTGGACGCGGAGCTGGTGGCGGGCCGCGGCGGTGAGGCGGCCACGCGCCTGCGCGTCACGGGTCTGCGCATCGGCCAGCAAGGAGGGGACGCGGCGGGCCAGCAGGCCGGCGGGGGCGGCGACGTGCACCCCCCACCACTGCCGGGCGGCCACGACGAGCTGATGCCCACACTCGGTGGGCGTGACGCAGACGCGGGCGGCCACCAGGTCGGCCACCGTCTCGTCACCGGTGTGCCCGATGCCCGTGAACACCGGCTTGGTCGCGGTCGCCACGGCCCGGGCCACCACCTCGGTGTCGAAGGCGGCCAAATCGGCGCGCGAGCCACCCCCGCGCACCATGGCGATGACGTCGCAGTCGCTCCGGCTCAGGAAGCGCACGGCCCGGGCGATGGAGGCGGCCGCCGCCGCGCCCTGCACCGTGACCTTCACCAGCGACACCTGGAAGCCGAACCCCGATTCCGTGAGCCGGCCGAGGAAGTCGCGGTAGCCCTCGGTCCCCGGGCTGGCCACCAACCCGACGCGAAGGGGCAGATCCGGCAACGGCAGCGCGGCGTTGCGCCGCAGCAGGCCCTCCTCCTCGAGCTGGCGCAGCAGCCGGGCCCGCTGCGCCGCCAGGCGGCCCAGCAGGGCGGTGACGTCGATTTCCGCCAGAATCAGGCTGACCTCTCCCTTGGCGCGATAGAGGTCGATGCTGCCGCGCAGGACGACGATCATCCCCTCGGCCAGCTCTATCCCCTCCTTGGCCAACGTGTGGCGCAGCGGCGCCCACGACGTGCGCCAGCACTTCACACCCAGCGTCGGCACGCCCCCGCGCCCGCGCGGGCCGGTCGGGCGGTCCTCATCGGGGTCGACCAGGTCCAGGTACAGGTGGCCCGAGCGATGATCGGAGAGGTGGCTGATCTCACCGCGGACCCAGAGCTGGCGGGTGCGGGGAAAGGTGCGGGAGAGCGCGGTCTCCACCTCGTTGTAGAGCGCGCCGATGGAGAGGACGTCCGGATGCGTCTCGCGGTGGAGCTCGGGGTCGAAGCCGCCCGCCTCGGCCTCAGCCTGGTCCGGGGGGGCGGCCGGCGGGGCAGCCGGCGGCAAAGCCTCGGGATCGAAGAGCTGGCGGGCGCCGTCGGACATGCCCCGACACCCTACCGACGTGCCGCGACGCTCCCCCGACATCGCTGGTCGTGGCACAATTGGCGGTGACGGTGAGTCGGTCGGGTGGCCGCGGCACGGGTCGCCACCGCGGCACCGGGTCGAGGAAGGTCGGGACTCCACAGAGCAGGGTGCTGGCTAACGGCCAGTCGGGGTGACCCGCAGGACAGTGCCACAGAAAGGAAACCGCCGATGGCGGGCCTCGAGGTCCGCACAGGCAAGGGTGAAAAGGTGCGGTAAGAGCGCACCAGCGGCGGGGGTGACCCCGCCGGCTCGGTAAACCCCACCCGGAGCAAGGCCAAGCGTGGGAGACGGGCTGCTCGTCCGGTCCCTGAGAAGGGACGCTCCCCAGGTAGGCCGCTCAGATGGATGGCCACCCCGGCCTTCTGCCTCTCATCGGGGCAGGGGGCCGGACAGAATCCCGCCTACAGGCCGGCTCACCGTCAACAGCGGGTCAGGCCACAAGCGTCGTGCTTCGACGCGCAGAGGCCGGAGGCATCGGAGCCAGGGCGTCCCAGGACAGCAGATCGCGCCGGCGAGGCGGTGGCGATCTCGATGCACCAGTGGCACTAGCACCACATGGACGGCCCATGACACCACCATTGGCACGGCACTCACTACTGGGCCTAATGGTGGGCGTGACAGAGCCGGCCGCGACTCCGTAGGAGAGCCATGGGCCTCATTTGGCTGCGATCTCGGGCCGATATGCGCGTCAAATGGCGGACGTTCGTGGTCTTGGCCCTGGTCGTCGGCCTTGGCGGTGGAGTAGCGCTCGCCGCATTCGCCGGCGCCCGGCGCACCGAAACGGCGATGCCCCAGTTCGTCGCCTATAGCCAGCCCGACGATGGCGGGTTTCTGTATGGGAATGCGTCCTCTCCTCCGGTGGTCACCGGCCTGGAGGCCAACTCGCTTGCCCTGGCCCCCCTGGAACAGCACGTCGTTGATCTTCCGCAGGTCGTCGCCTACTTCAGAGCGCCCTACCTCTTCCTGACGCCTGACCCCAGAGGGCACAACAATGGAAGTCTCAACGCGATCGGCGTGGCGAACGCTGACCTCTTTCGGACGGTTGATCGCCCGTTGGTGATCGCCGGGCGGCTCCCTGATCCCAACCACCCCTTCGACGTCGTGATCAACGAGTTGGCGGCGGAGAAGCGCCACCTTCACGTTGGCAGCCGGTTCCGTCTTTATGCCTACTCGGCCGCACAGTTCCAGAACGGCGGACTCACCGGCGGGGTGGAGCATGCCAACCAGGCACCCGGCGGCCCCTCGTTCATTGTTCGGGTCGCTGCGATCGTGCGGCAGCCTCAGGACGTCAACGCCGTCAATCCCGTGCTCATCAACGAAGACGTCTCGTACGAAGGCGAACAGAACCTCTACTTGACGCCCGCCTTCCTGCCGCGCCTGGCCGCCGGACTGGGCATCCCGGTCCAGCAGATTGCCGAAATCAATCTCGTCAGCGTCCGGCTTCGTCACGGTGCCGCCGACTGGAAGGCGTTCTCTACAGCCGCTGATGCGCTCGGGCGCGGACAGATCTTCTCTTCAGCTGGCAACGTGTACGACGTTCGGACTGCAGCGGCCAGTGCCGAGCGAGGCATTCATCTCGAGGTCGTAGCCCTGCTTCTCTTTGGCGCACTGGCCGCCCTGGTGACCCTCCTCCTCGTCGGTCAGGCCATCGCCCGTCAGGTCATGGCCCAGACCGACGACTACCGCATTCTGCGCAGCCTCGGCGCCGTCAGAACCCAGATGCTCGCCGTCGTCACTCTGCAAACAGCAATGATCGGCGCGGCGGGGGGCTTCCTCGCCGTCGTGGTGGCGGCAGCGGGGTCTCCGTTGATGCCGGTTGGCCTGGCACGCCAGGCGGAGATCCATCCCGGCTTCGACATCGATCTCGCCGTGCTCGTCCCTGGGTTCTTGGCCATCGTCCTACTCGTCTCCGCTCTCGCGGTCCTCCCCGCCTGGCGGGCGAGTCGACGCGCGGCAGCCGGTGGCGCTGTTTTCGACCCGCATCGGTCACCCGTCGCGACGTCGGTCACCCGGGCGCCACTTCCGCTCGCCGCCGTCATCGGTTTGCGCTTCGGGCTGACCCCGGGCCGCGGGCAAGCCATGCCAATGGTCAGCGCGATCATCGGTGCGGTGGCCGCGGTGGCTGCGATCGCCGCCGCCCTGACCTTCGGTGCGAGTCTCGATCACCTCCTGGCGAGCCCGCCACAACAAGGGTGGAACTGGGACGTCCTCGTCGGCAATCCCAACGACCAGACCGACCGGATCGCGCAGGCCGGGCCGCTGCTCGCCCACAATCGCCTGGTGGGGGCGTATTCGGCGATTGCGATTTTGGCCGGCGCCAGCCAAGGAAATGCGATCGTGGACGGAAAGCTGGTGGACACGCTGCTCGCCTTCGACCCCTTGAAGGGCTCGGTGTACCCACCGCTACTCGAAGGCCACGCGCCGCAGGCCGACGATCAGATCGTGCTGGGAAGCCAGACGCTCGAGATGTTGCACCGACACATCGGCCAGACCGTCGAGATCGACGACACCGGTGGCCCGCCGATCACCCTGCGTGTCGTCGGAACCATGATCTCTCCCTCTGTCGGTGACCTCTTCACCAACGACATGGGCGACGGCGCGTGGGTCTACGGGCCGGCGATTCGGCAACATGAGGCAACGACGCCGCAAAACCCGAATGGGCCACCGGCCACCGTCTTCAACCTCTTCGCTGTCCGCTACGCCCCCGGCGTCTCGCCCGCGGCGGCATACGCCAGCCTGCGGCATGACTTTGGGACGACCGTTCTCAGACCATTGCCGGCTGAGGACGTCCTCAACCTCCAGAGTGTCGACCGCCTGCCTACGCTGCTGGCGGGCCTGGTCGTTCTCCTAGGGGTTGCAGCTGTTGGGAACACGCTTGTCACAGCGGTGCGCCAGCGCCGACGAGACCTCGCTGTTTTGAGGACCGTCGGATTCGTGCGCCGTCAGGTAGCCGCTGTCGTTGCGTGGCAAGCCACCTGGTTCTCCCTCGTCGCCGTGCTCTTGGGTATCCCGCTCGGCGTCGCCGGTGGCCGCTGGGCCTGGAACCTGGTTGCCTCGGGCATTGGTTCTGTGTCACCCGCGGTGGTGCCGACGTTGGCTCTCTGCTTCGTGATATTCGCTGCATTGATCTTGGCCAATGTCATCGCGGCGTGGCCGGGGTGGATGGCGGCCCGGGTGGCACCGGGGGTCGTGATGCGAAGTGAGTAGGCCAACTCCCACCGGCGCTGGCCGGGCACCTCACGCTCGTCGTCCTCATGGGCCTCGTCGGGGGCGTGGATCGCTTCAGGCAGCCGAGCCCCAGAAGCGCGCGTCACCGAAGGCGAACACACCACCGTCCGCGGTGATCATGAGATACCCCAGCCCGTCGCTGCTCGGAGCCATGCCGGTCACCGGCGCGTTCAGCACAATTGAGCCGAGCGAGCCCTTGAAGACGGCACCGAAGGCGAAGAGGCCACCGTCGCTGCCGACGAGCCAGTAGCCGCCGAGCGTGTTGGAGGCTATGCCCACGATGGGTGCGTTGAGCGGCGTGCCACCCATGGACCCTCCATAGCGCGCATCACCGAATGCGAACACGCCGCCGTCGCGCGCAACGAGCCAGTACCCCTTTCCGTCCTGGCTCGGGGCGATGCCTACGATCGGCTGGTTGAGCGACTGACCCGGTTGCAGCGCGCCCGGCACCGAACCATAGAACTGGGCATCGCCGAAGCCGAACACGCCACCATCGGTGCCGACGAGCCAGTAGCCCCCACCGTCGGGCGTGGCCGCGATGCCCACGATCGGCGCCGCCAGGAGCATGCCGCCCATGGAACCGTCGAACGGCGCCCCGTAGGCGAAGACGCCGCCGTCCGACCCGGCCACCCAGTAGCCGCCGGCCGGCGCGCCGGCGATGCCGACCACCGACGGATTGCCGGAGGGCATGCCGACGTTGGTGGCGTTCCCGAACGGGCTGACGCCCCCGCCGCGCTGTGCCAGCCAGTAGCCCCCGTTGGCCGGCGTCGTCGCCATCGCCACGTAGTCCCCGGGATTGGGAACGACCACGATCGGTCCTTGCAGAGTCGCACTCGTCACATTGCCGAAGTCGCTACACGGCGACACCGGGGAGATCGGGGCCGACGTGACGCTGGTCCCCGGAATCGCAGCGAAGAAGTCGTACGGCAGCGTCGCCGGGTCGGCGCAGTGTGGCGACCACTCCCAGAGGATGTCGGGCGCGGGCTCGCCGGGCAGGAAGCTCACGGTGACGGTGGTCGATGCACCGTTGTCGACCACGTTGGTGGGTCGGGTTCCCGCGGTGGTCGCGATGAGGCCGACGACGCTGATGGTCGCGTCGCACGCCTGTCCGGGGACGGCGGGCACGGTCGGCACCTGGAACACGATGCTGCCCAGCGCACCCTCGAGTTGCGGCGACCCGAGCGTGACACCGCACGTCGACGCACCGGCGGGTGCCGTCGCGGTAGCGGTCGCCAGGGCAACGGAGGCGACGGTGAGGGTGCCGCAGGCGACGGCCAACGCGGCGACGAGGCGTCCGATTCTGTGTCGAACGTGGATCCGTGTTCCGGACATGGCACCCTCCCCTGCTGGAAGCCCCCTCCGGCCCTAGCTGCGTACGTCCTAGCACGATGCCGCCGCGCGTTGCTCGGGGCCGGGCCCCAAGCCTCGGTTGGCACCTCCCGGGCGTCATGTTGTGTCCCCGGTCACCTGCTGCGGCAAGGTCCGCGGCAGTCATTGGGTGCTTAGGATCACCCGAGCGCGGATCAGCCCTTCTTCACCGTGAGCTTGGTGGGGGCCGAGGCACTCGATGCACCGAGGTTGGTGTCACCGCCGTAGCTGGCCGACACCGCGTAGGTGCCGGCCCCGAGGGCGCTCTTGGAGATGGTGCAGGTTCCCTTGCCGGCACTGAGGGTGACGGTGCAGGTGGCGGTGCCGACCTTGACACTCACCTTCTCGGCGCTCGGAACCGCCTCGCCGTAGTGGGTGGTGACGCTGACCGAGAAGATGGCGCTCGACTCGGCGCCGGCGGTCACGGTCGTCGGTGAGGCCGAGACGGCGCTGGTGGTGGTGTCCTTGGACACGGTGAGCCCCTTGGTGGCCGAGGCACTCGATGTACCCAGGTTGGTGTCACCGCCATAGGAGGCCGACAGCGCCGCGGTGCCGGCACCGAGGGCGCTGTTCGAAATGGTGCAGCTTCCCTTGCCGGCACTGAGGGTGGCGGTGCAGGTGGCGGTGCCGACCTTGACACTCACCTTCTCGGCGCTCGGAACGGCCTCGCCGTAGTGGGTGGTGACGCTCACCGAGAGGGCGGCGGCCGACTCGTCGCCGTAGACGACGCTCGAGGGCGTCTCCGACACCGTCGTCGTCGTGGTGTCCTTGGCCACCGAGAGGCTCGTGGCCGGGGTCGATCCCGACGTGGTGTAGGCGAAGGCGGTGTTCGACGACGAGGAGGCTGCCGGCGTGTAGGTGGCGGACACGGCACTGTAAGAACCCACCGGGAGCGCGGTGACGCTGAGCGAACACCCGGCCGACGCGCTGTCGCTGCTGGTCTCGGCGAGGGTGGCGCTGCACAACGTGGTCGACGAGCTCGAGACGCTCACGGTCCCCTTCGGATAGCCGTCACCGGTCTTGCCGGTGACGGTGACCGTGAAGGTCTCGGTGCTTTCGGCTCCGTAGCTGAGAGAGGTCTTGGCCAGGCTGAGGCCGGTCGTCGTCGCCTCGGCGACCGGGCCGTTGGCCGTCCACTGGGCCGTGAAGACGATGGGGGTGCCCCCGCTCGAGAGGGTGTAGCTGGCCCCGGCCGCGTAGGTGCTGGTCCCGTTGTTCCACCCGGCGAAGGTGTAGCCGGCCCGGGTTGGCGCGCTCGGCAAGGTCATGGCGGTGCCGTCGAGCCCCGAGCCCGACGAGGGCGTCGGCGCGCCGCCCGCCGCGTTGAAGCTGTAGGCGTCGGTGGGGATCAGGGTCCACTGGGCCGTGAAGACGATGGGGGTGCCCCCGCTCGAGAGGGTGTAGCTGGCCCCGGCCGCGTAGGTGCTCGTCCCGTTGTTCCACCCGGCGAAGGTGTAGCCGGCCTCGGTGGGTGCCTTTGGCAGGGTGATGGTGGTGCCGTCGGGGCCCGAGCCCGAGGAGGGCGTCGGCGCGCCGCCTGCCGCGTTGAAGCTGTAGGCGTCGGTGGCGTTGGTGTTCCACTGGGCGGTGAAGACGATGGGCGTGCCCCCGCTCGAGAGGCTGTAGGTGGCACCGGCCCCATAGGTGCTCGTCCCGTCGTTCCACCCGGCGAAGGTGTAGCCGGTCCGGGTGGGCGCCTTGGGCAGGGTGATGGCGGTGCCGTCGGGGCCCGAGCCCGAGCCGGGCGTCGGCGCCCCGCCGGCCGAGTTGAAGCTGTAGGCGTCGGTGGGGATCAGGGTCCAGTGGGCGGTGAAGACGATGGCCGTGCCTCCGCTCGAGAGGGTGTAGCTCGCCCCGGCGCCATAGGTGCTCGTCCCGTCGTTCCACCCGGCGAAGGTGTAGCCGGCCCGGGTGGGCGCGCTCGGCAGGGTGATGGTGCTGCCGTCCAGACCCGAGCCCGAGGTCGGGGTCGACGCGCCGCCCGCCGCGTTGAAGCTGTAGTCGTCGGTGGCGTCGGCGTTCCACTGGGCCGTGAAGACGATGGGCGTGCCCCCGCTCGAGAGGCTGTAGGTGGCGCCGGCGCCGTAGTACGAGTAGGCCTGGTAGGCATACGCCTGGACTTCGCCGATCTGCATGTTGGCCGGGTTCGGCGTGCCGGCCGACAGCACGGTGTGCCAGCCCGAAGCGGCCGATGAGGCGACCTGGAGCTCAATGAGCATGTAGTAGGCCTCCGAGGCCACGCTGCTGCTGCTCACCTGGTCCACCTGCTTGCCGTTGAGGTAGATCGTGACCGACTGGCCCGGGATGTACTGGAAGCCGTAGGTGTTGTAGCCCGCCGTGAGATCGGTGCCGCCGGTGGACCACACCTCTTGCTGCTGGCTGGAGAGGAAGAGGTCGGAATGGCCTTGGTCGTTGGGGCTCGACCCCTGCCAACCGCCCTCGAAGCCGTCGAACTCCTGGTCCGTGTTCGCGGGGAAGAACCACAGCGCTGGCCACATGCCATCGGAGGTGTCGGGCATCTTGGCGCTGATCTGGACGTACCACCCACTCGACGGCAGCGTGAAATTGGAGGTGATGACGCCCGAGACCCATTTGAACCCCTTGGAGTAGCCGACGTCGGACGAGGTGGTGTGCCGCGCCGCGAGGGTCACACCGTTGTCGACGGTGACCTGAGCGGGCCCCCAGTACGCCGCCTGGTAGGTCCCGCCCGAGGAGTAGGGCGCTCCGAGGCTCTCGTCGTCCCAGACACCCCCCGGAGCAAGGGCGGGCGTCCAGTTGGAGGTGTTGAGCGACGTGCCCGTGAATTGGTCGTCGAAGTACAGCTGGGAAGCCGAATATCCCGCGGGCGGCGCCATCTCACCCGATGAGGTCGTCGGCGTGGTCGCCCACCCGGCGAAGGTGTAGCCGGCCTGCGTGGGCGCGGGCGGCAGGGTGATGGTGGTGCCGTCGAGGCCCGAGCCCGCGGCGGGCGTCGGCGAGCCACCCGCGGTGTTGAAGCTGTAGGCGTCGGTGGCGTTGGCGCTCCACTGGGCGGTGAAGACGATGGGTGAGCCCCCGCTCGAGAGGGTGTAGGTGGCGCCCGCTCCGTTGGTCGTCGTGCCGTCGTTCCAGCCGGCGAAGGCGTAGCCGGACAACGTGGGCGCTGTGGGCAAGGTGATGGTGGTGCCGTCGAGGCCCGAGCCCGCGGCGGGCGTCGGCGAGCCGCCCGCGGTGTTGAAGCTGTAGGCGTCGGTGGCGTTGGCGTTCCACCGGGCGTAGAGCGTGGCCCCGCCGACGAGGATGGCGTAGGAGGCGCCAGCCCCCCCGACCTCGGTGCCGCCGCTCGACGCGCTGAACCAGCCGCTGAAGGTGTAACCGGCGTAGGTGTCCGAGGGCAGGGTGATCGAGCTGCCATCGAGACCGGTGATCGAGGCGACCGGCCCGCCACCGTCGGCGACGAAGGCGACGGCGTCAGAGTCCAGGTTGAAGGCGCCGACGTCACAGGGTTGGTCAGGAGTCACACCGCGCTGATCGGGAACGGAGCAGGCCAGCGACACGCCGTTGACCGCTATGGGCAGCGCAAAGGTCGAGGGGATCACCCCGAGCGCAGGGTCGGGCGAACTCGTCGTCGGCGACGGGGTGGCCAGGAGGGGCACCGTCTCGGTCGGCCCACCGTTAGGCCCGAGGGGGCCCAGGTAGTCGTCGATCACCGGCGAATCGAGGATCGAACCATTGGCGACACTGAGCCCACAGGTCCCGTCGTCGTCGGCGTTGTAGCCGGCATCGGTGACTGTCCCCGGGTCGATGGAACAATCGCCGCCGGCACCCTGCGCCGCCATGATGTCCGCCGCCAGGGTCAAGGAGCTGGCAGAACTGTTGTTGATGCCGCCGCCGGAGTCGTCGTCGTCGCCGCCGGTGGTGACAAAGTTGCCCGTGATGGTGGCGGCCTCGACGGTCGCCGTGCCCGAGTTGAAAATGCCCCCGCCGCCACCGGCGCTGTTGGCCGAGATGGTGGAGTCCTCGACGCTCAGCGTGCCCGAGTTGAAGACACCGCCGCCTCCATTCGTCGCCGTGTTGGCCGAGATGGTGGAGTCAAGGACGCTCAGCGTGCCCGAGTTGGAGACACCGCCGCCGCCTCCATTCGTCGCCGTGTTTCCCGAGATGGTGGAGTCCTCGACGGTCAAAGAGCCGGCGTTCGTGACGCCGCCGCCGTCAGCCGCGGCAGAGCCGTCTTCGATGCTGACCCCTGAGACCGTGGCGGTCACCGAGGAGTTCACCGCCACCACGCTGGCGTCGTTGCCCTCCAGGGTCACCGCGCTGCCCGGTGTCGTCGGCTCCAAGCTCAGGGAGGTCGCGATGGTGAAGCTGTTGCCGCTCGCGGCCAGATAGGTGCCCGCCGCGAGGTCGACCGTGCCGCCGCTCGTCGCCGAGGACAGCGCCTCGGTCAACGCACAGGGCGAGTCCGAGGTGCAGGCCGTGCCGCTCCCACCCACCGCGGCGTACAAGGTGCTGACGCCCGTTATCGCCATCGAGACAATTGCCGCGAGCCCGACCAACGCTGCCGCCATGGCAGCGACCAGCACGGCTCGGGCGGCGATCCGCCCGAGCGCTCCGCGAGTCCGATCAAGAGATCTTCTGGGTGCGCTCGTCGCGTGCCCCCCCTTGTTCGAAGCCTTCCCCCGAGGGCACTTGCGGCTGACATTAGGCCACTAGGGAGCACGTGCGATGGGATTTAAGCGTCTGCTCAGTGGGATTTAAGCGTGTGAAGATCCACGAACTCCGCGGTTCAAACGCAGCTCCCCAGCCCTCTCACAACAAGCCCAAGGCTTGGCCGGTCGAAAAACCCAATTCGTGACCCTCTCCGTCGTACGTGTCAGCCGGACAGGGCGGCTCCGTCGACGCGGAGCCCGACCGTTGGCCCGCTCGGCCCGACGAGACGGGACGGCCGCGTGGCGACGTGCCGCGACGCTCCCCCGACATCGCTGGTCGTGGCACAATTGGCGGTGACGGTGAGTCGGTCGGGTGGCCGCGGCACGGGTCGCCACCGCGGCACCGGGTCGAGGAAGGTCGGGACTCCACAGAGCAGGGTGCTGGCTAACGGCCAGTCGGGGTGACCCGCAGGACAGTGCCACAGAAAGGAAACCGCCGATGGCGGGCCTCGAGGTCCGCACAGGCAAGGGTGAAAAGGTGCGGTAAGAGCGCACCAGCGGCGGGGGTGACCCCGCCGGCTCGGTAAACCCCACCCGGAGCAAGGCCAAGCGTGGGAGACGGGCTGCTCGTCCGGTCCCTGAGAAGGGACGCTCCCCAGGTAGGCCGCTCAGATGGATGGCCACCCCGGCCTTCTGCCTCTCATCGGGGCAGGGGGCCGGACAGAATCCCGCCTACAGGCCGGCTCACCGTCAACAGCGGGTCAAGGTCAGGGACTCCACCTGCCGGTGGTACGCAGGCCGATTGACCGGCTTGGCGAGGAGGGCGTCGACGTCGGTCGTGCCCCGGTAGATGAGCGATTGGAACCTCGGCCTCGTTTACCGTCGCCGATCGTACGACCGCGGTTTTCGGGGTGACCGTGCCCGGTGCCGGCGGTGAGGATATCCGCCTCGTGCGCCTGCCGACGGCCCAGGGAAGGAGGAGGACGAGCCATGAGCAGTCGACAGGCACACCGAGCTTGTCAATACCGCGTCATCATCGCTCCGGTCTTGGCTCGGCTCCCGCGAACTCGCTCATCTCCCTCGGCACCGCCGCGCGCCATGGCGGTTCGGCCAGACGATCGAACTTGATGCCGACGCGAACGGCCGCGCCGCTCATTCGTTTCGCGTTTGCGACCTTTCCTTCGAGTCGGATGCTCACCGAGTCACCGACGGCTGGTACATCCACGGAGATGCGGCGCCCCACGAACCGGGGGACCGACTCACCGACTGTGGCACCTCTATAGATGCTCCTGTGGCCTTCGAGCTGCGGAAGCGAGGGGTCATCGAAGGTAAGACCGAGTCCGAACATCGAAAGGTCGACGACCCTGCAAGGGGTGGCGTCCTCGCCCTCGATTTGGCAGAGTCCTTCCCAGCCGACACGTTCCCGCGGTATCAGTCGACGGTTTTCCATGTTGGTTCTCCCTCTCTCCCGAACTGTCTTGAGAACGACGGCGTGCCACGTGGGTCCGCACATTCATCGATCGCCACGCCGTGCCGACCTATGAGGCCCCGATCGTCACCGAGCTCGATCAGGATCGTTTCGCTCGCTTCGGTATCGATCGCGGATCGAACCGGGTCGGCGACGGCGCGGTGGGTGATCATCCCGGCCTCGAATCGAGTTCGGCCGCTCTGAACGGGCTCCAAGACAGGCGGACCTGATTCACCCAAAGCGTGAATGCTTTGCCAACTGTCCGCCTCGGCCTGTTGCCGACATCAACGACCATGGACTCCGCCCCCCGCTCGGCCCTTGACTTGTTGCGACGTGACGCAACGTATACGGGAATGTTACGACGATCTCGCTCAATTTCCCGACTACTTTCCGGTATAGGCGCCGGATTTCATTCTGCTGCGTGGGTCTACGCCTTCTTCACCCGCGAGTTCGGGGGGGAGTTCCTTGTGAAGGTGGTCGCCGCCGTCGGAGGCCGACCTGCTGGTCCTCGGATCCGGAGGGCGAGGAGGGTTCGCGGCCTGAGGTTGGGCTCAGTGAGCCAGGAGTGCGTCGCCCACGCCAAGTGCCAGGTGGTGATCGTCAGGCCGAAAGAGGGATAGCGCCCACCTCATCGCCTAACTCGGCCCACGGCGTCATCGACGCTCAAGAAGCAGAGTGTCAAGACTTAGAGGGTCTCGTTCGCCCGCTCATGCCCTCTTACGAGGCCCGTGTGAAGGCGGGCTCTGGGTGATTCAGCGAGACGGACGGGCGATGCCGGCTCCGGCGAGCTGGCGGGAGACGGTTTTCGCTGGGGTGGTCGCGGCGTCCCCTTGGACCGACCGCGCACCGAGCAGGGTCTCGAAGCAATCGTCACACAGACGCCCGAAGTCCCGTCCAGCGCCGATCCGGACGTGATCCTCACGCCCGACCCTTGACACCAACGCTTTCCAGCCACAGCGGTGGCACACGCCGAACCGATGTCTCTGGAGGCGTCGGCCGGCTGCGGGCCTGCTGATAGAGGTCGAGTACCCTCGGCTTCGGATAACACCGCCTCGAGGACCCATGGACCCAGACTGTTGCCCGGCATCGCTCTGCGCCGTGGTCCGCCCAGCCTGCTGGCCATTTCTCGATCGGCCAACCGCTCCACTCGTCAAGCCCATCTGCTGCTCCCTTCAGAACCCTATATATCCGACCATGTTAGTCGGCTTTTCACCCTCTGGGAATCCGAAGTAGCCAGCACCTTGATGCGAGACTCCCCCCAGTGAGGCAACTTCAATACCTCCAGCCTCTGCCAGTGGGTCTCAAACGGGCCTCAAGTGGCCATCAAAATGCTGATAACTACCGATATCCGGCCTGAAACCAGCCTTGGAGAAAGAGCAGGTCAGGACGGGTGCTCGCCTTATCGTCCCTGGTCATGGGCCTGGGGGTGATCAGCCCGGCTACGGGCCGGTTTTGCCGTCAGATTGCGGCGATCAATGGCTGCGGCAAGTCAGCCCATGCCCACAATTGGGGCGTTGAGCACGGTCCCTCCGGTCGAGCCGTAGAAGCCCGCATTGCCGTAGTTGAAGATCCCTCCGTCCGAGGCGACCAGCCAATAGCCCCCTCCGGTGGAGTCGGCCTCCATCCCGACAATGGGCTTGTTGAGGGGGATGGAGCCGGCCGAGCCGTCGAATGCGGCGTCGCCGTAGTTGAAGATCCCGCCGTCGGAGGCGACGAGCCAATAGCCACCTCCGTCGGACGTGGTGGCCATTCCGACGACCGGCTTGTTGAGATGGATGGAGCCGACAGAGCCGTAGAACTGGGCGTCGCCGTAGGAGAAGATCCCCCCGTCGGAGGCCACCAACCAGTACCCCTTGCCGTCGGGCGTCGCCGCCATCCCGACGATCGGCTTGTTGAGATGGAGGGAGCCCGCCGAGCCGTAGAAGCCGGCGTCTCCGTAGTTGAAGATCCCCCCGTCCGAGGCGACGAGCCAGTACCCACCCCCATCGTGGGTGGCGGCCATGCCGACGATGGGTGCGTTCAAATGCATGCTGCCGGTCGAGCCGTGGAAGCCGGCGTTGCCGAAGTTGAAGATCCCTCCGTCCGAGCCCACCTCCCAATACCCATTGCCTCCCTGCGTGGAGGTCATCGCCACGATGGGCGCGTTGAGATGCTGGCCGCCCATTGAGCCCAGGAAGGTCTCACAGAACGAGAACAGACCGCCGTCTGACGCCACCAGGCGGTAACCAACTTGGGAGGAGGTGCAGTTGACCGCCACGCCGAGCTGGCGGGCTTGCCCCGAGTTGGGGCTGATCTCCAGGCTCGACTCGTCGACCGCCTGGAACGCGCTCCCCGGCACCGTCTTCAGCGCCTGGACCACCGCCAGGGGCCAGCTGTCCGAGTTGTCGCCCCAGAAATGCCAGTTCGGGCCGTTGTCGGCCAGGATCAACCCGTATGTCTGCAGGGCACGTAGGACCACCTGGACCTGGGGCGAGTAAGTCGAGATGTTGAAGCTCGCACTGAGACGGAACCGGGCTCCCATCGGCGGGAGATCCGGGTTGTTCGCCGATCCCTCTCCGGCGGTCGCCGGCCAGATGTACTGGGTGTCGGTGTCCACCGCCTGGACCCGGATGGCGTGGGTGATGGCGCCATCTTCCAATTCGTCATAACGCGCTGATTCCCGCCACCAGGGGCAGGCCCGAGGCGTCGACCGTCGCCAGGTTGTGCGGGCGCAGGGCGTCGGAGTTGAGGTTGTAAATGGCTCCATTGTCGGCGGTCGATCCCGAGGCGCTGTAGACCGCCTTGTAGAGCTCGTAGTCGGTGCACGTGGACGGGTTGACCATGATGGCGTGCCGGTCCCCCGTCGCATCCGCGCCGCCTTCTATACCGGTGTCGGCGCTGAAAGGGTACGGCCCGGGGTCATTGCCCGATGAGGCGAACGTGATGTTGACGAGAGGTTGCGTTGGCGACACCACCGTGATGGGCATGCCATAGGGCGGTCCCCAGACGAACTGGAGGTTGGTGGTGGAGGCGTCCATGGCCGCCAGCCACTCGGCACTGTACGGCGAGACCGGCAGGTTGTTGACCGGGGTGTTCCAGACGTTGTCGGCCGGGAACACCGGGCAACCGGGCGCGCCCGGTATCGGGGTGCCCGCCGACGCCACACCGGTTGCGCCACCGATCGTGAGGCCGAAGCACAGCATGGGGGCGGCCACGAACGCGACCACCGATATTTTCATCCGTCGTTTCACCAATGACCCCTTCCTGCGTCGACCGTAGTGCACCCGGGGGCGGTCATGAGTCGACGCCACGGCGCGAAGGGAGACGCCACGGCGCCGAGCGCGATCGCCGGACGAACCCGGGCCGCGGCGCTCGTTCACCGCTTCACGAACGTCCGACGTCGCCCAGGATTAAGGGGGACTTAAGGGGGCGGAGCCGCGCTTCGAGATCCGGAGAAACATGCCCAGCACCGGGGCGTTAAGAGCGGCTCCCGGGCGGTGCAGCGGCTGTGTAGTTCATTCTTACCATTTCAATCAAGAGCCCTCAGGCCACCTCCGATACGCCAATTGATGCCAAATAACCCAGTCAATTGCGTAGAGCGGACAGGCCAGTCCGCTCCGGTAGGGCGCCCATCGGTGGCCACGACCCTCGCTCGTTTGCGGAACGTCACTTTGCGAGGCTCACGAACCTTCATGATCTTGGCGGTGACGATCGCCCTCGGGTTGTCGGCCCTTGTCCCAGCGCTCATGACGTCGGGCTCCCACGCGTCTGCCACGAACTCCACGGAGCCGGGGCTTTGGCTCGTAGGGTCCGACGGAGGCGTCTTCTCCTATGGCGCGGCGGGCTTCGCCGGCTCGACGGCCGGACGGACGCTCAACAAGCCGATCGCCGGGATGGCAGCGACCTCGAACGGCCACGGGTACTGGCTAGCGGCCTCCGACGGTGGCATCTTCAACTACGGCAGTGCCAAGTTCTACGGCTCGACCGGCGGTCTCCGCCTCAACAAGTCGATCGTGGCCGTTGCCGCCACGCCCGACGGAAAGGGCTACTGGCTGACGGCCTCCGATGGTGGCATCTTCACCTTCGGTGACGCCGGCTTCTACGGCTCGACCGGCGGGTGGCGCCTCAACCAGCCGATCACGGCCATGGCCGCCACCCCCAACGGTAGGGGCTACTGGATGGTCGCCTCCGACGGCGGCGTCTTCAACTACGGCGACGCCGGCTTCTTCGGCTCGACCGCCGGTATGAAGCTCGGCAGCCCGATCACCGCCATGGCCACCACCCCGAACGGGAAGGGCTACTGGCTCGTCGCGGCTAACGGCGCGGTCTACGCCTACGGCGACGCGGCGTATTACGGCAGCGGCGTTGGGCCGAACATGTCGGTCGTGGCCGCAGCGTCCACATCCGACGGCCTGGGCTACTGGCTCGTGACCTCCAACGGTGCCGTCTTCCCTTACGGTGACGCCACTGCGCTCGGCTCCACTGCCGGCATGTCGCTCAACCGGCCCGTCGTCGGCGCTGCCGCAGTCTCGATGTTGACCTCGAGCTCGCCCCCGGCGATCACCACGACGACGCAGCCGCCCGTCACGACCACGACGACGCAGCCGCCCGCCACGACGACCACGACGACGCGGCCGCCCACGACGACCACGACCACGCGGCCGCCCACGACGACCACGACGACAGTGCCGCCGACCACGACGACCACGACGACCCAACCCAGTTCGCCCGGTGGCGAGCTGGCAGCACCAGCGGGTTACACGGCGAGCCAGAAGTTCTTCGACGACACCTTCTCGGGAACGTCGCTCGACACGTCGAACTGGACGTCAGAGCTCGCTCCAGGATCCAACTGGAACGACGAGAGCATGCCCAGCGGCGACTCGTCGGCCGGGACCAACCAGGCGGCCTACTGGGCCCCGTCGCAGGCAACGGTCGACAACGGCCTGACGCTTTCGGCTCGCCAGACCACGTCGGCTGACGCCGGCTACGCCAAGGGGTTCAAGTGGGTTTCGGGTGTCGTGACCTCCAAGTTCACGTTGCCCACCACCGGGTGGTACGTGCAGGTCAGTGCCAAAATGCCCGACACCTCCGACGGCATGTGGCCCGCCCTGTGGTTCCTCCCGTCCTCATCGGCCCAGGAGTTCGACGGCTTCGAGGGCGGCTGGGCCGGAGGGAGCGCCAACACGCAGGGTCACTCCGACCTCTTCGACAGCTCGGGCCAGGTTCAGCAGGTGTGGTCCACGCCGAGTAGCACCAACATCACCTCGGGGTTCAACACCTACGGGTTCCAGTACATCCCGGGCCAGTCGGTCACGGCGTACTTCAACGGCAAGCAGGTCTACAGCGACAGCGACAGCAACATCTCGTCGCAGGCCTACTACCTGCTCATCCAGCTCCAGGTCGCCGCTTCGCCCACCTCGGGCTGGCACACGGCCTTGTCGGCCAGCACGCCGAGCCCGTCCAACTTCGACATCGGCGAGGTCCAGGCCTACTCGGCCCCGTAAGCCTCAGTAGCCCTGTCACCCAGCCAGCCGCGGCGCTCGACGCCGCGGCTGGCTCGCGTCCGGAGACCGATCCCCGGGCGCCCGAAAATGGCGAGGAGAGGCACCTAGAGTTGGCGTCGTGCCAGACCGGCGAACTCACAGGCGCGAGGAGCGTTGACCGCCCCGGCACGCGGGCTGCGGTATCGATCAGCCGCCCGTCTGGTGACGATCGTCATCGTCTTCTCGTGCGTCCTCCCCGTGGTGACGTCGGGCGGGAACGACGCCGCGGCCGTCTCGTCCGGCCGGATCGCGGCGCCCGCCGGCTACTCACAGAAACAGCTCATCTTCGACGACCGGTTCACCGGCACCAGCCTCGCCGGCTCGAACTGGAACGCCTACCTGGGGGCCAGCGGGACCAGGTGGGACGATCACGGCTTCCTGCCCTACCCCTATTCCGGGCCCAACACTCCCATCACCAATGAGGCGGCGATGTTCGGGCCATCCCAGGTCCACGTGAACAACGGGCTCACCCTCACCGCGACGCGCAACAGCACTCAGTTCGCCAATACCTTTCCCTGGCTCAGCGGTGTCGTGACCACGGAAGGGAAGTTCACCCTGCCGACCGGCGGGTGGTACGTGCAGGTGAAGGCGAAAATGCCGAACCAGGCACTGGGCATGTGGCCCGCCATCTGGTTCCTCCCGCCGACCGGGGGGACGCCCTACAACGAGCTCGACGGCTACGAGGGCGGCTTCCTCGGATTTTTCGGGAACCCCAACCCCAACGACGTCATGCACTCGGACTACTTCTCCTCCGAAGGGCAACAGCAGAACGCCTACAGCGTCCGCGCCGACGTCACGGCCCGTTACCACGTCTACGGATTCCGCTTCGTTCCGGGCCGGTCGGTCACCGCGTACTTCGACGGGCGCCGGGTCTGGCAGGTGACGGCGTCGAACGGCATCACCATCACGCCCGAGCCGTACGAGATCATGCTCGAGCTGCAGGTGGCCACCGCGCAGATCGCCCACCACACGGTGGCGACATCGGCAACACCCTCCGCATCAATGAAGGTGGCCGAGGTGCAGGCGTACGCCAATCGCTAGGCCCGCCATTCAGGCAGTCCACAGGGACCCGCTCAGTTGTGGCAATGCTCGCCGAGGTGGCCGGAGTCCGCTCGTTGCTGGTGCCTAAGGTGTCGCCATGCCCCTCCGGCGCTACGTGCCGTTTCGCCGGTAAGTGCGACGTCGAGGACGGAGGGTGGTCGATTCCGGGGAGCCGTGGCGACCGCTCTCGCGCTGTCCTTCCTCTTCCCTCTTCTGGCTACGGCGCACGCGTCCGCAGTCGTGAACTCCGGCGGCGCTCTCTACACCTACGGGGACGCCGCCTACAACGGCTCGGTTGGTGGCCTGGCCCTGAACCGACCGATCGTCGGGATGGCATCCACTCCCGACGGCGGCGGCTACTGGTTGGTCGCGTCCGACGGGGGCATCTTCAGCTACGGGGACGCCACCTTCTGGGGCTCGTCGGGGGGGCTCCGGCTGAACCGAGCCGATCGTGGGGATGGCGGCCACCCCTGACGGCAAGGGTTACTGGCTCGTCGCGTCCGACGGGGGCATCTTCAGCTACGGGGACGCCACCTTCTGGGGCTCGACCGGAGGCCTCAGGCTCAACCGACCGGTCGTGGGAATGGCGGCCACCCCTGACGGCAAGGGTTACTGGCTTGTCGCGTCCGACGGGGGCATCTTCGCCTTCGGCGACGCCACCTTCCGGGGCTCGACCGGGGGCCTCAGGTTGAACCAACCGGTCGCCGGGATGGCGGCCACCCACGACGGCAACGGTTACTGGCTGGTCGCGTCCGACGGGGGCATCTTCGCCTTCGGCGACGCCACCTTCTGGGGCTCGTCGGGGAGCCTGCGCTTGGACAAGCCCGTCGTCGGCATGGCCGCCACCCCCGACGGCGGGGGCTACTGGCTGGTCGCAGCCGACGGGGGCATCTTCACTTACGGGGATGCCGGCTTCTACGGCTCCACCGGCGGGCAGTCCCTGGTCGAGCCCGCCGTGGGGATGGCCGCCACGTCGGATGGGAAGGGCTACTGGGTGGTGGCCACCGGAGGGGGGATTCCGTCGCCGCCCGGGTACACCGATCAGGACCTGATCCTCGACGACCGGTTCAGCGGTACCAGCCTCGACACGGCCTACTGGAACACGCAGCTGGGGGCGGGCGGGGTGATTTGGAACAACCACGGCGCCATCGCCGCTCCCTACAGCGGACCGAACACACCCAATGTCAACGAGGCGGCCATGTTCTCGCCGTACCAGGTCAGTGTCGACAACGGGTTGACCCTTACGGCCACGCCCAACACCAACCAGTACGCCGGCACCTATCCGTGGATCAGCGGCACGGTCACCACGGAAGGAAAATTCACCCTGCCCGCGACGGGCTGGTTCGTGCAGGTGCAGGCGAAGATGCCCACCCAGTCGTCGGGCCTGTGGCCCGCGATCTGGTTCCTGCCGCCGACGGCCGGGACACCTTTCAACGAGTTCGACGGCTATGAAGGTGGTTGGCTCGGGTCGAATCCGAACGAAATCATGCACTCCGACTACTTCGCCAACCAAGGTCAGCAACAGAGGGCCTATGGCGTGGGCGCCGATGTGACGGCCGGCTACAACATCTACGGGTTCCAGTACATCCCGGGCCAGTCGGTCACCGCCTACTTCGACGGGACTGAGGTATGGCAGGTAACGGCGTCGAGCGGCGTCACCATAACTGCCGAGCCCTACGAAATCATCCTCGAACTCGAGGTGGCCACATCAGCCACCTCCGCGTGGCACACGCAGACGAGCAGCAGCACTCCCACGGCCTCCATGGACATCGCCGAGGTACAGGCGTATCGCTACCCCTGACGCCGATCCGTCACCGAGCCCTCAGACTGCCGAGCGGCCGAGCCGGGAGGCCGCCCGGCGGATGACGGCAAGAACGCGGTCACCCTGGTCACTTGGCGCCGAGGGCCCGGGGGGCACCGCGGACCTTTCTTCCCGCGGCAACGAATGCCATGGCGCCGATCTTCGCCGTATCGGCAGCGGCAGAACGCCCAGGTTCGCGCGGGCTGAGATGCACCCGCCGGGCCAGCGAATTGAAGTCCTCGACGCGCCGTTCGCGCGTCGAGGCCGCGGTATGAAAAGCGAGCGTCACCGACATGGCCGAGTTGGGCCCGTTCCGCACCCAGTGGGGCGTGCAGGGCGGGATGTACACCCCCTGCCCCGGCGAAAGACGGAAGGAGACCATCTCCTCGGGCATCAACTCGACCCGCCCATGGGAGCCCTCCCAGTACCGGTTCACCTCATGGCGCCGGACTGCATCGTTCTGCCAATGCCCGAAGCTGATGGTCTTGGTGCCCTGCAATTGCAGCAACAAGCTGAACTCGATGTCGAAGTGGACGGGCGTCACGGAATTCGGGGAGGCGACGAAGAAGTAGGCCCCGCGATTGCGCATTTTCCCCTGCGCCGGGAGGATCGCCGGCTGAAGCTCGTCGAGCACGCTCATCATGACATCAGCAATGTCGGGGTCCCGCTCGGCATTGAGGAGGGCCAGCCAGGCCTCGGCGTCGTCCAAGTTGCGAATCACGTCACCCGGTCGTTCCAGGAGCCCTCTCGGTGCTCCCTCGCCCGGGACGACCAAGGGCTTGACGGCAGTCTCAAACGCCACCTCGTTGGACGGCAGCGCGTCCGCCAAATCCGCGATGGCCGACGGCCTCAAACGCTCGTCGAGGTGCTTGTCATGGACGAACTGAACGGGTCGGTCGGGATATCCGAAGAGCGGAATTTCCGCTACGGAAGGAAGTCCCAGCTCTACTGGCTCTGAAACCATGCTTCTCTCCCCTGGCCAGGTTCCCGATATTGCTCCTCCGGGGGTTGGTCGTCAACGGACATCCCCGCGGTCAAGGGGCCTCCGAGCGGCCGTCCACCCCTCGTCCGATGCCACCGCCACGTCCCGGCGACATGACCGCTCCCAGCCAGGACGACGCCGGCGACGATGGCGCCGGCCCGCGCCGCTCCCCACCTATCTCCCCGCAGCGCCTGGCGCAGCCCCTTCAACACGCCGCGGGAGAGCGCCCGGCCCACGAAACTGACGTCGGCCGACAGGTTGCCCGCCTCTTCCATCTGACGAAGGGCCTCGACCTTTCCCTTGTTGACGAAGAAGCAGCGTCGCCAGAAGTAGGCCCACGTCGTGCGCGCGGCGGGAACGAAGTGCTGTACCTGCGCCGCCGGTTCGTAGACGAGCTGATCCGAAGGACGGGCATGCTTCAAGCGGTGGCACATGTCCATGTCGTCGTGGTTGTCGGAGTGGAAACCCCTGATTTCTCTGAGGGCGGCTCGCCGGACCGACATGTTGGCTCCGATCAGCCGGAGAACCGCGGCCTGCTTTTCCGGAAGACCGACGTAGGCGCAACCGAACACCCAATCGAACTCGAAAGGAAACCACGCAGGCCGGGAGTGCTCGAACTCCGGCCGGGGGGCACCTCCGACCGCAACGACCGACGGATCGTCGTAGGGAGGAATGAGCCGCTCGAGCCACGTGGGATCGGCGCAGGCATCGTCGTCCAGGAAAGCCACGATGTCGCCTCGGGCGATTTCCGCTGCCGTGTTCCGGGCTGAACCGAGACGACCCCCGTACTTGTTGGCGACGACGCGCACCGGGACCGGTGAAAGATGGTCCGCCTGGCCGGCCCATTGGCTGCGGCAGCGCTCGAAAAGTTCCTCGTTGTGATCGAGGCAGACGATGATCTCCACCGGGGCCCGGCTCTGGGCCTGCACCGATGCTACGGAGCGCAGCAGGAGGGACCAGCGATCCTCCGTGTACGCGCAGATGACGACGGACACCGTCCAGGCTTCTTGCCCGACCGGGAGCGACCGAGAAGCGTCCTCCGGAGCTGCGTGACGGCGGAATCACCACGTGCGAGCCTGCCTTCTGGTGACCACCGGTTTTCCAATCAACGCATTGACCGCCTCGCTCGAGCGACAGTCTACGACAGGGGTGAAGCGAGGTCATGGGAAGCGCGCTCGTCGGCCAGGCAGGTCGCCGGCTGCAAACGGACGGTCCCCGAAACCTACCGGGCGTGTCGCTGCGTGCACCCGATCCCACCCGGACCGGGCGCGGCCGGCTCCGACGACGTGCCGGCTCAACAGACGCACAATGGTCCACAGGGTTGTGTCTCCGGAACGCAACGTGCCATGGCGCCACGGCAGTCAGCCGGCTCGGCGTGACGAGAGGATCTCCTCGTACAGCCCGAGTAACCGGGCTGTGCAGTCATCCCAATTCGGCAGGTTCACCGGCGGTGACTCGGGCGCGGCGGCGACCCCGACGAGCACCCGCGCCAGTTCCCCCGGAGCGATGTCCGGTGCAACGGCTGTCGCAAGCCCCTCCGCGGCGAGCTCCGACAATCCGGACGTGTCGGCCACGACGACTTTCCGACCGAGGGCCAACGCCTCCATCACGGCGACCGGGTTCGCTTCATAGTCGCTCATGAGCGCCATTACGTCGCTCGATCGCAGCAGTGTGCCAAGTGCTTCCCGCTCGCTCGCATCGAACGAGACGAACGACACGGCGTGTCCGACCCCCAGTTCGGTGGCGAGGCGGCGCAGGTGCTGTTCATAGCTACCCCGGCCGATGACGGCCAGGCGGGCGTCGGGGGCCAGCTCGAGCAAGGTGGGCATTGCCGCGATCAAGCGATGATGTCCCTTGTAGCGCTCGAGTCGGGCCACCGAACACACCAAGGGAGAACCCGTGATCGTCCGGCGGTGACGTTCCCACCGGAAGTGGCTCCGCGCCATTCCGGATGAGCGTGATCCGCGAGGGCTCTATTCCCAGTCGTCGAGAGAATACGTCTACCTCGAACTGACAGACTGCGACCAGCCCCTTCGCCTTGCGCAGCAGAGGCCGCAGCGCGCGCCATTGCGCGCCTCTGATCATCGTCCGCACCGGACTCGAATGCCCTCCTGTATGGAAGGTGGCGACGGTGGGAACACCGGATCGTTGCGCAGCCATGAGCACGGCCGGGGGCAAGAAGGTGTTCGCCCCCTGGACGTGAACGAGGTCGTAGCCTCCGCCACTGACGTGTCGGACGAGAGCCGGCGAAATGTAGAGGTCGCTGTGCTTGGGCCAGGCGCCGAACCGTCGAACGGTCAGGTTGCCGTCGCGCACCGTCGATGGCAGCTCGCCGGTGAGGTCAGCGGTCAGGACCGTCACGTCGAGGTCTCGGGTGGCCAACCTCCGGGCTACCTCGTGCACGTGCGTCTCCACCCCACCCAGGAGCGGCGGGTAACGGGTGCTCACCATGGCGACGCGGACCATGCTCATCGATCGCTGCAGCGGCGGTCTGGGATCAGCGCCCGGTGACGAGTTTCCAGCGCTCCCAGCCCAACCTGAAGCGCGGGCGGCTCCAGTTCATGACCATGCGGCGCGGCAGGAGAAAGGGGTTCGAAGTGGATCGGGCGTTGGCCGGACGGGTGGTACAGGCCGTGGTGAACCCGCTGGAACGGACAGCGTCGACCGAATGCTCGTTGAAGCTGTCGGTTCCCCCGAATGGGTAGGCGAAATGCGTCACCGGCCGACCGGTCAATCGCTCCAGTGTCTCCTTCGAGGAGGAGATGTTCTCTTCTTGTTCCCGCGCCGGGAGGTTGGGAAGTCGGACGTGATCCACCGTGTGGGCCCCGATCGTGACCATATCGGAGGCAGCCAGCTCGACCAGCTCGGACGAGGTCAGCGTGCGGGCGCCAGGTGGTGGCGAAGCGGGAGTTCCCCATTCCTCGGAGACCGCATCGAGTACCCGGTGCACCTCCGCCACCGGCAGCGGGAGGAGGTGCCATCGAACCGAGTTGAGATCCCCACTGGACTTGGCCGAACCGAGTGCGATGCGGACCGCTCCTTCGGCGAGCGGCAGATCGATCTCACGGATCCCAGGCGGACGTGAGGCCAGAAGCGTGCCCAGGCGATCCCACCAGAAGGGCTGCTCTGCGTCGAGGGCGCCGCTGGTCACGAACACCGTGATGGGAACCCCCTTGGCCTTCGCTATCGGCAACGCGTTCGTGAGATTGTCGGCGTACCCGTCGTCGAGGGTCACCACCACTCGTGGTCGACGCGACGGAAGGGCGAACTCGTCCAGGGTCGACGGCTCCCCATGCCGGACGATCTCGTCGAGGTGCGCTGCGAAATTCTCCGGGGTCACGCACAGCAGGAACGGGTCATCATCCCCATTTGCGACACGGTGGTAGCACAGAATGATCGACCCGCTACGACTCATAACCCACTCTCGGCGGCAAGCGACACCGGGTTGAACCATCCCTCATTCATTGATCAATGGACGCACAACTGGAATCTCGGACTTCGCCCGCCCGCTCGCGTCCCGACTCCGGAACCTTACCCTGGGGAGGACGGGGAGCCTGACGGGGCCTCCGAGGATCTAGGTTGCTTGCAGAATGCGCGTGCTCATGGTCAGCCAGTTCTACCCGCCGGTCGCGGGCGGGCAGGAGCAATACGTCCGTAACCTTGCCCTGGCCATGGCGGACCGGGGCCATCAGGTGTCGGTCGTGACGATCGCCAACGATGGTTCCCCAGGAACGACCCTCGACGGGGCCGTCTCCGTCCACCGGGTCCGCACGACGACCCAGCGCCTGCCGAAGCTCTACAGCGACCCGGAGCGACCGCACGCCATGCCGGTCGGAGACCCCGGATTCCGGCGGGCGATCCGCGATCTGGTCGCGTCCGAGGGCTTCGACATCATCCACGCCCACGACTGGAGTGTTGCTTCGGCCCTCGGCCCCGCCGAACGCTCCGGTGTGCCCGTGGTGCTGACCCAGCACGACTACAGCCACATCTGCGCCACCAAGAGATTCATGCGTGGAGATGAGGTCTGCTCAGGACCATCGGCCATGGCATGTCTCCGCTGTGCCTCCTCGTGGCACGGCCCTCTCATGGGCCCGGGGGTGGCGGTGGCCAACGCTGTGGTGCGGCGCACCCGTACCAGGCATATCGATGCCTTCATTCCCGTGAGCTCAGTCGTCGCCGTCAATACGAAGCTGCCCGGACGTAGTCCCTACGAGGTGATTCCCAACTTCATCCCGGACGCCCTGGTCGAGAGGGAGGCAACCCCGAATCCCGAGGGACCGATCGTATTCGTCGGTGACCTGAGTCGGGACAAGGGCATTGACGTGCTTCTGGCCGCTCACAGGCTCGGTGGTCTTCCCCGGCTCGTCCTGGCCGGACGGGTGCTCGAGAACACGCCACTCGACCTCACGGATCAGGTCGAGTTGAAGGGACTGCTCGACCATGCTTCGGTGATCGATCTCATGCGCACTGCCTCGGTCGTGGTGCTGCCATCGATCGTGCCCGATTGCTGCCCGACCGTGGTGCTCGAGGCCATGGCGGTCGGCCGGCCGGTCGTCGCCGCGGCCAGCGGCGGCATCGTCGACCTGGTCGACGACGGCGTTACGGGGCTCCTGGTGGCGCCGGGCGACCCGCTCGCACTGTCCGAGGCCCTCTTGGAGATCGTCACCGATCGCCGCCGGGCGGCGGCCATGGGTCGGGCCGCGCTCGAACGGGCCCAGTCGTTCACCGCGTCCGCGGTGGTTGGGCGGATCGAAGGGCTGTACGAACGGCTGCTGTCGGGGTTAGCGCCCCACACCTGAATCGCTGAGCTCACGCGGTCGAGGCAGATCCTCGGCGACAACGCCAGGGTGATGCCACACGTCGAGCACGGCGGGAACCAGGAACAGAGCCACACAGGACGCGCTCACCACCCACCCGAGGCAGATTCCGTCCAGACCCCAGATGGCACCGCCGAGGGCCGCGCCGGCGACTTCCACGGCCGTTCCGACGCCCATGATCAACGCAGCCTCTGACATGCGATGTTGGGCCCGGCGGATCGAGACGTAGTGATCCTTGATCACGTAGGCGGGCCCCGTCAGGATCAAGAGCCGCAGCGCGGTGGTGCCGTTCGCCGCATATTCAGGGCCAAAGAGCCGCAGCGCCATCGGTGCAGCGATTTCGACGGCCAGCACGATGGCTCCGACGAAAGCGATCCCGAGGGGCAGCGTGCGTCGGACGTGGCGGCTGAGGAGCCCAGCGTCCCCTGACCTCTCTGCAAAGAGGGAGATGGCGAGCAGGTACGGAACGATCAGAATGACCGACGCCAGGAGATAGGACGCTGAAAAGTACGCGACCTCGGACGGAGAGATGAGCAGTGTGGCGATGAGCGGGATCATGTAGGAGACGGCGCTGATCGAGAGTTGGAGCACGTGATGTTGCAGCGACAGGACGCCATAGCGGCGTACGAGCGCGCTCCTGTGTGCCAGCGTTTCCCGTTCCCTCGGCCCCCGTTTCAGACCGAGCATCGGCATGCAGAAGAAGAAGGCCACAACCAGGGCCAGTGCCCAGGCGAACATCAACCCGGCTCCGGTTCGCACCGAGACCAGGATCAACACGGCGACACAGGCGAGTTTCAAGAGGGAACTGATCGCCCCTCGCCAGAGCTGCGCCGACCCACAGTGCAGACCGAGTGCAGCATCGTCGAGGGTGAGCCCGGCCATCGTTGCGACCGATCCCACAATGAAGAGCGTCGCCATGGCGGGGTCGGCGCCGATTATCCGGAGGCTCGACCCGAGAAATGGGGAAAGGGCCACGGTGCCGACCGCCAAAATCAGCACCGCGCCCGTGGCAATGGCGTTCCCCGTGGTGAAGACCACGCGCCGCTCCAAGGGGTCGATCGACTCGATCTCCGCCAAGAAGAACAGCGGGATCCCGAATGCCCCGAAGGCGGCGAGGAGCATTGCCGTCGATGCCGCCGCGGCCGAGAGGCCGACGGCTTCGGTATCGAAGAGATGGGTCGTGACCACCCAAAATCCGAGGCCGATGATCGCCGTCATGCCCTGCCGGGCGACCAGGAAGCCGAAGGTCGTGAAGAGTCGCCTGACCTCCACCGGGTGTTTCGACTCGCCCCCACCGAACCAGTTCGTCATTCCGCTACCGTCTTTGGGCGAGTCAGGAGACCTTTGGGGCGCGACCGGGACAGGAGAGCCCCGAGCCACGACCGCAAACCCTTGGGAGGCTCCGGAATGGCCCTGACGAAAAGACGAGAGTGTTCACGCGCAACACACATTGAGGCCCGCCGCCGAGACTCCACCGCCCACGCTCGAACCGTGAACCTGGCACCGGTCCGCACCAGGGCCGAAGGTCCCCGCCACGCCGGCCCATTGCGGGCCGCGCCGCCCGCCGGGCGGCCAAATGTCCCGATTGGCTGACCCACGCTCGTGACGCACGTAGGGAGTATCGGCCGACTGATGGGCCGACATGAGCGGCTCGTCGAATTGGCTCTCCGCGCCGACGCTCGGGGTCCCCGTGCGGCCCAGGGTCGGACCCGCTGCCCCATCCAGGGCCGCGCCAGGCACGGGGGTCGCCGGCGCGGACCGGGTTCCGACGACCCGTGCCATAATTCGGAATTGCTACTGGAGTGGCAAGCGAGGCGTACATCTGCGCGGCCTGAACTGGGATGCTAGGTCGGAACGGGCTCGGACAATGAGAGGCAGGGCCAGGGCACACTGATGTCACAGCCGATTCTCCCCAGTCTCCAGGAGCGCGGCGAGGGGCCGGTCGACCCCCTCCCCGACTCTCCGGAGGGGCCAGTCGAGGTCGTGCTCGACGACGCTCCGGGCGCCCCTGTGACGCTGCCGGTCGACCGCTCACGCCTCGGCTTGGTGATGGCGCTGGTTGGCTTGGGTCTGCTGCTGCAGGGTACGGCGGACACCCTGGCCCGCAACGGACACGAGTCGCGGGGTGTCCTCATCTTCATTGTCGGGGTGTCGCTGCACTTCGCTGCCTGCGCCTGGCGCCTGCTGAGCCGACACACGTCACGCGGCGAGCGGATCTCGGTCTCGGTTGTGCTGGGTCTGGGCCTCTTCGCCTCCTACGTGATGCTCGAGGTTCCGTTCTTGGACAGTTACGACGAACTGATCCACTGGGGGACCCTGATTCACCTGCTGGACAGCCATGCGCTGTTCCCTGCGAACACGGAGCTGCCGGTAAGTCCGTACTACCCAGGGCTGGAAATGGCCACCGCCGCCATCCGATGGATCACCGGTCTGCCTCTCGTCGTCGACCAGCTGATCGTTCTTGCTGTCGTCCGTATCGTGGTCGTCCTCGGCGTGTACCTCGTGGTCGAGCGCCTCTGCCGCTCCTCGCGTGCGGGCGGTGTCGCCGTACTCGTCTATGCGGCCAGCCCCCAGTTCTATTCGTTCGATGCCCAGTACGCCTATGAGACCATCGCCCTCGCCTTTGCGGTGGCGACGGTGTATCTCCTCTTCTTCTCGATCGATGCCCCTCGCCCCAGAGTGGGCTGGGCTTACGTTCTGGGGCTCGGCTCCGTCGTTGCGGTCGTCATCAGCCACCACGTCACCGGATGGCTCACCATCGGCTTCCTGGTCGTGTGGTTCCTCGGGATGTACCTCACGTCTCACCCGCGCCGGCGGAGTAGGGCCGCCAAAGCGCAATCATCGGTCCAGGATTCCGATCAGCTGACAGAACCACCGGTTCTCGACTCCGACGAGCTGACAGAGCCATCGACCGTGGACTCCGAGGCGCTGACAGAACCGTCGTTCGGGGGCAACGGGCACATCACCGGCAATCGGAATGGTCGGGACGGCTCAGCCTCCGACCAGGCGCAACCCGAGCAGCTGACAGAACCATCGACCTCCGACTCCGAGCAGGTCACTTCCACATCCGCTGGGTCTGGGGCCTCATCGAAGAAGCATCGGACAGGTCGAGACGTCCTGACCCCTGAACAGTCGCAAACCCTTGTACGGAGAAGGACACAAGCCCGGCTCGTCGGCGGAGTGACCGCTCTGGGCATCGTCGTGGGCGGTTTCTGGACCCTCTACGTCGGCCATCTTCTCGCCCCGTACCTGGGCCCCCTCTTCTCCTCAGCCGTGGCAGAAATCCGACAGGCGTTGGGGAATGGTCAGGGGAACCGAGCCCTGTTCAAAGCGTCGTCAGGTGGAGTATCCCCCAAATGGGAGATCGGGTTGATCCTGCTTTCAGCTCTCGGCTGGTGCATGATCCTCCTCCCATCCCTCTACAGCGTTGTCTTCAAGCGAACCATTCGAGGTGGAGTGCTTCGCTACATACCGGCAGTCATCGCCGCCATCTATCCGCTGACGGTGGTCGCCAATGTCTCGTCGAACAGCAAGCTGGTGGCCGAGCGGGCAACCACGTTCATCTTCTTCGGCATCGCGGCTGTGATCGGTGCATGGCTGGGAAGGCGGATGCTGAAGGACCGGCGAAGGATCGAGCGCGTCGCGACGCTCGTGGTGGCGACCGTCATTTTCCTGGGCAGCCTCCTCTACGGCGTCGGCCCCCCCGTAAGTCTCCTTCCCGGGCCGTACCACGTCGGCGGCGACTCCCTCGCCTACGGATCCCCGTCGTTCGCCGCCGCCCAGTGGGCCAACACCCACCTCCCGGCGGGCTCGCGCGTTGCGGCCGACCACGACAACGGTGTCCTGCTCAACGCCATCGGTGGCGTCGACTCGGTCACGGCCGAGGCCGGCTTGGTCAATCCGGAGCTGCTCTATTTCGACAAGGCCCTCAGCCTGTTCGACATCTACCTGATCAGGAAAGCGGACATTCGCTACATTGTCGTCGACGACCGCATGGCCGAAGGACTTCCGCTCTTCGGGACCTACATCGCGACGGGCGAACCTTCGAGACGACTCACCTCGGAAGAGCTCGACAAGTTCGCCACGTACCCGTTCATAAAGCGCATCTACGACAACGGACCCATCCAGATCTACGACGTCACCGGATTGCTCGCCCCCTCCCATCGCGGGGCGCCCGCAGGAGTTCCCGTAGGCGGGTCGGAGTACAACGTCGTAGTCCTCCTTCTGGCCGTGCCTGTCGCCATCCTGTGGCTGGTGAGATTGCGGCGGCGGCGGCGGCAATTCCGTGACGCCGCGCACCTGATCTTCTGCGTATTGGCAGGAGCGCTGGTATTTGCCGTCTTCGGCGCATTCCTCATCAAATGGGCGGACGCGCCACCCGAGACCGTCGCCATCGTCGTCTTGCTTCTCCTCCTGGTGCTGAGCCTGCGACCGGAGAAGTGGAATCCGCGCGGCGTGGTCCCGCTTCGCCGGCGTGCCGCAGCGACCGACGAACCCGCGTACGAGCCGCCTTCATCCCCCATGAGTTCCAACGGGTCCCGTCGGCCGAGACGATCCGGGGTACTGCTCGGCTGCCTCGGTCTGGCTCTCTTCGCCGTGGGCGCCATTGTGGCCACTAAGCCGGCCATTGGGGTTTGGACCCCGCCACCTGAGGTCTCAATCGCCCAAAGCACGAAGGACCAATCTGTCGCCCAGGTACAGCTGGGCTCTGCCGGTCCCGTCGCGGCCAGGCTCGAGATCACCGAGAGTGGACGCACGGTGTGGCACCACGAGCTCGACAAGACCACCGGGACCCAAAACGTCGACTTGCCGGCCGACCTCCTGCGCAAAGGCTCACGAGTCGAACTGACGGCGGACGGACAGACCCTGCGCTGGGTCAGCGGGTGGGCATCGGTCAGCCATCCCCCACCCGCTGGTTCGCCGGGGCGGCTCTGATGGGTTGGAGAAGGTTAACCTCGAGGTCCAAAGTGCCCGATAGGTACTCGAGGCGCGCCCACCTAACCTGAACCGCCGACGACGGTGGCCATTTTCGCCGCGGCCAAGCACGGAGAGTGACCGTAATGTCAACCGACAACGTGATGACCTTTTACGCGACATGCCCAGCCTGCGACCCAGAGCGCACACGGCGCACCTACCCGTAGTGGCTCCGCCCAGGCTCATAGACGTCCCGGAGCTCGGCCAGTGGACGAAACAATGGGACGTTCTGGTCGATGCTGCCCCACTCCCCTCTCCCTTCCTGCGCTCGTGGTGGCTGACCGGGACAGGTGGACAAGGCCGTCATTTCGTCCTGGTCGTGGACGACGGCCAGCTCCTTGGCGGGCTCGCCTTGGAACAGCACCACCGGTTGTCGAGCATCCAGCTCATGGGCGACGCCTCGCTGTGCTCGGATCACATCGACCTCTTGGCCGCCTCCGGCCATGAGGCCGCCGTGGGCCGCCTCGTCGGAGACTGGCTCGGCCACCCATCGGGCCGTTTCTTGGACCTGAGGGGCGTACGAGCCGGATCCATGCTGGCCGAGGTCCTGCCGGGTCGCGTCCGTCGGGAGCCGCTGGCTTCAGCCCCCTATGCGCTGCTGCCCGAGAGTGCGGAGGCCTTCCGGGCCACCCTGACCTCACGATTCAGGCGCAAGATCCGTAACACCACGAATCGCCTCGAGGGCGATGGGGTGACGTACCGAAAGCTGCGGGGCCCGGCGGTCCTCTCGGGGCTCGACACCTTGCGCGACCTGCACCGGGCACAGTGGCAAGGCCGTTCCGACTTCCTCTCCTCCTTTGATCGCTTCGTCGCCGGTTGCTCCGGCGGTATCGAGGCCGATGAGGTGGTCGTCCACCAGCTCGCGACCGACGACCTCGTCGTCGCCACCGCGTTCGCCTTCGAGGTGGCGGGACGCGCCAGCATGTACCAGAGTGCCCGGCTCACCGATCCCCGCTGGAAGGACGTGGGGGTCGCCCTTTTCGCTTCCATCGTCGACGACGCCTGTGCTCGCGGCCTGACCGAAGTGGACTTTCTCCGAGGCGAAGAGGAATGGAAGGGACGCTTCACGTCCGAACGTCGAGAGATGTTCCGGCTGGTGGCGGGTACGGGCGTGCTGGGCGGGCTCGGGCGTGCAGGCACCGCGGCAACCTTCCATGCGTCCCAGACCGCAGTGCGGGGGGTTCGCTTCGGTCGGTCCGTGGCGTCGCGCTGGAATGCCAAATGGCAGGCCCGCTCGTCGACCGGTGGTGGCGGAGAGCGCCCGGGCACCTCGGAGTCTTCCGACGACTCATGACGGCCACGGTGGCCGTGTCGACGAGAATGGAACGACGAGAATGGAACGCCCCTAGGTCGCGGCGGCCCCCGACCTAGAGTTCCGGCAATCCGGCAAAGGAATCCCACAGTTCCCGACAGAGCCGCTCCACGTCGGGGTGCAGGCCTGAGTCCCGCTCGGATCGGGACTGGGCACGCGTCTTGCTGACGATCTTGCCGGTGGGCAGGGTGATGCCCAAATACCCGGAGAGCGACTCGACCACATCTTGGGTGTGATCGCATGTCCGCTCGTAGCGAAGGATGCGGATCCGCTCGTCCCGCCGAGAGTTCGAGGTCGAAGTAGAGCCGGTTTCGGGCCCACCAGAAGAGCGCAGCCGCATCGAGCGGAGACAAGCCCTCCCCCACCAGCTCCTTGATGGTCGAACGTGTTTCCTCGGTTGAACCTCGCGCCCGCCAATTCGAGAGGTCGTTCTCACAGAATGGCGCCAGGTCTTGATATGCATTCTCCAAACCGAACCGCTTTATGTTGGAACGCGCCACCCCGTCGTAGCGACGAAGCATCCAGATCCCTTTGACCTCACCGGCCGCATCCATCAGCTCGACGGCCTGGGAACTCTCGACCAGCGGCTTCGCCACAACCACCTCGAACGGTATTTCACGCAAGCGCTGAACCACCGTTGAATAGTCCTGCCAGTCGGTCTCCTGGAAGGCTCCCGTTTTGGCGATAAGACGCCGGTCGTGCTCCTCGAGGATCAGAACCCGCCACGATCGGTCGAGGATCGTCTGCTGCAGCATCGTGGTGCCGGACCTCTGACACCCGAAGATCAGGACAAGTCTGCGTTGACTTCGGGGGGCACGGACGACGGAGCGCGCCGCCTGCTTCGCCATGGCCAGCACCCGGCGCCGAATCAGAGGCTCGTCGTCTCGCATTGGGGTGGCGCCCCCGTCAACGTCAAGCCCTTTCGACACCGGTTGGCACCGTCCTCTCAATCCCTCTCACAACGTACGAACCCTCTCACAACGTACGAACAATAAGGATCTACGGACAGCCCGACCGTCGATGTTCGCCCCGCGGAGATCCAGTCTAGCGTCCGTGTCGGGGACCCACGGCCCAAAAAGGCGGCTCGCGTACCGTCCTCGGGGTCAGCAGCGTTCTGCTGGTCAGTCGGCCCGACTGCCAGTAGAGGAATCGTCGACCTGGTGGACGACGGGGCCATCGGGTTCCTCGTGGTTCCAGCGCCCCGGGTCGCCCCGATCAGAGTCACGCGTACCATTTGAGTCAGTTCCCTGGCCCTCGATCGGAGTCGACACGGTGACGTGGCGATAGACCTGGAGAACGGCGGGAAGCAGGAACAGGGCCTCGCAGGAGGCGACGGCCACCCAGCCGACGGCGATCCCCGTCACACCCCAGAGGACGCCGCCCAAGGCCGATCCGATGACTTCGGCTGTGGTCCCGATGCCCATGATCGCGGCAGCATGTGACATGCGATGCTGTGCCCGCCGGATGGAGACGTAGTGATCCTTCACGACGTAGGCGGGACCGACCAGGACCAGAATGCGAAGCGCAGTTGTTCCGTTGGCGGCATAGGCGGGTCCGAATATGCGCAGCAGGTATGGAGCTGTGATCTCGACCACGAGAACAATGCCGAGAACCAGGGAAATCGCGAGGGGAAGAGTCCGCCTGACGTTCCGACTCAGCAGCTCGGGATCGCCCGATCGCTCAGCAAAAAGCGATAACGCCAGCATGTACTGGATGCTCAGCATGGTGGCGGAAACCAGATACGCCGCAGAGAAATACGCGACCTGCTGCGGAGAGATGAGCAGAACGGCGATCAGGGGGATGATGAAGGAAACGGAGCTGATCGAAAGGTTGAGCACGTGGTGCTGGAGTGACAGCTTGCCGTACTTACGTACGAGCGCAACCCGGTGACCGAGCGATCCCTCACCCGCCGGTGTTCGCGTCAGGCCGAGCATCGGCATGCAGACGAAGAACGCGGCCACCATCGCCACCGCCCAAGCGAAAATCAGGCCGGCACTGGTGCGTATCGACAAGACGATCAAGAGGACGACGCAGGCAAGCTTCAAAGCCGAGCCCAGGCTGCCCCGCCAGAGCTGCGCGGCGCCGCGATGCAATCCAATGGCCGCCGCGTCGAGGGTCAGTCCTCCGAGCGTCGCCAACGAGCCCACCACGAAAAGCACGGCCGTGACCCGATCACCTCCGATGATGCGGAGGCTCGTGCCCAGCCAGGGAGACAACGACATGGTGACGAGCGCCGCGATCAGGACGACCACCGCGGCGATGTTGATGCCGGTGGTGAAGACCGCCCGACGCTCCGACGGCTCCATCCCTTCTATCTCCGCCAGAAGGAGTAACGGAACGCCCAAGGCACCGAACGCCGCCAGCAGCATCGCGGTAGACGCTGCGGCAGCCGCAAGTCCGACCTCCTCGGCATCGAAGAAGTGCGTGGCCACCACCCAGTAAATGATCCCGATGCCTGCCGTGGCTCCCTGCTTGGCCGCCAAGAACGCAAACGTCGTGAAGAGGCGCCGAGCCTCGCTCGTCAGTTTCGCCTCCAGGCCACGTAAGCGGGTCAACATCAGATTGCGCCTCGGGGTTGCGGCGGACCTATCCGCCCGGGGCGCGGCTGTTCACCGGCCATGGGCTTCCAAGCCGCATGCGTGACCGCCAATTTGCATGAAACAAAGGCTAGCCCTGCCACTACTCCCATCTCTGACGCCGCATGCCGCCGCGAGTGGGTCACAGGTTCATATCGGATGACCGAAGTGCATCCTTGAGCCAACGAAGTGGTCATGCAGAACGCTCTGGTGGTCATGGTGCTCGTGTGCTCCGAGCCGGTGCGCCATAGAGGAGGCCGTGCTCGGCGCGTGCGTAGCCGGCGACGGGTTCACCGAGGCGGCTGAGGCGATACCGATGCGGCCGGTGCCCCCTGCCTGGGGGGGCGTCAGGCAGGCAAGTCGAATGGTTGCAACACCACCCCGAGCTCGTCCAGGACCTCGAGATGGGGAACGCTCGGCGCCGGCCGGATGAGCCCGAGCAGGGAGTCAGCTCGCACCGGCAACGGGAGGGGGAGGACCTCCGCCGTCCGCAAGGCCCCATAGGCGAGCCGAGGTGGCGTGCGGACGAAGCGAGGCCGCGGCTTTCCGATGCTCGCCGCGAAACTCGTCAGGAGTCGACGGAACGGGACCGCGTCGGGGTGCGCGATCCCCACCGGGACGGTCGGCGCGTCCGTCGCCCCGGCCAACGCCACGACGGCGGCCGCGAAGTCGTGCTCGGCCACGGTGAATTGGCGCGCCTCGGGTCCGAAGTCGGGCAGGACCGGCAGCGCAGCCAGCCGGCGCAGGGTGCCGGCCATACCTCTCCATGCCGGCCCGTAGACCAGCCCGGGGCGGACGATGCACATCCCACGCGCCCGAGCCGCCCCCTCAATGGCCAGCTTGGCGCGGCCGTAATGCTGGCGGGTTCCGGCGTACGCCGACATCGACGACAGTGTGATCGTCCGGCCCACCCCATCGGAGAGAGCTCTGTCGAACAGGGCGATGGATCCGTAGACGTTCGACCGCCAAATATCCGCCCTCTTCGTCAGGGCCAGGTCGTACGCGCAGTGAACGAGCAGGTCTACTCCCGTTGAGCTCCCCGATCCGGTCTACCGAGGCCAGGTCGAAGTAGAGGTCGTCGGTTCCCGAAGCCGGCGACCGGACGAGTCGACGCACGCGATACCCGGCGGACTCGAACGCGCTGACGAGGGCCGAGCCCAGGTAGCCCGACGCCCCGGTGATGGCGACCACACGCCGGTGACCCGTGGTCACCCGTCGGCCCTCAGCGTTTCGCTGGCAATGCGATGGGCGTTCGCCATGATCGTCAGGGTGAAGGTGGTCGCCGGTACGTCCGAGAACACCGAGGCGTCGACCAGATGGATGCGGTCCCAGGCCGACAGGCGCCCCGTTCTGTCCGTCGTCCTGGCCGAACGGGCCGGACCGTGCGGGAAGCTGGCGCCGAAGTGATAGCTCTTGGCCGCCGACGAGACCGAGAGCATGGGGGCGACCGGCCATAGGTCGAGGGCGGGGGCGACCTTCAGCATGGCGCGCACCAGGTCGTGCAACATGGGTGGCCACCCATCGTCTCCATCGCGCTCGAGCTCGACCGTGGGCAGTTCCTCGCTGCCGGCGCCGCGACGGGCAACCGCCCGGACGCGAGGCGATGCCCACCCGGGCACATAGCCGAGCCCCACCGAGATCCTCCGCAGGAGGGCGCCGAGCATGGCATCGGCCCCGGGCCGCCGGGCAACCCCGGGGAGCGAGCTGAGAAACGCGGGGTTGTAGCCGTAGAAGTGGATCTGGCAGAGATCGAGACCCTCGCCGGTGGCGTCGTAGACGAGGTTGAACTGGTTGAGGGTGAAGTTCTGGGCCGAGCGCGGGTCGCCGACCGGACGGACGGAAAGAGCCGGCAGGACAAACTGCACGGACTCCTGCAGGTAGATGGGCTCGTCGAATGCCTCGAGGGACCCGAGGACCAGCCGGGTCGTTCCGATGCCCCCGCAGGCCACGAAAATCCGATCGGCGCTCAGGCGTTCGATCCGCCCGTTTGCCGTGTCCCGGACCACGACGTGCGGGCGCCCGTCGACCTCGTCCAGTCGGACGGCGAGGAGGCCGGCCCGGTAGCTGATCCGGTTCTCGGAGCGGAGGCGGTCGAACGTGTGTGCGCTGGAATAGATGAGCCCATAGGGGCAGCCCGTCATACACATGCCACACCGGATGCACTCGTCAGCCTTGAAGGCCAGACGGGCCCGGCCGAGCGTGATCCCGTGCGACTGGACCAACGGCCGGCGCGCCTCGTACCGCTCCAGCACGCGATCCGTCCGCTCGGCCAACGGGGGCAGGCTCCTGGCCGGGGCCATGAGCGGGAACAGCTCGGCCAGGTCGTCCTCGTCGCCGGCGAGGGTCATTTGCTCCAGGGCAACCCGGTAGTGGGGCTCCATGTCGGCCATCGAAACGGGCCAGCGATCGAAGGTTGCCCTGGAGAAGGGCATGATCTGGGCCCCCCAGACATTCGAGAAGCCGCCATAGGCCCCCGAAACCACCTGCCCGTTGGCCGGACCGACCGGATCGATCCCACCCAACTGCCCAGCGTCACGGAAGGGAAAATCCGAGCCGTAGGTGCGTTTCTGCGGCAGTTCCCCTCGCTGGCCGACCACCGGCTGTTGTCCGATGCGCATGAGATCGGAAGGAGACCACGACTGTTCCGGACTGGTCGATACCCGCCGGAGGGCAGACTGGAGATCCGGCTCCAAGGTCGCGCCGACGTCGATGACGGTAACCTCGTAGGTGGGATCCGGGGCCAGGGCGAGGGCGACGCCGGCCGCGGCGGGACCCGACCCGATGATCAGCGCTGACGGCATAGCGGAGGGGCCCTCCAGACCCTTCTGGGACACCGGGAAATCGTCCCGATTCCGAGAGGCCGGCAGATTCTCAGCTGACCCTGAGCAATTGGCCGGAAATTGTCATTTTGTGAGGCCAAATTACGTGCCCGATTAGGGACGTTATGCTCTACTTGGCCTGGACGCAGCTTGTCATTATCTATTTGACGGGCAGCGGCCATGACAGGTGTCCGCTTGGCGAATTTGGGCACCAATCCAGATAGGGGAAATAGGCGGTGGCTAGTAGCAAGCTGGATGCGAGGGTGGTACGGGCGAGAGACCCTCAGCGGTTCGCGGGGGAATCGACTTCGCCCCGGAACGCGCCCGGGCCTGAGAAGGCCGAACCATCGATCACCATCGTGGTCCCGACCAAGAACGAGGCACTCAACCTGCCGCACGTTCTTCAGAAGCTTCCCCAGGACTGCGAGCTCATCCTGGTCGACGGCAACTCGACGGACGACACGGTGAAGGTCGCGCAGTGGCTCCGGCCCGACGTGACGGTCATCCATCAGACGCGTGAGGGCAAGGGAAATGCCCTGGCTTGCGGGTTTGCCGCAGCGTCGGGCGACTTCATCGTCATGATCGATGCCGACGGTTCGAACGACCCCGAGGAGATCCTTCTCTTCATCGACGCGCTCAAGCGCGGCGCGGACTTCGCCAAGGGGTCGCGGTTCGTTGATGGCGGGGGCAGCGACGACATCACTCTGATCAGGAGGTTCGGCAACTTCTGGCTCAACAAGGTCGTCAACGTACTCTACGGAACCCGCTACACAGACCTGTGCTACGGCTTCAACGCGTTCCGGCGTGAGTGCCTCGAGGCGATGAACCTGCCGGCCCCCCAGCTCGAGTCTCCGAGTGGCACCATGCTCTGGGGCGACGGTTTCGAGGTTGAGACCCTGATCAACGTGCGGATCGCCAAGGCCGGTTTCAAGGTCGTGGAGGTGCCGAGCTTCGAGACCGAGCGCCGCTTCGGCGCCAGCAATCTCAACGCCTTCAGTGACGGGATGCGGGTTCTGAGGACGATCCGGGCGGAGCTCAAGGGTCCGAAGCAGCGACCTGTTCAGTTGCCCGTCTGGCAGGACTCAGAGGCACCCGTGTTCCAGTTGGGCGAAGGGTTCGGCTGAACCGGATCGCCGGCACGGAGGGCCGATCCCAGAAGGTCACCTCCGTTGCACAAAGGTGGCTCAGGCGACGCGCGGGTGTCGAATCGGCTCGAGTCGCGACTGCGAAGGAGCTGCGACCTGGACCTGGGGCTGGACCTGGGGCTGGACCTGGGGCCGGCCCACCACCGTGCTGGCGCAATCGTCACACAGGCGTCCGAAGGCCGTGCCGGTTCCAAGCTTCCGGCGGTCCCGCAGGCCGACCCTCGAAACCGAGCCGGACCATCCACACCGATGGCACACGCCGTACCGGTGCCGCGGTTCATGCATCATTACGCCCCCCCAACAACTCGTTGACTTCGGATGACCGACGTCCGCGCACCCCTGTATGCACCTGGTCCGCATACGGGTTCTCGGTGCGTTGGCGACGGTACTTGAGCACGAATTCTTCTGGACACCCCGCCTGGTCGTGCCCTATCCGAGCCTGGAGGGCTCCACCGGTGGGACGGAGTAGTGCTCCGTATTCTGCTGGAAAGTAGCCCATGGCCTGGTCCTTCGTTTCGTTGTGCGGTTCTTCGCTCATTTCGTGGTCCTGCTTCTGAGCCCGGAGGCTCCGAGGGCTCGTTCAATCCATTGGACATCGGCGGTCTGTACGCCAGGTCAGAGAAAGCTATGAGCCACCTAAATGTTCACAGCCCCCTGACCTGCGGGTCTACGCCGTTTTGAGGGTCTTTGCCGCCCCTGGAAGGCCCGTCCATACGGGCACCCGTTGTCCTCGGTTCGTCCCAAAGTCAGCCCGACCTCCTCGGCGTGGCGTGGTCCGGCGACGCTGCGTCCACCTGCAGGTAGTACGACCACCGCTATCGCAGAGATGGTCCCAGCCCGTGTCGCCGCCGCTGTCGTGACCACGACACCGAACTGAACTAGGAATGCGCGGTGTTCGTGACGAATCACGTGCTGTCCGGCGTCGCCATCGGCCGGGTCCTCGAGCAGCGGCCAGTGACTGCATTCGCGGTCGGCGTCGTCTCGCACCTCGCTCTCGACATGGTCCCGCACTGGGGGTGCAAACTGCGCACGGTCGACGACTGGCAGCAGTTTCTCCGCTATGCCCAGCGGGACGGAATTCTGGGTCTGGCAGTTGCCCTCGGTGCGCTGGCCGCGGTGGATCGCAAGGCGCGTCTTGCGACGTTCGCCGCCATTGCCGGGGCCACGCTGTTGGACGCCGACAAGCCCGCGATGTACTTCTGGCGGAAGAATCCATTCCCCCGGGCGGTGCGGCGGATCCACACTTGGGCACAGAACGAGTCGCCGGAAGGCATGCCCAACGAAATCCTGTTCGGGGTCTCGTGCGCGCTCGCTGACGCCGTTATTGCGGTCCAGAGCAGACGACGGGTGCTCACGCCCTGATCAGGGACGCACCCTCGGGCTGGCACGCACTACGTCACCGGTCTTGAGATTCCGCCCTGAGTATCGGGGCGGCCCAATTGGGACCCCCGCCCATCGGAACGGTCCGGGTCAGGCGTGCAGGGCGGGCTCGTCAATGGCGGAGTCGACCTGGTCGGGACTGTAGGGGATCACCGGCGCCCCCTGTCCGAAGACGTCGAGTGTGTGGATGAAGCGGTGCAGGCCCATGGAGTTGGCGCAGGCGAATCCGAGCTCAATGATCTGCGCGGCCGTGAAGTGCTCGCCCAGTCGGCGGTAGAACTCGTCGTCCATGGCGTGATGGTCGGCCGAGAGGAGATCGAGGAATTCCACCGCCAGGCGTTCCTGTTCGTTCAGCTCCGTCCCCCCGGGTGCCACGAGACAGGCCACGTCCTCCTCCGTGATCGAGTCGTGCTTGCGTGACTGCATGCAGGGCTGGCACTCGCCCAGCTGTGCGCTGCGGATGCGCAGCAGTTCGAGGATCCTTCCCCCGAGGAGCGACTGCTGGCCCCACGTGGTGCGCGCCGCGTTGGTCATGAGGATCTGCGAAGTCTTGTAGGCAAAAATCTGCAGAGGGATCGGTGTGGCGTACAGCCCGTCGGCCACCCCCTCCTCAATGATCCGGCGCGGCTCGGGCGCCAGCTCGTCCAGTGGTATCGGCTCAATTCTCGGCACGCGACCCTCCAACGATCCGGTCTCTGTGATGACCTTCGTACTGTACCGGCGTGTCCCTGGCGGCTTGGCCCGCTCCCGAGTCGGCGCCGCAGCTGTGCCCGCCCGGAGCCTGCACCGCCGCGCTGGCGCGTCGAGTGAGCTTCGTGGTGGACCAGTCCTTCCCCCTACCGTCGGCCCCCGACATCGGTAAGGTCCCCGCTGGGTTCCCGGGGACGTCGGGGCCCGACCGGAAAGCGAGGAACCGGGTGCGCTTCATCCTTCACTACCCCGAGGCCAACGGAAGCGAGCTCGACCTGCTCGACGCCGGCACGATTCCCGGGATTGCCGCGGCCGCCGAGTCGGCCGGGTGGCACGGATTCGCTCTGACGGAGCACCCGGCCCCGAGCGCCACCTGGTTGGCCGCCGGCGGGCACCAGAGCCTCGACCCTTTCGTCGCGCTGGCAGCCGCGGCGGCCGTCACCACCGAGTTGGCGCTGGTGACCAACCTCACCGTCGTCCCCTATCGCAATCCGTTCGTGCTGGCCAAGGCGGCGGCGACGCTCGACCGGATGTCCGAAGGACGCTTCTACATGGGTGCCGGCGCCGGGTACCTCAAGTCGGAGTATTTCGCCCTTGGCGTGGACTTCGCTGAGCGCAACGCGCTCTTTGACGAGGCGCTCGAGGCGATGCAGCTGCACTGGCGTGGTGAACCGTTCACGTTCGAGGGCCGCCACTTCTCCGCCCGCAACACCCAGGCCCTACCGGCACCGCGGAACCGGTCCATCCCCATATGGATGGGCGGGAATTCCGATGCCGCGCTCCACCGAGCCGCCCGCTTCGCCGCCGGGTGGATGCCGATGGCCGCATCGGCCTCGGTGGCCAAGACAGCACGCACACCGCCGGTGACCACGACCGAGGAACTGCGCGAGCGCCTGTCGGTGCTCGAACGCTTCGCCGGTGAGCGCTACGAGCAGCTCGAGCTCATCTTGAGCTACTCGGGGCCGGGCCTGGCCAACTTCGAACGCGATGCCGAGCGCATCCGCCAGCGCCTGGGCGACATGGAGGAGCTCGGCGTCGATTGGACGCTCATCAGCCCGCCGTGGTCCCCCTCCCCGGGGCCAGTCGAGTGGCTGCAGGCCTTCGCCGCCACGTTCATCACCGGCTGAGAGCAGTAGCTCCGTCACTCGAGCACCGCGGCGTCCCGACCGGATTGGGTGCATCAACGTCGTTGTGGTGGCGCCCGCCGGTGAACACCCGGCTCCCCCAGCGCGGGGGCCTACCCTCCGGTGGGAAGACCTGTGTCGCGCACCATCCGCTTGACGAGCGACTGCAGCAGAGCCCAGGCAACATCGGGGTGGGCCTGGACGAAGGGCCGGAACTGCCAGGCGGTCAGCGCGTAACAGTCCAGATCGGTGTCCGCCACGACGTTGGCCATGCGGGGGCCCTCGTCAATGAGGGCAATCTCGCCGAAATGGTCGCCCGGCTTCAGGGAGCCGATCGTTGCGCTGCCGTCGCTGACGGTGGCGGTACCGCTCACAATGATGAAGAAGCCGATTCCGGGCTTCCCCTTCTCCGTGATCGCCGTTCCCGCGGGGAACGAACGCTCGCTCATGGCCGCGGCCAGCTGCTTCACCTCGCGCTTGGACAGATCCGAGAACAGCGGGACCTGTCTGATTGCCTGCTCGACGTCAGCCATGACCGAACGGTACACGGCGGCGGCCACGGCCACACGGCCGCGGCACTCCGGTGGCGGCTTCAGACCCTTGTGGGCACAGGCACGGCACCCCGCCAGTACCCGAGCGTCACGACGAAGCGCGAGCCGCCGTCGTAGTTGATGGGCGACTCCGCCCGCACGGTACCGCCCATGGCCGCGGCCAGCTCGGCCACAATGGCCAGGCCCAGTCCCGAGCCCAGGCGACGGTTCGGCCCACGGTCGGCCCGGTAGAAGCGCTCGAACACCCGGTGCAGATCGCCCTCGGCAATGCCGGGACCGTCGTCGTCGACCGTGATCACGCACGTCCCCGACGCCGGGTCGTCGCCGACCGCCACCGTCACCGTGGTGAGGGCGAACGTGATGGCATTCTCAATGAGGTTGGCCAGTAGTTGGGCCAGCCGGTCCGGATCGGCCGCCACCGGCGGCGCTCCCGGCGACTCCCAGCTGTCGACGGTCGCCCCTCCCGGTGCCCGCACCACAATCTGCAGCCCGGTCTTGGCCGCCGCGGGGCGGAACCCCTCGGCCGTGGTGGCCACCACCTCGACGGCGTTGGTCGGCCGCAGAGAGATGGACATCTGCCGCGCTTCGAGCTTGGTGAGGTCGAGCAGGTCGCCCACGAGGCGCTCGAGGCGGCGGGACTCGGCAATGATGACGTCGGCGGCCTGCCCGCTGTCTTCGATGGCCCCGTCCTGGATCGCCTCGGCGAAACCGCGAATGGAGGTAAGAGGCGTGCGCAGGTCGTGCGACACGGCGAGAAGGAGGTGGCGCTCCCGGGCCCGACCGTCCTCGAGGCTCTGGGCCATGGCGTTGATGGATCCGGTCAGCGACGCGAATTCGGCGTAGTCCCGGCTGCGGACCGGGACCCGGGCATGGAGTTCGCCCGAGGCGATCCGGCGCGTGGCATCTTCGACCTCCACCAGCGGCCGGGCCATGCGCCGACTCATCTGCCAGGCCACCGCCCCGGCGACCAGCAACGCCGCGCCTCCGGCCAGGATGAAGTACCCCCAACTCGGGCCGAGGTCCCCGACGTCGCGCGTGAGGAGAATGGCCAGCGTGCCGTCGAACGCGGCCACGTGGGCGCGCTTGGCCAACCTCTGGCGCTCCGTGAGAGACAAGTCGATGGGCGCCGCGGCGTACACGAGGTTCCCCTGACGACCCGACGTGGTCTGGCCGTTCTGGAGCGCCGCCGGGTCGATGTCCTCCGCGGTGAGCCCGTCCGGGAGGGACGAGGCGAGCTCACCGGCTGCGGTGACGCGGATGGTGTCGGCGTTCTCGAGTTTGAGCGTGTGACGGATGACGTTGAGGACACGGAGCGACTGTTCGCCGCTCTTGGGCGACGTCAGCGCATCGACTTCGGAGACGAGCTCGGACTTGGCCTGGTTGCGTGCATCGTTGCGCGTCAGGATGAGACTGCCGACCCCGGCGATGACCAACGTCACGGCCACCAGGCCGACCATCGCGAGGAGCAGGCGGCGTCGCATCGCTCACCCGAACCGGTAGCCGACACCCCACACCGTGGCGAGGGGGAGCTCGGGGCCGAGCTTCTTGCGCAACTGCGCGACGTGGACGTCCACGGTGCGCTCGTCGCCGTACCAGTCGGTGCCCCAGACGCCGTCGAGCAGCTGCTGGCGTGACAGGGCCAGGCCGAGGTTGTTGGACAGGAAGGCCAGGAGGTCGAATTCGCGGGTCGTGAGCGCCACCGCCCGGCCACCCTGGCGCGCCTCGCGCCGACGCAGGTCGACCTCGACGTCGCCCACCGTGACGACCTCCTGGGGCGCCGGCCCCTCGCGGGTCCGCCGCAGGATCGCCCGCACCCGGGCCACCAGCTCGCGGGGTGAGAACGGCTTGACCAGGTAGTCGTCCGCCCCCAGCTCGAGACCCAGTATCCGATCCACCTCGTCGTCGCGTGCGGTGAGGAAGAGGACGGGCACCTTGCTGCGGCTGCGGATCTCGCGGCAGACGTCGAACCCGTCGCGCTGTCCGGGAAGCCCGACGTCGAGGATGACGATCCACGGATCCTCCCGCTTGAAGAGCTCGAGTCCCTTTTCGCCGTCGCCGGCCAGCAGGACGCGGAACCCCTCGCGCCGCAGGTAGAGGTCCACCAAGTCGGCGATGTGCGGGTCGTCCTCGACGACCACGACCGTCCCGTTCTCCGCGCTCACCTACCTAGCCTTCCATGGGGCGCACCCCGAATTGCCGGAATCCGGCCATCCCTTACAGAACCCTCACGATTGCCGAACAGGCCCTTCACCCGGACGGCTCACCATCTCCTCCCAGGGTCCCCAACGAAAGACCCGGACGACGAGAGGAGTTCACATGCCGAACGGCCGTACGCACCTCATCCGCCTCGGGGCCCTCGCCCTGGCGTCAGCCGCCGCCGTGGGCACGGCAGGCGTCGCAAGCGCCAGCGGTTCGGGCACCACCGGGAGCAGCGGGAGCAGCGGGAGCAGCGACGTCCCGAGCACGCTGGCCGGGATCAAGGCCAAGGCCAACACCGACATCACCGACCGGGTCAATTCACTCAACTCGGCCATCGACAAGGTGAAGGGGGCCCAGGGCCTCGGCTCGGGCCAGGGCACGCTGGAGGCCTACCTGGGCACCGACATCACCCCGCTGCAGGAGCTGGACACGACGATTCAGGGCGACACGTCGGTGCAGCAGGCGGCGAAGGATTTCCGCACCATCTTCACCAACTTCCGGGTCTACAAGCTGGTCCTGCCGGCAGCCCACATCGCCGGCGATGCGTTCCGCGTCACCACGACATCGGTCCCGAACCTGCAGGCGGCGTCGACCAAGGCGCAGCAGTACGTCAACCCGGGCAACCAGGGCGTGCTGCAACCGCTCATCGACGACCTGAACGGCCAGATCAGCGCGGCGACGAGCGCCACCAACGGTCTGGCGGCGACGGTGCTCGCCTACACACCCCAGCAGTGGAACGCCAACAACAACCTCCTGGTGCCCTCGAAGCAGTCAGACGCCCAGGCCGATGCCGCCGTGGCCAAGGGCCGCCAGGACGTCAAGGAGATCCGCGCCATTGTGAAGAACCATGTGCAGGGCTCGCCCGACTCCCCGAGCGCGGCCGGCGGCACTCCGACCACCACCTGATCCCGCCGCGGCAGCCATCGGCTGCCTGCGGCAACGTCACTCTCCCGGCACCGGACCCCCCATTTCCCGGTGCCGGGCGGGTGACGCCCGAGACGTCAGGGGTGGACGCCGAGCGCAACCTGGCCCGGCGAGCGGCTCAGCTCAGCAGCGACGACGGTGGTGGCGTTGAGCCCGTCCGCGGCCTTGGAGCGGTGGACCACCTGGAACTCGGAGAACTCGGCCAGGCCCCACGGGCCGTTCTCCACGCCGATGCCGCTCCACTTGAAGCCACCGAACGGCTGCTGCGGGGCGAGCGCCAAGTGCGTGTTGACCCATGCCGTCCCACACTCGAGCTGGGCGGCGACCTCAGCGGCGCGGTCGGCGTCGGTGCCCCACACCGAGCCCGACAGGCCGAAGTGGGTGGCGTTGGCCCGGTCCACCGCGTCGCCCAGGTGTCGGTAGGAGATCACCGGGAGGGCCGGTCCGAACTGCTCCTCGTCGACGATCCGGGTCCCGTCTGACAGCCCGGTCAGGATGGTCGGCTCGAAGAAGTACCCCGGGCGGTCCATGGCCTTGCCGCCGGTCACCGCGGTGGCTCCCGACGACAACGCATCGGCCACCAGCTCCTTGACCCGCTCGTACTGCGGCGCGTTGTTGATCGGGCCGAGCTTCACCCCGTCCTCGGTGCCCTCGCCCACCTTGATGGAACGGGCGTGGGCCGCCAGCCCCTCGACCACGTCGTCGTAGAGCGCCTCGGGCACGTACACCCGCTTGATGGCCGAGCACACCTGGCCGTTGTTGTTGAACGCCCCGGCGAAGATGGCCGAGGCCACCGCGGCCGGATCGGCGTCGTCGAGCACGATGGCCGGGTCGTTGCCCCCGAGCTCCAGCGTGACCCGCTTGAGGTCGGGCGCGGCCGAGAGGGCCACCTTCTTTCCCGTCTCCACCGACCCGGTGAAGCTGACTTTGCGCGGCACGGGGTGCGAGGTCATCCACGCGCCGAGCTCGTCACCGCCGCTCACGATGTTGAGCACGCCGGGCGGGAACACGTCACGCAGGAGCTCACCCACTTTCAGCGTGGTCAGCGGCGTGAAGGGGGACGGCTTCAGCACGAGGGTGTTCCCGGCCAACAGCGCCGGCGCGATCTTCCAGAAGGCGAGCGTCAACGGGAAGTTCCACGGCGTAATGGCCGCCACCACGCCCAGCGGCCGTCGGGCCAGCTCGACGTAGGCCGAATCGTCGTCCTGAATGACCTGAGGCGCCATCTCGAGGTTGGCGAAGTACTGGCACCAGATCGCCGCGGCGAACCCCTCGATGGCGGCGTCGGCCAACGGCTTGCCCTGCTCGGCCGTCAGGATGGGCGACAGCTCCGTGGCGGCCTGCGCCAGCAGCACGTCGGCCGCCTTGAGCAGGGCGGCCCGCCGGACCCCTTCGTCGGCCTTCCAATCCCGGGCCGCCTTGGCCGCGGCATCGAACGCAGCATCGAGTTGGGCGCGGGTGCACTCGGGGGCCTGAGCGAACACCTCGCCCGTGGCCGGGTTGACGACGCCGAACGTCCCCTCCGTCGGTGCGGCTTCCCCTGCAATGGTCATCACGAATTCGGTCATGGCGCTCCTGGGCTGTGCTGGCCTGGCCTGGACTCCCCACCCCGGCCGGACTTCGGTCCGGCCATCCTCCCACCTCCGCCCCACGACCTCAATCGGCGTGGCCGCACTACCGTCACACCGGCGTGGTCCTGCCGCGGACGAAGCGGGACCGACGGGCAGAAGGACGACAGAGGCACAGATGGAAGGGTGGGAAACATGACGGCGACAGGAGCACCGAGGGAGGTCGACGTCTGCATTGTCGGCGCCGGTCTGGCGGGGCTGACGGCGGCCCGCCGCCTGGCGCAGTCGGGCCAGACCGTCGCCGTCCTCGAGGCCCGCGACCGGGTGGGCGGCCGGGTCTGGACGCAGACTTCGGAGGGCGGCATTCCGGTGGACATGGGTGGCTGCTTCGTCGGGCCCCACCACGACCGCCTCCACGCGCTGGCCAAGGAGATGGGTGTGACCACCTTCTCCACCCACGTCGACGGCGACAACGTCCTGGCGACCGGCGGCAAGGTCCGCCGGTACCGGGGTGACATCCCGCGCATCAACCCCGCGGCGCTCCTCAGTGCCGGCCAGGCCATCACCCGCATGGGTGCCATGGCCAAGAAGGTCCCGCTCGAGGCGCCCTGGGACGCGCGCGCCGCCGCCAAGTGGGACGCGCAGTCGGTTCGGGCCTGGCTCTCGCCGGCGCACGTGCCCACCCGACTGGCCCGCGACCTGGTCGAGGCGACGGTACGGGCCTGTTTCGCCTGCGACCTCTCGGAGGTCTCCCTGCTGTGCTGGTTGTTCCTCGTACGGTCGGCCGGCGGCGTGGAGTCGCTCATGAACATCGCGGGGGGCTACCAGGACTCCCAATTCGAAGGGGGCGTGGGGCAGATTCCCGACGCCATGGCAGCCGAGCTGGGTGACGCGGTCGTGCTGGAAGCGCCCGTCACCGCCCTCACCCAAGGGCCCGACCGCGTCGACCTCGTGTCCGACGGACCCACCGTGAGGGCCCGGCGCGCCGTGCTGGCGCTGCCACGCGCCCTGGCCGCCGGCATCCGCTTCGAACCGGCGCTCCCGGCGGACCACGCGCTGCTGCTCCACCAGATGCCCGCCGGCACGGAACTCAAGACCGTGGCCGTCTACGAGGAACCCTTCTGGCGGGCTGACGGCATTTCGGGCAACACGGTGGCCACCGACGACCTCATAGAAGTGACGCTCGACACGACCCAACCCGGACATCCCGAGGGCGTCATCGGCACCTACTCGGCCGGGCCACGTGCTCGCGCCCTGTGGTCCATGGGCGAGGCCAACCGGCGATCCGTGCTGACCAAAATGCTGTCGACCCGGCTCGGCCCCAATGCAGCCAAGCCGCTCGAGGTCCTCGAGATCAACTGGGCCGAGGAGCGCTGGACGCGCGGCTGCTCCCTGGCCCATTTTTCGACAGGCGTGCTGACGCACTACGGCTCCCGGTTGCGCGAGCCCGTCGGGCGGGTGCACTGGGCGGGCACGGAGACGGCGACGACGTCCTTCGGGGCCATGGACGGCGCCGTGCGCTCCGGGGAGCGCGTGGCCGACGAAATCCTGCAGGCTCCGACGTAGAGCCCACCCCATCACCTTCGGCGGCTCCGACTATGGAGGCCGCCGAGCCGTGGTCACATCCCTGGAGGCCGCGGCCCGGGACCGGTGCCCACCCCGAGATTCTCGCGGAAGAAGGCCAACGTCTGGTCGAGGGCCGCCCGCGTCGGGGTGCCCTCTTCGTCGACCAGGTGATGCGTCAGCACCGAGTGGGCGCTCTTGGGGTGCCCGTAGGGGTTTCCCGGCGCCGAGTCGATCTCCACGGCCAGGAACTTGTCGCCCAGCTCGCGGCGCAGGGTCTCGAAGCGCTCCGAGAAGCAGAAGGGGTCGTTGGTGAAGCGCAGGCCGAGTACGCACTGGCCGGCTTCCGTGCGCTCCTTGACCCGGGCCAGGTCGGCGTCCGAGATGCCGATGTCGGCCTTGTACTTCTTGCCGATCGGGAACGGCTGCGACGGCTGGCTCAGAACGGGAGCCAGCATGCGGTCGTCGACCATCATGGCGAGGGCGAAGCCGCCGGTGAAGCACATGCCGACGGCGCCCACGCCGGGCCCGCCGCACCGCTCGTGTTCCGACGCCGCCAACGCGCGCAGCCAGGTGGTGATGGGGCTCGTCCGCTTGAGTGCGAAGCAGGAGAACTCGCGCGAAACGCAGGCTGGGCCGAGGGAACGGACCGAGTACACCCCGGTCATCGGCCGACCGACGTCACCGAAGAGGTGCGGCAGCACGGCCGTGCACCCCGCGGCCGCGACCCGGCGGCCGAACAGCGCCAGCTCGGGCGTAATGCCAGGGGCCTCGCTCATGACGATCACGGCGGGGCCGCTGCCCAGGCGAAACAAGTCCCGCCGTTTCCCTTCGGCCTCGAAGCTCTCCTTCGTGTAATCCCCGAGCGCCCCCTCCCACCTGCCCGCATCGCCGGTCGCCATGGCCGGACCGTAGCATCGAGCGCCGTGTCCGCACCTTTTCGCTCCTTCGAGCCGCGCCTGCCCGTCGTCGTCGGGTTGGGCGCCGCCAACGAGAGCGCGCCCGTGACCGAACTGATGACCCGGGCCGCCGAAGAGGCAGCCCACGACGCGGGCGCACCCGGGCTCCTGGGTTCGGTCGACCTCGTCGCAGTGCCGCAAGGATCGTGGTCGCTCACGGATCCCGGACGCACGGTGGCCCGGCGTATCGGCTCACCCGAAGCTCGCACGGCGCTCTTCGAGGTCGGCGTGTCGCAACAGGAGCTGGTCAACCACACCCTGGCCGCCGTGGCCGCCGGTGAGTACGAGACGGTGGTCGTGGTCGCCGGTGAGGCTCGCGCCTGGGCTCGCGCCAGGGACACCGAGACCGAGGAGGATGCCGGGGTCGCGCCCGACGAGGTCGTGACGCGGCCACCCGACTTCGTGGCGCCCGTCGAGGTGGCGGCCGGCCTCGTCTGGCCCGTCGTGCAGCAGTACGCGCTGATAGAGAACGCGCTGGGAGCCGCCGAGCGCGTAGCCCCCGAGCAGCAGCGTGACGACATCGCCGCCTTGTGGTCCCGGTTCAACGACGTCGCCCAGGGCAACCCCGACGCCGCCTTTCCCGCACCACTCTCGGCGCAGCAGATCGCCGCGCCGGGACCGCACAACCGCCCACTGGCCTTGCCTTACAACCTGTGGCACTCGAGCCAATGGACGGTCGACCAGGCGACGGCGCTCATCGTCTGTTCGGCCGCCCGCGCCGAGGAGGCCGGCGTGCCGCCGGACCGCTGGCTCTTCCCGCACGTGGCCCTGCACTGCTCCCGCGCCGTCACCCTCACCGCCCGCCACCGGCTGCACGCCTGGCCCGCGATGGAAGTGCTCGGCCGCGCCGCGCAGCGCCAACTCGGGTGCCCCTTGCGCGACATCGAGCTGGCCGAGGTCTACTCGTGCTTCCCGGCGGCGGTGCGGGTGCAGCAGCGCGCGCTCGATCTCGACCTCGATGGCACCCCCACCCTGACCGGCGGCATGGCCTTCGCCGGCGGTCCCTTCAACCACTACGCCCTGCAGTCGCTCGTGTCCCTCGGGCGCCGACTCCGCACCCGTCCGTCCGAGCTCGGACTCGTGACGACGGTGTCGGGCATGCTCTCCAAGCCCGGCCTGGCCGTGTGGTCGGCCACCCCACCGGGGACCGACGGCCGATCCGCCTTCCTGGCCGACCTGGCCGACCAGGCCGATGCGGCCACGGACATTGTCCCCGTCGTCGAACGACCGCCGGAGGTGCCGTCCAGAGCGACGGTGGCCTCGTTCACCGTCACCTACGGCGGCGAAGACGGCGCGGAGCCCGTGCGCACCGCCATTGTGGCCGACCTGCCCGATGGGGCCCGCACGGCGGCCACCTGCGAAGATGCAGCGACCGCCCGCCTGGCCGTCGCCGAGGGCCTCATCGGTCGGGCGGTGGACGTGAAGGACACGACATTCAGTCTCTGAGCACCATGACCACCGCCCCGGGTCGACCACGCCTGGTCGACCCCGAGCTGGCCGCTCGGCTGCCCGGCCTGCGGCGTGTGACCGCCATCGCTCTCGCGCTCGGCGTGCTGACGGCCCTGGCCATCGTCGTGCAGGCGGTCGCGCTGGCCCACGCGGTGGACCGCTCGCTGCTGCAGCACGCGTCGGTCCGCCAGGTCGCGCCGGCCATCGCCCTGGTCGGCCTCGCCATCGCCACCCGTGCGGTGCTGTACGCGCTGGCCGACCGGTCGGCCCACAAGTCGGCTGAGCTGGTCGTCACCCATTTGCGCGGTGAGTTGCTGCACCACGCGCTCGCCCTGGGCCCGGCCTGGTTGGCCGGCGAGCGGCCCGGCGAGCTGTCGACCACGGCCACCCGCGGGCTGCACTCGCTCCACGCCTACTACGCCCGCTACCTGCCGCAAGCCGCCGCCGCGGCCGCCATCCCACCCCTCTTGCTGGTGTGGGTGGCGACCCAGGACTGGCTGTCGTTCGTCGTGATCGTGGCGCTCGTGGCGGCGGTCCCGCTCACCATGGTCTACTTCGGGCGCGAGGCGACCAGGCGTTCGCAGCGACAGTGGCGCCGCCTCGGGTCGCTGGCGGGACACTTCCTCCAGCTCGTCGAGGGCCTCCCCACGCTCCGCGCCTTCGGGCGCGAGGCGTACGGACGACGCGAGGTGGAAGCCGCCAACGAGGGGGTCCGCGTGGCCACTCTGCGCACCCTGCGGGTGGCCTTCCTCTCGGCCCTCTCCATGGACCTCATCGCCGGCTTCGGGGTCGGCTTCGTGGCCATGGTGCTCGGCCTCCGCCTGCTGTGGGGGGAGCTGGGACTCCAGACCGCCCTGGCCGTCCTCCTGGTGGCGCCGGAGATCTTCATCCCGCTCCGCCGCGCCGGGGCGGAGTTCCACGCCAGCACCGAGGGCCGGGCGGCGGCGACACGCGTCCTCGAAATCCTCGGCACGCCCACGCCCACGCCCACGCCCACTCCCGCGCCGGCGTCGGCCGCGTCGCGTGGGCCGGCGATGGCAACGGCACCGGTCACCATCGTTCCGGACTTGGCCATCGACGCGCTGGCCGTCGAGTACCCCGAACGCGCTCGCCCCGCGCTCGCCGCCTTCTCCCTGCAGGCCGCGCCGGCGGCGCGGGTAGCGATCACGGGTCCGTCGGGAGCGGGCAAGTCGACCGTCCTCGCCGCACTCTTGCGCTTCGTGGAGCCGAGCGCGGGCAGCATGACGCTCGACGGCCGGCCGGCGACCCAGCAGAGCCCGGCCGAGTGGCGCGCCTGCTTCTCCTGGCTGCCTCAGCGGCCGCACCTCTTCCACGCCAGCCTGGCCCAGAACCTGCGGCTCGGTGCGCCGGACGCGCCAGAGGACGAGTTGCTCGGTGTGCTGAGCGCCGTCGGCCTGGCCACGCTGGTGGCCAACCTCCCGGCCGGACTGCAGACCGTCGTCGGCCACGACGGCCTCACCCTGAGCTCGGGCGAGCGCCAACGGGTGGCTCTCGCCCGTGCCCTCCTCTGCCCGGCGCCCGTCCTGCTGCTCGACGAGCCGACGGCCTCACTCGACCCACCGACCGTGGCCCGGCTCGCCCCGGCCATCGAGCCCTGGTTGAGCGGTCGCACCGTCGTCGTGGCCGCCCACGAACCGGTCCTCCTGCCCCGCTTCGGCACCATCGTCGCGTTGCCCGATGCCGCCGCCCCCCTGGTGACGTCGTCGTGACCCGGCACTCGCTGCGCCGCGTTCTGGCCGAGCCGGGCACGCCCACCGGGCGGCTGCTCGTCTCTGGCCTCTTGGGACTGGCTTCGGCCGCCGCGACCATCGGCCTGCTGGCCGGCTCGGGCTACGTGGTCGGACGGGCGGCGTTGCGGCCCGGATTGGACGCACTCGTGGGGATCCTGGCTGCGGTGGAGGTGCTGGCGTTCTTACGCGGACCGCTGCGCTACGGGGAGCGTCTGGTGGGGCACGACGCCGCGCTTCGTGCCCTGACGCGCTGGCGCCTGTGGCTCTACGACCGCCTCGCTCCCCGCGTGCCGGCTGCCCTGGCCGGCTGGCGCAGTGGCGACCTGCTGGCCCGGGCCATCGACGACGTCGACGCACTCCAGGACCTCTATCTGCGCACCCTGCTGCCGGTGGCGGTCGCGGTGGGCGCCGGCGTCGTCGGCACGGTGGCCGTCGGGCTGATCCTGCCCTGGGCCGCGCTGGCCCTGGGCGCCCCGTTGGCCGTCGCCCTGACCGTGCCGGCGCTGCTCACTTGGCGGCGCAGCGGCGATGACGAGGTCGCCGCACTGTCCGGGGAGCTCCAGGCCCAGGTGGTCGACGCGCTCGAGGGCGCTCCCGAGTTGCTGGCCTTCGGAGCCGACCAGGCCATGCTGCGTTCGGTCCAAGAGATGGGCGGGCGCGCCGACGCGCTCGAGCACCGCCACGCGCTTCTCGCCCGCCGCAGCGCCGCGCTCGTCCAGCTCTGCGTCGCCGTCGCCGTCGTGGCCGTGCTGGTGCTCGGCGTGGCGGCCGTCCACGCCCACCACCTCGAGCAGGTGATGGTGGCCGTACTCCCGCTGGCTGCATTGGCCACCTTCGAGACCGTACCGACCGTGCCGATGGCCGTGGGCCGCTCCCTGGCCGTGCGCGCCTCGGCCGACCGGCTCTTCGCGCTCGAGGACGTGCCGATCCCCGTGCGTGATCCCGACGAGCCCGAGGCGAGGCCCGACGGCGTTCCCGAGGTGGTGTTCGAGGGAGCGGCGCTGCGGTACGCGCCCGGGCTCCCCAGGGCGCTCGACGGGGTCAGCCTGCGCCTGCCCGCCGCGGGCCGGGTGGCGGTGACCGGGTCGAGCGGCGCTGGCAAGTCGAGCCTCGTCAATGCGCTCCTGCGCTATTGGCCCCTCGAGGAGGGCACCCTGTCGCTCGGAGGCGTCGACGTCGAGCGGCTGCCACAGGCCGTGGCCCGTGCCGCGTGCGCCCTGGCCGACCAGCGGGCCCAGATGTTCGCCGGCAGCGTGCGGTCCAACCTGACCCTGGGCCGGCCCGATGCCACTGCGGAGGAGATCGCCGCCGCATTGTGCGCCGCCCAACTCGACGCCTGGGTGGCCACGCTGCCGGCCGGGCTCGACACGCCGGTCGGCGAGGACGGGGTGGCTCTCTCGGGCGGGGAGCGGCGCCGACTGGCGGTCGCTCGCGCCCTCCTGGCACCGGGGCCGCTCCTCGTGCTCGACGAGCCCACCAGCGGGCTCGACCCCGCGTTGGCGGACCGGCTCGTGGCCGCCGTGCTGGAGGTGGCGGCCGGGGACCGCAGTGTGCTGGTCATTACGCATCGGGAGGCCGAGGCGGCCCGTTGTGACATCGTGGTGGCGCTCGAGGCGGGCCACGTCGCCTCCGTGCAGCGGTGAGCCCGACGAGGCAGCGGCATGCGCGGAGTTAGATAGACACCGCGGCTCACGAAGCAACGGCATCGGCGCTCCCGCCCTGGTGCCATCGACGAGGAGGACGTCGCGAACCATGCGGCGCGGCTGGTTGTCGGACGGACATGTTCACGACGACGTCACCCTGGTCGCTGTCGGACGGCTTGCTTCGCCGCCACGCGGCGTCGTCGACTCGCTTCTTCGACTCGCCGGCCTACGGCGCCGCGCACAATCAGAACTCGGTCGCCTGGCCGAGCCGCGTTCGCTGCGGCCCGAACGGCTGGTTTCGGCCCGGTGGCCGTGGAAGGGCGCCGACCAACGGCACGGCCAGTCCGCTCGAAGCGGACGAACAGGACACGCCGGCACCGCCACGCCGAGCACCGTTGCCCCACATGCCGCCGGAATACCGCGTCATGCCCTTGTGCCACGCCATCGGTCTTCCGTGACCTTCGGCCCTCGGCCCGTGACCTTCGGCTCCCCCTGAAGAAGTGGTCATTTGATGCCCGCCGAGGCCCTGGTCCAGGTTTGTCAAGACGTTGACACAACAACTTGAAAAATGGGCATTTTAGGCCATTTCAAGGCGTACATTCACGATGAATCCGTGCATTTTGGCGACCGCACGCAAGACGGCGGCGTGCACACGATTTCCGCCTTAGACAGGAAAGGTGAGTTTCAGTGACTCCTAGCTCCACGGCAGCGGCCGGAGGAGCGGGCGAAGGGGGCGTCCGGCTCGACCTCGCACAGGCCGAATTGGCACAGCAAAGCTTTGCGCTACCAGACCTTGAAGCGGTCTTCGCGCTGACCGACGAAACGGCCGCCGACGGCCGTGTCGCGCGCGGCCAGCGCACCCGTCGCAGCGTCGCGGACGCGCTCATCGCGCTTCTCCGCGAAGGGGGCAGTGAGCCCACTGCCCGCGCCGTGGCGGAGCGGCGCCGGGGTCTCCCTCCGGCTCGTGTTCCACCACTTCTCCGATCTCGACGATCTCTATCACTACGTGGCCGCGCTCCAACTGCGCAGCCAGTGGTCCGGCATGCCGCATCTGAGTCCGAGGCTGTCTCTGGACAAACGCCTCGAGCGCACGGTGTCCCACCGCGCGTCTCTGTACGAAGAGGTCACGCCGGTACGCCGCGCCATGGTGCCCCGCCTCTCCACGTCGCCCGGGGTGAGTGATGTCGTCTACCTCGCCGACGCGCTGCTCCTCGAGAACATCAAGTCCACCTTTGCTCCCGAGCTCGGCCCGCTGGCCGACAATGTCCGCAACGAGTACCTCGACGCGATGGACACCGCCACCTCGTGGGAGGCCTGGGATCGCATGCGTCGCACGTCGGGACTGCAGGTGCGGGCGGCTCGGCGCGTCATGGCGCGCCTGCTGGCCGCCACGTGCGCCGAGGCGCTCTCGTCGCCGGGGTCGGGGAACGCGGCACCGGTCGGCGCGCTCTTCTGAGACCACCGGCGGCTCGGCCCGAGTTGGGCCACCTTCGGGACGAGTGGACCGACGGACAGCCGCCCCGCCGTGCCAGCGCGGCGACGTCGTGGCCCGCCCCGGGAGCTCAGAAGCCGACGTCCTCGGCGTAGGGCACGAGATGGTTGAAGCCGAGATCGACGAACCGCTCGTTGAGCGAATGTGCGATGAGGTCGTATTCCCGGGCGCTCGGGCTCCGTGTGCCGTTCAGGACGGCTCGAGCTGATCCATCGACGCGTTGACTCCCAGCGCGAGACACTCGGTCCACAGATCCGCCACCGACAGTCCCGACCGGACCCGAGCCGAATAGAGAACCGGGTGAACATCGGATCGAACGGGCCCGAACATCACCACCACGACCGGTCGCCGGCGCGGGGGACACCGTTGTTTCGCTAGTAGCCGGTTCCGCTCACCTGACGTGGTCGATACCCCGACCTCCACGGAGTAATCAGGCGCACCCGCTGGTGGGCAACGGTGGCTGCATACCGCATGGGCAATTCGGGTAGGGATGCGGAGGGTGCAACGGCCCGGGAGGACACGGTGTCATCGGATACATCTGAGGTCGAGAGAGAGCTGGACGGCTCCATGCCGACCGCGGTCTCACAATCGCTGGAATCGACACTCGAAAGGGTGGTCGACTCGGCGTTGCAGCAAATCGTCCAGCTGGCCTGCGCCGCGCTCGAGAGGTGTTCCATGGCCGGGGTGACCCTGCTCGACCAGACCGGCCCCCACACCGTGGCGGCGACCAGCGAACTGGCGCAGCGCATCGACGCGTACCAGTACGAGGCGGAGGGCGGGCCCTGCCTGCATTCGTACCGGAACCAGGTCGTCAACCGAGTGGACTCCACCGAGTCGGACCGGCGCTGGCCCGAGTTCATGCGTATGGCCCGATCGGCGGGCATCCGTTCCGTTCTGTCGTACCCCCTCGTCGTCCATCACGACGGCTTGGGTGCGCTCAACCTCTACTCCGAGCAGGAGGCCGCCTTCGACCAGGCGGACGAGCGGGTGGGGCAGGCATTCGCCACCCACGCCGCCATCACGTTGACCCACGCCCAGGGGTATTGGCGCAAGGAGGAAGCACGGCGCAACCTCGAGATCGCACTGACGACCCGCGGCGTCATCGATCAGGCCAAGGGCATTCTCATGGAGCGCACCGGTGCGACCGCCGACGAGGCGTTCGACTCGCTGCGGCGGGCGTCGCAACGCTCCAACCGCAAGGTCTTCGATCTGGCCGAGGAGATCGTCCAGTCCACGCGTGGGCGCAACGAGCAGGCGTAGCGGGCTCCCCGGCGGCCGTGTTCAGGAGGGGCGGTTCTTCGGCAGCACGTCGAGAACCTCCATGAGGCCGGTGATTTCGAAGAGCTTCCGGACGGCCTCCTGGGGCGAGTAGATGATCAACTCCCCCCCGAGCGACGTGGCGCGCTTGTGCTCGGCGATGACCACGGACAGACCCGTCGAATCCATGAAGGTAAGTCCTTCCAGATCGAGGGCGACGTGCTTGACCCCCTCTCTGGTCAACGCGGCAAACTGCTCGTAGAGCAACGCGGCCGTGGAAGCGTCGAGGTCTCCCAGGAGCGTGACCGTGGCGTGGTCGGCCACGCTGTGGATTTCGGGGGCGAGCCGTACGTGCCGTCGTACGACGAGGGTCATCGAGAGACCTCCCAGACGAAGTCGATGTCAGTCCGGGCAGAAGCTGCCTGTGTCGACAACCTCCGAGGGCACCTCTTTGACCCGCCCAATTCGAGTGTATTGACGACAGCCCACCGGCATCAACAGCAAGGCCGATTTCTGTTCCGCCGTTCCGTCCGGCCTTTCCGCCCCTCGTCGTCTCGGGCCGTCAGCCGACCTCGCCGGTGTCGGCCAGGCGGCGGCGGATCTCCTCGGCCGACGGCGCCGGATAGCCCCCGAACAGGCCCGGGCGCCAACCGAGGGAGATCTTCTGCGGGCCCGGACCGTCCTGCGTCCATATGTGGCACGTGTCGGCCAGGAAGCCGAACCCGCCCTCACGCATGGGGTGCTCCCCACTCCCCTTCTCGACCTCCCAGGCGCCCGACGAGGTCACGCCCTGCACCACCACGGGGCCGACGGCCCGGGCCAGGAACTCGACATGGCTGCACCCGCGCTGGCGCCCGAAGCGCTCCTGGACGGCGCTGGTGTAGCCGCGGCCCACGGAAAGCCCGACGAGGTCGCGGAAACTGGCCTCGATGTCGGTGCACTCGGCGTGCGGGTAGGTCCGCATGTCCACCTCGGCGTCGACGATCATCAGGTCGGCGCGGCGGACCACGACGCCCAGCTCCATGAAGTGGAGGTCGCGCGGCCCGAGCTCACCGCCCGCCCAGGGGCGTTGGTCGTGCAGCGTCCCGATGACGGCGAAGTGGTCGCCCCGTAAGAACACGTCGATGGAGATGACACGGCGGTGGACCGGGTCCTCGTCCGATCCGGGCGGGGGGCGGAGCGCAGCGAGGGTCGGGGCTTGGTCGGGCACCGACCGATTGTGGCGCCCCCTCAGCGTGGGGCGCCAACCACCACCTCGTTGAACCCGTGGAGGATGGGGGCGTCGCGGTTCCAGCCGATGCGGGTGACCGAGGCCGTGCGCAGGTGGAGCCGCCAGTACAGGTCGGGCGTCCCGAGAGCCCAGGCCACGGCCGCCTTGATCGGCGTCACGTGGCTCACCACCACCACGTCGCCCTCGGGCCGGCGCGCCCCGGCGCCGTCCCGGGCGAACAGCTCCGTGCAGACGGCGGTGATGCGCTCGTCCACCTCGGCCAGCGACTCGCCGCCCTCGGGCCGGAAGTCGGGGTTGCTGCGCCACTGCTGCCAGACCGAGGCCGGGATGCCACCCAGCGGCTGGCACTCGAACTCGCCGTAGTCCACCTCTATCCAACGGTCGTCGACGACGGGCGTTCCCAGGTCGAGCAGATCGGCCGTGTCGCGTGCCCGCGCCAGTGGGCTCGTCCGCACCTCGGCCACCGGGTCGCTCAGCAGCGACCTGACCGAGGACGCCTGCACGCGGCCCTTTTCGGTCAGCTCGGCGTCGGTCCGACCGAGCAGGAGGCCCTGCGCGTTGGCCACCGACTCGCCGTGGCGCACCAGGATCAGCACGGCCGGCGCGTCAGGCCGGGACGAGGATGCGGCCGCACTGCTCGCAGGTGGCCACCTCGCCGCTCGGGTTGGCGCGGATCCTCTCCACCTCGACCGAGGACAGTTCGAGGTGGCAGCCGTCGCAACGGTTCTTGATCAGCCGCGCCGCGCCGGTGCCCTTGAGGCGCGACCGCAGGATTTCGTAGCGGTCCGACAGGGCCGTCGGGAGGAGCGCGGCCTCGGCGGTGCGGGCCTGGGCGGCCGAGGCCAGCTGGGCGTCGATTTCCGCCGCCTCGGCGGCGATCTGGGCCCGCAGCTCCTCGGCCTGGGCTTCGAGCGGCGCCCGTCGCTCGCCCAATGCCGCCAGCTCGGCGTCGATGGGGTCCTGGTCGAGCATGGCCACCAGCTCGAGCTCCTCGAGCTCGGCTCGGCGATCGGTCAGGTGCTTCACCTCTTCGTTCATGGCCTGGAGATCACGGCCCGACGAGCTCGTCGTCGCATACAGATGTTGCTCCAGGGAGCTACGCCGCTGCGTGATGCCGGCGATCTGCTCCTCGAGCTCCTTCTGAATGTCGCTCAGGGCGGCGCGTCGGACGGCCGCGTCCGCCCGCTCGGTCTCGAGCGCGGCCAGCTGCGCCTCGACCGCGGCAAGGCCCGACGTGGCGGCCAACGCGTCGCGCCGGTGCTGCAGCTGGGTCATGGCGGTGTCGTAGTCCTGGACGGCCAGCAAGTGGTCGAGCGTGTCACTCATGCCTGCGCCTCGTAGGCCGCTCGGGCCAGTGGCAGCGCGTCGACCAGGGCGGCGTCGGCCATGGCCATCGCCTCGTCCCAGCCGCACCAGCGCGCGTCGGGGCTCTCCCCCGGCGGCGGATCGGGGTCGGCGTCGGAACCGAGCAGGAAGTAGCGCAGGTCGAGATGGGTGTGGCCCAGGGCGGCCTCGTGCACGTCGATGTGGATGAGCTGCGGGCCGCCGGCGGGGTGCTCGACGGCCAGGCCGAGCTCTTCGGTCGCCTCGCGCCGGGCCGCCGTGGCCGGGGTCTCGCCCGCGTCGATGTGGCCGCCGGGCTGCATCCAGATGCCCAGTCGCTTGTGGAGATGCAGGACCGTGCCGCGCCGGCCGACCACGATCCCCGAGGCGGTGACGTGGGTCGGGTCGGCGTCCTCGTCACAGGGCCGGGCCAGGCGGCCGAGCTCGGCCAGGAAGCGCTCCCGGGCCGCCACCTCGCGCGGCGACGACGGCTCGTGCGACTCGACGAGTGCCCGCAGGTCCGCCGTGGTGGCGCCCATGATGGCCCTGGTTAGCACAGGTGGCCGGCGAGCACGGAGGTTGCGTGGCCGGCGATGCCGACCCGGTCCCCGTCCGCCCGCACGAAGAGGAGGGCGCCGCGGGCCGAGAGCTGGCGGGCCACCAGGGGGTTCCGGCCCAGGCGGTCGGCCCAGTAGGGGCCGGCGGCGCACTGGGCCGACCCGGTGGCCGGGTCCTCGGAGATACCGACGTTGGGACCGAAGACGCGGAGCACGTAGTCGGCGCCCGACCCCTCGTCGGCCGCCGCGGTGAGCAGCAGCGTCTTGGTGCCGGCCGACGCGATGGCGGCCAGGTCGGGCACATAGGTGCGCACCACCTCGGCCGAGGCCACGACGACGAAGAGGAAGTTGGTGCTCTCGCCGCACGCCTCGACGGCGTCGGGCCACTCGTTCTTCAGGGGTTCGGGCAGCGGAGCGGGGCGCACGGGGTCGGCCGGGAAGTCGAGGACGATGCGATCGCCGTCGAAGGAGGCGTGCAGCGCGCCGCTGCGGGTGTGGAAGGTGAGCGGCGACGATCCGTCGACCGTGCCGCCCTGGCGCAGGGCGTGCGCCGAGGCCAGTGTGGCGTGACCGCACAGGTCGATTTCCGTGGCGGGCGAGAACCAGCGCAGGCCGAAGACGACCGGGTCCTCGGTCGGCGTCAGGTAGGCCGTCTCGGCGATGCCCAGCTCGAAGGCCAGGGCCTGCAGGCGCTCCTCGTCGAGGGGCTCGTGCAGAACGCAGACGGCGGCGGGGTTGCCGCCGCCGAGCACGTCACTGAAGGCGTCCACCCAGGTGATGGGGATACTCATGGTCCCCACGATGCTAAGCGGGCCAACGCGTCGCGCAGGACGGCGTCGCGCTTGGCGAAGGCCCAGCGGACCAGCGTGGCGCCGGCCGCCCCGTCGGCCGGGTCGTAGAAGACCGAGCTCGGGATGGCCACGACGCCGCAGCGCCCGGGCAGGGCCAGACAGAACTCGAGCCCGCTGACGCCCGGGGCCGCCGCAGCCACGTCGGTGGTGGCGAAATAGGTGGCGGCGGGCCGGTAGACGGTGTGGCCGAGGGAGTCGAGGCCCGCGCACAGCAGGTCGCGCTTGGCCGCCAGCTCGGTGGCGAAGGCGGCCAAGGTGCCCGGCGCGTAACCGAGCCCGTGGGCGATGGCCAGCTGGAAGGGGGCCGGGCTGACATAGGTCAGGAACTGCTTGACGGCGCGCACGGCGGCGACGAGCGGCGGCGGGCCGGCGGCCCAGCCCACCTTCCACCCGGTGAAGGAGAACGTCTTGCCGCCCGAGGAGATGGTGAGCGTGCGCTCGCGCATGCCGGCCAGGGTGGCCAGCGGGACGTGGCTGCCGTCGAAGACGAGGTGCTCGTAGACCTCGTCGGTCACCGCCAGGAGGTCATGGGCCCGGCACAGGGCGGCCACCTGCCCCAATTCATCCGTGGAGAACACCTTGCCGGTCGGGTTGTGCGGCGAGTTGAGGAGGACGAGGCGGGCCCGCGGGCCGGCGCAGGCGCGGGCCAGCTCGTCGGGGTCGAAGGACCAGTCGGGCGGGTGCAGGCGCACGAGGCGGGGCACGGCACCGGCCATGGCGGCGCAGGCGGCGTAGGAGTCGTAGGTCGGCTCGAACATCACCACCTCGTCGCCCTGGCTGCACAACGCCAGGAGGGAGGCGGCCACGGCCTCGGTGGCCCCGACGGTGACGAGCACCTCGGTGTCGGGGTCGAGCTCGAGCCCGTACCAGGCCCGCTGGTGGGCCGCGACGGCCCGGCGCAGCTCGGGGACGCCGGGACCGGGCGGATACTGGTTGTGGCCGGCGCGGATGGCGTCGACGGCCACCGCCTTGAGCTCGTCGGGGCCGTCGGTGTCGGGGAAGCCCTGGCCGAGGTTGACCGAGCCGGTGGCTGGCCGCCAGCTCGGACATGGTGGCGAAAATCGTCGCCGTGGCGAACGGGCGCAGGCGCTGGGTCAGGTACTCGTCGCCCGCTGGCACCGCGACGATCGTACCAACGACGTTTTCTGGCGCCTATCGTCGTGCCGCACCGTGCTCAGCATCGCCAACTACAACATGCACTGCGGGATGGACGGGTGGGGCAGGCCCTACGACTACGTCGCCGCCATCGAGTCGCTCGAGGCGGACATCATCGTGATCGAGGAGTCGTGGACCACCGATGGCGAGGAGGAGGGCCAGGCCGAGAGGGCGGCGGCACATCTCGGCTACCGGGTCATTACGCACGAGCTCGGGCACGGCCGGCGCATCCGGCCACAACCCGAGGCCGACGAGAGCTGGATCGCCTGGCCGCCGTGGATGCGTCAGAACCTGGCGCTCTACATGGACGGCGTGAAGGAGCTGCCGGCCGAGGTGAAGGAGATGACGCGCTGGCAGGAGGCCGAGCCCGGCCGCTGGGGCATCGCCATGCTGATCCGACCGGACTGGTCCGTCGAGGCGACGCGTGTGCTGCCCCTGCGCCTGCTGGAGGCGGACCGGGTGCGCCGGGCCGCGCTCGTCGTCGACCTCACCATTGAAGGCGTGCCGGTGTCGGTGGCGGGGACGCACATGTCGCACCTGCACTACGGCTCACACCGCAACTGGACCGACCTGCGCCGTCAGCTCCGGGAGGGGGCCCGGCCCGACGCCGTGCTGGCGGGCGACATGAACACCTGGGGGCCGCTGGTGCGGCGCTTCCTGCCCGGCTGGCACCGGGCGGTCAAGGGAGCGACCTGGCCGGCCTGGCGCCCGCACAGCCAGATCGACCACATTCTCGTGCGCGGCCGGCTGCGGGCGATCTCGGGTTCGGTGTGCCCGGCGGCGGGGTCGGACCACCGTCCGGTGCGCGCCACGCTGGAGCTGTAGGTCCGGTGCCGGCGAGGGCGCGGCCCCGTGTGCGGGGGCGTGGCCGGGGGGGCCGCGTTGGGCCGGGGCCGGGGCTCGTGCTCGTGCCGGCGCTGGCACTGCTGGGCCTGGCGGGCGCGGCCTGCTCGAATGGGTCGGGCCACCCCACCGGCACCGCCACCACGGCCAGACCCGGCGGCGGGACGCAGGCCACCCGGGTGCCGGTGCCAGGAGCGGGAGGAGGAACCTCCACCACGTCGTCCGCCCCACCGGCCACTACTCACGGCTACGACGGCCACCACGCCGACGACGCAGTCGTCGACGGGGTCGGGTGCGCCGCCCACACTCGGACTGGCCAGTGCCTTCGGTCCCTCCGCCGCCGGTTTCGGCCAGGTGCGACCGCCGGAGATTTCGCTCGGCGGTGACCCGACCGGCGTGGTGACCGGCATTTCGTGGCAGTCGTGGGGCAGCGCCCAGGCCACCGGGACGGGCACGGGCACCTACGTCGGTCCCGGGCAGACGGCGGCCCAGGGCAGCCCGGAACCGGCCGACGTCGTGGCATCCGACTTGGGCACGTGCGGCGGCGCCCCGGCCTACCGCCAGGTCACCTGGTACTTCCCCACCAAGGGCCAGACGCTGGGCACCACCACGGTGAGCACCGTCGACGCCTGCAGCGGGCCATAGCGGTGAGGCCCGGCGTCGAGCGGACGCCTCCGTGCCTCGCGGTTGCCCCGGGGAGCATGCAGTCGGTCCGGGTCCCGCAACAGATCGACGGATTGAGGCGCCGAAAAGCCCCCGTTCAGCAGGAGAATCGTTGTCAGGACCCGGCGCTGCAACCTATAGTGCACCGATAGATTTCGCGCGAAGGGGGGTCCGCGCCCAAGGAGGGAGAACACGCATGTTCACGGGGACGCGGCGGTTCCGGACGGAGAGAGCCGAGGCGGGGAAGAGCGTCCGCCGACGGGTGCTGGCCATCTGCTCCTCCATCGGTGTGCTCGGCTCCATGGTCGCCTTCGGCGCCGTCGGCACCGCGGGCGTGGCGGCCAGCGCGGCGCCCACCATCACCAACTACCCCCGCGTCGGGCTCCCCTGGCACGGCCAGTACAACACCTGGTCGGCCTCGAACTGGTCCGGCTACGCCGAGACCGGCACCTTCACCGGGGTGAGCGGGACGTGGACCGTCCCCGCCGTCTCCGCCACGTCGTCCGCCACGTACTCGTCGGCCTGGATCGGCGTCGACGGGTTCAGCGACAACAACCTCATCCAGACCGGGACCGAGGAGGACTACTACAACGGCGCCGCCCACTACAACGCCTGGTGGGAGATTCTGCCGGCGGCCGAGACGGCGATCTCGACCAGGTCGTACCCGGTCACGCCGGGCGACCGCATGAGCGCGTCCATTTACGAGACGTCGCAGACCACGGGCGGAGGCGGTGGCTTCTTCCGCCGCCAGACCGAGCACGTCTGGGACATCAAGATCGCCGACACCACCAAGGGCTGGTCGTTCTCGACCAACCAGGGCTACAACGGCGCCGGCTCGTCCGCCGAATGGGTCTTGGAGGCTCCTGAGGTCGGCAGCAGGATCGCCACGCTGGCGCACTACGCCATATCGCCGCCGGCCGGCACGGGTGACTTCGACAACGCCGGCATCCTGACCAACATCGTCAGCGGCGGCACGCCGACGTACACCTCGGCCGGGCTGAACTACCAGAACGACTCGGGCACAATGATTCAGAACGGGGCCCAGGTCTCGACACCGGGCGACCCCGACACGGCCCTGAGCGCGTTCAACGCCGCCTACGGGTCCGCCGTCCCGGCGACCCCGGCCGGCTGACCGCCGGGGCGGGAGGCCTCCACCCGACCGATCGCCGACCGGTCGCCCGGCAACCGGTAGCCAGCCGGTCAGTGGCCAGATGATCTGATCAGTCGAAGGTGCCTGTGAAGAGGCTGGGGTGCGGCCGCGCCGGCCGGGTGGCCAGGAAGGGCCGCACGTAGGACTCCATGATTTCGTCGACCACGGCCGCCGCCTGCGGATCGGGCAGCAGGTTGTGGTCCTCGTCGGGGTCGGCCTCCAGGTCGAAGAGCTGGCACGGGGCCACCGCGTCCTCGTCGACGACGAGCTTGTGCCGCTCCGTCTCGAAACAGGCGAAGCCCCAGTTCTCGCTCACCGCCACCTGCCGCGCCGACGACGGCCCGTCCGGCCCACCGTCGAGCAGTGAGCGGCCCTCGGCTCCGGGCACAGCGGGCGCACCGGCGATGGCCCGCACCGTGGCCGGGACGTCGAGTTGCTCCACCAGCGAGTCCACCACCCGGGGCGGGCCGCCGCCGGGCGGGCGCACGATGAGCGGGACGCGCACGGCCGGCTCGTACATGACGCACTTGGACATCATTCCGTGGCTGCCCGCCATTTCGCCGTGGTCGCTCGTGTAGATGATCCACGTGTCGTCGAGGCGGCCGGTGCGCTCGAGGGCGTCCACCATGAGGCCGACGGCGTGGTCGATGACCGAGATGTCCGCCGCGTAGGCCCGGCGCATGCCCCGGATGGCGTCGTCGGTCATGGTCTCGGTGTCCGAGAGCCAGAGGAACGCGTTGAGCAGGTGGCGGTAGTTCTCCGTCCCCTCTATGACGGGGCGCCTGGTCGAGCGCGGCATGGAGATGTCGACGTCGCGGTAGCGCTCGACCGCCTGGGCCGGCGCGTCCCAGGGGTCGTGCGGGCCGGGAAAGCCGACGAACAAGAAGAACGGCTGGTCGCGGTCGTACGACTCGATCCAGTGCACCGCCTCCACGCCGTGCCAGGTGTCCACATAGGCGTCGAGGGGCAGTGGCATGGGCGTCGAGTCCCACATGGGCACGCATTTGGTGGCGTTCTGGCCGTCCTCGTTCTCGCCCTGGTAGCTGCGGTCCGCGATGTGAGACCGGTACGCGTCCAGGAGCCCCCGGCCCGACAGGAAGTCGGTGTACCGCGTCGGGACGTTCCCCACGAACTTGTCGCCGGTCTCGAACACCTCGGCGAAGCCGAGGGCTTCCAGCCGCGGCGCCATGTCGTCCAGGTGCGGCACCGTGAGCTTCTCGTCGAGGTAGAGGTGGGCCTTGCCCAGCAGGGACGTGTGGTAGCCCGCCTCCCGCAGCGCCCAGGCATAGGTCGGGCTGTCCGCGGCGACCTCCGCCGCGTTGGTGTAGACGCCGTGGTCGCGCACGTAGCGCTCCGTCATGAACGATGCCCGCGAGGGCATGCACAGCGGCCCCATGCACGACACCCGCGAGAACCGCACGCCCTCGGCGGCCAGCGTGTCGAGCGAGGGGGTCAGCATGCTCTCGTCGCCGGCGCAGCCCAGCATGTCGGCTCGGTGCTGATCCGACATGACGAGAACGATGTTGGGTGAGCTGGCGGTCACTCGGATCCCCTTTGGCCCGGCCACGCCGACGGCGCGCCCTGGGGCGATCATCGCGCGGATGGCGCCGCCATCCTGCTGACCCAACGGTCACTCGACCCGGACCGGCGGCCCTGCGCCCGTGGCCGCGGGCCCGCCACTAACCTGTCGCCACCGTACGACTCGTGGAGCGGAGACCACCGTATGCCCTTTGACCTGAAGCAGGTGTTGAACGAACGCCAGGGCGAGAACTTCAGCCTCCATGCCAAGTACATCAGCCCGCAGCTGCCGCGGGTGCTGGGCACGCTCGAGTTCAACCGCTTCTACGTCAAGGGCGAGGGTTGCTACCTCGTCGACGACAAGGGCGAGCGTTACCTCGACTTCCTGTCCGGGTTCGGCGTGTTCGCGTTGGGTCGGAGTCACCCCGCCGTGGTCGGCGCGCTGCACCAGGCCCTCGACGCCGACCTGCCCAACCTCGTCCAGATGGACTGCTCGCTCCTTCCCGGTGTCCTGGCCGAACAGCTGGTGGCCCGCGCCCACGCGGGAATCGAACGGGTCTTCTTCACCAACTCGGGCGCCGAGGCGGTCGAGAGCGCCATAAAGTTCGCCCGCGCCCACACCGGGCGGTCACGCATCCTCTACTGCGACCACGCGTTCCACGGGCTCACCACGGGTGCCCTGGCCCTCAACGGCGGCAAGGAGTTCCGCTCCGGATTCGGCCCTCTGCTCCCCGGCTGCGACATGGTGCCCTTCGGTGACGTCGCCGCCCTGGCCCGCGAGCTCCGCCGCGGTGACGTCGCTGCGTTCATTGCGGAGCCCATTCAGGGCAAGGGCGTCAACCTGGCGCCCGAGGGATTCTGGGCGGAGGCGCAGGAATTGTGCCGCCGGCACAAGGCCCTTTTGGTCCTCGACGAGGTGCAGGCGGGCATGGGCCGCTCGGGCACGTTCTTCTGCCACGAGCAGTTCGACATCCAGCCCGACATCATCACGGTGTCCAAGGCGCTGTCGGGGGGCTACGTCCCCGTCGGGGCCATGCTCAGCACGGCAGCGGTGTCCGACAGCGTCTACAGCTCCATGGACCGGGCCGTCGTGCACTCCTCGACGTTCAGCACCAACCAGCTGGCCATGGTGGCGGGTCTGGCCACATTGGCCGCCTTCGACGACGAGGACATCCTCGACCGGGTCCGGCGCACGGGCAAGGCGTTCACCAAGGCCCTGGCACCCTTGGTGGAGCGCTACGAATTCCTGCACGAGGTGCGCGGCCTGGGCCTGATGATCGGGCTGGTCTTCGGGGAGCCCACGACGCCGGGCCTGCGCCGGCGGTTCAAAATGCTCGAGGCGATCAGGCCGGCTCTGTTCTCGCAGATGATGGTGGTGCCCCTTTTCCACCGGCACCGCATCCTGACCCAGGTGGCGGCGGACAACATGAACGTGGTCAAGCTGCTGCCCCCGCTGATCGCCGGCGACGAGGAGGTCGAGCACTTCGCCGACGCGCTGGAGGACGTGCTGGCCAGCGCCGAGCGCGGCTCGAGCCTCATTTTCGAGTTCGGCCGGACGATGGCCAAGGGCACGATGCACCGGGGGCGCATGTGAACCTCGCCTCGGGTGACCGCGTCCTGGTGACGGGCGCCACGGGTTTCATCGGCTCCGCCGTGACCCGCCAGCTCAGGGCCCGCGAGGTCGAGGTGGTCACCCTCGTCGAGCCCGGGGTCGACGCGGCCAACCTCGACGGCCTGGACGTCAAGCAGGTCGTCGGGGACCTGCGACGGCCCGCCGACGTGCAGCAGGCGGTGAGCGGCTGCCGGGCGGTGTTCCACGTGGCCGCGCTGTACCGGTTCTGGGCCCGCGACCCCAGCGCCTTCTACGCCATCAACGTCGACGGGACGAGGAACGTCATCGGGGCGGCGCGCGACGCCGGCGTGGAGCGGCTGGTCTACACCAGCACTGTCGGCACGCTCGGCCTCGAGCACGTCACCGGCTCGGCCACCGCGGCCGACGAGCGCTCCTTCCCCGACGTGCGCCACCTCTACGGCTCGTACAAGCGCTCCAAGTACGTGGCCGAGCACGAGGTGCTGCGCGCCATCGCCGAGGGCCTGCCGGCGTCGATCGTCCTGCCGACGTTCCCGCTCGGACCGGGTGACCGCGCCCCGACGCCGACCGGCAAGCTCGTCCTGGACTTCCTCAACGGGCGCATGCCGGCCTACGTGGACACCGTGCTCAACGTGGCCCACGTCGACGACGTGGCACAGGGGCAGGTGCGGGCACTCGAGGCCGGAGGGATCGGCCGCAGCTACATCCTGGGGGGCGAGAACCTGACGCTGCAGGAGTTGCTGGGCCAGTTGGCGGCCATCACCGGGCTCCCGGCACCGCGGGTGAAGGTCCCGCGCTCGCTCTCGCTCGCCGTGGCGGCCGTCTCCGAGGCCGTCGAGGGCCGCCTGCTCCGCCGCCACCCCTCGGTGCCGCTGGAGGCGGCCCGCATGTCGACCTCGCAGATGGCGTTCGACGACTCCCGGGCCCGCACCGAGCTCGGCTACGCGCCCCGGCCCGCCGTCCAGGCGCTCGAGGCGTCGGCCCGCTGGTTCGCGGCCAGCGGCCTGGTGAGCGGACGGCGCCTGGCCCGGATCACCTGGGCCGGCGAGGGCCCGGAGACCACGACACCACCCGGCTGAGGGAAGGGCCAGGAGGCCGGGCCCCGGTCGGGGGTCCGCCTCCTCATAGGGCACACTGGTCGCCGTGGCCCCCCAATTCATCTACACGATGCGCGACCTCAGGCGCTTCTACCCACCCGACCGCGAGGTGCTGAAGGGCATCAACCTGTCCTTCTACCCTGGCGCGAAGATCGGCGTCATCGGGTCGAACGGGTCGGGCAAGTCGTCCTTGCTCCGCATCATGGCCGGCGAGGACGACGGCTTCAGCGGCGAGGCCCGGCTCACCCCCGGCTTCACCGTCGGGTTTCTCGCCCAGGAACCGCAGCTCGACCCGAGCAAGGACGTGGCGGGCAACGTGGCCGAAGGTGTGGGCCAGGCCAAGGCACTGGTCGACCGCTACAACGAGGTCTGCGCCGCCTTCGGCGCGCCCGACGCCGACATCGATGCGCTCCTGGCCGAGCAGGCCGACCTGCAGGTCAAGATCGACGCCGCCGGCGCGTGGGAGCTCGATCGCACGTTCGAGATCGCCATGGACGCCCTGCGGCTCCCGCCCGGAGACGCGGAGGTGGGCAATCTGTCGGGCGGGGAGCGCCGGCGTGTCGCACTCTGCCGGCTCCTCCTGTCCAAGCCGGACCTCCTGCTCCTCGACGAGCCGACCAACCACCTCGACGCGGAGTCGGTGGCCTGGCTGGAGAGAACGCTGCAGGACTACCCGGGCACGGTCGTGGCCGTGACCCACGACCGGTACTTCCTCGACAACGTCGCCGGCTGGATCCTCGAACTCGACCGCGGCGCGGGCATCCCGTGGGAGGGCAACTACTCCTCGTGGCTCGAGCAGAAGCAGGCGCGCCTGTCGGCGGAGGAGAAGAGCGACCGCTCCCGCCAGGCCTCGTTGGAGCGGGAGTTGGAGTGGATCCGCATGTCGCCCCGGGCCCGCCAGAGCAAGGGCAAGGCGCGCATCACGGCGTACAACGAATTGGTCGCCGAAGCGGAGTCGGCCGAACGGCGGGCGGACAAGGTGGAACTCTCCGTTCCGCCCGGCCCGCGCCTGGGCGATCAGGTGGTCGACGCCGACGGCGTCGTGAAGGGGTTCGGCGAACGCCTGCTGATGGAGGGCCTCTCCTTCATCCTCCCCCCGGGCGGCATCGTCGGCGTGATCGGGCCCAACGGCGCCGGCAAGACGACGCTCTTTCGCATGATGGTGGGCGAGGACAGCGCGGACGCCGGCACGCTCACCGTCGGCGCCTCCGTGACCATGGCCTACGTCGACCAATCGCGCGAGACGCTGGCGGCCGAGTCGACCGTCTTCGAGGAGATCACCGGCGGGTCGGACCGCATGGTGGTGGGTGGGCGCGAGTTGCACGGCCGGGCCTACGTCGCCGGGTTCGGCTTCAAGGGGAGCGACCAGCAGAAGAAGGTGGGCCAGCTCTCGGGGGGTGAGCGCAACCGGGTCCTTTTGGCCAAGGTGCTCAGCCGCGGCGGCAACGTGCTGCTGCTCGACGAGCCGACCAACGACCTCGACGTCGACACCCTGCGCGCCCTCGAGGACGCCCTCCTGTCGTTCCCCGGCTGCGCCGTGGTGATCAGCCACGACCGCTGGTTCCTCGACCGCATCGCCACCCACGTGCTGGCCTTCGAGGGCGAGTCGGAGGTGCGGTGGTGGGAGGGCAACTTCAGCGACTACGAGGCCGACCGGCACAAACGCCTCGGGGTGGACGCCGACCAGCCCCACCGGATCCGGTACAAGCCGCTGGTGCGCGACTGACCCGGGCGACCGACCCGGGCGACCGACCCGGCGATCAGAGAGGCGCGGCGGCCGGCGGCCCCGCCCACAGCGACCCCGCCTCCTCGTAGGGCGTGCTGCAGGGCGGCCCGGGCGCCACCCAGATGCGGGGCGGAGCGCTCGCCGCCGCCACCCGGACCAGGCACGACGACCGGGTCCCGAAGGTGTCCAGGTGCACGCAGTTGGCGGCGTTCGGCCGCTCGTCTTCCTCCGGGATCCGGTGGTCGGCCAGCACCCGGCGGAAACCGGCCACCACGGCGTCACCGCCGCCGGGGTGACCCAGCTCCTCGCGCACCAGGTCGACCTTGGCCGACGGCTCCCCCAGCCGCTTGTTCTCCAGGACGTGGATCCCGGGCGGCAGGGCGACGGCCTCGGCCTCCCCAGGCCCGGTGAAGTCGACGAACCACAGGGAGGATCGGTCACCCACCAGGAGCCAGCACCCGTTGTAGTCACGCGGGTGGAAGGCGCTCACGAACGCCCCCACCGCACCAGCGGCGCTGCCGTGCCCGGCCAGGGCCAGGGGCAGGTCGCCCCGCGAGCGCTTCGTCGGGTCCTTGCCCTCCCCCAGGGGCTGGTTCGTCAGGGCGGCGCACACCCCGTGTTCGTTGACGGCCAGCCAGGTGCCGCCGGACTGCTCGTCGCGGCCACCGATGATCCGCGGCGGGCCGCCCTCGAGCACGGTCATCGGCGTCGCCGGCCGCTCCACCAGCTCGTCGCGATTGGCCCCGACGATGAGCGGCTCGCCCGGGACAACGCGCGAGGCCATGACCAGGAGACACACATGGGTCACCCTACCCAGGAGAAAATCACGGCAATTGCATAACCGTGGGGCTACCGTTCGGCATGCGCACACGCACGTTCATGGCCCTGACCGCCGCCTCGGCCCTCGGTCTCGCCGCTTCCGTGCTCGGGCCGGCGCTGCCGGCCTCGGCCGGTTCGAACCCCAACCTCAAGAACCTGTCGAACCAGATCAACAAGGCCAAGAAGCTGACCTACTACACGGTCTACAAGTCGGTCAGCGGCGGGCAGTCGTCCACCGTGACCATCGCCCAGTCGCCGCCGAAGTCCTACTTCGCCAGCGGCGGCAGCGACGTGATCAACAACGGCAAGTTGACGTACTACTGCTCCCCCAACGCCGGGAACTCGGGCAGCACCGGCAACTCGGGCAACTCGGGGAACTCCGGGAACTCCGGCAACTCGGGGAACTCCGGTAACTCGGGGACCACGAGCACGACGACGACCACCACCAAGCCCTCGAACCCCAACGCCCTGCAGTGCTACTCGGAGAAGGGCAAGACCAACCCCCTGCTGGGCGCCGAGGGCCTCTTCAGCGGTGCCGCCGTGCTCAGCATCTTCTCCGAAGCCGAGGAGAGCGCCATCGCCAAGGCGCTGGGCATCAAGATCACGCAGTCCTCGGCCACCTATCGCCGGCCAACCGTCCACCTGCGTGACCGTCACCCGCAAGGGCCAGTCGGGCAAGTACTGCGTCACCAAGCAAGGGCTTCTCTCGTACTCGGGTAACACCAAGTAGGACTACTTCGAGCTCACCAAGTACTCGGCTCACCCGCCGTCGAGCCTCTACACGCTCCCCGCCGGGTCGACCACGGTGACCATCCCGGGCGGTTCGTAGTCTCCGAGTACGCCCGCGGGCGAGAAGGGCCACCGGGGTGACCGACCGCTGGCAGGAGAGCGACGTCCCCCGGGGTGCCGAATACGACCGCCGATTCGAACGGCTGGCCGAGGTCGGCGTCGACGTGCACGGGGAGGCGGCACTGATCGACTCCTACGGTCCGGGCGCCGTCCTCGATGCGGGTTGCGGTACGGGCCGCGTCGCCATGGAGCTCAGCCGGCGGGGCCACGACGTGGTCGGGCTCGACGTCGACCCGGTCATGCTCGACGCCGCCCGGCGCAAGGCGCCCGGGCTGCGCTGGGTCGAGGGCGACCTGGCCGACCCCGCGCTCGATCTGGGGCGCACCTTCGACCTCGTCGTGATGGCCGGCAACGTCCTCATCTTCGTGCGCCCCGGGACCGAGGGTGACGTGATCGCCAACGCCGCCCGCTGGCTCGAGCCGGGTGGCCGGCTCGTCGCCGGCCACACCCTGCAGCGCGGCGGTTTCGGCCCGGCCGAGCACGACACGCTGGCGGCCCGGGCCGGACTCGAGCTCGAGGACCGCTGGTCGACCTGGGACCGACAGCCGTTCTCCCAGCACGACGACTATGCCGTCTCGGTGCACCGGCGCCGCCGGTAGAACCCCAAAAACCCTCTACGCGCAACGGAGCCACAAGGTTTTGCCCTTCTTATGCACTGAATGTGCGGGCGAGTTTCGCTTCGTTAGGCTGACACCATGGGAACAGAGGAACTAGATCCGATCGATCACCAGATCATCGAATTGCTGTCACAGAATGCTCGCCGGACCATGGCCGACATCGGCGAGCAGGTGTCGCTGTCGGCCTCGGCCGTCACCCGGCGCATCGAGCGCCTCGAGCGCACGGGTGTCATCGCCGGGTACACCGTCGTCGTCGACCACCGCAAGGCCGGTCGCCCCATTCAGGCCTTCACCGAGGTGCGCTTCGCCGGCACCGCCGACCTCCAGGAGATTCAGGACACGGCCATGCAGTTGTCCGAGGTGCAGGCCGTGTTCACCACGGCCGGGGACCCCGACGCGCTGGTCTGGCTCCAGGTGCCCGACGTCGAGCGTCTCGGACAGGTGATAGAGCAGCTTCGACGCCGCGGTCGCGTCACCGGCACCAAGACGCTGATCGTGCTCGACACATGGTCACGTCACCGGGCTCTCGAGGCCAACGGGCTCGCCGTCCGCCAGTAGTGCGGAGGCGGGCCGCACCGGTCGCCGTGGCGTTGGCCGCGGCGGCGTTCGCCGTGCTCGCCGCCGGGTGCAGCGCCAAGCCCAACGGCACCACCCCGCCGCAGGCGGGCGCGACGACCTCGAGCACCGCCAAGACGACGACGTCGCTCCCACCCGGGCCGGCGGGCACGTGGTCCAAGGCCATCCCGGTGGCCGCGGGCGCCAATCTGTCGGTGGTGTCATGCCCCTCCCCCGGCGTCTGCCTCGCCGGGTCGACCACGGGGCAGACCTATCGCCTCTCCTCCGACGAAGGTGTCCGCCCTCGGGACGCCCGTGCCCTCACCGGCGCCCAGTGGCGTGTCCTACCTGTCGTGCGCGGGCGCCGCTTTCTGCGCGGCCGCGCCGAGCCTGAACCAGGTCGCCTTCTACAACGGGTCGGGCTGGGGCGCCCCGGCGACGATTGCCGCCGCCCAGGGCTTCACGGCCATCGACTGCACCGGCCCCACCTTCTGCATCAGCATCGACGGCGAGGGCAACTCGTTCGACTACGACGGCCGCGGCTGGTCGGGCAATCTGGGGGCCTGGGGTTCGGCCGACCAGATCTCCTGCGTCTCGCCCACCTTCTGCGTGGCGGCCGAGGGCGGCCCCTCGGTCTGGAACGGCAGCGGCTGGACCCAGCCCACCAACCCCGACAACTCGGGCCAGCTCAATTCGGTGTCCTGCGCCTCCACCACCTTCTGCGTCCTGGTCGACAGCGGCGGCGCCGTCATGACCTGGAACGGGCAGGCCTTCTCGGCGCCCACCCCCATGGCCACCGAGCCGCCGGTCTCGGGCACCGACGCCTCCGGCCTGACCGGCGTCTCCTGCCCGACCGCCACCTTCTGCCGCGCCGTCGACACGCTCGGTCGTGCCTTCGGCTGGAACGGCACATCGTGGAGTGCGGGCACCCTCATCGACGGCGGCCATGCGCTGACGAGCATCTCGTGCCCCACCACGACCTACTGCGTGGCCGTGGACCGCGCCGGCAACGCCTTCGTTTCCGGGTAGCCGGCCGCGCCCTACCAGGCGGCCAGGACCGGCGGCCCTCCCCTCCCGATGATCCAGGCCAGCAACTGCCCCGGGTCGGTTCGTCGGGCCAGCGCGGGCAGTTCCCGCGCCAGCCAGACCTCGACGAGCGCCGGTGGCAGCGGCACCGCGCCCAGGCCGAGGTCGCCGTGGTGGACGACCACCTCGCGCCAGCGGCCGAAGACACAGTCGCGCGAGGACTCCACCACGCCGCGCGACGTACGCGAGGGCGCGTCCCAGGCCGCCTCGGGCAGTTCGGCCATCACTCGCCCCACGGCCGCCGAGGTGGCGGCCACGTCGGCCACCAGCTCGGCGGCCGGACGACCCGCTCCCGCCTCAATGTCGGCTCGGCGTTGCTCGAGGCCGCCGGCGTACTGGTCGAGCAGCTCGCCCCGGGCCGCGCCCTCCAGACGCCGCACCACGCTGTCCGCGTTGCGGGCGACGTGGGTGAGCACGTGGCCGACGCTCCAGCCCGGCAGCAGGCTGGGCGCCCGCGCCGTCTCGTCGCGCAGGCCGTGCAGCGCCGCGCCCAGGGCGTCCTGGGCGCTGATGCAGCCGGCCACCCACTCGGTGGGAGGGCCGCCGGCCGGCCGCGCATTCACTGGGGAGGGATGGAGGACTGCCCGTCGAGCATGTCCGCCATGACGGCGCGGATGAACCCGTCCGCCTCGTCAGTCATCCCCCCGGCCACGCCCCCGTAGATGGCGCCGGACCTGGGGGCCTCGGCGGCGTGCTCCTTGGCGTAGGCCACGGCGTCGGCCAGGTCGGCCGCGAAGGCCGGGACCACCTCGGCCTGGGTCTGCGGCCGGGTCACGGCCATGTGCAGCGCGTTGGGGTACTGCTGGCCGTTGAAGCGCCACCCACGGGTCCGCATGAAGTCGTTGACGTGGTAGATGTCGAACACGTCGGAGGTGAACGAGAACAGGAAGGTGGGCCGGCCGACCAGGCGCAGCTCGGGGTGCGACGTCACCGCCTCCTGCATGGCGTAGGACGTCTCGAAGATCTGCTTGGCGTAGCCCAGGTAGCCGGCATGGCCGAGCTGCACCATGGCTGCCCACGTCGCGGCAATGAGGCCACCCGAGCGTGAGCCCTCCATCCCGGGTGAGGTGTACTTCCCGCCGCTCCAGTCGGTCAGGTAGAAGTACTGGGCGTTGCGCAGCGCCTTGGAGCGGAAGCTGAGCACGGACGACCCCTTGAAGGCGTAGCCGTACTTGTGGGTGTCGGCCGAAATGGAGGTCACACCGGGCACCCGGTAGTCGAAGACCTCGATGTCGTAGCCGAGCTCCTGGCCGAAAGGCAGGATGAACCCCCCCAGGCACCCGTCGACGTGCAGCCCCACGCCCTTCTCGAGGGCCACCTCGGACAGATCGGTGATGGGGTCGACCGTGCCGTAGCCGTAATTGCACGCCGAGCCGACGAGCGCCACCGTCTGGTCGTCCGTGTGGTCGCGCACCCAGTCGACGTCCACCTGGGTGGTGAGGGGATCGACGGGCGCCCGCCGCAGCTCGACCCCGAAGAGGTGGCATGCCTTGTCGAAGGCCGGGTGGGCCGTCTCGGGCTTGATCACGTTGGGACGGGACACCCCCCGGGCCTGGGCGGCCTGCTCCCGGTAGGCCAGGATGGCGTGCAGAATGCTGCCGGTGCCGCCGGTGGTGACCAGGCCGCAGGGGTCGTCCCCGGCCTCGGTGGCGGCGTCCCCGTGGTGCAGGCCGAGCGTCATGGAGATGATTTCGGCCTCGAACTTGGTCGCGCTCGGGCACATGTCGCGCTGGAGCACGTTCACGTGGGCGAACAGGCCGAAGGCCTCGTTCATGAAGCGGTAGTGGTCGTGGTCGCCGCAGTACATGGTCCCCGAGCACTTGCCGGTCTCCCAGAAGGCGTCCTCCTCGGTGGCCATGGTGTGCAACTGCGACAGCACCTCGTCCCGGCTCATGCCTTCTTCGGGCAGGGCGCGGTGGACGGCGAAGCGGTCGGCGTAGGGGTAGTCGCTCATGGTGGGGGCCCTCCTTCGGGGGGTGTCGCGGGTCCGCCCGGGCGACATCCTGGCCGTCGCCGCGACACTCGACAATTCAATTAGGTCCATCGGGCGGGCGCCACCGGTGGGCGATGATGGCGCCGTGCGACGACCACCGCTGTTGACGTCGCTGCACGGCTACCAGCGATCGTGGGCCAGTGCCGACCTGGTGGGGGGCCTCACCCTCCTGGTCATCGCCGTGCCCGAACAGCTGGCCACCTCGCGGTTGGCCGGCATGCCTCCCATCACCGGCTTCTACGCCTTCATCGCCGGCACGGTGCTCTTCGCCCTCCTCGGTTCCAACCCCCAGATGTCGGTCGGGGCCGACTCCACCATCGCCCCCCTCTTCGCCGTCGGCGTCGCCCACCTGGCCGCCACCGGCTCCACCCACTACGTCGACCTGGTGGCGATCCTGGCCGTCATGGTCGGAGCCATCGTGATGCTGGTCAGCATCTTGCGCCTGGGGTGGCTGGCCGAGTTCCTCTCCGCGCCCATCGTGACCGGCTTCCTGGCCGGCGTGGCCGTCATCATCATCGCCCGCCAGCTGCCGGAATTCTTCGGGTTACCCCCGACATCGGGCACGAACGTCCACCGGGTGGGCTACGTGCTGACCCATTTGGGCCAGGTCAACGGCTGGACACTCGGGATCGGGGCGGCCGTCCTCGCCGTTATGTTCGTGAGCGCCCGAGTCGACCGCCGGATCCCGGGGGCGCTCATCGGGCTGGTGGGTTCGGTGGCGCTCGTGGTGGCGCTCGACCTGCAGTCCCATGGTGTGGCCGTGCTCGGACCGATCCATGCCGGCGCGCCGAACCTCGGGCTGACCGGCGTCTCGGTCTCGAACCTGCGCAGCCTGGCCCCGCTGGCCGCCGTGGTGGCGCTCGTCGTGATCACCCAGACCGCCGCCACCACCCGGGCCTTCGCCGACCTCGGTGGTTACGACGTCAACGCCGGACAGGACTTCCTCGCCGTCGGGGCGGGCAGCGTGGCGGCGGGCCTGGTCGGCTCCTTCCCCGTCGACGCCAGCCCACCGCGCACCGGCGCCGTGGCCACGGTGGGCGGTCGCACCCAGGCCGGCGCCCTCGGGGCGGCGGTCGTCGTGCTGCTCCTCATTCCGGTGGCCGGCGTGCTCAAGGACGTGCCGCTGGCCACCCTCGCCGCCATCCTCATCTACGTCGCGCTGCGCCTCTTCCATGTCGGGGACCTGGTGTCCATCTTCCGCTTCGACCTCTTCGAGTTCGGCCTGGCGGCCGTGACCCTGTTGGCGGTGGTGCTGGTCGGCGTGGAGCAGGGCATCGGCGTGGCCGTCCTCCTGGCCATCCTCGACCGCATCCGCCTGAGCGCCCGTCCCCAGCTCCATCGGATGGGCCGGGTACCGGGCAGCACCAGCTGGCTGCCCACGGAAGGTGGGGCCGTCACCACGCAGGTCCCCGACGTCCTCGTGGTGCTGTTCGCCACGCCGCTCTGGTACGCCAACGCCGGGCACTTCCACGACGAGGTGGAGGCGGCGCTGCGCCGGGCGCCCGGGACGAGGGTCCTGGTCATCGACACCTTGGGCATGTCCGACGTCGACTTCACCGGGTCACGGGCATTCGGCCGGGTGGTGACCTTCTGTGAGCGCGACCACATCGCGTTCGGAGTGGCCCGGGTGGGCGGCCATCTCTGGGAGTCGATGCGCCGCAGCGGCCTGGCCGCCCGCATCGGTGAGGACCACTTCTACCCCACGGTCGACGCCGCCGTCAGCGCCCTGGCCCCCGAGTCCGGGTCGACGGCGGCCGGGTGAAGCAGCGCCCCGCCGGCGCCGGCTAGCCCAGCCCGAGGGCGTCCGGCGTGAGCTCCTCGTCCAGACTGAGGGAGTGCGGGTGGGCCACCTCGGTGCGCAGCCACTCCCGATGGCGATCTATCACCAGCCGGCGCTCCGGCGAGACGCAAGCGGCCAGGTCGTCGAAGATGGCCATCAGCTTGCGGGGGATCTGGGGGTCACCCGATCCATAGATCTCCACCTCCGTGAAGGCCAGCTCGACCAGGCGGTCCCACCCGGGGACCGGCCTGACGAGGCGCACCACTCCCGTCTCCTCGACGTAGAGGCCGGTCGGGTCGGGTCGGGCGGCGGCCACGCGCAGAAGCCCGTGGATGCGGTCGAGCGACTGCACGGCCGTCGTCGGATCGTTCACGGCCGCGGACAGCGCCCGGCACGCGATGTCCACCAGCTGGCGCAGGCCGTAGCTGGGGTCCTGGTACAGGGTCCGCACGGCCGACAGATTGAAGGTGGCCAGGACGTCGGCCGTCCCGGGCATGGTTCCGCCGTGCACCTCGAGCAGGTCGGAGCCCCGGGGCATGTAGGTGCCGACGGGCACGCACAGCCGCAGCACGCAGTCGTGCCGGGCGGCCAGCTGCACCAGGGCGCGGGCGTCGATTCCGTCCACCACGGCGTCCGCGTGGTCGAAGGGGACGCGGCCGGGTTCGGATCGCAAGGCGGGCTCGGGGGCGTCCCGGTACACGTCGGCCGTCGGAAACGCCAGCGCCAGGGTGGCGACCGTCTCCTTGAAGACGGCCTGGATGACGTAGCTCACCCGCATGGAGCGCACGGTGGAGTTGACGAAGACGACGAACACGATCACCGAGGCCATCACCAGCAGGTAAGCGATGGCGATGGCGCCCTGAGGAACGGTGTGGGGCCCCGAGGCCGTCCCGACCCGGGCCAGCAGCGTCAGCGCGTACACGAAGGTGGCGAGGAACGTGGACAGGGCCAGCTTGGTGACCGGCTTGCGCACGAACGTGCGCAGCACCCGCGGCGAGTACTGGGTGCTGGCCATCTGCAGGGCGACCAGCGTGATGGAGAACACCACGCCGGTGAAGGTCAAGAGCGCGGTGGCGATGGTCGACAGCAGTGTCCGCGCGTCGTCCAGGTCGGTCGGGAAGAGTCCTTCGTGGAGCTCGAACGCTCCGAGGTACCGCGCCGCCAGTGACCCTCCCACCCAGGCGGCGATGACGGCCACAGCCGGCCAGAGCCACAGGGACTCGCGGCGCCACTCGCGCAGGTGGGCGGGCCGCGAGCGTCCCGGCGGAGGCACCCGCGCCTTGACCGTCGTCACGGGTCGTCTTCGGCGGACGGTTCGGGCGTACCCGTGGACTCCGACCCGGCCTCGCCGGCGGCCCCGGCCTCGCCGGCGGCCCCGGCCTCGTCGCCGACCCCGGCTCGGCGCAGCTGGCGCGAGCCCCAGATCGGGTAGATCAGAACGGACAGCATGCCCGCTGCCACGAGTGCGGCGGCGTTCTGGGGCTTCATCCGGTGCTCGTCCACCCCCAGGGTGGTGATGACGACGATGATGGGCAGCCCGGTGGCGGAAAGGATGGCCAGTCCGCCGGCCTGCCCCCGCTTCACCACACCCCGGAAGAACACCCACGTGGGTACCCCCCGGGTGATCAGGAAGATCACGGTGAACATGGGGACGAGGAGGAGCACCTTCGGCTGGTGGATCAGTGCGTGGAGGTCGAAGTTGATGCCGCTCTCTATGAAGAAGATCGGGATCAGGAATCCGAACCCGATCGCCTCGAGCTTGCTCGAAATGAGGTGACGGTCCGGGCCCTCGATGAACAGGCGGACGACCACACCCGCCGCGAAGGCGCCCAGCAGGACGTCGAGGCTCAGCTTTAGGGCGAGGAAGACCAGGACGATGACGAGCAGCACGGAAATCCGGATCGGGAGCTGGGCCGTCGACTCGACGTGGCGGCGCAACAGGGCGACGAACTTGGGCGGGTGGACCCGCAGCGCCAGCACGGCCGCGGCCGCGGCCACTCCGACGAAGAGGATGAGGAGGAGGATGGTCAGCCGGAAGTCCCGGTTGGTCAGCAGCACGGCGACGCCCACGATGGGCCCGAACTCGCCGACGGCGCCCACGGCCAGGATCGTCGGACCGAACGACGTCTTGAGCATCCCGTTGTCGCGCAGGATGGGCAACAGGGTGCCGAGTGCCGTCGTCGTGAGGCACATGCCGACGACCACGTTGTCGAGGACGAGTCCGGTCTCCTTGAGGACGGCGCCCACGGCCAGCGCGAGGAGCAGTGAGGCCACCCACGCCAGGGAGGCCCGGCCGAGATGCCCGTGACGCATGGTGGCCAGGTCGAGCTCGGTCCCGGCCAGGAACATGAGGTAGGTCAGCCCGAAGTCGGAGAAGGCGCTGACCACCGAGCTCGGGTGGGCCAGGGCGAGCACGTAGGGGCCCAGGATGATGCCGAGCAGGATCTGGATGACCACCTCGGGCACGGCCACGAAGTTCCGCAACAACTCGGCGATGAGCGGTGCCAGCACCGCCGCGATCGCGATGAGCACGAGGGTGGGGACGGCCTCCTCAACCGACACGTGCGCCCCGCGACAGGTCGTCGAACATCGTTACGATCGCCACATCCCGGGCCTACGCTACGTGCCCACCTGGAGGAAATCACTGATCCTTGGCCGGCGGTCCGGCCGGCTGCCGCCGGTTGACGGAGCCCCAGCACCGCGGCAGCATGGCCCCGCCAAGCCGCCAGGGAACGGAGAAGGCATGCCCGATTCGGTCGTGTCGGCTCCGGCGATGGAGACCGCGTGACGGGCCTGTTCGTGCGTCAACGCGGGACCCTCGACCATGACGTCTCGACCCGCACCCGCATACACGAGGCCGCGCCGTGATCCCCCGATCGCGGCGACGGCGGAAGGAGGCTGACCTGCATGGACCTCGGACTGGCTGACGCGACCGCGGTCGTGACCGGTGGCAGTAAGGGCATGGGCCGGGCCGTGGCCGAAATCCTGGCCACCGACGGCGCCCGCGTGGCCGTCATGGCCCACGGGCGCGAGGCCCTCGACGAGACCTCGGCAGCCCTGCTGGCCGCGGGCAGCCCCGACGCTGTCGGCATCAGCGTCGACATGACCGACCCGGGCTCCATTGCCGCCGGCTTCGCCGAGGTGGCCGATCGCTGGGGGTCGCTCAACATCCTGGTGCACACCATCGGCCCGGCCGCCGGACGGTTCGAGCAGCTGGACGACAGCGACTGGGACACCGCCTTCTCGCTCGGCACCATGTCGGCCGTCCGCAGCGTCCGCGGGGCACTGCCGCTCCTGCGCGCTGCGGAGTGGGGTCGCGTGGTGATCTTCTCGGCCCATTCCATTCAGCGCCAGAGCCCGATTCTCGTCGCCTACACGGCGTCGAAGGCGGCAGTGACCAGCATCGCCAAGAACCTGGCCAAGTCGTTGGCGCCCGACGGCATCCTCGTCAACGCCGTGTGCCCGGGCAGCATCGTGACGGCCAGCTTCACCGAGAACCTCAAGGACATCTTCGCCGCCGAGGGGCTCGATCCGACCGATCCCACCGACGTCATGACGTGGATCGATCGCACCTTCCACCAGCCGGCCGACCTCGGCCGCGCCGGCCTGCCCGACGAGGTGGCCTCGCTGGTGGCCTACCTCGCCTCCAAGCGCAACGGCTACGTCACCGGCGCCTGCGTCAACGCGGACGGCGGGTCCGACTTCGTCTGAGACGCGCCCGGACGGGCGCCACTCCCGGGTAGCGACGGCCCGGCGCAGCTCCTCCGGGTCGGACCCACGTCCTGCCCCTGCTCGAGCGACCCGCCCCCGGTCCCGCGGGCGCTCGACCGGCCGGGGTCCGGACTCTCCGGGGCGAGCCACGTCCGCTCCGCTGAGGGCGAGCACGGCTCCGCGTCCGGAAGGCGGCCGTCTGCCAAGCTCTGACGCGGTGCCGAACGACCCCGACGACGAAAACCTTCCCGGTATCGATCGCCTGTTGGCCCTGACCGACGGCGTCGTCGCCATTGCGCTGACGCTGCTGGTCCTCCAACTCCAGGTGCCGACACTCGAGGACAACGCGGACTCGGCCCGCACCCTTTGGCATGCGCTCGACGTCGACGGCTCCGAGCTGACCAGCTACCTCGTCTCGTTCGTCGTCATCGCCCAGTTCTGGCTCGTGCACCACCGGGTCCTGCGCAGCATGCGCGGCCACAGCGAGGCCCTGGCGTGGAGGAACTTCGGCTTCCTCTTGACCCTGACGCTCATGCCGTTCACGTCGGACCTGATCGGTCGCTACGGCAGCAACCCGCTCGCCATCACGTTCTTCGGGCTCAACCTCGTCGCCATCAGCCTGACGACGCAGTGGATCTTCGTCTACGCGGCCCATCATCAGCTGTTGACGGACGAGCGCCGTTCTGAACACGACGAACTGGCCGGCCGGGTCCGGGCGGTGCTCGTCATTGCCATCGTGGCGCTTTCGCTGGTCCTGGCGTGGACCGACACGACCGCCGCCAAGTACGTCTGGCTGCTCTTCCTGTTGGTCCCCGCCCTGGGCCTACGGATCGCGCGCCTGATCGAACGGACGCGGGGAGTGGCGGTCGACGCCGCGGGCTGAGCGAGGCCGGCCGGCTACGCGATCTCCCGCGTTCGACGGGGCAGGTCGGCTCAGTTACGGCGGCCTGGCACGGGGTTGACGAACCACTTGTTGTCCTCCACCAGGCGCTCGCTCTTCCAGCCGTCGGCCGTGCGCACCACGTCGTGGAAGTAGTTCCCGCCGCAGTAGCTCATGTCGGCCATCCCGGGCAGCTGCATGGGGTTGTAGAACATCGCCCGCACGTTTGCCCGGTCACCCTGGAGGTCGATTTCGATGTTCGTGATGAAGTGCTGGGTCATCGGCACCCGGCTCAACCCCTCCTCGAGCCACGCGACGATTTCGTCACGAGGACCGGCGGGCCCCTGCACGGACGTGTAGTCGAGCTGGGCCTCGGCGGTGAAGACCGAGGACAGCAGTGCCCAGTCCTTGCTGTCCACCGCATGGGCGTAGCGGAACAGCAGCTCTCGTATCTCCATTTTGTCGGACATCGCCTGCAGATCCACGGGCCCCGAATGTAGTGGCGGGTCCTTCGGGCCGCGTGGGTGACGCCATGGCAGAGCGCGTGTGAGACTCTCGGCGGGTCGCGGAAGGAGGGTGGTGACCATGTCAGGCAGGTTCGATGGCCGGGTCGCACTCGTCACCGGTGCCGGCTCCGGCATCGGCCGGGCCGTCACCCTCCGGCTGGCCGGGGAGGGCGCCTCGGTCCTGGGCGTGGACCTCGACGGCGAGCGGCTCGTCGCGACGCGAGAGGAGGCCGCCGGGACGGTCGAGGTCCATGTGGCCGACCTGGCCGACGCGGACTCGTGTCCGGCGGCGGTGGTGGCCTGCCTCGAGCGGTTCGGACGGCTGGACGTGCTGGGGAACGTGGCCGGCATCTACCGGGCCGATCACACCGTCGCCATGGCCCGGGACCAGTACCGGCGTGTCATGGCCGTCAATCTCGACGCCTGCTTCTTCCTGGCCCAGGCGGCCATTCCCCATTTGCTCGACACCGGAGGCAGCATCGTCAACATCGCGTCCAACGCCGGGCTGCAGGGCGTGCCCTACTCGGCGGCGTACTGCATGAGCAAAGGTGGTGTCGTACAGCTGACGCGGTCACTCGCCGTCGAGTTCCTCAAGACCCGCCTCCGGGTCAACGCCATCGCACCCGCCGGCACGAACACCAACATTGCGGCGACCGCCAGCTTCCCCAGTGACATCGATCCCGACCTGGCCCGCCGGATGGGCGGGCTGCGGGGGCTGGCCGAGCCGGAGGAAGTCGCCGCCCTCTTCGCGTTCCTGGCCTCCGACGAGGCCCGGTCCATCACCGGTGCCGTCTACACGCTGGACAACGGCCTCACGGCCAGCTGACGCGCCGGCGCGACTCTCCCCTGCCGGGCGCCAGTACCCTGTGCCGGCGCCACCAGCGAGCGCGCCACCGGAAAGGAGTACCTGGTGATCCGGGCGGTCATGTTCGACTTCGGCGGGGTCATTTCGTCGAGCCCCTTCGAGTCGTTTGCGCGTTTCGAAACGGAGCGAGGGCTCCCATCGGGCTTCATCCGGACCGTCAACAGCACGGACCCCGACGACAACGCCTGGGCCCGACTCGAACGGGCCGAAGTGGACGTCGACACGTTCGGCGCCCTGTGGTCGGCCGAGGCGCGTGCCCTGGGCCACGACGTGGACGGCCGCCAGGTGCTCGAGATGCTGGCCGGCGAGATCCGCCCGCAGATGGTGGCCGCCATCCGCACCTGTTCCACCTCGTACAAGACGGCCTGCCTGACCAACAACTTCGCCCGAGCGGAGGCCGTCGTCTCCGAGGAGATGCAGTCCATTTACGCCCTCTTCGATGCCGTGCTCGAATCCCGCGTCCTCGGGGTGCGCAAACCCGACCCGCGTTTCTACGAGCTCGCCTGTGAGCGCCTCGGCGTCCGCCCCGAGGAGTGTGTGTTCCTCGACGACCTGGGAGTCAATCTCAAGCCGGCCCGCGCCCTCGGCATGCACACCATTAAGGTGACCGAACCCGAGCCGGCACTGGACGAACTCGGGCGGCTGCTCGGGTTGGCGCTCGCCGGGTGATCGGGAGCGCCCTACGACCGGATGTCACCCGCCGTCGACCGTCGCGAACAGGTCGACCCCGTGACCGGTGGCACGGGTGACGAGAAGGCGGCTCACCAGGCCGGACAGCACGCTCCGTTCCGACGGCGAGAGGCACTCGAGCAGCCCCGCCAGGTCAGCCTCGAATCCGGTTGACGCCCCCGACACCAACGAGCGACCCTGGTCCGTGAGGGAGACCAGGACGACGCGCCGGTCGTCCGTCGATGGCACACGCACGACGAGGCCGCGGCGTTCCGCCCGGTCCACCAAGCCGGTCACACTCGACTTGTCGAGTTCGAGCAACTTCGCCAGCTCGTTCATCGTCGGTCTGCGGTCACGCAGGACCCCGAGCAGGCGCGTCTGAACGATGGACAGGTCGTGCTCGGCGGCCCGGCGTTCGAGGAGGCCGTGGACGAGGAACGAAAGCTGCGCCAGACCGTCCACGGTGCTCAATTCGGGGCGGTTCACCGGCTCCGACGCGGTCCTGCCGGCAGATCGGGGTGCCACGTACGGATCCTACCTTGATTTAGTTGGTGCCACGAACTATCTTAGTACGTGGCACGTACTAACGGGTCGTTGAGGAAGCCGGCACGGGAGAGGCGACATGGAGACGATGCACGCAGCGGTCGTGACCTCATTCGACGAGCCACCGCACTATCAACCCTTCGAGGTGCCGCACCCCACGTCGATCGACGAGCTGCTCGTCGACGTGCTGGCGGTCGGCCTGCACCCCCGCGTCCGCAGCGGGGCCGCCGGCGTCCACTACACGAGCACCGGCACACTCCCCATGATTCCCGGCATCGACGGAGTCGGGCAGCGAACGGACGGCACGCGGGTCTACTTCGTGGCCGACGGCCACGTCCTTGGCACCATGGCGGACAAGGCGGTCGTCAATGTACGCCGAGCGGTCGAACTACCCGACGATGTCGACGTGGCCAAGGTGGCCGCCGGCATGAACCCGGCCATGTCGTCGTGGGTGGCGCTGCGCCACCGTGTCCCCTTGCAGTCGGGCCAGAGTGTCCTCGTGCTCGGCGCCACCGGGAACGCGGGGGCGATGGCCGTGCAGGTGGCCAAACGGCTCGGTGCGGCATACGTCGTGGGCGCGGGACGTGATCTCAGCCGTCTCGGCGCGCTTACCTCGTTCGGAGCAGACAAGCTGGTCCGCCTGACCGACGACGCGGACGTCACCGGGGCGGCCCTCGGAGCAGCGGCGGCCGATGTCGACATCGTGCTCGACTACGTGTGGGGCCGGCCGGCCCAGGAGGCGATTATGGCGCTCCTCACGACGCGGGCGGATCGCAGCCGCGCCATGAACTGGGTCCAGATCGGCGCCGTCGCCGGGCCCACCATCGAACTGCCGTCCGTCGCCTTGCGGTCGGCCAATTTTCGCCTCCAGGGCAGCGGCCAGGGCGCTGTCTCGGCGCAGGCCTATCTCGACGAGTTGCCGTCACTCGTCGAGGAGATCGAAGGGGGGACGATCTCCATCAAGACGAGAACCGTTTCGCTGGCCGATGTCGAGAGGGCGTGGTCCGAGAAGGACGCACCGGGAGAGCGCACCGTTCTCGTGCCGTAGGCCGGAAGCTCCGCTCCGGTGTCGAGGGGCAATCCACGCGGCGCCCCACGTGCCATCACCCTGTCAAGGGTCCTTGACAGAGTGGGTCCAAGGGTCGACAATTCACGGTGTGAGCGCGGCGTGGGAAAACTGGGAGCGTCTCCGCACGGACCCTCAGGCCGACCCCATCGAGGTCTTGAGCGCCATCTCGGCGTTCCAGAAGTACTTTGCCGCCATTGAGAAGGAGGCAGTGAAGGTCGCTCGGGCGCAGAACCGGACATGGCACGAAATCGGTGCCGCACTCGGAAGATCGCGTCAGGCCATTTGGCAACGAGCGGCGTCCCAGGTCGACGAGTCGAAAGCTGCGCACTGGCAAGCTCTCGGTCAGCTCATGGAGGACTCGTGGGCAACGTCGGCCGAGGTCCGCCACAAAATAGGGATGTCGCCCCCTTGACGTCGATGCACCACCCCGTCGCGGCCCGGTTGACCGGGACATGACATTCGCGGAGAACCCCCGAACGGTGATGCAGCGAACGCCTACCGGTGGTTGAGCGCCTCGATCACGGCCGAGAAATCGGGCCATGAATCGTTGGCGTCAATGACCTCTGACAGGAGCGTCTCAGTAGCGGGCCCGATGCGCACCCCAACTCCAGCTTGGTCGGCCAGGCCGAGGGCCAACCGCACGTCCTTGCGGGCCAGCGCCGGGGTGAACCATCCCGGGTGGGATTCGTCGAACAGGCTGTCCAGCCGTACCTTGCTCGCGGGGCTGACGACGAAGCTGTCCGCCAGAACTCCTTTGAGAAGGTCGTCGGGTATTCCCTGCTGTCGGGCGGTGGCGATGGCTTCGGCCAGTGCGGTCACGCCGGTGATGAGGAGAAGGTTCGAAACGACCTTCATGGTCGCACCGGATCCGACCTCGCCACAATACGTATAGCCGCTCCCGAGGTCGCTCCAGAGGGCGTCGAGACCGCTCACGGTCGGGCGTGGGCCGCCGATCAAGAAACTCCCCATACCGGCCGCGATCAGGGAAGGAGAGCCCATGACCGGAGAGTCGAGCACTCTGTCCCTGGGGCCGACCTCGGCGAGCTGGCGAACGGTTCCTGGTGCAACCGTACTGACGACGCTCAGTACTGCCTCGGGCGGCAGGGCGTCGAGGACACCGCCGGCGCCTCGACAGACGCTGAGGACCGCGTCGTCATCGGCCACGACAATGAGTGTCACGTCACTGTCTGCCGCGGCGCTTTGGGGGGTGTCGGCTTCGATGGCGCCGCGCGAAACGAGGTCGCTGGCGCGATCCGCCGATCTGTTCCACACGGTGACCTGGTAGCCCTTGTCCAGCGCGAGCGCGGCAAACGCCCGGCCCATGTTTCCCAGTCCTAGGACGGCTAGTCGCATTGAGCCAGACTATGACGGCTCTCGCGTCCTGAGTGCGCCGATATCCTTTACGCTCCGATTCGTCAACCGATCGCAGAAAGGAAACCGATGGCGGACATACTGTCGGCAAAAGCTCGAGAACTGATATCACGACCCGTGCTGGCCTCTCTGGCCACGCTCAACCCGGATGGATCACCGCAGATCACGCCCCTCTGGGTCGATCTCGACGGTGACGATGTCGTCTTCAACACAGCTCAACACCGTGTCAAGGCGCGCAATCTCGAGAGGGACCACCGGGTGGCGGTCACGGTCATCGACCCCGACGACCAGTACAACGTCGTGGCTTTCCGTGGATCCGTGGTCGACGTGACTACCGAAGGTGCCGACGCGCACATCGATGCTCTGTCCAAGAAGTACCTGGGTGTCGATGCCTACCCCAACCGCCGTGAGGGTGAGGTCCGAATTCGTGTCACCGTTCGCCCCGACCACATTGCGATGCAGGGGTAATCGGCCCGGGACCGTCCAGACCGGCCATGGCCCGGCGGCGGGGGACCTGTTCGCGCACCTCCGGTTGGCGTAAGGTGGAGTGAAGGGCCTGCCCGCTCATCTCGAGCCCCGGCGTGTTCCTTCCGCCGTTCGGTTCGACGAATGCGGCGATAGGAGGACGATGACTTCAGCTGATTCTTTGCGTATTGGCGCTCAGCTCGACGAGCACCATGCCCCCGAGACAAACGGCCGCATACCTGTGTGCAGAAGATGTGGGGCACGGACGGACGGACCCACAGGGTCGCACCACGTACTGCAAGAAGGTCGAGTGGCCCAGTCGAGCGAGTGGCTCAGTGCACAGTCACGGCTCCGCGACATTGCGCACGCCAAATTGTTGCGAGGCATCTGAATCGAATCATCCGCCTGGGTGCGGGCCAGCCGCCTCCTTCACATAGTCGACGGTGCCGAGCTGCCCCGGGTTTTCCGGCGACTGAGGCCGGGTTTGGGGTTCTGTCTGACCTGTGGCGGGAGTGGTCTGGCGCGACACGGTGAAGACAGACTGAGGCGATGGCACCCGATACCCGGCGCATGGCCGAGGCAGCAACTATCCGACCGGCACGCGCCGAGGATCTCGATGAGCTGGTTGACCATACGTGGGCCGTCGCGGCCGAGGGCCGCTGGACTGGTGTCGAGGTCCCGTTCGACCGCCAGGCCCGTCGTGGTCTGCTCGACAAGCTCTCGTCGGGCATTTCCTCGACCGTCTTGGTTGCGGATACCGCCACGGCGGGCGGTCCGGGAATCGTCGGTTACATTTCGGTCGAGGTTGCCTCCTACGGGGTCGCGGACATCGGGATGCTCGTCGTGGCCGGCTGGCGAGGCGTGGGCCTCGGGGCGTCGATGCTCGCCGCTGCCATTGAGTGGGCGACCGGGGCGGGAGCGCACAAAATGGCCCTCGAGGTGTGGCCCCACAATTCCGCCGCACTGGAGCTCTACCGCCGTGCTGGTTTCACCGAGGAGGGGCGCAAGCACCGGCACTACCGCCGGCGAAATGGGGAGCTCTGGGACGCCGTTGTCATGGGACGACCGCTGCCCTGAGCGATCTCAGGTGCAGAGCTGCAGCTGCCTTACATCGCCTCACGTACTACGGTCGCTCGTCGACCTCCGTCACGTACACCCAGGAGTCAACGTGTGCGCTGTGGCGTTTGACCACAATGGGGCTCGCTTTCGACTTTGACAGCTCACGAGCTCTCGCTTCGGCCGTCCCGTCACCATCGAACTCGCCGGTTTCCACAACGGTGTCGTCGGGTTGGGAGAATTGGTAGCGCCAGAGTGTTCCGGGGGACGGGTTTGCGTCGGTCATGCGCTCGACACTACCGACTGGCCTGTCCGGAGGTCTGGCATGCCGGCGGCCCCCGGTCAGCCACACTTGGAGGGTGAACCGGGTGGCCATCGTGGGATCCGGGGCGTCGGGAAGTCGACGTTCGCGGAAGAGCTCGGGCGTCGAACACGAATCCCGGTCATCCACCTGTATGAGCACTTTTGGAAACCGGGTTGAGTTCCCACGCCCAGGTAAGCGTGGGGATTCGCGAAGCCGCGTACCTCGCGTCCGACCTCCGCATCGCGCTCGAACGCGCCGACATCTCATCGCAGATGGCCGTTGAGCGCCTCCACGCCATCGAGTAACTCGTCGTGGAGCCGGCGGGGTGCTGGACCCCGTCAGAAGGCGACGAGCCTCTTCGATCCGGCCGGACAAAGCCCCCGCCCTCTTCTTCTCCAGGAGGCGCCGGCCCCGGCGCCGCCATGACTGGACTCCTCAGGGCCGGACGTCCGATTCACCAGTGTCAGGACGGCTCGGGTGAGTGGGCGCTGAGGGACTCGAACCCCCGACCTGCTGGTTGTAAGCCAGCTGCTCTAACCAACTGAGCTAAGCGCCCGGAAAAAGAGACTCTACCTGCTCTTTTTTGTCATACTCCCTCCGCCATCGGACTCGGTGTGACGCTGGCATAGCAGCTGGTTGCCTTGGTTTCAGAATGCCGAGACGCCATATCTTGGTGGCCGACCGAGATCGGCACCGTAGGAGAAGAGATGGGCATCAGGATGCAGGGATACGCCGGGGCAGCAAGATCCTCGCTGATCGATTTGCGATGTATTTGGAGAATGTGACGAGTCCCTCGGACATCGCGCTACTCGTTCGCAGCTTTGAACTGTCGACGAATGCTCAGGAGCCTCGCAAAATACTGAGTGCTTTTGCAGGATGCGGAACGGAAAGGCTCTCATGTTCCCCCGGTGAATCCGCCGCCGCCGCTGTCTCCGCTGTAACCGCCGCCGCTGTCTCCGCTGTAACCGCTGATTCCGCCGCCCGTACTACCGGTGTAACCGCCGCCGCCGCTGTCTCCGCTGTAACCGCCGCCGCTGTCGCCGCTGTCGCCGCTGTAACCGCCGCCGCTGTCTCCGGTGTCACCGCTGATACCGCCGCCCGTACTACCGGTGTAACCGCCTCCGCCGCTGTCTCCGGTATCACCGCTGATACCGCCGCCCGTACCACCCGTATTAGATCCACCTCCACTGTTGCCAGAACCGGTGGTCCCGGAGTTACCGGTCTGTCCGGTTGCGCCACTTCCAGAGTTGCCCGTAGTGCCCGTAACTCCGGTGTCGCCGGAAAATCCATACCCGTCCGTTATCGTTGCTACAGACGATGTCGTAAGGGTCCAGCTGACCGATTCAAGTTGTACGTAGGTAACGACCAAGATGCCGACTGCAACAATGTCAACCCGGTACGTCGTGATCTTCGGAATCCCCGAGATGTCGTACGCAAAGACGCAGTTGTAACGATGCGGAGTGTCCTGACTGGGTTCCAAGACTCCGCCGGCAAGTGCCCCCGATGCGAGAACAAGACCAGATGTGCTCTCGACCCTTATTGGCAATCCAGCTCGATATCGGCTGTAGCGGCCTTTGGCGACGCATGCACTTCCCAGTTGACCGGTTGTTCTTTCATACGCAGTCAACTGACCATGAAGCGTGATACCGCTGTTGCCGGAATGAGACACGAACAACCCAATGGCTGCACCGACGATGAGCACCAATGCCAAAGCAACGACAGCCAACTGACGAGGGTGCTGTCCCAATCGAGTTGTCAAGTAGTTCGGTCCCGATTCCTCCTGCCCAGGTCCATTGTCACCGGACGAATCGCTCGATATCTCCGCTGTCGGATCCACTGCGGCTGGGATAGTCGTCTGAGTCGTTGACCGAAGGGGCGGTGCGTCCCGTTCCTTACTCGTGGACGCCGCACTTGATAGCGGCTCGCCACATTCCCCGCAGAACGAAGCGCCCGAAATGCCCTTAGTGCCACAGTTCGGACAAAACCGATAACTCCGGCCGTCGTTTCGATATTCGAGCCCTTGGTCGCTTACTGGATCCGTCACACTTGCCTTGTCGTCTTCTTTGGGTTGTTCATCGGCGGAGCCAGTGGCCGAACCAAAGGGTGTCTCGCCAATAGCGGGCGGAGGTGCTGACGATCCTGCCGGATTCAACAGTGAAGTCCCGCATCTGTCACAAAAGAGGTCATCCGCCTCAACGGGGTGCCCGTTGGGACAGGTCGGAGCCGTGGTTGGCACTGCTGCATCGGTAGCCGTAGCCAGGGTTATCCCGCACCGGTCACAAAAGAGGTCGTCCGCGTCAACGTAGTGCCCGTTGGGACAGGTCAGTGTGGCATTTGCTTGAACTGGCTCAATAGCATGACTCCCAAGCTGCACTTCTGCCTCAGGAACTGACTGGCTTGCTCCGAAGGACGCCGGAGGCGGGGGCGGCGGTGTCGATTGGGGCGGATACCGCTTTCCATCCGACGCCACCCACCATCCTGGTCCCTGTGATATGTCGCTCGTCGCTCACCTCCTTTCAACCGGATTCACTAGAAGAACCCTCAAAGAATGTGGGACGGGGCTTCTGGTTGCCGGAGCTCTCGGTCGAAACGTCGATGCTGAAGGAACCAGTTGCTCCGGGCTGCAAGTCAGCGCTTCCAGCAACACAGTCCTGAGAAAGGCTCAACAACGCTCCGCTTGAACTGAAGCAATAGAGGTCAGTCGGTAGCAGTCCTGATTTGGCGTACTGGGACAGGCGAGCTGTGCGGCAGACTCTGGTAGGAGGCTCTTGTCCACAACTTCCGCAAGATGGCATCAGCTGTTACTGGTCGATCCAGTGTTACCGCTAGTCGTCAATCCCAAGTCGTTAGAAAGGGCAGCGTTAGCTGATGCGAAATTACTCTCGGCTGAAGTGACGTTGGAGAACACCGCGTTGTAGTTGCTCGTATCATCGACGTTCGCCGCCAATGTCCCGAGGGCGTCCTTGAGCGCGGCGTCAGCCGAGAGCACCTTTTGAGCGTCTGCTGAGGCCCCGACGGGAAACGTGATTGCCTGCACCGCTTGGTCGAACGTATCCCGAACCAAGATTCGCCCATTTATTCCGTCGGCTACCGTGGTTGGAACGCCGCTGTTCTGCTCAGCAATGAGAGGATTTTCGGCGTCGATCATCTTGTTGTAGGCATTGAGATAGGCCTGAGCGGCCGCCGCCGTTAAGTCCGCTGTCGTTGGCGTACTCGAAATGGCCGCCGCTTGGGTGGTCGATGTGCTCGACCCATGCGAGCTGTTGTTGGCGGCGCCAGTGATGGCCACGACGAGAACGATGACGACCACCAGCACACAGGCCGGCGCCCAGAACCACCATCGCTTGAACATGGATCTCTTCTGCACCGGTGCCTGGACCGGCGCTGCGAAGCTTTGCGGAGACTGAGGTGAATCTTCCGTCGGAGGAACTGGGGCGCCACTTGGCAGCACCAGAGCCGAAGGAGGAGCCTCGTTCGCTTGCGGTGGCGGTGAAGCGGTTTCTGGTGGATACTCCCTGCCATCGCTCGCCATCCACCAGCCCCACCATCGCTTGAACAGCGATCTCTTCTCGGCCGGTGGCTGGACCGTGGGCCCTCCGAAGCTTTGCGGAGACTGGGGTGGATCTTGGGTCGGAAGAGCAGATAGGGCGCCACTGGCGCCAGCCGAGTCGAAGGAGGAGCCTCGTTCGCTTGCGGTGGAGGGGGGCGGTGGCGGTGGAGGTGGAGGTGGAGGGGGCGGTGGAGGTGGAAGCGGAGGGGCGGTTTCTGGTGGATACCACTTGCCATCGCTCGCCAGCCACCAGCCTGGACCTTTTGAGACATCATTCATGGAGGACCCCGCCAGTGCTTGTTCACTCGCGGGACCGTTGGAGGTAACTCCAGTCGGTGTCGTCTCCGTGGGTACGGAACTGGAGTCGCCAACATTCGTCGGAGGGTTCTCTCCCTGGCGGAAATGGCACCCTTGCCCCCTCTCGCACCGCCGTTGTGGGAGGCCCAGAAGAAGTAGCTGCAACCGATGGGGGCGGTCGTACAGCTTCAACGGTTTCTATTGCTGTTAAATCTCTCTGTCGGATTTAGAAGTGAAACTCCGCAACGGCCACAAAAGAGAGCCTCGGCTCGTACCGGATGTCCGTTGGGACAGGACGAAGTAATAGACGTCACGGTGTCTCGACCGTCGTTGACTTCGACCGAAGGATGAAGCCTGCTGTGATAGCCACAACTCCGCCTAAGCCGAGAATCCAGAACCCGTAGGAAATCGAAGCAGTAGCGAGACCATGGCTCGCAGTTGTTGCGCTGTTCACGAGATTGTTGAGACCAGAGTAGCGGTCAGCACAGATTGCTACGGCGATGACGCCGGTCACGATGGCAGACCGTTGAAGGTATCGGGGTGACCGAGAGTTGGTCAGCCGAACGATACCAATGAGGATTGTGACTAACGCCTATAATCACTGCCACGACACCGTCAATGCTGAATCCATTGTTGTTGCCGAGTTGAAATGCATTTCGGCTTAAGCTCACACCGAAGGCCGCCGAGGCCGTAACCCACGGGAGTACAGCTCCAACGATCATCAACGCACCACCGATAATGGCCATCCATCCTCCGGCTGGCACCGTTGAGTTTTTCGGCGCAGCGCTCGGCGGAGTGGCCGAGAGGAGCGAACCTACGAAAGCCTCGTGGATAGCAGGCCCTTCTACTGGATACCAGTAACCGTCCTCCCGTAGTTCCTGCCATTCGCCATCGGTGGCCTGTCGTCGCTCTCTTTCTGGTGAAACGGAGGGAACGTACCGCTCGGGTTTTTGCTCCGCTGTGCGAGTGTGATCCGGCTCTTGTATCGCTCGAGAATCGATTCGAACCGGCTCTTTCAGTAGTGACCGCCCGCAGTGGTCGCAGTACAAAGCGTTGTCTACCGCTTCGGTTCCACAATCAGGACAGAATCTGCACATATTCAGCGAGGATCTGTTCTCAGGCATGGCTGCACCGCTCCAGCGCCTGGCGCTCATTACAGCTGGGGCAGAACGACCCGGTTGATACGGTCCCAGGACAACGGATTGTGCAGAAGCGATGTGTCACTGCGAGTACTTCGGTCATGCCACCGCCTTTGCCTTTCAAGGCGCCAAATGCATTAGAAGGCACGAGCGCCCACTCCGTCGAGGGTAGAAAGTCACAAATGGGGTGGTCCATCGGGATCGCCCGATATGGACATGTTGCACGGTCGATGTATCGAACTGAGATCGAGGAGCTCGCGGAGCCCGTTCGTGCACTTCTTGCACGTCGGGCTTACAGCCGTTCTTGGAATGGTTCTCGTGGCCCCGACTTCACGACAACGAGAGGATTGGAAGCGTGCCGAGCGCCCGCCAGCGCCGAGCAGTTGCCCGCCAGCTTCGGCTCATCGTCGATCTGACCGAGCATCTGTCCGACGATCCGCCCCCAGACGCAGCCGTCAGGGCCGTCCGGAGCTGGCCGCCGATGTCTTGCAAGGCGGCGCGAAAACCTCTGATCCGCCTACGTTGTGCCTAGTTGTTTGCAGGTGGGCATCGTGAAGCGGGCTAGGTCCGAGCCTCATCGGCGCGCCGAACCCATGCTGAGGCCTGATTTCAAAGTCAAGGTTCCCAATACCAACCGTCGTCGTACTGGCAGGTGATGGTCAAGCCGTTCCCGGCTCGCCCCGTCATTCCGTGATCATCGTCACGGCAGTATTCGCCTGGTTCGTAGCAACCCCCTTCGTCATCGATCGGGTAGCAACCGGCCGGGCTCGTCGTCGCGGGCGATGACCCGGCCGGCGCCGCCGCCGACGACGGCGTCGTTGTTGTTGTCGATGCCGGGACCGCGCTCGTCCCCTGGGCCTCCCCGCCCACGGCGTCGCTGAGCAACGTGCTGTTCAGTGGCCCGATGACACTGGCTGACGACGTGATCACGCCAAGCTCTCGGTTGTAGTCGAGGCTCGCCGTCGAGAAGTTCTCGGAACCGACGAAGGCTCTTGCGCTGTCGACGTCGACGATCTTGGCGTGGATGTAGAGCGCCGACGCCGTGTCGGGATACAACAGAATGCGCACCCCGGCGGACGCGAGCCGGCTGAACGCCGAGTCCCATTCCGCTTCCGACGTCATGACGACGGTGACGCTCACGCCCCGCTCGGCCTCCGCTTCCAGGGCGTCCTCGACCGGCGTCGAGTCCATCTCCTCGTTCTCCACCACGACGCTATGGGTCGCGGAGTCGATGAGGGCGATGATCGGCGGTGCCGAGCCCGGGCTCCACACCAGATCCACTCCCGCCGGTCCCGCTGCCGGCGCGGCCCCCGACCAGTCAGAATCGAAGACGGTCTCAATGGCGGCCACGTCGGCGAGCTGGCTGTCCATGACCACGAAATCCCGCGTCGTGGCGTAGTACTGCGGCGTGAGATTCCCGGTCATGACCGCAGACTCGAAGTCGTCGACCGTGATCGTCTTTTGATGGAAGATCTCGGCGTCGTTCGCCCATGCGACCGGGACGCCCGCAGCTGACAGAGTCGAGTACGCCGCCCTGTTGACCGACGCTCCGCTCCCGTCATGGTCGAGCAGGACCCGCACCCGGACCCCCCGGTCGTGGTCCGCGATCAGAATCTGTTCCACCCTCGGATCCGACAGTTCGTACATGGTCATGTCGAGGCTCTGTCGGGGCGAGCTCATGAAGTCGTAGACGGGCGTCATGCCGGCCTGAGGCTCGACCAAAAGGGACAACCCCGCCGGGACAGCCGCGCTCGTCGGGGCGGGCACCGTGCTCGAGGCACCACGTGCATCTGTCGTCGTGGTGCTGGTCCGACTGCCGCCTGCCGCTGATCGATCGTTCCCGCCATCGGACCGGCTGCAGCCGGTCAGGCAGAGGGCCAGGCAGAGCCCGGCTCCCAGCCATCGAAGTCCGCCCGCCTTCTGCCGTGGCACCTTCACCTCCACGAGGTTGTTCGTAGGACCCGGTCGGTTCACGCTCGACGTCCCGGATCCCCCCGCCGTTGCGCACCTCAGCGCAGGAGCACCTCGGCGAACACTTTGCTCCACGGCCGGGACAACCCGCGCAGCTCGGCGCAGCGCTCCTCGCCCAGGGCGTCGTAAGGCGCCACCGCCAGCCCGTCCGTGCCGTCCTCAATGGCCCGCCGTCTGGCCTCACCGCTCTCGGTGAGACGCAGTCCCTCCCCCACCTCGAGCCAGCCCCGCTCCCGCAGCGCATCGGCCGCCCCGTCCCAGGCCTCCTCCGACCAGGCCCGGGTGGCCCGCAACAGGTGCGCCGGCACGTCACCCGACGCCGCGTGGGTCACCAGCGCCTCGAGCCCCGACAGCCCGTGCACCACCAGCAGGGCGATGTGCCCGTCGCCGCGGAACTCGCGCAGGACGGACTGCGCGTGCCACAGCGCCAGGTGCGGCTCGTCGGGCCAGTCCACGTCACAGTGCCCCGCCGCCAGCGGCCGCCCCTCCAGGTGGCGCCCGGCCTCCTCGGCCGCCGTCCGGGCCAGGTCGGCGGCGCGCCGCATCTCCGACGAGCGCACCACCTCGTCACCCAGCAGGCGCCGGAACGCCGCGTCCACGGCGCCGAACCGCGCCGCCACCAGCTCCCCCGGCGATGCCTTCTCCCAGGACTCGGGAATGGCCGCACGCACCAGGTCCGGGTTGAAGTTGTAGAACGTCGAGATCACCACGTCGGCGGGGACCGCCCCCATGGGCGCCGCACGCGAGGCGAAGTAGCCCGACCGTCCCGTGATGCCGAGCCGCTCGTAGGCCTCGGCCGCCTCGGGCACGAAGTAGATCATGCCGTGCAGGGGCTCGAGCGTTCGCCATGTCTTGCGCGCCCGCAGCGCGCCCTCGCCATCGGTCACAAGCCGTCCTCCTCCTGCAGTCGCTGCACCAGCGCGGCGGTCGCCGCGACGATGGGCCGGCGGCTGGTGGCGTCGCGCACCACCAAATTCTCCCCTGCCCGCTCGGCCTCGGCCGCACCCGCCTCCCGGCAGATCAGCAGGCCGGCCAAATAGTCCCACCCGAACAACGTGCTGGCGCCCACCACGAGGTAGGCATCGAGAGACCCGTCGGCCACGGCGCAGCACTCGAGCGACGCCGCACCGAGCGCCCGAAACTGCGCCCAGCCGGGGTGTCGGCCCGGGAACCCCGAAATCCCCACTACCGCCGACCCCAGGTCCTCGCACCCCGACGAACCGACGGCCCGGCCGTCCCGCTCGGCGCCGCCGCCCCGCACCGCCGCATACCGGGTCCCGGTGGCCTGGTTCACCACCACGCCCACCCGGGGGCCCTCGGCGTCGAGCACGCAGATGCTGGTCGAGAAGAACGGCACGCCCCGGTGGGCGTTCGTCGAGCCGTCGACCGGGTCCAGCACGGCCAGCAGGCCCGCCCGCCCCTCATCGGTGAGACCCGACTCCTCCGAGAGCACCGCCAGTCCCGCACCGCGTAGGACCGCCAGGGCCGCGGCGTCGGCCGCCAGGTCGAGGCGGTACTGCCCGGGCCGCGTCCCGGCCGGCCCCCAGTCGTCCAGGCCGTCCAGCGCCCGGCGCACTTCGCGGCAGGCGTCGTCCAGCACCTGGAGCAGGCGATCGTCGTCCACGGGTCGCGAACCCTACCGGCCCGGGCCGGGCCACCTCTTCCCCGGGGTCGACAGCCATCCCATTAGGCTCCCCGGGTTGTGGCAGCAATAGACGTCGCCGGCTACGTGGCCGACCTCAAGGATCACTCCGTCGACCACGGGTTTCACGTGCACGACGAGCGGCACTTCGTCGAGACCTATTCCCTGCGCCAGGTCTGGGAGGTGGACCTTCACCCCGAGGAGGGCTGCGGCGGCCCGCTCGACCTCCACCTGGCCCTCGACGTCGACCCACGCGTCCTCCTCTCCTTCGAGGACGCCGTCGTGCTGCTCTCCGAAGAGGAGGAGCCGCCCGACGAGTTCCACTTCCCGCTGACCTTCACCTGGGCCCTGCCGCCGCTGCCGAGCGGGCCCGACCTGCTCCGGCTGGCCATCGACCTGGCGGGCGTGGGCGGTATCGAGCTTCCCCTCGAGGTCTCGGCCATCGACTCCTTCGCCAACGCCACCGACGGCTCGGAGCGTCGCCTGAGCATCGTGGCCCGCCATCCGGTGTCCCTGGCCCGCGTGCTCAGCGGGGAGGAGCTCCTGTGCGACGTCTTCGACCGCGCCCTGGCCGTCAGCCGCTTCCTGCTCGAGTCCGCAGAAGGCTGGCTGGACTGACGTGCCGCGGGCCCGCCGCCTCCCCGGAGGTCGGGTCCTCGGGGCGGCGGCGGTCGTGGCCGGCGCCCTCGGGCTGAGTGCCTGCAGCTCCGGCTCGGACGGGCAGGCGCTGGCCCAGCAGGCCTGCGTCCACGTGCACCGGTCTGTAGTGGACTACGAGCGCTCCGTCGTGACGGGCACGCCGTCCGCCACCGTGGCCGACCTCCAGGCGAAGGCCGCAGACGAGCTCCGCGATGCGCTCCCGCTGGCCGCCCAGGCCAACTCCGACGACGGTTCGTGGAATTCGCTCATGACCACCATTTCCGAAGGGGCGAATATCGACGAGGCCCACCTGTTGCCCGCGCTCAAAGCCCAGTGTGTGGTGGCCAACACCAACGTCAACGTCAACCCGCAGAACGTGAATCCGAACCCGGCGTCACCCGCCGGCTGACGTCTTCGGCCCCAGCGCCTCCAGGGCCGCCTCCATCTGGGCCCGGCCCGCCGCCACAATCGGCGGCATCAGGTTCGGTGCCAACACCTCGCCACCGGCGTCGGTGAAGTGGATGCCGTCCGACATCCGAAGGCTGGTGCCGTGGAGCGTGCTGGTGAACTTGCCCCCCGGGCAGGCCGCGGCGTTGAGGTCGACCACGGAGTCGGTCGTCGGATGCTCGGCCGCCACCTGGCGCACCAGCTTGTTGTACACGGCCAATCGCTGCGGGCTGTCCTCGGGCCACGGCGCCCCGTCGGGCTGCTCGCCCTCGTCGGTGCACGGCGCGGTCAGGAAGACGATGTAGGCCCCGGTCGAGGCGACCAGTTGCGAGGTCATCTGGAGCTGCTGCTTCACGTAGGCGGCGAAGGTCGGGCTGAGAATGTTGGTCCACTGGCCCTGGTACTGCCGGTTCACCACCTCCCAGCGCCCGGCCAGGACGACGACCACGTTCGGCTTCACCTGGCTGATGGCGTCCAGCCACTGGTACTGCCAGGGTTTGTCGGTCTCCGCCTCCCCCGACGCCAGGGTCGAGCCGTTGCAGGCCGGCGGCGTGCTGTCGACCTGGCCCAGCAGCTGGACCTCCGGCCCGTCCACCACCCCACAGCCGAGGATCCCCTTGTCCGACAGCACGTAGCCGTACTTGGCCTCCACGCTCGGGACCTGGAGGCCGATCCCGAGAGTCAGCGCCACCGAGTCGCCGAAGAGGAGCACGTTGACGGCGGGGCCTGTGGGCGGCGACCCGGAAACCGTCGTCGTGGTCGTCGTGGGACCGCCGGCCACGGTGGAACCGGGGTAGGTGGTGCTGGCGACCGCCACCGTCCCGGTCGTGGCCGCCACCACGGCCGCCACGACCACCGCCACCGCCGAGGGCACCGCCACCCACGCCCTGCCCTGGCGCAGGAAGGTCCCCATGCGGATCGGGCGCTCGACGAGGTGGAACGACGCCACGGAGACGGCGAAGGTGACGAGCACGCGTACCCCGAAGAGCGGGTACCCGCTCAGCCCCGTCCGGGCGTGGTCCACCCACAGGAAGAGGGGCCAGTGCCAAATGTAGAGGCCGTAGGAGATCCGGCCCACGTAGCGCACCGGCGCGAGCGACAGGAAGCGCGGCACCACGCTGCGCGGTGCTCCCACCGCCGAGAGAACGACGCTCGCCGTTGCCAGGCCGACCACGAAGAACCCACCCTTGTAGGGGAAGGACGACGTCGAGTCGGTCACGACCCACATGGCGATGGCGCCCGCCGCACCCACGACGCCCAGGCAGGCGCAGGCCAGCCGCCCCCGGTCGCTCGCCGGCCGCCACAGCTCCCCGGCGGCCAGGCGGCCCTCTTCGTGCCGCCGTTGAGACACGATCACCAGGCCCACGGCCAGCGCGCACCCAATGAAGAGGCACTGCGAGCGGGTGTCCGTGCCGAGGTAGACGCGGTTGGTATTGATGGCGTTGTCGTAGAGCACGAACATCCAGGTGGCCGAGGCCACCGCGGCCACCACACACACCGCCAGCAGCCAGCGCAGGCTGCGGGTGAAGTGCAGGACAGCGAGGACCACGAGCGGCCACACCAGGTAGAACTGTTCCTCCACGGCCAGCGACCAGGTGTGGATGAGGGGCGACGCCGACTGCGTCTCGTTGAAGTAATTCGACCCCACCAGAATGAAGTGCCAGTTGCTCACGTACAGCAGGGTCGACAGCGCGTCGAGACGGAGCGCGCTGTACGTCCCCTTGGGCACGATCACCGAGGCGAAGAAGGCCACGAAGAGCAGCATCAGGAAGAGGGCGGGCAGCAACCGCCGGGCCCGGCGGGCCCAGAACGCCCCCAGCCGGATCGTGAGTGTCTGGCGCCATTCGCCGATCAGCAGCGACGTGATCAGGAACCCCGACAGCACGAAGAAGGCGTCCACCCCCATGAACCCGCCCGTCATGAAGGGGATGCCGCCGTGGAACATCATGACGCCCACGACGGCGAAGGCCCGCACCCCGTCGAGTGCCGGGAGGTAGGCCAGACGAGTGTGCGAAATTGCGCTCTCGTCGTCCTGCATCGGGCCTGTCCTCCTGGTTCACTCCGGCCGGCGGCGCCCTGTGCACGCCGGGGGGAAACCGCCATTCTCGCAGACCCGGGGCGCCACCCCAGAGCGCCCGACCACTGGCTACCCTCGGTTCTCCTGAGCTCGACCCGTCCCCCGACCCGCCTGGTGGCCAGCTCCTCGGGCCGTCGCTCGGCCCGCCCGTTGGCCGCGCCCCCGCACCGCCGCGCCCCCGACGGGCATCGGCGCCGGCGTGCCGGCATGTTCGTGGTCGTCCTGCTGGTGGCCGGTTCCGCCGCCGCCGCCTACGCCCTGACCCGGGGCCCGGGACTCAGTCCGCTGCGCGCCCGCATCGTCTCCATCGCCCAGAGCCAGGTGGGCTATCAGACCGACCCGGCCGACACCTACTGCAACAAGTTCAGTGCCTACTGGGACGCCGGCACCGACGACTGCGGCAACGGCAACCTCGACGAGGAGTGGTGCGCCGACTTCGCCGCCTGGGTCTGGAAGCAGGCGGGCGCCGTCGTGGACTACCAGCTGGACCCCGGCTACCTCAACTCCAATTCGGCCAGCTTCTACGTCTGGGGCACCGAGCACGGCACGTGGCACCCCGTCGGGTCGGGCTACACCCCCCAGCCCGGCGACGTCGCCGTCTACGGCCTCGACGCCGCGGCGGAGACGGCCGTGCACGTGGCTGTCGTCACCGGCGCCACGGGCAACGACCGGGCGCCCGACGTCGTCAACGGGGACGGTGACCGCACGGCGTACAGCGCGGTCGAGGTCGGCACCGCGCAGGCCTTCGCCGACGCCAAGCAGAAGAACGCGCCGCTGTCGGGCTACGTGGCGCCGACGTCGCCCCCGTCGTCGCCCGTCACCTCGTCGCCCTGAGCGGACGGGGCCGCCGCCTCGTGGGCGGCCAGCGCGGCCTCCTCGGCCTGGTTGGCCGCCATGGCCATGACGACCGCCTCGAACACCTTGGCCGAGTCCTTCTCAATGTGCGAGCGCGCCAGCAGCAGGCACCCGGCCCCGAGGAAGGCGATGGGCATCACGATGAGGAAAGCCGTGCGGTAGTCCTCGCCGAACGCCCCGGCCACCGCGGCGGTCACCAGCGGGGCCGCCGCCGAGCCGAACACGACCGAGGCCAGGTTGAAGGCGGCGAACCCGGCACCCCGCACGTGCGCCGGCGCGGCGTCCGAGAGCCCGGCCCGCAGCGCCGGCACCGATGCCGTGGCCGCCACGAGGCCGAGGAGCTGCAACAGGAAGATCAGCCCGTGGGGAATCCGGGCGAAGGACAGCATGAAGAGCGACGCGCTGACGATCATGCAGACGGCCGGGATCACCACACGGGCGCCCAGGAAGCGGTGGACCCAGCGGTCGGCGATCCACCCGCCCCACACCGTCCCGGGAATGCCGCCCAGGACGAGCAGCAACCCGAAGATGCCGGTGGACTGTCCCTGGGACAGCCCGAGCTGGTTCTGGTAGAAGCTCGGCATCCAGGTGCCGACCGCCGTGACGACGAAGCCGACGGTGGACACTCCGACCAGGGCGAAGCGCAGCGTCGGGATGTTGACGATGACGCCCATGTCGCGCCACAGCCCCGACACCATGTCGCGCCCGAACTGGCGCACGCCGTGGGGGAAGAGCGGCCCGAGGTCCTCGTCGGACACCTCCATCTCCGAGCTGTTGGTGACGTGGGCGCGGTCCGCCGTACCCCGCCGCGGCTCGGGCAGCCGCCAGCACATCCAAGCCACGACAAGGCCCGGGATGATGGAGACGAAGAAGGCCACCCGCCAGCCTTGGCCGCCGAACAACGGCCCGAGCGCACCGCCGATCACCAGGCCCACGCCGAGGCCCACGTAGTTGAGGCACTGCTGAATGGAGAAGGCCTTGCCCCGTTTCTCGGTGCCGTAGAAGTCGGCGATGACGCTGCTGCCCGACGGGTCGGTGATGGCCTGGCCGAAGCCCAGCGAGCCCCGGATCACCACCAGCAAGAGGAAGGCCGAGGTGGGCACGAGCCCGCCCAGGGCACTGATGACCGACCAGCACACAATCGTGACGGCCATCGCCCTGGTGCGGTTCCAGCGGTCGGCCAGGTAGCCCGAGGGCAGGGTGGCGATGCCGTTGACCAGTATGAAAGCGGAGAAGAGGACGGCGATGGCGGTGTCGCCCACGTGGAAGGCCGCCTTCAGCTGGTCGCTGTCGCCCCGGACGATGTACTGGTCGATCCCGTCGATCATGAGGGTGAACCCGATCACCCACATGGGCCAATCGGTCACCGAAATGGTGCGGCCCGCCCGCGGCCGGTCCGGGGTGCGCCTGGCTTCTGCTGTGCTCATGACCGAACCGCCCCCGTCACTTGTGTGGCCCCGTCCCGCCGGGAGCCCGTCGACCTGCCGCCTGCTCCAGGGAGAACGGCCGGGCCGGCCTACACCTTCGGCGTGTAGCCGGCGGGTAGGCCGATCGACTTCGTCTCCAGGAAGGTCTCGAGGCCCTCGGGGCCGAACTCACGCCCCACGCCGGACTCCTTGAAGCCCCCGAACGGCGTGGCGAAGTCCATCGGGGCGAACGAGTTGAGCATGTAGGTCCCGGTCCGCACCTGCCGGGCCACGCCGAGGCCGCGGTCGTTGTCGGACGTCCACACGGAGCCACAGAGTCCGTAGTTCGAGTCATTGGCGATCTCGACCGCCTGGGCGTCGCCGTCGTAGGGGATGACGACGAGCACGGGGCCGAAGATCTCCTCCTGGGCGATCTTCATTTTGTTGTCGACGTCGGAGAAGACGGTCGGCTCGACGTACCAGCCCTTGGCGTACTCGGCGCCCGAGGGTCGGCCGCCGCCCAATGCCACCGTCGCCCCCTCTTCGCGCCCGCTCTCGAGATACCCCTCGATGCGCGCCCGCTGCCGTTCGGCCACCACCGGGCCGACCTCGGTGGCCGGGTCCATGGGGTCGCCGACCTTCATGGCCGCCACACCCGACACCACGGCGTCGAGCACCTCGCCGTAACGCGCCCGGGGCGCCAAAATCCGCGTCTGGGCAATGCAGGCCTGTCCGTTGTTCATGATCGAGTTGGGCAACAGCGTCGGGATCGACGTGGCCAGGTCGGCGTCGTCGAGGATGATGGCCGCCGACTTCCCGCCGAGTTCGAGCGTGCACCGCTTCAGGCGCTCGCCGCACAGCCCCCCGATGCGCTTGCCCCCGACGCCCGATCCGGTGAACGAAATTTTGTCCACACCCGGGTGCGTCACCAGGTGCTCGGACACCTCCCGCCCGGCCGGCACCACCGACAGCACGCCCTTGGGCAGCCCGTTCGCCTCGAAAATCTCGGCCAACCGGAACGCGTCGAACGGCGTCTCCGGTGCCGGCTTGTAGACGACGGTGCAGCCCGCGATCAGCGACGGCGCCAGCTTGGCCGCGGCAATGAAGAGCGGCACGTTCCACGGCGCGATGGCGCCGACCACGCCCACCGGCTCCTTGGTCACCAGCACCTCTGGGTTCAGGACGCCGGCGCGCACCTCGTCGAAGGCGAAGGTGCCGGCCAGGTCGGCGTAGTAGTTGAAGATCATGGTCGGGGCGAGCACCTGCCCCATGGTCGAGAAGCTGATGGGTGCGCCCATCTCCCCGGTGATGATGGCGGCCATCTCGCCCATCTCGGCCGTGATCTGCGCCGCCACCTTGCGCAGGATCTCGCCACGCTCGGCCGGGGCCAGACGCGGCCACTCCCCGTGGTCGAAGGCCCGCCGCGCCACCGCGACCGCCTTGTCGATGTCGGCCTCGGTGCCCTCGGGCACCCGCCCCACGACCTCCTCGGTCGCCGGCGAAATCACCTCGATGATGTCGGGCCCTTCGGGGGCCACCCAGTCGCCGCCGATGAACAAGCGGTCATAGTCCCGAATCGCCATCTATCCCTCCCAGGATCTCGAAGGGGACGCCGCCGCCCCCGCGGCCGCTCGACGCGGCGCCGAAAAGGCTACCTGGACCACCTCCGACCGGCCCATTCGAGGTGCCAGGCCGTCACGGCCGATGCCACGACGCGCCCTGCCCGCCACGCCGCCACGCCGGACCCGCCTCGCCGGACCCCGCCCGGCCGCGGGTTCAGGGCACCTCGTCGCGTCGCTCGATGTGGGCGACCACCCCGTCGTCCTCCATCCAACCCTTTCCGGCGGCGTACGCGCACATGCCGGAGAAGCCCTCGTCCCACGCATCGGTGGCGGCGGTCCCGGCCAGCGCCCGCAAGGACGCCGGGTTGACCACCACGTGCTCGCCGTCCTCACGCAGGCGCCCGAGGCCCGACTCGTCGAGCACCCGCTCGAGCGCCGCTCTGTCCCCCGCGCCCTCCACCGACACCGAGAAGCGGTTGAAGTCGTCGGGATCGTGCAGGTGGACCCGGGACTCGCCGAGGTCGATGAGGATCAGCACCGGGGCCGACGCTACCCCCAACACCCCTCGGCGGCCCCACCTCGGTAGAGTGCCGCCCCGTGCCCGACATTGACCAGCGCGACCCGGCGGAGGTGGCGGACGCCCTCGGACGCTGGCTGGCCGCCACGTCGCCCGACGGTTCGGGCCCCGAGGTCTTCGACGTCCGGACGCCGGCCTCCAACGGGTTCTCCAACGAGACGATTCTCTGCCGCACCCGTTCGGCCGGTGGCGAAGAGCACCGTCTGGTCGTGCGGGTGGCCCCGACCAGGCACCTCCTCTTCATGGACGCCGAGTTCTCCACCCAGTACCGCGTCATGAAAGCGCTGGCGGACGGCGGGAGCGGCGTCCGGCTCCCCCGACTCGGCTCCTACGAGGAGGACCCGCAATACCTGGGGGTGCCGTTCTTCACCATGGACCACGTGGAGGGCCAGGTCCCCTCGGACAACATTCCCTACACCATGGAGGGCTGGGTCATCGAGGCCCGACCCGAGGAGCAGGAGCGCCTGTGGTGGAGCGGGATCGACGCGCTGGCCGCCGTCCACCGGACTGACTGGCGCGCCCTCGGCCTGGAGTGGCTGAGCCAGCCGTCCCGGGGCCGGCCGGGCATTGAGCAGCAGATGTCGTACTACCGGGACTTCCTCGACTGGGCGGCCAAGGGCCTGCGGGTGCCGGTGCTCGAGTCGACCTGGCAGTGGCTGGTCGACCACCAGCCCGTCGAGGACGGCGAGGTGGTGCTCAGCTGGGGTGACAGCCGCATCGGCAACATCATCTGGGACGACTTCCGCTGCGCCGCGGTCCTCGACTGGGAGATGGCGTCACTCGGGCAGCCCGAAATGGACCTCGGCTGGTTCCTCTACTTCGACCGCCAGTTCACCGACCCCCTGGGCGTCCCCCGGCCGGCCGGATTCCCCTCCCACGAGGACACCATCGAGCGCTACTCCGACCTGCTGGGTCGCCCCATGAAGGACCTCTTCTTCTACGAGGTCTTCTCGGGGTTCCGCTTCGCCGTGGTCATGCTCCGGCTGGCCGACCTGCTGATCGACAGCGAGGCCATGCCCCAGGAGGCGGACATGGGGACCAACAACCTGGCCACGCAGCTCCTGGCCACCATGCTCGAGCTGGATCCGCCCGCCGCCTGACCCCGCTCAAGCCTGGGTGGCGTCGGGCCCGTCGTCGGGGATGGCGTCCCCCGGCGGGCCCACGGCCACACCGGCCCCCCGAAGACGGTCCCCCAACCACTGGGCGCCGTCGGCGCTGCCCATGGCTTCTTGCCACCCGTCGAGGATCCGGTGCAGGTCGTCCTTGGTTGCGATGTGGGCGATGACGTGGACGGTCATTTTGTGGTCGTACCCGGGCGGCGCCTTGACCCAGAGCCCACCGAACGGGTCCTCGCTCACGTGGGGCGCCGGCTCGCGCAGGGCGTAGAGCTCGCCGGTGTCCTCCACGTAGTTCAGCTCGTGCCGCACGCCGTCCACGTCGAGCCACTCCGACCCCAGCTCGAGCTCGGCCGACACCCGTCGGCGCGGGTCGGCCTCGTAGAACTCGTCGATGTCCATCGGCCGCACACTACCGCCGAGCTGGACCGTCGCCCGGCTGCGGTCTCTGCGTCACCGAACACTGCCCCGGGGGAGGGATCGGGGGAGCGCTCGCCGTCACCGTGGCGGCATGCCGACCAGCCCACCCAGGAAACACGTCCTCATCATCGAGCAGATGACCGCCGAATGGCAGTCGATCGGCCGGGCGCGCCCGGCCGTGGCGGCCCTGGAGCGGGTGGCGACCCGCGACCCGGTCCTCTCCGAGCTGGTGATCGGGAGCGACGACCACCCCGCAATCTGCCCCACGCCGTGCGACCTGCTGGCGCACATGCACCGTGCCCGGGGGCGGGCCGAACGCGAGCAGGCCGCGCAGCTGGTGAGGATCCTGTTGCGGGAGTCCGACGCCGACCCGTTCCTCCATCGCATGCTGGTCCAGGCGGTGGTCCCGGGCCTGATCACGGTGGCCGGGAAGCTCCATTGGGGCCGGGGCGGGAGCTGGCTGGACGGCGAGGAGTTCTTCGGGGAGCTGCTCTCGACCACCTGGTGCGTGCTCCAGGAGTGGTCCGGCCAGGACCGGCCCTACGCCATCTTGGACCTCCTGTCCGCCATCCGCTGCCGGGTCCGTCGCCAGCTGTTCCGAGCCAAGGACCTCCAGGGCCGCACCGTCTCGCTCCACGACGGGGTGGACCGCGAGGCCCGGGGCGAGACGGACCTCGAGCAGCTCGCCCGCATGCTGATCGACCTGCGGCGCGACGGCATGCGCACCGAGGAGGTGCAGATCCTCTACTCCCAGCACGTCTTGGGCTACTCCATCGCCGAGCTGGCCGCCGCGTCCGGGCGTGACCGCCGGGCCCTCTACGCCCGCCGGGACCGCGGGCGCCGCCGCCTGTACGCCTGACCTCGGCCTGTGTGGACGGGAACGGCAGGCGCGTATCGTGTACCGGTGGGCGGTGGAGGGGTGGAGGGCAAGGAGCGCCTGCGGGCACGCGTGGCCGGGGGCCGACCCAACTGGTGGGTCATCCTCGCCGTCTCCCTGGCCCTGATGGCGCTGCTCGTGGCGACGGCCGGGGCGCCGCCCGATCGCTCCCGGCCTCGACCGTCCCTGGTTGAGTCGTCCACCGGCGATGCCCACCCGGTCTCGCCCACTGTGCGGACCGACCCCGGTCGGGCCACGTCTCCGCACGCCTCCTCCACCACGACGACCACGACGACGAGCCCACCAGCCGCGAGCACGACCACGACCACGGCCGCCAGCACGGCGCTGGTCTCGGCCCACGGCGTCGGCGACGTCACCGGCCATCCGGCGACCGAGCCGACCACCGTGACCACGACCACGGTGGTGACCGCGTCGACCACGACGACGACCATCGCACAGCCGGCCTCCCTCCCGGCCGACCGGATGCAGACCCAGGGCTACCTCAATCCCCCGGTCCAGCCCTCGAACGGCTACGGGTTCACGGGGACGGGTGCCACGGAGGTCTCCGTCGTGTGGTCCGGAGACACCTACCTGACCATGACCGCCGGCTGCCCCGACGGCAGCCAGAGCGTCGGCGGGACGTCCGCCATGGAGGCGTCGCTCCCCGACGCCCAGGGCAGTTGCCAGGTGACGGTCAGCGAGCCGTCCTCCGAGAGCACCTCTCTCACCTACACCATCACGATCGCCCCCGCCGGTGGCTGAGGGCGGCCCGGCCCGAGGGCTCCAGCGACTCAGCGACGTCCTCGGTGCGGCCCTGGCCGCGCTGCTCGCCTTCACCGCGGTGCCCGCCGTGCTCGTGGTCGTCGTCGGCGATCCGCTCGCCGGCGGCCTCGGCCACGCTTCGCCCCCGCTGACCCGTGTCGCGCTCGTCGCCCTGACGGCGGCGGCGTGGCTGGCCTGGGCCGCGTGCTGTGCGCAGCTCCTGCGCGCCGTCGTCGCGCACGTGCGGCGCGGCCATGTCGGTGTGGTCTCAGGCGTGTCGGTCCTCGACCGCGTGGCCGCGCGCATTGCCGTCGGCGTGTTGGCCCTGACGACGCTGGGCGCCCCGTTGGCCGTCTCGTCGGATGCCGGCGCTCTGGCTCCCGCTCGCCCGACCGTCACCTCCGCCTCAGCCGACGCCAACGCCAACGCGTCACCCTCGCCCGTGCCCACGGCGACCTACGTCGTGCGACCGGGCGACACCTTGTGGTCGCTCGCCGATGCCCACCTGGGCGACGGTGCGGACTGGACGTCGATCGCCGCCCTCAACCTCGACCGCGACGTGGCCAGCGACGCGCGCTTCGTCGACCCCGACCACATCCGGGCCGGCTGGCACCTGCGCCTGCCCCGCGAAGGCCAACGCGGCCCGGCGACGGTGCCCGGCCCGACGACTGGACGCGAGCCGCTCGGCCAGTTGCCCGCGCATCTGCCCGAGTTGGTGGCGCTCGGCCTGGGCTCGCTCACCTGCGCCGCACTGGCCCGCCGCTCCCGGCGCCGGCGCCGCCTGGAGCGTTTCGTGGGCGACCTCGGCCCGCTCCACTTGCTCTCGGAGAGAGCGATCGACACGGCGGCACTGCTCGACCGCTTCCACGGCGTGCCGGCACTCGCCGCCTTCGAGAACGCGAACTGCCTCCTCGGGGCCGTGGTGCACGAGCGCGTGGGTGCGCGCCCGCCCGTCGTGCGGGCCATCTGCGTGGGGCCCTCGGGGGTCACCTTCTGGTTGGCGCAGCCCGAACCCGACGCCCCGGATGGCTTCGCCCCCGTCGCCGGCGGCGCTGCCTGGTTGGTGGAGCACTCCCGGCTGGTGCACGTCGACGTCTTCTACCCCTTCGTCCCCGTCGCGCTGCCGGTGGGTGACGACGACGAGGGCACCTGGCTGGTCACCCTGGGCCCCGGTGACGTCCTGCCCGTCCTGGGTGAATCGGCGCCGGCGCTGTGCCGTGCGGCCAGGTCGGCTCTCGAATCGTGGACCTGGTCGGACATCGTCACCGTGGCGGACGACCCGGCCGATCCGCGTCTGGCCGACCGTGCTGCGCCCGACCCGATGACGTCGGACCCGTGCATCTTCTTCGGGAGTCCCGACGACCTCACGGCGGCGCAGGCGCGCCGGGCCGCGGTCGTCACGACGGCCGCGGTGGCGGCCACCGACCTCACGCTGCTGGTGGATCGCCAGGGCGCCACCCTCCACCCAATGGGTCGGGTCGTCCACCCCCAGCTCGGTTCGGAGCACACGGCCCAGGACATCGCCGAGCTGACGGCTCCCCGGGCCGGGCGGGCGCTCCGGCTCGTGGACGCCGGCACCATCGACGCACGGCGCCGGCAACGCACTCGCGGCTCGTACGCCCCTGGCCCCGTCGACGTCCGCCTGCTGACGATGACGCCGCGTGTGGACGGACTGCGCGAGGAGCTGGCGCCCAACCGCGCCCGGCGCGCCGTCGAACTTGTGGCCTATCTCGCGCTGCACCACCCCGACGAGATCACCGGCGACCGGCTACGCACCCGCGTGCTCGGCTCGTCGGACAACGACGCCGCGTCGAAGACGTTGTTCAACACGGCCCACGCGGCGCGGCGGGCCATGGGTCTCGACGACCGGGGCGACCCGCTGTTCCCGGTGGGAACCCGCAACGGCATGTATCAGGTCTCACCCCAGGTCACGGTGGACGTGCACCGCGCCATCGCCTTGGTGCGCGCCGGACAGGAGCAGGGGGATCCCGACCGGGCCATCGCCCACTTCCGCGCCGCGCTCGAGCTCGTGGAAGGGGAACCACTGGCCAACGCGCTGTCGGGTTACTCGTGGTGGGAGGCCGAGGGGCATGGCGGCCGCATCGCCGCCGTCCTCGTGGACGCCGCATGCGCCATGGCGGTCCTGGCGACCGAAGCCGGACTTTTCGACCTGGCCCGCTGGGGACTGGAGCGAGCCCGGTTGGTCGAGCCGTACAGCGAGGCCCTGTCCCGATCGGCCATGGAGGTGGCGGCGGCGGAGGGCGACGGCGACCGGCTCCGCTTCGAATGGCGGGAGTGCCAACGGAGGGTGGACACCCTCGATCCGGGCAGCTCGCCCTCGCTACGCACGGAATCGCTCTACGGCGAGCTGCACCACCGCGTCCTCACCGGGACCCGGCTCGCCGACCGCTACGCGCCGCTGAGCGACTGAACCCCGGCGGCGGAGCCGTAGGCGCGGACGACGTCCTCGAGGCGCGCCACCCGGCTGCCCTTGATCAGCACGGCGTCAGCCGCCCCCGCCTGGCGCAGCAGCGCCACGGCGTCGTCGACGCCGGCCACCTGGTCCGGGCCGTAGAGATCCGTCTGGTAGCCCACCACCTCGACCCCGAGCTCATCGGCCAGCCGGCGGATGCGCTCGTGTTCGGCCGCGGTCTCGCCCCCGAGCTCGGCCATGAGCCCGAGCAACGCCACCCGCCGGTCCGCCGGCAGTTGGGCCAGCGACCGCAGGGCCGCTTCGGTCGATGCGGGGTTGGCGTTGTAGCAGTCGACGACGACCACCGGACCGTCGGCCTGGCGGTGCACCTCCATGCGGAACGGCGACCCGGTGGCCCCGGCCAGCGACGTGACGACCGATTCCAGCGCCACACCGCACCACAAGGCCGCCGCCGCGGCGGCCAGCGCGTTGGGCACCTGCTGGACGCCGTGCACGCCGAGCTCCACGTCGCCCTTGCCCCAGGGCGTGGCCAGGCGGAAGCGGGGCCGCAGCTCAGCGTCGAGGACCACGTCCTCGGCCCGCACCTCGGCCGCGGCGTCGGCGCCGTAGCCCAGCACCGGACAGGGGCTGGCCGCCGCCATGGCGGCGACCCGCGGGTCGTCGAAGTTCAGCACGGCCACGCCGGACGCGGGCAGCGCGGCGACCAGCTCGGACTTGGCCCGGGCCACCCCGTCGAGGTCCCCGAAGTACTCGACGTGGGCCATGGCCACGCTGGTCACGATGCCCACGTCGGGTCGGGCCACCCGAGCCAGCCGCTCTATGTGGCCGGCACCGCGCGCACCCATTTCGAGCACCACCCACTCCACGTCGGCCGCCACGTTGAGGAGGGTCAGCGGCAGTCCCAGCTCGTTGTTGAACGACCGCTCGCTCGCCGCCGTCGGGAAGGCCGCTGCCAGGCACTGGTACAGCAGGTCCTTGGTCGTGGTCTTCCCCACCGACCCGGTGATCCCGACCACGTGGCCGCTCATGCGTTGCCGCGCCGCCACCCCCAGGTCCATGAGTGCCCGCGCCGTGTCCCCCACCACGACCGCCGTGGCCCCCACCGGCTCGCGCTCGGTCAGGTAGGCCGGTGCACCCGCCTCGAGCGCCTGGGCGATGAAGGCGTGGCCGTCCCGCTCGGCCACGATCGGGACGAAGAGCTGCCCCGGGCCGATGATCCGGGAGTCGATGCCGGCCCCGTCAACCGTGACGTCGGGCCCGACGAGAGTTCCGCCGAGGTGGGCTGCGAGTTCAGCTGTGGAGAAGCGCACGCACCGTCCTCGACGTTCGAGTGTGACCATCGATTGTATAGCCTCGGTCGATGGCTGAACCCGGGGAGTTGGCGGTGATCTACGGGGGGCCGTCGGCCGAGCACGAGGTGTCGTGCGTTTCGGCCCGGCGCATAGTGGAGACGGCGCTCGATGGCGGCTGGTCGGTCACCGTCATCGGCCTCACGCACGACAAGCGATGGGTCAACGCCAACGCGGTCCTCGTCGACGTCGCCGCCGGTGACGCGCTGGACTCGCCCGACGAGCTGATGCTCAAGTACCCCGACGCCGAGCTGGCGCACCTCGACGCCGGCCTGCCCGCCGGCGCCGTCGTGTTCCCGGTGTTGCACGGCCCCTTCGGCGAGGACGGCGTCATTCAGGGTCATCTCGAGGCGCTCGGCGTGCCCTACGTCGGAGCGGGTGTGCTGTCGTCCTCCATCTGCATGGACAAGGGCATCGCCAAGTCCGTCCTGCGCGATCACGGCATTCCGGTGGCCGCCTGGCGCGTCGCCGGCCGTTCGTCGTGGACCACCGACGTCATGGAGGAGGTGGTCGGCGCTCTCGGGCTGCCCGTCTTCGTCAAGCCGGCCAACCTCGGCTCGTCCATCGGCGTGACGAAGGTGACCGACACCGCCGCCCTGGGTGACTCCGTGCGCCACGCGTTCGAGTTCGACGACCACGTCATCCTCGAAGAGTACGTGCGCGGGCGGGAGCTCGAGCTCTCGGTCATGGGCAACGAGGACGTCCGCGTGTCGCAGGCCGGCGAAATCCTGGCCAGCCGCGAGTTCTACGACTACGAGGACAAGTACCTGCTGGGCGCGGCGGAGACGGTCGCGCCGACCGACCTCACCCCGGCGCAGCTGGCCCGGGCCCAGGAGCTGGCCGAAGCGGCCTACCGCGCATTGCGCGTCGAAGGCCTGGCCCGCGTCGACATGTTCCTCACGGACGACGACGCCATCGTCGTCAACGAGGTCAACACAATGCCGGGCTTCACGCCCATCTCCATGTTCCCCATGCTCTGGGAGGCCGAGGGCCTCTCCTTCGCCGCCGTCGTCGAGGAGCTGGTGGCACTGGGGCAGGCCCGGCATGCCCGCCGCCGGGACCTACGTACCCACCGAGTCGTCTGAGGCGGGACGACCGGGCCGGCGTCTCGGGCGCGCCGCCTGCCGCGCCGCCTCCTTGACCCGGAGCCCCGGAAGCACCTTCAGCACGTAGAAGGCGCTGAGCACGCCGGCCGCCACAATGATCACCAAGGGGGCCGGGTTGAACTTGTCGTCGACCGACACCGAGGCGGTGACCGCCAGGAGGGCGAAGAGCGCGATGCCGACGGGGCCGAGCACGGCCAGCGCGGGCACGCGGAACGGGCGCACCGTGTCGGGCTGGCGCGTGCGCAGGCGCACCGCGCAGACGCCGGCCACGGCGTAGATCATCCCCTCCAGGGCCGCGCCCACCGCCACCAGCACCTCCCAGGCGTGGGTCACGGCGACGACGAGCGCGACGACGGCCGAGACCGTGCCCAGCACGACGACGGGCACCCAGGGCACGGCGCGGTCGTTGAGCAGGGCCAGCTGGCGCGGCAGCGAGCCCTCGCGCGCCGTGCCGTAGATGAAACGCGACGCGGTGATGAAGCCACCGTTGAACGTGTTCAGCGCGGTGACGGCGGTGACGCCGGCCATGACGTAGAGACCGGAGTGCCCAATGGCGGCGACGCCGAGGTAGAGCTGGGGGTAGGCCGAGGTGAGCTCGTGGTGGGTGAGCGTGTGGCTCATGGCGACGGTGGCCACGCAGCACACGACGCAGAGAATGCCGATGGCGATCAGCATGCCGCGCTGGATCGACTCGGGCTTGCGCACCTCCTCGGCGCTGGTGGTCACCCACTCGAAGGCGCTGTAGAGGAAGACACCGAGCGCGATCGCCTCGAAGAGGTCGCCGGCACTGTGCCCGTGCAGCGGCGTGAACGGCGTGTGCAGCCCGTGACCGCTGCGCACCAGGGCGAGGAGGCCGATGGCGAGGGTGGCCAGCACCACCACCGTGGTGGCCAGGTCCTGCAGCAGGCCCGCCACCGTAATGCCCCGCAGATTGCACACCACGGCGACCGTGAGCAGGCCGACGATCCAGACGGAGGCGACCCAGGCCGGCTCGCCGAAGGCGTGGGCCAGCGCGCTGCCGACGATGAACGCATCGGAGGCGATGACGAGCACAATGGTCGTCATGTAGGTGAACGTGATGGTCAGCGCGACGCGGTCGTCCATGGCCCGCTTCATGTAGAGACGCACGGCGGCCGCCGTGGGGAACATCCCATTGAGCTCGCCGAAGAAGCCGTAGGCGAGCAGGGCGAGCGCTCCCGCCACGATGATGGGGATGTAGGCGGAGTCGCCGGCCACATAGGTCACGAGACCCGCAGCAGCAAGGTACTCCAGGGCGGCGAAGGCCAGGCCGGTCGATGTGGTGACGACGGTGCGCAGGCCCAGGGCGCGTCGCAGCGACGCCCGGGGTGCGAGGGGGGTGAGGGGGGCGGCGTCGGTCACGGGCGCCGGGCGCTCAGGTGTCGAGGAAGGCCACCATGGAGATGGCGTCGATCCGCATGACGTCCTCCTGCGAGCCCTGCAGGGTGATCTCGCCGCTCATGTACTTCTCCGACGGGTTGAGGTCGCCCCAGAACATGTCGCAGAAGTCCTCGCTCGTGCCGGTGACGACGACGTCACACACCTCGACGGGTTCGGTGTCGAGCTCGGACAGCTGCTGGTTCTCGACGCGCATGGTGAAGCCGAGCCCGTTGTCGGTGGTGCGGAACTGGATGACGCGGTCCCAGCCCCGCACCATTTTGGTCAGGCGGGGGTTGTCGTTGGAGCGGCCGCGCCACTGGGCGTAGGCCTCCCGGAGCTCCTCAAGGGTGGCCAACGTCGCCGCCTTTCAGCGCGGCGTGCACCTCGTCGGCGGCGCGCCGGCCGGCGCTGAGGGCGCCGTCGAGGTAGCCACACCATTTGGTGGCGGTCTCGGTGCCGGCCCAGTGCAGCGGGCCGACCGGCTGACGCAGAGCCGGCCCGAGCGCGATGAGGGCGCCGGGGGTGCTGACCGCCACCGGACCGCCGCGGGTGAACGGCTCGGCGCACCACTGCTGCTCGACCAGCTCGAGCGGTGTGCGGGCCCGGGGTCCGAAGGCGGCCTCGAGCTCGTCGAGGATGGCGGCGTGGCGGGTGCCGGGGCCGGCCGCCTCCATGCGCCGGCAGTCGTCGCCGGCGATGAAGCCGACGATGGCCCCGTGCGAGCCGTCCTCGGGCGAGTTGTCGAACGTGCTCTCCATGACGGAGCGGGGGGCCACGATTTGCCCGTTGAGACCGTCGTCGCGCCAGAACGGCGCGTCGTAAACGGCATGGACCTTCACGACCGCACCCATGGGCATGCGCTGGCACAGCTGGTCCCGGTTGCCCGGGAGCGGCGGCGTGTAGGCGATGCGGCTGCAGAGGGTGGGCGACAGCGCCACGACGGCGCGGCGCGCCCGGACCCGCAGCGGCTCGTGCGGCGCCTCGGGGTCGGCCGGGTCGGCGCCGGCGGCGACCAGACGGGCGGCCACGGTGACGTGTCCGGGGCCGTAGGTGACCGCGTGGACGGGCGCGCCCAGCACCACGCGCTCGGCCAGCTCGGCTGCCATGCCCTGGGCCAGCTGCTGGGAGCCGCCGTCGAAACGACCCTCCTGGGCGCCGCCGGTCGTGCGGGCCAGGTTGGTCAGGCCGCCGCCGGCTCCGAGATAGAAGAGCGCGAAGAGGAGTGACATTTCGCCCGATCCGGTCCCGAAGATCGCCTTGACCGCCACCTCCAGGACGTCGCGGGCCGAGGCGGACTCGCAGTGGGCGTCGAGCCAGGAGGCCAGCGTCTGCGCATCGAGGGTGTCGGCGTCGGGGGTCTCCCAGGGCGCGTCGAGCGGGACTTCGAGGGCGGCCAGGTCGAGGTCGAGCATGGTGGCGATGCCGTCGGCGGCGCCGTGGGCGTCCGAGGTGGGGATGAGCCCGACATAGGTGTGGCGGGTGCCGTCGCGCAGCTCGACGCCCTGCCCGGTCGTGTAGGTCGGGAAGGTGGCCACGCCCAGCTCGGCGGCCAGGTCGGCCAGGTGGTCCTGCGTGGGCCCTATCCACTGGCCGCCGCGCTCGATGGTGAAGCCGCCCGGGCTGCGGTCGGTGAAGGAGCGGCCGCCGACCCGGTGGAGCGCCTCGAGCACCAGGACGTCGACGCCGTGGCGGTGGAGCTGACGGGCGGCGGCCAGGCCGGAGAAGCCGGCGCCGACGACCACCACCTCGCATTCGCGCTCTCGGACCGCCGTGGCCATGGAGCTTCTCCCGTTCGTCCCTTGCCTTGCTGCTTCTGATCGCTTCCGGATGGGTTCCGGATCGCCTCTCGCTCGCTCCGGACGCCTACGGATCGGTTCCGGACCGCATCCGGGCCGCTTTCACGCTGCTCCCTCCTCGCCCCGGGCCACCTCCCTTGCCCTGGCAACCATAGGCGCAGCCGCCCGACCAGGGCCGTTGCGCGCACCCCTTCTGTACCCTGCAATTGTGGTGATGACCTTCGAGGGCTTCGAACAGGAGACGTGGGAAGCCCTCCCGGGCGCGGCCCGCCTGACCGTGGCCCAGCGGGAGGCCATTGAGTCGGACGAACCCCTGCTGTGCGTCGTGGCCGGCGCCGGTGCGGGCAAGACCCGGGTGCTGACGCTGCGGGTGGCCCGGCAGGGTGCGCGACGGGTCCATCGACGCCGACCGCACCCTTGTCACCACGTTCAGCCGCAAGGCGGCCGAGGAGCTGCGCACGCGGCTGTGGTCGCTCGGCGTCTCGGGGGTGCGGGCGGGCACGTTCCACCGCACCGCGCTCGGGCTGCTGCGCCAACACCGCGAGCTGCGCGGGTGGGCGGCGCCCCAACTGCTGCCCGACCGCCGGCGCCTCATCGCCGACGTGAGCACCGGCGACCCACGGCGGACGCGCGCCCTCGACGGGGAGATCGGTTGGGCCAAGGCCCGCCTCGTACCGCCGGACCACTATGAGGCGGAGGCCCGCCGGCACCGCCGACGCAGCGGCATCAGCCACGAGCAGGTGGCGGAGACTTACGCCCGCTACGAGGCGGAGCGGACGAAGCGGCGGCTGCTCGACTTCGACGACCTCATCGGCGCCTGCGCGGACGCGCTGGCCGGCGACAGCGACTTCGCCGACCGCATCCGCTGGCGCAGCCGGCACCTCTTCGTCGACGAAATGCAGGACGTGAACCCGGCCCAGTTCCGCCTGCTGACCGCGCTGCTGTCCGACGAGCCCGACCTCTTCGTGGTCGGCGACCCCAACCAGTCGGTCTACGGGTTCAACGGCGCCGACCCGACGCTGCTCGACCGCTTGCCCGAGATCTTGCGGGGCACGAAGGTCATCCGCCTCGACGAGAACCACCGCTGCACGCCGCAGGTGGTGGCGGTGGCGACGGCCGTCCTGCGCGACGGCGCGTCGGGCGACGTGGTGCCGCCACGAACGACCCGGGTGGACGGGCCGGTGCCCCAGGTGGTGCGGCACGACACCGACGAGGACGAGGCGGTCTGGGCCGCTTCGCGGGCCAAGCTGTCGCGCGCCCCGGGCCGCCTCTGGTCGAGCATTGCCGTGCTGACGCGCACCAATGCCCAGCTGGCCACGGTGCAGGCCGCCATGGACGCGGCCCGCGTGCCCAGCTTGGTGGCCGGGGCCGACCTGGGGCCGGCCAGCGACCTGCGCCCTGACCGGGACCGCCGGGAGGCCGACGGCGACGACGGGCCTCGGGTGCCGCCACCGTCGCCGTCGGAGCGGGACCGGGTGGTGCTGACGACGTTCCACCGGGCCAAGGGCTTGCAGTGGCCGACGGTCCTGGTGCTCGGTCTCGGCCAGGGCCTCATGCCGATCGCCTCCGCCCAGACGACGGCCGCGATCGAGGAGGAGCGCCGGCTCCTCTACGTGGCGCTGACGCGCTCGGAGGAGGAGCTGTGGTGCAGCTGGTTCGAGCGGTCGGGCGACGGGACGTCCGGCGGAGCGGTCAAGGGACCCAGTCCGTGGCTCGAACCGATTGAACGGGCCATTGTGCAGCTCCAGAAGGAGGCTGCGCCGACCTCGGCCACCGAGGTCTCGGCCCGCGTGGACGAACTGCGGCGACGGCTCGCCGCCGGGGTCGAGGGCACCGACGCCGGGCGGTAGGGCCGATAAGGTCGGTCGTCGTTCCGCCCGATCGACCTGAGGTGGGGGTGGCCAGCACATGTCGGAACTCCTGGAGCAACTGCGCAAGGCCGTCGGCGAGACCAACGTGCTCGAGGGCGAGGCGGTGCACGCCGACTACACCCACGACGAGACGCTCACCGTCACCCCGGTGAGGCCCCTCGTCCTGGTGCTGCCCGGTTCGACGAGCGAGGTGGCCGAGGTCCTGCGCCTGGCCGGCGAGCACGGGGTGCCGGTGGTGGCCCGGGGCAGCGGCACCGGCCTGTCGGGCGCGGCCGTCCCGGTGGCCGACGGCATATTGCTGGCCTTCGACCGCATGAACCGGATCGTCGAGATCGACGTGGAGAACCAGGTCGCCGTGGTCCAGCCCGGTGTGACCCTCGAGCAGCTCAACGGCGAGCTGGCGCCGCTCGGGCTGATCTACCCGGTGTCCCCCGGGGAGCAGAGTGCCTCCCTCGGAGGGAACGTGGGCACCAACGCCGGCGGCATGCGCGCCGTGCGCTACGGCGTCACGCGCCACCACGTCCTGGGGCTCGAGGTCGTCCTGGCCGACGGGACCGTCCTACGGACAGGCGGGAAGTTCGTCAAGTGCTCGACCGGCTACGACCTGACCCAGCTGCTCATCGGCTCCGAGGGGACGCTCGCCGTCACGACCGAGGTGACGGTCAAGGTCCACCCGCGCTTGACCGAGACGGCCACCGTGCTGGCCCCGTTCGGGACCCTGGCTGAGGTCACCCACGCCGTGCCGCGCCTTGTGGCGAGCGGCATCGACCCGACGATCCTCGAGTACGCCGATGCCCTGGTGCTGAGCAGCATGACGGGGGCGGCCGGACTCGACCTCGGCATCCCCGAGGAGGTGAAGCAGGCGGCACAGGCCTACCTGATCGTCGTCCTGGAGCAGTCGTCGGCAGACCGGCTGGACGAGGACGTCGAGCGGCTGGGGACACTGCTGACGGACCTCGGGGCAGTGGAGGTCTACGTGCTGCCGCCGCATGCCGGCGCCGACCTCATTACGGCCCGGGAACGCCTCTTCTTCGTGACCAAGGCCGCGGGCGCGCACGACATCCTCGACGCCGTCATCCCGCGGGCCGCCATCGCCGACTACCTGGCCCGGGTGAACGAGCTGGCGGCCCAGCACGGCTCCTTCGTCTCGGGCTGCGGGCACGTGGGCGACGGCAACGTGCACCTGGCCGTGTTCGAGCCCGACGTGGAGAAGCGCAAGGCGATCACCCGCGAGATCCTCCGGACGGCGGCGGCCGCCGGAGGTGCGGTATCGGGCGAGCACGGGGTGGGCACCGAGAAGGTGGCCTACTTCCTCGAGCTGGCGGACCCGGCGGCGCTCGAGCTGATGCGCTCCATAAAGAAGGTGTTCGACCCCAAGGGGATCCTCGGACCCGACCGGTTGTTCGGCCCGTCGGCGCCCGCGTCATCGCAGACAGCCCCATCGCCGACAGCAGAGTCAGGAGAGAACTCATGAACGGTGCCCGCGCCCTCCTCTCGACGCTGGTCGACGCCGAGGTCGATGTCTGCTTCGCCAACCCGGGGACCTCGGAGATGCACTTCGTGGCCGCCCTCGACGACGTGCCCGCCATGCGCGGTGTGCTCTGCCTCTTCGAGGGCGTGGTCACCGGCGCCGCGGACGGATACGGGCGGATAGCGGGCCGCCCGGCGGCGACGCTGCTGCACCTGGGGCCCGGGCTGGGCAACGGACTGGCCAACCTGCACAACGCCCAGCGGGCGCGGACGCCGATCGTCAACATTGTGGGCGACCACGCCACGTACCACGCCCGCTACGACGCGCCGCTGCAGTCGGACATCGCATCAATCGCCGGCCCGGTGTCGAGCTGGTACCGCTCCACGGCGCGGGCCGACGACGTGGCAGGCGACGCGGCCGACGCCGTGGCGGCCGCGCTCGGCCCGCCCGGGTGCGTGGCCACGCTGGTGCTGCCGGCGGACGCGTCGTGGTCAGAGTCGTCGACGGGGCCGAGCGCCCCGCGGCCGCGGGGCCGGCGGACGGTGGTGCCGGCGGACACGGTCGACGAGGTGGCCAAGGCGCTGCGCTCGGGCGAACGGACGGCCTTTCTCCTCGGGGGAAGCGCGCTGCGGGCCGACGGGCTGCAGGCGGCCAGCCGGGCTGCGGTGGCCACCGGAGCCGCGCTGCTGGGCGAGACCTTCCCGGCCAACCTGGAGCGCGGGGCCGGTATCCCGGCGGTCGAACGCCTCGCCTACCTGGCCGAAATGGCCCAGGCGCAGCTGGACGGCGTGCGCCACCTGGTGCTGGTCGACGCCAAGGCGCCGGTGTCCTTCTTCGCCTACCCCGGCAAGGCGAGCGACCTGGTGCCGGCCGACTGCACGGTGCACACGCTGGCCCGGGCCGGAGAGGATGCGGTGGGCGCCCTGGAGGCGCTGGCCGACGCCGTGGGCGCTACCGGTGACGCCGGGGCGCCGGCGCCCGCAGCCCGGCCCGATCGGCCTTCAGGGACACTGACGACCGAGTCGCTGGCCGCGGCCATCGGCGTGACGCTGCCCGAGGGCGCCATCGTGGCGGACGAGGGGAACACCTCGGGGCTGTTCGTGCCGGCGGCGACCGCGGGGGCGCCTCGGCACAATTGGTTGACGCTGACGGGCGGGGCCATCGGCATTGGACTGCCCCTGGCGACCGGCGCCGCGGTGGCCGCCCCGGAGCGCCCGGTGCTGTGCCTGCAGGCCGACGGGAGCGCCATGTACACGCTGCAGGCGCTGTGGACCCAGGCGCGCGAAGGCCTGAACGTGACGACGGTGGTGCTCTCGAACCGGAGCTACGCCATCCTCAACATGGAGCTGCACCGGGTCGGCGCCGACGCCGGCGGGCCTCGCGCCCGGCGCCTGCTCGACCTGACCGATCCGGAGCTCGACTTCTGCGACCTGGCCCGGGGCATGGGTGTGCCGGCGCGGCGGGTGGAGAACGCCGAGGACCTGATCGCAGCCCTCGAAACCGGGTTCGCCGAACCGGGTCCCACCCTGGTTGAGGTGCCCTTATAGCGGGGGATTGCCGCTCGCACCGATAAGGCCCTGACAACATTCGGCTGGGTGACCGCCATTAGGTTCGAACGGCTCTATAGGGGTCCGGTACCGGGCTGTAACGATGGGTATGGAGTCAGGCGGCGCACCCCCGAGTCTTCGGGGGCCCAAGACGCGAAGAGGGTCACGATGCGAGCGGACAGTCATGTTGCCGGAACCCGACCGACCGACGAGGCGCTCCAGCGTCTCCGCCGTGATCTCCTCAGTGTCGCGCCCCTGGAATCGGACGATGAGCGCGAGCCGATGAACTACGCCGCTCTGGAGTTCGAGCTCGAGCGACTGAAGAAGCGTCTGGCCATTTGGCAGATCTTCATTGAGTACATGAAGGACGGCGCCCAGAGCTGGGCCGACATGCGCGGCGCCCTCACCCACAGCGACTACGAGCGGATCGTCGAGATCTGTGACGGGGCGTCGCTGCGGGACCTTTTGCTCGACGAGGGCTGAGCACGATCTGAAGTGGCCGGTCCGATTCGGCCGCCGCACGACCGGCATTTCGACGCAGGTGCTCGAGTCGGCCGCCAATTGTGCTTCTTGTACGCCGCTCCCCTGCTCGCGACGCGCTCCGTCGCGAGGACCTACGACCTAGGAAACGGTGAACTGATCGCCTGCTTCGGCGTAAGGGTTCCCCGGCGATCCGGGATCCGGCGAAGACCACGGCGCGGTGCCGTATGCGACGATCGGGTAATAGACGCCAGCCCCAAGGCCGCTCGGCACAGGGACGACGATCTGGTTCGTGCTCACGATGTCCTGGGTCGGCACGAGACTCGGCGAGCCCCCGGCGTTCCCGCCGGCTCCCGTGCAGGACGAGTTGTAGTAGGGGGACGTGCCCGTCTGTTGGCAATAGCCGATGTAGATGCCCGTCACGAAGTTGTACCCGTTGATGGTGATGGAGGCGCCCGGCGCGACCGGGGTCTGAGGGGTCACGCTCGTGACGACGGGCACGAACAGGGCGTAGGTGAACTGAGCTGCGCTCGTTAGGGCGCTGTACACGTTGTTCACTTCCACCTGGACGTCGTACGTGCCGACGCCACTGGGACCCACGGCTGGTGACTGTGCCGTGATTTCCGCCGGTGTCGAACCGCTGGGCGGCGTAACGGTCACGCCATCGCTCGTGTTACTCGGGCTGGCCGAGCACGAACCTCCTGTGGTGGGGCAGAAGAACACCTGCGCGGGAAGGGTGCTGCTTCCCCAAAAGCCGGTGCCCTGGATCGTCACGGTGCTGCCTCCGGTGACCGGACCGCCCGTCACCGAGCCCGTGAGGCCCGTGACGACCGGTGTCCCGGCCTGATACGTGAAGACGGGAGAGTAGGGGCTGGTACCGCCGGGGGTCGTCACCGTTACAAAGTAGGTGGAACCGGACACGACGGTGGGCGTCACCGCTTCGAGGCAAGTCGGAAGCGCACAGGTCGCCGGGGGGTTGGACACCAGGGTGGCGGAGACGGGCGGGTTGTATCCGCTGCCAGGCACACCAGCCGATTCTTCAAGAAAGTTGACCGTCTCGCCGCTGACGAAACCA
>CAWKJX010000012.1:0-443971 GCA_963850095.1 uncultured Acidimicrobiaceae bacterium | reverse complement strand
CAGGGCGGCGCTCTTCCCGCCAGCCCGTGGTCGAGCTCCTCTACAGCACTTTGACGTGGCGCCGGAAGGCGGCCAGGACGGCGTCTTTGGGATCGAGGTCGGTCACCAGCACGTCGAGCCGGTCCAGGGACAGGCACCGCGCTACGCCCTGGCGCCCCAGCTTGCTGTGGTCGACGGCCACCACGATCTCCGCGCTCACCCCGGCCAGCGCCAGCTTCGCCTCCGCTTCCTCCAGCGTGGCCTCGGTGGTGCCTTCGGGCGTCAGCCCGGCGGCGGACAGGAAGAGGCGGTCGAGCGCCAGGTCCCGCGCCGAACGGGTGGCGAGCGGCCCGACCAGGCTGTCGGTCCGCGGGTCGTGCTGGCCCCCCGTCAGGAGGACGGTCACGCCGGAGCGCTCCCGCAGGGCGTTGAAGGCTTCGAGCCCGTTGGTCGCCACGGTGAGCTGGCGTGCCCCGGTGATGGACGTGGCCAGGCGCTGCAGGGTGGACGAGGCGTCGATCCCGATGGCACCCGATTCGGGTACGAGCGATGCCAGCTTGGCTGCGATGCGCTCCTTGGCCCTGGCCTGTACGCCGAAGCGTTCGGAGTAGCGCTGGGGGCCCAGGGCCAACGCGCCGCCGCGCACCCGGCGCACCCGGCCCTGCTCGGCGAGGGTGTCGAGGTCGCGCCGGATTGTCATCTCGCTGACCGCCAGGTCGACGGCCAGGTCGATCACTTTGACCCGGCCGACCGCGTCGATCTTGTCGCAGATCCGCTCCAGGCGGTCGAAGGCATCGACGCTCATGCTGGTTCGTACCTCCGGAGTGCCGTGCTGGCCGCCACCAGTGCCCGCGCCCCGTCGAGCGAATCGGCGATGGCCCCGTGGGCGCGGGCCTGCACGAGGACGTTCCCGATCGCCGTCGCCTCGGCCGGACCGGCCAGCACCGGCAGGCCTGCCGCGTCGGCGGTGGCCTGGCCGAGCAGGGCGTTCTGGGAGCCACCGCCGACCAGGTGGACGACGTCGACCACGCCACCGGACAGCTCGGCCCCCCTGCGGACGCCGTCGGCGTAGGCCCGGGCCAAGGAGTCGACCACGCAGCGCACCGTCTGGGCCGGACCCACCGGGGCGGCGAAACCGGCGCCCACCGCGCCGGCGGCGATGCGCTCGGGCATCGGGCCCGGAGCCAGGAACGAGGCATCGTCCACGTCGATCAGCGCGCCGCCGGCGGGCAAGCTCGCCGCCTCGCCGAGCAGCCGGTTCAGGTCGTGCTCCTCGCCCCGCTCGGCCCAAGCACGCAGCGACTCCTGCAGCAGCCAGAGGCCGCCGGTGTTGCGCAGGAAGCGGATCCGGTCGTCCACCCCGAGCTCGTTGGTGAAGTTCTCCCGGCGCGCCGCCTCGGTGAGGACGGGACCGGCGGCCAACTCCACGCCGACGAGCGACCACGTGCCGCTCGAGACGTAGGCGAAGCGGTCGGTGGTGGCGGGCACGCCGGCCACGGCCGACGCGGTGTCGTGCGAGCCCACCGTGGTGACCACGACGCCGGCCGGCAGGTTCAGCCGCTCCCGCAACTCGGCCCGCATCGGTCCGAGGACCGTCCCCGCCGACACCAGCGGCGTGAGCAGCTCGGCACGCAGCCCCAGGCGTGAGACCAGCTCGAGCGACCACTCGCCGGAACGCACGTCGAGCAGTCCCGTGGTGGATGCGTTGGTGCGCTCCGTGCGCAGCTCGCCGGTCAGCCAGTAGGCCAGCAGGTCGGGCAGCAGGGCGAGGGCCGTCGCCTGAGGCCATATCGGGCCGCGGCGCTCGCTCGCCAACTGGTAAAGGGTGGAGAAGGGGAGGAACTGCAGCCCGTTGTGCGCGAAGAGCTCGTCGGGCGGCACGAGGGCGTGCACCGCGTCCACCACCTTGGCCGTGCGGTCGTCCCGGTACGACGTGGGCTCGGCCAGCAGCCGGCCCTCTGCATCGAGCAAGCCGTAGTCGACGCCCCAGGTGTCGATGCCGATCGACTCCACCTGCGGATAGCGCTCGGCCAGCGTGCCCAGTCCTGTCAGCACCTCGTCGTAGAGTCGGGACACGGGCCAGCGCAGCCGGCCGTCCACCTCGCGGGCGCCGTTGGGGAAGCGGTGCACGGCGTCCACCGAGAGCGCCCCGCCCTCGACCAGGCCGGCCACGACGCGCCCGCCCGACGCGCCCAGGTCTACGGCGGCGAAGACGCGCGGCGCCATGGCCAGTCCCTCAGCGCAGGAAGGCGGCCGCCACGCCCGAGTCCACCGGTACGAGTAACCCGGTGGTGTGGCTGAACTCGCTCGAGCTGATGGCGGCCACCGCCGCCGCCACGTGCTCCGGCAACACCTCGCGCTTGAGCAGGCTGCGCTGGGCGTAGAACGCGCCCAGATCCTCCTCGGCCACGCCGTAGACGGCGGCCCGGTCGGCGCCCCACCCGCCGGCGAAGATGCCGCTGCCGCGCACGACGCCGTCCGGGTTCACCCCGTTGACCCGGATGGCGTGCTCGCCCAGCTCGGCGGCCAGTAGCCGCACCTGATGGGCCTGGTCGGCCTTGCTACTTCCGTAGGCGACGTTGTTGGGCCCGGCGAAGACCGCGTTCTTGGACACGACGTAGACGATGTCGCCGCCGAGGTCCTGGGCGATCATGGCGGCGGCGGCGGCCTTGGCCACCAGGAAGCTGCCCTTGGCCATGACGTCGTGTTGGAGGTCCCATTCCTCCTCGGTCGTCTCGAGCAGCGGCTTGGAGATGGACAGCCCGGCGTTGTTGACCACCAGGTCGACGCCGCCGAAGGCCAGCAACGTGTCGCGCAGGGCCTCGGCCACCGCGTCCGCGTCGGTGACGTCCACCGCCACCCCCACCGCCACGTCGCGGCCACCGATCGAACCCGCCGTCGCCCGGGCCCCGTCGCCGTCGAGGTCGGCCACCACCACGCAGGCGCCCTCGGCGGCCAGCTGCTCGGCGATGGCCCGGCCAATCCCGCTCGCCGCGCCCGTCACGAAGGCGATGCGGCCGGCGTGGCGCCGCGGCGCCGGCAGGCGGGCCAGCTTGGCCTCCTCCAGCGCCCAGTACTCAATGCGGAACTTCTCGCTCTCGGCGATGGGGGCGTAGGTCGAAATAGCCTCGGCGCCGCGCATGACGTTGATGGCGTTGACGTAGAACTCGCCCGCCACGCGGGCCGTCTGCTTGTCGCGGCCGTACGAGAACATGCCCACGCCCGGGACCAGCACGATGGCCGGGTCGGCGCCGCGCATAGCCGGCGAGTCGGGCGTGGCGTAGAGCTCGTAGTAGGCCCGGTACTCCTCGCGGTAGGCGGCGTGCAGCTCGCCGAGGCGCGCCACGCACGCCTCGACCGGAGCCGCCGCCGGCAGGTCAAGTACGAGGGGTCGCACCTTGGTGCGCAGGAAGTGGTCCGGGCACGACGTGCCCAGCCGGGCCAGGTCGAAGAGCTTCTCGCCGCTCAGGAACTCGAGCACCACCTCCGAATCGGTGAAGTGCCCGACCATGCGGCCCTCGCGTGACGCCACGGCGCGCAAATACGGGGCCAGGGCGGCCGCCTTGGCTCGCCGCTCGTCCGGCGCCAGCGGAGCGCGGTCGGGCGTGGGGGCGCCGAACGGCTCGGGCCGGCCCTGCTGGTCGATGAAGCGTTGCGCCTGGCCGATGATCCAGAGCGAGTTCGCCTCGGCCTCCGCGCTGGTCGCGCCCCAGGCCGTGATGCCGTGGCCGCCCAGGATCACGCCGACGGCGTCGGGGTGGGCGTCGTGCACGGCGGCGATGTCGAGACCGAGCTGGAAGCCGGGTCGGCGCCAAGGGACCCAGACCACCCGGTCCCCGTAGATCTCCTTGGTCAGCCGCTCCCCGTCCGCCGCCGTGGCCACTGCGATCCCGCTGTCGGGATGCAGGTGGTCGACGTGGGCCGAGCCCACGAGTCCGTGCATGGCTGTGTCGATGGAAGGCGCCGCGGCACTCCGCCCGTGCAGGCAGAAGTCGAAGGCGGCCACCATCTCGTCCTCGCGTACCTCACCGGGGTAGACCTCGGCCAGGGCCCGCAGCCGGTCCAGTCGCAGCACGGCCAGGCCCTCCGCCCGCAGCGTGCCCAGATCGCCGCCGGACCCCTTGACCCAGAGCAGCTCGATGTCACCACCGGTGACCGGGTCGACGCCGACGCCCTTGGCCGACGTGTTCCCGCCGCCGTAGTTGGTGTTCCGCTTGTCGGCCCCGAGGCGGTGCGACCGCGCCAGCAGTTCGTGCGCGATGCCTTCCACTCAGGCTCCCCAGCCGGCCTGGGTCCCGCCCACCCGCTCCTGCACGATCCGCTCGCGGTACCCGCTGGCTCCATATGCCGCCAGCGGATCACCCGGCCACCCCCGCCCGGCCCGCCACTCGGCCAGGTCGCCCCGGACGTCGGTATAGAAAGCGTCCATCAGCACCTCGTTGCCTCCGAGCACGTCACCCGCCCGCTCGGCCTCGGCCAGCGCGGCCCGGTCCACCAGCAGCGCCCGCGCCGTCATCTCCTGCACGTTGAGCACGGAGCGGATCTGACCGGGGATCTTCTCCTCAATGTTGTGGCACTGGTCGAGCATGAACACGACGCCGCTCTCGGGCGCGTAGCCACCGCCCCGCACCACCTCGAAGAGGATGCGGAAGAGCTGGAACGGGTCGGCCGCCCCGACCATGAGGTCGTCGTCGGCGTAGAAGCGCGAGTTGAAGTCGAACGAGCCGAGCCGGCCCAGCCGCAGCAGCTGCATGACGATGAACTCGATGTTGGTCCCGGGAGCGTGGTGCCCGGTGTCGAGGCACACGGCGGCGCGCTCGCCCAGCGCCACGCAATGCGTGTAGGCCGTGCCCCAGTCGGGGACGTCGGTGGCGTAGAAGGCGGGTTCGAAGAACTTGTACTCGAGCACGAGGCGCTGGTGCGCACCCAGCCGGGCGTACACCTGGGCCAAGGAATCGGCCAGCCGCTCCTGCCGGTCCCGCAGGTCGGCCTGCCCGGGGTAGTTCGATCCGTCCGGCAGCCAGATCTTCAGGTCGCTGCTCCCTGTGGTGTCCATGATGTCGATGCACTCGAGCATGTGGGCCACCGCCTTGGCCCGCACCCGCTCGTCGACATGGCACAGGCTGCCCAGCTTGTAGTCGTCGTCTTGGAACGTGTTCGTGTTGATGGTGCCGAGCCGCAGGCCGAGGTCCTCGGCGTGGCGCGCCAGCTTGTCGAAGTCGTCGACCCGGTCCCACGGGATGTGCAATGCCACCGAGGGGGCGAGGCCGGTGTGCCGGTGCACCTCGGCCGCGTCCTCCAGCTTCTCCTCGGGACCGCGCGGCACCCCCGGCTGTGCAAACACCTTGAAACGGGTGCCCGAGTTGCCGAAGGCCCACGACGGCAGCTCGATCCACTGCCGTTCGAGCTCGGGTGCGATCTCGGCGAAGGTGGCCATCTCCCTCCTCGGGGCTGGGCGCCGTGGGCGATGTGCGATTTTGTTACATCGTACATCCATGGCAAAGCGGCCGGTCACGCCCGCACCGGACCAGCTCCCGGCGGCTTCCCGCGGCGCGGCCCCTGGGCGGATCCAATAGCGTCCCTCCGGTCGCCCCAGAGCGGGTCGCGAGGGGCCAGGAGGAGAATTCGCCATGGGCAGTCGTCGTTATCGGGTGGTGCAGTGGGCGACCGGCAACATCGGCCTGCGCTCTCTGCAGGCCGTCATCGAGCACCCCGAGCTCGAGCTGGTCGGGCTGTACGTGTACTCGGAGGCCAAGGCGGGTCAGGACGCGGGAGAGCTGTGCGGTCTGGCGCCGGTCGGCGTGCGGGCCACCCGCGACCTCGACGAAATCGTGGCGCTCCAGCCCGACTGTGTCCTCTACATGGGCGACCGGGCCGACATGGACGTGCTGTGCCGCCTGCTCGAGTCGGGCAGCAATGTGGTGTCGACGCGCAGCGAGTTCCACCGCCCGGACAGCCTCGACCCCGAACTGCGCGAGCGCATCGAGACGGCCTGTGCCAAGGGCAACTCGTCGCTCTACAGCACCGGGTCCAGTCCCGGGTTCATCACCGAGGCGCTGCCGTTGACGCTGCTCTCGTTGCAGCGCCGACTGGACCGCCTGACCATTGAGGAGTTTGCCGACATGTCGTCGCGCAACTCACCCGAAATGATCTTCGACCTCATGGGCTACGGCCGCGACCCGTCCCACTTCGACCCCCGGGGCGTCGAGCTGCACGGCGGCGCCTCGTTCGCCGGGTCGCTGCGCCTCATCGCCGACGCCTTGTCCCTCCCGCTCGATGACGTGGTGGCAACCGGCAGCGTGGCGGTGGCCCGCCAAGCCACCGAGGTGGCGGCGGGGCGCATCGATGCGGGCACCATCGCCGCCCAACGACTCGAGGTGACGGGGATCCATCAGGGACGGCCCCTGCTGACCTTCAGCGCCAACTGGTACCTCACCACGGACGTGGACCCGGCGTGGGACCTGCGCGAGACGGGCTGGCACGTGCTCGTCGAGGGTGACACTCCGCTCGACATCGACATCCGCTTCCCGGTGCCCGACGAGGAGTGGGCGGCGACGTCACCCGGCCTCACCGCGCACCGGCCCGTGAACGCGGTGCCCTTTGTCTGCGCGGCCGAGCCCGGGATCCGCACCACGGTCGACCTGCCCCAGATCATCCCGACCTTCGGATGATGGCAACCCACCCCTTGCGGGCATCGGGCGGGACGGCCGCGTGAGCACGGTCGGCATCGTCGTCGGCAACCCCAAGCCCCGCTCGCGCACGCTGAGCGTGGCCGAGGCGGTTGCGACAGCGGCCGCCGGTGCGGTGGGTCTGGACGCCGCCGAACGCGTCATTGTGGACCTGGCCGATCTCGGTCCCCAGCTCTTCGACTGGTCCTCGTCGGCGGTGAAGGACGCCGTGACCGCCGTGAGCGGGTGCGCCCTGGCGGTGGTGGCCTCACCCACCTACAAGGCGAGCTACACCGGCCTGCTCAAGGCGTTCCTGGACTGGTTCAGCACCACGGACCTGGTCGGCGTCACCGTGGTGCCGATCATGGTGGGCGCCGGCGCGCAGCATGCGCTGGCCGTCGAGGTCCATCTGCGGCCCGTCCTGGTCGAGCTCGGTGCCACACTCCCGACCCGCGGCCTCTACGTCCTCGAATCACAGCTCGACGACCTCGACACCGTGGTCGGCGCCTGGCTACAGGAGGCCGGCCCGCGGCTACGGGCGGCGGTGGGGGAGGCTCCCTAATCCTTCATCCCTCGGCTAGCGCCCGGTCCACTCGGGCGATCGCTTCTCGGCGAACGAGCGCGCGCCCTCCTGGGCGTCTTCGGAATGGAAGACCGCTTCCACGAGCTTGATCTGTTCTTCCCACAACTCGTCTTCGGTCCGGCCTGGAGCCCTCCGCAGGAGCTGCAGGGCGGCATCGATGCCCAGCGGAGCGTTGCGGGCGATGGCCCCGGCGAGCTCGAGCGCGGTATCGAGGGTGTGGCCGGTCTCGCACAGGTCCACGATCAACCCGTGCTCGAGGGCAGCCTGCGCGGTGAGCAGATCGCCCGTCAGGGCCAGCTTGGTGACCAGCGACTGCGGAAGTTGTCGCGGTAGCCGCAGGAGCGCGCCTCCGCCGGGGAAGAGGCCGAACTTCACCTCGGGTGAGCCGAACCTGGCGTCGGTGGAGGCCACCAGGAGGTCGGCGGTCAGCGCCAACTCCAGCCCGCCGCCGACGGCGACGCCTTCAATCGCCGCGATGAGCGGCTTCCGGCATCCGTGGCGGAGCACGGTGTCGATCTTCTCGGGCAGTCCGTGCTGGGCGAAGGCCTTGAGGTCCATACCGGCGCAGAAGGAGCCTCCGCTCCCAGTCAGGATTCCGACGCGCAGATCGGGGTCGGCGTCCAGGATGCGGTAGGCGGCCAGCACTCCGAGGGAGATCTCCGAGTCGATGGCGTTGCGGACGGCCGGGCGGTTGAGCGTGATGACCAGGGTGCGGTCGACGACCTCGGCGAGGACCGCGTTGGCCTCGTTCACGGGATGCGGACGGGCATCTTCTCCCACCCCCGCACGGTGGAGGTGCGGGCCTGCACTGCGTTGTCGTAGTCGACCTCCCACTCCGGGAACCGCTGCAACACTTCCTCGAGCGCGATGCGGGCCTCGAGGCGGGCCAGGTGCGCGCCCAGGCAGAAGTGGATGCCGTAACCGAAGCTCAGGTGGCGCCCCACCTTCCGCGTGATGTCGAAGCGGTCCGGGTCCTCGAACTGGCGCTCGTCCCGGTTGGCCGACCCGTTGATGATCACCATGACGCTGCCGGCCGGCACGGTCTGCCCCTGGTGCTCGACGTCCTTGGTGACGTAGCGGGCTTGGACCGGGGACGGGGCCTCGTAGCGCAGGAGCTCCTCGACCGCGTTCGGGATCAGCGCCGGCTCGGCGGCCAGCGCCTTGCGCTGGTCGGGGTGCTCGGCCAACAGCTTGGCCGCCCAGCCGATCAGGCGGGTCGTGGTCTCGTTCCCGGCGCCGGCGAGCAGGGTGATGTACCCCAGGATCTCGTCGCGGGTGAGCGTGCGCGTCGTGCCGTGCTCGTCGGTGAACTCGGCGTTGAGCAACTCGGTCATCAGGTCGTCCGAGGGGTTCTCGACCCGCCAGTCGATGTACGCCCCGTAGTCATCTGCTGCCTCTTCCCTGGTGGAGAGGTCGAGTCCGGCACCGGGCATCACGCCCTCGTCGAGTCGGAGGTTGTCGTCCATGTGCTCCCGGAGCTTCTCCTGGTCCTCCTCGGGGATTCCGAGCAGCATGCCGATCGTGCGCATTGGGATCTCCACGCCGAGGTCGGCGATGAAGTCGAAACCGCCCGAGCCGATCAGAGGGTCGAGCTTGCGGGCGGCGTAGGCACGGACCTGTGGCTCGATCTCGGCCATGCGCCTCGGCGTGAATACCCGGCTCATGAGCCCGCGGTGCAGGTCGTGGTCCGGCGGGTCTTCGAAGATGAACAAGCCGGGCGGCATCTCCATGTCCGTCTTGATGAGCTCGAGCACCGAGCCCTTGGCCGAGCTGTACGTCTGCCACTCGACGAAGCAGCGCTCGACGTCCTCGTAGCGGCTGATCGCGTAGAAGTCGTACTTCTCGTTGTAGTAGAGCGGGGCCTCGTCGCGGAGGCGCTTCCACACGGGGTACGGGTCGGCGTCGATGGCGAAGTCGTAGGGGTCGTAGTAGACGTCGGACGCAGTCGTGGCCATCTCGTTCTCCCTTGCGTGGTGAGTGACCGGGAATCTTCACAGCTCTTTGTGAGGACGCTCGCTGAAAGTAACATTATCTCGTGACAAGAGCCTCGTTCTCACTCCTTGGCGCCCAGCTGGCCGGGTGCTCCCTATGAGCGCGACCTCAGGCGAATCGGCCCCGTGGCCGTCCATCCCGGCCATGCTCGCCGGCTCGGCCGAGCGCTTTGGCGACTTGGTGGCGGTTCGGGACGGAGATATCTCGCTGACCTACCCCGAACTGGCCCTGGCCTCCCGCCACTTCGCCGCTGCCCTGGTCGAGTCCGGTGTCGAGCCGGGCGATCGGGTGGCCATCTGGTGCTTCAACTGCGTCGAGTGGGTCGTCGCCGTGCTGGGCCTCTTCTCGGCCGGGGCCGTGCTGGTCCCGGTCAACACGAGGTTCAAGGGTCCCGAGGCGGCGGACATTCTGGCGCGCAGCGGGGCCCGGGCCCTGGTGACCGTGACCGACTTCCTCGACACCGACTACGTGGCCATGCTCGAGGCCGCGGGCGCGCCGCTGCCGGCGCTCGAAACCGTCGTCGTCGCCCACGGCCCGGCCACCGGCGGCGCCCTCCCCTGGCGGGACTTCCTCGACCGCGCCACCTCAGAGTCGTTGGCCGAGGCCGATCGCCGAAGCACCGCACTCACCCCCGACGACCCCTCGGACATCCTCTTCACCTCGGGGACGACGGGGGTACCCAAAGGGGTCGTGATGACGCACGGCCGCACCCTGATCGTGGCCACCGACTGGGTCGCCATGACCGGGTTGCGTGCCGGGGACGTCTACCTGCAGGTGAATCCCTACTTCCACATGTTCGGCTTCAAAGCCGGCATCCTGGCCAGCGTCGCCGCCGGCGCAACCATGCTCCCCGAGCCCGTGTTCGAGGTGGAGCGCGTGCTGACCCGCGTCGGGTCCGAGCACGTCACCGTGCTGCCCGGAGCGCCCACCATCTACCAGGCCATCCTCGACCACCCGACGCGCCAGGACCACGACCTCTCGAGCCTGCGCGTGGCGGTGACCGGCGCCGCCGACATCCCCGTCGAGCTCATCCGCCGGGTGCACGCCGAACTTCCGTTCGACACGATCGTCACCGGCTACGGGCTCACCGAGGGCGGTACCGCGTGCGCCACCGAAAAGGGGGACGACCCCGAAGCGATCGCGACCACTGTCGGGCGGGCCCGTCCCAGCTTCGAGATGCGTGTCGTTGGCGAGGGCGACCGCGAACTCGGGACCGGCGAGGCGGGCGAGGTCCTGCTGCGCGGCGGCAGCGTCATGGCCGGCTACCTGGACGACCCCGAGGAAACGGCCAAGGTCCTCTCACCCGACGGCTGGTTGCGCACCGGCGATCTCGGCGTCATAGATGACGCGGGTCGCCTGCGCATCGTCGGCCGCGTCAAGGACATGTTCATCGTCGGTGGCTTCAACGCCTACCCCGCCGAGATCGAGAACGCCCTCCTGCGCCACCCGGCGATACAGCAGGCGGCCGTCATCGGCATCCCCGACCAGCGCCTGGGAGAGGTCGGCATGGCGTTCGTCGTGGTGTCCGGGGACGTGTCCGAAGCCGACATCATCGCCTGGAGCCGCGAGCAGATGGCCAACTACAAGGTGCCGCGGGCCGTGGAGATCGTGGACGCCCTCCCGGTGAACGCCACCGGCAAGGTCGTGAAGGCCGAGCTGCGTCAGCGGGCAACGACGTCGCAGGCGCAGCAGAAGGGCGCGTCCCAATGACCGATTCCGAACGCAGCGGCCTGCAGTCCGTGAGCGGCTTGCGGGTGGTCGAGCTCGGGGTGTGGGTGGCTGCGCCCTCGGCGGCGGCCCTGCTGGCCGACTGGGGAGCCGACGTCATCAAGGTGGAGCCGCCGACGGGCGATCCGATGCGCAACGCGTTCGGGTCTTTGGGGATCGGCGGCGACGACTTCCCCAACCCGGCCTTCGCGCAGGACAACCGGGGGAAACGCAGCGTCGTCCTCGACCTGCGCCAGCCGGAGGCCCGCGATCAGCTCGAAGCACTCCTCGAGACCGCCGACGTCTTCCTCACGAACCTGCGCCCGGACGCGCTCGACGGGCTCGGCCTGGAGCCCGAGGCCACGGTGGCCCGCCACCCCCGTCTGGTCTACGGCAGCGTCAGCGGGTACGGGCTGCGCGGGGAGGACCGCAACCGGTCGGCCTACGACATCGGCGCCTTCTGGGCCCGCTCCGGCCTGTCGGTCCAGCTGGCCACCAACGCCGAAGGGGTGCCGCTCAATGCGCGCGGCGGCATCGGCGACCACATCAGCGGCCTGGCCACGCTGGCCGGGCTCCTGGCGGCGGTGCTCGAGCAGCGCCAGACCGGGCGCGGCCGGGTGGTCGAGGTGTCGCTCCTGCGCACGGGGGCATACGTGCTCGGGTGGGACCTGAGCCTCCAGGCCAACCTGGGCAAGGTGGCGCCGGCCGAAGCGCGGCACGTGAATCAGACCCCGATGATGAACTCGTATCGGACCAAGGACGGGCGCTGGTTCTTCTTCACCGGCCTGGAGGCCGATCGCCACATCGACAAGATCTACCGGGCCCTCGGCCGCGAGGACCTGCACGAGGACGCTCGCTTTGCGAACGCGCGGGCGTTGCGCAAGAACCGCACCGAGGTCATCGCCGTGCTCGACGACATCATCGGGCAGGAGCCCCTCAGTGTCTGGGCCGAGCGCTTCGAACGCGAGGGCGTGTGGTGGGCGCCGGCGCAGACGCCGGCCGAGGTGCTCGAGGACCCGCAGCTGTTGGCCAACGACGGGATCGTGGAGTTGACGAGCGAGGCGGACGGGGTCTCACAGCGCTCGATCAACGGCCCGGTCAGCTTTTCCGACGCGCCCATCCGACCGCACACCCCGGCGCCGCGCCTGGGTGAGCACACCGATGCCGTGCTGGCGGAGCTGGCCGGACGGGAAGCGCCTCCGGGCGTCTGAGACCCCGGTCCGCTCAAGCGGACGGGCTCAGCACGGCGGTGACCGTGCTCGACCGGAGGCGGTCCCCGTCGAGGTGCCGCACGGGACCCGTGAGGAGACACTCGGCTTCGAGGCGGATGTCGCTCGAAGACGCACCGACCAGGAGGTCGACCGGGCCCGGCTCCAAAATCCGGGTGTACTCAATGCCCGAGTAGGCCAGAAGGTCCGTCGGCACCTTCCAGGTGATCCGGGCCTGCTGTGCGGGCGCCAGTGCGACCCGCTGGAACCCGACGAGCTGCTGCACGGGCCGCAGGACGCAGGCGTCCCGGTCACGGATGTAGAGCTGGACGACGTCCAGACCGGCGCGGGTGCCGCTGTTCCGGACGCTGCAGGAAACCTCGATGCACCCGTCGACCGCCACCTCCGTGGGTGCCTCGAGGTCGTCGTAGTCGACGTCGTATAGGAGAGGCCGTGCCCGAAGGGGAACACGGCGCCGAAACCCTTCAAGGGGGGACTCCCGGGCGACGTCGGCAAGTGGCCCACGTAAACGGGCTGAAATCCTGCACCCGCGCTGAAGGTGACCGGCGAGCGACCACCGGGGTCGGCATCACCGAGGAGGACGTCCGCGATTGCGTGCGCACCCTCTTGACCCGGGAACCACGCCTCCACGATGGCGGCGCAGGACGACGCGGGCGTCAGGTCGTAGGGACGCCCACTCAAGAGGACGAGCACGACGGGCGTCCCGCTGCCGAGCACGGCCTCGAGGAGGGCTGATTGTCCTCCCGGAAGGGAAAGATCCGACGCATCGGACCCCTCCCCAACGGTGCCCTCGCCGAAGAGTCTCGACCGGTCGCCCAGCACGACGACGGCCACGTCCGCCGCCTGGGCGGCGGCGACGGCCTCGGGGATCCCTTCGAGCTCGCGGTCCATCACGTGGGCGCCCTCGACATACGAGACGGTCTGATCCAACCGTGTCCGCAGTGCCCCGAGCAACGTGTGCGATGGTGCGGCAACCGCGCCGTCGGCAGAACCACGCGCCAGCACGTGGTTCTCGAAGCTGTAGTCACCGAACAGCGCTGAGCAATCGTCCGCATTTGGCCCGATGACCGCAATCTTCGCCGACCGCCCGTCGAGCGGAAGGACCCCGTCGTTCTTCAGCAGGGTGATCGAGCGCACAGCGATGATTCTCGCCAGCTCCCGGTCCGCAGGTTCTTCCAGGGCCGCGGTGAGCGGTTCGACATACGGTCGCTCGAAGAGGCCCAACTCGAACTTGAGTCGAAGCACTCGCTCCACCGCCACGTCGACCGTCGCCATGTCGAGCAGTCCGCGGTCCAGCGCTTCGGGTACGCCCTCCACCATTTCGGCTGGGAACGGCAGCTCGACGTCCATCCCGGCCGCCAGCGCAGTCGCCACTGCGGTGGCGCGGTCGGTCGCCACGTGGTCCTGATCGCGCAGGTTGGAAACTCCGAAGTAGTCGGACACCACGGTCCCGCGAAAACCCCACGCCTCCCGCAGCACGTCCGATAGGAGCCAGCGGGATCCGTGAGCGGCCTCACCGTCGATGGCGACGTACGCCGGCATGACGCCCCGGGCCCCGGCGTCGCGCACCGCCATCTCGAACGGCGCCCAGAAGACGTCCGTCAGCTCGCGCCGCCCCACGTGGACGGGTGCGACGTTACGTCCACCCTCGCTGAAGGAGTACCCGGCGTAGTGCTTCAAGGTGGCGGCGACGCCGTCGGAGAGATCGTCACCCTGCAGACCCTCGACATAGGCGGCGGTCAGCACGGCGACGAGGTAGGGCTCCTCGCCGAATGTCTCCTCGACGCGACCCCAACGGGCATCACGGGCCACGTCGGCCACGGGCGCCAAGCCCTGGTGCGTACCGATCGTTCGCATCTGCCGCCGGATGACGTCGGCCATCTGGCGGACGAGCGGCGGGTCCCAGGTGGATGCGAGGTTGAGAGGACAGGGAAACGAGGTCGCATCCTGCGCCATCAGTCCGGAAAGGCACTCCTCGTGGCAAATGGCCGGTATGCCCAGACGTGTCTGCTCGACCAAGCGCCGTTGGAGGGCGTTCACTTTGTCGATCCCGACCGAGGGATCGAGCGGACGACTGCCGTAGGTACGGGACACATGACCGATCCCGTGGGGGAGGGCATCGGGTGTGTTCATGGCCGCTGCTGCGTCGCCGTCGACCTGGCGCGGGGCGATCTGAGCCCTGTCGGTGACGTCGATCCAGACGGCGGTCAACTGTGCCGCTTTCTCCTCCACGGTCATGCGGGCGAGCAGATCTGCGACGCGTTCTTCGATGGACGCGGTCGCCAAGCGGTAGGTGTCGGTCACGTCGGGCTTGACGGAGCGGCTCAGGCCTGACCGCGCGCCCGGGCCAGCAGGCCCCGGGCGATCACCAGCCGCTGGATCTCGTTCGTCCCTTCTCCGATCACCATCAGGGCGCGTCACGGTAGAGCCGCTCGACGGGGAACTCGGTCGTGTAGCCGACCCCACCGTGGATCCGCATGGCCTCCATGCTCAACTCGAGCGCCGTCTCGCTGGCGAACAGCTTGGCCATGCCGGCCTCGACGTCGCAACGCAGGCCCTTGGCCCTGCGCTCGGCGGCGTTGCGAGTCAGCAGCCGGGACGCTTCCAGCCGTGTGGCCATGTCGGCCAGCTTCAGCTGGATGGCTTGATGTTCGCCGATGACCTTGCCCATGGTCTCGCGCTGCTGGGCGTAGGCGAGCGCGGCGTCGAAGGCGGCCCGGGCCACCCCGGTCGCCCGCGCCGCGATGTTGATCCGGCCCACCTCGAGCACGCCCAGGATCTGCGGCAGGCCCCGCCCCAGCTCGCCTATGACGTTGGCCGCCGGGATGCGGTGGTCGGCGTACGCCATCTCGACGGTCTCCACGCCCCGGTAGCCCAGCTTGCTGACGTGCTTGCTGACCGTGATCCCTTCGAACTTCGGGCCTGGCTCCTTCTCGACGATGAAGGCGGTGATGCCCTCCTCCGCCCGCGCCGCCAACGCCACGATGGACGACAGCTCGCCGTTGGTGACCCAGGCCTTGCTCCCGTTGAGGATGTACTCGTCGCCGTCCCGCTGGGCCTTGCACGAGATGTTGCGGGTGTCGCTCCCAGCGTCGGGCTCGGAGAGGGAGAGCGCCCCCCGCCGCCCGCCCGTGGCCATGATCGGGAGCCAGCGCCGCTTCTGCTCCTCCGTCCCGTGGGTCAGGATGAGGATGGCCGCCATGGTGTGCGTGTTGACGATGCCGGTCAGGCTCATCCAGCCGTAGGCCAGCTCCTCGATGACGCCGATGTAGGTCAAGAGATCCAGTCCGAGCCCGCCGTACTCCTCCGGGATGGTGACGCCGAACAGGCCGAGCTCCTTCATCTGCTCGACGATCGCGGCCGGGAAGGTGTCGGTCCGCTCGAGGTCGGCCGCCACCGGGATGACCTCGCGCTGGACGAATTTGCGCACCGTCTCGATGATTTCGGACCGGACGGCCTCGTCGGTCGCTGCGGGGTTCGTTCCGGTCACGCCGGCACCGCCTTTCTCTCGGCGATAACCCTACCCTTCAATGGTGTTGACGCGGAATCTCAATTCGGAGAGGATTGTTTCCGTGACCACGGGCCCCATGCATCGCGGGCTCGAGTCGGCCGCGCTCCGCTTTCCCCATCATGCCGCCGTCCTGGCGGGCGATGATCGCTGGACTTTTGACGAGCTGGATCGGGCAGCCAACGCCGTAGCGCGGCATCTCGTCTCCCTGGGCGTCGGACCGGGAGACCGCGTGGCCGTGATGACGTCGAACCGGCCCGAGTTCGTGGTGGTCGTGCAGGCCACCAGCAAGCTGGGAGCCGCCCCGGTGCTGTTGAACTCGTCCTGGAAGGCCCGTGAGGTGGCGACGGCGCTCGGCCTGACCGGACCTCGTTGCGCCGTGGCCGACGGTGCCGCCGTGGCTCTGCTGGTCGACCAGCTGGGCGCCGCCGCGGTGCTCGACCTCGACGCGCCGCAGGCTGCGTCCGTCATCGACCGGGCCGGCACAGACGGGCCGCCCGATGCGGCGGTGCGGGAGACCGACGACGCCGTCTTCGTGTTCAGCTCCGGCACCACCGACAGCCCGAAGGCGGTGCGCCACACCCACGGCTCCATCGCGTTGGCCACCGAGCACTGGTGCCTGGCCCTCGGCCTGACCAACGACGACCGGTTCCAGGTCGCCACGCCGCCGTCGCACATCCTTGGGCTGCTCAACCTGCTCGCCGCGGCGGCGGCCGGCGCCACGGTCCGCCTGCACCGGCGCTTCGACCTCGACGAGGAGCTGCGCTGCATAGAAGAGGAGCGGATGACGCTCGAGATGGCGGTGGCCCCCATCGCGCTGGCCATGGCCAACCACCCCGACCTCGAGCGCTACGACCTGTCGTCGTTGCGCTACGTCATGTGGGGGGCCACGCCGGTGACGCCTTCGGTGGCCGAGACCGTGACCGCCCGCTCCGGCGTGCGCTGGTTGCCCGCCTACGGCACGAGCGAGGTGCCCGTGATCACCGCCAACCCCGTTGACCGGCCCGACGCCTGGCGCCTGGACTCGGCCGGCCTGCCCGTGGGCGACGTGGAGCTGCGCGTGGCCGACCTCGACACCGGTGCGGTCCTGCCCGCTGGGGACACGGGAGAGATCCAGGTGCGCAGCGCCACCGCCATGGCCGGGTACCTGCCCGAGGCCGCCACGGCGGCCGCCTTCGCCGACGGCGAGTGGTACCGCACCGGCGACGTCGGCTACCTCGAGCAGGGGGGCTGGGTGCACCTGACCGACCGGCGCAAGGAGATGATCAAGGTCAGCGGGTTCCAGGTCGCCCCGGCCGAAATAGAAGCCGTGCTGCACGGGCATCCCGCCGTGGTCGACTGCGCCGTGTTCGGCGTGCCCGACGCCCGGGCGGGCGAGGTGCCCGTCGCCGCGGTGCAGCTGGAGCCGGGCGCCACCGTCGGCGCCGACGACCTGCAGCGCCTCGCCGCCGGCGAGCTGGCCACCTACAAGCACCTGCACCGGGTCGTCCTGGTCGACAGCATCCCGCGGACGCCGTCGGGCAAGGTGCTGCGCCGCGTGCTGCGCGACGAGTGGGCCCCGCAGCTCTCCCACGCAGTGAGCGGAGTGGGCTGATGGACGTCCGCCTCTCGGCCGAACAGTCCGCGCTGCGCGACGCCGCGGCACAGGTGGTCGATCGCATCGGCCCCGCGACCGTGGCCGGCCTCGACGACGCCGAGCGCACGGCCAAACTCGACGCCGCCGTCACGGCGTCGGGCTGGCGGGAGCTGCGCACCCCCGTGGACGGCGGTGCACCTCTGGCGTCGGCCGTCGAGGTGGCCGTCGTCGCAGAGGAATTGGGCCGCGGCCTGGCCGACGCCGCCTTTCTGGGTCCCACGCTGGCGGCCGAGCTGCGCCGTCGGGCGGGTGCCCCCGACGCCGGCGCGCCCGAGACCGTGGCGCTGCGCCACGACCTCTCGGCTCCTGCGTGCGCGGTCGACGGTGTGCTTCCGAACGGCGCCGTCGCGATCGATGCCTTTGGTGCCACCAGCGCCCTCGTCCTCATGGAGGACGGTGGTGGGTACGCGCTGGGCGCGCTCGCGCTCGGCGGGAACGCGGCCGGCCTCGACCTGACGCGTCCCTCCGTGACCATCCCGGCGTCCGAAGTCGCCGCGTTGGAGAGTCAGACGACGACGCTCGGACTGGGTGACCTCGCCACCTTGGACAGCCTTGCCCTGGCCGTCACCTGCGCTGACCTGGTCGGCATCATGCGCGGAGCGGTGACCCTGGCCACCGGGTACGCCCGTCAGCGCGCGCAGTACGGCGCCACCATCGGGTCCTTCCAGGCCGTGCAGCACCTGCTGGCGGACGCCCACGTCGCCACAGAGGGATCGCGCTCCATCGCGCTGCACGCCGCCTGGGCCGTCGACGCGCTCCCGGCCGCGGACGCGCTGGTCGCCGCCTCGGCCGCCAAGGCCTACTGTGCCCGGGCCGCCCGCTCGGTGTGCGAGACCGCGATTCAGGTGCACGGCGGCATCGGCAACACCTGGGAGTGCCTGGCCCACGTCTATTTGCGCCGCGCACTGCTCTCGACCGATGTCCTCGGTGGGGTGGGGCCCAACCTCGAGCGGGTGCTGGCGTCGCACCGTGTCGGAGCCGATGATGGACTTCGCTGACTCGGCCGACGAGGCCGCCTTCCGTCTGCGCCTGCGCGAGTGGCTGGCGCACAACAACCCGGGCCTGCCGCCCTCGTCGACGTCGGACGAGTACTGGGCCGCGCAGGCGGGCTGGCACGAGAGGCTCTACGACGCCGGCTTCTTCGGCCTGTCGTGGCCGACCGCGGTCGGCGGGCACGGACTGCCGAGCGTCTACGACGTGATCCTCGACGAGGAGCTCATCGCCGCTGCCGCCCCGCCGCGGCCGAGCATCGGTTACCTGGTCCAGGGCTTGCTCGAGCACGGCAACGAGGACGTACAGCAGCGCTTCCTGCCCGGGCTGGTCAACGGGCGGGACCGCTGGTGCCAGGGCTTCAGCGAGCCCGACGCCGGCTCCGACCTGGCCTCACTGCGCACCCGCGCCGTGCGCGACGGCGACGAGTTCGTCATCACCGGCCACAAGGTGTGGACGAGCTATTCGGACCAGGCCGAGTGGTGCCTCGTCCTGGCTCGCACCGACCCCGACGTGCCCAAGCACAAGGGGATCTCGGCCTTCGCCGTGCCGATGCGCCAGCCCGGCATCGAACAGCGGCCGCTGAAGATGATCAACGGCATCACCCGCGAGTTCGGCGAGGTGCTCTTCGACGGCGCCCGCGTCGACGCCGCCAACATGATCGGCGAACCCGGGGAGGGCTGGCGGCTGGCCATGACGGTCGTGAGCCACGAGCGCGAGCCCGGCGAGCTCGGCTACGTCGCCCGCTACGGCAAGCTCGCCAACGAACTGGCCCACGTCGTGGGAGCGGACCCCGCCGCGTTCGGTCCCGAGCAGCGCCGCGACCTGGCCTGGGCGTTGGTCGAAGTCGAGATGCTGCGCTGCCACGTCAGCCGGCGCCTGTCCGACCGCCTCGGCGGTCTCACGCATGGTCCCGAGGGCTCGGTGGACAAGCTGCTGATGACGTCTACCGAGCAGGCCGTGGGCCACGCCGCGCTTTCGGTCGGGGGCATCGCGCCAGCGGGTGGGGACGACACCTGGCTGCGCGTGTACCTCTACAGCCGTGCCCAGAGCGTCATGGGCGGCACGTCGCAGATCCAACGTAACCTCGTCGCGACACGGATCCTGGAGCTCCCCACCTCATGACCACGTACGACGTTCCCGACGAGATCCTCGTCGGCTCCGACGGCCCGATCCGCGTGATCACGCTGAACCGGCCCGAGAACCTCAACGCCACCAACCACGTGCTGCACGCCGGCCTCGCGGGTCTGTGGCCGCAGATCGACGCGGACGAGGACGCCCGGGTGGCGGTCCTGACAGGGGCCGGGCGCGCCTTCTCGGCCGGCGGCGACTTCAATTACATCGACGAGCTGTCGAAGGACCGCGACCTCCGCCACCTGTCCCTCACGCACGGGAAGCAGATCGTGACGGGGATGGTCCGGTGCCGCGTGCCGATCGTGGCCGCCGTAAACGGTCCGGCGGTGGGGCTCGGCTGCAGCCTGGTGGCGCTCTCGGACATCGTCTTCATGGCGGAGACCGCCCACCTGGCCGACCCGCACGTGCTCCTCGGACTGGTCGCCGCCGACGGCGGACCGGTCGTATGGCCGCTCCTCACGAGCCTCCAGCTGGCCAAGGAGTACGCGCTGACGGGGGACCGCATCCCCGCCGAGCGGGCGGCCGCCATGGGGCTGGTCAACCACGTGGTTCCCGACGACGAGGTGCTCGTTCGGGCCATGGAGTGCGCGCAGCGGCTGGCCAAACTGCCGCAGGGCGCGGTGGAGGACACGAAGCGGATCTTCAACATACAGATGGAGCGGGCCGTCCTTTCCGTGCTCGACTACGCGCTGAGCGCGGAGGACCGTTCGTTCACGTCGCCCGAGCTGCGGGCCAACGTGGACCGCATGCTCAAACGCGAGCGCGAGGGCGCATAGCCGGGCTCATCGTGCCTGAGCGGGGAGGCCGTGTCCCGACCGAACCGGCTGCTGTTCATGCCCGACCAGCTGCGGGCGGACGCGCTCGCCTGCTTCGGGAACCCGGTGGGCGGGACTAGGCGTGCGTCGGTACCCGGGTCGTGATCGAAGGAGCAATGGCCATTGCCGACGGGACCGCGGTACGGCGCCGGCGCACGGTGACGACGGCCCCCTTGTGCGGGATCAGCGTGACATGGCGCACCCGCGTCCGCTCCGCCGGCCGCGACGTCGGCTCGAGCTCGACGCGGCGCAGCACCTCGGCCAGCACGACGCGCATTTCGGTCAGGGCGAAGGCGGCGCCGAGGCAGCGGCGGCTGCCCCCGCCGAAGGGGATCCAGACATTGAGGTCGGGCCGCTGCCCGACGAAGCGCTCCGGCCGGAACATCAGCGGGTCCGGGTAGTGCTTGGGTGAGCGCAGCACGAGGAAGATGGCGGGGTCGACGAAGGTGCCGGCCGGCAGGTGAAGCTCCCGGTCGCCCTCGCCGATCGTCACGTCTGTCACGAGCTTGCGGGTGATGTCGGGCACGACCGGGCGGAGGCGCAGGCTCTCGGTCACGACGGCGTCGAGATAGGCGTCGTCGCCCTCGTCGGCTGCGCGCACGGCCCGGGCCAGGACGCCGGGGTGGCGCACCAGCCGCTCGAGAGCCCACGACAGGCCGGTCGCCGTCGTCTCGTGGCCGGCCAAGAGCAGGGTCACGAGCTGGTCGCGGATCTCGTCCGCCGTCATGGCGGTGCCATCCTCCTCACGGTGGCGCACCAGCATGGCCAGCACGTCGGTCCGCTCTTCGAGCGCCGGATCGGCCGCACACCGCTCGATCTCGGCGTGTAGGAGCTCGTCCGCCTTCGCCTGCACGTCCTTGTAACCCTTCCACGGCCAGAAGTCGGCCAACTTCGGGTACGCGAACGGCGCCATCTTCACCAGGTCGAAGTCGACCAGGGCCGACAGGGTCGAGCGCAACTCGTCCAGGCGCGTGGTGTCGTCCCCTCGCACGCCGACCACGGCGCGCAGGATCACGTCGATGGTGATGCGCCGCATGTGCTCGAGCACGGGGAAAGGCCGGCCGACGGGCCACGTGCCGATCTCCTCCGCCGCCACGTCGGTCATGACGCTGGCCAGGCGCGCGATGGAGTCGCCGTGGAACGGCCCACTGAGGTGCCGGCGTTGGCGCAGGTGCACGTCGTCGTCGGTGACAAGCACAGAAGACGAGCCGAGGACGCGACCGAGGAAGGGAGCGTTGGCCTCGCCGGCGTGGAACACGGCGTCGTCGCCCCGGAAGACCTGGCGGATGTCCTCGGGGTCGACCAGATACACGAAGGTGCCGAAGCGCCCGAGCCGCACGGTGAAGCGGTCGCCGTAGCGCTTCTGGCACGACTCCAAGAAGCGCGGCAGGTTCACCGTGCCGAGCGCCTGCAGGGCGGGGGGCCAGTTCGGTCCGGGAGGGAGCGTGCTTTCCATGCTGAGGCAATATACGCTTGTATAATACATTTGTATAGGGGAACGGAAAGGGACGCCTGACCGATGGGACACAAGGAAGAACTCCTGGCCGCGGCCCGGCGGTGTCTGGTCACTCGGGGTTACGCCCGGACGACGGCCCGCGACCTGGTGGCCGAGTCAGGGACGAACCTCGGCTCCATCGGATACCACTTCGGGTCCAAGGACGCTCTGCTGGCGCAGGCCCTCGACGACGTCTTCGTCGAGTACACCGAGAAGGTGCTGGCCCTGGCCGGTGCCGTGGGCGCGCCGGACACCGATCCGCGCCTGGCCGTGGAACGGGCCTGGGTGGCCATGACCGAACTGACGCAGGAGTTCCGGCCGCTCCTCGTGGCCTTCGTGGAGGCACTGGCGCAGGCAGAACGGAGCGATCCGCTACGGGTCCGCCTGGCCGAGGGCTACGCGGAGATGCGCCGGCGCATCGTCGAGGGCATTGTGGCGGTCGTCCCGGAGCTTCCAGACGACATAGCGCGGTCGATCGCCTCGTTCTTCATCGCTGTGTCGGACGGCTACATGGTGCAGTGGCTACTGGACCCGGACGCCACGCCGAGCGGGGAGGACCTGTTGATGGGGGCCCGGCTGGCACTCACAGTCTGAACGCTCGGCGCGCTCCGTCAAGCTGGAACCGAGCCTTCCCTTCGAGTGCGAGGGGTCGCCCCGCTTCATCAGCGGTCCAGGATCTGTCCGTAGATGCGCTCCACGTTGAGCCTGACGGCCATCCGGTTGTTCGCCAACATCTCCTCACCGAATGCGCTGCGATCCGTGGCCGCTCCCAACTTGGAGTGGATCTCAAAGAGCTCATCGACGGCCGGATCATCGGCGAGACGAGGCAAGAAGAGAGTGGCCGTTCCGGTCACCGCGGCGAAGTTGAAAAAGTCCTTTCCCGCGACGTGGAGCGTGGCTCGAGAGTCCCGAAGGAGGTTGCGCCCCTTCGTCCTGAGCGTGGTGGTGGAGAATTTGACGATCCCGGTGGAAGGGTCTGACAGGTAGTAGATATTCGACAGCTGCGGAGTGCCATCCTCGTTGATCGTGGCCAGGACTCCATTGCGCGAGTCGGCCACCAACTGCCAAAGCTGCTGTGACGTCACCCCTGCTCCTCCGCTTCCCCAGCACCGCGGCGAAGTTCCGTGGCCAACCAATCGCCCAGTGCTTCTCCGGCCGTCAACACGTGTGATTCCATGATGGTGCGAGCCGCCTGAGCGTCGCCTTCCGTCATGGCGTCGAGTAGAGCTGCATGCTCATGCCGGCTCCGCTCCGCCTGCTCGGGGAACAGCTCGAAGTAGTTGCCCGGCACCACGCGCACGGCCTGGCGCAGATAGGTCAGCAGGCGCGGCGAACGCGCAGCCTGGTTGATGGCGCGGTGGAAATGGCGGTTGGCCCTGACGACGTCATCGGACCCGTCGATGGCGCGGGCCCGCACCCGTAGCTCGTCCAACTCGTCGGACGCGATGCGCGTCGTCGCCATCTCCGCTGCCTTGCCGGCCAGCGCCGCCAGGACGGCGAAGTTGTCCACCGCGTCCTGGGGTGTGATGCCGATGACCGCCATGCCACTGCGCGGCGTGATGGCGACCAGCCCTTCGTAGGACAGCTCGAGCAGCGCCTCGCGGATGGGTGTGCGACTGATGCCGAACTCCGCCGTCAGCTGGTCGAGGTCGAGGCGATCGCCCGGCTGCAGCCGGCCCGTCAAAATCCGGTCGCGCAACTCGTTGGCCGCCTGGGCCCGTACGGTGGTCGAAATCAGTTTGATATCTGAAATATTACATATTAATGTCCCGTGGCGCGCCATTAGTAAGTAAGGGGACGCCATGACCCACAGCCCGAAACGCCAGATGGCCCTGGTGGGCTTCATGCAAGCCGGCAATGCGACGGTCTACGCCGGCTCCTGGCGCCACCCGGCCACCGAGCACGGATTCCTCACCGCCAGCTACTACGAGAAGCTGGCCCGGACGCTCGAGCAGGGGTGCTTCGACCTCCTCTTCTACGACGACCGTCTGGCCATGCCCGGCATCTACGGCGGGTCGGTCGCCGAGGCCGTCCGCACGGGGGCGCGGCCGGTGAAGCTCGACCTCAGCATCGTGCTCGGCCTCTCCGCCGCCGTCACGAGCCGCATCGGCCTCGGGGCCACCTATTCCACGACCTACTACACGCCGTTTCACGTGGCCCGCACCTTTGCCACGCTCGACCACGTCTCGGGCGGGCGCGCCGCCTGGAACGTCGTCACGTCGGTCAACGACAGCGAGGCACAGAACTACGGGTTCAAGCAGGCCATTCCGCACGACGCCCGTTACGACCGCGCCGACGAGTTCCTCGAGGCGACGACCGGCCTGTGGGACACGTGGGAGGACGATGCACTGGTGCTCGACCGCGAGACGCCGCTGTTCGCCGACCCCTCCAAGGTGCACGAGCTCAACTACGACGGCGAGTGGTTCGACGTGCGCGGGCCTCTGACCGTGCCCCGTGGCCCGCAGGGGCGCCCTGTGTTGATGCAGGCGGGCTCGTCGGGCCGCGGCCGTGAGTTCGCGGCGCGCTGGGCGGAGCTCATCTTCACCGGCGACCCCGACATTGAGATCGCCCGCTCGCACTACAAGGACCAGAAGGAGAAGATCGGCGAGGGAGGGCGCAACCCCGACACCGTCCGCATGTGCCCGATGGTCTACACGGTCGTCGGGGAGTCCAAGGTCCACGCCGAGGAGCGCGAGCAGCTCTTTCTCAACGACCTGGTCGACCCCATGGCCTCGCTCACGCTGCTCTCCGAGCTCATGAATTACGACTTCTCGGGCCTGTCGCTCGATGCCCCCATCACCGACGAGCTCATCGAGTCCGTGTCGGGCATACGCGGCCTCGTCCAGAACATCAAGAAGCACATCGGCGGCGACACCGTGACGCTGGGCGACCTGGCCGGCCACCGGGCCACGCTGCTGCAGGGGCCGCGGTTCGTCGGCACCGGGCCCGACATCGCCGACCAGATGGAAGCCTGGTTCGACAGCGGGGCCTGCGATGGCTTCGTGATCGCCGCCACCCACTCCCCGGGTGCTTACGAGGACGTGGTCCGCCTCGTCGTGCCCGAGCTGCAGCGCCGCGGCGTGTTCCGGAAGGAATACAGCGGGACCACACTGCGCGAGCACCTCGGGCTCGAGCGTCCCGCGGGCGCCCTTGGCGGCTGACATGGCCGATCGACCGCTGCATGGCCTCCGCGTCGTCGACGCCGCCACGCTGGCGGCCGGGCCCTTGGTGGCCACCGTGCTGGCGGAGTTCGGGGCCGAGGTGATCAAGGTGGAGCAGCCGGGCGCCGGCGATCCCTTGCGCACCTGGGGGGACCAGAAGGACGGCATCGGCCTGTTCTGGAAGAGCGTGGGCCGCAACAAGCAGTGTGTGACGCTCGACTTGCGCAGCTCCGACGGCCAGGAACTGTTTACCCAGTTGCTCGAGGTGAGCGACGTGCTCGTGATCAACAACCGTCCCAGCGCGCTGGCCAAGTGGGGACTCGACTACGAATCAGTCCGCCCGCGCTGCCCGCGCCTGGTCTATCTCCATGTCACCGGCTACGGCCTCGGTGGCCCCAAGAGCGACCGGCCCGGTTTCGGGACGCTGGCCGAGGCGATGAGCGGGTTCGCCCACGTGACCGGCCAGTCCGATGGGCCGCCGACGCTGCCCCCCTTCTTCCTGGCCGACGGCGTGGCGTCTCAGACGGCGGCGGCCGCCGTGATGATGGCGCTCTACCACCGCGACGTGCACGGCGGCTCGGGCCAGCTGATCGACGTGAACCTCATTGATCCGCTGGCCCGCCTCATTGAGACCTCGACACTGAGTTTCAACCACCTGGGCACGGTGATGGGCCGCATCGGCAACCTGCTCCCGGCCAGTGCGCCGCGCAATGCGTACCGCACCTCGGACGATCACTGGGTCGCCATTTCGAGTGCGTCATTGAACACAGCGCTCCGTCTGTTCCGTGCGATCGATCGACCAGAATTCGTCGACGACCCCGAGTACGTGGACCCACAGCGACGCCAGCGCCATGCGGTCGAGCTTGACACCATCATCGCCGACTGGATTCAGGCCCGTACCCTCAACGAGGTCATGGACGTCTTCGAACGGCTGGACGTGGCTGGCGCGCCCGTCTACGACGCACCGCAGCTCATGGCGGACGAGCACCTACGGGCACGGGGCGCGTTCATCAAGGTGGACGACCCCGACCTGGGGCCCATGACAGTGCAGGCGCCCGTCGCGCACATGAGCGACACCCCGGGAAGGGTGGAGCATCTCGGCCGAAGCGTCGGTGCCGACAACGATGCCGTCTACGGTGGCCTCCTCGGCCTCAGCCCCGAGCGGCTCGACGCGTTGCGTGCGGCCGGGACGATCTGAAGGAGGTACCGTGCGCGCACCCCGAGCCCGACGTTCCGAGCTCGCCACGCCCGCCAGCAGCGAGCGCATGTGCGAGAAGGCGCCGACATCGGGTGCCGACCTCGTGTTCCTCGACCTCGAGGACGCCTGCGCGCCGGCAGTGAAGGAATCGGCCCGCGCCATCGCCGTCGGCGCGCTGACGGGACTCGACTGGGGACGCACGGTGCGCGCCGTGCGCGTCAACGGCATCGATACGCCGTGGTGCCACGGCGACATCATTGAGATCGTCACGGGCGCCCGCGACTGCGTCGACGTGCTGATCGTGCCCAAGGTGCGTCGGGCTCGGGACGTCTGGTGGGTCGACGTCCTGTTGGACCAGCTGGAGACCAAGCTCGGGCTCACCCACAAGATCGGGCTCGAGGTGCTCATTGAGGAGGCGGAGGGCCTGGCCAACGCGCTCGAGATCGCCCAGTCGAGCGACCGGCTCGAGGCGCTGATTTTCGGGGCGGGCGATCTCTCGGCCTCGTTGCACGCGCGGGTGGACGGCAACTTCGACCCCGTTGTCGACTACCCCGGGGACTTCTGGCACTTCGCCCGCGTGCAGGTCCTCACCGCGGCCCGGGCCGGTCTGGTGGATGCGGTCGACGCACCTTTTCCCGCCTACCAGGACCCGGACGGCTACCGGCGCTCAGCGCTGCAGGCCAGCGCGCTCGGCTTCGACGGGAAGTGGGCCATCCACCCCGGGCAGGTGCCGATCGCCAACGAGGTGTTCTCGCCCACGCCCGCCGAGGTGGCCGAGGCCGAGGAGGCCATGGCGACCTATCGAGAAGCCGAGGCCGGGGGAGTGGGCGCCATCGGGCGTGACGGCAAGTTGGTCGACGCCGCCCACATGCGCCTGGCCGCCAACACGCTGCACAAGGCGCGTCTCAGCGGAGGATGATCGGCATCCGTTCCCAACCACGAACGGTCGAGGTCGGCGCCAGCTTGATGTCGCTGTAGTCGACGTCCCACTGGGGCCACCGGTTCAGCAGCTCGTCCAACGCGACCCGACCCTCCAGCCGGGCCAGGTGCGAACCGAGACAGAAATGGAGGCCGTATCCGAAGGTCATGTGTTGGATGTCCTTGCGGTACATGTCGAAGCGATCCGGATTCTCGAAGCGCCGTGGATCGCGATTGGCCGATGCCATCGACAGCAGGATGGGACTTCCGGCGGGAACGGTGGTCCCGTAGTACTCGATGTCCTCGGTGACGTAGCGGGCGGTGGCGTGGCCCGTCGGCTCGAAGCGCAGGGTCTCGTCGATGACGCTCGGGATAAGGGCTCGGTTTTCCACGACGGCGCGACGTTGGTCAGGGTGCTCCGCCAGCACCTTGGCCAGCCATCCGATGAGGCGCCCGGTTGTCTCGTTCCCCGCTCCAGCCAGGACGGACGTGTACGTGGTGACCTCCTGGCGCGTGAGTGTGCGCGACGTGCCGTCGGCATCCTCGAACTCGGCGTTGAGCAGCACGGTCATGAGATCGTCGGCGGGGTGCTTCGATCGCCACTCGATGTAGTCCTCGAACATGGCGCCGCTCCCCACCTCCTCTTCCACGATCACCATCGGTTGGCCCGGCTGCGTCCGCAGGTTCCTGTCGGTCTTGTTGCGCACGGAAACCTGGTCCTGCTCGGGGATGCCGAGCAGCATGCCGATCACGCGCATCGGGAGCATCGTGCCGAGCTCGGCAATGATGTCGAAGCCGTCCGAACCGACCAGCGGGTCGAGGCAGCGGACGCAGAACTGGCGCACCTGGTCCTCGAGCTCGGCCATTCGCTTCGGAGTGAAGACCCGGGACAAGAGACTCCGATGCGACGTATGCCCAGGGGGGTCCTCGAACATCACGATGCCTTTGGGGAGGGTGATGTCCGCCTTCATGATGTCGAGGATGTCGCTGTGGGTGCTCGTGAACACCTTCCAGTTCACGAAGGCCTTGGCCACGTCCTCGTGCCGGGAGAGGAACCAGAAGTCGTAGCGGTCGTTGTGATAGATCGGCGCCTCTTCCCGAAGTCGTGCGTAAGCGGGGTAGGGATCGGCGTTGATTTCCACGTCGTACGGGTCGTAATAGACGCTGGAACCGGTCATGGCCATGATGCGTGCCTCATCTCAAGTTAGAGCGATCGTTCTAACTTATGATAGTTTGAGTTGTCAAGAGGATCCACCGTAGGACTCCTGGGGAGGCAAATTTTGGGTCGAGTGCTCTGTTTTAAGCGACGGACCTGGCGGTGAGTCGGACGGCGTCTTCGACCGTCCCGCGGCGTCCCCGCGCGGCCACGTTCGAGAAGCGACGGAAGCTTCTGGACGCGGCAGAGCTGATCATGCTGCGAGATGGCTACGCCGCGGTGACTTCGCGGCGCCTGGAGGCCGAGACCGGTCTGAAGGTGCACTACCACTACGGAACCCTCGACGAGTTGTTCGCCGCGCTGGTCCGTCGGCGCGGCGAGGGCAACGTGGCCCGGATGGCGGACGCGCTCGCCTCAGCAGAGCCGTTGCGGGCGTGGTGGAAGCTGGCATCCGACCGGCGGGGGAGTCGACTCCTGGTGGAGATCACGGCGGCGGCGAATCATCGTCCGGCTCTCCAGGCCGAGGTGGCCGAGTTCGCCCGCGCTGCGCGCCGCATGCAGATCGAAACGCTCGAGACAATCCTCCCGGAGTACGGCATCGACCGCGACGCCTTTCCACCTTCGCTCGTCGCCGCCACCATGCAGGGTCTGGCGTACGCCATGGCCTACGACCAGGCCGCCGGGTTCGACACGGCGCAAGACGAGGCCTCCGTGGCCATGGAGCAGCTGCTCGATCGCTTGGAAGCGGCACGTTCCGTCCGCCGCCATGGATGACGATTCAGGCATCGTTCTGTGACGCGCGCGCCGGAGATGCTTCGAACCGAACACTTTGGTGCCGCCATACTGGGGCTCGGGGAGTCCCGGCCCCGTCTCTCCTGGAGGTTGCCGGATGGGGCGAGGTACCAGGAGGCCTTTGAAGTCGAGGTCGATCAACGGTCGCATGGGCGTACCGTCAGCGCGGACCACCTCCTGGTGCCGTGGCCGGCCGATCCACTGCGCTCACGCCAGCGGGCCGAGTGGCGAGTGCGCACCTGGACCGACCAGGGCGGGAGCCCGTGGTCGGAGCCCGCCTGGTGTGAAACGGGCCTCCTGGAGCTCGTCGATTGGGTGGCGGCATTGATCGAGCCAGTCGAGATCGAGCGCTCGGCCCATGTTCTGTCGCACGAGTTCCACCTCGATGCGTCGGTGGGGACTGCCCGTCTCTACGCCACGGCACACGGTATCTACGAGTGCTACCTCAATGGGCATCGGGTGGGCGACCACGAGTTGACGCCGGGATTCACGAGCTATCCAGTCCGGTTGCACGTCCAGGCGTACGACGTCACCGACCTGGTCGTTCAGGGCGACAATCGGTGGGAGGTCCTGCTTTCTGACGGCTGGTACCGGGGGCGAACGGGAGGTCGCCAGCGCATCGACGGGTTCGGGTCCACCCTCGGCTTCCTTGGGCAGTTGGAGGCCGACGGCGTCACGGTGCCCACCGGGGCCGCCTGGATGTCGGCCACCGGACCACTCGTCTCGGCCGACCTCATGGCCGGACAGGTCGAAGACCATCGGCGGCGATCGGAGGACTGGCAGCCCGTCGTGGTGCCCGGCACGCCGCTCGGCCCGCTGGCCTGGTCGCCGGCGCCACCGGTCCGCCGAATGGAGGAGCTGCGGCCTGTCTCCGTGACGAGGCTGGGCAGCGACCGGCACATCGTCGATCTGGGCCAGAACATCAACGGCTGGTTGCGGCTCTCGGATCTCGGCCCCGAGGGTAGCGAGCTGACCCTGGTCCACGGGGAGGCGCTGGACGGATCCGGCGACGTCACCCAGGACAACCTGCTGATGGCGGATGACGGCTACCACCAGAAACCTGACGGCCCATTCCAGGTCGACACCGTTGTCTCGGTGGGCGGTGTCGGCGAAGCGTTCGAACCGCGTCACACCAGCCACGGGTTCCGTTACGCCCGCATCGCGGGTCACTCCGGCCCCCTGACGCCAGATGACGTGACCGGCGTCGTGGTGCATACGGACCTGCGGCGAACCGGATGGTTCCGCTGCAGCGACGAGTCCATCAACCGCTTCCATGACATTGCCGAGTGGAGCTTCCGGGACAACGCGTGCGACATACCCACCGACTGCCCGCAGCGCGAGCGCGCCGGTTGGACCGGCGACTGGCAGCTCTTCGTCCCCACCGCAGCGTTCCTCTACGACGTGGCCGGCTTCTCCCTCAAATGGTTGCGTGATGTGGCGTCTCAGCAGCGCCCGGACGGATGCGTCACCAACATCGCACCCGACTCGGAGTGCTGGCAGCAGGACCAGGGCGACATCTGGAAGCTGCTCCAGGGTTCTTCGGGGTGGGGGGATGCTGTCGTGATCGTGCCCTGGGAGCTGTGGCGCGCCTACGGCGACGACGGGGTGCTGTCCGAGCTCTGGCCCTCCATGGTCGGTTGGCTCGACTACGCGGCCACCATGGCGCGCACGCGTCGTCATCCCAGCCGGGAGGCCAGGCGCCCCGCACCCCTGCCGCACGAGGCCTTCCTCTGGGACGGGGGTTTCCACTGGGGTGAGTGGACCGAACCCGGCGTCGACGACATGGCGGCGGAGTTGAGTTCCGACCAGGGATCGGTCGGCACCGCCTACCTGTACCGATCAGCGACCCTGGCGGCCCGCATCGGCCAGCTGCTCGGCCACCAGGACGAGGCGCAACGGTTCGCCGAGCTGGCGGCCAACGCCCTGGGCGCCTGGCGCGCCGAGTACATCGGACCCGATGGCACGCTTACTCCCGACACGCAGGCCAACCATGTCCGCGCCCTGGCTTTCGGGCTCGTGCCGCCGGAGCTCAGGACGCACGCCGCCGACGGACTGGTGGACCTGATCCGGGCGGCCGGCACCCATGTCGGAACGGGCTTTCTGGCCACACCGTTCCTGCTGCCCGTCCTGGCCGAGACCGGGCATCTCGACGTGGCCTACGAGCTCCTCTTCCAGCGCACGCCGCCATCGTGGCTGGCCATGATCGACCGCGGCGCCACCACGGTGTGGGAATCCTGGGAGGGCGTGGACGCCGAGGGCCGGGCCCACGACTCCCTCAACCACTACAGCAAGGGGGCCGTCGTCTCGTTCCTGCATCGCTCTGTGGCCGGGATCCAGCAGATGGACGGGGAGCCCGGTTACCGCCGGTTCCGGGTGGCGCCCGTTCTCCCGGGCGGCGGTTTGACCTGGGCCGAGGCGGTGCACGACTCGCCGTACGGCCGGATCGGATCCTCCTGGCGCCGCCACGGTGATCGCTTCGAGTTGACCGTCACCGTTCCGCCGGGGTCCGAGGCCGAGGTTGTCCTGCCGGGTGGGCGATCCGCCGAGCGCCAAGGCCCTGGGGCGGCCACCTACGCCACCCAGTTGCCGTCCGGATGGAGACCAGAAAGGGTCGGTAAGCAGCCACTCCCGTAGTCGTGTACCGGTCGTCCCAAACCCGATAATGCCCTTCTCATTCAGTGAGAGGCGTGCTACCATAAGCGCCGTCACCGACCGGCGAGACGAGGACGAGAGGATCCGCAACATGGCGAAATGGCCAAAGCCACCCGAGGGGAGCTGGACCGAGCACTACGGGCTCGGCACCGAGCCCATCTCCTACGAAGACTCCATCTCTCCCGAGTTCTACGAGCTCGAGCGCGAGGCGATCTTCAAGCGCGCCTGGCTCAACGTCGGGCGGGTCGAGCAGCTGCCGCGCAAGGGGAGTTACTTCACCAAGGAGCTCGTCATCGCCAAGACCTCCGTCGTGATCGTGCGGGGTGCGGACGACGAGATCAGGGCCTTCTACAACGTCTGCCGCCACCGCGGCAACAAGCTGGTGTGGCGCGACTTCCCCCGGGAGGAGACGAGCGGCGTCTCACGCCAGTTCGTCTGCAAGTACCACGGCTGGCGTTACGACCTCGACGGCGCCTGCTCGTTCGTCCAACAGGAGCAGGAGTTCTTCAACCTCGACAAGGCCGACTACGGGCTGGTGCCCGTGCACTGCGAGGTGTGGGCCGGCTTCATCTTCGTCAACCTGGCCGACGAGCCCGAGCAGAATCTCGTCGACTTTCTCGGACCGGAGGTGACGAAGCTCGAGAACTATCCGTTCGAGACGCAGACCGAGCGCTGGTTCTACCGTGCCGAGGTCGGAGCCAACTGGAAGCTCTACATGGACGCCTTCCAGGAGTTTTACCACGCCCCGATGTTGCACGCGAAGCAGACGCCGCTGGACCTGTCGAATTCCATGCAGCAGGCGGGGTTCGAGGCGCCGGCGTACACGATCTCAGGGCCGCACCGCCTCGTGAGCACGGCGGGCGTCCATCCCTGGACCCTCCCGGACAACATGCTCAAGCCGATGGAGCGCATCACGCGCAGTGGCCTCTTCGGTCCATGGGACAAGCCCGACCTGGACTACGACCAGAAGGCTGCCGGCATCAACCCGGCCGGCTGTGACCCGTGGGGTCTGGATTCTTGGCAGATCTTCCCCAACTTCACCATCCTCGTGTGGGGCCAGGGCTGGTATCTGACCTACCACTACTGGCCGACTTCGCATAACACGCACATCTTCGAGGGCACCCTGTACTTCGTGCCGCCGAAGACGCCCCGGGAGCGGGTGGCGCAGGAGATCGCGGCCGTCTCGTTCAAGGAGTACGGGCTGCAGGACGCCAACACCCTGGAGGCCACGCAGACGATGCTCGAGTCGCGGGTGGTCAAGCGGTTCCCACTGAACGACCAGGAGGTGCTGTGCCGCCACCTCCACCACGTGGCCGGTGAGTGGGTGGACGAGTACAAGAAGTCACAAGAGACGGTGGGGGTCTGACCATGGCTGACGCAATGCTGCCGAGCGAGTTCTCCGACCTGGAGCCCTTCGCGGCCACGTGGTGTCTGGCGACGGAGGCGGAGCGCTTCGCGCAACGCCTCGCCGTGCCCATGGACCAGATGCAGGCGTTCTACGACGCCATCACGGCTCGCTACGAAGATGCGATGTCGTACTGCGACAAGTTCGCCATCGACGACATGCCTGAGGACGCGACGAACCTCGTGCACATGCTCTATTCCATGATCATGGTGTCGTTCCCGGTCGAGTGCTGGGGCCAGGGCGCGGTGCCGGACACCGGCGCCGCCTATCTCGATCTGCTGGTCGAGCCCGGGCCCTGAGCGCCGAACGCGCTCGCACCACATGCGCCGGCCACCGGAGCCGGCGGATTTCGTCAGCGCCGGCACATCTGTACCCATAACTCCCGATGTGCCCGGGCTGACCCCGCCGGGTCGGTGGCTCCGAACTACCGGCCCGGAATTCTCAAGCGACGTCGGCGAGCACGGCCGAGGCCGAGGTGATGATTTGGCCGATCCGGCGTCCTCGCCCAGTCGGCAACTGCGTGAGCTCGTCGAGGTAGCTAGACCGCAATCGTTGAGGACCCTTCGGTAATTCCGTTTTCGTTGAACGTGTCAACGCTGATCCAGTAGTCCACGTCTGCGTTGAGGCTGCGCAGTTCCAGCTGCACCTGGTCGTACAGAAGCCAGCTGTGATACAGCTTGTTGGGGTCGACGCCGTAGCGCACGTTGTAACCCTGAGCGCCTTCGACGGAGTCCCATTCGATCTTTGCCGTACGAGCATCGAGTCGTGTGGCTCGTACCGTCGCCTCGCTGGGGAGATCGCCATGGCCTGTTCCGAAAACCCTCAGACCACTGACGGCGAAGGGCGCTCCGAACGGCAATTCCCCCGCCGTGACTCGGACGTACCGGGCGACCCGAGGCTGTACCAGGCAGAATAGAGCGTGCGGTTTCTCGGCATCGGTGCTACGCGTGTCCGCGACAACCTGCCACATCGAGCCGTCGAGGGACGTCTCGACAAGCATCTCGGTGGCGCGGGTCGATGGGTCGACTGCCCGAAAGAATCCATTCCTCTCGGCACCGTCGTGGACCAGATCGGCTCGCTGGGCCAAGTCATGGTCGGCCAGGTTGATTTGAATGGCATGCACCGTGTTCTCATGACCGAGATCGGTACAGATCCATTCTCCGGCCGAGTCGGATTCGGCTACCCACCATGTGCGAATGTCCTCGTTGACCGCCAACCCTGGGGGATGCTCGACCAGTGACGATGACGCCGTGGCGTGCGAGCGATACGACAGCAGCATCCACCCGGCAAAAACCTCACTCCACGGATCGAATCGCCCTTTAGGAACTCGCATCGGGTAGTCAGCAAAGTTCTGATTGCAGAACAACACCCCGTCCTCATCGAACCCAGCAGGAAATAAGCCCACTCGGCGCTCAAAAAGGAAGTTGATCGAGACACGCATCGTGGATGCGTGCCACCAGTTGCCGTACTCATCTTGGAACGTGCTCCCATGACCGGCACCCGCGATGAATCCGCCCGGCTTGGACGAGAAAGGGCTATTCACCGAATACTCGAATGGGCCGAGAGGCGACTTCGAGGTCAGGTATCCATCGGCGTAGGTATTGAATTCGGTGCCGGGCGCCGCGTATTGCAAATAGTACGTGCCTTCATGCTTGTCCATCCATGCCCCCTCGATGAAGGGACCCTGGCCTACGAGACCCGTGACCTGGCCGCCGATCTCGTGCTGATCTTGGATGTGGTTCTCGCCCAACTGCTCCCACCCGCGTCGCTCGACGTCGGCGAAGACCAGTTCCGCCCGGTCGCCCACTGTGACGAAGGTCGCCGGGTCGATCCTGGTGCCGTAGAGAGGCGTCGTATTCGAACATCCCCAGTAGAAGTACACCTTCCCGTCATCGTCCTGGAACAGGTTTGGATCCCAGAACTCAAACGTTCCCGGCGTGACCTCGATGAAGTCATCGTCCAGTGGATTCTCGCTGCGAAAGAAAGGGCATACGCGATTACGGCGCGACGCTGAGATGTACAGCGCCCCGTTGATCTCGCGCACATCGGGCGCGTAGTCGAGGGCGGGCAGTTTGTCGGTAGGCATAAACGTCCATTCCACGAGGTTCTGAGAGTGCCAGAAGCCTCGTGACATCGACACAAACATGTAGTACCGCCCGCGGTATCTGACGATTGAGGGGTCAGCTCCTTCTCGAAATACAGCGCGGCGTGTCGAATCGGATTCGAGTCTGAAATCCTGATAGCGGTATGCCAGATCCAGGGGATTGCATATAAATCCGACCTCGTCCGCTATCACAGGTATTGCCCCATAAGAGGTCCGGGGTGATCGTCAGCGACTGAGCAAGAGATTCGGAGACGGCGCATGCTTCGTCGACCAAACCCTCAAGCGACGACGGCGAGCACGGCTGACGCCGAGGTGATGGCCCGGTCGCCGTTGCCCTCGTCGTGGATCAGCAAGCGGACGCCGATGCGCCAGCCGTCGGGGGAGGGGTAGGCGGACCCCTCGACCCGGAAGGGTCCGACCTTGCCGCGGGCGAGGAACATCACGTGCCAGCCCTGGACCTGGAGCCGCCGCGTGCCGGCGACCTCGGAGGCCAGGTCGACGGCGGCCGCCTCCAGCACGACGTGCTGGGGCCCGATGTGGAGCGCGGCGTCGGGTGAGGCGAACTCGACGGTGAGCGGGGGCAGGACCCAGTGGCCGTCCTCCCGCTTCGAGGCGCCGAACACCTGCCACAGAGGCGGAAGGTCGGGCGAGTCCTCGATCTCGAGCTTGGTGTCGTCGACGTCCATACGCCCGAGGCCCTCGGGGGGCGTCCCGATGCTGGCACCCTGCCCCTCAATGAAGGCGAGCACGCGTTCGGGGTCGGCCGCATCGACGATGAGGCAGCGGCCGTAGCCCATCGTCCGACCCTGGTGGATCAGGCCCGAGTCCCGCACCTCAATCGTCTGCACGTCGTACCCGGGGTCGAAGATCTGCACCGACGCGATGACGGGGTTGGGCACGGCCGCCATGTCGGTCTGGCAGCCTTCCGGTGACGCGATGGCCAGCGGGGCCACCATGAGCCCGCCCGCCTCGTTGCGCATGTCGTGGCGGATCCGCACCGTGTTGTCCACCGGGCCCAGGTTCATGGAGGAGTGGTTGCGGCCGATGTAGCGGTAACTGAGGAGCCCGGACCAGCGCCGCTGGAGCTCGGCGCGGTAGGCCTCGGTGTCACCGGCGAGCTCGCGGATGTCGCGCATCTCTGTCATGCGCCCACTCTCGCGCGTCACATCGCCTCGTACTCGACGATGACCGTCTGCCCGGATGGGACGGACTGGCAGGTGAGCACCCAGCCCTCCTCGACTTCTTCGGGCGTCGAGCGCGTTGTTGGCCCGCATGGCCACCGAGCCCTCCTTGAGGAAGGCCATGCAGGTGGCGCAGTTGCCGGCCTCGCACGAGAACGGCGGGCGGAGTCCGCCGCGCCTGGCCGTTTCGAGCAGCGTGTCGCCCGGCTGGTAGGCGACCTCCACCTTCTTGCCGTTGAGGATGACCGTCACCCGCTCGGGGACGTCCGACCCGCCCTCGGACCCGCCGGCCGCCTCGGCCGCGGCGTCCTTCTCCTGCTGCTCCACCAGGAACCGCTCAATGAAGATGCGCTCGGGCCCGACGCCGAGCACCTGCAGCGTCGACTCGGCCAGGTCCATGAACGGTCCCGGACCGCAGATGTAGAAGTCGGCGTCGGTGCCGCTGGCGTAGCCCACGAAAGCGGCGACGTCGTCCTGGGTCAGGAACCCGCCGTCGGCGTCGAAGTGGTGCCGCACTTCGACTCGGCCGGGATGCTCCGTCGCGAGACCCTCGAGCGCCTCGGCGAAGATCACCGAGTCGCGGTCGCGGTTGGCGTAGAGCAGCCGGACGGAGCGTTGCGTCGTCGCCAGCACATGCTTGGCGATGGACATGACGGGCGTGATACCGCTCCCACCGCACAGGCCCACCACCGGGCGCTCGGCCTCCCGGGCGCAGAAGACCCCGGCCGGCTTGGTCACCGCAATGGTGTCGCCTTCCGAGAGCCGGTCGAGGAACCAGTTGGACACCAGCCCGCCGGCCACCCGCTTCACGGTGACGGTGAGGTCGGCGTCCGTCTCGGGTGCGCTCGACATGGAGTACGACCGGAACTGCTCGTCGCCGTCGACGTGAACCCGGAACGTGCAGAACTGGCCCGGCCGATAGCGAAAAGTCTCGGCCAGCTCGGCGGGGACGTCCAGCACGAAGGACGCGGCATCGTGCGTCTCGGTGACGACCTGCTTGATCCGCAGCGCGTGGTAGCCGTGGTCGCGCAGCACGGGGTCGTGGTCGTTCACGGCGTCGGCCAGGCCACCGACTTCATCTCGAGGTACTGGTCGAACCCGGCCACTCCGTTCTGCCGGCCGATGCCGCTGTCCTTGTAGCCGCCGAAGGGCATGTCGGCCTGACCGATGGGCATGCCACCGTTGACGGAGAAGCTTCCCGTGCGGATGCGCTCGGCCACTGCGAGGGCCCGCTCGAGTGAGCCGGAGAACACGCCGCCCGAGAGCCCGTAGACGCTGTCGTTGGCGATGCGCACGGCGTCATCATCGTCGTCGTATGCGATGGCGACCAGCACCGGGCCGAAGATCTCCTGCTGGGCGATGGTCATGGAGTTGTCGACGTCCGTGAAGAGGGTCGGCTCCACGAACCAGCCCTTGGGTAGGTCGGCGGGCCGTCCGCCACCGAGAGCGAGCGTCGCTCCCTCGGCCACCCCCTTCTCGATGTACCCCAGCACCCGCTCCCGCTGCTTGGCCGAGACGACCGGGCCCATGATGACGTCGGGGCGCTGCGGGTCGCCGTAGGCCACCGATCCCAGCGTCGCCTTCAGGATCTCGACGCCCTCCTCGTAGCGCGAGCGCGGCAGGAGCATGCGGGTCTGAATGGCGCAACCCTGCCCGGCGTGGAAGCAGACCTGGACGCCCGACGGCACGGACGATGCGAAATCGGCGTCGTCGAGCACGATGGTGGCCGACTTGCCGCCCAGCTCCAGGAAGACGCGCTTGAGGGTCGCCGCGCCCTTCTCCATGATCCGCTTGCCCACCGCCGTTGATCCCGTGAACGAGATCAGGTCGACCTTGGGCGACAGCGTGAGCTCCTCGCCCACCAGGTGGTCCGACGACGTGACGACGTTGAGGACGCCCGGGGGGAACTCCGTCTGCTCGGCGACGAGTCGTCCGAGCCGGGTGGCGTTCCACGGCGTGTCGGGCGCCGGCTTCAGAATCACCGTGTTGCCGGTGGCCAGCGCCTGCCCGAGCTTGTTCAGCGTGACCTCGAGCGGAAAGTTCCACGGGACGATGGCTCCGACGACGCCGACGGGCTCCTTCCACACCTGCCGCGTGTTCGGATTGCCCCGCCGATCCATGATGCCGCCCATGTCGCTGCGCCACTCGAACTCGTCCATGAGCTTGATGGGGTAGCGCAGCGCGCCGTCGAGCGGGATGTCGAGCTGGTTGGCGTGCGTCGTCAGGCGCGGGCAGCCGACCTCGAGGATCAGCTCCTCCCGCAGCTCCTCTCGCTCCTTCTCGAGCGCGTCTTGCAGCTGGGCCAGGCACTCCTTGCGACGGTCCCGGTTGCGCGACCAGTCGGTCTCGTCGAAGGCACGCCGCGCCGCGTCAATGGCCCGGTGCATCTCGGCGTTCGACGAGTCGGCCACCGGGCCGAGCACCTCTTCGGTCGCCGGGTTGATGTTGTCGAAGGTCTGGCCCGAATCGGACTCGATGAGCTTCCCGTCGACGAGCATCCGCACTTCGTGGCCGGCTGCTGGCGCCATGTCCCACCCCTATCTGTCGCAGGTTTCTCGCCGGGCGGAAACCCAATTATCAAAAACTGCCATGAGCATAATCGAAGGCCCAGGCCGGCGCACCGGGCTCTTCCTTGGGGGGCGCCTGGAGTGTGACTCAGAGCGGCAGGGTCGCCGGTAGCGAGCCGCTCTCGAGCACGCCGGCGCCGACGTCCCGCGTCAGGGTGCTTCCCGCCCCGAGCAACTGGTCGAGCACGAAGGTGCGGCGGACGAAGAGGTGGAGCGGGTGCTCGGTCGTGAAGCCGATGCCGGCCAGCATCTGCTGGGCGTGGCGGGCCACCGTGCGGGCCGATCGTCCGGCCAGGCCCTTGGCCATGGCGGCCGTGGCCGGGCCGGGTTCGTCCCAGGCGGCGGCGACCAGCGCGGCGGCCGCCTCGATCGCCACCAGGCTCTCGGCCAGGCGGTGGCGGACCGCCTGGAACGTGCTGATGGGGCGCCCGAACTGGATCCGCTCCAGCGCGTGCAGGCGGGCCAGCTCCAGCATGGCCCGGCTGACCCCGACCAGTTCGTGGCTCAGCGCCAGCTGGCCGAGGATCACGGCCTCACTCCAATCGGCTGATGATGAATCGGCCACGTCCACCGTGCCGGAGACCTCGAAGAGGCCGAGCAATGGATCGAGCCCGCGTACCGGCCGCCGCTTCAGTCCATCCGGCGCCAGCGCGTACGCGACCGCGCTCTCTCCGGCCGGGGCGACCGCGATCACAACCTCGGCGGGGCCCAGCGCCGCCGTGCCCAGCCCCTGCACGGCGCAACGGTCACCCTCCCGACGAGCGGGCGGGTCGTACCGGCGGAGCGGCGGCAGGAGGACGGCGACCGGCCCCAAGCCGGGACTCCCGAGCGCCGCCGCGAGCAACTGGTCCAGCGCGGACGACGTCACGCCCGCCCGTCCCTGGGCTTCGAACAGAACCGAGACGGCGGTGCGCCGGTCGTCGGCGAGCGCGTCGGACCAGCCGAGGTCGTCCAGGGCGGCGTCGAGGGCGTCGCCGCTGCAGGACTCCGTGGCGCGGCGGATGCCGCTCTCGAACAGCTCGCGCTCGGCCGCGTCCATCACCCATCGTCTCCGAGGGCGAGCAGGCGCCGGGCGATGATGTTGCGCTGGATCTCCGCGCTGCCGCCGTAGATGCTGGCGGCGCGCGAATAGAGGAACTCGTGCCGCCAGCGCTCGCTGATCGGGTCGTCCCCGAGCAGAACCTCCGCCCCGAGCCCCTCGACGACGAGATCGAACACCGCTTGTTCTGCTGTCGCCAGGAGCACTTTGTCGATGGACGTCTCCGCCCCCAGGGTCTCGCCCGCCGCCAGCCGCCGCTGGGTCGTCCGCGACCGCGCCCGGAAGGCAAGCACCATCTGGGCCACCTCGCCGACGGCCGCTGGGTCCAGCGCACCGGCGGGCGCAGCCGCCACCAGTTGCTCGAGCCGCCGCTGCAGGTAGGCGGCCCGCTGCCAGAGCGCGGTACTGCGCTCGTAGGGAAGTAGGTCCATGGCGATCGACCACCCGCGGTCGACCTCGCCCAGCAGCCGGTTGAGCGGCACGACCACGTCGTCGAAGAAGACCTCGCAGAACTCAGGGGAGCCGTGCATCGTCTCGATCGGCCGCACCGTGATGCCGGGTGTGTCCATGTCGACGAACAACGACGTGATCCCGCGGTGGGCCGACTCGATCGTGCCGGTGCGGGTGAGGAGCACGCAGCGCGACGCGTACTGGGCCAAGCTCGTCCACACCTTCTGGCCGTTGACCCGCCAACCCCCGTCCGTGCGGGTGGCCCTGCAGGTGATCGAAGCCAGGTTGCTGCCCGTGCCCGGCTCCGAGAACCCCTGGCACCAGATCTCGTCGCCGCGGAGGAGCAACGGCACCATCTCCGCCGCCAACTCCTCTGGAGCGAAGTCGATCATGGTGGGGGCGAGCACCTCGGGCATGGAGTAGATGCCGGGCTCCACCAGTCCCCGTGCAGTGAGGGCTTCGGACATGTAGGCCCGGAGCAGGTTGGAGCCCCCGAGCCCGCCGACGCGCTCGGGCCAGCCCATGGACATGAAGCCGGCGTCATAGGCCAGACGCATGACCTTGCGCAGCTGCGCCATCTGGTCGTCGAGAGTCCCGATACCCTCGAAGGCAGGCGCCAGCTCGGCCGCGTGCTCGTCGAGCCAGTCGTCGACGGCGACCTTGAACGCCGGGAGATCCAGGACGCCAGCGATGGTCAGCCGTCCGCCTCGTCGGAGTCGGTCGGCAGTGGCCTCGTCGGATCGTGCGCCTTGCCCGAGTCGCGGGCGCCGCTGCGCCGCTGGAAGGTCATGGCCCGCGTCTCAAGGCGCCATCCCTTCTCGGTGCGCCGGTAGGTGTCGGTGTACCAGCCGATCCGCATTTCATGGGTCGTCTGGTCGACGAAGCACAGCGTCTGGTAGCCGGTGCCGGTGTCGCTTTCGAGGTCGAGAACGGGTGTCCCGGTCAGGAAAAGGCCCTTCGGTGCCGCCGCCACCAGGGTGGGGAAGTCCTTGAGGGTGTAGGTCGACCCGAACGCGCTGTAGGTGCCGTCGGGCGTGAACACATCCATCACGGGCTCGATGTCGTCCTGCGTCATGCCGACGGCGTAGCGGGCGAGCACCTGCTGGAGTTCAATGATGTCGGCGATCCGGCCCTGGTCCATAGCGCCCAACGATAACAACGAAGCAAGACGATGGAATTGGGAGTGCAGATCCATGTACCAGTAGCCCCACTCATGGAGAGAGTCATCCTCTCAAATAGGGGGAACCTTGTACACTGGGCCTATGCCCGCCGCTGACAACCCCGCCCCCCCGGCCGACGCGCCGATGCGCAGGCGGGACCTGGCGGTCGCCCGCTCCCTGGACTCGGCGCGGGTGCGGAGCGAAGGCCGGGTGCAGCGGTTCCTCGACGCCGGGTTCGAGCTGCTCGCCAGTGCCGACTCCGGCAAGGAGTTCACCGTCCAGGAGGTCGTCGACCGCTCCGGGCAGTCCCTGCGGAGCTTCTACCAGTACTTCGCGGGGAAGCACGAGCTGCTGCTCGCCCTCTTCGACGAGGCCATCCGGTCGACGGCGGACCGCCTCGAGGAGTTGGTCTACAAGGAGACGACGCCGCTGGACCGGCTGCACACCTTCGTCGTCGAGTACTACCGCATGTGCCTTCCAGCACCGAAGGGGCGGGCCTCCAAGAACAACCCGACCCCGGTCATGGCGGAGTTCTCGCACGAGCTGCTCACCGGCCATCAGGCCGAGGCGTCTCGAGCCTTCGTTCCTCTCGTCGCCCTGGCCGAGAAGATCCTGGCCGACGCGGTCGAGGCGGGCGTCGTCCGACCCGGCGTCGAACATGAGGAGGACGCCGGCACCCTGCTCTCGACCATCATGTTCAACGCCGCCTACGCGCCGACCATCAGCGGGATCGAGCGCGACGATGCCGGACGGGCCGCCGAGCAGGTCTGGCAGCTCATTTCGGGCGGCATCGTGGCCGGCGCCGGGTCCTGAAGATCCGGACCCGTCGCTGACCGAACCGGCCAGCCGGGAAGTCGCCCTGTTACGACTTCCGTGGCGCCGGTGCCACCGAGGCCAGGAACTCGCGCGTGCGCTCCGCCGACGCCTTGATCTCCTCGCGTCCTTCGCCCAGAGGCACAATGCGGCAGTTGAGGTCCGTGACCCCGGCCTCGGCAAAGCCCTGCATGCGCTTCTCCATGGTCGCCTCGCTGCCGCAGATGAGGACGTCGCCGATCGTCCGGGCGTCGCCGTGCTCCATGAGGCGTGCGTAGTTCGGAGATTCGACGACCTCGCTCAGGGTCCGGTTGGTGCGCTCGATGGCCGCCGGCACCTGGTCGTCGCTGCACAGGCACACCGGCACCCCAGCCATGATGCGCGGCGCCGGTCGACCGGCCTCTGTGGCCGCCGCCGTGATCTGCGGCACGATGTGCGAGGCGATCGTGCGCTCGTCGGCCAACCACAGGACGGTGCCGTTGGCCCGCTCACCCGCCAGCTTCAACATGACGGGCCCCATGGCGGCGATCATGACCGGCGTCGGCGTGATGTCGGTCACGTCCAGCGGCTGGTTGATCGTGAACAACTCGTTGGCCACCTCGACCCGTCCCGGGCCGGCCAGGGCCTGGTCGAGGACGTCGAGGTAGCAGCGCATGGTCGTGGCCGGGCGCTCGTAGGGCAGTCCGAGCATGTCCTGAATGATCCAGTGGTGTGACACGCCGAGCCCCAGGGTGAAGCGGCCCTCGCAGATGGCCTGCGCGGAAAGGGATTGTTCTGCCAGCACGACCGGATGACGGGGCTGGATCGGAACGACCGACGTTCCGATCTCAATGCGTGAGGTCACTGCGCCCATGACGGCGACCGCCATCATCACGTCGAACTCGTCCGGGATCTGCGGGGTCCAGATGGTGTCGAGGCCGGCCTCGTCGGCCCAGCGGGCGTCGGACTGGAGCTTCTCCACCTTGGTCGCGTAGCGACCCCGGTCGGCACTGACCTGAAGACCGATGCGCATGCCGGCTCCTTTCGTCGTTCGTCGGACCCGGGCCAGTCTTACCCGGTTCGGGAAATGGCATTCTCACCAAAGGTATATGTTATTTCTGTTTGGACGGCCGGTGTGGTGGGAGATCCGCCCAGACCGGCACGGCACGAAGGGGAGGATGCGATGGCGCAGGTCAGCCGGGTCGCGGTTGTGACCGGTGGTGGCTCGGGCATGGGTCGCGCCATCTGCCACCACCTGGGCCGACAGGGTCGTCAGGTCGCCGTACTCGACATTGACGGTGAGGCCGTGGCCGAGGTAGCCAGAGAGCTCGACGTCGACGGCGTCCGGGCACGAGGCGTCCGGGTCGACGTGAGCGACCGGGCGGCGATCGACGCCGCGTTCGACGAGGTCCGCCGCGAGCTCGGCCCGATTGAGATCCTGGTCACCAGCGCCGGCATCGAAGGGTTCAGCGACTTCCTCGACATCACCCCCGAGCAGTGGGACCGCATGGTGGCGGTCAACCTGTCGGGCACGTTCCACTGCCTGCAGCTGGCCGTGCCGGACATGCTCGAGGCGGGTTGGGGCCGCATCGTCACCATCTCGTCGTCCTCGGCGCAGTCGGGCACCCGGCGCATGTCGCACTACGTGGCCACCAAGGGCGGCGTCATCGCGCTGACCAAGGCGCTCGCGCTCGATCTGGCACCGCACGGCATCACTGTCAATACCATCCCGCCCGGCGTCATCGACACGCCCATGATGCGGCGTCCCATGGAGTCGGGCGCCATGGGCAGCCTCGATCAGATCATCGCCCGGGCCCCGCTCGGGCGGCTCGGCACTCCCGACGACATCGCCGTCACCGCGGCCTTCTTGTGCTCGGAAGAGGCCGGGTACATTACCGGCCAGCAGATCAACGTCAACGGCGGCTGGTACGTCTAATCGTCGCGGGGGAGTATCGGGGGCAGCACCATGACCACCATCACTACCAAGAAGCTCGGCACCGTGGGGGCCGAGGTCCTCGGCCTCGAGCTGGCGGATCTGCAGAAGGACGACGGACTCCCGGCCGCCTGCATGGAGGCGCTCGAGGAGAGCGGGGTGCTGGTGTTCCGCCAGCTCCACATCGACGACGAGACCCAGGTCCAGTTCTCGAAGAAGCTGGACGACGTCGGCAAGGCGGAGCCCGCCCCGCTGCCGTCGATCTACACCGTGTCGCTCGATCCGGCCAAGAGCCACACGGCGGCGTACACGAAGGGCACGTTCAACTGGCACATCGACGGTGCCCAGGACGACGTCCCGGCCAAGGCGACGACGCTCAGCGCCGTCGTGCTGTCCGCCACGGGTGGCGAGACCGAGTTCGCCAGCACCTACGCCGCCTACGACGACCTCAGCCCGGAGGAGAAGGAGCGGTTCGAGTCCGTGCGCGTGCTGCACTCCTTCGAGGCCTCGCAGCGCCAGATCAATCCGGACCCGACACCCGAGGAGTTGGCCCGCTGGCGGGAGAAGCCCGACAAGGAGCACCCGCTGGTGTGGGAGCACCGCTCCGGCCGCAAGTCACTGGTGATCGGCGTGACGGCATCACACGTCCTCGGCATGGACCTCGATGTAGGCAAGGCCCTGCTGGCCGACCTCATGGCGCGGGCGACGGTACCCGACCGCGTCTACCGCCACGAGTGGTCGGTGGGCGACTTCGTCGTCTGGGACAACACAGGGGTCATGCACCGGGTGCAGCCCTACGACCCAACGTCGGAGCGCGAGATGCACCGCACGACCATGAGTGGCGACGAGCCCATCCAATAAGAGGAGTCAGACGATGAGTGACGTGACGATCTTGAAGGCCGACCGCTGGTGCGACGTCGAGGCGGGTGAGGTGCGCTCTCCGGCCGTGATCGTGATCGACGGCAACGAGATCGTGGCCGTCAATCCCAAGGAGCTCCCGAGCCCCGCCACCGAGATCGACCTGGGCGACGTGACGCTCCTGCCCGGTCTGATGGACATGGAGCTGAACATGCTCATCGGCGGGCCGGGCGGGCCCGACGGCCTGCCCGACCCCATGCACGGGGTGAAGGATTCGCCGGTGTACCGGACCCTGCGCGGTGTCGTGAATTGCCGCACCACGCTCGAAGCCGGGTTTACCACCGTCCGCAACCTTGGCCTGATGGTCTACACAGCGGGTTTCCTCCTCGATGTCGACCTGATGAAGGGAGTCGACAACGGATGGTTCCCCGGACCGCGTATTCTTCCGGCGGGCCACGCCATCACGCCGACCGGCGGCCACCTCGATCCGACCATGTTCCAGGGGCTCGCCCCGGGCATCATGCCCCAGAGTGTCGAGCAGGGGATCGCCAACGGCGTGCCCGAGGTTCGCAAGGCCGTCCGCTACCAGATCAAGTACGGCGCCAAGCTGATCAAAATCTCGGCCTCGGGCGGTGTGATGTCGTTCAGCTCGGCCGCCGGCTGCCAGCAGTACTCGGACGAGGAACTGGCCGCCATCGTGGACGAAGCGCATCGCAACGGCCTACGCGTCGCCGCGCACGCGCATGGTGATGCTGGCATCCGGGCGTGCATCCGTTCCGGCGTCGACTGTATTGAGCACGGGTCATTGGCCACCGAAGACACGCTCAAGCAGATGGTCGAGCACGAGACCTTTCTCGTCGGCACGACCGCACTCGCCGATCACATGGCGGTGGACCGCATTCATCCCATCCTCCAGAAGAAGGCGGCCGAAATCTTTCCGCAGGCGCGCCGGATGTTCGGCCGGGCACTCGAGCTCGGCGTGAAAATCGCCTGTGGCTCCGACGCCCCGGCCATCCCACACGGCAGCCAGGCGGAGGAACTCATCTCCATGTGCGACCGGGGCATGACGCCGATGCGGGCGCTGCAGGCGGCCACCCTGACCAGCGCCGAGCTCATCGAGCACGAGCACGACCTCGGTCGCCTGGCCCCGGGATATCTGGCCGACATCGTTGCCGTGCCCGGCGATCCCTCCGAGGACATCAAGGTGACCAAGGAGGTGTCGTTCGTCATGAAGGACGGCCGGATCTACAAGGGCGGCTGAGCGCTCGTGCCGGAGAACGACGACCTGCAGGCGGCGCACGCCCTGCGCCGCGCCATGCTAGGCGACGCCTACGTCGACGCCCAGGCGGCCGACCCCAACCCCACCATGGGCGAGTTCAGCGACTACATCACGTCCATGGCCTGGGGCGTGTGGGCCCGCGGCGGAGCGCTGAGTACGCGCGACCGCAGCCTCCTCGTTGTGGCCATGACCGCCGCGCTCGGGCGCATGGAGGAGTTCCGGCTCCACGTCGGTGCCAAGGACCGTACGGGCGTGACCGACGACGAGCTCGACGAACTGCTCTTTCAGATCGCGGCCTACTGCGGCGCGCCGGCCGGGAACGCGGCCAAGCGGGCTCTCCTCGCCGTGCGGGCCGAGCAGCAAGGCAGCTGAGGGTGACCGTCGGCTTCGTCGGGCTCGGCAACATGGGCAGCGTCCTGGCGGGCAACCTGGTGGCGTCCGGTCACGAGGTCCTCACCCACGATGTCGCCGGCTCCGAACGCAGCCCCGACGGCGCAACCTTCCTCAGCCTCGACGAGGTCGCCAGGCGCGCCGACGTCGTCGTGCTCAGCCTGCCCGACGGGAGCGCTTCGGAGCAGGTGGCGGAGGCACTGGCGGCAGCTTCCGGACGTCGGATCACAAACATCGTCGACACCTCGACCATCGGAGTGACCGCGGCGCGAGCTGTCGATGAGCTCCTAGCAGCGGTCCGCATCGGCTACGTCGACGCCCCGGTATCGGGCGGAGTGGCAGGTGCGCTCGCTCGCACGCTCTCTGTCATGTACGCCGGAACGGATGAGGTCTGCACAGAGGTCGAACCAGTGCTGGCGGGGCTCAGCGACCGCCGGCGGCGGGTGGGGGACCGGCCGGGCATGGCGCAGGCGCTGAAGCTGGCCAACAACTTCCTCTCGGCCACGGCCCTGGCGGCGACTAGCGAGGCGGTGGCCTTCGGATTGTCGGTCGGACTCGACATGGCCACAATGCTCGAGGTGCTCAACGCGTCCAGCGGACAGAGCGGGGCGACCAGCGACAAGTTCCCGACGCATGTGCTGACAGGGCGCTACGCCGCCGGGTTTACCAACTTGCTGATGGCCAAGGATCTGCGCCTCTTTGTCGGCGCGGTCGAGGCGCAGGGGTCCCCTTCAGCCCTAGCGCCGTCGACGATCTCGGTGTGGGAGCGGTTCGCTGAGGCGGAGCCAGGAGCCGACTTCACTCGCATCTACCCATTCCTCGCCGGCTCCGGATGACCGTGAGTATGAGGGCGAATTCGGTAGAGAGGCCGAACTACGCAGTAATCCACTCCATCTTCGTGTAGAGCTACCTGGGAGTATGGGCATGATAGCGATAACATCGCATCCGCCCTAAGATGGCAAAATGGAGCGCACTGCACTCAACCACGGCTGGGCCGTCGACCAAAAGACGAATCGGTTTACCGAGCGGATGGGTCTGGCGCCCGAGCCCACGCCGGTAACCCTTCCTCACGACGCCATGATCGGCGGGGAGCGCTCGCCGTCCGGGAGCCCGTCATCGGGGTTCTTCCTGGGCGGTGTGTGGCGATACACGCGGACGCTCGACGTGTCGGCGGAAGACGTGAACGCGTGCATCCTCTTGGAGTTCGAGGGCGTGTACCGCGACGCCCGCGTGTTCGTCAACGACGAACTGGCGACGCATCGTCCCTACGGCTATTCGGGCTTCGTCGTGCCGATCGACCATCTCCTCCGCTTCGGTGAACCCAACGAAGTCAGGGTCGAAGCACGCGTCCACGAGGACAGTCGGTGGTATTCGGGTGCCGGGATCCACCGCAACGTCTGGTTGCTTCGGGCTGGGCGGGTCCATCTGGAATCTCAGGGTCTGCAAGTCACGACGCCAGAGCTCGATGAGGACATGGCTGTGGTCGCTGTTGCCACCGAGGTCTGCAATCACTCGAACTCCGACTCCACCGCCATGGTTGCCGTCGAATTGCTCACTGCGGACGGAACGGTCGTCGCGCTTTCCAGCGCGCCAGCCAGCATCGTCGCGGGCGAGACGGCAGTGGTGCGCCACCGGCTGGCCGTGTCCAACCCGCGCCGGTGGGGTCCTGATGATCCGTATCTGTACACATGCCGGGTCACACTGGCCGATGGCGAAGAGACTCTGGACACGGAGACGACAACGTTCGGCATGCGGACCTTGGCACTCGACCCGGTGCGCGGCCTGCGCATCAACGGTGAGCCCATCCTCCTGCGCGGTGCGTGCGTGCACCACGACAATGGCCCGCTCGGCGCAAGCGCCATCAACCGGGCCGAGGAGCGCCGGGTCGCGATTCTGAAGGCGGCCGGGTTCAACGCCATCAGGAGCGCACACAACCCGATGAGCCAGGGCATGTTGGCGGCCTGCGATCGACTCGGGGTCATGGTGATGGACGAGGCCTTCGACATGTGGGCGGAGCCCAAGAGCGAGTTCGACTATGCGCTGCGCTTTCCCGACTGGTGGGACGCCGACATCGCTGCCATGGTGCGCAAGGACCGCAATCATCCCAGCGTGATCATGTACAGCATCGGGAACGAAGTCCCCGAGGCAGGCCGGCCCTATGGCGCCCGGCTGGGTCGGGCCCTGGCCGAGAAGGTTCGCTCGCTCGACGGGACTCGCTTGGTCACCGAAGCCGTGAGTGGCCTGCTCATCGGCGGGCCGGAACTGATGGCCGAGCTCAGAAAGAGCATTGACGAGGGAAGGGCACACCAGGCCGCAGAGGCCGGTGAGGAAACCGGCATCAATACGGCCATGACCGACCTGGCGGACTTCCTCTCCCAGCTGATGACGTCGCCCGTTGTTGCCACCAAGTCCGCCGAGACGCTTTCGTATCTCGATGTCGCCGGCTACAACTACATGGAGTCACGGTTCGAGATCGATGGCGAGCTCTATCCGAACCGGGTGATCGTCGCCAGTGAGACGCATCCAGCTGCCATCGACACCGGTTGGGCGGGCGTCGTCGACAACCCCCACGTCATCGGCGACTTCGTCTGGACCGGCTGGGACTACCTGGGCGAAGCCGGGATCGGCCGAACGGTCTACGCGGCACCTGGAGAGTCGGCCGCACCCGCCGCCTTCCAGGGCGACTATCCCTGGTTGACCGCTTGGTGCGGCGACATCGACATCACCGGGCACCGCCGACCTCAGTCGTATTACCGGGAGATCGTCTTCGGGTTCCGAACGGATCCCTACATCGCCGTGGGACGGCCCGAGCATCATGGTCAGCTGTTTGGGGCGACGCCGTGGTCCTGGAGTGACGTCGTCCCTTGCTGGAGCTGGGAGGGCCACGAGAAGGCCCCCGTCACAGTCGAGGTCTACGCCGACGCGGACGAAGTGGAGGTGTTCGTGAACGGCAAATCGGTGGGCACGCAGCCAGCGGGCAAAACCGCTCGCTATCGGGCGGTCTTCGAGACCGTGTTCGAGCCGGGCCGCATTGAGGCGGTGGCCTGGCGGCGCGGCACCGAGTGCGGCCGGACCGAGATCCGTTCGGCCAGTGGGTCGGCGCATCTCGAAGCTGAAGTCGACCGTGCTGAGATCGCCGCGGACTCCCACGACCTGGCCTTCGTCTCACTGACACTGGTCGACTCCGAGGGCGTGCCGCTTGGAACAGGTGCCCGCCCAGTGGAGGTCGCGGTCGGCGGCCCCGGGGTGCTGCAGGCGCTGGGCTCGGCCAATCCAATGAGTGAAGAGCCGTTCACCCTCCCTCGTTGCACGACCTTCGATGGCCGGGCGTTGGCTGTGGTCCGCCCCACCGGACCGGGACGGATCACCGTCACTGCCACAGCGGAGGGATGCGAACCTCAGTACGTCCACATCGACGCGCGGGCCTGACCCAGCAGATGGTCTGGGAGGTGCGATGGCACCCGTTCCGAGGCACATGGGTCCTCTTCACCTCACACCGGGGCGATCGTCCGTGGATCGGTGCGGCGGTGGCGCCCGACGAGCCCACGCCGGCGCCTGACAACGCGCTGGCCCCAGGCGGCACGCGTCTCACTGGCACCAACCCCGACTACCACGGGGTGTACGTGTTCACGAACGACCTCCCGGTGTTCTCTCCGGAGGCTCCGGAGCCGAGTCCGACGGACAGCCTGTACCGGACACAACGCGCCTTGGGGACGGCCGAAGTCGTCTGCTACCACCATGACCCAACGCGGTCCCTGGCTGACCTGACCGACGACGAGGTGACCGCGGTGGTCGCCACCTGGTGCGAGCGCACGCGATTCCTCCAGTCGCAGGACGGCGTCGAACATGTGCTGATCTTCGAGAACCGGGGGGCGCTGGTGGGCACCTCCAACCCACATCCTCACTGCCAGATCTACGCCGGATCGATGGTCTACGCCACGATGGCGCGCGAAGCAGAGGTTGCTCTGGACCATCGCCGGGACACCGGCCACTCTCTGTTGGGCGATGTCATCGACCGCGAGCGGTCGGGACCCCGGGTTGTCGCGGAGGGGTCGCACTTCTTTGCCTGCGTCCCCTGGTTCGCGCTCTACGCCTACGAGGTGCATATTCTGCCGCTTCGGCCCGCGACGTCGCTCATCGACCTCGACGAGAACGAATGCCGCTCACTGGCACTCGTCTTGCGTGAGGTCGTGCGGCTCTACGATGCATTGTGGGGGTTCCGGCTTCCCTATGTTCTGGCGGTGCACCAAGCTCCGGTGGGTGAGTACCCCGACTACCCATTTCATATCGAGCTGCACCCGCCTCTCCGGACGCCCGGACTGCTTAAGTATCTGGCTGGCCCCGAAGTCGGGGGAGGGTCGATGACGAACGAGTCCGATCCCGACGAGAAAGCAGCGGAGCTCCGTGCCGCCCGGGCCTGACGACGCTCGGCGCCTGTTGTGCGCGCTGGGCGATCACGTGCGCACGCTGGTCACCGAGGCTCGTGGCATAAACATGTCCGCTATAGCGGGTCAGACCGCGGCGGACACCATCTATGCCATCGACCGCGTGGCAGACGACGCGCTGGTGGCGTGGTTCGAGGAGCACTGGCCCGATGTCAGAATCGTTTCTGAGGGCCTTGAAGAACCGGTCATTGTCGGAGCTGCGCCCGCTTGGACGGTGATCGTCGACACCATCGACGGGACACGTGGCTTGATGTACGACAAGCGGTCCGCCTGGTGCCTTGCCGCTGCGGCGCCACCGGAAGGCTCGCTGGCCGACATCGTGGCGGCCGCCATGACCGAACTCCCGACGTCGAAGCAGGGTGCCGCCGATCAGGTCAGCGGCACGCGTGCGGGAGGTCTCGTCGCGGAGCGCATCGACTTGCGGGAAGGGACGAGGGCGCTCCTGGACGAACGACCTTCGTCGGCGTCCCACCTCGACCACAGCTTCAGTGGTCTCGCTAAGTTCTTCCTCCCCGGAAAGGTCGCACTGGCGGCGTTCGAAGCGGAGCTCTTCCGCCGCATTGGCTGTGACACCGTTTTTGAAGATGAGTACATCTCGAGTGGAGGCCAGCTCCACGAACTGATGACGGGCCGCGACCGGTTCGTCGCCGACCTCCGCCCGTTGATCAATTCCGAGGCTTTCGCCTGCCATCCCTACGACCTGTGTACCTCCATGCTGCTGACCGAGGCCGGTGGCGTAGTCACGGACCCGTGGGGACAGCCGCTGGACGCGCCACTGGACACGACGTCGCCTGTGGCCTGGGTCGGATACGCCAACGAGGTTCTGGCAGCGACGATCTCGCCGATCCTGGCCGAGCTCGTGGACGGGCTCGGTGCGGGGTAGCGCACCCGGCCGTCTCGACCTGCTTGGGGGTGTGGCGGACTATTCCGGAGCGCTCGTGCTGGAGATGCCGACCCGTCAGTCGGCACAGGTTGACGTCGTTGGCGTCGGTGACTTCGAGGTGGGTCCTGCCAGGCTTTCGGCCGACGAGCTTGCTCAGCTGGCGAGCCTGCCCTACGAGACTGTTCGGGAGGTCTTAGCGCCGCTGCCACGATGGACGCATTACGTGATCGGCGTCGCTGTGGTCCTTCTGCGTCATCGCGTCATCGACAAGGTGCAGGGGACCGTGACGGTCTCGTCGGACCTGCCGGCATCGGTCGGCGTGGCATCGAGTGCGGCGCTCGAGGTGGCCACCGCCCGCGCCCTGGGAGCAGAATCCGTTCCTCCGCTCCGCCTGGCCGCTCTATGCCAGGAGGCAGAGAACCAGGTCGTCGGTGCCCCGTGCGGAATCATGGATCAGGTGGCAGTGGCCATGGGAGTTCGGGACGCTGTGCTCCCGATTCTCTGCCGTCCGGCCTCCGTCGCCAAGGCGGTGGCCCTCCCGGACGCGCTCGAGGTCGTGGGCTGGCCCACCGGCGTGGCGCACGACGTCGGGGGGGACCCCTACCGCCGGGCGAGGGCGGCCGCGTTTATGGGCAAGCGGATGGTCGAGGATGCCACGGGGCATTCGTGGGCGTGGGTAAGCGAGTTGCCAGCGTCCGCGGTGGAGTCCCTCCCCGAGGTCCTCAGCGGGTCGGAGTTCATCGACCGCTGGAGTGACCATGGCGATAGCGCCACCGCCGTGGACGGGAGTCAGCTGTACCCCGTGCGCGCCTCGACGAGGTTTGGTGGGGAAGAGCATCGGCGGGGCGCCGTGGTCTTGGCGGCACTCCGTGAGGAGGACGCGCCAACGGTGGGAGTTGCTATGGCCGCGAGCCATGCCGGCTACGACAGTATGGGGCTTGGCCATCCAGCCGCCACCACCGTGGTGGAGGAAGCTCTGGCGAGGCCGGGCGTTTACGGGGCCCGCACGAGCGGTGGCGGCTGTGGAGGCACCGTCGTGGTCCTCTGTGACCGTGGCGCGCTCGATGGCGTCGGTGAGCTGATCCGCTGAGCATTTGTCATCCGATTGAGGGTCAATGGAGCGAGCCCGGCGGAGACGTGCTCTCGCGTTCGACCAGCCCCGCAGCCACTACAACATGCCGCTCGGTCACGGTGTCGTCGATCATCGAAAGAATGAGCTGCACGCTGCGCCGGCCTACCTCGCCAAGATTCTGACGAATGGTCGTCAGAGCTGGGACGAAGTAGGCGGACTCTGGCGTGTCGTCGAAGCCGACCACGCTCACATCAGCTGGGACCCGACGGCCTCCGTCGTGAAAGGCGCGGATAACGCCGAGCGCCATCTGGTCGTTAGCCGCGAAGACCGCAGTTACACCGGGCTCGCGAGCAAGACGTAAACCGGCGGCATAGCCGCTTCGTGCACCCCAGTCACCAACGATCACGCGGCGTCGAGGTGCCTTGCCCGAGCGCAGGGCATCACCCCACCCGCGCACCCGGGCGTCGGCATCGATCCAGTCCTTCGGCCCGCGTACGTGGTGGACGGTCGTATGTCCCAAATTGAGGAGATGTTCGGTCGCCAGGCGTCCACCTGCCTGTTGATCGATGGTGACCGTGGCGACGACCATTTCGGGATCGCCACCCACGACCACAAGTGGCACTCCGGGGTCTACGCCGGTGATCGCATCGACCACCTGGCGGACAGGGGCGACGACGATCACTCCCTCCACATCGGACGTCCGGAGGTGCTCGAGGGTGCTCGACATGTCACCGCCGCCCGGGCTCGCCGTCACAAACGTGACCTTGTGGCCCGCGTCCCGAGCGGCCGCCTCAATCCCAAAAAGCGTGTGCGAAGGACCAAACTGCTCGGTCTCGACCGCGATGACTCCCAATGTTCTGGACCGCCCGCCCGCGAGAACCCGTGCTGCAGTGTTGGCGCGATAGTCGAGGGCCGTCATCGCCTTCTCCACGCGCCGCCTCGTGACGAGGGCAACGCCCGGGTAACCGTTGAGTACCCGGGACACCGTCATGACCGAGACTCCGGCACGTCGGGCGACGTCCGCCATGACTGCTCGGCGGGGTGGTTCCACTTCAGTCCTCATCGCCGCGGATGACTGGGCTCAGGAGGATCATTGTGCCGTGGTGGCGGCGTCGGCATAGGCGCCACGGATCGCCGCCCGGTCGACCGTGTCATCAGGTTCGACGATGTCGCCGCGGCCGAGGTTCCAGGCATCGGTGATCTCGGTGAATCCGCATCCCTGATAGACAGCAGCGGCCTGCACCGCGGCACCAGCGGCAACGAGGTCGGCGTTGGACGGCACGTGCACGACTCGGCCCGTGAGGTCCGCGACTACTCGTCGATACGCAGGACTGCGCGCAGCGCCCCCAACAAGCAGAACCCTGCCGTCGGATGCCTGCTGTCCGAGGGCATCCGCTGCCGCCAAGAGGTTGCAGACCACTCCTTCGACGGCGGCACGGGCGAGGTGCGCCGGTGCCGCGTCGGTGCGGAGTCCCGAGAGACAGCCGGTCGCCGAGGGTCGATTGGGTGTCCGCTCGCCGTCAAGGTGCGGAACGAGAACGAGGCCTTCCGACCCCGCTGGGCGCTTTGAGGGCGAGAGTGTCGAATGTCTCATGATCGACGCCGATGAGCCGAGCGAAAGCATCCGTGACTTTGGTGGCGTTCATCGTGCAGACCAACGGGAGGAAGCGACCGGTCGCATCGGCGAAGCCGGCCACAGTGCCGGTTGCATCATTCGCCGCGGAATCACTGACCGTAAATGCGGTTCCACTCGTCCCGAAGCTCAGTACCAGGTCCCCTGGACGTAGGCCGAGACCTAGGGCGGCGGCCATGTTGTCGCCCGTTCCCGCGGCGAGCATGACTCCCATGCCTTTCCACTCTCCAGCAGAGGCATCGGGAGCGAGGACTTCAGGCACCAGTGCGTCCCATGCGATTGATGGCTCAACGAGACGCAAGAGGTCGAAGCGATATCGGTCTTCACGTGGGGACCAGTAGCCAGTCCCGGACGCATCGCCGCGATCCGTGACCCGTCGATCGGTGAGCCGGAACGTCAGCCAGTCGTGGGGCAGCAGGATGGTCGCCGCCCTTTTGAGGATCTCGGGCTCGCGTCGCTGAAGCCAGTGCAGTTTCGTGATGGTGAAGCTCGGCACGGGGACGCTGCCGCAGGCCTCGGCCCAGCTGGCCGGGCCATTGGGCAGAAGAGAGAGCAGGGCCTCGGCGTCAGGAGCTGACTCGGTGTCGTTCCACAGTTTGGCCGGCCGAAGGGGTTCACCGACTTCGTCGAGGACGACGAGACCGTGCTGTTGTGCGGCTACGGCCAGAGCGGCTGGGCGATGCCGCGTCGGGCACGCCTGCTTGTGTGCACGCCGTATGGAACGCGGCCTCCCACTCCCGAGGGTCCTGCTCACTTCGGGGAGGCACGGTCGGGGAGTGGGGTGCGCGCCCCGATGCCACCAAGTCACCCGTGTCGATGTCGTGCACCTGTACCTTGCAGGCGGACGTGGACGAGTCGACCCCGACCACCAGGGGCACTAGCGCGCCCCGAGAAGCAACTCGGTCACCAGCTGGTCAAGTCGTTCGAGCCCGTATCCCTGCGCCGCCAGCGTCTCCTCGTCGTAATCGGAGGAGAGGATCTCGCCGAGACCGCCCGCGGGTGCGGTGCGCTCGTGCAGCTCAGGCGCTTTGGCGACGCGCAGCGCACCTTGAATCTCGGGGTCCTCTCGGAACTGCTGGGCCTTTTCCGCCAGGATCAGATAGGTCCGCATGCAACCGCGGGCAAAGTCCCAGACGCCCTTCAGCGTCCTCGGTGCGGTAGGGGTGCGCATCGAAGTGCCGCATGCCGTCCCACCCCGTGTCCTCGAGGAGTTTCACGACGTAGAAGGCGTCGCGGATTCCCTCGGATCCGAACCGGAAGTCCTGGTCGAACTTGCCGATTCGTTGGGCATTGAGGTCGATGTGGAACAGCTTTCCGTGCCACAGCGTTTGCGCCACGGCGTGTGTGAAGGAGAGTCCGCTCATCGTTTCGTGAGCGAACTCAGGGTTCAGCCCCACCATCTCGGGCCATTCGAGCTCGTTGACAAAAGCCAGCGCATGGCCGACGGTGGGGAGCAGGATGTCGCCCCGCGGTTCGTTCGGCTTGGGTTCGAGGGCGATACGGAGACCAAGGCCACGCGTCACGGATGTGTTCGCAGCAGAGGTCGACGGCCTCTTTGTAGCGGTCCAATGCCGCACGCACGTCTTTAGCCGCGTCGACCTCCGCGCCCTCGCGTCCACCCCACATGACCTGGACCTCGGCCCCCAATTCAGCACCGAGCTCCATGGCCTCGCACGTCTTCTTTACGGCGAAACGGCGAATGTTCGGGTCGTTGGCGGTGAACGCACCCTCCTTGAAGATGGGGCGCCAGAATAAGTTGGTCGTGGCCATAGGGACCTTCATGCCGGTCTCGTCGAGGGCGTGGCGGAATCGCTTGATGATCGTCTGGCCTTCAGAAGCCGAGGCGCCATACGGCACTAGGTCGTTGTCGTGGAATGAGATCCCGTAGGCGCCGAGCTCGGCGAGGCGATAAACCGTGTCGACGGGGTCGAGTTCTTCCCGGACCACATTGCCGAAGGGGTCGCGCCCGGGGTTTCCGACAGTCCACAGCCCGAAGGTGAACCGGTGCTCGGGACGGGGTGCGTACGAATCGCTCATCTCAGGTTCCTTCCCTCCAGCCCGTCGGTCAGCCGACCGAGGTGTGCCTTCACCGGTCCAGACCGTGGGCCAAAGCCGGCGAGCAAGTCAATGATAGCGTTATCAAGGAATCGACGCAGAGTGGCCGCGAGTGCCGTCTCGGAACTCCTCTGGCGACAGCGCGAACGGGGTCGAGGGGGTGCTGAGGAGGGTGGGAGGAGAGATGGTTCGGTGGGGTGTCATGGGTCCCGGTGCAATCGCCGTCGGCTTCGCTGATGCAATGCGCCTGGTCGATGACGGTGAGATCGTCGCAGTGGCTTCACGCTCGGCGGAGCGGGCTGACACGTTTGGTGACCAGTTCGGAGTTCCGGCTCGCTACGACAGCTACGCCGCACTCGGCGACGACCCGAACGTCGATGTGGTCTACGTCGCCACGCCCCAGTCGCGGCACGCGCCCGATACTTTGGCTGTCCTCCAGATGGGCAAGCCCGTGCTCTGTGAGAAGCCGTTTGCCCTGAATGCCCGGTTAGCCCGGCAGATGGTGGACGAATCTCGGGCGCGGGGACTGTTCTTGATGGAGGCCATCTGGAGCCGCTATCTCCCGAGCTACCGGGCGATCGTCGATGTGCTCGGCGCAGGCCGCATCGGCGAGCCGCTCCTGGTCGAGGCAGATTTCGGTTTCCGCCGACCATTCGATCCGGAGGACCGTCTCTTCAGGCTCGATCTCGGTGGCGGCGGCCTGCTCGATCTAGGCATCTACCCCCTCCAACTTTGCTCGCTCGTGCTGGGTTACCCCGATCACGCAGCCGCGGAGGGAGTCATCGGTGAGACCGGTGTCGACGAGCAGGTTGCCGCGGTTCTGCGGCACCCCGGCGGCGGACTCGGCGTCATCAAGGCCGCCTTGCGGGTCGGCATGACCTGTACGGCCCGGATCTCGGGCACCGATGGCTCAATCGACATCCCGGCGCTGATGCACTGCCCCAACGCCATCACCGTGAACACCGTCGCCGGTTCCGAACGGATCGACTGCTCCTACGAGGGCAACGGTCTGCGCTTTGAGATCGAAGAGGTCCACCGCTGCCTGGCCGCAGGGGAGACCGAGAGCCCAACGATGCCCCTCAACGAGACACTCGTCCTCGCCACCACGCTCGATTCGATCCGGGACCAGATCGGACTCGTGTATCCGGGAGAGTGATGTCGCCCGCCGGCAGAGCGCTGGTCCTCTACCGCAGGCGGTAGAGGACCTCGCCGGCGTCAGGTACGACGAGGGCGTCAGCGTCGGCCTTCCAGGCCGCCAGGTCGACCGAGGCAGGGTCCAGGTAGTTGAGGTTGGCTCTCGTCACAACGTCCTTTGGGATACCCGTGGCGAGGGTGACCCGCACCCGTTGATGCTCTCCGTGCACCGGGTCGTACGTGCCCGCTCCGTAGAGGTGCGTCGAATGGGCCAGTTCGCCGCGGGGGTGATGTCGGTACTCGTCCCAGTGCGCCAGGAAATAGTCCCGCGAGTGATAGCCGACCCCCGCCTGATCGGGGTGCATTGCAGCGATTTCGGTGATGTGCGGCGCGTAGAGCACGACCTCGCCCCCGTCGGCCACGACAGGTTCGACCTTGTAGAAACCCTTGGCCCCCGTCCAGAGGTCTGCGTACCGTGGCGGCACGACCGACAGCACGCGGTCGACGGGTGCAGGCAGATATTCGATGTGGGTCTCCGCCGCGATGTCCGCGGCGGCGGCCCAAGCCTGTTCGGGCGCGCCGAACGAAAGTGAGTTGAGCCCTCCCGTGGCACGGTCGACCACTGCGCACAAGGCATGACGCTCGCCTGGGACCAGACCTGCCGCGGCGTCGATCAGCGCGCGGACCGGAGTGATGCCTCGGGTGCCGATGATGGTGCGGCTGGTGATCAGTGCGCCGAGCCAGTGCGTGACGTCGATCAGCTCCTGGCCCGACAGCCCAGGAAAGAGGTACTTGTTGCCCCCGGAGAACCCGACCACCTCGTGGGGGAGTACCGGGCCGATGATGATCGTGACGTCGCTCTCCAGCACTAAACGATTGATGCGGACGTCGACGATTTCGCTGAGCATCCCATTCGAGAACTCGGACACGGTGTCCGCGTCCAGCGTGCCCACGTCGGCGAACGTGGTCTCGTCCCACCATGCATGGTTCAAGACGGCGAAGTCGGATGGGCCAACCATCCTCCTGATCGCGTCGTCGGTCATGGGCTCGTGGGTCCCCAAAGCCACCACGGCCGTGCAGGACCGGACGCCGCGGACCGACGGCCTCGGCCACCGCGGAGAGGAGCAACGGCAGGGGGCAGGTCCTCGTGGCGTCGGGGATGACGAGACACAGAGAACGGCCGTCGAGATCGATCTCCGCCATGCGTGACTCAATGAAATCGGCCACGTCCTGCGCGTCCAGAACGCCTTGGCGGTCTCCGATCGTGTGACTCATGGCCGCATCTCAAGGAGCCCCGCTCCTTCTTGAAGCAGACGCGTGAGCGTGTCTGCCACTGAGGTAACGAAGGGGTCGTCGAACCCGTCATCGAGTGCGAGGTGCACCAGGTCATCGAGGTCACCACTGGCCGCGGCCGTCCGCAATCGCGTGCTCGCTGGGTCATCCACAGCCGCGAGTTCTGCACCGCCGATGGTGAGGCCGCTGGCCAACGCGATCCAGAGCGCGGCGACCGTTGCGAACCTCGTGGTGTCGAGTCCCGCCCGCCCACGGGTGGTCACAATTGACCCGAAACGCTGCGGCAGCTTGCGGGAGCCGTCGTCGCCGACCTTTGCACAGGTGTGGCCGAGACTCGGGTTCTCGAAGCGCGCCAAGGCCTCGGCCGCAAAGGCCTTCGGCTGTAAGGACGTCGGCAGTTCGGCCACCTCGAGGACATCGTCGACGAGCCTGCGGACGAACACCGACACGATCGGGTGACGGGACGCCTCGGCAATCGTGGTGCAACCGGTCAGAATCCCGCAATACGCCAAGGCGGAATGTGGTCCATTGAGGAGCCAGAGTTTCCGCTGCTCGAAGGGAACGATGTCCTCGACGATGTCGACACCTACTTCGGAGAACGGGAGCAAAGCCTCCTCTTCGGTCATCACCCACGAGCGGTACCGCTCACTGGTCACCGCACCGAGGTCGACGAGGCCGAGCTGTCCGCTGATCCGCTCAACGTCCTGTGTAGTCGTCGCGGGCACCATCCGATCGACGACCGAACTGGGAAAGTGGACCTCCTCGGCGATCCATCCCGGCAGCGAAGGGCTGAGGCGTTCCGCGATCTCTGTGACGCGAGCTCGGAGAAGGACCCCGTTGCTCATAACGTTGTCGAGAGAGGCGATCAATGGGGCCGTCCGCCCTGACCCGCGGCACTGGGCCAGTGCACGCGTCACCAGTGCCAGGGCCGAGGAGGAGCGTTCCGGGTGCGCCAGGTCCTCCTCGGTCAGGTCGTATCCCTTCTCCGTGATGGTCAGGGTCACGAGGCGCGTGCTCGGTGCTCCCAGGGCGTCGAGGGCCGCCTCAGGTCCGGTTGAGACAGACGTGATGGAGCCGATGATGCGGGTTGGGCGTTCCGTTCCCGCCTCGCGCTCAGCGACCGCGTAGAAGCAATCCTGTGGTGACAGCTGATCGGCCACCGCGTTGCTGTGTAGCGACGTAGCGCGGATGAGCGCCGACCGACCCCGCCGAGACAAGTCATCTGCGTAAACGGCCAGATGGGCCCGTACGAAGGCTCCGAGTCCCAGGTGCGCGATGCTCGCCGGCTGCGTTCGGTCGTAGGTCGGCCTCGCCGCCGTCCGTGCCGAGCCGAGCGTCCGGGCGGAGAGCCGCGCCTGCGTTTCGGTCGCCGCTGTCATGATCGGAGCTTGAGATCAGGCGTGTAACGTCGGGAACCGTGGGGACCCCGAGACGCGTGACGATCCTCGACGTCGCCGCCCGCGCCAAAGTGCACCCGGCCACCGTGTCGCGCGCCCTGAGTCGTCCCGAGAAGGTCGCTCCCGCCACGCGCCAGCGGGTAGAGCGTGCCGTCGAACAGCTCGGATTTGTGCCCAATCGCGCGGCGTGGGTGATGAAGACGGGTCGGACAGGCAACATCGCGGTGATCGTCCCGGACATCACCAACCCGTACTTCGCCTCCATGGTTCGGGCCGTGGAGCGCACTGCCCGCGTGGCCGATCTGCAGGTACTGCTTGCCGACACCGGCGAACATCCGAAGGAAGAGGTCCAGGCGGCACGAACGCTTGCCCACGACGTCGACGGGTTCGTCGTCCTCTCCCCAAGGAGGCTGCACCGCGAGCTGGAGGCCCTCGGCTCCATGCCGACGGTCTTCGTCCAGCGCCCCGTCCGCGGCCATGCCTCCGTGCTGCTGCGGAGCGCACCGGCCGTTCACGAGGCGCTCATCCATCTCGCCGCTCTCGGGCACCGCGACCTGGTGTTCTTGGGAGGGCCGACGAGCTCATGGGCGGCGGGTGAGCGGAGAGCTGCCGTTCGCAAGACCAGTGGTCCAGCGGGCGTGCAGGTCAGGATGATCGACGCTGCTGCCCCCACCTTCGAGGCGGCGGTTGACGCCGTGCCTCGAATTGTTGAGAGCGGCACCACGGCCGTGATGGCCTTCAACGACCAGATGGCACTGGGTGTCATTGCCGGTCTGGCCCGTCTCGACATCTCGGTTCCCGGCGACGTCAGTGTGATCGGGTTCGACGATGTACCGATGGCCGCCATGGTCGCGCCGCCACTGACCACCATTCGCCTGCCAACTGATAAGGCCGGCTCAACGGCCGTGGACCTGCTCCAAGGAGACGGAACGCCAACCGCCGAGCTGTTCGGTACCTTCGTGGAGCGACAATCCACCGGGAAGGTCACGAAGAAGCAAGCCAGCGCCGGCGCAAATGGTGCGCGGCGGCCTTCGGTTTCCGGTCGCGGGTAAACACACCCTTCTTGTTGCCGTCGACGCGCATGAACGACGGCGGTGTGGCGAAGTCGGCGAAATTCCACACCTGTTCTCCGACTACGGCATCGATCCGATCGAAGACCCTGTGATAGGTCTCCAGGAGAGCGGCCTGGTAGTCCTCGCTCCAGACGACGGCATCGAGCGTATGTAGCCCGGGCATCGCGTCGGCCCCGTACTCGGTCACGATGATCGGCTTCCCGTGTCGATCGGCCCAGGCCAGAAGCTCCCGCTCGAGGCCATGTTCAGCGGCGACGAGGTCGCCGGGCTCGATGTACCACCCGTAGTAGCGGTTGATCATGATCACGTCAGCCAGCTCGCTGACCTTGCAGGCGTCAGGCTGGGCAAACATCATGTTGACGAATCCGACGGGCCGGGTGGGATCGGTCTTGCGGGCTAGTTCGAACAGCGGTTCGAAGTAGGCGCGCGCCTCATCGGTGTGGGATTCAGGCTCGTTGGCCAGGCTCCAGAGCACGACGCATGGGTGATTCTTGTCGCGAGCAATCAGCTCCTCGATCGCTCCAGTGTGCGTCGCTTGGGTTGCGGCGCCGATCGTCTCCTCCGAGAAAGTCGTCTTGGGACCGCCCAGAAACAACCCGCCTCCCACGCCCAGGTTCAGTCCGACCGCGGCGGTCTCGTCGATGACCACAATACCGAGTTGGTCCGCCAAGTCGAGGACCTCTTCGGCGTAGGGATAGTGGGAGGTCCGGAACGAGTTGGCCCCCAACCAGCGAAGGAGGGCAAAGTCGTGGACGGTGGACGCATCGTCGTGCCCGCGTCCGTACACGTTGTGGTCCTCGTGCATGCCGAACCCACGAAAGTAGAACGGCTCGTCGTTGATCAGGAACTGGGTTCCCTCGACCCGCACCGACCGAATGCCCACGGGCAGCACGAAGCGGTCGACCAGGTCTTCTCCGTCCACCAGATCGATGCGGAGCTCATAAAGGTAGGCCATTCCTGGCTGCCAGAGGTGGGGTGACGGGACTCGCAGCTCGCTGTTGGACCCAGTCGTCGCGGTGACCAGAGCCCCCTCGGCGTCGTAAAGCTCGGCCACGATGGTCAAGTCCTCTTGCTCGTCGATGATCGTCGAGTATCTGACGATGCCGCTTCCCTCCTCCAGGTCGGTGACGACGGTGGCGTCGGAGATGTGAGAGCGTTCGGTCGAGTAGAGCCAGACGCCCCGATTCAGGCCGGCGTAGTTGAAGAAGTCGTGGTACTGCCGCTGCCGTCGCTGACCGTCGGGCATCACTTCGACGACTCCTGGTGGGATCGAGTGCCAGGTCAGCTCGTTGTTCACGGCGACGGTGATGCGCACCTCGGTTCCGGGTTCGACGACGTCAGTGATGTCTGCTTCGAAGGGCGTGTACCCACCCTCGTGCGAAACGACGTGCCTATCGCCGATCCATACGCTGGCCCTATGGGTTGCGGCATCGAACCGGAGAACCACTCGGCGGCCGTGCCAACCTCGGGGGAGGAAGACGATCCGCTGGTACCACACGTCCCCGACGTGGTCGTGGACGGCCGGGTCTACGACAATGTCGTTGTAGCTGCTCGGAACTGGCATCGTGATCGCGTCGACCAGCGGCTTTTGCCACCAGCCCTCTTCACGGCCGACATTGTGGGTGTCGACGGTGAAATCCCAGAGGCCGTCGAGTCGTTTCGTGTCTCGTGTCGCATTATCTTGCGGTCGGAGCATTGCTCTCCCTTGATCGTTCGATGCCAGCCGGGTTAAGCCCGTTTGTCAAGCGCTTCGACGATGCGGTTGGCAATCGTCTCCACGTCTTGAGAGTCGGTGTCGATAGTGAGTTCGGCGACCTCCTCGTAGAGGCCAGAGCGTTCGTGGGCCATGTCGGTGAGCACGTCCAGGGGGTGCTCGCCCAGCAACGGACGATGGTCGTCTTGTTGCACCCGGCTCGAGAGTGTCGCCGGGTCAGTCCGGAGCCAAACGACGAATGCGCCGGTCAGGGCATCCCGCACCGAAGGGTCGAGAATGACACCACCCGGGGCGGCCAGGACCACGTCTGGATTCTCGCCAAGAGTGTCGAGCACGACCTTCGACTCCAGGCGACGGTAGGCGGGCTCACCACCCTGCTCCCACAGCTGACGCACCGTCTTTCCGGTCTGCTCGGCAATGGCGACGTCGACATCGACGAAGGCCATGCCGGTGCGCGCCGCGACGACTGAGCCGACCGACGACTTTCCTGCTCCCATGAGGCCCACCAGGACGATCGCCGTCACTGCGCAACGCGAAAGGCACGTCGGGCCAGCCCGTAAGCCAGGTCAGATGCAATGTCCGCCGCGTCTGCTTCGTCCAGGCGGTGCTCGGCGACGAGGCTGGCCAGATAGCCGGCGTTGACCCGCCGTGCGACATCGTGCCGGGCTGGAATCGTCAGCAGCGACCGGGCGTCGTCGTTGAATCCCACCAGGCGGGAGAACCCGGCGGTCTCCACCACCTGGTCGTAGAACCGCCGCATGCCCTGAGGACTGTCGTAGAACCACCATGGGGGCCCGAGTCGCAGGGCGGGGTAGTGGCCGGCCATGGGTGCCAGTTCACGCCCATAGGTCGTCTCGTCCAGGGTGTAGACGACGACAGTCAGGCTTGGCTCGTTGCCGAATCGGTCGAGCAGCGGCTTGAGTGAGGAGATGAAGTCGGCCGGCTTGGGCATGTCTGCGCCGATGTCGCGTCCAAAACGGGCGGCGAGGATCGGGTTGTGATCACGCCAGGAACCCACGTGCAGTTGCAAGACCAGCCCGTCGTCCATGCTCATGGCGGCCATTTCCGTCAACATCTGGGCGCGGAACAACTCGGCATCTCCGGACTCAACGGTGCCTCGTAGGACGCGGGTGAAGAGGCGCTCCTTCTCGGACGCATCGAGATCTGCGGTGGTGGGGGAGGGATGCCCATGATCCGACGCCGTTGCACCTGCCTCGATGAACTGTTGGCGCCGCTGTCGGAGCGCATCGAGGAAGCCCAGCCAGGTTGCGGTGTCGGTGCTCGTCAGTTCTCCCAGACGGCAAAGATTGGCCCGGAAGTCGGTCCGCTCTGCATCGATCACGTCGTCCGGGCGGAAGGTCGGTACCACGCGCCCTGCCCAATCGGACTGCCGGATCCGGGCGTGAGCATCGAGGTCGACGGACGCTCCGTCTGTCGTGGCCAAGAACTCGATCCCGAATCGCTCGTAGAGTGCGCGGGCGCGGAACTCGTTTTCGCAGAGTCGGCTCGTGACCTGCTCGTAGATGTCGTCGGAGGACTCCGCCCGTAGCGGCTCGGTAATCCCAAGTACCTCCGACAGGGTGTAGTCCAACCACAACCGCGATGGCGTGCCACGGAAGATGTGGTAGTTCTCGGCCAGCCGACGCCAAATGAGGCGGCCGTCTGTCTCCGAGGGAGTGCCATCGAGGGCGACGACTCCCAGGGCCTCGAGCGGCGTGCCCTGACTGTAGAGGAGCCGAAGAAGGTAGTGGTCCTTGGTCACCAGCTCGGTTGCCGGGTCCCCCAAGCCCGCATCATCGGCCAGGACGGAAGGGTCGCAGTGGCCATGAGGACTGATGATCGGGAGGGATCGTGTTCCCTTGTAGATGGTGCGTGCGACTGCGCGCACATCTGGGTCAGATGGGAAGAGAAGGTCCTCGTGCGTCACGATGATGCAAAGCTTTGCACAGCTCACCAGGATTCGCCACAGTGTGCTGATCTAGGCCTATTTCTTTCCGCCAGCGATTGCGAAGGCGCCTCGAGGGTTGTAAAACCCCCGGGAACAGGGTTCATGCAAACCTTTGCACAAACCACCCGGGATGTGACACACTTCGACAATTCTGAGACGCATCGGCCGGCCCTGGAGCGCGGTCCGGGGGCAGCAACGCAGCGGCGTACAGCCGCAAAGGGAGGGCACACCATGTTGAGGCGGATTGGATTCGCCGCTGGAACTGCAGCTGCGATGCTCGTCGCCCTGCTGGCTGGGACGACGACGATGGCGGCCGCCGGCCCCAATCAGGGTGTGACGTCGACGACCATCGGGGTTGGGATCCCCTACATCGACTTCGCGTCTCTGGCCGCACAGGGCGTCAAGCTCACCCAGGGCAGCTTCCCCGATGCCTACGGAGCCCTGATCGCCAATTTGAACGCCCACGGTGGCATCGACGGTCGAAAGATCGTGGCCTATTACGAGCCAGTGAACCTGGCGGACGGCACGGTGGGCGTGGACGCCGTGTGCACCACCCTGACGGAGGACGACTCGATCTTTGTCGCGCTATCGCCCTACGAGCCGAACTGCTACCTCGTGAACCACGACACGCCGACCATCAACGCGACCATTGAAGGTTCGATAACGGGACCGAGCGCAGTCAACTTCACTCTGACGGCTCCCGCAACAGCCTACGACCCGCTCCAGCTCTCGGTCTTCGACAAGCTGGGCGACTTCAAGGGAAAGAAGGTCGGCGTTGTGGGTGGAGTGACGGCCGACCAGAGCGAGGTCAACGCGGACATCGCCACACTCAAGAAGCTGCACGTCGACGTCGTCCAGTCGGCGGTCAATTCGGCGCCGGCCGGCGACCAAGCAGCGGCCACCGCGCAAGACCAGGTCATCATCAACCGCTTCCAGAATGCCGGGGTGAACGAGGTCGTCGCTGTTGCCTCTGCATCATCGGGTTGGCCCTCTGGTCTGGCCGAGACACAAGCGACCTACAACCCGCCGTGGATCGCGCTGGACGACTCCGCTCTATCGGGCACTCTCTCGGGGGGGCCTAGCGGGCAAACGCCGTACCTCAAGACGCTGACCACGTCCACGGGGGGTGTCACGAGTCTGCAGGAGTTCAGCGAGCCCGCCGTTCAGAAGTGCATCAGCATCATCAAAAAGGCGTATCCCACTGACGAGATCGCCACCCCCACCGCGTCGTCCAACAGCCAGGATCACAGCTGGGTCGCGCCAGAATCTGCATGCCAGAACGTCGCCATGTTTGCCGCGATTGCCAAGGCGGCCGGCAAACACCTGACCGTCGCCAGTTTCACCAAGGCGGGGTATGGACTCCGGAACGTCACCTTCCCCGGATCGGGTGGCCCGGTCTCGTTCGGACCCGGACAGCCCTACGCCATCGGACCAGTCTTTGTCGGCAAGTACGACGCTGCCACGAACCAGCTGGTGTTCTCGACCAAGTCAGCCTCTTTGAGGGGTTGGTCGTCTGATCCAGCCCGGCGTGGAGGCCGCACCCGGCACGTGCCGTTAGCGGTAACAAGGGCGTAGAGTGCCCCCCGTGCGAGGGTCGGAACGGAAGGCCGCAGGTTCAGTGAGGACGGGGGCGGAGTTCGGGTGAGTTCCACGCTCGATCCCGATTCGGCAGCCGCCGCGCCGGCGGGTGGGGGAAGTCCCACCGACCTGGCCCGCTTTGTGGCGGAGACCGCTCAGGAGCGTCAGGCGTCGTCGAAAAAGCCCGAAGAGTTCCTGCTGCCCGAGGATCTCCTGCCGGGGACTCGCGAGGAGCGCGTCTCGTTGCGCCAGGGCCTGCGCAATTCGGGCTACGCCACCTTCGTCATCCTGGCCCTCATCGTCACCCTCGACAACCTGCAGAGCGCAGGGCTCAGTGTCCTCGCTCCGAACATCCAGTCGTCCTTCCACGTCAGCTCGGGCGTGATCGTGTTCGTCGCCGGCATTTCAGGAGGCTTCCTCGTGATCGGCATCGTGCCGATGGGGTGGATGGCCGATCGCTTCCGCCGGGCGCCCATCATCGGCTGGGCCACCCTCTTCTTCGGCGTCATGGTGTTCCTCTCGGGGCTGGCCACGAACATTCTGTCGTTCTTCCTCGCCCGCTTCGGCGTCGGGGTCACTCAGGCCTCCGCCTACTCGGTCAACGGCACGCTGCTGGCCGACACCTATCCGATCAGCCTCCGTGGCCGGATCTTTTCGGCCATGGGAATGGCAACGGGGATCGCCACGGCGCTGAGTCCGGTGTTGGTGGGTACCATCGCCACCGTCGTCGGGGGGCCGAACGGCTGGCGCTGGGCGTTCTACATCCTGGCCGTCCCGGTCATCGTGGTCGCCATCATCGCCTTCCGCCTTCGTGAGCCCCCCCGAGGCCAGCACGAGAAGCTCGACGTGCTGGGCGAGGTGATCGAAGACACGAAGCCGATCCCACCCTCCCTCGAGGCCGCGTGGGTCCGCATCATGAGGATCCGTACCCTGCGCATGGTCCTCGTCGGATTCACCGCCATGGGTTTCGCCCTCTTCACCGCTCCCGTCCTCGGCAACCTGTTCTTGAAGCAGCAGTTCGGACTCGATGCCTTCAAGCCGCGGCCTGATCGGAACCTTCGCGAGTCTGGGCGTCCTCGTCGCGCTGCCGTTCGTGGGTCGCTACTACGACGGCCTCTATCGCCGTGACCCCGCCAAGGCCCTGGCCCTCATCGGCAAGATCATCCTGCCGGTCGCCGTGATCGTGCCGATTCAGTACTTCATGCCCAACGCCGTGCTGTGGGCCTGCTTCTCGGTCCTGGCCACCACGCTCTCCATGTGTGCGTTCTCAATGGTCGGACCGGTCCTCACTTCGGTCGCCCCGTACCACTTGCGTGGGATCACCGGCGCTGTCGGTTCCATCTACCTCTTCTTCATCGGGGCCACCGGCGGGGCCATCCTTTCGGCCGGCCTCGACTCTGCCTTCGGTCCCCGGGCCGCTGTGATCATTCTCATGGTCCCGACCACCATCATCGGCGGGATCATGATCATCCGGGGCTCGCACTTCATCCGCAACGACCTCTCCCTGATCGTCCTCGAGCTCCAAGAAGAGCAGGAGGAGCACCAGCGCCAGGCGGACAACCCCGACGCGATTCCGGCCCTTCAGCTCAACAACGTCGACTTCAGCTACGGGCACGTCCAGGTCCTCTTCGGCGTGAGCTTCGAGGTCAAACGAGGCGAGGTGCTCGCCTTGCTTGGCACCAACGGGGCGGGCAAGTCGACCGCGCTGCGGGTCGCCGCCGGCCTGGCCACGGCGGACCGGGGGGTCGTGCGCCTGAAAGGCCGGGCAATCACCTACGCCACTCCGGAGCAGCGTTCCAAACTCGGCATCCACCTCTTGCCCGGTGGCCACGGTGTCTTCGGCGAGATGACGGTCAGAGAGAACCTCGAGATGGGCGGTTTCGTCTACCGGGGCGATCAAGCCGACTTGGAGCGGCGCATCGAGCGCATGTTCTCCCTCTTCCCCGCCTTGGAAGCGGCCAAAGGCCGTCGGGCCGACACCATGTCGGGAGGCCAGCAGCAAATGCTCGCGCTCGCCATCGCGTTGCTGCACGACCCCGAAGTGCTCATGATCGACGAGCTCTCGCTCGGGCTGGCGCCCGTCGTCGTCCAGGAGCTCATCACAGTTGTCGAGCGCCTGAAGAGCGAGGGCGTCACCATGATCATCGTGGAGCAGTCGCTGAACGTCGCGGCGGCCATCGCCGACCGGGCGGTCTTCCTCGAGAAGGGACAGGTCCGGTTCGAGGGCGCCATTGCCGACCTCATGGCGAATGATGACCTGGCTCGGGCCGTGTTCCTGGGCGGTGAGGTACCCGCCTGATGCTTGCCGTTTCCTGGATCAATTCCCAAATCGTCTGGGATGGTCTCATCCAGGGTCTCGCCATCGCGCTGATCGCCGTCGGCGTGGTGCTCGTCTACCGAGCGACCAGGATCATCAACTTTGCCGTGGGCAACATGGGCGTGATCGGTGCGGCCCTCCTGGCCCTCCTCGTCGTGCAGTATCACGTCCCGTTCTGGATAGCGCTTGTCATCGCGCTCATCGCCGGACTGGCGTTCGGTGCAGTGATCGAAATGACAGTGATTCGCCGGCTTCGCAATGCGCCTCGTGTGGTGGTCCTGGTGGCCACGATCGGCATCGGCGGCGTGGCGCAGGTCATCGCCTTCAAGATTCCTCAGCCGTCGGACGCCAGCGCTCACTACCCGGCCGCCTTCGGGTCGAGCACGTGGACGATCGCCGGCGTCAACGTGCGCGGCGCCGACCTCGCCGTCCTGGTTCTGGTCCCAGTCGCCGTGGTGGCTCTCATCTGGTTCCTCGATCACACCATGATCGGCAAGACCGTTAAGGCGAGCGCAGCCAACCCCTCACTGGCCCGTCTGTCGTCGATCTCGCCCAAATTGGTATCCACGATGGTGTGGTCTCTCGCCGCGGTGCTCTCGACCCTCTCGGTCGTCCTCTTCGCCGGCGAGTCGTCGACGGCGGCCGGGCTGTCCAACCTCGGTCCCGAGACCCTCGCCTACGGCCTGGCGGCGGCGGTCATAGCGGGACTGCGCTCCTTCCGCATCGCGGTCCTGGCCTCCGTGGCGATCGCGATCGTGCAGAGTGTCCTCTCGTACAACTTCTTGGCGACGCCGGGCATCACCGACCTGTTGCTGTTCATCGCCGTGTTCGTGGCGGTCATCTTCGCCAAGCGGGAAGGGGAGGATTCCGGCGTCTTTGCCTTCTCGCCGCGCACGCGCCCGATCCCCGCTCGCCTGCGCTCCATCTGGTGGGCCCGCAACATCGACAAGGGTGGGATCTTGCTGCTCGGCGCCATCGCCGTCGTGCTCCCCCTGGTCAGGAGCGAGCCCTCGAGCCAACAGCTCTTCACCGCTGTCCTGGGCTTCGCCATCTGTGCGTCGTCGCTGACGATCCTGACCGGCTGGCTCGGGCAGTTGTCCCTGGGGCAGATGGCCTTCGCGGGGCTGGCGGCGCTCTTCGCAGCGCGCCTGGTCACCGATGGCGTCCCCTTCTGGTTCGCCATCCTGGCCACGGCGGCCGCCTCCGGTCTGCTCGCCCTCGGAGTGGGTATCGGGTCGCTGCGCGTCCGCGGCCTGTACCTGGCCGTCGTCACCTTCGTCCTCGCCCTGACCGCCGAGCAGTACTTCTATTACCTGCCCTTCTTCTCAGGGGAATCGCCCGATGGCGCCAACGTGCCGTTCGTCCCGGGCAAGCTGGGGTTCCTCAATTTCCCGGGGCAGAAGCCCTACTACTACGTCGTCCTCGTCGTGCTGGCGCTCGTGGTGGCGATGCTCAGCCGGTTGCGCGACAGCGGCGCCGGCCGCACCATCAGGGCCCTGCGGGACAACGAGGTGGCCGCCACCGCGTACGGGGTGCGGCCCGTGCGCCTGAAGCTCCAGACCTTCGCTATTTCGGGTGGTCTCGCCGGCCTGGGTGGGGCGCTGCTGGCCGGCGCCTACGCCAACATTGCGTTCACCCAGGACTTCTTCTTGGTGAACGACTCCCTCAACCTGGTGGCCATGGTCGTGATCGGAGGCATGGGGTCGGTCTCGGGCGCCATCATCGGCGCCATCGTGGTGATCGGGATCCCCTCCCTCGCTCCGAACAACGCATTGCTCGGGCTGCTGAGTTCGAGTCTCGGGCTTTTGATCGTCTTGCTGTACTTCCCCCGTGGCCTGAACCAGCTGACCTCGGGGGTCCGTGACGCGATCTTGTCCTGGGCCGACAAGAGGGTGAAGGAGCAGCCGGTGGCGGAACGACCCAAGGCCGCCGACGTCGTTCGCAAGCACCGCGGAGCCGACGTCCATGCGGCCGTGTCCGGCCCGGTGCTCGAGGTGAGCGGCCTCAGCGTCCGCTTCGGTGGCGTGCAGGCGGTGGACGGGGTATCCCTCAACGTCCAGAGCGGGGAGATCGTGGGTCTCATCGGCGCCAACGGAGCAGGTAAGTCCACGCTGATGAATGCCATCGGGGGATTCGTCCCTTCCACGGGATCGGTGACTCTGCTGGGCAGCGAAGTGTCAGGCAGGCCCCCCGGGTACCGCGCCACCCTGGGTCTGGGGCGTACCTTCCAGTCCGCGACCCTGTTCCCCGAGTTGACGGTCACCGAGACGTTGCTGGTGGCCGTCGAAGCGAAGGCTGTGTCGAGCCTCCTTCCCAGTGCCTTCGGGCTGCCGAAAGCGAGGCGTCATAGTAAGGCTGCAAAGGCCGAGGTGTCCGAGCTGGTCGATTTTCTGGGCCTCGGCCGGTATCAGGACCACTACATCTCGGACCTGTCGACGGGGACACGCCGTATCGTCGAACTCGCGGGACTGCTTGCTCTCGATGCCAAGGTGCTCTGCCTCGATGAGCCCACGGCGGGACTGGCGCAACGTGAGACGGAGGCGTTCGGGCCGCTGATCGTTGCAATCCGCGAGGAGCTCTCGGCCTCGGTGCTCCTGATCGAGCACGACATGCCTCTCATCATGGGTATGTCCGGGCGCGTGTACTGCCTCGAGACCGGGGGCATTATCGCCGAGGGGACACCCCACGAGCTGCGCGAGGACCCGAAGGTCATCGCAAGCTATCTGGGCACCGACGAGCGGGCCATCGCTCGGAGCGGCGATGCCGCACCGAAGGTGTCGGATCCTGGGCTGGCTGCAGCATCCCACCCCGAGGAGAGCTACACCGAGGTGCCAGGCTCAACTCCACACGCGCCAACAGTTTGAGGCATCAGATCTCGACGACCCATGTGGCGTCCGGCTACGGATCCGGCAGGTTCGGGAGCCCCGCCGAGTAAACGCCACGTGGGCGCTAGTCCGCGGGTGACCCTCCGGGCGAGGTGAGGATAGAACCGGCGGAGTCCTGCTCGTAGCGAGAGAGGAACCCTTCGATCAGCTGGCGGGTCGCGTCATGGCCTGCCGTCATGCCCAGGAGCTGTTCCATGCCCATGACTTGCGACAGGCTGGTCATGGTGACGATCATCACCTCGGGCGGGTACGCACGGGAGTCGATGCCGTAGCGCTCGAAGATCCGATGTAGCGCCTCGGTTTGCATCCGGCGGAACTGCTCGCCATATGACGCCAGCTCCGCTCGGATGGCCTTGCGGTGATTGGCCAGCGCCGCGAATTCGATTGTCAGCGCGCTGGCGGCAGGGTCGTTGCTGAGTTCCCACAGCGCCCGTAGCGGGTACGGCGAGGCGAGCGCTTCGGCTTGGCGCTCGAGGTTCTGCTCTGCACCGCGCCGGACGAGCGCCAGGAAGAGATCGTCCATGGTGCGGAAGTAGTAGTGGACGAGTTGGGGCTTGAGGCCGGCCCGCGCCGCCACCCGGCGGGAGGTGGCCGCGGCGTAGCCCTCCTCGAGCAAGACCTGCTGGGCGGCATCCAGGAGAGCGGTACGGGTGGCCGAATTCTCGGTTCCGATGCGGCGGGTCGATGTCATGCGGTCAGTGCCAGCTGCTGTGCGATTGCACAGCATACCGCAGCGTGCTAAGCACTCGCTCAGCATAAGCGCCAGGGCACGGGCTCGCGGGGCGGGATCGGAGGCACATGGTCAACTACGACGAGGTCGACTTCTTCAGCGACGCATCGCTGCTCGAGGACCCCTACCCGTATTTCGACCATCTGCGCTCGAAGTGCCCGGTGACGCCGACGGCGACGCACGGCGTGGTGGCGGTGTCGGGGTACGAGGAGGCGGCCGAGATCTATCTCGACACGGCGACCTTCTCCTCGTGCAACTCCGTCATCGGACCGTTCGCCGTCTTCCCCGTCCCGCTCGAGGGTGACGACGTCGGCGACATCATCGATGCCCACCGGGACCACCTCCCGATGAATGAGCACATGGTCACCATGGACGCGCCCATGCACACGCAGGAGCGGGCCCTGATCATGCGCCTGCTGACGCCCAAGCGCCTGAAGGAGAACGAGGCGTTCATGTGGCGCATGGCCGACCGGCAGATCGACGAGTTCGTCGGCGCCGGCCACTGCGAGTTCATCAGTGCGTACTCCCAGCCCTTCGCCATGCTGGCGGTGGCCGACGTGCTCGGCGTGCCCGAGGAGGACCACCGGCGCTTTCGCGAGGGCTTCGGATTGTTGAGTGCGCCGCCCGGCGAGATCGGGGGCGGCGTGACGGGCGTGCATCCCGAGGGGAGCGAGCTCAACGCGCTGTCGTGGCTCGACGACACGTTCGCCGAGTACATCGAGGACCGTCGGCGCACTCCACGCAAGGACGTGCTCACCGACCTGGCGCTGGGAACGTACCCGGACGGGTCGGTGCCCGACGTCGCCTCGGTCGTGCGCACGGCGACCTTCCTGTTCGCCGCCGGCCAGGAGACGACCGCCCGCCTGCTCGCCGTCGCGCTGAAGTACCTGAGCGAGTATCCAGAGCTGCAGGATGAGCTGCGGGCGCACAGCGACCGCATCCCTGGCTTCATCGAGGAGGCGCTCCGCATCGAGAGCCCGGTGAAGGCGGACTTCCGGCTCGCCCGGCGTAACACCACGGTGGGCGGGGTCGACATCGCCGCCGGGACGCCGGTGATGGTGCTGAACGGTGCGGCCAACCGCGACCCCCGCCTGTTCGAGGCACCGGCTGAATTCCGAGCCGACCGGCCCAACGCCAAGTCGCACCTCGCCTTCGGGCGCGGCCCTCACTCGTGCCCGGGCGGTCCGCTGGCCCGCGTGGAGGGAAGGGTCAGCGTGGAGCGGATTTTGGATCGCATGCGGAACATCCGGTTGTCCGAGGAGCACCACGGGCCTCCCGGCAATCGTCGGTTCAGCTATGAACCGACGTGGGTGCTGCGCGGCCTGCACAAGCTGTACATCGAGTTCACGCCGGCCGAGGAGGCATCATGAACGCACGGGTGGCCGTGGTGACGGGCGCGGCGTCGGGCATCGGACTGGGCGTGGCCCGCCGGTTGGCGAGTGACGGTCACGCGGTGGCGCTGCTGGACCTCGACGGCGCCGCCGCGCAGGCGGCAGCGGCCGAGCTGTCTGCCGGAGGGTCGAGGGCCGCCGGCTACGGCGTCGACGTCGCCGACCGGGCCGGGCTCGAGCAGGCGTACGCGGCGGTGCGCAAGGACCTGGGTCCGATCACGATCGTGGTCACCAGCGCCGGCATGGAGGCGTTCGACCCCGTGACCGACATCTCGGCCGAGCGCTGGGACCGGGTCATCGCCGTCAACCTGACCGGCACCTTCGTCTCCATGCAGCTGGCCGTGCCGGACATGATCGAGGCGCAGTGGGGCCGCATCGTCACGATCTCCTCGTCGAGCGCCCAGTCGGGTGCTCCCAACATGGCTCACTACGTGGCCTCGAAGGGCGGCGTCATCGGGCTGACCAAGGCCTTCGCCCGCGAGCTGGCTGGTCATGGGATCACGGTCAACACGATCCCGCCGACCATCGTGGACACGCCGATGGCCCGAAAGGGGGAGGAGGAGGGCCACGTCCCGAGCGTGGAGATCATGGCGAAGATGGTCCCGCTCAAGCGGGCGGGCACGCCTGACGACATCGCCGGGGCCTGTTCGTACCTGTGCTCGGAGGACGGCGCCTATGTCACGGGCCAGATCATCGGGGTCAACGGCGGGATGTACATCTGATTCTGAGGGCGCAGCGGCCGTGCCGTAATGTTGGCCTGTTCTGCCTGACCGTTCGAACCCGGAGGAATGCTGATGCGAGTCGTCGTCGATTTCGACCTGTGCGAGAGCAATGCCCTGTGCATGGGCATCATTCCCGAGGTCTTCGAGGTGCGCGACGACGACTTCCTCTACGTGCTGAACGAGAACCCACCCGAGGAGATGCGCGAGCGGCTCATGGAGGCCGTGCGTGCCTGTCCGAAGAACGCCATTTCTATAGAGGACTAGCGCCGCCTCGGGGTACCGAAATTCGGCGTCGACGCGCCTCGGTAATCCGCACCTGGGTTTCGAGCTGCGTAGTGGAACGCCCGAAGACAGCACGGAACGTCGCTGTCGGTCCGGTCGGGCCTTTCTCAGCTGGTCAGGCCCAGCCGGGAGACGATCCCCGCGACCTCGTCGAAGATGGAGCCCGGGATGGTGAACGGCTCGGTCGCCGTGACCTCGGCGAGGTGGGCGGCAACATCTTCAGCGGTCGGCGGCTTGCCACGCTCAGCCAGCCAGCCCTCGGCCAGGCCCACGAAGACGCGGGCGAAGCGGCCGGCGCAGGCCGAGTAGTTGTGATGGCTGACGTCGCAGGCCTTGCTGGAGAGGTAGGTGACGATGGGCACGACCCATTGCGGATCGATGGCATGCAGGAACTCGGAGTCCTCGGGGAGCTCGCCGATCGTCTCGGTTACCATGCGCGAGTAGCCGAACGGCAGCATCGTGTTGGCCAGGATCCCGTGCTCCGCACCCTCGATGGCGATCACGTTGGTCAATCCCAAGAGGGCGGCCTTGGCGGCGGCGTAGTGAGCCGAGTTGGGCTGCCCGAAGAGCCCGGCCGAGGAGGCGATGAAGACGAAGCGGCCATAGCCCTGCGCCTTCATCACCCGGTAGGCCGGCTGGCTGAGGAAGAAGCCGCCGTCGACGTGGACGTTCAACATTCGGCGCCAGTCGTCCACTTCGAGTTCGTCGAAGGGCGCGGTATCGAAGATCCCGGCATTGCTCACCACGGCATCGAGTCGGCCGTACGTTTTCAGCGCACTCTGCACAATGGCGTCGCCACCCTCGGGCGTGGCCACCGAGTCATGGGAGGCTACGGCAACACCGCCCGCCACCTCGATCTCCTTGACCACTTTGTCGGCAATGCTGTCGTCGGCCCCGTGGCCGTGCATGGTCCCTCCGAGATCGTTGACCACGACCGAGGCACCCCGTGCGGCGAGGTCCAGGGCGTACAGGCGCCCGAGCCCACGACCGGCTCCGGTCACGATGACCACCTGCTCGTCGAAGTCGATCACAGTGCGGCCTTGCTCAGCGGTCCGCGGCCGGGTCAGCTGGCCGGCGACAAGGTGCTGGCCAGGCTGAGCACGCTGACGGTGTCGGTGCCCGTCTTCTTGAGACGGGCCGAGGAGCGGTAGCCCAGGTCGACGTCGGTAGCCTGGGCCCGCAGGGCGCCGACGGTGGCCACGCTCTTCGGCACATGTGCGAACGCGTCGAAGGAGAAGACTCGCAGAGCGTTTTCGTGCGTGATCTTCGCCACCTCCTCGGTCGGCACGCCGACGAGATACTCGGCCAGCACTTCCGGCGACTCGGGCCAGACAGAGTCGGAGTGGGGGTAGTCGCACTCCCAGGTGATCATGTCGACGTTGAGCTTGTCCCGGACCTCAATCCCGAAGGCGTCGTCGATGAAGCAGGTTACGATCCGCTCCGAGAAGACCTCGCTCGGCAACTTGTCACCGAAGTTCTGGTGGGTCCAGGCCCGGTGGTGCTTATAGACGTTGTCCACCCGCTCGAGGAAGTAGGGGATCCATCCGATTCCTCCCTCGCTGAGCGCGAACGTGATGTCGGGGAATTTCCGTAGCACCGGCGACCACAGCAGATCGGCCGCCGCCTGGACGATGTTGATCGGCTGCAAAGTAATCAGCGTGTCGATTGGTGCCTCGATCGACGTCACCACAACCTGCGACGACGACCCGATGTGCAGGCAGACGACGGTGTTCTCCTCGCTGCATGCGGTCCAGAACGGGTCCCAGTGCTCATTGTGCAAGGAGGGGTAGCCGAGTTTCTCGGGGTTCTCCGAGAAGGTGACGGCGTGGCAGCCCTTCTTCGCCACGCGGTGCACCTCCTCCGCCATCAGCTCCACGTCCCAGATCGGCGGGAGCGCGAGGGGGATCATACGTCCCGCGTAGGTCCCGCACCATGTGTCCACGTGCCAGTCGTTGTAGGCGCGCAGCACGGCGATGGCCAGGTCCTTGTCGGTCGCCCGGGCGAAGTACTGGCCGCAGAACTGCGGGTAGGACGGGAAGTTCAGCGAGGCGAGCACGCCGTTCGCGTTCATGTCGCGGATGCGCTCGTGTATGTCGTAGCAGCCGGGCCGCATCTCGCGAAATCGGGTCGGTTCGACGCCGTACTCGTCGGGGGGCCGGCCTGCCACGGCGTTCAGCCCGACGTTGGTGGCCTCCTGCCCTTCGAACACCCAGGCGTCGGTGCCGTCGTCCTTGACGATCACTTTCGGCGCCTGGTCCTTGTACTTGGGCGGGATGTGACCCTCGAACATGTCTTTCGGTTCGACGACGTGGTCGTCGACGGAGACGAGGATGAGGTCGTCAATGTGCATGGTCCGCTCCGTTTCTCAGGGTCATACGGATCTGGCTGTCATCCGTAGAGGACCGGCAGGTCGCTGGGGGACCGGAACACCTGGCCCCGGATGTGCGGATCGACCGCAGCCGGGTCGAGGCGCAGGTTGGGGAGGCGGTCGAGCAGGTGATCAAGGGCGACCCGCATCTCGATCCGGGCCAGGTGCACGCCGAGACACATGTGGGGCCCATGTCCGAAGGAGATATGCGGCTTCGGATCGCTCCGGAAGATGTCGAAGGCGTCGGGGTCGTCGTGGCGGTTCTCGTCCCGGTTGGCCGCTGCCAGCATGAGCATCACGGTCGACCCGGCCTCAATTGACACGCCGTCGATCTCCGTGTCCTTGGTGGCCAAGCGGGTGATGTTGAGCAGCGGCGTCTCGAGGCGGAGCGCCTCTTCAATCGCTTGCGGGATGAGGCGGCGGTCGGCCCGGACGGCGTCGAGCTGGTCCGGATGGGAGAGCAGCGAGAAGAGCAGGTTCCCCGTGGCGCGAAACGTGGTCTCGACCCCGGCAGGCAGCAGAAGCCGGAGGAACGAGAAGATCTCCTCGTCGCTCAGGTGCTCGCCGTCCAGTTCGGCCTGGGCCAGGTCACTGATCAGGTCCTGGGCCGGCGTCTGGCGCCGTTGCTCCAGGATGTCGGCGATGTACTCCTTCACTTCCTGCGACGCGGCGATCGCTTCCTCCGGCTTGCTGAGGAAGCTGAGGATGGCGATGGACCAGCGTTGGAACTGCTTGTAGTCCTGCCGTGGCAGGCCGAGGAGGCCGGCGATGATCTGGGTCGGGTACGGGAACGTGAACTCGCGGACCAACTCGGCGTGACCGCGATCGACGAATCGGTCGATGAGGTCATTGACTACCTTGGCGACCAGGTCGGTCTCCCACGTGGCGAGCACCTTCTGGCGGAACGCAGTGGTCACCAGTGCCCGGTAGCGGCGGTGCTGCGGGTCGTCCATGCCCAGCATGATGTGCTCGCCCATGACCGGTCCCATGATCAGGTCGATGATGTGGGCCGAGGAGAAGGTCTCGCCATCTCGGAGAATGGCGGCGATGTCGTCGTGGCGGTAGATGAAGTAGACGGGATGCGCGTCGTCGTGTGGCATCAAGGAGGCGTCCAGGATCTGGATCGGGGTGTCGCGACGAGCCTGGGCCAGCTCGGGGTAGGGATCCCGGGCGTCGCCCGCCACGGCGTCGTCGAACAGGCCGAACTCGTCGTTTTCGGCGTCGGCGCCCCCGAGGTCGACTGCGGCTCCTGTGTCTGGACCTTTGCCTGCCAATTTCACGACCTTCCGGCGATAACCTAATATTTGTTCACACGGAAGGTACTGCGGGTTTTGCGGTCCCGTCAACCTGCGCCCGGTGGCCCGTCGGGGCGGAGCAACTAACGTCGCCGTCCCCGAAGGGGGAGGTCAGAAAGGGGTGTTCATGAGCGTGCTCGTTGACCTGAGCGGCCGGCGCGTCCTCGTGACTGGCGCATCGAGTGGGATCGGGGCGGCCACCTGCCGGTCGATCGTCGCCCAGGGCGGATCGGTCGCCATGCTGGCCCGGCGGAAGGAGCGCCTCGGCGCGCTGGCCGAGGAACTCGGGGACCGTGCCGTCTGGGTGGCCTGCGACGTGACCGACCTCGAGACGCTGGACGAGAGGGTCACCGACGCCGCTCGCCAGCTCGGCGGCCTCGACGGTGTCGTCTCGGTGGCGGGGGCGATGATGACCGGGACGGTGGCGACCGGGACCCCGCAGCGATGGCGTGAGCTCATCGAACTGAACCTGCTCGGTCCGCTGGCGACGGTCCGCTACGCCTTGCCCCACTTCTCGAGCGCGGGCCGGCGCGACGTCATCCTGGTGGGATCGACCGGTGCCTTGACGCCCATGTCCGGCGTCGGCATCTACGCCGCTTCGAAGCGCGGTCTAGAGGCGGCCTTCGATACGTTGCGCATCGAACTGGCACCCCAGGGCATCAACGTCAGTCTCGTCATGCCCGGGATGTTCGACACCGAGGGCCTCACCATGGAGGGACTCATCATGGACGGCGACATCCCACCGACCGACACCCCGTTCTTCGTCGAGGGGGGCGTGCCGGCCGCACCCGAAGAGTTGGCCGACTGCATCACGTTCGTCATGAGCCGGCCGGACGGGATCTGCATCCACGAGATCGTGGTGCGCCCGAGCGGTCAGCTGAATCCCTGAACGTCTGGCGAGGTCAGCCGTATGCCGTGCTGCAGGGGCCTCCGCCAACGGGCGGGCTGACGTCCGGACGACCTGATTGCGCCATCTCCCAGCCGCTCCAGATTCCCACGGAGTACGGCCCGGTTGCTCCCGCTTTCTCGTAGAAGCCCTGTGGGTCATAGACCTTCGCTTCGGGGTAGGGCCACGGGCAGGCGACTGAGGTGGCCACGCCGGTGTCCTTGATGATGGCGAACCCGCCGCCGTAGAGGAAGAAGTAGCAAGCGTTGAGGACCAGGGCCATGACGACGAAGGTGCCGAGCGCCGGACGCCCGCGGAACGACCGCACCCGTTGGGCCAGTTTCTCCGCCACGGTCTTGCCGGTGTCGTCGCGGTAGAGGAGCACGCCGGCGGGGATCATGACGGCGGTCACGAGTGACGACTCCCAAATGAGGGGGAACTGGTACTGCTTGCCGACGAAGACGGACCCGAACGGGATCACCTGCGAGTAGGTGTACATGCCGGTCCGGATGAGGATGATCTCCTGGATGGCGTCGTAAATGAATCCGATCGGGTAGATCAGCAGGGCCAGGGTGACGAGCGGATGACGCCAGACAAAGGACGTGACTGGCTTTCGCTGCTGGATGCGCTGGAGGACCCAGATGCCGATCAATCCGGGGACCAGGTAGAACATGACGTAGCCGATCACGACGAAGGGTTCGACCGTCGGCGAGAGCGAGACCAGCGGCCAGGACTCGGGCCAGTGCCATAGCTGCGGGTTGTACACCGCGTACGGGGACCAGTTCATGATCGGGTCCTGCCAGACGAGCGTGGTGCACGCGATCGCCATGAGCAAGACCGGGTGCTTCGGGTGCCGCCGCCACAGCACGACGAAGACCACCACGATCACCGCCATGGAGATGATCGTGCTGACCTGGAGGAACCCCAACCAGTGGGTCCAGCCGAACAATGGCCTGACCGGACGTGGCGCGCCCTGCACGGCAGCGTTCTTGATGCGTGCGACGACGGCGCCACGGCGGGCATTGTGCGCGATGAAGATGAGCAGCAGGGCCACCGCGCAGCCGATCAAGCCCCAGGCGATGCCCGAGCGGGTCGACTTCATTGCCGTCGTCGCGGCAGAAGGTTCGTCGGTAGTGACTTGTTCCGCTCGCTCCAGCTGGGTCGTCACCGCTCAGACTTGCCCGAAGCGGCCGACGAGGTGCGACGAGCCGAACTCCTCATCCAGCTGGCGCGCCACGAGATAGCCGGCGCCCATCCAGCCTCGGCGCGTCCACCTACCGAAGGAAAGCCGGGTCCCAGGAGCACCGGAGGCGGCGGGGACCATCTTCACCCGCTCGAGGGCCTCCTTCACCCCACGCGGAGTGAGGGGATGTGCGTCCGCCAGGGCGAGCAGCAAAATGGTCGCGATGTCGCGGTTGACCACGGGAACGCAGTACTCCGGCCGACGCCCATAGGCCACGTTGTACTCGTCGAGGAAGGCCTGCCCGACCGGGTTCGACTCGTCGTACTGGTCCAGCCCCGTGTAGCCCCGGATGGCATCCCACATCAGTTGGTTGATCCAGGCGTTCTGGAACGCCGTGCCCATGTATCGAGGAGGATTCCAGTTCATTTCCGCCAGCGTCGGGTTGACGAAGACGATGCCGAAACCGAAGCCACAATGCACAATCGCCTCGGCTTTGGCCTCGTGCAGGTTGCGCACGGACGTGCTGATGTCCTGAGCCGTCTGGGGGACCCATTCTTCCGCCACGATCCGTATGTCGCGGTCGGCACACGCCTTGCGGAAGTTGCGCACGTAGGAGTCACCGACCAGTGACCGCTCGATCAGGAGCCCGACCTCGCGGTGACCGTCCTTGACGAGCAGGTCGGCCCAGAAGATGGGCTCGTCGGTCATCGAGCCCATGGACAGGGCGAACGTCCACTCGCCCAGCCATTCCTCGCTGCCCGTCACGCTGATGGCCGGCACGCGAAAGCGCTCCTCGATCGCCTCGCGGGTCGGCACGCAGTTGTCGGTGATGGCCGGGCCGAAGACGACGAGGCAACCCTCGTCGACCAGCTCGCCGTAGGCATCGATCACGGCTTTTATGGTGCCCTTGGGTAGGCCTTCGACCTCGCGGAACACGATCTCCACCGGGCGGTCGAGAACCCCTTGCTCGAGGCCCTGCTTGAAGACGAGCTCGAAGGGGAGCACCAGGTCGTCGCGAGACTCCTGGGGATAGCCCTCAGGGAGCTTGAAGTCGAACAGGTACCCGATCTTGATCGGCTCGGCGGTACTGACGTAGGACACGCGCCCCCCTTGTCGAGCAACCACGGCCCCGCAGCCCCGGCGCTAACCTGACATTTGTTCCGACCTTAGCGACCAGGCCCACCAGCGTCAATCGTCCGGCCCGGCGGGTTGGTCCTCGCAGTAGGCGTCGATCATCTGAATCAGTCCTGCCGTCACCACAGGATCGTCCGTGAGCGGCCCGGCGACCGCCGCCCGCGCGGCCGTAGGGAGGCCCAGGCCCTCTTGGACCAACCGGCCCGCGGCAACCAGCAGTCGGGTCGAGGCCACCTCACGCAGTCCGACGTTCTCGAGACGCCGGATGGCCCGCCCGAGCCCCACCAGGAGTGACGCCGTCTGGTGGTCCACGCCGGCCTCGTGCGCCACGACCTTCTCCTCGACGTCGGCTGGCGGAAAATCGAGCTCGATGGCGATCATGCGCTGTCGGGTCGAGTCCTTCAGATCCTTGAGGACGCTCTGGTAGCCCGGGTTGTAGGACACGACGAGGCAGAAACCCGGTGCGGCGTCGAGTGTGACGCCGAGGCGATCGATCGGCATCTGGCGGCGGTGGTCCGTCAGTGGATGGAGGACCACGGTCGTGTCCTGGCGCGCCTCGACGATTTCGTCCAGGTAGCAGATGGCGCCCTCCCGGACCGCTCGCGTCAGTGGTCCGTCGACCCAGGTGGTCTCGCCGCCCCGCAGAAGGAAGCGGCCCACCAGATCCGCTGTCGTCAAGTCGTCGTGGCAGGCGACTGTGATGAGCGGACGCTGCAGGTCGTACGCCATGGCTTCGACGAAACGCGTCTTGCCACAGCCCGTGGGCCCTTTCAGGAGGATCGACAGGCTTTGGCGGAACGCGGCCGCAAAGACGGCCTCCTCATCTCCGACCGGGACGTAGTAGGGCCGGGGTCTAGAAGTCATGCCGTCCTCCTTTCGACCTCGAGTCGCTCCTTTGTCCGGAGTTTGCGCTGGAACGTCCGCTGCTGGGCTTCCGCCGACCTGAGGGCGAACCGGAACAGTGGACCGACCATCGCCGGCAAGTCCTCGACCCGCGGAACGCGGGCGTGCGCGGCCGTTCCGAAAACCCTCCGTAGCGCCTCCGTATCGGTCGGAGCGCCCATGCTCAAGCAGAGGCACGCCGTTCCCCTTCTTCGGGCTTCGGCCAGCGCACGCCGCGCGTCGGCCTCTCCGTAGGCGCCCTCGTAGCCGTGGTCGTAGGCGAACCCGTCAGATAGGACGACGAGTAATCGCCTCGTCGTGCCGCCGTCGCGCTCGACCACCGCCGACCCATGGCGGATGGCCGCGCCGAGCCGGGTATATGCCCCGGGAGAGGTGCCGCCAAGTCGCTGCAGCACCCTGGTCTCGAGGCTTTCGCGGAACTGCTTCATCGGCACCACGTGCACCGCTGTCCGTCCCTGGGAGCAGAAGGAATAGAGGGCCACGCGGTCACCCAGATCGTGCATCGACCGGACGAGCGCCGCCGCGGCGGCCCGCTGATGGTCGTGCACCATGCCGCCCGACGGGCTCGGCTCCCCGGCCGACCCTGAGATGTCGAGCAGGATCAGCACGGCGAGATCGCGGCGCTGCCGCAGGATGTCAATGTAAACCTCCTCAGCTGGAGGCGATCCTGCGACCACATCGACGTACGCTGCCACGGCGGCGTCGATGTCGATGTCGATGCCCTGTAGCTGTCGCGGACGCCGTTGCCACTCCCGGCCCAACCGCGCCAGTGTTCGGCGCAGCGAGTGCGTGTCGGGGAGTTCGAACGGAGCGAGCTTGGCCGCCGCCGGCTCGGATTCGCTGACCGTGCACCAGTCCGGGCGGTAGCGGTGCCGGTGCAGATCCCACTCGGGGTAGATCCATTCCCGATGGGCCGCGTCCTCCATTGAGTCCGTGAGGGAGGTGATGGCTGTCGTCATGGTGCCGGCGGCCGGCCGACCGCCACCACGGCGAGACCTATGCGTGACGGCGTCCGCCCCGGGCGGACCACCATCGCCCGAGCGCGCGTCGCCGAGCAGCCTCTTGATGAGCCGGCCGATGCCGCCGCCCCCGCCGACCGGGCTCGAGACGGTGTCGAAGAGAGCGCCACCATCGTCCTCCTCGTCGTCGAGCTCTCGTAGGAGATGGGCGTCGGTCTGTCTCGGGACGTGTTGGGCGGCTGCGTTGGTCTCCGCCGACTTGCCCAAGTCCGAGCGCAACCGGCGGGGTCGAATCGTGCCGAAGGAGTGTGGAGCATCCGCAACCACCTCGCGGCTCATGGCGATGGCGAGGGATTGGGCCGGCGACCCGCTGCGGGCTGCCATCCGGCGATCGATCAAGAGCCGTGCGCTCGGGGGGAGCAGGCCCTGGTGAGCGGCCAGGGCCCGGTGACCTTCCACAGCCAGGTACCTCCGGCAGAGGGCCGGCCGACGTGCTATTGCGCTCAGGAATTCGGCGTCGAGGCTGCCCGAGGACAGGAGTGCGGCCTGGACTGCGACGTATCGGACCTGCTCGCGCGTCGCCGCCGCGGGATCGACGAAGACGGTCGTCCCATCCGTCCAGGCAGCCGTTCCGGGTGGGTCGAGAGCGGCCACGGTGACCGGTCGGCCCGCGACGGCGGAGGCCAACAGCTTCAGCCGTTCCGGACCGGGTGTCTTCGGCTCACTCACCCGGTGGGACCCTTCTTGGATGGGCGCGGGCTCGGGCTCAAGCGTGGGTGGCCGCCCCGCGCAGCACGGTGTCGCGGGCCAATGCGTGAGCTTCCTTTGGCGAGACTTCCGTGACGTGGGAACCGGCACCCCAGATCGCTTCGAGGACGCAGCGGGCCCTGATTTCGGCGGACGCGCCTTCCAACTGAATCTCTCCGTCGCGTGTCCCCGTGGTGAGAAGCGTGCGGACGTGGCGCAATTGTTCGGGGAAGGACATCCCGAGCGCCGGGGCGCTGCTCGGCGGGGACTGGCGCAGCCAGGCCAGCGTGATCTTGAACTCCTCGCTGAGGGTGTCGAGCACGTTGATGGTGACCCACATCAACGCGTCGATCTTGGTGAGCGGCGACGAATCAGAGCGGACGACCGCGTCCCATGCGCGGCTGACCTTGTCGACGTACGACGACATGACGGAGATCAGCAACTGGTCCTTAGAGCCGAGCAACCGATAGACCGTGCCGGTGCTGAAGCCGGAGGCCGACGCGATGTCCCGCATGGTGGTCGCTTCGTACCCGCGCCGTCCGAACTCAGTGCGCGCTACCGCGCGCAGGTGCACGAGGCGCTCGTCGTCGTCCGCACCTTCTTCGCCCCAGGAGACGATGGCAGCTTGGGCCGCCTTGAGTGCGGTCGAGCGGTCGAGCGCGGCGTTCGATGGAGGCTTGGCCGCCAGCCCGTCCAGCAGGATGCGGATCCTCGTGTCCGGGACGACGTCACCCCCAGGCGTGAGATGGGAGATGCCGACGCCGACGTGCAGCATGCTGAGGCACATTCGATCGGAGAGCAAAGAGAGATCGATCCCCGACCGCACGTCGCCGTTGGCGAGACCGGCTTGCAGAATCTCCTGCATGGCTTGGTGGATCGCCGGGGGTGACTTGAGGGCATGGCCGGACTCCTGGCCCGCCCCCACCGGCGGCTCGTACAGCGTGAGGAGGAGTGCGGCCCGGTGCTCGAGGCCGACGGCGGCGATGGCGCGGCCGAACTCGATCACCCGTGCTTCAAGCGACCGGGGCGTCGGCTCGTGCAGGGTGTCGCGCGCTTCCTTGGCGATGCGCGTGAGGTCGTCCTCGTAGCGCTGCACCAACTCGACGATGATCGCTTCTTTGGATTCGAAGTGGTGGTAGAGGCTGCCCGGGAGGATGCCGCAGGCGTCGGCGATCTCGTTGAGGGAGGTCCGCAAGCCCGAGGATGCGAAGAGCGTGCCCGCTGTCTGAAGTATCTCTTCCCGGCGGGCTCCTTCGGACGGCATCCCGCGTCATCGTAGCCAGGCACCGTTTTGTTGGGAACAAATGTCAGGTTACGGCGTAGCCGTTTGCAGAAACGCCGTTATCGGTGACGGAGAAGTGCCTTGCATTTTGTACCGACCGGTTGATATATTGAGGTTGCATTTCGGGGGACTTCCTGTAGTTCCGGAAACGAGCAGGTCAGCGGCCGGTTCGGTGACGGTTTTCTTCGCATGTTCTCTCGTAATGTTCAGACGGCGAAACGACGGCTCGGTGACTCGAATCCGGCCAGTGCGAGGGAGATCATGAAATTGCGTATCCGAAACGTGCTGTGGACGGGCGCAGCCCTGGCCACGCTGGGGGCAACGATCGTGTCCGCCGGGGTCGCCCCCGCCGGTGCGGCCACGAGCCCGGCCGACCAGGGCGTGACCAAGACAACCATCACTGTCGGTCTGCCCTGGGTCAATTTTACCGAGCTCAAGAACCTCGGCGTCAACATCAACGACGGCAACTTCGTTGACGCCTATAACGCCGTCATCGCCGGTATCAACAAGGCGGGTGGCGTCGACGGGCGTAAGCTGGTCCTGGCGAACGTGGGTATGGACCCGGCGTTGCCGGCGGATGCGGCCAACTCCTGCACCCAGCTGACTGAGGACGACCACGTCTTCGTCTCCATCTCTCCGGTGTTCCCGGACTGCTACCAGACGACGCACGACACGCCGGTGATCGCGGGATCCCTACCCGGCACGTTGCCGGCCGGTTCAGCTCCCGACTTCGCCATCGTGCCGCCCGACGCGCCCTTCGACGCTGTGCAGCTGGCGGCGTTCAAGAAGCTGGGCGTGTTCAACGGCAAGAAGGTCGGCATCTTCTACGGCGCCACCTCGGACGCTCCCGAAGTGGCGGCCGTCACGGCCGACCTCAAGAAGCTGCACGTCGATCTGGTGGCTACGGCGCTCGACAACGCGCCATCCACCGACACGGTCGCCTCCGACCAGGACACCCAGACCATTGAGACGAAGTTCCAGAACGACGGGATCAACGTGGTCCTCGGTGTCGGCGGCTCCGGCTCGACCACGTGGCCCCGGGCGCAGGCGGATCTGCAGAGTCAGTACAAGCCCTTGTACATCGCCACCAGCGAGTCCTCCTACATCTCGTACGTCGAGTCGACCAAGGGCGCCAATCCGTACCTGGACTATTCGCTGGCCGCCACCTCGACCCCGACCGCCTACCAGCAGTGGAAGGACCCGGCCATTCAGAAGTGCGCCGCGGAGGTCCGCAAGGCCTACCCGTCGGACCAGGTCTCGAATCCGCCCAACCCCGAGACGACGGTGGTGACCAATGACACCACGTACGAGTCGGTGATCGAGGCCTGCCAGTACCTCGGCCTCTTCGTCAAAATCGCCGACGCGGCGGGTAAGAACCTGACCGTGGCCAGCTTCACCAAGGCTGGCTACGACCTGAAGAACGCCAGCATCCCCGGGGCAGGCGGCCTCCTCTCCTTCGCACCAGGCCAGCCCTACGCGATCGGTCCGGTGACGATCTATCACTACGACGCCAAGACCCAGACCTTGGTGCCGGGAACTTCCGTAGCGAAGACGAACTGAACTGAGCAGGACGACCCCGGGGACGCCCCGTCCCGGCCCGGTGCGTTTGTCGGGCGACCGGGACTCGACGCACAACGTTCCTAAGGTGTCCCCGTGACGGCGACGTGGAAGAGGTGGGTCGTCGCGCTCGTTGTAGCGCCGGCATTTGTGCTCGGCGCCAGTGCGACAGTGAGCTCGGCGCCGGCCGACTCGGCGCCCACCACCTCCGCTTCACAAGTACGGAGCTGGTACCAGACAATCGTCACCGACCTCAGTCCGCTGCAGGCGGATCTCCTGGCCGGCCTGAACGCGGCCCAGTCGTGGCAGCGGGGCTCGGAGTCGGGGGCGACGGCACGTCGCGCCTTGACCCGGGCCATTCCCACGCTCGAAGCCGTTGAGCACAAGGTGGCGTCACTGGCGCCGCTGTCGGGCCATCCCGGCGTCCGCTCCGACTACGCGGCGGCCGTCGAGCTCTACCTGGAATCCTTCCGCGTCGAGCAGGCGGCGACCGAGCTCCCCACCGGTCCGCTCGTCGCCCAGCTCCAGCGGTCGTACCAGCGCATCCGCGAGCTGGGGGACGTCACATTCGACCAGGGCACGGCGCAGCTGGCGCCCGACCTCGGCTCGACCGTAGCCGGGGCCGATACGGCGGCGGCGGCGCACGTCCCCGTCTGGTCGACGGTCGGCCTGGCGCCTGGCGAACCCCTGGTGTCGTCCTGGCCCGACACGACCATCGCCGCCGCCGGGTCGCAGTCGATGTCCGGCTGGTCGGCCGCTGCTGGCCCGACAGTGACCTCCCGACGCAAGCCTCCGTGCGGGGGACGTTGAACCGGAGGTCGGCGAGCAGCGCCTCGCTGGCCGCCCTGGCCGTCGCTCTCGTGCGCGCCGAGACCGCGGTGGGGTCGATCGCCCCGCCGGCCGGCAGCCCACAGTCGTCGCAACTTCTCCGTCTCGGGCTGCTGGTGGACGCCGAGGCGGCTCTGGCCGACGAGGCACGGGTGCAGAGCCGGTCGACCCCCGCGGGCGCGCTCGGTCAGATCGCCGCGGCGCTCCAGTCGATCGGGGCCACCTTGCGCACGGCCGCCTAGCGCGTCAGAAGGCAGCGCAGGTGTCGTGCGTCGTCGTGAACACGTCGACCAGCCAGTGCCCGTTCTGGAGCACCATCTGGGCGGACCCGACGAAGTAGCCCCGTTCGATGAAGGGATCAGGTGTCCCCGAGTTGTCGTTGACCAGGTAGAAGTGGTCCTCGTCCTGGCAATCGGCCAGGGCGGCGCTGGCCGGTCCCGTCATGACCACCGAGACGTGGTCGTCGCGTAGCGTCCCGACGCCGTGCTCCTGCGCAGCCAGCAGGGTGGCCGCCTGGCGCACGCTGGCCTGGGCCAGCCGGTTCGTGGTGACCGACGCCAATGGACCGACGTAGGCCTTGCTCAGGTTGTCGTCGAGCCCGGAGAGGTCGACCAGATACGCCTCGTAGTCGGTGATGATCGCCCTTTGGGTCGGGTCCTCGCTCGGGGTGCTCCCGGCGCGCGTCGTGGTGGGAACCGTCGTCGGGTGGCTCGCGGTCGAGGGAAGGCTCGGCAGGGCCGACGGGCCGGACCCCGGGGCCGACGAGGTGGTCGGCGTTGTCGAGTCCCCGCCGTCCGCGACGGTCCGTCCACTCCCGATCACGGTGGTCCGGGCGGCGGCGCCGTGCGGGCTCACGAAGCGGCCGCCGCAGGCGGCCAGGCCCAGGGCCGAGAGGGTCAGGCCGGCAGCGAAGAGCGCCCGAGCTGGGGCGCGCACCTCAGGTACCTTCGAAGAACGCGACCGTGCCGCCGAGTCCGGCCACCGTCGGCCCGAACGGAGCCAGGGACGAGCCGTACTGGTTGCCGACGGTGCTCAGCCCAGTGGAGAGGTCGCCGATGAGCGGGTCGACGTAGGGATTGATCAGCTCCAGGGACTCACTCTCGCTGATGGCCTGCTGCAGGTAGGTCGAGCCCTGAGAGGCGAGTTGTGAGCACTCGCTGTCCAATTCGGTGACGATGAGCGAGGTCGCGGCGGCCGTACCCGACTGGGCCCCGAAGATGGACACGATCGAACCAGCGTCGCTGCACAGCAGGGGGAGGCCGATTGTGTTGCCGAACTCGAAGAATTTCAGCAGCGGGGTCACGACGGCGGCCCCACTCCCCGAGCCCGTGTTGCCCGTGTTGCCGGAATTGCCGGAGTTGCCAGTGGACGCCGACGCCGAGCCAGCGGATGCGCCCCCGACGGCCAGGGCGATACCAAGCGCGGTCATGCACAGGGCGCTCGGCACCCGGTGGCGGAGCCAGCTCGGACGACGGATTGCTCTTCTTGGGCTCACTGCGTATCGCCTCCCGATCGGGTTCGTGGTCCCTTCATTGCGTTCGACCGCTCAACGCGAGGCGTACGGCCAGGTAACGCACTGCTTGTGTCCCGAGCAGCATGGCCAGCGCGCCCAGCACCAGGACCAGGTACAGGCTCTGGGCAGGCGGGCCTTCCTCCACCGCGAAGGCGGGTGACGTCTGGAGCGTGCGCGGCGGAGTGCTGGCCGACGACGGGGGGCTGCTGCCTGGCGTGCTCGAGGAGGGGAGGGCCGAGGCGCCGCTCACCGCTCCGGTGTTCCCCAACGAGCTGGAGGACGAAGGCGCGGTCGTTGTTACGGCGCTCCCGGTGTTCCCGGTGGTCCCGGTGTTGCCGATCGTCCCGCTGTTTCCCGTGGTCGGCCCGATACCGGGGGTGTCCGTCGTCGAGACGTACACCCGGCCGAGGGTGAGCGTCACGGTCGTCTGGCCCTGTGACGGCAAGTTCTGGGTCTCCGCCACCTGCAGGGCACCCGAGTCGATCGACTGCAGTGTCTTGCCGGTCTCGGGGCTCGAGCCGGTGCTGCTGGTGCCGTCGGTGTAGGTGAACGTCTCGGGAACGTAGGTGAACGTGATGCCCGCACCCGAAAGGAGCGAATTGAGGGCGCCGAGCACCGCGCTGTTGATGTCGATGGGAGTGCCTTGACCGAGCGCGCTCACCCCCACCGCGTTCAGCCCTGACGCCTGACCCAGCAGGGTGATGGTGCCCAGGTTCGTCTGCGACGTCACCGTCGGCTCCTGGTTCGACTGCTGGGTCATCGACAGCGTCGAGGAGACGTTGCCGAGGTCGAAGAGCTGACCGAAGTCGAGGGCGTCCATGCCGGCCGAGGCGTCGACGGAGACGCTGCCGTCACCGTTGGCCGTCGTCTCGGCGGAGGCGAAGAACGTGCTGTTCTGGGACCCGCTCGGCTGTGCTCCCAGGCTGACCGTGCCCTTGGCGCTGCTGGCGGAGGCGCTGGAGGTGATTTGGTACCCGCCTTGGGTCTGGCTGTTGGTCGGGGTGCTCGGGTAGCTGGCGGAGACGTAGCCGGGGATCGGCGGGAGGGGCGGGACGTTGCCGTCGCCGATGCCGTTCACCGTCCCGGGGAGCGAGGCGACGGAGGGCGAGTACGGCGCCCCCGCGTCCGACATGGACTCACCGAGGCTGTCGATGGTGGAAGAGGCGCCCCACGGGCCGAGCTCGTAGGCCAGGTCACCCGAGAGGGGCGCCGACGGGTCGGTCACCAGGACGTCGAGTGCGTTGGCCAGGGCGGAGAGGTTGTAGGTGTTGGGGTTGCTGGCGGTCGTGGTCGTCGTGGTGCCGGAGTCTCGTTCCTGCGCGCCGGCGCCCGAGGTCACCACGAGGCCGCCGATGCCCACGCCGAGGGCGGCCACCGCGCCCAGTTGGACGCAGCCGCGTGACGAGGGTGGTCCGCCGGCCGAGGACGGGTCGCCTCACGATGCCAGCGCCCCGAGATAGGACTCGAGCACGGTCTCGTCCCTGACCTCCGACGGCTCGCCCGCAAAGCGGATCTGCCCGCGGTTCAGGATGTAGACGTAGTCCGCCAGTTCGAGGGCCCGGGCCACGTACTGCTCGACGACGAGCAGGGAGAGGCCCTCCGACGCCAGGCGGCGCAGGTACTCGAAGATCTCGTCGACGATCTTCGGCGCCAGGCCCATGGAGACCTCGTCGAGGAGCACCGTGGTCGCATTTCCGACGTACGCCCGGGCCAGGGCCAGCATCTGCTGCTCCCCGCCCGAAAGGGTGCCCGCGAGCTGGCTCCGGCGCTGCCCGAGCCGGGGGAAGACCGAGGCGGCACGCTCCACCGCGCCGACGATCCACCGACGGCGGCGCCTGCAGTCGGAGGTTGTCGGCCACCGAGAGCGTCGGGAAGACACCGCGGCCTTCGGGGACGTGGCAGATGCCGAGGCGGGCCAGCTCGTAGGGGGTGGCCGAGGTCACGTCCGCGCCGTCGAAGACCACGTGGCCCGACGAGGGTCTGAGCAGCCCCGAGGCCACTTTGAGCAGCGTCGTCTTCCCGGCGCCGTTGGGGCCGAGGAGGGCCACCACCGCACCGTCGGGTACGACCAGGTCGACGTGCTGGAGGACTTTGCCGCTGCCGTAGCCGGCGCAGACCTGGCGGAGCTCAAGCATGCGACGCCAGCTCCCCTCCGTCGGCGGGTGTCGAACACCTCGAGTTGAGGCGTGTCCGACCCGAGATAGGCCGCCCGCACGACCTCGGAGGACAGGACCTCGGAGGTCGTTCCGTTGAAGATCAGGTTGCCGAAGTCGAGAACGTAGATGTACCGGCACACCGAGGCGACCAGCGCCATGTCGTGCTCGACCAGGAGGATGCCGGTGCCCGTCTCCTCGACGAAACTGCTGACGATTTCGCCGAAGCGCTCGGTCTCGCGCACGTCGAGACCCGAGGACGGCTCGTCGAGGAGCAGGAAGCGAAAGGGGGTCGCCATGGCGCGGGCGAGCTCGACCAGCCGTCGTTGCCCGGTGGAGAGGTCGCCCGCACGCGACGCCGCCAGCGTCTCTATTCCGCACCGCTCCATTGACGTCCGCGATCGCTCGGCGACCTGGCGCCGCTCGCGGCGGCCTCCGGAGATCTGGCTCCATGGGCGCCGTGCCGCGAAGAAGGCCTCCGGACCGAGGGCCACGTTCTCCGCCACGGTCATGGAGTCGAACAGCTCCATCCGCTGGAACGTCCTTCCGAGCCCGTGCGCGGCACGCCCCGGCGTGGACAGGTGACCCAGGTCCTGGTCGCCCAGCCGGATCTTCCCGGCGGCCGGGACCACGCCGGCGCAGGCGTTGAACGTCGTGGTCTTGCCCGCCCCGTTGGGGCCGATGAGGCCGGTGATGGTCCCCTCGGGCGCGTGCAGGGTCACGTCGTCGACCGCCACCAGCCCGCCGAACCGCACGGTCAGGTGTTCGACGGCGAGGTCGGGGAGGCGCTCGGTCATGAGCGGACCCCCTGCGTGGCCAGGGGCACCGAAGCCCGGCGTGAGCAGGGCCGTTCTGCCCGCGGCTCGTGACCGGGCTCCGGCCCTGGCGCTCACTGGACGCGGCGGCCGAGGAAGGACAGGTTCATGCCGGGCACCACCGCCACCGCAATGGCCGCCAGCCCGAAGAAGGCGCCTTCGTAGTTGGTGAGCCAGGTGTTGCCGGTCGGCAGGTAGACCTTGACCACCTCGAACACGAAGGCCGCGATCACCGGCGACAGCAGGGGCTGGCTGCCGCAGAAGGCGAGCACGGCGAGCAGCACGACGGAGTTGAAGTACCCGAACGGTCCCGTCGGGGTGCCGCCCGCCGACTGGGTGACGCCGGCGATGAGCACGCCGCCGACGGCGGCGATGCCCGCCGCGGCGCAGAACACGTAGAGGCGGGTCAGCCTGGTGTTGGTGCCGTGCGCCTCGAGGGCGGTGGGCGAGTCCGACAGCCCTCGCAGGAGACGACCCAGCCGGCTCCGGCGGATGCCGACGACGAGGACGGCACAGAGGCCGGCGATGACCAGGGCCAGGAAGTAGTAGCCCCGGTCCGAGGTGGCGTTGATCCCGAGGAGATGTGGGCGGGCGACCGTGACGGAGTCGGTCTGGCCGAACATGAGGAACGTCGGGTAGATCAGGTTCTGCAGCAGGAGGCCGAACCCGAAGGTCGCCACGGCGAGGTAGACGCCGCTGAGGCGGAACGAGGGGATGGCGGCCAGGCCGCCCGCCACGACCGCGACGAGCACCGAGACGGCCAGGGCGGCCAGCCAGGGGAGCCCGGCGGCCTGGGCATGGCCGAAGGTCGTGGCGCCGATGGCGGCGAACGCCATCTGGCACAGCGAAATCTGGCCCGACGTCCACAGCAGCAGCCCGAGCGAGGCGAACACCACCGCGAAGCCCACCCCGGTGGTCCACTGGTTGACGTAGGCCGCGCCGACGACGAAGGGAATGGCGATGGCGATGGCGATCTCCGCCCGCGGCCCCCGCCGCCACGACGGGTGTCGAGAAGGTGGTGGCCGGCCGCAGCTTGCGCACGGCGCCGACACCGCGGGTGATGAGCTTTCGCCGCGGCACGATCAGCAGCGCGGCCACCAGCACGAGGAACGGGATCTGGGTGTAGAGCCCGGCCAGGACGAGATTGGTCTGCCCGGCCATTTTGTCGCTCAGCACGTTCATGGTGATGCCGATGCCGATGGCGCCGGCGAACGTCAAGGGGAGGCTGCTGAAGGCGCCCACGGCGGCGGCGCCGAAGGCGGCAATGAAGACGAGCAGGAAGATGTCGAAGTCGATCCCCAGCGTCGGCGCCAGCATTATGCCCGAGATCGAAATGAAACAGGACCCGATCGCCCAGGCGTAGCGCCGGACCACGACCGGGTTGGTGGCTTCCAGCGCCAGGAGGGTGGGCGAGTCGACCACGGCCTGCATGGAGACGCCGAGCCGGGTGCGGCCGAAGAACAGGTAGAGCCCGATCGTGGCGAGCACGGCGATGGCCACCGCGATGAGCTGGCTCCCCAGGATGTTCACGCCCAGGAGGTGGATCCCCTTGGCCGGCAGGAAGGCGTTGAACTCAATGGTCGCCTGCCCGTAGGCCCCGGTCAGCACGGACTCGAGGAGCACGATCAGACCGATGGTGGCCACGACCTTCATGGCCGCCGGGGCGCCGGTGAGCCAGAAGGCGATCCGCTCGAGCAGGAGCGAGCCGCCGAGCCCGACGAGGAGCACGGCAGCAGAGGGCGGCCACCGGCCAGGGGAGGCCCATGGTGACGCGGAAGGAATAGAAGACGAAGGCCGAGGCGGCGGCCTGGGCCCCGATGGCGAAGTTGAAGATGCCGGAGGTCTTGTAGGTGAGCACGAGACCCAACGCGGCCAGCGCGTAGATGGAGCCGTCGGCGATCCCCGTGACGACGTAGGGGCCGACCGAGAAGACGACGGTGAGGAGCACCGCCGCGATCCCGATGGCCACGACGGCCACCACCCGGCGCACGAGTCCGCTGGGAGGTCCTGGTCGTGGTCGTGACTCCTCGCCCGAGCAGCATGGACGGCAGGGCGCTCACGGCCGGCACACCCCGCACGGTCGGCGGCCGGCCACTTCGTGCTCGGTCCGGGTCTTCGGCCGTCCAATCGGGACGCCCCGACGCGAGCAGGCAGTCGGGACGGTGGAACCGCTCCATGCCGTCACCGGCCACGTAGAGCGCCCCGGCCTCCTCCTCCTCCTCGTGGTGCACGCCGACCGGCCGGACCGTCCCGACGCCGACGCGGGCCGGCACGTCGGGCAGCAGGGCACGCCGGCGCTCGCCGAGGATGCGGCGGCCGCGCAACAGCCAGCCGACGTTGCCGATGCCGGCCAGCAGAAGTCCGGCGACGGCGGCGTCGGTCGGCCCGATCTGCTGGCTGAACGAGACGTCGCCGGCGCAGACGTACCACGACACCGCCAGGACGATGCCACCGAGCCCCACCGTCAGTCCCCACCGGAGGAGGTCTTCGGCCCGCCACAGCACGGGGCGCGGCGCGGGCGCGGCGCGTGACGCGCCGATCTCGTACCGGCTCTGCTCGAGCCGCCCGCCCGCCGCCACTTGCGCCATCAGTCCAGGAGGGCCGCGCCGGTCTCGGTGTCGCCCTGCCGTTCGCGCAGGGCCTCCTCGATGCAGTCGAGCTTGCGCCACTCGTCACGCAGGTCGGCCGACAGCCACAGCGTGGCGCCGACGCCGAGCAGGAAGATGCCGCCGATGCCGCCCGAAATGATGTAAGGGAGCTGCGACGCCGCGTACGGCGAGCCGCTCACACCCACCCATCCGGCAATGAGCGCGATGGCACCGAATGCGACGAAGGCCCAGGCCAGCACCCGGTCCCACTCGAGCCGCAGCCACTTGCCTACTTCCACTGTGCGCCTCCCTCTTCGTGCCGTCCCCACCGGGGACGGGTCGCCGTGGTCAAAACGTCCGTCCGATTCTCAGCGTGCGCTACGAGACACACGTCGTGGTCCCGTTGTTCAGGTCTTGGAATTGGCCGTTGTTCAGGGTCATCATGAAGTAGCAGTTCGACGGCGTGGCCGGCTGGCCTTGGGTGAACGTCAGCGGGGGCGCCAGGCCTCCCAGGTTGTTGTTCTTGATGCCCCACAATCCTTGGAAGAACTCCGCCGACGTGGGCGTCGCCGTGAGGGCGCTCGAGGCGGCGACGGCGAGCATGCCGGCAGTCCACTCGGCGGCCGTCGTGGCCGACGAGGCCAGGCTGGGATCGTAGGCCTTGACTGCCTGCTGGTAGGTCGCCTGCGCCGGTGTGTAGCTGTCCACCCACGGAAAATCTGTCTGGCCGGCCAGCAACCCGTTGAGGTTGGGGTCCGAGGCCAGGTTGGCGGTGATGGCGATGCTGTCGCCGACGAACAGCGGTTTGTATCCCTGCTCGGCACAGTCGTTCGCCATCCGCTCGAGGCTGTCACCGTCTCCCGCGAAGTAGATGAAGTTCGCGCCGGCCTGCTTGGCGTCGAGGCAGTTCGCGGTGAAGTCGGGCTGAGTGATGCTGAACGACGACGAGTAGACGGTCGTGACGCCGGCCGCCTGTCCTCCACCCGATTGAATCAAGCTCTGAATACCGTCGGAGCACGTGGGGTCCTCCACGCAATACATGACGCCCATCTTCGTGTCGCCGCGCGCCGCCGCCCCCTTGATGGTGAAGATCGCCTGGTCGTCCCCCAGATCGCTCCCGCCTTGGGGGAACATGACGGGGCTCTGCCACCACGTCGCGCTGCTGGCGTCACCGCCGATCACCGGAATGTTCTGCTGCTGGAGATAGGAGACGCTGGCGTTTGCGGTCAGCGGGACGAGGTTGCCGACGAAGGCGATGACGTGGTCCTGGGTCACCTCCTGCTCGACGTCGGATTCGCTGGTGGAGGGATCTCCCCCGTCGTCCTCGATGTAGACGTGTACCGGATGCCCGTTGAGGCCTCCGTGTGCGTTGACGTAGGCCTGCCAGACGCCGATGGTCTGTTGCGCTCCCGAGAAGACGGCCCCGATGACGCCGCTGTAGGTCCCGACGTTGCCCAGGGCGATGGTCGACCCTGCCTTCGCGGCCGAGGAGCCGCCGGTTGCGCCGGCTGCGCCGCCGGCCGTGGCCGTGCCGTGCGCCGCCGCCGCCGGGGCGACAGAGGAGCCGGTTGGGCTGCCGGAGGCCGAGGCCGCGGGCGTCGACGTGCCCGGCGTGCCGGTGCCGTCCGAGTTGGCCGACGCGCTGCCCGTTGTGCCGGCCGCCTGACTGGCGCTACCGCCGCCGTCGGTTTGGAGCGCGGAGCCCCGGACGATCGGGCGGTGAGCCGCCGCCTCGATGCTGGAGAGGGGAGCGCGGCTGCCACAGCCGGAGAAGAGGAGCGCGCCGCACGCGACGGCCAGTGCCGCCGTGCCGAGTCCTTTCGAGAAGCGCCGACCAGAGTCGGCCGCCCGCAGCCGGCTGCGGGCGATGGTGACGTCGTTCAAGGCGTTGCCCCCTGCGGAATCCCGCTCGCTCGGTAGGGGAACGGCGTTCTCATGCCCATCTCACGGCGCGTCGAGGAGGAAAACGCCCCCCGGGACGGCCCATTGCCACCGCGGCGGATCCATCGGTGAACGGCTTCGGTTCCCCGTGTCCAGCCCGCCGAGGCCGGTCTCCTTTCCTTCAATGGCTGCCCCTTGGCCATAGCCCGCCCCGGTCGGAGGAATTTCCTACGGACCCGAAGTAATCCCTCCAAGGGGTAACGGCTCGGGGAGACCTACCCCACGCCCGATTTCTCCGATTCCGGCTCGGACCTCAGGGCTCCGAGCGCCGGGATTTGAGCTCGACCGGGACGTACTCGGGGTCGCTCTCGTCGCGCATGGAGAAACGCCACTTGCAGCACACGTTTCCAGGGTCGACCCAGGGCGGGATGGCCAGGATCTCGACCTTCATGTTCGGGTCTACGGGATCCTGCTCGACGACGGCGAGCCGCGCCGCCAGGTGCGTGCCGCCATCGTCGGGGCAGCCATCGGCGGCGCCATCGTCAACCCGATGATCGCCAACCTCGACGACGAGACGCTACGTGCCGAGCTGCTGGTGGTGACCCGCCGGCTGTTCGAGCTGCCGGACTGATCACGTCTCGTCGTTCCGATTGATCAGGAGGACGACACCGTCGTCGTGCCCGGAATGTCCGTGCCGCAGTAGGTCTGGCTCGAGGAGGGGACGAAGCCCTTCTTCTCGGCGATCATGTACCAGCCGCACGACTTGGCCAGGTCCTTGCCGAAGTCGGTCGAGTAGTTGATGGTCTCCGGAAGCAACCCGTTGCCGTTCCAGTTCGTGATGCTGCGCAGGGCCTGGTTGACGCTGGCGTGCGTCGGGTTGGCGCCGGCTTTCTGGATGCCCTCAATCATCAGGCCGACTCCGAGCCACCCCTCGTACTGGTTGAAGGCAGGGAACTGTGAGGACGTGAAGTGCTCGTACTTCTCGAGCGCGGCCTGCATCTGCCTGGTCCCGGCGTCGGGCAGCGCGAACGGGCGGAACTCCGTGGTGAAGTAGTCACCCTGCAGGGACGACCAGGAGGGCGAGCTGACGACGTCGGGCTCGTAGCCGGTCGGGAAGACCAATACTTTTGGCTTGACCCCCTCCTGCTTGAGCGCGGTCGCCAGGGCGAAGTTGGAGTTGTCGTCCATGCCGGCGTAGTACGAGTTGCAGCCCGCCTGCTTCGCCTGCAACGCCGGGGTGGTCATGGCCACCGACCCGAACGGGATGGCCGTGTTGAGTTGGCCCTCCTTCCCGCCGGCGTGGACGAACGAGTCGACCGTGCCGACCGCAGAGCGCGTGGAGGACGGCGAAATGCTGTAGCCGTACGAGCAGACCACGGTGCCGCCCTTGGACTTCATGAAGCTGCCGATGGCGGTATTGACCGGGTAGGTGGGATTGAGGCTGCCGACGTCGGCGGCGAACATGTTGGACTGATAGGGCGGCGTGCCCCATTCGGGACCGTCGAAGAACCCGCCCGTGACCGGGATGCCCGCCTGGTTCGGGTACTTGGCGGCCAAGAAGAAGAGCGGGCTCTCCGACACGATGCCGATGGGGTTCTTGGCGATCGCGTCCTGGACTGCCGTCGTGATTTCGGTCGGGTTCGTCTGGTCGTCGAGGATGACGCCCACGAGCTTGTGCCCGTCCACGCCCCCCTCTGCGTTCTGGAGCGCGATGCGAGCGTTGAAGCCGGCCGGCGTATTGCTGAATTCGGAGCCCCCCTCACCCGTCAGAGAGGTGATCATGACGATGGTGTACGGCGCCTTCGACGACGAGGCGGCTCCCGCCGTCCCGCCTCCCAGACTGGTCACGCCCGAGACGACGGTCAGCGCCAGCGCTGCCAACCCTGCCCTGCCGACATACCCCTGTGATCCGTCACGCATGGTGTCGCTCTCCTCTCCTAAGCACCGTCGGACTGGCCCCCCGAGAGCGTTCCGAAACGGTTTCAGCCCCATTGCATACACGCAACGAGTTCGTCATGTTGGTCAGGTGCTTGCGACCTGGAGCAATGCATCGGCCGTCTGCCGTGGCTCGGTGATCATGAGGTCGTGCCCGGTGTCGATGTCCCACAGGCGACCCTCGGCCCGGGCCCGGGCCATCAGCTCGGAGTCGCGGGTGGCCAGGGTCGATGTGCAGACGATGTGGTACTGCGGGATGGCCCACAGGGCGTCCTCGTTGGTGAGCGCCAGCGGCTGTTCGAAGCATTTCCAGGGGTGGGCGGTGAGCCGCTCGGCCATCCAGGCCAGGTCGTCCGGGTCGCTCACCCCGTAGAGGAGGCCGGCGTCGGGGGCAGGCAGGAGCACCAGCTCGACGCCGTCGACGGTCTCTCCCATGGGGCGTACGGCGTTGATGACCGGGCCGGCGACGTCGACCAGGGACTGGCCGTGACGCGGGTTGGCCGCGTCGAGGTAGACGAGGCGGCCCACGCGGTCGGCGGCCCGGTCGGCCACGCCGGTGATGACCATGCCGCCGTAGCTGTGGCCGACCAGAACGACGTCGCGCAGGTCCTCGAACCGGAGGACTGCCACCACGTCCTCGATGTGCCGGTCGAGGTCGACCTTGTCGTCGAGCAGGTGGGACCGCTCACCCAGGCCCGTCAGGGTGGGTGCGTACACGACGTGCCCGGCCTCTTGGAGGAGCCGGGCCACCCGCTGGTAGCACCATCCGCCATGTCCCCCACCATGGACCAGCACGTAGGTCGCCACGCGTTCTCCCTCCTCTTCTGTCGAGCCGCCCACACTCGGCGCCCGGGGCGCTGAGGGTAGCCCGCAGTGCGCGCGGATGCCGGGCCCGAGGGGCGTGCAGCCCGTCTGGTAGAACAGGGAGATCATGCAAAGCTTTGCAGTGACATCCGAGGGAGCTTCGCGTCGCGGGGAGGTGGGGCGCCGTGGCTGACGTCGAGGCGCTGCTGCAAGCCCTCACGCTGGAGGAGAAGGCGGAACTCACGGCGGGAGGCGACATGTTCGCCACCGCGGCCATCGAGCGGGTGGGTATCCCCCGGGTCAACGTCACGGACGGGCCCAACGGGGCCCGCGGGCAGGCCTATCCCGGCATCGCCGGGGCCCCGTCCACCTGTATCCCCTGCGGGTCGGCTCTCGGCGCCACGTGGGACCCCGAGTTGGTGGAGCGTCTGGGTGCGCTGCTGGGGAAGGAAGCGGTCGACCGCGGGTGCCGCGGCCTGCTGGCGCCCACCGTGAATCTCCACCGGTCACCTCTGGCCGGGCGCAACTTCGAGTGCTACTCCGAGGATCCGCTGTTGAGCGGCCGCCTCGCCGCGGCCTACGTGCGAGGAGTGCAGTCGGCCGGGGTCTTCGCCACGGTCAAACACTTCGTCGGAAACGAGGCCGAGTACGAGCGCAACTCCATCAGCTCTGTCGTCGACGACCGCTCGTTGCGTGAGCTCTACCTGGTGCCGTTCGAACTGGCCGTGCGCGAAGGCGGCGCCCTGGCCATCATGACGGGCTACAACCGCCTGAACGGGCACTGGCTGACCGAGCAGCCGCACTACCTCCTCGACATTCTGCGCAACGAATGGGGGTTCGAGGGCCTGGTCATGACCGACTGGTTCGCCGTGGCCGACAGCGCCACCTCTCTCGGCGCGGGACTCGATCTCGAGATGCCCGGCCCGGGACGCGCCCTGGGCGCGGGGATGGTGGCGCTGGTGCAGGACGGCACGGTGCCTGAAGGGGACCTGGATGCGGCGGTCCGGCGCCTGCTGGGCGGCTTCGAGCGCTGCGGCATCCTCGACGACCCGACGCCGCCCGTCGACCCGAAGGATCCCAGCCGGGCGGACAGGGACCTCATCCGCCAGGCGGCGACGGAGGCCACCGTGCTGCTGTGCAACGACGGCCTGCTCCCGCTGGACGTGGGGTCGCTCCGGCGGGTGGCCGTGCTGGGGGACCACGCGGGCATGCCCCGGGTCCAGGGTGGCGGCTCGGCCCGCGTGGTGGAGCGCACCATCGTGAACCCGGTGGACGCACTCGGTGCGGCCCTGGGGCCGGGGGTCGAGGTGGCCTTCGCCCGCGGTTGCGAGGTCGACCGCTCGGCGACACCCCTCGGGCGCTCGGCGCTGCCGGCGGCCGCGGGATTCGAGGTCGAGGTCTACGAAGGAACCGAGCTCGCCGGTGACGTCGTGCACCGCACCCACCTTGACGAGCTGCGCTTGCTGGTCTTCAGTGCTCCAGCCCAGGGATACCCCGAGGGCGACTGGTCGATGCGGGTCCGCGGGACCGTGGTCCCGAGGGAGAGCGGCCGTTTCGAGGTGGCGCTGGCCCAGAGCGGCCGGGCTCGCGTCCTGGTGGACGGCGCCGTCGTGCTGGACGGGTTCGCCAGCCCGCCACCCCCCGGTGGCAGTGACTTCTTCGGCTTCGCCAGCCAGGAGTTGTTGGGAGTGGTCGAGCTCGTGGCCGGGCGGCCGGTGGAGGTCGTCGTCGAGTACGTCCGTACAGAGGCGATGCTGAGCGGCGTGCGCGTGGGCTTCCGCACGGTCGACACCGATGCGCTCCTGGCGGGCGCCGTCGAGACGGCGGCCGGCGCGGACGTCGCCGTCGTGTTCGTCGGGACGACGCACGAATGGGAGACCGAGGGCCGGGACCGGACGACGCTGGCGCTGCCCGGTCGCCAGGACGACCTGGTGCGCCGGGTGGGGGCGGCCAACCCGCGCACGGTGGTGGTGGTGAACGCGGGCGCACCGGTCGAGCTCCCGTGGGCCGACGACGTGGCCGCCATCCTCCAATGCTGGTTCGGCGGCGAGGAGCTGGCGCCGGCGGTGGCCGACATCCTGACCGGCGGGTCGGAGCCAGGCGGCCGGTTGCCGACCACGATCCCGCTGCGGCTTGAGCACAGCCCCTCCCACGACAACTTCCCGGGCGAGAACGGTGAGCTGCGGTACGGCGAGGGGCTCTTCATGGGCTACCGGGGCTTCGAGCACCGGTGCATCGCGCCTCGCTACCCGTTCGGCCACGGCCTGGGGTACACCCGTTTCGAACTCGGTGAGCCCCGGCTGTCGGCGGACACGTTCACGCCCGGTGGCAGCCTCACCGTGTCGGTCGAGGTGCGCAACGTCGGCGCGCGCGCCGGGTCCGAGGTGGTGCAGTGCTACGTGGCACCCGAGGCACCGCGGCTGCCGCGGCCGCCCAAGGAGCTCAAAGCGTTCGCCCGCGTGCACCTGGAGCCGGGTGCGTCGGCGGAAGTCGAGCTCCGGCTCGATGACCGCTCGTTCGCCTACTGGGACCCGGGCCAGGCCGACTGGGAACAAGCGGTGGCCCGGTTCACCCAGATTTCCCCCCAGATAGCCGCCCACGACCGCCGCCCACCGGGCTGGCAGGTCGACCCGGGACGCTACGAGGTGCTCGTCGGCCGCTCGTCGGCCGACATCGCCGGCCGGGCCCAGCTCGAGGTGGCGCCCTGAGAGGCCCTCTGCCATAATATTGACGTCGATGTTGAAAATCTGATCCCTCGAGATCACGGAGGCCCGTCATGCCCAACACCGTTGTCGACTTTCCCGTCTTCGACGCAGACAACCACATGTACGAGACGACGGACGCATTCACGAAATTCCTCCCCCCGCAGTACGAGGGCCTCATCAAGTACGTCCAGGTCAACGGTCGCACCAAAATCGCCATCCGCAACGTGATCTCCGATTACATCCCCAACCCCACCTTCGAGGTGGTCGGCCGGCCGGGTGCGCAGGAGGCCTACTTCAAGGAGGGCAACCCCGAGGGCAAGTCCCGGCGTGAGCTGATCGGCGAGGCGATGCGCTCACCCGAAGGCTTCTTCGCCCCTGCACCTCGTCTCAAAATCATGGACGAGCTCGGGATCGACCGTGCGCTCATGTGGCCGACACTGGCCAGCCTGCTCGAGGAGCGCCTGGCCGACGACCCGAAGGCGACCCATGCCGTCGTGCACGCTTTGAACCAGTGGATGCTCGACCATTGGACGTTCAACTACGAGGGCCGTATCTTCCCCACGCCGATCATCACGCTCCCCATCGTGAGCGAAGCCATCAAGGAGTTGGAGTGGGTGGTCGAGCGCGGCGCCAAAATCATCCTGGTTCGCCCGGCGCCGGTGCCTGGCTACGAGGGACGCCGCTCCTTCGCACTGCCCGAGTTCGACCCGTTCTGGGACAAGGTGGCCGAGTTCGACGTCGCCGTCGGTATGCACGCGTCGGATGACGGGCTCATCCGGTACTACAACCAGTGGGAGGGGCGGCGCGATGGTGAGCTCCTCCCGTTTTCGGGCGGCAAGAGCGCCTTTTCGGACATCGCGCACACGCAGAGCCGCGGCATCTTCGACACCGTGGCCTCCCTCATCGGGCACGGCATGCTGACCCGGCACCCCACGCTACGGATCTTGCCGGTCGAGAACGGCTCCGCCTGGGTGCGCCCGATCGTCGACGCTCTCACCATCTCCTACGAGCGCGAACCCGCCATCTACGACGAGGACCCGCTCATGGTGCTCAAGCGCAACATCTGGGTCCACCCGTTCCACGAGGACGACCCGATCGGGTTGATCAATCTGATCGGCGCCGATCGTGTGGTGTTCGGATCTGACTACCCGCACATCGAGGGCATGGCCGAGCCCCTCACGTACGTCAAGGAACTCGACGGCCTGCCCCACGAGGACGTGGCCAAGGTCATGGGCGGCAACTTGGCCGAGGTCATGAAGATCCCCTTCGCGGCCTGAGCGGCACCGCCCTTCATCGCGGTCCAGCCGGGTTGGCCCATGGCGACGGCGGTCGCCTGTCCGAGTTCCGTGCCGCCGCCGTGCCTGGGCGATTCCTGCACCAAGGGGGCGCGACCACCTGCGGCCTTCCGACGCCTATCGTGCTCTGGTTCGACACGCATCGTCCTGTGCCGACCCGGCCCGTCAGATCTGAGCTGTCTGGGCGCTTGCCGTCCAGACCACCAACGTGTTGCAAATAGAAAGGGACCCATGCGTAAGGCATTTGCGGCTCTGGCCGTCCTCCTGATACCGATCGCCGTGCTGTCGCAGGCGGTCGCTCTCGGCTCCGCTGGAGCAGCGCAGTCCGGGCAGGGGGTCACACCCTCGACGATCACCATCGGCATCACCTACCCCGACGTCGCCGCCATCCGGAACCTGATCAACGTGGACCCGGGCGACTATGTGGCGGCCTACACCGCCCTGATTAAGCAGATCAACGCCTCCGGTGGCGTCAACGGTCGCAAAATCGTGCCCAAGTTCGCCGCCGTTGACCCCCTAGGGACCGCGGCCGCAGCCACCGCGTGCACCCAGCTGACTGAGGACGACAAGGTATTCGTCACCATGGGCTTCTTCCAGGCGGTGGACACCGCCTGCTACGTGCAGACCCACGACACGCCGATCATCGGCGCCTCGCTGTCGGCCTCGCAGGCCGCCGCCGCTCAGGCGCCGTGGTTCAACCCCCAGATCTCCGACAGCGATCTCATCCCCAAGGAGATGGCCATCTTCAAGCAGGAGGGCGCGTTCACCGGCAAGAAGGTCGGCGTGGTGGGGACGTCGGCCGACTCCGTCGAGATGGCCCTGGTCGCTCCTGCCCTCAAGAAGCTGGGGGTGGACGTGGTGCAGACGGCCGTCAACTCGGTGCCCGACACCGACACGACGGCCCAGGTGGCCGAATACCAGAGCATCGCCGAGAAATTTCAGTCGTCGGGTGTGAACCTGGTGGTGGCCGTGGGGAACTCCGGCAACGGGTGGCCCTCGGCGCTCCAGGACAACCAGAGCACGTACATGCCACGGTTCGTCGCCACCGACTACATCGACCTGGACGCCTACACCTCCAACAAGGCCGGACACTCCAACGCCATCCTCAAGAACGTGCTGACGGCCGGTTACACCCCGCCGGCCAACGTCACCTGGGACGACCCGGCCATGAAGAAGTGCGTGGCCACCATTAAGAAGGCCAATCCGAGCGACAACATCAACAACCCGGTCACGGCCACGTCCACCACCCCGGTCACCTGGACGGCGCCCGAGGTGGCCTGCCAACAGATGGCGCTTTTCACCGACATCGCGAAGGCCGCCGGCAAGACGCTGAACAACCAGACCTTTGAGAAGGGCGGCCAGTCCCTGACCCACGTCACCATCCCCGGCGGTGGCGGCACCTACAACTTCTCGGGCGGTCACAATGACGGCGACGGGCCCGTGTTCGTCTACAGCTGGAGCCCGTCGGCCAACAACCTGGTCCTGAAGCTGACCTCGGGCTAGGTCGACATGATGGCGACGCCGGCCGTCCCCGGCGCCCCGTAGAGCTGGCTGTAGCCGACACGCGGTGTGCCGGGCACCTGCCGGTCGCCGGCCGCCCCGCGCAGTTGGAGCACCAGCTCGTGCACCTGGCGCAGGCCGGAGGCGCCGATGGGCTCCCCGTTGGCGATGAGCCCGCCGTCGGTGTTGACCGGGAGGCTGCCACCGATTTCGGTGGCGCCATCGGCCAGGAGCGCCTCCTGCTCGCCGTCCTTGCAGAACCCGTTCTCGGCCATGTGGATCACCTCGGCTCCGGCGTCGGTGTCCTGCAGCTGCACCACGTCGACGTCCTCGGGCCCGAGGCCGGCCATGGCGTAGGCCGCCCGCGACGCGTCGACGGTCGGGGCGTCGGCGCGCTCGAGCGGGAGCCACGGGCTGTGCACCTCGAAGGCGCCGAGGCGCCGCGTCCGCACCACCGACGCCTTCAGATAGATCGGCGTGGAGGTGAACCGGTGCGCGATCTCGGCCCGGCACAGCACCACGGCCGCCGCGCCTTCGTCGGGTGCGCAGAACATGTACTGGGTCAGCGGGTCGTTGACCATGGGCGACTCGAGGATCTGCTCCTCGCTGAGTGGCTGGCGGCGGAACGCGTCGGGATTCAGGGCGCCGTTGCGGTAGTTCTTGGCCGCCACCCTGGCCAGGGTCCGGGGACTGATGTCGAAGTCATGCATGTAGCGCTGGATCTTCATGGCGAAGAACTTCGGGGTCAGGAAGAGCCCGGTCTCGCCGTACCAGCTCGGGACGCCGTACTGGACGGGGTCGGCGGCGAAGGCTCCCGGCAGGTGCTTGTCCATGCCGATGGCCATGCCGAGGTCGTACTCGCCGAGCCGGAGGGTGTTGGCCGCCTGGGTCAGCGCGCTGGCCGCGGTGGCGCACCCGTTGTAGACGTCGGTGAATGGGAGCCCGGTCAGTCCGAGGAAGTTCACCACGGCGTCGGGGTTGTCCACCTCGTAGCTGCCTCCGAAGGCGAACTGCACGTCCTTCCAGGTGATCCCGGCGTCCTGCAGGGCCAGCCGGACCGCCTTGGCCGCCATTTCGATGGCGGACACGCCGGCAAACCGGCCGAAGGGGTGGCGCCCCACCCCGATGATGGCGACGTCGTCCATGCTCTGTTCCTCCTCAGCTCTCGGCGACCGGGCGGAAGGCGTAGGTCAGGACCTCGGTCCCGTCCTCGTCGCTGGCGAAGGGCACCACCGTCAGCTCCATCGGCATGCCGATGCGCAGCTCCTGGTCGACGTCGCCGGCGAGGCGCGCCTCAATGCGGCCCTCGGGCAGCTCTATGAACCCCACCCCGTACGGCACGAAGTCCGCCGCCGGCTCCCGCCCTAGGTAGGGCGGGTTCTTGGGCTGGAAGCGCTGGCGGGTCCACGTCCACAGTGTCCCCGTCCTCGACAAGAGGGTGGGCGTCACGGCGTCGCCACCGCAGCTCGGGCAGGCGTCCTGCGCCGGGAAGGTGATGAAGGCGCAGCCGTCACAGCGCGAGGCGTGCACCCGCGGCTCGGAGGACGGCCATTCGAACAGACCTTCGGCCACGCTGCGTTGTGCGGTCATACAGATCTCCTCTCAGCCCATCGTCTTTCGGAAGTCCCAGCTCACGATTTTGTCCGGGGTGACCCGGAGCCAGGCGTGCCGGCCGTCGTGGTGCACCCGCCCTCCGGCGTACTTGTCGGCGAAGATCCGTTCGGGCGTCTCGAGCTCTGGGACCGCCTCGCCTGTCCGCGGCACCTCGCCCACCACCTCGACCACGCCCCGCAGCTCGACGCCGCGCAGCTCGGTGAACTCCCGGCCGGCGTCGACAATGACGCTGACCCGATTGTCGCGCTGCAGGTCGGCCCAGCGCTGGCTGCGCACGATGGAGGTCAGCCAGAGCGACGCGCCGTCCCAGGCGAACCACAGTGGCGTGACGTGCGGCGAACCGTCCCCGCCGAGGCTGGCCACGCGGCAGGTGCGCTCCTCGGCCAGGAAGGCGTCACGCTCCTCCGACGACATCGCCACTTTCTGGCCCCGGCGCTGCTCTCTCATCTGCCCTCTGCCCTCCGACCTATGGCCCGAACGTGCGGCAGGTCGCCACGACGCACAGCCGGTTCTCGTTCCCGGCATCGTGCACCTCGACCCGCCCGAGCCCGTCGCGCACGTCGGCCTGGGCCACGGCGGGGCCGACGCGGACCGACTGCAGGTAACGAAGGTCGAGCGAGGCCAGGGTGGCGCCGGGGGCCAGGGACAGCGCCGCCTCCTCCGCCGCCAGGGCGATCAGGCCGCCGTTCAGCGTGTTCGACGCGTTCAGGGACTCGTCCGAGCGGGTCAGGACCGCTTCGCCGGGCGACGTGCGTGTGCATCCGGCCCGCTCGGCGAAGGGTACGGACAGGGCCGGCCCCTTCGGCATGGGCCGGTCCACGCCGAGCGGGGTCTCGATGGTCAACCGCGCGTCGGGCGCGGGCATGAACGAGGCGGCGGCGAAGCCGATGGCCTCGTCGTCCTCCGTGGTGAAGTCGACGCTGGCCACGAAGACCGAGCGGCCCGACTTCACGATCCTGGCCCGCCCCTGGACGACGCCGGTTCCGGGTGGCGGGACGTAGAGGTGGACGTCGAGCTCGAGTGTGACCGGGACCCGGGGGTGGATGGTGGACGCGGCCAGGGTGCCGGCCATGACGTCGGCCCAGATGGCCAAAATGGACAGGCGCAGGTGACCCGTCCCGGGAGCGTGCATTTCCGGGACGACCGGGGCCGAGCCGCGCAATGCGTCGTCCTCCGAGCGGGTCATCGCCCACCCCAGGTCCTGGAGGACGTGCCGCCGCTCGCCCGCGCCGGGCTCGCCGTTCACTGTTGTGGTCATAGGGCTCTCATACCGCGGGCCGGCGCCGGTCGGCGCCGGTGCTTACATCCGGCCCAGCAGGAAGCCGGCGGCGGCGGCGGCCGGCGGGAACGACTCGGTGATGCCCGAGCTGACGTAGCCGACGTCGCTGATCAGCGTCTGACCCGAAATGGCGGCCGCGGCGTCGCTGCACAGGAACACGAGCGGGTAGGCCTGCTCGAGCGGAGTGGAGGCCTCGATCCCGGTCTCCTCGCGGAAGTCGGCGCCGAAGCCCAGCCACATTTCGGCGTTGGCCTGAGCCAGGGGAGTGTCCGTCGGCCCGGGGCAGATGGCGTTGATGCGGATGCCCTGCTTGAGCAGCCCGAACGCCTCCCGGGCCACGTAGCCGCACACGGCCTGCTTGGAGTGGAAGTAGTCGGCCCAGCCGTGCTCAATGGCCCAGGCCGAGGCGGAGTCGAAGTCGGGCGTGTCCAGGTACTCCTTCACCTGGTCCCAGCTGGCCTCCCAACCGAGGCCGGCCGCCGAGGAGATGAAGCCGATGGCCGAGCCCCGCGGCAGCATGCCGCCCGCCAGCATGCGCTCAATCAGATGGCGGTGCCCGGCGAAGTTGATCTTCTCAATGTTGGGCGTGCCGTCGGCCACGCCGGCGCAGGCCATCAGCGCGTGCACCGGGCCACCGCACTCGTCGACCGCCTGGTCGATGGATTCCTTCTCGCCGAGGTTGACGTGGATGGCCTTGGCCCCGGGCAGCTTCACCTCGGCGTAGTCCATGACCACGACCTCGGCCCCGGCGTCCTGGGCCAGCTCTGCGGCGGCGGCACCCATGCCGGTCGCGCCGCCGACCACCAGGACCCGCTTGCCGTCGTAGCGAAATGCGTCGAACGATCCCATCAGTTTCCTCCTGACAAATAGACGATTGAAGAACAGGCGAAAGGCGTGATCGTCACCCGACCACGGAGCGGACCTTGAGGTCGACGATGGTATCCCAGTCGATTCCGAGCTCGGCCAGGATGTCGTCGCCGTGTTCGTTGAATTCGGGCGACCGGCCCACGGGCGCGGCCTCGCCACCGAACTGCACCGGCGCCGCCACGAGCTGGAAGGGCGTGCCCGACGCCGTGGCGCTGTCCTGCATGTACCCGTTGGCCGCCACCTGCGGATCAACCGTGGCTGCCTCGAGCGTGTCCTGCACGACGCACCACTGCCCGGTGAAGTCGGCCAGCCGCTCGCGCCATTCGGTCAGCGGCCGCTCGGCGAACGCAGTCGCCATCAGTGCCTGCGCGTCCGCCGTGTTCTCCATGAGTGACTCGTGGTCGGCAAAGCGGGGATCGGTCGCCGCCTCAGGCTGGCCCACCAGTTCGCACAGCTCTCCCCAGTAGCGGGTGGCCTGCAGGCAGCACAGGGCCAGTTGGCGCTCGTCCTTGGTCTGGTAGTTGCGCACGAGCGGGTTGAGCCGGGGCGCGTTGGAGGGAGGCCCCTGCCAGGGCTGGTTGAGCAGGAGCGAGAGTGCGAAGGCCTGGCCCATGGCCCACATGCCCGAGCTGAGGAGCGACACGTCGACGGTGGTGGCCTCGCCGGTGCGCTCGCGGTGGAACAGCGCGCCCATAATTCCGCCGGCGATGGTCATGGCGCCGATGGAATCGCCGAAGCCGGGCCCCGGTGGCCCCGGCATCAGGTCCTGGTCGGCCGGTTTGACGCCCAGCGCCACCCCGGCCCGGTACCAGAACGCCGAGCGCGTCGTAGGAGCCCTTGTCGGCGTCGGGTCCTCGCTCGCCCTGCCCCGTGCCCGCCACGTAGATGATGTTCGGGTTGTGGGCGCGAATGTCCTCGAGCTCGATCTTGAGCTTCTTGCGCACCCGCGGCAGCTTGTTGATCAGGAACACGTCGGCCGTCTCCGCCAATTTGTAGAGGATCTCGAGTCCGTCGGGCGAGCCCAGGTCGAGGGCCAGGCTGCGCTTGCCGCGGTTCGAGTGCTCCATCAGGGGGTGGACGTCGCCGGTGAGCGGCATCACGCCGGTGGCGGCCAGGCCGCGCATGGCGTCGCCGCGTTCGGTCGGCTCGATCTTGATGATCTCGGCCCCCCAGTCGGCCAGGAGGGCCGAGGCCGCCGGCACGAACGTCTGCTCGGCTACTTCCAGGACGCGTACGCCCTTCATCACAGCGGTCGCGCTCACCGCAACCCTCCCTCTGACCTTGACATCGACGTCGATATTAGACGGGTGCCACCTCGAGCACCACCTTGCCCACCGCCCGTCCCTCGGCCACGTAGGCCAGGGCGGCTGCCGCCTCATCGAGCCCGAACGTGGCCCCGATCAGGGGCTCGGCCTTTCCCTCCGCCAGCAGGCCCAGCAGCTCGGCGTCGTTGCGGACCATTTCATCGCCCCGGTGCAGGGCGAAGTCGCGGAATTGGAAGCCGAGAACGTGGACACCCTTCAGGAGCACCAAGTTGAGAGGTATGCGCGGAATGGTCCCCGAGGCGTAGCCGACTGTGACGAAGCGCCCGTCGTAGTGCAGGGTCCGCAAGGCGGGCTCGGCCAGATCACCTCCGACGGGGTCGATCACCACGTCTGCTCCGTCGGGCAGGGCGTCGCGGAGCGCCTGGCGTAGGTCGCCCGATCCGTGCTGGATGAGACGCTCGGCGCCGCACGCCTTGGCCGCCTGGAGCTTCTCGGGCGACGAGGCCACTGCCGTCACCGACGCACCCAGCACTGCGCCCAGCTGGACCGCGGCCGAGCCCACTCCGCCGCCGGCTCCCAGCACAATCAGTTCTTCACCGGCTGCCAGCGAGGCCACCGAGCGCAACACGTGGTACGCCGTCTTGTAGGCCACGCCGAAGGAGGCCGCCACACGGTCGTCCACGTCGGGCGGCGTGCGCGTCAGCGATCCTGTGCCCACGACCACCTCTTCGGCGAAGGCGCCGATGAAGGTCGAGCCGAACACCCGGTCGCCCACGGCGAATCCGGTCACGCCGTCACCCACCTCGACGACCTCGCCGGCGAACTCGCTGCCGGGGATGAACGGCGTCGGGGCCTGCGCCTGGTACTGGTTCGCCACCACCAGCACGTCGGGGAAGTTCAGGGCGGCGATGGTGATGCGCACCCGTACCTGGCCGGGGCCGATCTCCGGCACCGGCACGTCCTCGACCACCACGACCTCGGGGCCGCCGTAGGTGCGGCAGAGCGCGGCGCGCACGAAGGTTCAGTCGGTGCCCGAGGTGGCGAGCACCGCGTAGTCGGTCGTCTCGGCCAGCTCGGCCGCACCCGCCATGAGGCCGAGCACAATGGGACCGAACGCCATCAATTTCTCGTCGTCGGCGGCACGCTGGAAGCCTTGCTCCAGCACGACGGCCAGCTTCCACTTGGCCAGCACGCAGTAGTAGTCGATGTCGTCGACCTGGCGGCCCGACGTCTTGGCGTAGTGGGCCAGGACCTCGTCGCGCGACGGCATGCCGGTCATGTCGACGTAGCCGCCTTGGCGGTCCTCGTCGCTCGTCGTGTCCTCGGGCCAGGATTGCACGACCCACCCCAGGTCCAGCTTGGGGTCGCCCACCGTGCCCATCTCCCAGTCCACGATGGCGGCCAGGCGGGCCGGCCCGCCGTGCTTGAACATCACGTTGGCGAACTGGTAGTCGCCGTGCATAATGCCGGGGATGTAGTCGATGGGACGGTGCGCTCGCAGCCAGGCGGCCGCCTCGTCGAAGCCGGGCAGCTCGCGGCCCTTGATCCGCTCGAGGAACGCGGTCCAGCGGTCGACCTGGCGCTCGTGGAAACCCTCGGGTCGCCCCAGGTCCGCCAGTCCCTTGGCCTGCCAGTCGACGTTGCCCAGCAGGGCGATGCCCTCGACCAGCTGGAGAGCCAGTCCGCCGCGCTGCTCGAGGTCGGTGTCGAAGGGCGGCGGCCATTGGCGCCGGGTGGACATGGGGGACCACCCGTCGACGAAACCCATCAGGTAGAAGGTGCGGCCCAGCACGGCCGGGTCGGTGCACACGGCGATGGCCTCGGTGTGCGGGACGTCGGTCCCGGTCAGCGCCTCGATGATGCGCCACTCGCGCACGATGCCGTCGTCACGCGACGACGGCGCGCTCTTCGGCGGGATGCGCATGGCGCAGTGCAGGTCGCCCCGGCGCAGCTCGAAGATCTCGTTCTGGCTGCCGCCGGAAATGTAGTGGTGCTCCAACGGTGCGCCGGCACCCAGACCCTGGGTGTCGAGCCAGGCCGTCAGCTTGTCGACGTCCGCGATGGTCGGCGCCGGACCGCCGAACAGGTCCTCCTCGATCGTGCTCACAGGTTCCCGACCTCGAGCTCGAGGTATTCGGCGAACTTGGCCCGGGCCGCCTCCTGGCGCTTGGGCAGCCACTGGGTCGGCCAGATGTCGTCGCTCGGCTTGTAGTCGCGCAGCACCTGACGGGCCACGGTGATCTTGTGCACCTCGGTCGGCCCGTCGGCCAGGCCCATGACGCCGGCGCCGTGGATCATGCCGAAGAACGGCATTTCGTTGGTCGTCCCGAGCGCGCCGTGCACCTGCATGGCGCGCCAGGCGATGTCGTGCAGCACGGTGGGCATGACGACTTTGGCCGTGGCGATGTCCTTACGCACCCGCTTGTAGTCGTTGTACTTGTCGATCTCCCACGCCGTGTAGAGCACGAACAAGCGGAACTGGATCAGCTGGGCGTACGAGTCGGCGATGTAGCCCTGCACGAATTGCTTGTCCGCCAGCAGGCTGCCCTGTGTCTCACGGCTCAGCGCGCGCTCGCACATCATGTCGATCGCCTTCTGGGCCATGCCGATGGTGCGCATGGCGTGGTGGATGCGTCCGCCGCCGAGTCGGGTCTGGGCGATTACGAAGGCCTGCCCGTCGCCGCCCAGCAGTGACTCTTCCGGGACGCGCACGTCCTCGTAGTGGATGAGGGCGTGCGAGCCCTCGTTGACGGGCTCGCCATAGAGGCCGACGTTGCGCACAATGTTGACGCCGGGCGTGTCGGTGGGCACCAGGAACATGGACATGCCCTTGTAGGGGCTGATCTCCGGGTTCGTCACCGCCATCACAATGAGGAACGATGCCGTCTTCGCGTTCGAGGAGAAGTATTTCCAGCCGTTGATCACCCACTCGTCACCGTCCTTCTCGGCCCGCGTCTTGAACAGGGTGGGGTCGGCGCCGGCATGTGGCTCGGTCATGGAATAGCTCGAGAAGCATTCGCCGGTGAGCAGCGGCTGCAGGTAGCGCTCCTTCTGCGCGTCCGTGCCGTAGTGGGCGATGATCTCCGCGTTGCCCGTGTCGGGCGCCTGGCACCCGAAGACGATGGGCGCCCACGACGAGCGTCCGAGGATTTCGTTGAGCAGGGCCAGCTTCAACTGCCCGTAGCCCTGGCCACCGAGTTCGGGTCCCAGGTGGGTGGCCCACAACCCTTGTCGACGCACCTCCTCCTTCAGCGGGTCGATCGCCTCGCGCCGCTTGCCCTCGAGGGGAGTGAATTGCAGGTGGGGAAAGGCCAGGTCGAGGGGTTCGACCTCCTCCCGCACGAACTGGTCGACCCAGTCCAGCTTCGTCTGGTACTCGGGATCGGTTTCAAAGTCCCACGCCATGTGCGCCCTCCCTGACTCGTCCTTGCCAGAATAGGATTCTGACTATCAAGAACACAATACCGACCACCGAGGCCCAGCCCACGGCGCCCGCCGGCGGCGGAGGGACCGACGTCGCCGGACGCATCGTCCGCCGCAGCCTGGCCAAACGGGAGAGCGAGTACGCCGGCGAGGTCCGGCGCCTGCTCGATGCCGCGCTCGACCTCATGCGTCAGCACGGCACCACCTCGCGCCCCGGGTGGCCGACATCGTGGCCGCCGCCGGCCTTTCCAACGACGCCTTCTACCGGCACTTCCCCTCCAAGGACGCACTGGTCACGGCCATCCTCGAGGACGGCGGTGAGCGCCTGCGCGACTACCTCGACCATCAGCTGGCCAAGGAGAAGACGCCCGAGACCAAGGTCCGCCGCTGGGTCGCCGGCGTGCTGGCCCAGGCGGACACCGAGAGCGCGGCCACCACGCTGGCCGTGCTGTGGAACGGCAGTGGCGCCGACGGGGGACTGGCCACGGGTCGCCACTTTGCCAGCGCACCCGTCGCCTCGCTCCTCCACGAGCCCTTTGCCGACCTGGGCAGCGAGACCCCCGAGCTTCGATGCCGCCCTGGCCGCTCACGCCACCTTCGGCCTGCTCTCGGATTGCGTGTGGCAGCGTGTCGAACCCACCCCGGTCGAGGTCGAGCAGGTCACCGCCTTCTGCCTGCGCGCGGTGTCCCGCTGATTCTGGGAGGGTCTCCGCCCCGGCCCGCCCGAACCGGATCGGCGGTGTTCGCCCTCTTCGGTGCCCTACACCACCTCGACTTCGCTCTTGCCGGACCGCCCGCGCCGGCGCTCCTGACGCGATCCGACTTCCTCAATGACCTCGTTCGAGCGTGCGACGTCGAACTCGTTCCCGCTCGCCCGCAACTCGGCCAGCAGATCGATGAGTCGGTCTCGCTGCGGTTCGGACAGGCCGATTCGTTCGTACACGATCGAGTTCAGGTCCTGGGTGGCGTCCGTGACGGCCCGTTGGCCTCGCGGTGTGATCACGGCGAGTGTCGTGCGGGCGTCCGATGGATGGGGCACCCGCCGGACGAGCTTGTCGTGCTCCAGCCGGTCGATGATGTCCGTGACCGTGGCCGGCGGAATGCGCAGGGTCTTGCTGATCCAGCTCAAGGTCAATGACGATTCGGGGTCCGTGGCCAGCCAGGCCAGCACCTCGTAACGGGCGAACGTGAGGTCGTGGTCGCCTCATCACATGGTTCACCTGGTCGTTGAGGAGCTGGTAGGAGCGCAGAATCGCGGTGAACACCGCCATGCCGGAGGCTGCCTCGGGGTCCCAGCGCTCCAGCCAGACGCGACGCGACGCCTCGACGACGTCGAAGGGGGCCGCCTGGAAGCCCATCCGCCCACGATACGGCCCCGTCGAAGCGTTCTCAGGCATCCGCGACGAGCGAACCACCGATGATCCCCTCCGTTTCGAGTGCGTCGATCTCCGACCGGGTGAGGCCGAGGCCGCCCAGGAGCTCCTCGTTGTGCTCCCCGAGAAGCGGCGCGTGCCGTTGGTGCAGGTGGGCCGGCCCGCGCGAGAACTTCATCGGAAGCGTGCTGTAGCGCGACGTTCCGATCACCGGGTGGAGCACCTCTTCGAAGAAGTCACGGGACTCGAGTTGCGGGAGCTCGGGCTGCCGGTGGGGCTGCACCACTCTTCCCACCGGCACACCGACCCGCCAGAGGCTCTCCACGATCACGCTCGCCGCCCGCTCGCGACACCAGGCTCCGAGGAACTCGTCGATCCGGTCGTGGTCGCGTCGACGCCCTTCCGCCGTCGCCAGGGCAGGGTCGGCGGCCCATTCCGGCTCGCCCAGTGCCCGGCGGAGCGACAGCCACTGCTCGTCGGTGGCGACGGCGATGGCTACCCAGGCGTCGTCGCGGCCGTCCTCGTCCGGCCCGGCCGCCTGGTAGAGGTTCTGGGGCGCCGCACAGGGCCCCCGGTTGCCGTTGCGGGCCAGGACCGCCCCGTAGGCCGAGAACTCGATCGGTTGCTCGGCGGCGATGTTCACCGCGGCGTCGACCATCGCGGTTTCCACGAGGCCGCCTTCCCCCGTGCGGTCACGGTGTTCGAGGGCGAGCATCAGCCCGAAGAGCGCGTGGAGCCCCGCGTTGGGGTCACCGATGCAATACGGCTCGAACGGAAGGAGATCGGGATGCCCGGTCAGCCACGTGAGCCCGGAGGCGTCCTCGATCACGAAGGCAAAGGCCGCCTCGTCACGCCACGGTCCCTCGAGACCGAACCCCGGCATCCGGAGCATGATCAGGTCGGGACGATCCGCCCGGAGCGTCTCGTAGTCGAGACCCAGTTGGTCCAGCACGCGTGGGGTGTAGTTCTCAATGACCACGTCGCACGTTCCGACGAAGCGACGCACCAGATCGATGCCTCGTGGCTGGCGGAGGTCGATGGTCAAGCTCTTCTTGTTGGTGTTGAGCGCGGCAAAGATCGGGCCTCGCTCCCAGTAGCGATCCTCCGTTTGCGGGACCCCACCGACCAGGCGGGCCCCATCGGGCCGGGCCGCCGACTCGAGGTGGATCACCTCGGCCCCGAGGAGCGCCAGCACGTGCCCGGCGAGTGGGCCGGCCCAGTAGGAGGTCATGTCGAGGATCCGCAGCCCCTCGAAAGGGAGCGCTGCCGCACCGCCGGCAGAGCCCTCGGCCGATCGCTCACGCGGCAGGGCGCCGTCGACCGGTAGCTCTCCGAGGCTGGGGGCGGGCTCGGGCGGGCGGAGGCGCGCCGAGCCGAACCGGAACGGCGGAACCGGATTGGCCGCACCGTCCCGCAGGTTGCCCGTGAACGTCCCCCGTTCGGCGAAGTGCTCGAACGTGGTGATGTTCGAGCCCTTGGCGATGGGCGCGTTGGGGATCCGGAACGCCGAGGCCTGGTCGAGCACCTCGTCGACGGTCTGTCCCGCGATCCAGGCATCGATGACCGGCGCCAATTTCGTCCGGTCGAGGAAGAGCGATCGGTCCTCCATCCATTCGGGATGCTCGACCATGACGCAGAAGTCCAGCCACTGCTGCCCCGTCCCGCACCCCAGCCCGACGAGGCCGTCCTTGGCGGCACCGACACCCGGGGTCGGGATGAACCGGCGGCGGCGCATGGGGTGCCCAAGCTGGTCGTTGAACGTCACTGGGTAGTAGGTCAGGCACATCGCCAGCGCCTCGAGCATCGACACGTCGACGAGCTGGCCGTTCGGGTCTCGGCGACGGATGGCGGCCAGGGTCCCGATGGCGGCGAAGACCCCCGAGAGCCATTCGCCGACTTGACCACCGACGTGCACCGGCGCGCGGTCGGGCAGCCCGCGCGCCAGCCCGACGATCCCTCCCGACCACGCCTGCAGGGTGAATTCGGTGGCGGCCCTGTCGCTCCACGGCCCCTCGAGGCCGAACGGGGTGATGGAGGAGACGATCAGGTGAGGGTGGCGGCGAAGGATTTCGCGTGGCTCCAGTGACGGCTGCTGGGCCAGCGTCGATCCACGGGACCAGACGACGGCGTCCCCCGACGCGAGGAGCTGGTGGAGCGAGGCCACATCCTCGGCGTTCTCCCCATCGACGACGACGCTCCGTTTCGACGCGGCGAGGAAGTTGAAGAGAGCGCCATCGCGGCCGGCCGGGATGGCCGCGCCCGAGGCCGACCACTGTCGCAACGGATCACCGGCGGGTTCCTCGACCTTGATGACCTCGGCGCCGCCGTCGCCCAACAGTTTCGTGCAGTACGCGCCTCCGATCCACGTCGACAGATCGACGACCCGGAGCCCGTCCAGCGGCGGCGCCGACGGGGGAGCGCCACCCGGACCGCCCGAGGGAGCCGGGGTCACGTCAGTCGTCTTCGGGACGCCGGCGACCCGATTGGCTGAGACGCCACTCGGGCGGGAACCAGCTGTCGTTGTCCTTGACTGCCAAGTTCAGGCCGGCGTCCATCGTCTCCTGGCTGAGGGTGGCCCGCTTGCCGTCATCGTCACTGCGGAGCTGGCCACCCATGGACTCCAGCCACGCACTGAGGAGGCTGCCCATGTATTCGCCCTGCTGCTGCTTCATCACCTCGAAGAACACCTTCTGCATGAACACGGTGTCGGTGGGCCGCGTGCGCGCACAGGCGCGGGCGTACTTCTCCACCTCTGCTTCGAGCTGATCGCGGGGCACGACACTGTTCACGAAGTTGCAGTCGTACATCTGCTCCGCGGTGAAAGGTCGCCCGGTGAACACCATCTCCTGGAACTTGCGCAGGCCCATCATCATCGCCCACTGCCACATGCGCGGTGCGTAGCCGACATAGCGGAACGCCGGATGGCCGAAGAGCGCGTCGTCGGACGAGATGACGATGTCGGCATCGCCGGCCTGGTAGAAGTGCCAGCCGTAGCAGTAGCCCTTGACCTCGAGAATGCTGATCTTCTTGAAGTCCTGGAGGCTTCGGCAGCCCGACCTCGTATTGCCGTACCAGTGCAGGAGCGACGCCCCGGCGCGATACGAGCGCGCGGGTGGCATGGTGACGTCGTCATCCTCGTCGAGACCGAACTCCTCGTACAGCGCCGTGCCCTGGGCCTGCTTCGCCATCAGCTCGTCGAGGTCGGCGCCCGTTCCGAGGTGGTCGCCGACGCCCCGGACCACCAGGACCTTGACGTCGTCGTCAATGCTCGCCTTGAAGATCAGGTCCGCGTAGCGCCGGCGGGCGGCAATGGTGGGGATGTTGAGTTGGTCGGGCCGGTTCAGGGTGATCGTGGCTATGCGGGTGCTGGGATCCTTCTCGTAGAGGATGATCTCCTCGGCCGGTGGGACGTCGACGTCGGTCACGTCAAGAGCTCCTTCCAGTGCGCAGCGGACTCGCCGAGAGGGCCTCCGGACCATCCGCCGTGATGACGACCGGTTCCTGTCCGTAGACGGCGCCGACGCCGTCCTGCCAGACGTAGGCGCTCAGGGCGAGCACCATCCCGGACTCGAGCCGTTGCCCGGCGGCCTCGGCGGGCAGGGCGTGGGTCACGAGGGGAAGGTCGAAGCCCAGGCCGAGCCCCCGTGCCACCGGCATGGGTGGGGGAGCGACCCCGGCGGCCTCGTAGGCGGCCAGGAGGTCCGACCCGACTGCACCGGGGCGGCATGCCGCGGCGAGGCGGTCCCACAGCTCGTCCCAGGCCGCGAACAGCTCGGCGGCCACGCCGCTGTCGTTCCCGACGACGTGGGTCCGACCGAGCTCGCCCACGTAGCCGCCGACGATCACGCCGGCGTCGAAGGCCACCAGGTCGCCCTCCTGCACGGGCACGTCGCGGCTGGTGCGGTGCCAGGAGCGTCCGCGCGATGTCGCCCATGCAACGTCCTGTGTGGAGGGGGTGGTGACGCCGGCCGAGGCCATCGCCTCCATGAACACTCCGGTGAGTTGCCGCTCGGTGATGCCGGGCGCGAGCGCCGCCTCCGCTGCGTGCAGCGAACGCTCGGCGATGCGCACGGAGGCCCGGATCGCGTCCACCTCCTCGGACGTCTTCACCCGGCGGACCCGGCGCAGCATCGGCTCCCCGTCGACCAGCTCGGCCGACGGGAAGGCCTTGGGCAGGAGATTCGAGGAGGAGAGCGACATACTGTCGGTGGCCACCACCCGAGCCGTAGCCGCACCGTCGATCCTCCGGAGCGCCTTCACGAAGTTGGCGCCGTTGAACGAAATCCCGTACAGGTTCTCGTGGGGGATGTCCTCGGGGATGCCCTCGTCCCAGGTGCTCAGCAGATGCACCGCCCCGGTGGCTCGTTCGAGCACGCAGCCGGGACCGAACGCGCGCGATCCGGCCATCCAGAGCCGCGGCGCTCCCGACACGTAGCGAGCGTTCGCCTCCCGGCCCACGACGAGCAGGTCGATCCCCTCTGTCTCCATGGCGGCGAGCACGCGCTCCCGGCGCGAGCGTCGGAGAAGGGCGTCGTCGGGCAGTACCTCGGTAACCGTCACGGCTCCTCAGAACGGATCGTAGGGGTAGTCGGTCATGGGTTCCCACCCGTCGCTCGTGATGAGGAGCACCTCTTCGGAGCGGTAGCCGGCGGCGCCGTCGTCCCACACGATCGGCTCGAGGACCAGGACCATCCCCTCGGCGAGCACGAGCGTGGCGTCGAACGCCTCACCGATATCGCTCCCCACATAGGGCATTTCCGCGCTGTCGATGCCGAGTCCGTGCCCGAGATAGAAGTGGGGCATCCAGGGCTTGACGCCTCCGGCGGCGTCGATGGCGGCCGCCGTCAGGTCCGCCGCGGTCGACCCGGCCCGGGTGACGTCGAGGACGGCGGACATGATCGCCTGCCAGCGCTCGAATTGGGCGTGCTGCCGGGCATCGGGATCCCGTCCCACGACCCAGGTCCGCCCGAAGTCGGAGTGGAAGCCGCCGTAGCTGATGCCGGTGTCGACCCAGAGCACGTCCCCTTCGGCGAGCTCGCGCTCTGTCGTGAGGAGCGGGCAGGCCAGGTCGCCCGTCGTCGTCCATGGCCCATCGGCCATCTTCGGGGGCATCACCTGCCAAATGGGATCGAGAATGTTGGCATCGGCGCCGGCCTCGAAAATCGTGCGGAGGAAGGTCGCGGTGAGGTCGGTCTGACGGACACCTGGCGCAATGCGGGCTTGCACCTCGGCGATGGCCCGTTCCGTGATCCGCAGTCCTGTCCGCATGCAGGACAGCTCGTCTGGCGTCTTCGTCGCCTTGGCCTTGCTGATCACACGGCCACCGTCGACGGGCGGCTCGTGGGCGAAGAGGATCGAGCGTTCGCGGCGGAGGGCATTGGTCCATTCGTCCATGGCGACGGCGGCGTTGGCGGGCAGGAGCTCGGCCAGCTGCGCCGCGAAGAGCTGCACTCCCTCGTCGAAGTCCAGGTAGACCGGGCCGTGGAGATGATCCGGGGGGAGGTCCGAGAGGAGCCGATCGTCCTCACGCATGGGGGAGAACAGGTGCGGCCACTCGTCGTCCGCGAGGACTACGGCGACCGGCTGTTCGAAGTTCGCCCGGCCCGAGTCGGCGAGCGGCCAAATCGCCCCCGTGGCGTAGACCACGTTGGTGTTGCCCAACAGCACCGAGCGCGTCGAGACCCTGCTCGCGCATGGCCGCGTGCACCCGGCTCATCCGCTCCCGGCGCATGCGGGCAAGGTCCGGCGTGGCCGGGATCAGGGTCGGTGTCACCGAGGCCATCAGACCTGCCGGCATCAGTCGTCCAACCCGAGGTAGCGCTTGATGTTCCCGCTGACGATGGCCGTGGCCGCCTCCGCGCCCACGGCGTCCACCACCTCGGCCAGCGACTGGTTGCTGTAGCCGTAGGTGCTCTCGTTGTGGGGGAAGTCAGTGGACCACATGACCCGGTCCACACCGATGCGGGGCAGGAGTGCGAGCCCGAGTGGGTCGACCATGAACGAGGCGCACATGTGGGCGTCCCAGTAGTACGTCGGTTCGTGCTCGATCTTCAGGTCGTTGATGTGCCGGAAGGACGCCGCAATGTGGTCGGCGTCCTGCAGGGCCGAGGGCACCCAGTTGATCCCACCTTCGAACCAGCCGATCCTGAGCCCGGGGTGCCGGTCCAAGATGCCGCCGAACACGTACTTGGCGAACGTGTCACGGAACGGCGCCACCGATTGGAACATCCCGATGCTCACCGCATTGTGCTCGTTGGGCGTCGCGGGAGGACTCTCGCCGATGTGGTGCGAGACCGGGACCTGCGCCTCTTCGATCGCCTCCCACACGCCGTCCATCGCCGCGCTGGCGTAGTCGATCGGGCGCTTCTCCAGGTCCTTCCCGGGAGAGAGGGGCATGAGGAACGTCTTCAGCCCGAGCGCCTTGAGCTCCGCCAGCGTCCGCCGTGCCCCCTCCGCGTCCCACCAGTTGATGAGGCCGACGCCGAAAATGCGGTTGTTCGAGCGCTCCTGGATCTCCGCCATGTGCTCGTTGTAGATCCGGAAGCAGAGCTCACGGACCTCCCGGTCCGGCCAGCCGAACAGGGCGAGGACCGAGTTGGGGAAGGCCAGTTCCCGTGAGATGCCCTCCGAGTCGAGGGCGGCGAGCCGCGCGTCGACGTCCCCCGTGTGGGATCCCGAGAGCGGGTCGTACTGGGTGAGCACCTCAATGAACTCGGGCACGAGGAGCGACTTCCCGTCCAGGCCCAGCACCCATCCGCCGTCGACATTCATCACCCGAGGGGCCTGATCCTTCATGCTGTCGGGAAAGCCCTCGTAGAAGATGTCCTCGGCCAGCGAGATGTGATCGTCGGCCGAGAACACCTCGGTTCCGGTGGGGAGCCCGACATCGACCACCGGCCCGGGGTGACGATCCTTCGGGGCCCCGAGGCCCTCGGCCGGATAGGTAAGCGTCCTTGAGTCTGCCGGTCATCATCCCCCCGCTTCACTCGTTGACGGTTGCCGGGAGATTACTTCGGTTCCGTAGCAATCGTCAACGGACCCTGCTAGCTTGCTCCGACGCTGAAGGTGCTTCGGGGGAGGTCAGAGAGGTCGTGACATGACGACGTGGGACTCCACCGTCGACGTCGTGATCGTCGGGTCCGGCGGTGGCGGCATGGTGGCGGCGCTGGCCACGGCCGCACAGGGTGCGAGCGCCCTGGTGCTCGAGAAGCAGGCCCTGATCGGTGGTTCGACCGCGATGTCGGGCGGGATCGTATGGGTCCCGAACAATCCGGTGATGCAGGCCATCGGAGTCCCGGACTCGTACGAGGACGCCCTGGCCCACTTCGAGGCCGTCGTGGGCGACGTCGGACCAGCCTCGTCCTTCGAGCGTCGGCACGCCTTCTTGACGGCCGGGCCCGACATGGTCTCGTTCCTCCAAGGGTGTGGCGTGCGCTTCACCTACTGCCGGGGTTACAGCGACTACTACTCCGACGCCAAGGGCGGCCACGACCTCGGGCGGGGGATCGAACCGGTCCCCTTCGACGGGCGCGTGCTCGGCGGATGGCTCGAGAAGATGCAGGCGGGCCTGGCCAAGAGCCTGGGCCTGGCGGTGATGACGAACGAGGCGCGCTCGCTCTCCAACTACAACCGCAGCCTCGGCGCTTTCGCCATCTCGGCCCGGGTCGTCACCCGGACGTACACGGCACGACTCCGCCGACAGGCGCTGCTCACGAACGGCGCGTCGCTGATCGGGCAGATGTTGCGCAACGCCCTCGAGCGGGGGATCCCGATATGGACTGACGCCCCCGTCGATGAGTTGCTCGTGGAGGACGGCCGCGTCGTCGGGGTCCGCACCGTGCGGGAAGGGTCGCCGTTCCTCGTCCGCGCCCGCCAAGGCGTGCTGTTGGCGTCCGGCGGGTTCGCCCACAATGCCGAGATGCGCCAGCAGTTCGGCGGCGACCAGCCCAACCGCGCCCGCTGGTCGATCTCCAACCCCGGCGACACCGGCGAGGTGCTCCAGGCGGCGATGCGGATCGGCGCCAAGACCGACCTGATGGACGAGGCCTGGTGGCTGCCGTCGCCGCGCACGGGCCGATTCGGGCAGTCCACCCTCGATCAAGCCCGGCAACGGCCCCGGACCATTTACGTCGATGCCGCCGGCCAGCGGTTCGTGAACGAGTCGAACTCCTACATGGAGGTCGGCAAGGCGATGTACGCCCGTGACAAGACGAGCCGCGCCGTTCCCTGCTGGCTGATCTTCGACGACCGCTACCGGAAGCGCTATGCGCACCAGCGTTCCCGGCCCGGCCGGTTCCCGCGTCAGCTTTTCGAGAGCGGCATGCTCAAACAGGCCTGGACGCTCGCCGACCTCGCCAGCCTGTGCGGTATCGACGCCGCCGGCCTGTCGGCGAGCGTCGAGCGGTTCAACGAGAACGCCGCCCGTGGCGTCGATCCCGACTACGGGCGCGGCGAGTCGGCCTACAACCGTGCCCTGGGCGATCCCAATCCGAGGGTGCATCCTTGCCTCGGGCCGATCGACGAGCCTCCGTACTACGCGGTCCAGGTCGTGCCCGGTGACATCGGCACCTGCGGCGGACTGGTCACCAGCGAGCAGGCGCAGGTGGTCGACCAGGACGACCGGCCCATACCCGGCCTTTACGCCACGGGCAACGGCACCGCCACCGTCATGGGCCGCCACTACCTCGGTCCGGGCGCCAGCATCGCCAACACCATGGTCTTCGGCTACGTCGCCGCCCGGCATGCCACGGCTCAGCCGTCCGCCGCGCCATGAGGACGCTCAGCCCAGCGTGACGCCCTCTCGCCGGACCGAGATCGCATGGCTCGGGCACTTGCGTGCCGCGGCGATGAGCAAGTCCTCGGGTGACGCGGCCGGGTCGACGACGAAGGCGACGCTGTCGCCGTCGAGATCGAAGACGCCCGGGGCTTCGTACACACAGTTCCCCGAGCCGATGCACAGGTCGCGATCGATCTCCACCTCCAAGCCCATGGAACAGATCGTATGCATTCAGACACCAGATCGGGGTGGCCCATGAGCGAATTCAAGGACGTCAACTTCTTCGCCGACCGATCGGTCCAGGACGACCCCTATCCCTACTTCGACTGGGTGCGGGAACAGTCCCCGGTGTGGCGCGACCCCAACTACGGGGTGTTCGTCATTACGGGCCACCCGGAGGCGATGACGATCTACGGTGATCCGGCGACGTTCCCACCGGACGACCTGCCGTCGGGGACCTACTCGTCGTGCAACGTGGTGAGCGGCACGTTCGTGAAGTTCTCGTCCCCCTTCGCGGGCGACGACGTGAGCGACATCATTGTGAAGTGCCGCAACGAGCTGCCCTTCAGCGACCAGCTTCCCGCCTTCGACCCGCCGAACCATACGGCCCATCGGCATCTCCTCATGCGGCTCATCACGCCGAAGCGCCTCAAGGAGAACGAGGACTTCATGTGGCAGTTCGCCGACCGCCTCATCGACGGGTTCATCGACGATGGAGCATGCGAAATGGTGGGTGCCTACGCGGAGCCCTTCACCCTCACCGTCATCGCCGACCTCGAAGGGGTGCCCGAGTCCGATCACTCCCTGTTCCGGGAGCGGCTGTCCACCGCGCATCAGGACGTGTCCCACAAGCCGCTCGAGTTCCTCTACGAGCGCTTCACGGGGTACATCGAGGACCGGCGGCGCCAGCCCCGCACCGACGTGCTGACCGGCCTGGCGACGGCGACCTTCCCGGACGGGTCGACCCCGGACGTCAAGGACGCCGCGCTCATAGCGGCCAACCTCTTCGCCGGTGGCCAGGAGACGACGGTCCGGCTGCTGTCCTTCGCACTCCGGATGCTCGGGGAGAGGCCCGACCTGCAGGAGCAGGTCCGGGCCGATCGAGAGCGCATCCCGAACTTCATTGAGGAGACGCTGCGGCTGGAGAGCCCGCTGCGCACGCAGTTCCGCATGGCGCGGGTACGGACCACCCTCGGCGGTGTCGAGATCCCGGCCGGGGGCACCGTCATGCTCGTGCCCGGTGCGTGCAACCGCGACCCACGGCTCTTCGAGAAGCCGTACGAGTTCGACATCGACCGCCAAAATGCCCGGCAGCACATCGCCTTCGGCCACGGCATCCACACATGTGCGGGGGCACCGCTGGCCCGCGCCGAGGGTCGGGTGACCATCAACCGTTTCCTCGACCGGACGTCGGACATTTCGATCTCGGAGGAACACCACGGACCGCCCGGAGCTCGGCACTACGACTACCTGCCGACCTTCTTCCTGCGGGGCCTCGAACGGCTCTACCTCGACCTTGACCGCGCCGGCTGACGCCACTTCGGCTCGGCGATCGTCACCCCGTGGTGTTCGTGCCCTCGCGTGACGGCACCGCCTGGGACATGATCAGCTTCGTCTGCGCGTAGGGCGGCCCGGCCGTGGTTCCACCGTCGATCGGCATCACGATGCCGGTGATCTGGGCGGCGCGGTCACTGGCCAGGAAGACCACGGCGTTGGCCACGTCCTCGGGCTGCGCCTCTCGCTCCAGAGGCTGCATGTACCGCAGGACGGGGCCCATGTCGTAGGTGGTGATGCCGGTGCGGATGTGCGCCGGGGTGATGCAGTTGACCCTGATGCCGTAGGGAGCCAGGTCGACGGCCATGCACTTGGTCGCGTGAGCGATCGCCGCCTTCGAGGCACGGTAGGAGATCATGCCGGAGCCGGCGTTGATGGCGGCAATGGAGGCATTGTTGATGATGCAGCCACCCCCGTGGTCCTTCATGTAGCGGCCGGCGCGCTGGGAGCCCGCGATCACTCCGAAGAGGTTGACGTTCATGATCTGGGAGAAGTCGTCCAGGTCGTCCGGGAGAAATCGCTTGAGGGAGCTCCCGATTCCCGCATTGTTGAACATGATGTCCAACGCACCGAAGCGTTCGACGGTGAAGTCGACCAGCGCCTGCACCTGGTCGATGTCACTCACGTCGGTCTGTTTGAAGGCAGCTGCGTCGCCGATCGCGTCGGCGACCTCCTGCCCTTGTTCCGCGTCGACGTCCCCGATGACGACGCTCGCCCCTTCGGCCGCGAGGAGGTCGCCGGTCGCCCGGCCGATACCACCCGCTCCGCCGGTGACGATCGCCACCTTCCCGGCCAGTGTCTGCACGTTCATGCCCTGACCATAGGTTCTCGCCCGGCGCCCGTGCGTCAGCCCTTGGCGTCTGCGGATGGCAACCCCTCGGGCACCCAGCGGGGCGGCCGCTTCTCCATGAAGGCCTGCATCCCCTCACGCGGCTCGTCCGACTCCTCGAGGGCCCAGAACATGGTCTGGTAGTCGATCAGCCCGTAGCGCTCGTTGAGCATTCGTTTCACGTGGGTGCGCGCCATGGGCGGGGTCTGCAAAATTTCGCGCACCGCCTCTCTCGCCGCGTCGTGCAGCTGGTCATGGGGGACCACGCGCGAGATCAGCCCGATGCGCAGTGCCTCGGCGGCGTCGAACCGGCGAGCCGAGAGCAGCAGGTCGCGGGCCACGGCGATGCCCACGTGCGCGGGCAGCACGGCGGCGTAGGTGGCGTCGGGGATGCCCCGCAGGAGCTCGGGCACCCGGAAGGTGGCCCGGTCGCTGGCCACGCAGATGTCGGCCAGCATGGCGATGAGGAGACCGCCCGCCTGGCAGATGCCGTTCACGGCGGACACGACCGGCGCCCGGCTGTCGCGGATGGCGAGGAAGGGGAGGATGTCGTGGCCGATGTCGGGGGTGGGCTCGTCGCCCTCCTCTCGTCGCCCGCCGAGGTCGCCGCCGGGAGCGAAGACGTCGCCCGTGCCGGTGATGATCAGCGCGGCCAGGTCGGGGTCGCTGTTCACGAGTCGCACGGCCCGCTTTATCCCGAAGTACATGGCCGGCGTCGAGCGCGTTGCGGGCGGCGGGTCGGTCGATGATGCACCAGGCGATCGGACCTTCGCGTTCGAAGCGAAGTCCGGCCGCACCCAATTCGTTCGCCACCTTTTCCTCCCTCGTGTGCCGTCGGCACGGACACTACTGTCGCGACGCCGCAGTTCTCAGCCGACCAGAGGGGAGCAGCCGATGACCGATGTCGACGTGAAAGGCCTCTTGGACCCCGAGTTGGGGCCGATTCTGGGCGCGTTCGAGCTGCCGCAGATGGACGCCGACGCAGTGGCGGCCATCAGGTCCGCCCCGTTCCCGGCCCCGGCGCTCTCGGGGGCCGTCACCCGCACCGAGCACGAGGTGCCGGGCGACCCTCCGGTCCCGGTGCGCGTGCATCGCCCCACGGGCGTCGACGGCCCGCTGCCGGCCATGGTCACCATGCACGGCGGCGGTTACGTCATCGGTTCCTACGACATGGACGATCCGTTGCTCGACCGCTGGTGCCCGTCGCTGGGGTTCGTCGGGGTCTCGGTGCAGTACCGGCTGGCGCCCGAGACGCCGTACCCCGGACCGCTCGAGGACTGTTACGCCGCCCTGCGCTGGACCTACGACCACGCCGACGAGCTGGGCATCGACCCCTCGCGGATCGGCATCTACGGACTGAGTGCCGGTGGGGGACTGGCGGCCGGGCTGGGGTTACTGGCCCGCGACCGTTTCGAGGTTCCGCTCGCCTTCCAGTTTCTCGACTGCCCCATGCTCGACAGGCGGGGGGTCACCCACTCCATCCGGGCGGAGGGGCTCTACGTGTGGACTGCGGCGTCGAACGAGTTCGGATGGCGGTCGTACCTGGGTGAGCTCTACGGCCGCGACGACGTCCCGTCCTACGCGTCGGCCACTGCAGCCACCGATCTGACCGGCCTCCCTCCGACCTGCGTCGTCGTCGGGGCCATCGACGGCTTCCGCGACGAGAACATCGACTACGCCCAGCGGCTGTGCCAGGCCGGGGTCGACTGCGAGCTGCACGTCATCGCAGGCCTCCCCCACGCGTACATGCTGGCGCCGGACGCCGCGGCCGTGAAGGACGCGGAACGCTGCAAGGAGGACTGGCTGGCCCGGCAGCTGGCCCGCCTGGCGGCCGCTTAGAGCTTGCCGGCACCACCCGAACGGGCCCGGATCATGGCGTCCTGGACGAAGGAGGCCGCCAGTTGCCCGTCGGCGCGGAAAATGTCGCCGCGGCCGTAGCTGCGGCCGTGCCCGGCGTAGGTGCTCACCTGCTCGAGCAGGTGCCACTCGCGCGCCGGGCAGGGCTCGTGGTAGGTCAGCGTGTGGCTGAGGACCCCGGTCGAGAGCGTCTTGTGCGCCTGGGCCTGGCCGACGCCGGCGTGCGGCCGCATGGCGGTGGCGATGAGGAAGCCGTCGGTCGAGTAGGCCACGAGGGCCTGGTCGGTGGCCGGGTCGTCGGGGGCACCGGCGAAGCGCACCCAGACGTCGAGCTCTGCCGGGCCGACGAGGTCGGGGTCGCTGATGTCGACGTCGCCGACGATGCCCATCTCCCATACGCCCTCGCCGCGGATGTGGCCCGCGACGTCCTCGGGCCGTGAGCCGCTGCGGGGCTCGCCGGCGTGGCGGATGACGTCGTCCTCGTTTGCGCTCAGCAGCACCAGCGAGCGCGTGCAGATGGTGTCCCCCTGGCTCATCGTCACCGTGCTCGAGGCGACCGACCGGCCGGCGTGCATCCGCTCGACCGTGACGTCGAGGGGAGCGTCGGGCTGGGCGCCGCGGGCGAACACGGTGTGGATGGTCTTGACCGACTTGCCGTCGTTGCCGGCCAGCGCGGCCATCACGGATTGGGCCAGGAGCTGGCCCCCGAAGACGACGCCGTGCTCGGACGTCAGGTTGGAGGCGCGGTAGCGGTCGTCCCCGAGGGGCTCGAGGGTCAGTGCCTCGACGAACGCGTCAATGGTGAACATCGGGTCTCCTTGTCTCGGGCCGGTGCGGTCCTCGGGGTCACGGCGCCCACTCTGCCGGATGGCGGCCCGGCGGGGGAGGTCCGGCCTCCGGGCCCCGGCCGGGCCGGGAGCACGGGGCCGTTACCCTGAGTTCCGGACCAGTGATAATGCCATTTTTGACGACGACGTCAAAGTCAGATACCCTCCGAACCAGGGCGTTCCAGGCACGTGGCACCGGGCAGCGCGGGCTGTGTCACGCTCTGGCGCGCCCGCCCGCTCGGGGTGGGCACGATGCGGATGACGAGAGGAAGAGGACCATGGCCGAGGCAGTGAAGGTCAATCCCGAGCAGCGCATGCTGATCGACGGCAAGCTGGTCGAGGCCGACTCCGGCCAGACCTTCGACAACATCAACCCGGCGACCGAAGAGGTGCTGGGCCAGGTGGCCGACGCCTCGACCGCCGAAATGCAGCGGGCCATCGACGCCGCCCGCCGGGCCTTCGACGAGACCGACTGGGCCACCAACCGGTCCTTCCGCAAGCAGTGCCTCGAGCAGCTGCACGAGGCGCTCAACGCCGAGGTGGAGGAGCTGCGCGAGCAGCTGATCCTCGAGGTGGGTTGTCCCTACATGACGACCCAGGGCCCCCAGCTCGAGGCGCCGCTGTCCGAGGCGATCGCGTGGCCGGCCAAGGAGATCGACAACTTCGAGTGGGAGACGGTACTGCCCGATGCCATGAGCATTACGGGGAACCTCGATTCCCGGCGCATCTGGCGCGAGCCGGTCGGCGTGGTCGGGGCCATCATTCCGTGGAACTTCCCGGTCGAGGTCACGCTGCACAAGGTCGGCCAGGCCTTGGCCACCGGCAACACCATGATCGTCAAGCCGGCCCCCGACACGCCGTGGAACGCCACCCTGCTCGGCCGCATCGTGGCCGAGCAGACGGACATCCCCGCCGGCGTGATCAACGTCGTGACGTCGTCGGACCACCTCATCGGCGAGGAATTGACGTTGTCCCCGAAGGTGGACCTGATCAGCTTCACCGGCTCGACCGCGGTGGGCCGGCGCATCATGGAGAAGGGCGCCGCCACCATGAAGCGCACCTTCCTCGAGCTGGGCGGCAAGTCGGCCACCATCGTGCTCGAGGACGCCGACCTCGGCCTGGCCTCCATGATGGGAATGGGCGCCTGCTTCCACGCCGGGCAGGGCTGTGCCATTCAGACTCGGATGCTGCTACCCCGCTCGCGCTACGACGAGGGCGTCGAAATGCTCAAGGGCATGTTCGCCGCCGTGCCCTACGGCGAGCCGCACCGCCAGGACGTGATCATGGGCCCGCTCGTCTCGTCCAAGCAGCGCGAGCGCGTGCTGGGGTACATCGAGAAGGGCAAGGCCGAGGGCGCCACGCTGGCCGTCGGCGGCGGCCGCCCCGCCGGCGACGAGTTCGCCAAGGGGTGGTGGGTCGAGCCGACGCTGTTCACCGACGTGGAGAACTCCATGACCATCGCCCAGGAGGAGATCTTCGGGCCGGTGCTCGTCGTCATCCCCTACGAGGACGAGGAGGACGCGGTGCGCATCGCCAACGACAGCATCTACGGGCTGTCCGGGGGCGTGTTCGGCGGGACGCTCGAGCACTCGCTCGAGGTGGCCAAGCGCATCCGCACGGGTGGCGTCAGCGTCAACGGGGGCGCCCCCTACGGCCCCGACCTGCCGTTCGGCGGGTTCAAGCACAGCGGCATCGGGCGCCAGAACGGCAAGCCGGGCTTCGAGCAGTACCTCGAGGTCAAGTCGATCTCGTATCCGGCCGGCTAGCCGGAGAGCACGGGGGGACACCGGACGTGACCATCGCCAGCGAGCAGGGCCTCTACTACGACCCGTACGACTTCGACATCGACGCCGATCCGTACCCGCTGTGGAAGCGGATGCGCGACGAGGCCCCGCTGTACCGGAACGACAAGTACGAGTTCTTCGCGCTGAGCCGCTGGGACGACGTCGACGCCGCCATGCTCGACTGGAAGACGTACATCTCGGGCCGCGGCTCGGTGCTCGAGCTGATTCGGGCCAAGGTGGACATGCCGCCGGGCATGATCCTCATGGAGGACCCGCCCATCCACGACATCCACCGTTCGCTGCTCTCGCGGGTGTTCACGCCCAAGAAGATGATGGCGATCGAACCGCAGGTGCGCGCCTACTGCGCCGAGGTGCTCGACCCCCTGGTCGGGTCCGGGGGCTTCGACTTCATCCGGGACCTGGGCGCTTTCATGCCCATGCGCACCATCGGCATGCTGCTCGGGATTCCCGAGGCGGACCAGGAGGCGCTGCGCCAGCGGACCGACGAGGGCCTCCGGCTCGACGAGGGGGCCGAGCCGACGCCGAACTTCGACGCCGAGCACCACGCCGAGGTGTTCGGGGAGTACATCGACTGGCGGGCGGCCAACCCGTCGGACGACCTCATGACCGAGTTGCTGACGGCGGAGTTCGAGGACGAGACGGGCGCCGTGCGGCGGCTCACCCGGAGCGAGGTGCTCGTCTACACCAGCCTGCTGGCCAGCGCCGGCAACGAGACCACGACGCGGCTCATCGGTTTCACGGGCGAGGTGCTGGGGCGCCATCCGGACCAGCGGCGCCAGGTGGCCGAGGACCGGACGCTGGTGAACCCCACGATCGAAGAGCTGCTGCGCTTCGAGTCCCCGTCGCCGGTGCAGTCGCGTTATGTGACCCGGGACGTGGAGTGGCACGGCCAGACGGTGCCCGAGGGCAGCGTCCTGGTGCTGCTGAACGGGTCGGCCAACCGGGACGAGCGGCACTTCCCCGACGGCGACTCGTTCGACATCCACCGGGAGATCGGGCGCCACCAGGCGTTCGGTTACGGCATCCACCTCTGCCTCGGCATGGCCCTGGCCCGCCTGGAGGGACGGGTGGCCCTCGACGAGGTGCTCACTCGATTCCCCGAGTGGGAGGTCGACTACGACGGGGCGCGCCGGGCCCACACGTCGAGCGTGCGCGGCTGGGACGCCCTGCCCGTGCGCACGTCGTGAGCCGCGTCGCCGCCCGGTCGGTGAGGCCGATGCACGATTCCCGCCACCTCAGCGAGGAGAGGAGCACCCCATGAACATGGACGACATGATTCTGGTCTCGATCGACGACCACATGATCGAGCCGCCGCACATGTACGAGAACCATGTGCCCAAGAAGTGGTTGGACGACGCCCCCAAGGTGATCAACGAGGACGGTATCGACCGGTGGGTGTTCCAGGGCGAGAAGACCTCGACCTCGTTCGGCATGTCGGCCACCGTGGGCTGGCCCAGCGAGGAGTGGGGGTTCAACCCAGGTACCTATACCGAGTTCCGCCCGGGCTGCTTCGACGTGCACGAGCGGGTGCGTGACATGAACGCCAACGGTGTGCTCGGCTCCATGTGCTTCCCCACCATGGCCGGCTGGAACGCCCGCACCTTCGCCGAGGCCCGCGACAAGGAGATCGCCCTGGTCATGCTGCAGGCCTACAACGACTGGGCCATCGACGAGTGGTGCGGGGCGTACCCGGGCCGCTTCATCCCCCTGGGCATCGTCCCCATGTGGGACGTCGACGCCGCGGTGGCCGAGGTGCACCGGCTGGGCAAGAAGGGCTGTCGCTCCATCAGCTTCCTCGAGACGCCGCACGTGCAGGGTTTCCCGAGCTTCCTGTCGGGCTACTGGGACCCCATGCTCAAGGCGCTGTGCGAGGAGAACATGGTGCTCTCGCTGCACATCGGAGCGGGGTTCGCCGTCATTCAGCGGGCGGAGGAGGCCCCCGTCGACCACCTCATGGTGCTGGCGTGCCAGATCAGCGCCATTACGGCCCAGGACCTGCTGTTCGGCCCCACGCTGCGGCGTTTCCCCGAGCTCAAGGTGGCGCTGTCGGAGGGCGGGATCGGCTGGATCCCCTTCTACTTCGACCGCATCGACCGCCACTTCGGGAACCAGGAGTGGCTGCACAGCGACTTCGGCGGGAAGCTGCCCTCGGAGGTGTTCCGCGACCACATCCTGGCCTGCTACATCACCGACCCGTCGGGCCTGCTGCTGCGCGACCGCATCGGCATCGACATCATCGCCTGGGAGTGCGACTACCCCCACACCGACACCACGTGGCCCGAGTCACCCGAGTTCGCCTGGCGCGAGTTCCAGGAGGCGGGCGTGACCGATGATGTCGAGATCAACAAGATCACCTTCGAGAACGCCTGCCGGTTCTACGGCTGGGACCCCTTCGCCCACACGCCTAAGTCGGAGGCGACGGTGGGCGCGCTGCGTGCCGTGGCGCGCGACGTCGACGTGACCCGCATGTCCAAGGACGAGTGGCGCCGCCGCAACGAGGCGGCGGGAATCGGCGCCATCTGATGCTCATTGCGCTGACGGGCGACCAGGAGTTCTTCCGGGAGACGACCGGACGCTTCCTGGCCGAGCAGGCGCCGGCCGACACGGTGCGCGCCCTGCGTGACGACCCGGCCGGGTTCGACCCGGTGTACTGGCGCCGCGGCGCGGAGCTGGGCTGGACGTCGCTGCTGGTCGACGAGGCCCACGGCGGCGGCACCATCAGCGGGGCCGGCCTGGTCGACCTCAGCCTGGTGGCCTACGAGTTCGGGCGCCGGGCCGCCCCGGGGCCGCTGCTGGCCACGAACGTGGTGGCGGCCGTGCTGAGCGCGCACGGGGCGCACCCCGACGTGCTGGCCGGCCTGCTTTCGGGTGAAGTCATCGCCACCTGGTGCGGTCCCGCCGTCGGGCCGGTCGGCTGGGACCCCACCGTCGAGGTCCGGCGCGACCGGGACGGGTTCGTGCTCCGGGGCGAGGCGCGGGTGGTCGAGTCGGCGGGCCAGGCGGCGTACCTGCTGGTGACCTGTGCCGACGGGGACGGCGTCACCCAGCTGCTCGTGCCGACGGACACGGCCGGCGTGGCCGTGGCGCCGATGGAGACGATCGACCTGACCCGCCGCTTCGGCCTGGTGACGTTCGACGGCGCGTCGGTCGGGACGGACGCCCTCGTGGGCACGGCGGGCGAGGGAACCGCCGACGTGGACCGCCAGCTGGCGATCTCGGCGGTCCTGCTCAACGCGGAGAGCGTGGGCGCCATGCAGACCGGCTTCGACATGACGGTCGAATGGGCGTTCGACCGCTACTCCTTCGGGCGACCGCTGGCCTCGTACCAGGCGCTGAAGCACCGCTTCGCCGACATGCTGATGTGGCTCGAGGCGGCGCACGCCATCAGCGATGCCGCCTGCGTCGCCGTGCAGGACGAGGTGCCCGAGGCGGCCGAGCTGCTGAGCGCGGCCAAGGCGTATGTCGGCGAGTACGGGGCGGAGCTGCTGCAGGACTGCGTCCAGATACACGGTGGCATCGGCATCACCTTCGAGCACGACCTCCACCTCTTCCTGCGCCGCCTGACGGTCGACCGCTCGCTGGCGGGCACGCCGGCGGACCACCGCCAGAGGATTGCGGCGATCGCCGAGGCCGGACGTGACGAGGTGGCGGCGTGAACGCGTTGCGCAGTGAGGTCGAGGACGGGACCGAGGAGGTCGAGGACCTCGAGTCGTTCCGTCACCGGGCCCGGGCCTTCATCCGGTCCAACCTGCGCCAGATGGCGGCCGGGGAGGTGCGCTACGCCCGCGCCCACATGAGCGAGGAGCTCGAGCTGGCCGAGATCGCCCGCGACCGGGAGATCCAGCGGATGCTGTTCGACGCGGGGCTGGCCGGTATCTGCTTCCCGCGGGCCTACGGCGGCCAGGGCCTGACCCCCGAGCACCAGATCGTGCTCAACGAGGAGATGGCCGGTTACGAGTACCCGGCGCGGCTCCAGGTGCCCACGCTCTCGCCCTGCGCGACCGTGATCCTCGAGTACGGCACGGAGGAGCAGAAGCTGCGCCACCTCCCGGCCATGTTGCGGGGGGAGGAGTTGTGGATGCAGTTCCTGTCGGAGCCGAGCGGCGGCTCCGATGTGGCCGGGGCGCTGACCACCGCCGTGCGCGACGGCGACCAGTGGGTCCTGAACGGTTCGAAGGTGTGGACGACCGGAGCCTGGTGGTCGGACTGGGGGCTGTGTCTGGCCCGCACCAACTGGGACGTCCCCAAGCACCGGGGCCTCACGGTCTTCATGCTGCCGATCCACCAGCCCAACATTGAGGTTCACCGCATTGAGATGCTCAACGGCTCGCGGGAGTTCTGCCAGGAGTTCATGACCGACGTCATCGTGCCCGACTCCGATCGTGTCGGAGAGGTGGACGACGGGTGGACGGTCGGCGTGCGCTGGATGTTCCACGAGCGCATGCTCTTCACGTCGCCCTACGTCACCGAGCCGGTCGGCACCATTCACGGCACGGGCAGCGATGCCGGAGCGGTATTCGCCGTCGCCCGCGAGACGGACCAGATGGGTGACCCCATGGTGCGCGACAAGGTCGGGGAGGCCCTGATGCTCGAGCTGGTCGGCAAGGCACTCGGGTCGCGCGTCACCGAGAGCATCCGGGCGGGGCGCCGGTCGGACCAGGCGGCGGCCCTCGTCCGCCTCTTCAAGGGCACGGCCGTGTCCCGCACGGTGACGCTGGCGCTCGAGGTGGCCGGTACCTCGTCGGTGGCCTGGACGGGCGAGGGTTCGACGGCCATGAGCGGCATCAACTTCCTCATGCGCCAGGTCGGCAGCATCGGCGGCGGCACGACCGAGATGGCGCGCAACGTCATCAGCGAGCGGGTGCTGACCATGCCGCGTGAGCGCAGGATGGACAAGGACGTGCCGTTCCGTGACGTCCCACGGGGCCGAGCGGGCGGGTAGCGGTCGCGGCACGTCGCGTGCGCCGGCGTGCCGGCCGGCGCCGGTTCCGGGAGGGAGGATCATGGCGACAGCCAAGGTGAACGGACTCACGCTCGGCTACGAGGTGATCGGCGACGGCGCGGGTCGGCCGTGGTCGATCACGCCGGGTGGGCGCTTCACCAAGGAGTCGCCCGGGGTGCGCCAGCTGGCCGAGACGCTGGCGGCCCAGAGTCACCGGGTGCTGATTTGGGACCGGCCGAACTGCGGCGAGTCCGACGTGTGCTTCGAGGGATCGTCGGAGTCGGCCATGCAGGCGGACGCGCTGGTGGCGCTGCTCGAGCACCTGGACATGACGCCGGCCGTGATTTCGGGGGGATCCGGCGGGGCCCGGGTGTCGCTGCTGGCGGCATCGCGTCATCCCGAGGCGGCGGCCGGCGTGGCGGTCTGGTGGATCAGCGGGGGCGTCTACGGCCTGCTGTCGCTGGCCACCCACTACTGCGGGGGCTCCCTGGCCGAGGCCTGGCGCGACGGCATGGCGGCGGTCGCCGCCCTGCCCGAGTGGGCCGAGGTCGTCGAGCGGAACCCCTCGAACCGCCAGCGCTTCCTCGACCAGGACCGGGCCGAGTTCATCGCCACCATGGAGCGCTGGATGGTGGCCTACTGCCCACGCGACGGGGAGCACATTCCCGGGCTGCCCGACGCCGACGCCCGCGCCATGGACCTGCCTGCCCTGGTGTTCCGCAGCGGCGAGAGCGATCCGCACCACACCCGGGCGACCTCCGAGACGCTGGCCGCCATGCTGCCGCGGGCCCGGCTGGTCGAGCCGCCCTGGGGGGACCGGGAGTGGATCGAGCGCCAGGAGGCCCGGGACGAGGGGCTGTTCGCACGCTGGCCCCTGCTGGCACCGCAACTGTTGGAGTGGCAGGCCGAGACGTTGGGCTGATGGGCTGAAGCTCTCGTTCGGCCGGCCCCGTGCCGGGCCTGGGTCAGGCCGAGGGGCGCCCGGCGGCTTCGTTGGTGGCGGCCAGGCGCGGCAAGACCTCCTCGGGGGGTTCGGGGAGACCGAGTGCCCGCACGAAGAGAAGTGTCAGCTGGTCGACGACATCGTCGAAGTCGACGTCGATCATCCCCTGCACGAACCACATTTCAGGGAAGCGGTAGGTCATCGACCCCAGGGCGGCCGCGGCAATGACGGGGTCGAGGCGCTCGTCGATCTGGCCGTGCCGCTGCAGGCTCCTGATGGAATTCGTGACCCACGAGTTGTATTCGCGGTGACGCTCGAACCGCGCCGAACCCACCTCGGAGTCGAAACGGGACACCTGCTCAATGACGCCCATGATGCGCGCCTCCTTGCGGTAGCTCTCCAGATGGAGCCGCATGGCCTCGTGGATGCGCTCGTAGGGCGTGGCGGACGACGTCGGGTCCACGATCACGTTCATGGGCGCGGTGAGCGACTCGTCCACTTCGAGCGCCACCTCGCGGAACACCTCTTCCTTCGAGTCGAAGTAGTGGTAGAAGGAGCCGTGCGAAAGGCCGGCACGCTCCGCGATGTCCGAGATGCGGGCGTCGAGGAAGCCGTCCTGTTCGAAGACCTCCTTGGCCGCGGCCACCAGCCGGGCCCGCGTCTCGACCCCCTTGCGGGACCGGGGTCCGCTCGGCTTGTCGCCGCCGTTGGTCAGCGATCGCGTCGTCGACACGCGTCCCTCCTTCGCTGGATCCTTGGCCGCGGGTGCCATCAATGTACCGTTGGCCGTCCCGTGCCCGGGTGGACACGTCTGTCGGTGGCCGCCGCCGTCACGCCTCGTCCCTCTGCAGGAGCAGCACGCCCGAAGGCGTGCCACCACCGCTCGTGACCACGGCTGTCGCGGCATCGGTGACCTGCCGGGCGCCCGCCTCGTGGCGCAGCTGCTGCACCGCTTCGTAGACGAAGCCGAACCCGTGCGTCCGGCCTTCCGAGAGCTGGCCGCCGTGCGGGTTGACGGGCAGTTGGCCGTCGAGGGCGATGCGGCGCCCGCCCTCGAGCCAGTCGTAGGCCTCGCCGAACCCGCAGAACCCGAGGCCCTTCGAGCCAGGAGATGGCGTTGAAGGTGAAGCCGTCGTAGATCAGGGCCACGTCGACGTCGTCGGGTCCCAGGTCCGTCCGCGTCCACAGATGCGCCGCCTGACCGATGACCTGCGGCTCGTGCGTGAGCGTCCCCTGGTCCCACGAGACCCGCTCGAGGATCTGGGTGCCGACGGCCTCGATGCGCACGGCCGGGTGGGGCAGGTCGGCGGCCACCGACGCGTCGGAGACGATCACCGCGATGGAGGCGTCACAGGGGACGTCGCAGTCGTAGAGGCCGAACGGCGAGGTGATGGGGCGCGCCGAGAGGTAGTCGTCCATCGTCAAGGGTTCGCGGTAGATCGCTTCGGGGTTCCGTCCGGCGTTCGTGCGCGCATTGAGGGCGATGAGGCCGAGCATTTCGCGCGGTGCGCCGTAGCGATGGAGGTACTGGTTGGCATTCATGCCGATCCAGTTGCCGGCCGACAGGGCGCCGAACGGGGCGCGCCACTCCTGCATCGGTCCCGACACCCGGCTGGCGCCGCGGTGGCCGCCGATGGCGCCCTGCGCCACCAGCGTGGCGTACGTCGACTCCCAGACGGTGCGGAAGCACAGGACGTGGCGGCACAGCCCGGCGGCGATGGCCATGGCGGCGGCGACGATCGACCCACCCGGACCGGGGAGATCCATGCCGCCGTTGTGCCAGGTGGGGTGGAGGCGCAGCGCTTCCTCGATGCGCGGTGATCCCACCCTCGGTCATTCCGGCGCCGACGCCGCCCGGATAGGTGGACAGGCCGTCGATGTCCTCGAGCGTGAGCCCGGCGTCGGCCACCGCCTTGAGGCTGGCATCGACCGCCAGCTCGAGGGGGTCGATCATGAGGCGCCGGCCGAGGCGCGAGCGCCCGACGCCGCTCAGGACGGCCCGGTGCTCGAACCGGTCGGCCGTGAGCGGCTGACGCGGCCGGGGACGGACCGGCTCTTCGACGCGGTCGACCGGGTCGATCGCCCCCGTGGGTTCGAAGAGGGGCAGCCACACGTCGTCCTGGTGCTCGAAGCGGACGGCGACCTCCTGGCCGATGCGCACCTCGGCCGGGTCGCAGCCGACGATGTTGGTCGTCAGGCGGACGTGAGGATCCTCGGCCAAGGCGACGACCGCGATGACATAGGGCGGATCGAAGTCGGGCAGCCAGCGATGCTGGTTCACCGTGAAGCCGACGATGGTGCCCCGGCCCGACACCGGCGTCGGCTTGGCCGTCCGGCTCCGGCAGTAGGGGCAGATGGGCACGGGCGGGTGCGCCAGCCGGCCGCAGTCCTCGCACCCCTGGATGCGCAGTACCCCGTCGGCTCCCGACGTCCAGAACCATTCGTTGGTCGGCGTCAGTTCAGGGAGCGGTCGCACTGTGGTCCTGGCCTGCGCCTTGGTCGAGTATTGACATCGACGTCGTAATCGAACACTCGGGCCATGCTAGGCCACGGTCGGGAGCAGGGCCCGCTCGGGCAGACCTCGGCCGGGGTTCACGAGTCTCCGGCCGCGGAGCCGCCTGACGGAGGGGCAAGCGGATGCGAGGCAGAACCAGGGCAGGCTGCCGGCTCAATTCTAATATTGACGTCGCAGTCAAAATCCAATAGGCTGCAGCCATGGTCACCAAGCTCGACTTTCCCGTCTTCGACGCCGACAACCACCTGTACGAGACGAAGGAGTCGTTCACCCGGCACCTGCCCGACCGCTACAAGGGCGCCATCGACTACGTCGACCTGCACGGCCGGACGAAGATCATGATCCGGGGCACGGTGAGCGAGTACATCCCGAACCCGACCTTCGAGGTCGTGGCCCGGCCGGGCGCACAGGAGGAGTACTTCCGCAACGGCAATCCCGAGGGCAAGTCGTATCGGGAGATCATCGGCGAGCCGATGCGGGCGCTGCCGGGCTTCAGTGCGCCGGCGCCGCGCCTCGAGCTGATGGACGAGCTGGGTGTCGATCGGGCGCTGATGTTCCCGACGCTGGCCAGCCTGCTCGAGGAGCGTCTGCGCGACGAGCCCGACCTGACGCACGCGGCCATCCACGCGTTGAACGAGTGGATGTACGAGGAGTGGACCTTCAATTACGAGAACCGGATCTTCGCCACGCCGGTCATCACGCTCCCGATCGTCGAGAAGGCGATCGAGGAACTGGAGTGGGTGATCGAGCGCGGCGCCAAGACCGTGCTCGTCCGCCCGGCACCCGTCCCGGGTTACCGCGGCTCACGGTCGTTCGGCTACCCCGAGTTCGACCCGTTCTGGCAGGCGGTGGTCGACGCCGACATCCTCGTCTCCATGCATTCGTCGGACAGCGGGTACTCCCGCTACCAGAGTGACTGGACCGGTCCGAGCGAAATGCTGCCCTTCCGGCTGGACGCGTTCCGCATGATGAGCATGGGCAAGCGCGCCGTCGAGGACACGATGTCGGCCTTCTGCTGCCACGGTGTGTTCGCCCGGTTCCCCGAGTTGCGCGTGGCCAACATAGAGAGCGGTGGCGACTGGGTGGCTCCTTTCGTCGACCACCTGGCTCACATCCATCGCCAGATGCCGCATGCCTTCGACGGCGACCCGGTCGAGCAGTTCAAGTCCAACGTGTGGATCAGCCCGTTCCACGAGGACGACCTGACCCGGCTCATCGAGACGGTCGGCGTCGACCACGTGCTGTTCGGGTCGGACTACCCGCACCCCGAGGGCCTGGCCGAGCCGACCAGCTACGTCGACCACCTGCCGGCGGGCCTGCCCGAAGAGGACGTGCGGCAGATCATGGGCGGCAACCTGGCCCGCATCATGAAGGTCGAGGCGCTCGCCGGCGCCGTTTCGTAGGGACCACGGCGGTCGCTGGCCGGCGGCCCGGCCCGGCCCGCTCTTCGGCGCACGCGCACGGGCCCGCGATGCGGCACCGATTTCGTCCGCACTGTAGGGTCGCCGCGCCGACGCCACGCCAAGCTCACGAGGAGGCCGAACGAACATGCCTGACTACAAGTACCTGCTCTACGAGACGCTCGACGAAGGCCGGATCGTGCGCATCATGCTCAACCGGCCCAGCTCGCGCAACGCGCAGCACCGGGGGCTGCTCGTCGAGCTGAACGACGCCTTCCTGGCGGCCGAGGCGGACGACGAGGTGCGGGTCGTGATCCTCGGCGGCACCGGACCCATGTTCTCCTCCGGCCACGACCTCGGTTCCAAGGAGTCCCGGGAGGAGATGACGCCCGGTCCCACCCTGCATCCGACCCGTGCCATCAACGGCGCCACGCGCAAGGGCGCCGAGTCGCTGATGCTCCAGGAGTGGCACTACTTCTTCGAGAACACACGCCGGTGGCGCAATCTCCGCAAGATCACGATCGGCCAGGCTCACGGCGACGTGTACGCGGCCGGTCTCATGTTGCTGTGGGCCTGCGACCTCATCGTCGCCGCCGAGGGCACGCGGTTCGCCGACGTGGTGGGCACCCGGTTGGGCATGTGCGGCGTCGAGTACTTCGCGCACCCCTGGGAGTTCGGGCCGCGCAAGGCCAAGGAGCTCCTCTTGACCGGCGACTCGGTCGACGCCGACGAGGCCCACCGGCTCGGCATGGTGACCAAGGTGTTCCCCGATGACCAGTTGACCGACCGCACCGTCGAGTTCGCCCGCCGCATCGCCCAGCTGCCGACCATGACGTCGCTGCTGATAAAGGAGTCGGTGAACCAGAGCGTCGACAACATGGGCTTCTACAACGCGCTGAACGCGTGCTTCACGCTGCACGAGCTCAACCACTCGCACTGGGCCCAGGTCAACGAGAACCACTACCCGGTGGCGCTCGAGGACTCGGGCATCCCCAATTGGAAGGAGGCGCCGCCGATTGTGCCGGCGCTCAAGGACAAGGTGCGGGCCGAGTAGGACCGGACACCGTGGAATGAGTGGGGGTCGGGGCGTAGCCGCCTGACCTGCTCCGTCTCGACGGAACCCCAGGTAAGAAGCCTGGCAGGCGCCCGTGCACGGTCAGCGCGCCTGGTTTAGTATCAGATTCGACGTCGATGTCAGAAATGCCGGGGGAACGGACCGGCAAGGGGTGGGTCGTCCAGGATGCTCCAATTCGTGATCGCCGGGCTGGTGCTGGGGGGCATCTACGCCATCGCCTCGGCCGGGCTGGTCATCACCTACACGTCCTCGGGCATTCTCAACTTCGCCTTCGGCGCCATCGCGTACTTCATCGCGCGCTTCTACTACTACCTGCACACCCAGCAGAACTGGTCCATCGTCCTGTCGGCGGTCGTGTCGATCCTGATCGCGTCGCCCGCGCTCGGGGTGTTCCTCTACGCCGTCCTGTTCCGCCACCTGCGCCTGTCGTCGCCCCTGATCAAGGTGGTGGCGACGATCGGCCTGCTGGTGGCCATCCCCTCCGTCGCCGTGCTGATCTTCGGCAACGCCGCCATCGACCAGGCGCCGGGGCTGGCGCCGGAGCCGGTGCACGTCTACCAGTTCCTCGGCGTGCCGGTCACGCTCGACCAAATCATTGTGTACGCGTGCGTGGTGGCCACGGTGGTGCTGGGTGCCGTCGTCCTGCGCTACACCGAGGTCGGTCTCAAGGTGCGGGCCATGGTCGACTCGCCCGCCATGACCGACCTGTCGGGGACGAACCCGACCGCCATCTCCATCGGGGTCTGGGCCGTCAGCACGCTCTTCGCCGGACTGTGCGGCGTGCTGGCCGCACCCATCATCGGGCTCGACCCCGGCAACTTCACGTTGCTGATCGCGGCGTCGTTCGCCGCCGTGGTGGCGGCCAAGCTGCGCAACCTGCCGGTCGCCGTCGTCGTGGGGCTGCTGATGGGCGTCGCCACGTCGCTCATCCAGCGCTACCTGCCGTCCGACAGCGTGTGGACCACCGAGGTCATCGACGCCGTGCCCTTCATCGTCGTGGCGCTCTTCCTGATCTACAGCCTCTTCGGCCGCGAACGGGTCGGCGCAGCCGACGGCTGGGGCGGGGCGCTGGACCGCGCCATCACACCGCAGGGCGAGAGCCGGCTGGCCGGCTCCACCACCAGCGTGGTCGAGACGGCCCGGCTGAGCTTCGCCGGCAAGTACGCCGGCCCCCTCCTGCTCATCATTGTCGTGGGGGCGCTGCCCGCCATCGTGTCGGGCTACTGGGTGGGCCTGTTCGCGCAGGCCTTCGCCTATGCCGTCATCTTCCTGTCGTGGACCATCGTCACCGGCGAGGGCGGCATGCTCTGGCTCTGCCAGATCACCTTCGCCGGGGTCGGGGCGCTGACCACGGCGCAGCTGGCCAACCACTACGGGTGGCCCGTCCTGCTGGCCGTGCTCGTCGGTGGGCTGATCGCGGCCGCCATGGGCGCCATCGTGGGCTTCCTGAGCATTCGGCTCGGCGATCTCTACGTCGCCCTGGTGACGCTCACGTTCGGGCTCCTCATGGAGAACCTGGTCTTCACCCTGCCGAGCTTCGTGAACCAGGGCCTCGGGCTCTCCCTCAACCGGCCCAGTTGGGCCACGTCCGATCTCACGTTCACCTACCTGTGTCTGGCCGTGTTCATCGTCATCGCACTGTTCATCGTGAACTTCCGCCGATCCACCACCGGCCTGGCCCTCAACGCCGCCCGCTGGAGCGAGGCGGGGGCCCGGACGTCGGGCATCAGCGTGGTGCAGATGAAGGTGATCGCCGGCTCGCTCGCCGCGCTGATCGCCGGTATCGGGGGAGGGCTGCTCGCCCTGGCCCAGACCACCTTCCAGCCCAGCGAGTTCGCCACCTTCGCCGGAGTGGTCTGGCTGGCCATCTTCGTCACCATCGGCGTGCGCTCGAACGCGGCCGCGCTGATCGCCGGCATGGCCTTCGTCCTTCCGGCGGCGCTCATCCAGTACTACCTCTCGTCGTTGGCGTGGCTGCCCAACGTCCTGCCGGTCCTCTTCGGCCTCGGTGCCATTTCCGCCGCCAAGTACCCCGACGGCACGCTGGCCGAGCAGAGCCGGCAGCTGCGGCGGCTGGCCCTGCGGATGAAGTCGGTCCGATCCGGACTCGAGCAGGCGCCACTCGACATCGGTCTGGACACGGCGTCCGGTGTCGGCGTGGTCGACGGGGCACCGAAGGTCGCCGAGCGCGTCTCGTGACGACCGTCCCTACGACGGCCGACCTGACGGCGGGCGACGGTGCGGCCGTGCTTCGGGGCCGGCGCTCGTGGCCGAGGACGTCAGCGTCCGCTTCGGCGGCCTCCTGGCTCTCTCCGAGGTCTCCCTGGAGGTCGAGCCCGGACACATCGCCGGCCTGGTCGGCCCGAACGGCGCCGGGAAGTCGACGCTCCTCGGCGTGCTCTCGGGCCTGCAGCGGGCCAACGCCGGGCGGGTATGGCTCTGCGGCGAAGACGTGACGAACGCGTCCCCCCGGGCCCGGGCGAGGATGGGGCTGGCCCGCACGTTCCAGCAACCCGAGCTCTTCGTGGGCCTCACGGTGAGTGAGCACCTGACCCTGGCCCACCGCGCCCGCGTGGCGCGTCAGCGCCTGTGGCGCGACATGTTCGACCCCCGGTCGCTGCTCCCGCCTTCGAAGGAAGAGAAGGAACGGATCGACGGGATCCTCGAGATGCTGCGCCTGACCCGGGTGGCCAATGCTCCGGTGGCCGCACTGCCGCTCGGCATCCTCCGCCTGGTCGAGGTGGGGCGGGCGCTGGCCAGCGATCCCCGGGTGCTCCTCCTCGACGAGCCCCTGTCCGGCCTCGACATGAAGGCCTCGGAGAACCTGCTCGGCGTCTTCCGGCAGATCGTCGACGCGTCGGACCCCCCGTTGTCCATGGTGCTGGTCGAGCACGACGTCGCCGCCGTGTTGTCGCTGTCGGACATCGTCTTCGTGCTCGACTTCGGTGAGCGCATCGCCGTCGGCAGCCCGGCGGAGATCCGCAACGACCCGGCCGTGCGGGCGGCCTACCTCGGCGACGGCGAGCCGGTCGGCCGGACGACCGTGGCCCGGGCCGTGCCGTCGCCGTCCCTCGTCGAAGTGAAGGTCGAGGTCGAGGTCGAGGTCGATTCGATGTCGAGGGCGAACGGTTGCGGCCGGAGGAGTCGTGAGCGAGCCCATCCTCGAGGTGCGCGACCTCGACGTCTGCTACGGGTCCTCCCAGGCGCTGTTCGGCGTGACGATCTCGGTCCCCAAGGGCGGGGTGCTCGCCGTCCTGGGCACCAACGGGGCCGGCAAGAGCACCCTGGCCCGGGCGGTATCGGGCCTCGTCCCCGCCACGGCCGGACGGGTGTTCCTCGACGGGGAGGACATCACGGGCCGGCCTCCCCACCGCATCCGCAAGCTCGGGCTGACCTACATCCCGGAGGGGCGTGGCATCTTTCCCGGCCTGTCGGTCATCGACAACCTGCGCATGGCCGTGGCCCAGGAGCGCCGCTCGGACCGGCCCCAGGCCATAGAGCGGGCGATCGAGCATTTCCCGGTGCTGGGCAACCGCCGCACGCAGCGGGCGGGCAGCCTGTCCGGCGGCGAGCAGCAGATGCTGGCGTTGGCGCGCGCGCTCGCCGTCTCGCCCAAGGTGATCATCGCCGACGAAATGTCCCTCGGCCTGGCTCCGTTGGTGACCGAGTCGGTCTTCGAAGGACTCGAGCAGGCCTGTCGCTCGGGCATCACCCTGGTCCTGACCGAGCAGTTCGTCCACCGCGCCCTCTCCATGGCCACCGGGTGCGTGATCCTGACCAGGGGGCACGTGGGCTGGTCGGGGCCGGCCGCCGAGGCCGGCCAGGAGGTCATCGACCGTTACCTGGGCGAGGCCGAGGCGACGCCCGCCGGCATTACGGATGGGTTACAATAACACCCTTCGCCTAGGGTGAAAGAGCTATTCTCATTCTCTTCATAGGCAGTTGTTGGTAGGCAACCGAAAAGGGATCCCGATTCGGGGTCCGGGGGAGGGCATCCGTTCCATGCAACCACTCATGACCCCGTCCGGCGCAGGCACCGAACGGCGCTCGCGTTCTGGGTCGACACGCGCTCGCAAGCAAGGTGGCAAGCGCCGTTTCCGGACTTTCGGCACCGTCGTCGCCGCCTCTGTGGCCGGCCTGCCCCTGGCCCTGGTCGCCACCACGTCGGCCCCGGCCACCGCGTCCGCGTCCGCCTCGCCGATCACCATCGCCTACGTCACGGACCTGACCGGAGAGGGTGGGGCGGAGAACTCCACCTCCCCTGCCGGGTTCGACGCGCGCATCGACCTGCAGAACGCCGAAGGCGGGGTGGACGGGCACAAGCTGGTCCCGCTCGTCATCGACGACCAGACCAACCCGTCCGAGATCGCCACCGCGGTCCAGGAGGCCGACTCCAAGGCGTTCGGCATCGTGTCGCAGAGCCCCCTGTTCTTCCTGGCCGCCAAGTACCCGCAGGAGGCCGGCGTCCCGGTCACCGGGGCCTACACCGACGGGCCGGAATGGGGCCAGCAGCCCTACACGAACATGTTCGCCTCCGACGAGGGGAGCGTCGACCCCAAGTATCCGGTCAACACCGAAATCGGCAACTTCCTCAAGGCGCACGGCGGCACGGTGCTCGGTTCGTACGGATACGGCATTTCGCCGTCGTCCAGCCGGGCCGCCATCTCCACCGGAGACTCGTTCCAGCACGCCGGCGGCAAGGTCGGCGTCATCGACACCACCGTGCCCTTCGGGAGCGTGGACTTCACCGCTGCGGCGCTTTCGGCCAAGCAGGCGGGGATCAACGCCATGGTCCCGGCCATGGACACCAATTCGAACTACGCCCTCGCCACGGCGCTCGCCCAGGCCGGGGTGAAGCTCAAGGCGACGCTGTACGCCACCGGCTACGAGCCCGACGTGATCAAGTCACCGGCCTGGGCCGACCTGCAAGGTGCCTACTTCCTCTCGCCGTTCCGGCCGTGGCCGTTGGCCAACGCCGGCACAGAGCAGATGCAGTCCGCCATGGAGAAGTACGCGCACTTCTCGAAGTCGGACTTCCCGAACTTCGGCCAGTACGAGGCGTGGGCCGGGGCCGACCTCATGATCAAGGGCCTGGAGCTGGCCGGGAAGAACCCGACCCGGGCCGCCGTCATCTCTGATCTGCGCAACCTCAAGTCCTACAACGCCAACGGCCTGCTGCCTCAGTCGATCAACTACTCGACGGCCTTCGGGCACGACCCGGCCAAGACCTGCGCCTGGGTCATGGAGGCCGAGAAGACCGGATTCAAGGTGGCGTCGGGGACACAGCCGGTCTGCGGCACCGACATCCCGGGCACGTCGACGGCGAACGCCTCGTAGGTTCGAAAGCCAGCCGTTCGAATCACATCACCGCTCACGAGAAGTATCTGGCGATCCGCCGGCGTCCAGACGCGTCGGCGGATCGTCGCGTCGACGCTCGACGCCCGACGCCCGCCGCCCGCCACCGGAGATGACTCAGCGCAAGCGCCACTCGATGCGTTCGCCCTGGAACGTGGCCTGCCCGCTCTCAATGTTCTCGTACTGCGTGCCGAGGGACACGAAGTTCGACACCTGCGCCATGGCGTCGCGCCGGGACAGCTCGTGGGCCAGCCACACTGCCCGCACCGTGCCCTGAATGGCGTACGTCGGGGCCGACGCGATGGCCCGGGCCACCCACATGGCCCGCTCCAGGAGCTCCTCGCGGGGCACCACCTCGGAGACCAGACCGAGTTGGTGGGCCCGCGCCGACGACATGCGCTCGTGGGCCCCGAGCAGCACCAGGCGCATGGTCTCGCCGAGCGGGAGCTTCTGCAGCAGGTGCATGGACTCGAACCCGGCCACCATGCCGTAGGTGACGTGGGGGTCGAAGAAGGTGGCGTTCTCCGCTGCAATGATGATGTCGGCCTCGCCCAGCATGTAGAGCGCGCCGCCGCAGGCCATGCCGTTGACGGCGGCGATCACCGGTTTCCACATGTCGTTCGCCTTGGGGTTGATGAAGACCCCCGGGTCGTTGTACATGAACGGGGTCGACGCCGGCCCGGCCCGGTTGGGGTCGCGGTCGGTGGCGTGGCCCAGGTAGCCCTCCTCAATGGACTCCTGGCGGTCGATGCCCGAGCAGAACGCCTTCTCCCCGGCTCCGGTCAGGATGACCACGCGCACGTCGTCGTACCAGCGCAGGCCGGTCCACAACTCCCTCAGCTCGTACTGCATCTGCAGGTTGAACGAGTTGTGGACGTCCGGCCGGTTGAGCGTGACCGTGGCGACTCCGTCGTCCTCCTCGTACAGCAGGGTCTCGAAAGAAGTCTTCAACACAGCCCCCTTTGCGCCGCGGGCGCAGTACCGGATCCGCCGCGGCACACCTTAGCGGTGGGCGAATTCCCTCCCCGGGGGGTCAGGAGGCGGCGGGAGGCAGGTCGTGGTGGACGTCGACGCGAGCCTCGTCGAAGCTCAGGAAGTGCCCCAGCTGGGTCGACTCGGGCAGCGGGTCCTCGTAGCTCCAGGCGACGTCCTCGAGCACGACGTCGCCGACGCGCGCCGTCCAGTAGCTGGCCGTGCCCTTGTAGGGGCAGTAGGTGTGGGTGGCGCTGAGCGAGAGCACGTCCATCCGCACCAGTCGGGGGTCGACGTAGAGACGTGGGTCGAGCGCCGTCTCGTAGACGGCCAGGGTCTCGGTGGTGTCGACCAGAGTCAGGCCGGCCGCCTCCACTCGGAGCCGCCGCCCCGAGCGCAGGCAGTCCACCCGGTGGTACGGGTTCCGCGCGTGCCCGAACACCTGTTCGTCCTCCTCGAGCCAGGCGTCGGCGGCGTCCCAGGCGACGGAGACGTAGCCGGGTGTGTCGGCCTCGGCCTGCGTCGGCACCCCGGTCACGTCGCCCTCGGGGAAGGCGTAGGAAGGGGGCCGGCCCGGCCGGTGCACGAGCAGGACGCGCTCGCTGTCGACGACCGTCTGCTCGTCCTTGACGGCGCGCACCCGCCGCCGGAAGGGCTCGATGTAAGCCACGCCTTCGGGGACGGGCGCCGTGAAGCGCCCGGCGGGGCGCCCGCTCAGCGGCCCGCGGCCGGTCGAGAGGCTCACAACGCCGTGCGCTCGTCGCGCCCGCCGGCGCCGGCGGTGAATGGCCGCACCATGGCGTCGACCGAGAAGGACGCCAGCAGTTCGCCGCCCCCGGTGTGCACCCGGCACTCGGCGTGCGTCATGCCGTCGCCGGCGAATGTCGAGAGGTGGTGGTACAGCATCCACTCGTCCGCGTGCACGGGCCCGTGCAAGGACAGGTTGATGGCGTTGATCCCCGTGGAGAGGGTGCGGTGGGCCTGCGCCTGGCCGACGCCCGCGTGGGGGCGCAGGCCGGCGGCGATCGGCATGTGACCCATGAACTGCACCAGCAGGCCGGCATGCAGCACCGGGTCGTCCGGCAGGTCGCGGAAGCGGACCCAGCAGTCGAGCACCGGCGGCCCCACCGGAGCGTCGGGGTCGTTGGTGTAGGCACCGTCGACCACCCGCAGATCGCGACCGGTCACGCCCATGTCGTTGGGCGGGCACTCGTAGGGGCCGGGCACGTCCGGCGCGTTGGCCGCGTGACGCACGACGGCCGGCGCGGTCGTGTCCAACAGCAACGTGCCGGCGGCGCAGCACCGCCCTTCCTGCAGCACCCGCACGGCCAGGCCCGTGAAGGTCCGGCCGGCGCTGAGCTCCTCGAGTTCGAAATGCAGCGGTTTACCGGCGTCGGCGCCGCGCAGGAAGAGCATGCCGCCGGCCACGGCTCGGCGTCCCGGCGCGTGACGTCCCGCCGCCACAATGGCCTGCCCCAGCATTTGGCTCCCTTCGACCACGGGCCGGCGCCCGTCGGTGTGGGCCACGCCGACATAGCGGCGGTCCCCGTCGGGTTGCACGTCCATGACCCGGACCAGGTCGCGGGCGTCACCCCAGGTCGGAAACGCCTTCACCGTGACGTCGGGCGCGTCGTCGCCGGGGAGCCCGTCGAGCACCTCGACCCGCACGTGCGCCCGCTCGGTGTCGAAGGCGCCGTAGCCCGCCAGTGCGGGCGGCTCCGTCACCAATGAGACGACGTCACGCGCCCCGTCCCCGTCGAGGGCCGAGAGGTCGATGGCCGCTTGCGGAAAGTAGAGGGTGGAGGGTGCCCCCGGGGTCTCCACCAGGAGGCAGGCGTCGGATTCGGCCACCACGGCCTCGCCCCACCAGGCGCGCGCCGCGTACGGATAGGGCCGGGCCGTCATGTCCCTCGACACCCGCCGGCCACGTCAGCCCAGGGTCGGGGTGGGTGGCGAGGCCGAGGTGCGGCGTGGGGCGACGGTGACCGAGTGCAGGCTGAGGCTGGCCCCATTGTGGAGGAGGGAGTCGACGATGGTCACCAGGTGGTCGACGTCGATGAGCGAGTCGGCCAGGTACTTGCGCTCGACCCACTGCGTCCCGAACTGCACGGCGCGGTCGGGGTCCCAATCGTTGGCGAAGCCCGTCATGGAGTCGCCCTCGCCGCCGGCGCAGTCGCCGACCACCAGGCGGGTGAACGCGACGGTGGGGTGTTCCACCCGCCAGGCTTCGACCAGCTTGTCGAGCGCCGCCTTGCTGACGGCGTAGGCGCCCAGTCCCGGCCACGGCGGCGTGAGCGACGCGCTGACCGACGACAGATAGACGGCGATGCCCTCCGATGCCGTCAGGTGCGGAATGGCCGCCGTCGTCATCAGGGCGGCCCCAATGACATTGGTGTCGAACACGCGCCGCCACGTATCGGCGTCCACGTCGACCAGGCTGGCCAGCGGACCGATGGCCGGCGTGTAGACGAGGGCGTCGAGGCCACCGAGGTGGGCCACCGCGGCGTCCATGGCCGCCCGGCACGACTCGGCGCTGGTGACGTCACAGGCCACCGGCAAGGTCCCGGGGCCCGCCTCTTTGGCGGCCGCCTCCAGGCGCTCCAGCCGCCGCGCCATGAGCACGGTCTCGGCTCCCCGCTGGGTCAGCCCGACGCCGATGCAACGCCCCAGCCCACTCGAAGCACCAACGACGACAGTACGCACGGCCAATCCCTCCCCAGGTCCAGGGACAACGATATTAGCGAATGGCGGAATTGCGATTCTCGGGCGGTGGCGCCGAGAGTCCGCCCCCAGACCTCGATCACGGGCGGCCGAGCCCGGGGACGCGTGGGGAGCCATTCCTGCCGCCCCGATGCGCTCGCTCCCGCACCTGGTCGCCTGGCCGACGCCGGCCGCTGCCCTCCGAGGCGGGTGTTACCGGGGCTGCCTCGCTGGGTACGTTTCTGGCACACGTCTCCAGGCAGGAGGTGGCCGATGGCTACGGAACGTCAGAAAGAGGCGGCGCGGCAGAACCTCGAGAAGGCCCGCGAGGTTCAGAGTGCCCGCGCCCAGGGCGCCCGGGTCCCGCGCTCGCCGGGGCTCAGCACGGCAGAGGAGAACCGGCTGCGCGACGACGACTTCGCCTTCCCCGAGGAGCGCAAGGAGCCGCTGGTCGACGCCGGCCACGTGCGCAACGCGGTGGCCCGGTTCGACCAGGTCGAGGGTGTCAGCGACCATGAGCGCGATCAGGCCTGGAGCCGGATCCTCCGGGCCGCCAAGCGTTTCGACGTCGAGATCGAGGCCGACGACTGGCGGGACCTGGCCAAGGGCGGCAAAGCGAAGAAGCGCTGAACCCACGGCCACCCCCGGCGTCCCTAAGACCTCGGGCATGGTCTTCGTCGCTGATCCGCCGAAAATGAATCTCGGCGACTCCTTTCCCGCGACGCCCCTGAGTGAGCGGGCGCCACACGGGGATTGCGTCATCGCCCTGGTCGCCGTCCGGACCAAAGCGGGCGCCGTGAACGCTGTCTCGCGCTGCCGCACGTAGTGGCCACGGCCGCAGGCGCGCCACTGCCCTTACCAGGCCCGGACTCTGCCGACCAGAGCCGCACATCGTGACGATTCGGCGAACGGACGCGAAAGCGCAGCGGCTGTTTGTGTGTCGGCGCCGTCGGGTACGGGCCAATCAGGAGGTAACCACCCACGATGGAGTCCCCGTCTGCGCGCGCCCCGGCTGGCCGTGCCACCCGCGCCGGAGCGCCCGAGGAACCACCGCCGCTTCCGCTTGCCCTGCCGCGGTCGTGGGTGCGGCCGGTGGTACGCGATGTCCGGCCCCGGGTCGACGAGGGCCGCCGGCCCGCCAAGACGACGGTCGGGGAGCACGTGCGCGTCGAAGCCGACGCCTTCGTCGACGGTCACGATCCACTCTGGTGCGAGTTGCGGTACCGCCACGACTCGGCGACGAGTTGGGTCACCATCCCGATGACGAAGTCCTACGACGATCGCTGGTACGGCGTCATCCCCGTCACCCAGCCCGGTCGTTACCGGTTCGCGGTCCGGGCCCGCGTCGATGCCTTCGCGGCGTGGCGGGACGAGCTGACCGCACGGGCGGGAGCCGGTCAGGACCTCGCCCTGCATCTCGAGTCAGGTGCCGAAGTGCTCGAAGCTGCGGCGGGGCGCGCCGGGAAGGGCGAGCGTGCCCTGTTGAGGGAGCTGGTGCGTGTCCCTGCGCGCCGCTCCCCGAGGACTCGAGAGCGACGTACCACCGGAGGTGGCCGAGTGGCTGCTCGCGGCCAACGGGCACGGCGGACCGACACTGGAGCAGGTCGTCCGCTCCGAGCGGCTGGCCTCGACGTTGGGGCCTCTGGCCGACCCGACCACCGCGTCCACGTCCGAGACCTACCCGCTCCTGGCCGAGCGGGCCCTGGCGCGCTTCGGCGCCTGGTACGAAATGTTCCCCCGCTCGGCCTCCACCGACGGCTCCCACGGCACGTTGGCGGATGTCCGGCGACGGCTCGACTACGTCGAAGAGATGGGCTTCGACGTCTTGTACCTGCCCCCGATCCATCCCATCGGCCGCACGGCGCGCAAGGGACGGGACGCTGCCGTCGAGGCGTCGCCCGGTGATGTGGGCAGCCCGTGGGCCATCGGCGGGCCGGAAGGAGGCCATACCTCCATCCACCCCGATCTGGGGACGCTGGAGGACTTCGGAGCCCTGCTGGCGGACGCGTCGTCCCGCGGGATCGAAGTCGCCCTGGACCTGGCGTTCCAGGCGTCGCCCGACCACCCGTGGGTACGCGAGCACCCGTCGTGGTTCCGCCACGGGCCCGACGGCAGCATCCGCTACGCCGAGAATCCGCCCAAGAAGTACGAGGACATCTACCCGTTCGACTTCGAGTCGGAGGACTGGCCCGGCCTCTGGACCGCACTCCTCGACGTGGTCCGTTTCTGGATCGGCCAGGGCGTGCGCATCTTCCGGGTCGACAATCCCCACACCAAGCCGTTCGCCTTCTGGGAGTGGTTGCTCGCCAGCATCGAGGCCGAGACCCCGGAGGTCATCTTCCTGTCCGAGGCGTTCACCCGGCCCCGGGTCATGGAGCACTTGGCGCGTATCGGCTTCAGCCAGTCCTACACCTACTTCACCTGGCGCACCACCAAGTGGGAGCTCGAGACCTATCTCACCCAGTTGACTGCGACGGAGACGGCGGCCTACTTCCGTCCCAACCTGTGGCCCAATACCCCCGACATCCTCTCCGAAGAGCTCCAGCGGGGAAGCCGGAGCGTCTTCCTGGCCCGCCTCGTGCTGGCCGCCACGTTGTCGGCGAGCTACGGCGTCTACGGCCCCACCTTCGAGTTGCAGGAGCACCTGCCGCGAGAGGCGGGATCCGAGGAGTACCTGCGCTCGGAGAAGTACGAGGTTCGTTCCTGGGACCTCGCGAGCCCGACCAGCCTGTCGGGGTTCGTGAGCCTCGTGAACCGGATCCGCCGTGAACACGAGGCTCTGCAATTCAACGACACCCTTCGGTTCTGGGGCACCGACAACGACGCACTGATCGCGTACTCCAAGGTGCGGTCGATCGACGGTACGGACGGACCGCGGCTTGACGCCGTGCTCACGGTCGTCAACCTCGATCACCGCTATCCGCAATCGGGGTGGGTCACCGTCGACCTCCAGGCCGTCGGTCTGGTCGAGCACCTGCCGATCGTCGTCCACGACCTGCTCTCCGACGCCCGCTACGTCTGGCACGGGACGAGCAACTTCGTCCGCCTCGACCCGGCTGAAGCGCCCTGCCACGTCTTCGCCCTCAGTCAACCGAACCGGCCGGGGCACGGCGTCAGATGACGACGACCGAGGTCGCCCGCGAGGGCAGGACGATCGAGACCGCTGCGGTCACGGGCTCGTCGTCGTGGTACGAGGACGCCGTCGTGTACGAGCTTCACGTGCGGGCGTTCCACGACGGCAACGACGACGGGGTGGGCGATTTCCGCGGGCTGATCGAGAAACTCGACTACCTGGAGGGCCTCGGCGTCACCGCCATTTGGCTCCTGCCGTTCTATCCGTCACCGCTGCGCGACGACGGCTACGACATTTCCGACTACCGCCAGGTGCATCCGTCCTACGGCACCCTGCGCGACTTCCGCCTGTTCCTCCGCGCCGCCCACCGCCGGGGGATGAGGGTGATCACCGAGCTCGTCCTGGCGCACACCTCCGACGCGCATCCGTGGTTCCAACGGGCCCGCCGGGCCCGTCCCGGCTCCAACCATCGCGACTTCTACGTCTGGAGCGACACCCCCGACCGGTATTCGGAGGCCCGGGTCATCTTCAAGGATTTCGAGACATCGAACTGGTCCTTCGATCCGGCGGCCGGCGCCTACTACTGGCACCGCTTCTACTCGCACCAACCCAGCCTGAACTACGACAACCCGGTCGTGCGCCAGTCCATTCTCGATGTCGTCGACTTCTGGCTCTCCATGGGAGTGGACGGTCTGCGTCTCGACGCCGTTCCCTACCTGTACGCCCGTGAGGGTACGACGTGCGAAAACCTGCCCGAGACCTTCGAGTTCCTCCGCCAGCTGCGCCGGCACGTCGATGATCGGTTCAACGACCGCATGCTGCTGGCCGAGGCGAACCAGTGGCCCGAGGACGCGGTGCGCTACATGGGGAACGGCGACATGTGCCAAATGGCCTTCCATTTCCCGCTCATGCCCCGCATGTTCATGGCGGCCCGCCAGGAGGACCGCTTCCCCATCGTCGACATCCTCTCGGAAATCCCACCCACTCCGCCCGACTGCCAATGGGCCCTCTTCCTCCGGAACCACGACGAACTGACGCTCGAGATGGTCACCGACGAGGAGCGCGACTACATGTACCGGGCCTACGCCCAGGATCCCCAGGCCCGGGTCAACGTCGGCATCCGTCGGAGACTGGCGCCCCTGTTGGGCAACGACCGCAGGCTGATCGAGATGATGAACGGGCTCCTGCTGTCCATGCCGGGCACGCCGATCATCTACTACGGCGACGAAATCGCCATGGGGGACAACATCTACCTCGGTGACCGCAACGCCGTTCGGACCCCCATGCAATGGAACGGCGACCGCAACGCCGGCTTCTCGTCGGCCAACCCACAGCGGCTGTACCTGCCCGTCATCATCGACCCGGAGTACCACTCACAGGCGGTCAACGTCGAGGCCCAGGCCCAGAACCCCAATTCGCTCCTGTGGTGGATGAAGCGCCTCATTGCGCTCCGCCAGCGCTACAAGGCCTTCGGCCGCGGCTCGCTCGAAATGCTCTTCCCCGAGAACCGGAAGATCTTCGCCTTCATCCGACACTACGAGGACGAGCGCATCCTTTGCATCTTCAACCTGTCGCGCCACGTCCAGTGCGCGGAGCTCGACCTCTCGGCGCTGCGGGGCGCCGTCCCTGTCGAGCTCTCGGGAACGCAGGACTTCCCGCCCGTCGGAGAGCTCCCGTATTTCATTACGCTCGGCCCCCACGGCTTCTACTGGTTCTCGCTCGAGTGCGAGCCGGAGGAGTCGGCGCGGGAACGGCCGCGGTTCACGACGCCCCACCGCTGGGACTCGTTGCTCGAGGGCCCGAGCCGCCAGCGGCTCGAGTCCTGGCTGCCGAGCTTCCTCAGCGAACGGCGCTGGTTCACGCACAAGACGCGCACGGTGACCTCGGCCACCGTGGTGGACACCGTGCCCATCATGGGTGCCGGCAACGGAGGGGGTGCGCCGGACGGCTCCCCCGTGGCCCACGTGCTCATCGTGCAGATTGAGCTCGACATCGGTCCTCCGGAGCGCTATCTCATCCCGGTGGCTTTTCTCCAGGGAACCGAGGCTGAGGACATGCGCAAGTACCACCCGGACGCGGTGGTGGCCGATCTGCAGGCGGGCGGGGTGGACGGCGTCCTGGTCGACGGGGTGCAGTCCCATGCGTTCGTCGTCGCCATGACGGAGCTCCTCGCGCGACGCCGGGTGCTCTCGGGCGCTCATGGTCAGCTGGTCGGGGTTCCCGCACCCGGGCTCCGGCAGTTCGACGACTGCGTGCGGGCCGACTGCCCCAGCCACCCGATTTCGGGAGAGCAGTCCAACTCGTCGGTGATGCTGGACGAACAGGCGATCGTGAAGTTCATCCGTCGCTTCGAGGAGGGCGTGAACCCGGGCGTGGAGATCGGGCGCTTCCTCAGCGAGCGGGCCCACTTCCCCCATGCCCCTCGGGCCGGCGGCAGCGTCGAGTACCGCACCCAGGGCGGGAACGGAGGGGCACGGGCCGCGACGGTGGCTGTCATTGAGGAATTCGTGCCCAATGAGGGCGACGGCTGGCGCTACGTCGTCGACGCCCTGGCGCACGGACTCGAGGACGCCCTGGCTGCCGCCACCACCGAGAATGCCGGCTCAGAACCCGTGCCGCGGGGCGAGGCGGCCGAGCCTTGGGACCTCGAGCCGGCGCGTGCGCTCGTCGGACCGCACATCGAATGGGCCTCCCTCCTCGGGCGCAGGACGGCGGAGCTGCACGTGGCGCTGGCTTCCGCCCCGGACAGCCCCGACTTCGTCCCCGAGCCGCTCACGCAACAGGAGCGGATAGGGCTCTTCCACGGTGCCCGTAGCCTGGCGCGCCAGGTGCTGCGCGACGTCGCCGACAAAGGCCCGACCAGTGACGCCGTACACCAGGTGCTCCAACGGCAAGAGGAGATCGTCGAGCGCCTCCGACGCGTGGGCACCGTCCCCGTCGAGGCCTACCGAATCCGCTGCCACGGTGACTTCCACCTCGGGCAGGTGCTGTGGACGGGCAAGGACTTCTCCATCATCGACTTCGAGGGTGAGCCGAGCCGGTCGCTGGGTTGGCGGCGCCTCAAGCGCCCCGCCGCCTTCGACCTGGCCGGCATGATCCGCTCACTGCACTACGCCGGGCAGGCGGCGTCGCTGCGCATCAGCCTGGAGTTCGGGAAGGCGGTGGAGGCCGGAATGCGGGAGCGCTACGAAGAGTGGCTGGCGTTCTGGCACCGGGGGGTGTCGGACCAGTTCCTCGAGTCCTATCTCGAGGTGGCCAGCTCGCAGCCCGTATCTCCCGTCGAGCCGGAGCGAGGTGGCGGAGCTGCTGGACTTCTTCCGGCTGGAAAAGGCCCTCTACGAGCTGAGCTACGAGGTGAACAGCCGTCCGACGTGGGTGGACATCCCGGCACGGGGCATCCTCCACATCCTCGGGTCGGAGCGGTGAGCCTGATCGACGCCGACCTGGCCGCGCTCGCCCACTTCCACGGTGTCCAAACGGCGTACGACGACGTTCACGGGCGGCGTCAGGAGGCCGCCCATGACGTCGTGGTGGCGCTGTTGCGCGCGCTCGGCGTGCCGCTCGGCTCGCCGGCTGAGGCCGGCCGCCTCCTCCACGAGCAGCAGCTGGAGGCCGGCCGCCGCCGGTTGGAGCCCGTCCTGGTGCACCGGATCGGCCGGCCGGACGCGGTGAGCGTGACGTTGCCGGCGGCGACGGAACCGGCCGACGTCTGGCTGACCCTCGAGCTCGAGGACGGCGACCGGGGCCGGACCCCGCTCGACCGCGCCCTGGCCGGCCGGCCCCAGCGTGCGAGGACGGCGGCGGGCACATGCTCGCTCAAGGTGCCGCTCGACCTGACCGCGGTGGCAGGCCGGCCGCTCCCCCCGGGACGTCACCGCCTGACCCTCGAGGGAACCGCCGCGCCAGAGACGGCGCTGGTGCTCTCGGCGCCCGATTGCCCGCAGGCACCACGATGGCTGAGCGCGTTCATGCCGCTCCATGCCGTCCGCGCGGAGGGCGACTGGGGCGTCGGCACCTACCCGGAACTGGGCCGTCTCGGTGAGTGGGTCTCGGCCTGCGGTGTCGACGTCCTCGGCACCCTGCCCCTCTACCCTGCGTTCTTGGAGCCGCCGGCGGACCCGAGCCCGTACCTGCCCGTCAGCCGCCTCGCCTACAACGAAATCTACGTCGACCCGACCGCGCTGCCCGAGTTCGCGGCCTCCGACGAGGCCCGCCGGCGTTGGGACTCGGCCGGCGTGCGGGCGCAGGCGGCATCGCTGCGTTCCCACGAGCGCGTTCCGTACGAGGAGGTGGCCGGGCTGATCCGCGCTGTGCTCGAGCCCATGTCCGCCTGCGTCGAGCACGCAAACCTGCCGGAGCGCCGGGCGGCTATGGCTGCCTTCGCGCGGCACCATCCCGAGCTCGTGGCCTACGCCCGGTTCCGGGCCGGCGTCGAGAGAGGCGCAGGGGAGGGCGAACCCGACCCGGCCGGCGCGACCTATCACCTCTACTGCCAGTGGGCGGCGCAGGAGCAGCTCTGGGCGGCCGGGCGCGCCGCTCCCCAGTACGCCGACTTTCCGGTCGGTTCACATCCGCGGGGATTCGATCCCGTGTGGTCACCGGTCTCGTTCGTTCCAGGCGTCCACGGCGGAGCTCCACCGGACCGCTTCTTTCCCGCCGGCCAGGACTGGGGGTTCCACCCGCTGCACCCACAGCGCATCCGGGAAGACGGCTACCGCTTCCTCTCCGCCGCGCTGGCGCGCGCATTCCGCCATGCGGCCTGCGTCCGGATCGACCACGTCATGGGCCTGGAGCGGCTGTTCATGATTCCCGAGGGTGCGGGCGAGGGCGCCTACGTCGCCTACGCGGCCGAAGAGCTCCACGCTCTGGTGGCCCTCGAGGCTCATCGCGCCGGCACGGTGGTCGTGGGCGAGGACCTGGGCACGGTGCCCGACGGTGTCCGCCTGCGCATGGCGCGGGACCGCATGCTCCGCACCTGGGTGTTCCAGTTCGAGTCGAGCGCGACCACCCCGCTGCCCGAACCGCCTGCCTTGTCCCTGGCCGCCCTCGGGACCCACGACCTGCCCCGCTTCGCGGCGTACCTGTGGGGCGAGGATGTGAGCGAGCGCGCCCAGCAGGGCCTGCTCACGCCCGGCGAGGCGGCAGCCGAGCAGGCGGCCCGTGCGACGTGGCGGCGGCGGCTCCTCCGTGCCCTGGGCGTCTCCGAAGACGGGGAGGTGACGGCCATCACGGCGGCGGCGCTGCGAGGCTGCCTGAGCCACCTGGCCCGCAGCGACGCGGCGATCACGCTTGTCGACCTCGAGGATCTCTGGGGAGAGCGGGCCCGGCAGAACGTGCCGGGCACGGGCCCCGACGCGGCGAACTGGCGCCGGCGCAGCGCCCGCACCCTCGAGCAGCTCCGCGGCGACGAGCGCCTGGCCGCTGTCCTCGAGGAGCTGGCCCGGGAGCGTGCCGCATGACGACGCTGCGGCCGGGACCGGCCCACCTGCTCAGCGACGAGGATCTCCATTGGTTCAACGAGGGGACGCATCGGCGGCTCGGCCAGAAGCTGGGTGCGCATCCCGTGCCCGGCGGCGGGACCGCCTTCGCAGTCTGGGCGCCGAACGCCACCCGCGTGAGCGTCATCGGCGACTTCAACTCTTGGGACCGAGGAGGGCACGCCCTCGAGGCCCGGGGCGTGTCGGGAATCTGGGAGGGAGCCGTGCCCGAGGCGGGCCCGGGTCAGGTGTACAAGTTCGCCATCACGACGAAGCAGGGAACGGTCCTCGAGAAGGCGGACCCGTTCGCCCGGTGCACCGAGGTGCCACCCCGGACGGGATCGGTGATTTGGGATCTCTCCTTCGAGTGGGAGGACGATGCCTGGATGGCATCCCGCGGTCGGCGCGCCCGGCTCGACGCGCCCATCTCGATCTACGAGATGCACCTCGGCAGCTGGCGGCGCGATCCCGCCGACCCCGGACGATTCCTGCGCTACGACGAGGTGGCCGATCCCCTCATCGAGCACGTGCAGCGTTGCGGGTTCACCCATGTCGAGTTCCTTCCGCTGATGGAACACCCCTTCTACGGTTCCTGGGGCTACCAGACGACGGGCTATTTCGCCCCGACCCGCCGCTACGGGGACCCGCAGGACCTGATGAGCCTGATCGACCGTCTCCACCGTGCCGAAATCGGGGTGATCCTGGACTGGGTGCCGTCGCACTTCCCCGCGGACGAGTTCGCATTGGCGGAGTTCGACGGGACGCATTTGTTCGAACACGCCGATCCCCGCCTCGGCTTCCACCCGGACTGGAAGAGCCTCATCTTCAACTACGGGCGGCACGAAGTCCGCAGCTTCCTCTTCTCTTCGGCCGAGCACTGGCTCGACACGTACCATGCTGACGGGCTCCGGGTGGATGCCGTCGCCTCCATGCTGTACCTCGACTATTCACGGCGGCCGGGTGAGTGGCTGCCCAACGCGGACGGCGGCCGTGAGAACCTCGAGGCCATCGACTTCCTGCGCCGGCTGAACTCCGGCATTTACGCCGATCACCCGGACGTCCAGGTCATCGCGGAGGAGTCCACCGCCTTCCCGGGCGTCTCGCGGCCGGTCGACTGGGGCGGCATCGGGTTCGGGTTGAAGTGGGACATGGGTTGGATGCACGACACGCTGGAGTACCTGGCCCTCGACCCGGTGCACCGCCGCTTCCACCACGACCGGCTCACCTTCCGCAGCGTGTACGCCTTCAGTGAGAACTTCGTCCTCCCGCTGTCGCACGACGAGGTGGTCCACGGCAAGGGCTCGCTCCTGGACAAAATGCCCGGGGACGACTGGCAGCGGTTTGCCAACCTCCGCCTGCTCTACTGCTACCAGTTCGCCCTTCCCGGCAAGAAACTGCTCTTCATGGGAGACGAGCTGGCCCCGTGGCTGGAATGGGACCACGAGACCGGTCTCGACTGGAACCTGGCCGGCTCACCTCCGCACGCCGGCGTCCTCGCGCTCGTGGCAGACCTCAACCGCCTCTACCGCTCCATGCCGGCCCTGTCCGAGCTCGAGCACGACCCGCGCGGGTTCGAGTGGACCCAGCCCAACGACCCGGCGTCCGGGCTGCTGAGCTTCGTGCGTTACGGCGCCGGCGGCGCTCCGGCGCTCCTGGTCTTCAACTTCACCCCGGTGGTGCGCGACAACGTGCTGGCGGGGGTGCCTCGACCCGGATTCTGGGCCGAGCGGCTGAACAGCGATGCGAGCGTCTACGGCGGGAGCGGGGTCGGCAACCTGGGCGGGGTGGAGGCCCACCCTCTGCCCAGCCACGCCATGCCGCACACGCTCACCCTCCAGGTGCCACCCCTGGGGTGCCTCGTCCTCGAACCGCGATGAACGTACGACCCGGCGCCACACCGGTTGGCGCACACGGCACCGAATTCCGGGTGTGGGCGCCCGAGGCGCGCCGCATCGACGTCGCCCTGGTCGACACGGGCGAGCGGGTGGCTCTCCGTGAGGAACCCGAGGGCTGGTTCGCGGCGGTGCTGCCCTGCGGTCCGGGCGCCCGCTACCGCTACGTCCTGGGAGGGACGGAGGAGCGGCCCGACCCGGCCTCGCGGTTCCAGCCCGAGGGTGTGCACGGACCCTCCGCCGTCGTGGGACTGGGCGACCACGAGTGGCGCGACGGCCGATTCCGGGCGGTATCGCTGCGTGACGCCGTGCTCTACGAGCTGCACGTCGGCACCTTCACCCCGGCCGGCACCTTCGCCGCGGCCGTGGACGAGCTCAACGACCTGGCCTCCCTCGGTGTCACGGCAGTCGAAGTCATGCCGGTCGCGCAGTTCCCGGGCGCGCGCAACTGGGGCTACGACGGCGTCTTCCCGTTCGCCGTGCAGAACACCTACGGCGGACCAGCCGGCTTCCAGCACTTCGTCGACGAATGCCATGGACGCGGGCTCGCCGTCATTCTCGATGTCGTGTACAACCACCTGGGACCCGAGGGCAACGTGCTGCCCGGGTTCGCCCCCTATTTGACGGACCGGTACCGCACGCCCTGGGGACCGGCCGTCAACCTCGACGGCCCCGGGTCGGACGGGGTCCGGAACTATCTGACGGCCAACGCGCTGCAGTGGTTCGAGGACTTCCACGTGGACGGATTGCGGCTCGACGCGGTCCACGAGCTCATCGACCGCAGTGCGCGACCCTTCCTGGCCGAACTCGCCATGACGGTGCGGGACCACGCCGAGACGACCGGGCGGGCGCACTGGCTCATCGCGGAGAGCGCCGACAACGACCCACTCGTCGTCAGCGAGCCCGCCGTCGGGGGCCTGGGTCTCCAGGCGCAGTGGAACGACGACTTCCACCACGCCGTGCACGTCGCCCTCACCGGTGAACATTCCGGCTACTACGGGGACTATTCCGGGGCGGGCGACGTGGCGCGGGCCATGGATCAAGGCTTCGTCTACCAGGGGCAGCGTTCGCGGTTTCGGGCCCGGCATCATGGAGCTCCGTCCGGAGCCCTCGAGCCGAGCCGGTTCGTGGTGTTCTCCCAGAACCACGACCAGGTCGGCAACCGGGCCGACGCGAAGCGGTTGTCGGCTTTGGTGGATCCGGCTCGGCTGCGGCTGGCGGCCGCACTCGTCGCTCTCGCGCCCGGAATCCCGCTGCTGTTCATGGGGGAGGAGTACGCCGAATCCGCGCCCTTCGCCTACTTCGTCGACCACGGCGATCCCCAGCTCGTCGAAGCGGTGCGGCACGGCCGCGCCGCCGAGCACGGCCGCGCCGAGGTCGACCTCTTGGACCCCGCCGACCCCGGCACCTTCGAACAGAGTGTCCTCGACCGGGACCTCCGTCACCACGGGGACCACCGGGAGATCTGGCTGACGTACCGTTCGCTGCTCGCGCTGCGGGCCGCCGAGCCCACGCTGCGGCGATCCGGGCGGTCCTGGACCACGGCCCAGGCCGAGGGTGACCTCATCACGTTGACCAGGAGTCACGCCGCGACGACCATCGTGGCCCTCTTCAACCTCTCGGCCTCCGAGACCTCGGGGCGGCTGCCCGCCGCGCCGGCGGGGTCCTGCTCCTGGGAGGAGCTCCTGGGCGCTGCATCGTGTCAGGCCGACGTGGAGGAAGACGAGGTAGGGCTTCATCCATGGCAGTTCCGGATCTTCCGGGCGACAGGAGACGGGGGACGGCCTTGAGAGTGTGGCCCGGCTCGCCCTACCCGCTGGGCGCCACCTGGGACGGTGAAGGGGTCAACTTCGCCATCTTCTCGCAGCACGCCACGGCCGTCCGGCTGCTGCTCTTCGACGACGAGCGTTCGGGGACGCCCTCGACCGTGGTCTCGTTCAACGAGGTCACGGACCAGGTCTGGCACGCGTATCTACCCGACGTGCGCCCCGGGGCGCTGTACGGCTACAAGATCGACGGACCGTACGAGCCGTCGAACGGCCACCGTTTCAACCCCAACAAACTCCTCATCGATCCGTATGCCCTGGCGGTGAGCGGCCTCGTCCACTGGAACGACGACCTGTTCGGCTACACGGTGGGCGACCCGGACGCCGATCTCTCGTTCGACAGCCGCGACTCGTCGGCCGCGCTCCCCAAGTCCGTCGTGGTCGACCCCGCCTTCACCTGGCAGGACGACCGTCCGCCCCGCACGCCGTGGAACCGGACTGTCATTTACGAGACACATGTGCGCGGCATGACCGTGCAGCATTCCGGGGTCCCGGCGGACCTGCGCGGCACCTACCTCGGACTGGCCTCGGACCCCATCGTCGACCACCTCCTCGGGCTCGGAGTCACGGCCGTCGAGCTCATGCCCGTCCACCATTTCGTCTCCGACCGTTCGCTCGAGGCCCGGGGGCTCACCAACTACTGGGGCTACAACTCGGTTGCCTTCTTCGCCCCCTATGTCGGCTACGCCACAGGCGGTCTCGGCCAGCAGGTGAACGAGTTCAAGTCGATGGTGCGGACCCTGCACCGGGCCGGGATCGAAGTCATTCTCGACGTGGTCTACAACCACACCGGCGAGGGGAACCATCTCGGGCCCACGCTGTCGCTCCGGGGCGTCGACAATTCCGTCTACTACCGGCTCTCCCCGGAAGACCCCCGGTACTACGTCGACTACACGGGCACCGGCAACTCCCTCAACGTCGTGCACCCGCGCGCCATGGGGCTGGTGACCGACAGCCTCCGCTACTGGGTCACCGACATGCACGTGGACGGATTCCGCTTCGACCTCGCTCCCGTCCTGACCCGGGGCAACACAGAGGGCTTCGACAGCGCGTTCTTCGAAATCGTCCAGCAGGACCCCGTGCTCTCCACGGTCAAGCTCATCGCCGAACCGTGGGACGCCAGCCCCGAGGGCTATCGCCTGGGCCGGTTCCCGCCGGGCTGGTCGGAGTGGAATGGCGCCTATCGCGACTGCGTCCGGCGTTTCTGGCGTGGCGATCCGGGCGTCGTCCCCGAACTGGCGTCCCGCCTCACCGGCTCGAGCGACATTTACGCCTCGAGCGGACGTCGCACCTACGCCAGCGTGAACTTCGTCACCTGCCACGACGGCTTCACCATGACGGATCTCGTCACCTACGAGCACAAGCGGAACGAGGCGAACGGGGAGGACAACCACGACGGGAGCGACGCCAACTTCAGCCGGAACTGGGGCGTGGAGGGTGAGACGGAGTCGGCCCGGATCCAACGCTCCCGGGACCGGATGAAGCGGAACTTCCTGGCCACCCTCTTCCTCTCCCAAGGGGTGCCCATGCTGCTGGGGGGCGACGAAATCGGCCGGACCCAACTGGGCAACAACAACGCGTACTGCCAGGACAATCCGACCAGTTGGTTCAACTGGGACGTCGGCGAGAGCGGCAATGCCATGTGCCTCTTCGTCCGGGACGTCATCGCGGTGATGCACAACAATCCCATCCTCCGCCGACGCGCCTTCTTCACCGGAGAGCCCTATCCCGGCATGCACACCAAGGACGTCACCTGGTTGCGGCCGGACGGGCAGGAGATGGCCGAGCCGGACTGGGCCGACCCCAGCCTCCAGAGCATCGGCATGCTGTTGCTCGGGCGGGCCACCGACGAGGTGGACATCCGTGGCCGTTCCTATGCGGGCGACTCCCTGTTGGTCCTGCTCAATGCCGGGACCCGTTCGCGCTCGTACACCCTGCCCCGCATGGAGCTGGCCGGCTTCTGGGTGGAGGAGCTCAACACCACGCAGGCCGGCCCCTGGGGCCGCCTGATCCGCAACGAGGCGGTGTCGCTCACGGCACATTCGACGCTGTTGTTGCGCCACAGCGAGCGCCATCAGCCGTGAGCGGGCGGGCGCTCGGCTCGACCTACCGCCTGCAGCTGCACGGGCTCGGTCTGACCGGAGCGACGGAGCTCGTCCCCTACCTGAGCCGGCTCGGCATCGAGACGCTGTACCTCTCACCGTTTCTCGCCGCGGCACCGGGGAGCACGCACGGCTACGACGTGGTCGACCCCGGGCGCATCGACCCGGCCCTCGGAACAGAGGCCGACCTCCACGCCCTGCTGGACGAGTTGGCGCGGCGCGGCATGCGCGCGCTCCTCGACATCGTGCCGAACCACATGGCGGCCGACCCGGCCAACGCATGGTGGTGGGACGTGCTGGCGCGCGGCGTGGCGTCGCCCCACGCCGCGGTCTTCGACATCGACTGGAGCCGCCACGGCGGGCGGGTGCTGGTACCCACGCTCGGCCGCCCATTGGCCGACGTCCTGGCAGAAGGAGCCAACGGGCTGGCCGACGGGGTGCTCACCCTCGACGGCCAGCCCTTCCCGGTGGCGGCCGGGACGCCCGCGGGCGACGTTCTCACCGCGGTCCTGGCCGCCCAGCACTTCCGGCCCGCGTACTGGCGGACCGCCGACACGGTGGGCAACTACCGGCGCTTCTTCGACATCGGAACGCTGATCGGAGTGCGCGTCGAGGACCCCGAGGTCTTCGCACGCACCCACGCCCACGTCCTGGAGCTGTGCCGTCACCCCGCCGTGGCCGGACTGCGGGTCGACCATGTCGACGGGCTGGCCGACCCGAGGACGTACCTGATGCGGCTGCGCCACCACCTGGAACGGACCGGCTCCGACAGGGCCGTGCTGGTCGAGAAGATTCTCGCCCCTGACGAAGCGCTCAACCCACGCTGGCCGGTGGAGGGCACGACCGGCTACGAGTTCGGCGACCGCGCCACGAGCCTCTTCCTCGAGCCCTCCGGCTGCGCCCGTCTGCTCCAGCTCGGCGCGGAGCTCACCGGCGCCGCCGATCCCAGCTTCGCCACGCTGGCGGCACGAGGAAAGCGGGAGGTCCTCGAGCGATCCTTCTCCAGCGACCTCGATCGCCTCACCCGGCTCACCCTGGGCGCGCTCGATGCTGACATGCCGGACCACGACCTGGCGCCCCGCGACCTACGTGGCGCGTGGACGGAGTTGACGGTCAACCTCTCGGTCTACCGGACGTATCTGGGCGACGGCGGCCAACCGTCGCCGTGTGACCGGGAACACCTGGCGGCCGCGGCGGCGGCTGCCGCGGCGGAGGCCCGTGGCGGCCACGAGCATCGCCGCGCCGTCGCCGCCATCACGCGTGCGCTGCTCGAACGTGCGGCCGCCGAGGGTCCTTGGGTGACGGTGGCACGGCGGTGGCAGCAGCTCAGTGGAGCCGTCATGGCCAAGGGGGCCGAAGATACGGCCACCTACCGCTATGCCGGCGTGCCCGTGCGGGCGGACGTCGGCGGTGACCCCGACGACGGGGAAGATGCGGTCGTGGCGTTTCATCGGCTGGCGGCCACGCGCACCAGCGGCCTCAACGCCACGTCCACCCACGACTCGAAGCGCAACGAGGACGCGCGGTGCCGTCTGGCGGTCACCTCCGAGGCGGATGGGGAGTGGGCGTCGCTGGTGCGCGGTTGGCACGACGTGTCCGCCTCGCCCGGCCCGGTCCGGCCCGGTCCGATCGACGAACTCGCCGTTTACCACTCGCTCCTGGCGCTGTGGCCGCCGTCCGCGGCGGAGCCGGACCACGACACGGTCGAACGCGTCAAGGGCTACGCGGTGAAGGCGGCGCGGGAGGCGAAGCTGCGCACCTCGTGGAGCGATCCGGACGAAGGCTACGAGCACGCGGTGACGTCGTTCGTCGACGCCCTGGTGGCTCGGCCCGACTTCCGGGCAGAGATGACGCGCTTCGGGGGCGCCACCGCGCCGGCGGCACTCTCCAACGTGCTGGGTCTGGTCGTCCTCAAGGCGTGGGCTGCGGGAGTCCCGGACTTCTATCAGGGGACCGAGCTGATTGAGCCGACCCTGACCGACCCGGACAACCGCCGCCCGGTCGACTTCGCGGCGCGGGCATCCCTCCTCGAGTCGATGCCGGAGACCACGCCCGCTGCCGTTTCGCAGCTGTTGTCGGGCTGGCCCGACGGTCGCATCAAGCTCCATGTGACACGGACGCTGCTGCACCATCGCCGCCGCCACTCGGCTCTCTTCCATTCGGGTTCCTACGAACCGACGGCAGTCACGTCCCACCACGCGGTCGCCTTTTCGCGGCGCCTCGGAGACGAGGCCGCGCTGGCCGTCGTCTCCCGTTTGACCTATCGCCTGGCCGGAGCCGGCTGCTTCGCCGTCGGCACCGGCGTGTGGCACGACGAGACCGTCGTCCTGCCCGAGGAGGCCCCGACGGCGTACCGGGAGGTTCTCACCGGACGGAAGATCCACGCCGACTCGGGGTGCCTCAGGCTGAGTGACGTCTTCGAGGTCCTCCCGGTGGCGGCGCTCTTGGCCCCGGCCAACTAGCCGACGTGCGAATTCACGGCGGGCGTGACGTGGCTCAACCGGCAAGGTCGCCGGCCAGCCAGGCGGCCATGCGCTCAATGCTCTGGTGCGCTCCCGGGTCGTCGGGCTGGTTCAGGTGTCCGTCCGGATCCGGTCGGCGCGCCACGGTAGCCCCGGGCCGGAATGTCGCCATGCCGCCCGGGGATCTTCACGTCCGTCACGTCGACGCCGGCCGCCTGCATCTGCCCAGCTGACCGCACGGCACCCCGGCCCGTCAACGCCCCCACGCCTCCCCAACGCGCCCCCCGCCGTCAATCCCGGGGGCGTCGGCCCCTCTGGCTCCGGCGCCGGTCGACGCCACGGGCTCGAGGTTCTACTGTTGCACCAGACCGATCATGACCCTGCGTCCGTGACAGCGCCGGCGCGCCTCCGAGCAGAACATCTCGGCGGCGCCGTCCTCGGCCTCGGCGTCACCCGGCCCCGCCTGTCCTGGCAGCTCCCGCCGGGGGCCGCCCGCCAGATCGCCTACGTCGTCGAGGTCGACGGACGTACCTACGGCCGTGTCATGTCCGGTGCCAGCGTCCTGGTGCCGTGGCCCGCCCCGCCCCTCGGGTCCCGCCAGCGTGCCACCTGGCGCGTCAAGGTCTGGACCGAAGCCGGTGAGAGCGCCTGGTCGGCGCCGGCCTGGTGCGAGACCGGACTCCTCGAGCCGTCGGACTGGTCGGCCCGCTTCATAGAGCCGTACGAGACCGAGCGGTCGGCCCACGTGCTGCGCCACACCTTCGGGCTCCCCACGCCGCCGGCCGGCGCCCGCCTCTACGCCACCGCGCACGGGATCTACGAGACCTTCCTCAACGGCCGCCGCGTCGGCGACGTCGAGCTCGCCCCCGGCTTCACCAGCTACCCGACGACGCTGCATGTGCAGGCGTACGACGTGACCGGTCTGCTCGCCGCCGGCGACAACGAATGGGAGGTCGTGCTCTCCGACGGTTGGTGGCGCGGCCGCACCGGCTTCTTCCAGGCCCGCGACGGCTACGGCACCACCCTGGGATTCCTGGGCCAGCTCCACGCCGGTGACACCGTCGTGTCCACGGGGGCCGACTGGGAGTCGGCCACCGGGTCGGTCCGCCAGGCCGACCTCATGGCGGGGCAGAGCGAGGACCACCGGACCGAACTGCGTACGTGGCACCCCGTTGCGGTCGCCGACTACGACCTCGGCAACCTGTCGTACTCCCCGGCGCCACCGACCCGTCGCACCCAGGAGTTGCGGCCCGCCTCGGTGACCCGGCTGCAGCCCGAGCGCCACGTCGTCGACCTCGGGCAGAACATCAACGGCTGGCTGCGGTTGAGCGACCTCGGGCCGGAAGGCACCGCGCTCACCCTCGTGCACGGCGAGTCCCTCGACCCATCGGGCGACGTGACGCAGGACCATCTCCATCCGAGCGTCGAGTTCCCCGGCATGCCTTCCGAGGTCGGCATGATCGACCATGTCGTCGCCGCCGGCACGCCGGGCGAGGTCTTCGAGCCGCGCCAGACGACGCACGGTTTCCAGTTCGCCCGCATCGAGGGTCACCCCGGGCCGCTCACGGTCGACGACGTCACCGGCGTCGTGGTGCACACCGACCTGCGGCGCACCGGGTGGTTCCGCTGCAGCGACGAACGGCTGAACATGTTGCACGACATCACCGACTGGTCGTTCCGTGACAACGCCTGCGAAATACCGACCGACTGTCCGCAGCGCGAGCGCGCCGGCTGGGCCGGCGACTGGCAGCTGTTCATCCCGACCGCGGCGTTCCTCTACGACGTGGCCGGGTTCTCCCTCCGCTGGATGCGCGACCTGGCCGCCGAGCAGCTCGACAACGGCTGCGTCACCAACTACGTCCCCGACGGGCTGCGCCAGCGGGCCGAGGTCATCGGCACGCTGTGGACGAGCCGCCAGGGATCGTCGGGCTGGGGTGACGCCATGGTCATGGTCCCGTGGGAGATGTGGCGCGCCTACGGCGACACCGACGTGCTGGCCGAACTGTGGCCCCACATGGTGGCCTGGGTCGATTTCGCCGCCACCACGGCGCGGACGCAGCGCCACCCGAGCCGGGTCGAGGCCCGACCCGAGCCGCTGCCCCACGAAGCGTTCCTGTGGGACGGCGGCTACCACTGGGGCGAGTGGCTGGAGCCGAACGCCGTGCCCGACTCGCACATGGGCGCCGACCACGGCGCCGTCGCCACGGCGTTCCTGCACCACTCGGCCGGGTTGCTGGCGCGCATCGGTCGCCTGCTCGGTCACGACACGGAGGCGGCCCGCTTCGAGGAACTGGCGGCCAACGCGCTCGACGCCTGGCGCACCGAGTTCATCGGACCCGACGGCGCGTTGACGCCCGACACCCAGGCCAACCACGTGCGCGCCCTCGCCTTCGACCTGGTGCCCGACGAGTTGCGGCACCAGACGGCCGGCCGCCTGGTCGAGCTGGTCCGCCAAGTCCGGCATGCACCTGGGCACCGGTTTCCTGGCCACGCCGTACCTGCTGCCCGTGCTGGCCGACACCGGGCACCTCGATATCGCCTACCAGCTCCTCCTCCAGGACACGCCGCCCTCGTGGCTCTACATGGTCGAGTGCGGAGCCACGACGGTGTGGGAGCTCTGGGAAGGCGTCGACGCGCAGGGTTACCCGTACGACTCGCTCAACCACTACAGCAAGGGCGCCGTCATCTCCTTCCTGCACAACTACGTGGCCGGCATCACGTTGCTCGACGAGCACCCGGCCTACGGGCACTTCCGGGTCGCGCCGCTGCCCGGGAGGGGGCCTGACCTGGGCCGAGGCGGTGCACGACTCCCCCTACGGCCGGATCGAGTCCTCCTGGCGTCTCGACGGCGCTCGCTTCCACCTCATCGTGACGGTGCCGCCCGGAACGACGGCCGAGGTCGTCCTGCCCGACGGCACCCGGCGTGACCAGGGCCCGGGCACGCAGACGTTACGAGGCCACCCTGACCTGATCTCTCCCGAGATTGCACTCGCACCCGGCACCCCGGGCGGCGGGCCATGCAACCGTTAGCATGACGGGGCGCCACCACGCCAAAAGAGGCCCGGCGCGAAAGGGGGGATGATGGCACGCACCGCGATCATCTCGGTGGACGGACACGTGCGGGCGTCGCGCGGCGACTACCGCAACTACATCGAGCAGCAGTATCTGGGGACCTACGACGAGTGGGTCAAGGCCCAAGAGGCGGTCGGGGCGCCCGAGAGCGGCAACCTCAGCCCCGGACTCGACCCCACCTCGCAGTGGGACTCCGATCTGCGCCTGAAGGACATGGAGACCCAGGGCGTCGTGGCCGAGGTCCTGTTCCCCAACGGGCTGCCCTTCCAGAGCCGACCCTCTGACGACGTCGAGGGCTTCTCGGACCCCGAGCTCAACCGCCAGGCGCGCCTCGCCTACAACCGCTGGCTGGTCGATTTCTGCGCGCAGACGCCAGGCCGGCGCGCCGGCCAGGCCCTGGTGGCGTTCGACGACGTGGAGCTGGCCGTGGCCGACATCCATTGGGCCAAGGAGCACGGTCTGGGCGGCGTCATGATGCCGGCCCTCGTCGCGGGCGGTCGTTCCTTCTTCGACCCGGCGCTCGACCCGATTTGGGCGGCCTGCGTGGACGTCGACCTGACCGTCAGCCAGCACGGCGGTGCCGGTACGCCGATCTACGACCCTCCGGGCTTCGCCGCCATCATGACGCTGGCCCTGGAGCACTCCTTCTACTCGGGCCGTTCGTTGTGGCAGATGATCCTCGGCGGCGTCTTCGAACGCTTCCCCGACCTGCGGGTGGCCTACGTCGAGACGGAGGCGGACTGGATCGGTCCCGTCATCTCCAAGCTGGACCGGCGGTTGTCGTGGGGCGACGACTGGACCGGCTTTGCCGCGGTCCTGCAGAAGTCGCGGGCCTTCACGCGCCGTGCCCGCGACTATTGGGCCGACAACTGCTACTCGGGCATCTCACCGTTCACGGACACGCAGATCCCGCTCGAAGAAGTGGCGCGGCCGAGTGCGGAGTACGAGACGTTCGGCATCGGCTGCGACAACGCCATGTTCGGCGTCGACTACCCGCACTTCGAGTCGGTCTACCCCGACACGGCCACCCAGGTCGACGCCCTGGTGGCCCACCCGGCCATCACCAACGAGGTGGCGATCAAGATCCTCTGCGCCAACGCGGCCCGCGTGTACGGCTTCGACCTGGCGCGCCTGGCGCCCGACGTCGAGCGCGTGGGCTTCGACATCGAGGGCAAGGTGGTCAGCCGGCCCGGTTGACCGGACGCCCGCCCTCCGGCCTCAGTCGAGCGCGTTGGCCGCGGCGACCTGGCCCAACCAGCGCGCCGTCGGCTTGACCGTGCGGGCGAACGTCTGACGGTCGACGGCCACCAGGCCGAAGGTCTTGGCGAAGCCGGCCGTCCACTCGAAGTTGTCGAGCAGCGTCCAGTGCAGGTAGCCGCGCACGTCGATGCCGTCGGCGATGCACTTGGCCAGGCCTTCGAGCGCGGCGCGGGTGTAGGCCCGCCGGGCCGCGTCGTCGTCGGTGGCCATCCCGTTCTCGGTCACCAGCACCGGGACGCCGGTCTGCTCGGCGGCCAGGCGGACGGTGTGCTCCAGCGCCTCGGGATAGACCTCCCACCCGGTCTGGGTGGTGGGCGTCCCCGCAGGGGGTGGGATGGTGCCGTCCGGCCCGATCACGATGGCGCGAGTACGTCTGCACACCGATGAAATCGTCGTCGGCCGACACGGCGAGCCAGTCCGTCTGCGCCACCCGGCGCACCTCGGCCCAGCGCTCTTCGCCGCCGGCAGCCGCCTGCATGTCGACCAGGGCGAGCGTCCACCCCACCTTCACGTGGCCCGCCACCGCCTTGATGGCCTGAGTCGCCAGCCGGTGCGCCCTCGCCATCGTCTCCACCGGGGCGCCGATGAGCCCCATGCGGTAACGCGCCGGGTCGTAGCCGCCGATGCCGGCCGGCTCCGCCGGCCCCGCCCCTGCCCCGTCCTGCACGCCGTGCTCGCTCACGCCCATCGGGATCACGCCGGTGCTCACCAGCATCGCCATCACGTTCGGCTCGTTCAACGTGCACACCCACGACAGGAGGTCACCGAAGTGCTGCGTGGCCCGGCCGGCGAAGTCGGCGAAGCGCGCCGGGACGTCCTCGCCGGTCCAGCCACCCTGCCCGGCCACCCAGCGGGGGAGCGTGAAGTGGTTGAAGGTCACGACGGGCGTGACGCCCTGGTTCAGGCAGGTCTCGATGACCCGCTTGTAGTGGTCCAGTTCGGCTCTCGAGAAGTAGCCGGGCTCGGGTTCGATGCGTGACCACTCGAGCGAGAATCGGTAGGCGTTCAGCCCCAGGTCGGCCAGAAGGCCGATGTCCTCGGCGTAGCGGTGGTAGTGGTCGCAGGCGTCCCCCGACGGTTCGGTGAAGTGGGAGCCGGGGGCCCACTCGAGCGGCCAGAGGTCGGCGTTGACGTTGCCCCCTTCGACCTGGTGGCCGGCGGTCGCCGCCCCCCAGAGGAAGCCGTGCGGGAAGGTGGTCATGGCGGTTGGCGGTCCTTTTCGCGGTCGTTCTGTGCAAAGCTTTGCAGAGATCGACCCGTCCGGCAACGCAATGGGGGGCGCCGGGTCGGGTGCGACCGTGAGGTCCGGGCGTGGATAATAGTTCGACATTGAAGTAATCTGGCGGGCATGGCAGACCGCGAGACCTGGCAGGAGGCGTACGACCGGTCACCGCGGCACGCCACGCGGTTCGAGACCATGTCGGGCGTTCCGCTCGAGCCCGTCTACGGCCCCGAGGGTGCCGAGCTCCCCGGGCAGTTCCCCTACACCCGGGGCCCCTACGCCTCCATGTACCGCTCCCGCCTGTGGACCATGCGCCAGTTCGCCGGTTTCGGTTCGGCCGCCGACACCAACGAGCGCTTCAAGGAGCTGTTGCGGGCGGGCGGCGACGGGCTGTCCACCGCCTTCGACATGCCGACCCTGCTCGGGCGCGACTCGGACGACCCATGGGCCAAGGGCGAGGTGGGCCGGGCCGGGGTGGCGGTGGACACGTTGGTCGACATGGAGCGGCTGTTCGCCGACATCGACCTCGGCCAGGTCTCCACGTCCATGACGATCAACTCGCCCGCCGCGCCCGTGCTGGCCATGTACGTCGGGGTGGCGGACCGCACCGGCGTGGATCGGGCGCGTCTGTCGGGCACCCTGCAGAACGACATCTTGAAGGAGTACCAGGCTCAGAAGGAGTACGTCTTCCCCCGCGCCCCTCGGTACGCCTGGTCACCGACGTCATCCGCTTCTGCGCGGCCGAGCTGCCGCGCTGGCACCCCGTCTCGGTGTCGGGCTACCACATCCGCGAGGCCGGCTCGACGGCGGCCCAGGAGCTGGCCTTCACCCTGGCCAACGGGTTCGCCTACGTGGAGGCGGCGCTGGCGGACGGCCTGGCCGTCGACGAATTCGCGCCGCGGCTCAGCTTCTTCTTCAACGCGCACAGCGACTTCTTCGAGGAGATCGCCAAGTACCGTGCGGCCCGCCGCATTTGGGCCCGCGTCATGCGCGACCGCTACGGCGCCCGCGACGGCCGCTCGACCCAGCTGCGTTTCCACACGCAGACGGCGGGCGTGTCGCTCACGGCGCAGCAGCCCGAGGTCAATCTGGTCCGGGTGGCCATCGAGGCGTTGGCCGGCGTGCTCGGGGGCACGCAGAGCCTGCACACCGACGCCTTCGACGAGGCGCTCGCCCTCCCCACCGAGCACGCGGCGCGGCTGGCGCTGCGCACGCAGCAGGTCATCGCCGAGGAGTCCGGCGTGGTGCACGTGGCGGACCCGCTGGGCGGCTCCTGGTTCGTGGAGGAGCTGACCGACGAAATGGAGCGCCAGGCCGAGGAGCTCTTCGGCCACATCGAGGCGGCGGGCTCGGGCTCCATGCTCGAAGGCGTGTTCGCCTGCATCGACGACGGGTGGTTCACCGCGGAGATCGCGGATGCCGCCTACGCCTTCCAATCCAAGATCGCCCGGGGCGAGTGGGTGCAGGTCGGCGTCAACGGCTACGTGGAAGAGGACGGCGTCATGCCGTCGACGCTGGCCATCGACCCGGCCGTGGAGATCGAGCAACTCGAGCGCCTGGCGGCGGTCAAGCAGGCCCGCGACGACGACGCCGTGCGGCGCGCCCTGGCGCGTCTGCAGACGGAGGCCGCCGAGGCGTCGGTCAACCTGATGCCGGCGCTGATCGAGGCGGCGCACGCCATGGTCACCGTGGGCGAGTCCATGCGGGCCCTCGAGTCGATCTTCGGCACCTACATGGAGCGCCAGGTCGCCTGAGCCGGCCCGGCGACACGAGCCCGGTGGCGCGAGGGGGACACGTACCATGACCGCGATGCCAGGACGCCTGCCCTTCGACCCCATCACCGAGGCCATGCGCCAGTGGCGCGGCCACGGCTGGAAGGAGGCGGCGCGTGGCATGGGCGTCGTCACCTCCGTCATCCGGGCCGAGCAGATCCTGGCCGGAAAGGCCGAGGACGCCGTGCGGCCCCTCGGCCTGACCTTCGCCCGCTACGAGGTCCTCATGCTCCTGCTGTTCTCGCAGCGCGGTGAGCTGCCCCTGGGCAAAATCGGCCAACGGCTCCAGGTGGGCGCGGCCAGCGTGACCAACGCCATCGATCGGCTCGAGCGTGACCGCCTGGTGCGCCGCCGCATCAACCCCAACGACGGGCGGGGCGTGCTGGCCTCCATCACCACCAAGGGCCGGGACCTGGTGCAGGAGGCCACGGCCGCACTGAACGAGTCGCTGTTCACCAGCTTGGACCTGTCCCAGGCCGATGCCGACGCGCTGTTCGTGCTCCTGGGCAAGCTGCGCCAGCGGGCGGGCGACTTCGACTGAGCCGGCGCGATCTCCGCCTCGCCCCACGCCGTGGCAGCTCCTTCACCATCGAATAGATTTGCTTCGACATCGAAAGGAGTGGCCGCGCCATGGAGACGCAGGAGATCCACAGGGTGGGCGTCGTCGGTTGCGGGCTCATGGGCTCGGGCATCGCCGAGGTGTGCGCCCGAGCGGGGCTCACGGTCAGCGTGGCCGAGCTCGACGAGGACGCGCTGAGCCGGGGGCGCCAGCGGATGGAGCAGTCGCTGAAGCGGGCGGCCAAGGCGGGCAAAATCACCGAGGACGAGGCGGTGCGCCTCGTCGAGGACATGTCCTTCAGCACCGACCTGGGCACGCTGGCCGAGTGCCAGCTGGTGGTCGAGGCCGTCGTGGAGGCCGAGGCGGCCAAGGTGGACGTCTTCCGCCGGCTCGACGAGGTGGTGCGGGCGCCCGACGCGCTCCTGGCGTCGAACACCTCGTCCATCCCCATCATGAAGCTGGCCATGGCCACCGGGCGCCCCCAGCGCGTGCTCGGGCTGCACTTCTTCAACCCGGTGCCGGTGCTCCCGCTGGTCGAGCTGGTGTCGTCGTTGCTCACGAGTCCCGAGGCCAGCGACCAGGCCGAGGACTTCGCCCGTCAGGTGTTGCACAAGCACGTCATCCGTTCCCAGGACCGGGCCGGCTTCATCGTCAATGCGCTCCTCATCCCGTACCTGCTCTCGTCCATCCGCATGCTCGAGTCGGGCTTCGCCACGGCCGACGACATCGACGAGGGGATGATGAAGGGCTGTGCCCACCCGATGGGACCGCTGGCGCTGACCGATCTGATCGGCCTGGACACGACCATGGCCGTGGCGAACTCGCTCTACGAGGAGTTCAAGGAGCAGTTGTACGCACCGCCGCCGCTGCTGGCCCGCATGGTCGAAGCCGGGTTGCTGGGCAAGAAGGCGGGGCGAGGCTTCTACGACTACCGGGCCTAGGTAAGCGGCCCGGCGGAGGGAGGCGGCCCCGCCGCGGCCCGGTCCGGGCGGCCGGCGCGGCGGCCTCGACCGGACGAGCCGGGCCTCGGAGGCCAGGCCTGAAGTGCTACTCTCGCCAGGCAAGAATGGGGTTCTCGGCCCGGCGGAGGGCCGCGCCGGCGCACGCGTGAAGGAGAGGCGATGGGGGAGTTCGACGACATCGATTTCTTCAAGGGGAACGAGCTGATCGGCGACCCCTATCCGTACTACGCGCACCTGCGCGGGCAGTGTCCGGTGCAGCCGGAGCCGAACCACGGGGTGGTGATGGTGACCGGCTACGACGAGGCGGTGGCCGTGTACACCAACACGACGACGTTCTCGTCGGCCAACTCGGTCACCGGGCCGTTCCCGGGATTCCCCGTCCCGCTCGAGGGTGACGACGTCAGCGAGCAGATCGAGCAGTACCGCGGGCAGCTGCCCTTCAGCGACCAGATCCTGACCATGGACCCGCCCCAGCACAAGGCGCACCGGGGACTGTTGATGCGCCTCATCACGCCGAAGCGCCTCCGCGAGAACGAGGACTTCATGTGGCGCTACGCCGATCGGCAGATCGACGAGTTCGTCGAGCGAGGCGAGTGCGAGTTCATCCGTGACTTCGCCCAGCCCTTCACGCTCTACGTGATCGCAGACCTCATGGGCATTCCCGAGGAAGACCACGAGGAGTTCCGCCGGGACCTCCAGGGCGGCGCCAACCCCAATCGCGAGCAGGGGCTCGGCAGCACCGGGTCGGACACGCTGTCGCACTCGCCCCTGGAGTTCTTGTACGACCGCATTTCGGCCTACGTCGAGGAGCGGCGGCGCGAGCCGCGCGACGACGTGCTGACCGGCCTGGCCACGGCGACGTTCCCCGACGGCTCGCTGCCCGAGGTCATCGACGTGGCCCGGGTGGCGGCCAACGTGTTCTCCGCCGGCCAGGAGACGACGGTGCGGCTTCTGAGCGCTGCGCTACAGATCATCGCCGAGTCCCAAGACATCCAGGAACGGTTGCGTCGGACTACTCGCTCATCAGCGGGTTCGTGGAGGAGTGTCTCCGTTTCGAGAGCCCGGTCAAGGGCGACTTCCGGCTGGCCCGCACGACGACGTCGGTGGGCGGCGTGGATGTGCCGGCAGGGTCGTGCCTGATGGTGCTGAACGCGGCCGCCGGACGTGACCCGCGCCGCTTCGAGTCGCCGGACGAGTTCGTCATGGACCGCGCCAACGCCAAGGAGCATCTGGCCTTCGGCCGGGGGCCGCACGCCTGCCCCGGGGGGCCGCTGGCGCGGGCGGAGACGCGCATCAGTATCGAGCGGCTGCTCGAGCGCATGAAGGACATCCGCCTGTCCGAGTCGGTGCACGGCCCCGAAGGCGACCGGCGCTTCTCGTACGTGCCGACGTACATTCTGCGGGGACTGACGCGGTTGAACCTGGAGTTCACGCCGGCGTAGGTGGCGGCGCCGGCGCCCCCCGGCTGGGGTGGGTCGGGCGGGTTCGGCGACGAGGGTTCAGTCGAACTGGCTGACGACCGTCTCGCCGAACGCGGCCACGGTGCGGGTGGGGGCGAAGTCGGTGAACCAGACGTAGAGCCGCTCGACGTCGCGCTCGGCCAGAGAGCCGAAGTGGTCGACCAGCTCCGGTGCGGTGCCGACCACGATGCGGGGGCCGAAGCGACGGCGGGCGGTCCGCTCCACCTCCTCGCGGTCCTGGCCGGGCTGAATGAAGGCGACCTGGGCCTGCAGCGAGCAGCGGGCCGTGCCGGCCCGGGGCCGCATTTCGTCGAACTTGTCGAGGATGCCGATGTGGACGTTCCACCAGTCGGCGTAGGCGGCCACCAGCTCCATCGTCTTGCGGCCCGCCCCGCCGATGACGATGGGGATGCGGGTGAGCGGAGTGGGCTGTTGCTGGGCCCCGTGCAGGCTGAAGTGCTCGCCCTCGTAGTCGACCGGCTCGCCGGTCCACAGCGCGGTCATGACCTCGAGCGACTCCTTCATGCGGCTCACCCGCTGCGTGGCCTCGGGTGAGCCCAGGCCGAAGGTGGACATTTCGGAGGCGACCGAACCCCAGCCCAGGCCGAGCTCGAAGCGCCCGTTCGAGGCGTGGTCGAGGGAGACGGCCTCCCGGGCCAGCATGGCCGGATGGCGGAACGAGTCGCACAGCACGAGCGAACCGACGTTGAGGGTGCTGGTGCGGCCGGCCACCCAGGTGTTGGCGACCATCGGCTCGAACATGGCCTGGCTCTCGGCGAGAGGCGGGGCCAGGTGGTCCATGCCGGCCATGCCCAAGAAGCCGGCGGCCTCGGCGGCCTGGGCGCGCTCGACCATCTGGTCCATGGTGAGGCGCATCTGGGGCAGGTAGAGCCAGAACTCGAGAGAGGGGGCCATGGCCGGGAGACTACGGCTCGAGGGTTACGGCCACGGCCACGGAGCAGGAGCAGGCTCGAGCAGGCGTCGGGATGGTGGCCGACGGTGTGCCGGGCCGGGCGCATGGCCACGCCGGTGCCCGGGTTCTCGCCCGTGCCCAGGTTGCGGGCGAACTGAGGGTGGCAGCCGCCGGCCACGAGGACCCGGACGCGGGTGCCGGCCTTGAAACGGTGGGCGGTGGGGCGCAACGTCAACGTCACGGTGACGTCGCCGGGCGCCCGGTCCGGGTCGAGGCGGACGTAGCCCTCGGTGATGTTGTGCGAGCGGCCCTTGCGGTCGACCTCCGACATGCGCACGAAGAGGTCTGCGTGTGGGTTGTCGGAGGCGTGGGCCAGCCGGATGACCGGGGCGCCGATGACGTCCAGGTCGCCGGTCAGGACCGGGCCGGTGAAGGTCAGGACGTCGCCGCGCTCGGCCAGCTTCGAGTCGTCGACCGAGCAGCGCAACGCCAGCAGCGGGCCGCCGACCGTCGGCGTGGGGTGGGCCGGGTCGAAGGTGAACCCCGACGCCGGCCGTGTGGTGGCCGGCGCGTCCTCGGACAGGCTGCGATCGGCATGCAGGAAGAGCGTGTTCTCCGACGTCTTGGGCGGCCAGTCGGGCAGGTCGCGCCATCCGGCGCGGCCGGACCCGGACAGAAAGATGTGCACGGGGCTGGTGCGGCCCGCGCCGGCGGTCGCCCGTCCGGCCAGATGCTCGTCGAGCCAGCCCAGCGTCTCCTGGCTCGTCACCCGCAACCCGCCGGCGCCGACGGCCAAGTGCGACCAGTCACCGATCGTCAAGGCCACGTCCACGCCACGGGCCCGGAGGCGCTCGTATTGGTGCACGGTCTGCTCCAGGAAGAGGTCCTGCCAGCCGCCGATGAGGAGGACGGGGACTTCGACCCGCTCGAGGGCGGCGGCGTGCTGCATGGGCGACCAGAAGGGGTCGGTCGCCTCGGGCCGTGTCACCCAGTCGGAGTACCAGGGTGCCCGCCCACCCAGGATCGTGTCCGCCGCCCCGGTCAGCGGGAGCGCGTCCATGTAGGGGCCGATCCGCCGGGGCGTCGCGATGGTGCGCAGCGCCCCGCCCAGCCCGCCGCCGTCCTCCTGGTGCACAACGCCGTAGCTCCAGCCCAGGAAGTCGAGCCGGAAGGCGCCGGTACCCCAGACGTGCTCCTGGAAGTCGTGCGGCCCGATGGACACGACAGCCGCCGCCAGCTCGGGGGGCGGGTCGGTCATGAGGGCCCATTGGGTGTGCCCCAGGTACGAGCCCCCGACAGTGGCGAAGCTGCCGGTGAACCAGGGCTGGTCGCGCATCCAGGCCACCACGTCGAGCCCGTCGTCCACCTCGGTCTCCATGGGCCGGAACTCTCCGCCCGAGCCGAAGGTGCCGCGGCTGCTCACGAAGAGGACGTTGTAGCCCCGCGCCGCGAAGATCCTCGCCTGGGACATGGCCAAGGCCAGGGAACGGCCATACGGCCCCCGCACCAAAATGGACCCGACGACGTCGGACGTCGGCTGGTAGAGGTCCGCCGCCAGCTCGACGCCGTCGCGCATCGGGATGCGCACGCCGGTCGTCAACGTGAAGTCGGTCGTGGCGGGGGGGAGGCCGCTCAGGCGGGTGGCCAGCGCGTCCATGGCCTTGGCGGCGGCGCTGCGGCTCGCCGGCTCGGCGTCGGCGTCGGCGTCGTCGGGTCCATGTCGTCGCTCATTGTGTGAGCCTCCCGGTCAGTCTCAATACGGCTCGTCGAACAATGACGTCCCCCGCTCGAGTGCGGCGAGCGAGAACCCCGCCGTCCGGCGGTAGCCCTCGGTCACGTCGGCGATCTCCTCGGGCGAAATGACGTCGGCGATGTCGGCGAACCCCTCGGGCGCCCGTTGCTCCACCAGCAGCATGGGCAGCTCCGGCCCGAGACCGCGGTTGGCCTCGACGATCGCACCTGTCGCCGGCCGGCGTGCCTCCTCGTAGCGCGCCAGGGCCTCGCCCAGGTCGTCGGCGTGGCGGCGGACGCAGCCGGCCAACACCCGGGCGTCCAGAATGGCCTGCGACGCGCCGTTGGAGCCGATGGGGTACATCGGGTGCGCAGCGTCGCCGAGCAGCGTGGAGCGGCCGAAGGTCCAGCGGGGCACCGGGTCACGGTCCACCATCGGGAAGAGATAGGTCTCGGGCGCGGCGCGGATGATGCCCGGCACGTCGAGCCAGCCGAAATGCCACTGCTCGAACTGGGGGAGGAAGTCCTCCAGCGTTCCCCGGCGGTTCCAGTCCTCGGACCCGGCCAGGTCGGAGTCGGGCCGTCGCAGCTCCGCCACGAAGTTGAAGGCCTGCCGCCCGCCCTCCAGGTCGGCGATGGGATACCCGACGAATTTCTGGTCCGGGTGGCCCGCCCAAACCATGGTCCGGCCGTCGAGTACTGGGTCGATCTCGGCGATGCCGCGCCACAACAAGGCTCCGTTCCAACGCGGCGGCCCCTCGTCGGGGTAGCGCTGCCGGCGAGCCGCGCTGTGGATGCCGTCGGCCGCCACCACGAGGTCGGCCCCCGCCACCGACCCGTCGTCGAAGACCGCGGCCACCTGCCCGCTCGCCGTCCGTCGATGCGCACGAGCCGCCGCCGCAGCTGGAGCGCCCCCGTCCCGAGCCGTTCCACCAACGCGTCGAGCAGAACTTCCTGCAGCACACCCCGGTGGATGGAGAGCTGGGGCCACCGGTACCCGGCGGCCACCCCGCGGGGCTCCTGCCATATTTCCTGCCCCCGGCGTGTGCAGTAGAGCAGCCGTGTCGGTGACACGCCACGGGCGTCGAGGCGTTCGAGCAGCCCCATGGCATGGAGTTCGCGCACGGCGTGCGGGAGGAGGTTGATGCCCACGCCGAGCGCCCGTATCCCGTGCACCGAGTCGAACACCTCGACCTCGGCGCCCGCCTCGTGCAGGCTCAGCGCGCTGGCCAACCCCCCGATGCCGGCCCCGACGACGACACAGCGCAGACCTCCGCCGGTGCCACCGGCACGCGTCACAGGACCTCGTAGACGCCGAGGCGCACCACCGACCGGTCCCGCCGACCCGTCGAGACGGCCAGGAGGCCGTTCAGTCGGTCGAGCCGGGGTGCCGCCGTCGAGAAGCGGACGTGGGTCCGGAAGTAGTACTCGTCGGGGTCGACCGGGTCACCCCGGGCGATGCGCTCGGCCACCTCGGGCGCCGCCCGGCGCAGGCCGCGGGAGCGTACCTCTATGGCCTCGTCCCGATCGCTCAGCAGCGTGTAGTGGGCGTCGATGTCGAGCACCCCGTCCGGCTGCACGCGCTGCCAGTCGACCCCGCCTTCGAGGATGGTGCCGGCCACCTCGTCACGGGCGCCCTCGAAGGTGCCGCCGTCGAAAGCGACGAATCGCCGCCCGCCGCCCAGGTCGACCACCGGCCGGACGAGGACCTCGATGGACAGGAGGTCGCGCAGCTCCAGGTGGGGCCACTGTTCCGGCATGGCCGAAACGTACCTCACGGCCCCGGAGAGGAGCACGGCGTACTCCCGGTGGTCACCGCAAGCACTCTCAGGAGAAACCGTTCCCCAGCCAGGATGCGGATCACGACGTCCACTCGGGCACGCGCCGCCCTCCTCGCAGGGCGGCGGACCAGGCGACGCTCCAGCGTGGCGTCGCTGGCGGCCATCTGCCGCTCGTCCTGCTGGCAACAGTGGAGCCGGCCACGGCGGCACCGGTGACGGCCGAGCACTGGGTGGCGAGCTGGACGGCGAGCCCCACGGACTCGCTCACTCCGTTCGACGCCGCGGGGTTGCCCGTGCCCGAGGTCCTCGACGACCAGACCCTGCGGATGGTTGTCGTGCCGCATCTCGGGGCCACCGTGCTGCGGATCCACCTGTCCGACCGCTTCGGGGAGGCACCGGCGCAGTTCGGCGACATGACGGTCGGCACGGAGTCGGCCGAAGGGGCGTCCACTGTTTCGGACGTCACCCCGGTCACCTTCGACGGGGCCCGCTCGGTGACGGTGCCGACCGGTGACGACGTGGTGAGCGACCCGGTGCATCTCGCGTTCTCGGCGTTCGAGCCCCTGGCCATCAGCGTCTACGTCCCTGGACGGCAGGACTTTCCCACCAAGCACTGGAACGCCAACCAGACGTCCCTGTACGCCCCACCACTCAGCGGAGACCGGACGGCCGTGGGCGACAACAACGCCTTCCCGCTACCGACGCAAGCGTGGTTGTACGTCGACGGAGTTGACGTCGAGGCCACGACGAGGACCGCGACCATCGTGGCCTTCGGGGACTCGATCACCGACGGGTTCATGGCGTCCGATCCCTTCAGCCTTCCGGTGAGCCAGGCGGTGGCCAACAAGAACGGCCGCTATCCGGACGACCTCCAGCGAAATCTGATCGCCGCCGGTACGCCCCTGTCGGTGGTGAACCAGGGCATCAGCAGCAATCGCATGGTCACAGATGGTGAGCCCCTGCTTCTCGGGCCGAGCGGCGTGCAGCGCTTCCATCAGGACGTCCTGGATGTACCCGGAGTACGAGGCGTGTTGGTGCTCGAGGGCATCAACGATCTGGGCATTCCTCCAGCCACGACGACCCCCGCTCAGCTCATCGCTGGCTACGAGCAGGTGATCGCCATGGCCCACGCGGCCGGCATCAAGATCTGGCTGGGCACCATCATGCCGGCGTCCAACGCCGCCATCGACGGGACCCTGCTGGCGCCGCACAGTGAGCAGTACCGCGAGCAGGTGAACACCTGGATCCGGACCCAGCATCTGGCAGACGGGGTGGTCGACTTCGATGCCGCTCTGCGCGACCCGTCTGATCCCGCCGTCCTCAACCCCGCCTACGCCGGCCCGGACAACCTGCACCCCAACTTGCCCGGGTACCAGGTCATGGCGAACACGGTCAGCCTTGCCATGCTCGAGACGGCCGTACCGGGTCACTGAATCGGAGCGGGCCAGCGCAGAGCGTCGTCTCATCGTGCCCAATGGGCGCCGACATCGGGGGCCCCGTCCTCACCCCCGCCTGATCTTCTCCAGCGGGTACGACCGCTCCAGCATGCCGTAGGTCTCCTCCCCGTCCCAGCGGTAGCGCACGCCCGCCTGCTGCAGGGCGGGGAAGCTCGGCATCTCGGCCTTGAGGGCGCCGGTCGAGAACGTCTTGTCGTCGTGGTGGATGTCGAACGTCGCCATCACGGTCTCGCCCTCAATCTCCACCCGTCCCGCCTCCGTCTCGAAGACGAACGAGACGTCCTGCCCCAGCGCCTGCAGCTCCGTGAGCCACGGCGCCGAGATCACCCGGGCCGCCACCAGCTCGCCGCCCCCGCCGAACACGTAGCCCTCGTTGAAGGTCGCCGCCCCGTCGTCGCGCGGCGGGTACGCGATGTACCCGAAGGCACGTCCGCTCGGGAACAAGGCCGACTGCCAGCAGTGGCCCCAGAACCCGGCCAGCTGCCGCACGCCCTGGCGCCGGATGCGCAGCCCGGTCCCGTTGAGATCCGAAGACTCGCCGCCGACGCGCACCGTCCCGACGGCGCGGAACAGCTGCTCGTAGCGCGGGCCGCCCATGAGGCCGCCTTCGATCGACGTCGCCAGCGCGGCACCCGCCTCGGCCACCAGCGAGCCCTGGATCCACGGTGGCGCCGCCATGACCGCCTCCACCTCGAACGCCACGTCCACCAACGGCCCGTCGTGCCGCCCCTCCATGAGGTCGAACGTCGACGTCTGCACCGCCTGCCCGTCGAAGCTCATGGTCCAGGTGTCGAACGGCTCCACGCAACGGAAGGCCAGCGGACCCGCTCCGAGCACGGTCGGCCGCCCGTCGGGCCCCGCGGGTGGCCAGCTCGGCCCGTCGGCCCGCAACCGGTAGACCCGGCCGTCGGGAAAGGCGACGTTCACCTGCAGCCCGTGCGCCTCCCAGTTCGCCGCCACCGCCTCGATCCCCACCCGGGGCAGCGCCACGCCGCCCGCGCCGTCGACCACCCAGAAGCTGGCCGAGTCGCGCATCTCGGGGTCCTCGGGCCGCTCGGCGAACACGTACTCCCGCTCGCGCGCAATGCCGCCCGTCAGGTCCAAGCCCATACTCATCACCCTCCGTCCCCATGGTCCGTCCCATCCCCACCGCCGGCAGCCGCCGTCCACGCCCCGGCGCGCGCCACGTACCCGGCAAAGCGCGGCCGGACCTCGTCCAGGTCGAGTCCGACCGACGAGGGATCGGCGCGCACCGATGGCTCACGTTCGTTTTCATTGGCAGCCCACCACGTCCGCATGCCGGACTCGAACTGGTGGGACACCGGTCGGCCGAGCCAGGCGTAGAGACCCCGCACCTGGCCGATCGGATCGGCCTGCATGGCGCGGAAATCGATGTCGTAGAAGCGGTCGTCGGCGCCGTCGTCGCGAAAGGCCAGGGCGCGCTCCATGCCCGTCGACCAGTGCTCCAGGTTCAGCCGCGCCAAATACTCCCGGTCCAAGTGGTCGGTGAACACGCCGGCGATGTCGGCGTAGACGTCGACCACGGACATGAGGACGTCGGTCGGGTCGCGGTGCGTCATGACGAAGCGCGCGTCACCGAACGCAGCGTCGAGCGATGGGAGGAAGAGCACGTGCGCCGGCGACTTGAGTGACCACGGCCGTGCCGGCTCACCCCACTGCAGGAGCTTGAGCACCCGGCGCTCGTAGTGGTAGGTCGAGGTGAGGTCGGCGTCGAGCAGCCAGTCGGCGTACGTCGGTATCTGGGCGAAGGCGAGGTAGATGTGCGTCCGGAAGTCGAGCGCCATCAGGTCGAGGCACTCCATCGGCCCGTCGTCGTCCGTCGGCACGTGGCTCTTGGAGCCGACGCTCTCCGCGGTGGCGGCGCGGCGTGGGTCGGTCCCCGGCCCCGTCACGGTGGAGGGCGGGGGACAGGGTGCGGTGGACTCCCACTGGTGCAGGTAGCGCACCTCGCCGTCCTGCGCCAGCAGCATGGAGAGGGCGGTCGATCCCGTGCGGGGCAGGCCCACCCCGAAGAGCGGCCGGGTGATCTCGACCTCCTCGATCTCGGGATGCCGTCGGTACCAGTCCTCCACCTCGAGACGCTGGGACAGGTGGTTGACCAACCTCGGATAGAGATACGCCTCACCGGCCGCGTTCAGCCGGGCTTCTCGGTCGAGCGAGCGCACCAGGAGCTCGAGGCCCTCCCGGAACGAGTCGTCACCGAAGTCCTCGAGCCCGGTGTCGTCCGTCGCCGCCGCCATCAGGTCGTCGGGTCTCACCGCCACCGCCACTGCCGCCACTGCCACCGCCTCCGGCACCGGCACCGGCACCCCCGGCTCAGGCCCGCCACCCGCCACCCGATCACAGTCGCTCCAACACCTGGTCGGCGAAGCGCCGCATGCTCTCCATGGCGTCGCTCGTGCGAGTCCAGGGCCGCACCAGAATCCGGGTGACGCCGGCCGCCAGCAGCGGCTCCACGTCCTCGGGTTTGGTGACGTCGCCGAACAGCGTCACCTGCACCGGCTCGGTGCGGCCGTGTCGCTCGGCTATTTCGTGGATCCGGGCCAGCGACGCTGGGACCTGCTCGAGCGTGTGGTTCATCGGCATCCACCCGGCGCCGACCGTGGCCACCCGACGGAAGGCGGCCGGCCCGTCACCACCTATCTGCAGTGCCGGCCCCGAGGCCTGCACCGGCTTGGGCTCGAACGTCACCGGCCCGAAGTCGAAGAACTCGCCGTGGTACTCCACAGCGTCCTCGGTCCAGAGTCGGTGGCAGACCTCGATGGCTTCGTCCACCCGGGCGCCGCGGGTGTCGAAGTCGAGCCCCATGGCATCCCATTCGGCCCGCAGCCAGCTGGCCCCGATGCCGAGCTCGAGCCGCCCGCCCGACAGCACGTCCACCGTGGTGGCCGCCCGCGCCGTGAGGAACGGGTGGCGGAGCCCGATGTTGTAGACGTGCGTGCCGAAGTGGATCCGTTCCGTGCGGGCGGCGAAGAAGCTCATGTAGGCGAACGCGTCGTAAATCGGCACGCTCGGCGGAATGGGTGGGTGCTCCGATCCGTGGTGCGGGCTCCCTTCGGAGCCGTGGGGCACCACGACGTGCTCGGGGATCCATACCGACTCGAAGCCGAGCCGGTCGGCCTCCTCGGCCACGTCGACCCAGATCTTCGGGTTGATCGTGCCGAGATGCAGCCCGAACTGCACATCAGCCGCTCTGGTCACGCCCATGTGTGCCTCCGTCCCCGTACCGTCCCCGCACGTCGTGGCCGCACCCACCCCGTGACCGTGACCGTGACGGTCGACGTGCGCCCCGCAGTACTACCCGAGACCCGGCATCGTCAGGCAAATCGGCGGGCCGCCGTCTCCGCCTGGGCTCGATAGCCCCCGCCGAAGAGCACGGTGTGGACGAGCAGAGGGTAGAGCTGGAAGAGCGGTATCCGTTCCTGCCAGCCCTGCGCCAAGGGCCGGACCTCACGGTAGGCGGCCAACAGCGGGTCCGGGACGGCGCCGAAGAGGGCGAGCATGGCCAGGTCCTCCTCCGGGTGGCCACCGTGGACGGAGGGGTCGATCAGCCACGAACGGCCGTCCGCGCCCGCCAGGACGTTGCCCCACCACAGGTCGCCGTGCACGAGAGCGGGCCCTTCCGGAGGCAGCAGCTCGTCGAGGCGGTCGACGACCCCGCTCACGGGCTCGTCGAGCCCGCAGCGCCGGGCCAGTTCGAGGAGCCGGCCACCGTAGAACGCGGCGCCCTGGTCGGACGGGGCCGGGTCCACCCGGCAGGCCCCGATCCACGACGAGCCACCGCCCCAGTTGGGGAACGGTGCGAGGTGCAACCGCGCCAGCGCCCGCCCGAGGGACTCGTCGTGGCCCGGACCGCGGGGCGCCAGCTCGACCGCGGCCGTCACCAGCAGGTCGCCCTCCTCCAACACCACCTCGGGCACGGGTGGGGACCCCGGGACCGCCGCCAGCTCGTGGAGGCCGGTGGCTTCGTCCCGCACGCCGGGGCCGATTTTCGCCACCAGCTTGCGGCCGCCGGCCTCGACCCACCAGGCTCCGCCGCCGAGCCGCCGCACGTCCCCGATGGGGCCGATCTCCCGGGTCAGCGTCGCCTGCCAGCTGGTCGACGCAGCCACGCCTCACTCTTGCATCCGGCGTCCTCTGACCGCGACGCCGACCGCCCCGCCGCCGGCCGCCCCGCCGACCACCTCCGACCGCCCCCGCCGCCCCACCGCCGGCCCGCTCCGTCGGCACCGTCGGCCACAATGGCTCGATGGCGCCATCCCGTCTGTTCCCGGCCGGGCTGGTGCTCACTCCGGGAGCCAGTGCGGGGCGTGCACAATCTGGGCTGGTCGCCATCGACCGCGCCGTGACCGACGTTGGCCTTGCCGTCGAGCGGGTGGAGTTCCCGGGCCAGGCCGCCGGGAAGCGCCGCACGGACCCGCCCGCCGTCTGCATCGCCGCGGTGCGCTCCGCCAGCACCGCGTTGGCGGAGCGACTCGATGTCACCCCGGGTCGCATCGCCGTCGGCGGTCGTTCCTTCGGCGGCCGCATGTGCTCCCTGGCCGTGGCCGAGGGGCTGGAGGCCGCCGCGCTCGTGCTCGTCAGCTATCCGTTGCACCCGCCGGGACGGCCGGACCGGCTCCGGACCGAGCACTTCCCCGACCTGCGCGTCCCGTGCCTCTTCGTGTCCGGCCGCCGCGACGCCTTCGCCACCCCCGAAGAGCTCGAGCGCGAGACGCCGGCCATCCCCGGACCCGTCACCCTCACCTTCGTCGACGGCGACCACTCCCTGCGCAAGGCGGAGGACGAAGTGGGTGCCATTGTGGCGGCCTGGCTCTCCGGCCTGTCCTGAACCGCCCCGAAGTTCGAAAGGGGTCTGTTCACGGCGGTTTAAATGTGATATCACTTTAGTATCACATTTAAAAGGAGCGCATTATGAGCACCGTCGCCGCTCAGCCCGTCGGGCATCAAGGGGCCCGAGTCGACATCGCCCAACGGCCCGCACTGGCCTTGAACGGATGGTTCGGGGTGATCGTGCTGTTCGCCTGCGCGGGGGGAGCCGTTCTCGCCGTTTCCCAGCATGTGGGGTGGATTTTGTGGCTGCCCATCCTCGTGTTCTTCCTCGTCGTCATCGCGCTGGTGGTGGTGCCACCGGGGCAGACCTCGGTGATCCAGTTCTTCGGCAGCTATGTCGGCACGCTGACCAAGCCCGGCTTCTGGTGGGTGCTGCCGCTCACCATCCGGCGCGGCGTCAGCGTCCGGGTGCGCAACTTCGAGACGAACCACCTGAAGGTGAACGACGCCGACGGCAACCCGGTGGAGATCGCGGCCATCGTCGTCTGGCAGGTGGTCGACACGGCCAAGTCGACCTACGCCGTCGAGAACTACCAGAACTTCGTGACCGTGCAGGCAGAGTCGGCGTTGCGTCACGTCGCCACCAGCCACCCCTACGACGACACCACCGACGTCGGGACCTCGTTGCGGGGCTCGACCGACATTGTGGCCGGCGAGCTGGCCCACGAAGTGGCGGACAAGGTGGCGGTCGCCGGCGTCGAGATCGTCGACGTACGGATTTCGCATCTGGCCTACGCCCAGGAGATCGCCCAGGCCATGCTGCGCCGCCAGCAGGCCAACGCCGTCGTGGCCGCCCGCGGCCGCATCGTCGAGGGTGCGGTCGGCATGGTCGAGATGGCGCTCAACCGGTTGAGCGAGGGCGGCGTGGTGTCGCTCGACGAAGAGCGCACGGCCAGCATGGTGAGCAACCTCATGGTGGTGCTCTGCAGCGACCAGCCACCGTCACCCGTCGTGAACACGGGCTCGCTCTATACGTGAGCGAACGACGGCAGGTCCTGCTCCGGGTCGACCCCGCCGTCCACGACGCGCTGACCCGCTGGGCCAACGACGAGTTCCGCAGCGTCAACGCCCAGGTCGAGATGCTGTTGCGTCGGGCCCTCGACGAGGCCGGTCGGATGCCCAAGCAGGCAGGGCCGCTCCCGAAACGTGGGCGGCCACGGGCGGCCAACGAGTGAGCGGATCGGCGGCGGACAGGACCGGCTCAGCCGAGTTCGCCCCGCATCCGTCGCCGTGGAGCCGACTCTGTCGCAGCGATGGAGGCGGCGCCCCCGCCGAGTGACGAGCGGGCCGATGCGCCGACATCCCCGCGGCTCGGTCTCCCGGCCGGCATGGCGGGGGTACCCGGACATTTCCCGCGATGTTCTCCGCTGAGCCGCCGCGACCGTTCACCGGCGATGGAGTCCACCGCCGTCACCACCGCCGCCGGGCTCACCTTCGAGGTGCCGAAGATCGGCATCTCGGAGCTGGCGGCCATGCCGAACGAACAGCTCCAAGAGGTGCTCGCCGAGTCGGCCTCGGCCCAGGCCTCGCTGGCGGGCCTCATCAGCCTGGCCCTGGCCGAGCTCTCCCGGCGCCAGGCCTTCCGGGCCGAGGGCGCCACCTCGGCCGAGGCCTGGATGGTCGAGCGCACCGGGGTGGGCCGCGCCAGCGCCCGCACCTGGGCTGAGGTCGGAGAGCGCCTCTTCGACCTGCCGCACCTGAGCGAGGCCCTCTGCAGCGGAGCGGTCCCTATGGACAAGGTACGCGCTGTCGCCCAGGCGGCCACGCCCGAGACCGACGCCGCCTGGGCCGAGGCGGCGGCCGAGCACTCGGTGCGTGACCTCGCCGAGCTGGTGCGATCGGAACGACCCCCGAGCCGGGACGACGTCGAATCGCAGTACGACGCACGCTCGCTGCGCTTCAACGAGGCGTTGCGCACCGTGACGGCCCAGCTGCCCGCCGAGCACTTCGCCGAGGTGCGGGCCTGTCTCGAGACCCGGGCCAAGACCCTGGGCTCAGACGGCGAGACTCCCTGGGACCAGCGACTCGCCGACGCCTTGATGACGCTCGTGCACGACGACGGCTCGTCGAGCGAGCCCGGGCGTTCCGCCTACACCCTCGTCGCACACACCCCCCTCGAGGCGCTGCTGGGCGACGCCGACGGACTCTTTGGAGAGCTCGAGCGCGGAGGGTTGATCGGCGCGGATGTGGTGCGACGCCTGGCCTGTGAGGCCAAGGTCATCGTCGCCCTCGACGACGACGCCGGTCACACCATGTACGAGGGGCGCCAATCCCGAAGCGCCACTCTCACCCAGCGACGTGAGCTGGAACGCCGGGACCGGCACTGTCGGTTCCCCGGTTGTCACCACACCCTGTTCACCATTCCGCATCACCTGCGCTTTTGGAGTCCGCCCCAACGCGGCCCCACCGACCTTGAAAACCTGGCCCTGCTCTGCGTCTACCACCACCACCTGATCCACAGTTCCACCATGGGCTGGCGCGTCAGCGGGGACCCCGGTGCCGAGCTCACGTTCGTCGGCCCGAGTGGCCGGGTCATGACCTCGCGCCCCTCGCCACTGTGGACCAGGGTGACGGCCCGATCGCGGGCCCCCGGCCCGTAGGCGTCCGGGCGCCCGAACCGCTAACCCTCGTCGAGCGTCGCGACGAGAGCGGCAATGTCGAGCGGAGGCGCGTCGGCCGCGAGATCGCTCACGAACGTGCACACGTGACGGAACGATTCACGGCTCTTCTCGGCCCACGGCATCAGGATCTGGAAGACGTGGAACATCCCGGAGAACTCGTGGGCATGAGTGGGCACGCCCGACCTCTCCAGGCGATCGGCGTAGCGGCGGATGGGATCGCGGAACATCTCGTTGCCACCCCAGCTGACGAAGGTCGGGGGGAAACCCTTCAGGTCGGCGTCCAGCGGGGAGATGTAGTCGCTCGACGCGTCGGCGCCGTGCAGATACGACGCTGTTGGAATGTTCCACGGCAGGACGTCGAGGGGGGCGTTCACCGTGACCGAGGGCTCGTCCAGACGCAGGTCGACCTCGGGGGAGAAGAGAATCAGCCCCGCCGGTCGCACCGGCTCGACGTGGTCCGGCACCGACAACAGGACACTGTTGGCCAGGCCGCCGCCGCCCGAATCGCCGGCGAGGAAGATGCGCTCGGCCGGGACGTCCCGATCGAGCAGCGCCCCGTACACGGCCGAGGCGTCCTCGGCTCCCGCCGGGTACGGGAACTCGGGAGCCAGGCGGTAATCGGCGACGAAGACGGCGCACCCGGTGTCCCGACACACGCGGGCCGTGAAGAAGGCGTACATGTTGGGGGAGGTCCCGATGTAGCCCCCGCCGTGAAGGTAGAGCACGACCCCGATCGGGGAGGTGTGTCGTGGCACGTAGAGGATGCCCGGCACCCCACCGAGCTCCGTTTGGTGGCTGGCCACGTCCAGCGACTGGACGACGGGGGGCATGATCACCTGGCACACCTCGTCGAGGAACATCTCGACGGAGCGGAACTCGGGGATGGGCAGGGACGAGGTGTAGCCCATGAACGCCCGGATGAATTCCCGGGTGACCGTCGTGCCCAGGTTCGACAGCGCCGTGGAGTCCCCCCGCAGAGGGCGCTGGAATGGCACCCGCGCCATAGCGACGGCGGACTGCTGGGCCAGCAGCAGCACATCGAGCGCGGCGATGGGCAGCGGTGCGGTCTTCACCTCGGGGCGCTTGCCCATGACCATGTCGGCGTACCTCCGTGGGGTGCTGGTGCTGGTGCTGGTGCTGTGCTCGTAGTGCTCGGGCTACTCGGCGCTGCGCCCGGCCAGCAGGTTAAGCCGTCTGCGGCCCTGGTCCCGTAGTTGTAACACCCGTGGCCATCGCCTCCGGCAGATCGCCCTGACCCCCGACGTCCGCGCCCGGCGCCCGGCGTCAGGTCGCCCGGCGGTCAGTGTTTCACGCAAGGCCCGGTAGCCGGCCGAGGTGCGGTGCACGAACTCTTCGTCGCGTGCCGCCACGCCGCGCTCGATCCAGGTCAGCACGGCCTCGACCAGCCAGGAGAACAGCACTTCGGCCCTCCAGGCGTCGAGCACCTCGTCCCCGGTGTCGAGCTCGCTCAGCTGGCGCACCACGTCCACCGACACGGAGCGGATGTCGGCGGCATAGGCGGCGAACTGGGGCTCGCGGGCCGCGTGGCGCCACAGCAGGGTGAAGGCGGCCGGATCCTCCCGGGCCACCGTCAGCAACGTCCGGGGCCCGAGCCCTTCGTGGGCAGGCAGCGCCAGCTCTCGCCGCAGCTCCTCACCGAGCTGGTCGAAGACCTGTTGGAGGATGCAGCGGTAGAGCTCCTCCTTCGACTCGAAGTGCCGGTAGACGATGAGCTTGGTCACCCCGCACTGCGCCGCCACGTCGTCCATGGACGTCGGCGCGAACCCCGCCGCGGCGAACGCCCGCGCCGCGGCGTGGAGGATGGCGACCCGCCGCTCGGCGCGGGGAAGAAGCAGTTTGCCTTCGATCTGTATACGTGGGAGTGTATACCGAAGAGTTCACACCGACCGAACCACTACCAGGGGAGGGATCAGGCCATGGGCACGGCACAGGTGGAGTTCACCGAGGCGGAGCTCCTCAGCGACCTCGCCGTCGAGCAGCCGCTCATCGCCGGCGGCGTCCGCTGCCACGGCGGCTTCGACCAGGACGGCACCTACGTCTCGCCGCGCACCCGGTTCCGCGCCCCGGCCATCGAGGCCTGGGGAGAGCAGAACTGCCAGCGCTTCGGGACCGAGCTGATCGACGTCCCGCTCGAGCGCTGGCAGCGCTCCTTCCCCAACGTCGCACAGGCGCGCTACCTCATCGCCGCCGGCGTGCCCGAACCGCTCATGGCCACGCTGACCCGCATCGGCACCGTCGAGGGCTACGGCGCCAACATCAGGCTGCTCAAGCCGAAGGACATGCAGCGCCACTTCGTCGAGGACGTGCGCGGTACGGCCATCGACCACCTCGGGGGTGGGCTGTTCGAGGCCCACGGACGCGACGAGGCCGGCTGGGACGAGGAGGCCGGGCACCGCGACATGTGGTTCGCCGCCCGGGACCTCGCCTTCGAGCGCCCCATAGACGAGCTGAACATCGAGGCCATGCTGGCCCGCATGGGCTTCGGCCCCGGCCGACCAGGCGGCGCCGGAGGGGCCGAACCGGTCCGTCTGCTCCCCGCCGACATCGCCCCCGAGCTCGAGATGATGGTCACGCTCATGGTGCGCGTCCTCTTCATTGAGATCTCCGCCTTCCACACCTTTGCCTGGGCGGAGGAGTGGATGTCCGACACCGAGCTCGTGGCCGGAGACGGCGAGGCGGCCAAGCTCGTCTCCTACATCCGGGCCGACGAGACGCCCCACGTCGGCTACCTGCGCACCGCCCTCTCCGAAATGAGGGACCGCACCTGGCTCGGCGACACCGGCCTCCACCATGCCGGCACGGACATGATCGGGCGCATCTGGGATCCCCTCCTGGCGCACAGCCTGGGACCCGCCCGGGAGGAGGGCCGGCGCGCCACGCGGGGCGAAGTCGAACACTGGTGCGCCCGGCAGAGCAACGGCCGAGACGTCCTGGCCGAGTTCGACGCGCTCGCCGACGCCGCCGCCGTCCCGACGACCGCGTCATGAAGTTCGGCGTCTTCTACGAGCACCAGCTGCCCCGCCCCTGGGAGGAGGACAGCGAGTACCGCATTCTGCAGGACGCGCTCGAGCAGGTCGAGCTGGCCGACCGTCTGGGCTTCGACGTCGTGTGGGAGGTCGAGCACCACTTCCTGGAGGAGTACAGCCACTCGTCGGCCCCCGAGGTGTTCCTCGGCGCCGCCAGCCAGCGCACGACCAATATCCGCCTCGGCCACGGCATCATCCAGACCGCACCGGGATACAACCATCCCGCCCGCACGGCCGAGCGCGTGGCCACCCTCGACCTCATCAGCGGCGGCCGGGTGGAGTTCGGCTCGGGCGAGTCGGGCTCGGAGGCCGAGCTCGGCGGTTTCCAGGTGGATCCCGTGACCAAGCGCGAGGCCTGGCTCGAGGGCCTCGAGGTCGCGCTGCGGTGCATGACCGAGACGCCGTTCACCGGCGTCGACGGCCGCTACGTGCGCATGCCCCCGCGCAACGTCGTGCCCAAGCCCATGCAGAAGCCGCACCCGCCCCTGTGGGTGGCCTGCTCGCGCCGTGACACCATTCTGCTGGCGGCGCAGAAGGGCATCGGCGCGCTCACCTTCGCCTTCATCGACCCCGAGGAGGCGGTCAAGTGGGTGGGGGACTACGAGCGCACGCTGGCCGACGAATGCGTCCCCGTCGGATTGGCCGTGAACCCCAACATCGCCTGCGTCACGCAGATGATGTGCCACCCCGACGAGGCGGTCGCCCTCGACCGCGGCCTCGAGGGCGGCAACTTCTTCGGCTACTCGCTCGGGCACTACTACATCTTCGGTGAGCACCGGCCCGGCGTCACCGACGTCTGGAGCGAGTTCCTCGAGCGCCGGGGCGAGGTCGGGTACTCGCCCGAGGTCCAGGCCGCCCTGCGCCAGGAGCGCCTCGGCGCCAAGCTGGCCGCCGGCGACCGCACCGGGCTGCGTGGCGCCATGGGCACGCCGGACCAGGTCCGCGAGTTCCTCGAGCGCTTCGAGCGGGCCGGCGTCGACCAGGTGATCTTCGTCCTCCAGGCCGGCAAGAACCGCCACGAGCACATCTGCGAGTCGCTCGAGCTGTTCGGGCGCGAGGTGATGCCGGCCTTCAAGGACCGCGACGAGGCCCAGGTCAAGCAGAAGGCCGACCGGCTGGCGCCGGCGATCGAGGCGGCCATGGCCCGCAAGGCGGTGGCCGCCGAGTCGGAGCCGCCGCCACCCCTGCCGGCGGACTTCACCTTTCCCGCCATGCCCCGCCGCTGGGCCGACGAGTCGGGCAGCGAGGAGATGAAGGAATGGCTCGAGCACTTCGCCGAGAACCGGGCCAAGGGGATCCGCGAGGAGGACCTCGGCATCCTCGGCGGCGGCGCCTGACCTCGTCGCGTCAGCGCTGGCGCAGAATCCGGTCCAGACGGGCCACCGTGAGCGGGGGCTGGCTCGGCGCCGGGTGGCCGGGCCGCAGCCCGTCCAGGACGAGCTCGAGGAAGCGGCGTGACGGGGTGGCGCCGCGGGCGTCGCACACGTCGGCGATGGCGCGCACCGACATGAGGGCCACCACTATGTCGGTGACGACGGCGTCGTGGCGGACCGTGCCGGCGCGGCGGCCGCGGGAGAGCATGGCGTCGAGCAGCGGAGCCAGATCGTCGAGGCCGGTGCCGCGCGAGCGCCAGGGCGGCGCGGCGATGGTGGCCCGCCAGCAGCTCGGCGCCTCGATGCACCGGCGCACGAACTCGAAGACCGCCTCCCCGGGCGCCACCTCGGCCAGCACCTCCTCGGCGATGGCCCGGTTACGCTCCTTGGCCGCGTCGACCACGGCCTCGAAGAGGTCGGCCTTGGTAGGGAAGCGCCGGTAGAGCGTGCCCACGCCCACCTCGGCCCGCTCGGCAATGCGTCTCCATGGACGCCTCGTAGCCCTGCTCGGCGAACACGTCGCGTGCGGCGACCAAAATACGGGCCAGGTTGACCTCGGCGTCGCGGCGCAGTGGCCGGACCACGGTCACGCCGGCTCCTCGGGCACGTAGGCGATGGCGCCCACGATGGCTTCGGCCTCGGCGGTGAGGGCCGGGTGCGACTCGCCGCGCACCACCGACGACGCCCCCGTACGCGAGGGGATCAGGCACGCGGCCAGCGCCGCCACCAACAGGCCGATGCCGCTCACGACGAAGGCGGCCACGTAGCCTGACTCCTTCGGGTAGCCGTTGGGCATGATCTCGCTGATCACCAGGCTGGTGGCGATGCCGGCTCCGAGCGCGGCACCGACGCTGCGGAAGTTGGTGTTCATGCCGGTGGCCACGCCGGTCTGGTCGGCCGGCACCGCCTCGATGATCAGGTTGGCCATCGACGCGAACGCCGGCGCCAGTCCGACCCCCAGCAGACCCGAGGCCAGGTAGATAGTCCAGGACTGGCTGTGGTCGATGACCAGCACGCCGTAGGAGGCCGCCGAGATCAGTGACCCGATGATGAGGACGGACTTGGACCCGATACGCAGGGACAGCCACCCGTGAACGGGGCCACCACCACCATGGCCAGGGCGAAGGGCGCCAGGTAGAGGCCCGACTGGGTCACGGAGGCGCCGAAGCCGTATCCAGCAGAAGTGGGCGTCTGGGCGAATTGCGGCACCGTGATGAACATGGCGAACATCCCGAACCCGTACAGCAGGGCGGCCAGGTTGGTCGCCCACACGGCCCGGATCCGCATCATCTGCATGTCGACGAGCGGCGAGCGGGAGCGCAGCTCGGACCACACCCACAACCCGGCCAGCACGGCCGTCGCCAGGTACAGGAGCACGCATGCCGGGCTGCCCCAGCCCCACGTCGGCCCGTACGAGACGGCGATCAGCCCCGTGACCAGCCAGCCCGACATCGAGCGCGGCGCCCAGCCAGTTGATGCCGCTGGGCGCTCGCACCGGCGACTCGGGTACGAAGAAGAACGTCGCCACCGTGGCGCCGAGTGACATACAGAGCGGGATCCAGAACAGCCAGTGGTAGTTCAGGTGCTCCAGGATCGGCCCGGCGAGCACGATCCCCGCCCCCGAACCCACGCCGAGGATGGCCGACATGAACCCGATGGCCCCGGCCACCCGGGCCGCCGGGAACTCGTCGCGGATGATGCCGAAGGCCAGCGGGAAGATGGCCCCGGCCACCCCCTGGATCACCCGCCCGATCAAGATCACCTCGAGGCTGTCGCCCAGAGCGCTGATCAGCGTGCCCACCGAGAGCGCCACCAGCACGCCCACGATGACCTTCTCCTTGCCGATGGTGTCGCCCACCCGCCCCAAAACCGGCGTGGCGATGGCGGCGCTCAGCAGGTAGGCCGTCAGCAGCCACGAGGCCGCCGACTCCGAGACGTGCAGCGTCTGCTCGAGCTGCGGGATGGCGGGGATGATCAGCGACTGCAGCAGGCTGAAGGCCAGGGCCGCCGTCGCCAGCACGGCGAAGGTCACGCCGTAGCGCGTGCGGGGGGTCTCGGCCGCGGCCACGCCTGTTCCTATCAGAAGCGGAATGGGTGATTCCACATCTGCCGACAACAGCCGCCTCGTCGAGGCCGCCGGGTGGAGGCGGTTTCGTTGCGGAGACCACGGTGAAGACCCACGTCAACCGAATTTTTGCCAAGACGCAGAGCCGGGACCGGGCCCAAGCCGCCGCCTACGCGCACCGGCACGGCCTGGCCGGTGCCTGAGGGGGTCAAGAGGGTAGAAGAGGTCCATGACCACACTCACGGATCGACCGAACACGGCACTCCTCGTTGTCGACGTGCAGAACGGCGTCGTCGTAGCTGCTCACGAGCGCGAGGCGGTTGTCGCCAACGTCGGCACCCTGGTCGAGAGAGCCCGGCGGGACGCCGTCCCTGTCGTGTGGGTCCAGCATTCCGACGAGGGGCTCGAGCGGGGGAGCGACGAATGGCGGATTGTGCCGGAGCTGGTTCCCGGCGAGGCCGAGCCCCTCATTGAGAAGAACTACGGCGACTCTTTCGAAGACACGACCCTCGAAGACGTGCTCGCGGGCCTCCGCGTCGGACGCCTCGTCGTCTGCGGGGCCCAGACCGATGTCTGCATCCGCTCGACCTTGCACGGTGCGCTCGCCCGGGGCTACGACGCCACCCTGGTCGGTGACGCCCACACGACCGAGGACATGACGGCCTGGGGAGCGCCGCCCCCGGGCCAGGTCATCGCCCATACCAACCTCTATTGGCAGAACCAGACGGCGCCGGGGCGCAACGCCGGAACGGTCGGGACCGAGGACGTCAACTTCGGGGTCACCACCTGAGGCCAGCGGACGGCGGACGGCGGGGATGCCCGCCCGCCGTCGCACCGCCCACCGTGGTCAGGCGCCCGAGCCCCAGAGCTTGAGCGTGTTGTCGCCGTCGTCGACGAACAGCACGCCATGACCCCCGGGAGCGATGGCCAATCCGAACAGGTCGCCGCCGGCGTTCAGCGGGTCGATGGTCACCGTGTCGACCTGTTGGCCGTATGGATTCGTCTCCACGGCGTTGCCGTTACCACTGTTGACGGTGATGATGTCGCCGTTGGGCGCGATGGTCAGGCCGAGTGGGCCGTCCAAGGATTGGTGGGACGTGAGCGTGAAACCGCCGCCCGGCAGCGCCGTCGAGCGGTAGGACGCGTCGGGTACGGCGGCGATCCGGTTGTTGACGGTATCGGCCACGTAGAGCACGCCGTTCTGGCCCAGGGCGTCGCCGGTCGGACCGATGACGAGCGCAGCAGTGTTGAGCTCCTCGGCGAACCCGGTCGCGATGGTGGTCGCGCCCACGAGGGCCGGCGGGCGACCGAACTGGTCGGTCACGTCGAGGCGGACGACGGTGCCTCCGTGCACCTCGTTACCCCCCGCGGCCACCGTCCCGTTGAGGACGTTGGTGACGAAGAGCTGATCGATGTTGCCGACCTGGACGGAGGCCAGATCCCAGGGTCCGTTGATGCCGTGACCCGAGAACGTCTCTATCGGATGGCCGAAGCTGTCGAGGACGATCAGGCATCCGGCCTCGGGCGTGCCGTTGCCGGCATTCGTGACCGGCAGGCTGCCGACGACCACGTCACCGTTGCGGAGCACGGTCAACGCCGTGGTCAGCCCGACCCCACCGGGGCACGGACCGGGGAGGTAGCGCGGATCGATCTGCGCGAACAGGCTCCGCTGTCCCCCGGGCGTGATCTGCACAATGGTGGTACCGGTGCCCTGGAGATTGGAGCTGGCGTTGAAGTTGCTGATCAGGGTGTTGCCGGCGACGAGTCGCCCCGTGCTCTGCGGCACGACGACGATTCCGTAGGGGTTGATGTCTCCGTTGAGCGGGATGGTCGAAGCGATCGTGGTGGCGGTGTTGAAGTGGGAGAGGAACGGCGGGCCGGAGGCGCCGGCCTGGCCGCCCGACGCCACGGCGGCGAAGCCGGTCGCCGCCAAGAGGGCTCCCGGCGAGGAGGCTCGGCCGCCAGCCCAATCTCGGTCTCCGTTGTCGGCCCGCCGATTCGACCGTGGTGTCAGGTGAGAACGAACGCCGACCTGCCATGAGGACTCCCTTCGAGATGTGATCACGCGAGAGGCGCCCCGGCCTCCCACCACTCGGGAATACGAGCCAGGCGCCCGGCGGGATTGCCGCGTGGACGGATCCGTGACCGCAGGGTCGTCGGGGTGCCGGCGCATGTGCCGGTGAAGAAGCGTGATTGTCGGTACAGTCCGGTACCCATGACCGACTATGACGCCATCGTGGTGGGAGCGGGCCACAACGGATTGACCGCCGCGGCGGTGATGGCGCGCGGCGGCATGCGTGTCCTGTGCCTCGAGAAGAACCACTTCATCGGCGGGATGGCGTCGACCACCGAATTGATCCGGGGGTACCGCTTCGAACTGGCGGGTTCCATTCAGTTCCCGATCCCGAACGAGATCTTCGAGGACCTCGAGCTCGGGTCCTGCCCGATTTACGAGCCGGAGGTCCAGTCGGCCAGCATCGGAGAAGGCGACCAGGCGCCGATCCTGCTCTACTCGGACCCCGAGCGCCTGCTCGAGCACCTGGGCGAGACGATCGGGATCGAGGCCGTCCTCGGGATGGCGGAGGTGGCGGCGTGGGCCGAGGCGCCGGCCCGGGCCATCGGCCGCTTCGACGTGCGCCGGCCGCCGAGGTCACTCGACGAAATGTGGGCCTGCGCGACCAACGAGTCGGAGCGGGAGGCCATCCGCGTCGCTCTCTTCGGCAGCGTGATGGACGTCGTGGACCGCTTCTTGCCGGACAAGTCGAAGCACGCACCGGTGCGCAGCATGCTCAGCTTCCTCGCCGTCAACTCGACGTTCCGGGGCCCGTCGTCACCGGGCAGCGCGCTGTGCCTCGCCTTCGCGCTGGCCTCACCGGGCACCGCCACCATGTCCAAGGTGCGCGGCGGCCTGGGCACCATGGCCGAGCATCTGCTCGCGCTCTTCGAGCGGCACGGTGGTGAGTTGCGCCGCCACGCCAAGGTGTCGCGTATCGTCGTCGACGGCGGCATCGTCCAGGGTGTGGAGTTCGGCGACGGCACCGTGGCCACGGCCCCGGTCGTGGTGTCGAACCTCGATCCGACGGCGACGTTCACCCAGCTCGTCGACGAGGAGTCGCTGCCCGACGCCTTCGTCCAGCGGGTGCGGGCGATCGATCATCGAGCCGCCTATTTCCAGGCCCACTTCGCGCTGGACGGGCTACCCGAGTACCGGGCGCCGTACGAGAGCCTGAACGGCACCCAGCTCGGTCGGAACGTGACCTTCTTCGGCACGGCCGAGCAGATGCAGCTCGACTTCGAGGGTTGCGTCAGAGGCGAGGTGCCCGCCTCACCGTCCTTCAATTTGCAGATACCCTCGCTCGACGATCCCGGCCTCGCCCCGGCGGGAAAGCATGCGGCGAGCAGCTTCGCGTTCTATCTGCCCATCGGGGCCGACCGTGACGCACAGGCGAGGGTGCGCGACGAAATGGCGGAGCGGATAGTGGCGAAGATCGCCGCCGCCGCACCCAACTTCCCGGACCTGATCGACCGCCAGCTCAACTATCCCGCCTACACCTACGAGTTGATGTTCGGGTGCACCGGGGGGGACTTCTGCCACGGGCTGCTCCAGCCGGAGTTCATGGGGCCCTTCCGGCCGGGGCCCCGAGGGTGGCCGGACAACCCGGTTCCGGTGCAGGGTCTGTACCTGTGCGGTGCGGGCTGCCATGGCGGGCCCGGGGTGACGTTCATTCCCGGCTACAACTGTGGCTACGCCGTGCTCGACGAGGCAGCGACGCGGTTGTAGCGGAGTTGGCGCTCCATGAAGGCCAGGAACAGGGCGATGGAGAAGGCCAGGCTGGTGAACAGGCTCACGACGAAGAAGATCCACGGCCACTTCAAGCCACGCCGCGTTCCTTCGACGATCGTCCACAGCGGTAGGAGAACCACGTTCACGATGATGTAGTCCTGGGCCGCCGAGTCGGCCGCCCAGTTGGTGAACAACATTTTGGTGTAGTTCCAGTAGTTGGCCCGGTGCCCGTACAGGTGGGTGTAGCGGACGTTGAAGTACCACCCGAGGCCGAGAGAGCAGAGCCCCACGACGTAGTACACCGCTTCGAGCAGTGTGACGTTCCCTGCCCGCCCCGCGGCGAAGAGATGCCGGTTGACGGCGAAGGCGACCGCCGTGCTCGCCAGGCCGAGGATGCCGAAGATCACCAGCGATGCCGTCACGATTCTCCCTCCGTCCGCCCCGGTGGCGTGCGGGGTGCGCCCACCCTACGGGGGGCGACCGGTGCCGGTCCCCGAGTCGGCGGCGTCAGAGCAGTTCCAGCACCCGCTCGGGCGGTCGGGCGACCACGGCGCGGCCTCCGACCACGAAGATCGGTCGCTCGAGGAGGACGGGGTGGGTGGTGATCGCCTGGAGCAGGTCGTCGGGTGAGGCCTCGGCGAGCCCGAGCTCGGTGTAGACCGGCTCACCCGGCCTCATCATTTGGCGGGGATCGTCGATGCCGAGCTGCTGCATGAGCCGGTCGAGATCGCCACGCGTCGGCGGGGTGTCGAGGTAGCGGACGGTCTCGGCCCGCACGCCTCGCTCGTCGAGCAGGGCCTGTGCCGTCCGGCACTTCGAACAGGAGGGGTTGAAGTAGAGCCGGGTCGTCACCGGACCACCCTACGGGCGGGCGGGCGGGCTAGCCGGCGCCCGATGGCAGGGTGGAGACGACCTGGGACCAAGTGAACGTGAACGAGTGCGTCGGTGCCTCGGCCACCGCGAGCGTGACCGCCATGGAGGTGCCGCCGGTGTCACCGCTGTGGGTGTCGCCCGAGGGGTCCAGGGCGGCTCCCATGACCAGGTTGGCGCCCGACCCGAAGTCGTCGAGGATGCCCTTGCGATGCCCCCAGCACCCGGGCGCACCTCTCCGCTCGCAGTCGAGGTTCCCGCTGTCGAACCCGTCGTCGTACATCCAGCCGTAGACCGCGTCGAGGCCGTTGGACGAACCGCCGGCCCATTCGGCATCGTCGAGCGCATAGGACGAGCCCGGATCGGGCGGGTCGTCCGCTTCGTCCGCCCCTCGCTGAGCGTTCCGGTCGAGGCTGCTCGTCAGCCCGCCGAACGCGGGGAGACCGCGATCGACCCGCTCGAGATTGACGGCTACGAACAGCTGGTCGGGCACGCTCAGGCGGTCGAAGTCCGTCGGCAGCACCATCGGCCGTATCCCCTCGAGCGCGTGCGCGTGGTTGATGGCGCCGAGGACGGCGTCGATGCACCTGGGGGAGTCGTCGATTCCGTTGCCGGCGCACATCCGCGTGTAGTCGGGCACCGGAGCAACGTTGCCAGGCGGGTCCGCGATACCGGTGTCGGACTCCGAGGCGGGCACCGCGGGAGAGGCTGGAGCGTCCCGGCGGACATGGCCGCCAGCGCCTCCTTCCACGTGTACGCATAGGGTCCGGCCGCCGAGGAAGAGATCGCCAGGGTGGCCGCCAGCGAGGACCCGCCGCGATCGCCCTTTGAGGTGTCGCCGATGGGGTCGAAGGCGGCGCCGATCACCAGGTGCTTGGCGCCGAAGCGGCCGAGGACGATGTCGCGGTCGCCCCAGCACCCCGAGGTCTGGCCGCCCGAGCATCCGGGCACGCCACTGTCGGGACCGTCGTCGTACATCCACTGGTAGTCGGCGTCGAGCCCGTTGGCCACGTCGCCGATCCACTCCGTGTCGACGGACGAGTAGGCGTGCCCGGGGCGCGGCGGCAGTTGCGCCGTGTCGGCGCCCTTGGCGGCATTGTGGTCGAGGGAGGCGGACAGCCCCGGGAACGGGGTCAGCCCACGGTCCACCCGCTCGCGATCGATGGCGACGAAGAGCTGCTCGGGCACCGACAGCTGGGCCAGATCCGACGGCAACCGCATCGGCCGGACGTGCTCGTCGGCCCGGGCGGCGTCGATGGCGGCCAGGGTGAGCCGCAGACAGGTGCTCGACGTGTCGGTGCCCGCCGGCGCGCAGATGTCGGGGTAGTCCGGGGCCGGCGCCACCGAGCCCCCCGGGTTGGCCAGGCTGCCCGGGCTGCCCGGGCTCGACACCCCCCCGACGCGCACCCGGTGAGGACGAGGCCCAACGAGAGCAGCGCGACCAGCTGCCATCTCCAGGCCGGAGTCTGGCTGAACAGCCGCCGCATCAGGTCATCCAACGTAGCCAGGCGCATCCCCCTGTTTGCGTCGCGATCCTGGTCAGGAGCTCGTCCCGTAGCGTGCGGGTCGCTTCTCCAGAAAGGCCGCCACGGCCTCGCTGCATGTCGCCCGTCATGGACGACAGGACCTGTGTGCGGTTCTCGAGGTCGATGCCCGCCTGGAGCGAGGAGACCTCGAGCTGGGACCACATGACCTCCTTGGTCATGCGGATGCCCCACGGGCTGTTGGCCATGATGAGGCGCGCCGTCTCGAGCGCGGCCTCCAACAAGCCTTCATCGGGCACCACGCGCAGGACGAGGCCGATGCGGTCCGCCTCCTCGGCTTCGATGATCCGTCCGGTGAGCATCAGCTCCCAGGCCCGGGACGCGCCGATCAATCGGGGCAGCATCCAGCTGACCCCGATGTCGCAGCCCGAGATGCCCAGGCGGACGAAGGCCACGTTGAAGCGCGCCGAGGCCGCGGCGATGCGGATGTCACACGCCAGCGCCAACGCCAGGCCGCCCCCGGCGGCCGGACCGTTGACCGCAGCGATCACCGGCTGGGGCAGGGCCCGAAGGCGTGGGACGAGCGCGGCGATGTCTGTCTGCGTCGCGAACCCCGTCTCGACCCGACCCAGGCCCTCGGACCGGGGCGGAGGGCCGTAGCCGCCCAGGTCCAGGCCGGCGCAGAAGCCCCGCCCGGCGCCCGTCAGAAGGACGACCCGGCAGGCGGGATCGATCGCGACGGCGCCCAGCGCGTCGTGCAGCTCGGTGATGAGGTCCGCGTTCATGGCGTTGAGCCGATCCGGACGATTCAACGTGATCCGCGTCACGCCTTCCTCGGGCTGGTCGACGAGCAGTGTGGTCATGGTGGTCTCCCTTCGCCGGCGGCAGGACATCCTGGCATGGCGCCTGCCCCGGCCCGGGGCCCTGCCGGCACCGGGACGGGCGGCTCGGCCCGGCTTCGGCCCGTGCCACGTAGAGTTCGTGACGGTGATCACCGGCGTGCACACCTTGGTCTATGCGGATGACGCCTCGGCGGCGCGGGTGTTCTTCCGTGATGTGCTCGGCTGGGGGCACGTCGACGCCCACGACGGCTGGCTGATCTTCGGCACCGGCCCCTCGGAGCTCGGAGTGCACCCGACCGACGGCGGCGCCCCCCACCACGAGATCTCGCTCGTGTGCGACGACATCGAAGCGACCGTGCGGGACCTGGCCGCCAAGGGCGCGCAATTCGAGGGCGAGATCGAGAGCCGCGGCTTCGGCCGGACGATCGGCCTCGTCGTACCCGGGGCGGGCCCCGTTCTGCTGTACGAGCCGCGGCACCCGACGGCCTTCGACCTCTGAGCTCGACGGGGACCGGGTCAGGCTCCGGGTCTCGCCGCCGCACCCACGCTGAAATAGCACCAGGGCTTCGGCCCCCGCACGTAGCGCTGCTCCAGTCGCGACACGGCGAAGCCGGCGTCCTCCACCAGGGTCGGCGCGCTGCGGGTCAGGTGGCACCCGTCGGCCAGCCGTCGCTGCAGCGGTTCCATCCGGTGTTGCCACTTCGCCACGCCGGCGTCGGGCGAGAGCCCGTGTTCCAGGAAGTGCAGCGAGCCGCCGGGACGGAGCACCCGGTAGACCTCACCGAGGGCCCGTGCCGGGTCCGCCACGGTGCACAGGGTGAAGGTGAAGAGCGCCCCGTCGCAGCTGGCGTCCTCGAGCGGGAGCTGCTGGCCGTCGAGGCCGACGAACTCGACCGGCACCGACCCGGCCGCGATCCGCCGCGACGCCCGCTGCCGGGCCACCAGCGCCGGCTCGACCGCCAGCACCCGGGTCACCTCGGGTGGGTAGAGGCCCACGTTCAGGCCCGATCCGAAGCCAACCTCGACCACCCGGCCCACCAACCCCGCGGTCGCCTTGGTCCGCCAGCGGTCGAACCCCGAGGAGCCGCATGTCCGCTCGACCAGCCGCGGCACCACATGCTCCCGGTACAGACCCACAGCAGGACGCTAACGGGAGGGGCACGCCGGGACGGACTCGGCGAGACTCGCGCCATGGAGACAGAGGCAGGGGCAGGGGCGGGGGCGGGCACGGGCACGGGCATGGGCATGGGCATGGGCATGGGCATGGGCATGGGCATGGGCATTCACGGGAGCGCACTCGTCACGGGAGCCAGCCGCGGCATAGGCCGGGCGGTGGCACTCGAGCTGGCCGACCGTGGCTTCGACACCGTAGCCACCATGCGCGACCCCGCAGCCGCCGCCGTTGCCGCCGGCCTGGCCGAGGAGACGGACGGCCGGTTGACCGGCGGGCGTCTCGACGTCACCGACCCCTCGACGTTCGACCTCCCGTCGGACCTGCGCATCCTGGTCAACAACGCCGGTATCGACACGGACTATCTCCCCGTCGAGTTCGCCGACCTCGACGACTGGCGCCGCATGTTCGAGACGAACGTGTTCGGGGTCGTGGCCCTGACGTCGGCCGCCATCCCGATCCTGCGGGCCAACCGCCCTGCCGTGATATGCACCATCAGCTCCTCTTCGATCTTCGCCTCGGTGCCCTTCTACTCCGCCTACCGGGCTTCGAAGGCGGCCGTCTCCGCCTTCGACGACAGCCTCCGCACCGAGGTCGCGCCGTTCGGTATCCGGGTGGTCGAAATCGTGCCCGGGCCCGTCGACACGGACATGTTCCGGCTGAGTGCGAACGAGCAGACCTCGGCGGGCCGGTTCGCCGATTACGAGGAGATGTCCGAAGTGACATCCGCTCTCCGGAGCGAGCATGCCGACCCACGGGTGGTCGAGCCACGGGCCGCCGCCGCGGCCATCGTCGACGCCATCGTCCAAGGCGACGGGCCCATGCGGCACGGGTGCGATCCGGTGGGGCTCGAGCTGCTCGCGCTGTGGCGTGGCAGCGACGACGAAACCGTGTTCACCCTGACCGGACAGTCACTGATCGACCAGATGCGCCGGCACTGACCGTGACGTAATGCGCTAGGGCCGAGAGTACCGTCGACCTGCAATTTCTTTGGGCCGTTCGGCTCTCAGGACGCGCGAGCGGAAAACGGCATCGTTGTGTCATGGGGGCGGGGGCACGGGTGGTGGATGGTGACGCAGAAGGGGACGTCACCGTCGACCACGCGGACTGGCTCCGCTGGAAGGAGACGATCGTCGACGGGCGCACCGCCGTCTACGGCGAGGCCGGCCGGGGTATCCCCACGCTCTTCCTGCATGGTTGGGGCCTGGACCACAAGGCCTACAAGCGTTCGCTCTCGCGCCTGGTGCGCGCCGGGCTGCACGTCTACGCACCGGCCCTCCCCGGCTTCGGGGGCACCGCCGCCCTTCCCGACGAGGATGCCACCATGGCCGGCTACGGCGCCTGGGCTGCCGCCTTCCTCGAGTCGGTGCGCGTCACCCAGCCCGCGCTCGTCTTGGGGCACTCCTTCGGCGGCGGCGTGGCCATCGCACTGGCCCATGGGCACCGTCGACAGGTGCGGGCGCTGGTGCTCATCAACTCCATCGGCGGATCCGCGTGGTTCGAGGCGTCGTGGATCCGCTCGCTCGTGACACGGCCCCCATGGGATTGGGGCATCCACTTCTCTGCCGACCTGCTGCCGGTGCGCCAGGCGCGCCGGGTCGTGCCCGTGATCGTGTCCGAGGCGCTGCCCAACTTGGTCCGCGACCCGCGGTCGTTCTGGCGGGCTGCCGCCCTGGCACGTCGGGCCGATCTGACGGCGGAGCTGGAGAGCCTGCGTCGCCGGCACCTGCCCGTGGTCGTCCTGTGGGGCGCCCGGGACCAGCTGCTGACGCGGCGGTCGCTCGAAAGCCTCTGTCGCGCGCTCGGCGACCCCGACGTGGTCACGGTGCGCGGCGCCCACTCATGGCTGCTGGCCGACCCCGACGCCTTCGGTGAGGTCATGACGAACGTCCTCGACGTCGTCGGCCTGGTGGCGCCGGCCGCGGACGCCGTCTGACGCCCGGCCGGCCGGCGATGACCCCGGGCGGTTGGCCGGGCCGCCGCTGAAGGGGACGTTTCGGCGGGCGGCCCCGCAGGGATCCGGGACGTGCCGGCGCAGTCGTGTCCGAGCCGGACCGCGGTGAGGGTTCGAGCCAGCCCTGCGCACCGCTCGGGGACGAACTGGGCCAGTATGGCCGACCCGCCGGTACCTTCCTCGGCCCGCGGTACGTTCGGCCCCGACAGAAAGGACGCCGTGCAGTTCGCCGTCGTCATCGCCGTCTTCCCGATCATCTTCCTGGGCGAGCTCCCCGACAAGACGATGTTCGCCTCTCTCGTCATGTCGACACGCGGCCGGCCGGCGCTGGTCTGGGTCGGTGCCGCCGCCGCCTTTGCCGTCCACGTCGTCATCGCCACCACTATCGGGGTTGCGCTGTTCCACCTCCTGCCGCACCGGGCGCTTCAAGCGATTGTGGCCGGTCTGTTCTTCGCCGGCGGCCTGCTCGCGCTCCACGAGGCGACCAGGCAGCGCCGGGACACGGCAATCGTGGAGCGGGAGGCCGCTTCGCACCGGCGGGTCGCCGTCACGGCCTTCGTCGTCATCTTCCTGGCCGAGTGGGGCGACCTCACGCAGATCCTGACGGCCAACCTGGCCGCCCACTACCACAATGCGTTCTCGGTCGCCGTCGGGGCCGTGCTCGCCCTCTGGACCGTGTCGGCGCTTGCCGTCGTCGGCGGACAGAGCCTGCTGCGGCTGGTCAATGTCGCCACGGTGCGGATCGTGACCGCGGTGGTGTTGTTCGGCCTGGCCGGCTGGGCGGCCTGGGAGGCGGCCCGCTAGCCGATCAGGGGGCGGACGATGCCTCGTCGTGACGCAAGGAGGGGGTCCCTGTCGATCGGCGGCGCGCCCCGTCGGGCGCGGCTGGCCCGTAGCAACTCGTCGCCGCCGTTCTCCAGGAAGGCCCACGTGTCGCGCATCTCGATCAGACGGGGCCCCGCCGTGCCGTCGGCCGCCGCCACCGCCCGGTCAGTCACCCGACGGATTTCGTTGAAGGCCCGGAAGCGCGCCTCGAGCACGAGCTCCCAGCCTTCGCCGCACAGCCGGTAGTAGATGTGGCGGTCCCCGGGCCGGGCGACGCGCTCGACCATGCCGATGTCGCCCAGCATCCGCAGCGACGTGCTCACGCTTCCGGCCGACAGCGTGAGCTCTCTCTGTATGTCGGCGGCCGTCTGCTCGGGCGGCTCGCACACCACCATCCAGGCCAGCACCCGCATCAGGGCGCGGGGCGTCCCGTGCACGAGGACCAGCCCGCCCATTTCGTCGACGAAGCGGTGGCGCCAGTCGCTGCCGCGCTCGGGTGGTCGTGTCGTGCTCATCCGCCGGCTACGTCCTGCATGCCGCACCTCACTGTCCAGATCATCGCCTGCCTCAAGACGCGGTTTCAGTTATAGCTGAGGCTTCTGTGGGCACAACGTCCCACGTCGGCCACTCTTTCGGCCATCCCGATTGCCGGGGATCCCCGACGGGGCCGGCGCAAGGGGCACAATCAGGTTCCGGGGAGGTCCCTGCAGCGCGTCGGCCAGCTCGCGCCGGTGGGAGAGACCGAGCTTCTGGTAGGCCCGGTGCAACCGGTTTTCGACGGTGCGCACGGACAGATGCATCATTTCGGCGATCTGCTTGTCCGTACTGCCGGTGGCCGCCTGCAGCGCCGTGTCGAGCTCCGCCGGGGTGAGCTGCGCCCGGGCGCCGATGGCCCGCACGAATGGCGTCACGGCACCCTCGCAGCGGGCCAGCAACCGGGCGGCCCTCTGCTGGGCCGCCGCGGCGTCCCGGGACAGGCCGTCCCGGCGGAAATGCACGGCCGACTCGCCCAGCGCCTCGGCCGCGTACAGGAGGGCGCCGACCGACTCGAAGCGCTCGGCCGCCGTGACCAGCGCACCGCTGTCCTTGGCCGCGGCCGCCCGGGCGTAGGTCAGCCGGGCTGCCGTCAGCTCGCCGTCCACCTGCTCCGCCAGCTCGGCCAGCTGGTCGACCACCTGGCGCGCCCGCCCGAGCCGGGCCAGGCCGTGGAGCGCCTTGGTCGCCCCCAGCAGGTCACCCACCTGCTGGCCCAGGTCCACCGCCAGCTCGAGGTTCTTGCGGGCCGTGCCCATGTCGCCGCCCGCCGCCCAGGCCCACGCCCGGGCCTGGAGGACGTCGACCTCGTATTCCATGTCCGTGGGGAGCCCGAGCGCATCGAGCTCGCCCAGCGTCTCGGTCGCCTTCTCGGCCGCACCGGCCAGGGACAGGGCCATGGCCGAGTGGGCGTAGCACCAGCGGGCCGACACCGGCAGGCCCAGGTCCAGGAACATGGCAGCCGCGCTCGTCGCCTGCAGGAAGGAGCTCTGGACACGTCCCTGCTCCAGGCGCAGTGCACCCAGCGACGCCGCCACAATGGCGCGCTCGAGCGTGCCCACGCTGGCCGCCAGGTCGTCGTGCGCCGCCGCCAGCAGCAGATCGGCCTCCTCGAGCCGCCCCAGCGCGACCAGCGCCAGGGTCTGGTTGCCGAACGGGCTCCAGGGTTCGGCCCATACGCCCATTGTGTCGACGCCCGACCCCTTCGCAGTCAGCGACCCCGGCGTCAACAGCTGTCAGGGCCTGGTGGAGCCGACCCGTGCGCGTCAGGCCCTCGCCGACGACGGCCTGCAGGCTGGTGGGCGGCCCGCCGGACCCGGCGGCCGAACCCCTGGGCAGCGTGACGGCCTCGACCACCGCCCGCGGTCCGCTCACCGTGCCGGAGAGGATGAGGCGCCGGGCCAGCAGCTCGTCGTGCCACTGCGGGTCGACCACCTGGCTCAGCAGCTGCTCTATCTCCGAGGCACCCGCCGTCCCCTTGGCCCAGAACTCGTGGTCGAAGCGCATGAGGGCGACCCGGACCTGCTCGGTCAGCGTCGCCGCCGATGTCGCCAGGGCGGCCAGCTCGGTCGCCGCGTCCTCGGGCCGCCCGCGGATGTGGGCCGCCTCGGCCGCCAGGATCCGGGCCTCGAAGCCCTCGCCGTTGTCCATGGCCGCCCGGGCCATGCGCTCGGTCAGCGCGAAGTCGCGCCGTTCCCGGGCCGCCTGCGCGCCGGCCAGCAACAACTCGGGGCTCCCGCCCCCGCCGACGAGCCGCAGCGAGGCCATGAGCAGCGTGTCCTCCTGGCGGCGGCCGCCCGACGCGTCGGCCAGGGCCCGGGCCAGGGTGCGCTCACGCCGGGCTGAAATGCCCAGGCGCACGACGTCGCCGAAGACCGGGTGGGCCATACAGACCTGGAGCCGGCGGCCGTCCATGCGGCTCGTGATGAGCCCACGGTCCTCGAGCGACTCGACGGCGGTGGCCTCGGCCAGCTCGTCGAGGGCGGGCTGGGCCAGGGGCTCGCCCACCGCGGTCAGCTCGAGCACGTGCCGCTCGGCGTCGGTCAGCGTCCCCAGCCGCATGGTGACCAGCTCGACCAGCCGGGCCGTCGGGCGCAGGGGGCCCCGCAGGCGCCACACCCCGTTGTCCTCCGACAGCGCACCGCTCTCGAGGGCGCCGACGACCAGCTCGTGCAGGAAGAGGGGGTCGCCCAGAGAGCGCTCGGCCACCTCACGCATGGAGGAGCTGTCGACCGGCCCTCCCAGCACGGCCACCAGCAGGTCCTCCATGGCCTGATCGTCGAGCGCCCCCAGCTCTATCCGCTCCGCCGCATAGTCCTTCCAGAGCACGACCATGGCGTCCGACGCCGACTGGCCCGCCCCGGTCGCCCGCCCGAAGGCCAGCACGCAGGCCACCACGGTGGCGGACCCGGTCTGGGCCAGCTGATGGACGAGCATGGCGGAGCCGTCGTCGAGGAGGTGGGCGTCGTCGACCAGGACGAGGAGCGGTCGCCCGCAGGCCTCGTCGAGCAGGTCGCGGGTGTAGTAGCGCAGGAGTTCGGCATGGGACTCGGGACCTATGCCCGCCGGAGTGGAAGCCTGGGGGAGGAGCGAGGCGAAAGCGCCGAAGGGGAAGCCCCGAGCGGCCTCGGTGCCGGCCACCAACGCGACCGACATCCCCTGGTCCTGAGCGAATTCGACGCCGACCATGGCCAGGGTGGTCTTGCCGACTCCGGCCGGTCCCGTGATCACCGCGCCGTGCTGCCCCGAGATGGCGTCCCTCAGCCGGGCGATCTCCCGCCCTCGACCGACCATCGGCCAACGACCCCCTTCGGCACGCTGCCGCACGCGGGCGCCACCGGTGTCAATGGCCATCGAATTCGGTCCCCCTCGATTTCGCTGGTAAATCCATTTTCGTCCTGACCACCCCCAATTGGGAGGCTAACACCGGGGGTGCGGCGTAGGGCCGTTCGACTCTTTTTGATGCGTCGGTCACATCCTCGGCACAACATTCAGCCAATGTTGAATCCACCGCCCTGACCCGCCTCAAGTCCGTTCCTGCGGCCACCGATACCACGGCTACGACGTGGCCCGGACGCCCTCGGGTGCCCGCCACTTCTTTGGTTGGCAGGACGCATGACCACACAGGCACGGACCCAATGATCCCACTCACCAGGCTGAAGGGCGGCCATGCCGCGCCAGGCCTCTCGAACTTGACCAAGACCATGGTGACTCCGGACAACGGGGTCGTCACCGGCGCTGCCCAACAGATCACGTTCGAACAGTTGCTGGTGGAGGCCGAGCAGAAGGCGCTCGAGCAGGAGCTCAGCCGGCTGGAAACGGCGCTGGGGACGATCAGGAACCAGAGCTCGGCGCTCGAGAGCGCCCTGTCGGGCCCGTCATAGGCCGGCGGACCGGAGCCCACCATGCCGCCGCCCTTCGTCCGCGTCGAGGACATGAAGCGCCGTTACGAGCGCGAAGCCGTGGTCGCGGCCACCCCGGTGCCGTATCTCATCATGTTGTGCGACGAGACGATCCTCTCGCTGCGCCTGGCCGACCTCGCCTTCGCCCGGGACGACCTCGAGGCGGTGGACGACGCGCTGTGCCGAGCCCTCGACGTCCTACTGGCGCTGCGCACCTACCAGTGGGACGAGGGGACAGACCTCACCCACCTCTACCGCGACCTGCTCCAGGCCAACCTGCAGAAGAACCGCGTCCAGGCGGCTCAGGTGCTCAGCGTGCTCGAAGAGCTTGCAGAGGTCTGGCGAGCCGCCCCGGAAGCCGAGACGGCCGAGGTGGGGGCGTGAGCCACCCCCAAGGGCGAGCGAACCAGGAGGCCTGGGTGCGCGAACTCGACGCCATGGAGGCGTACCTCGACGCGCACCGTGAGGCGTTCTCCTTCCGCGACGTGCACCGCCCTCCGCTGCGACGACCGCCGCCACTCGACGACCTCGGCCCCCTGCCCGAAGCGTTGCGACCGCGGGCCGAAGGGCTCCTGCGGGCCACGCGGGCCTTCGAGGGGGAGGTGGCCGACGCCCGGGCGTCGGTGGCGAGAGCGCTCCGGCACGTCGGTCGGGCTCGGCGAGAGCGCTCCGGATTCTTGGACGCCCACGCCTGAAGCCCTGCGTCGAGCTGCAGCTCGACGGGCGTCGGGAACGATGCGGTTGCGACTGCTTTGTGGCGCCCGACCATCGGGCGCCAGTTCCCGCGGCCGGGCGACGGGCGTCGGGCGACGGGCTCGGCGACGGCGACGGGAGAGCGCAGAGCACGGCGAGGCGTTCGATCCGACGTCGCTGTCCTCGTCCCACTCCTGGGCGGAGGTCGGCCTGCTTATCCTCTCAGCGCGGCGGCGCCGACGGATCGGCCGTCCCGAACCGCCGAGCTGCGGGCTGTGGCTGTGTTGCCCTACGAGTTGGGACCGTGGAACCGGTACCCGATCCCGCGCACCGTCGTGATCCACTTCGGCTTCTCGGGGTCGGTCTCGATCTTGAGGCGGATGCGACGGATGTGCTCCGTGACCGTCGAACGTCCCTGCCAGCGCCCGTTGGAACCCCAGACCCGCTCGAGCAGGTCCTCGCGGGAGAACACACGTCCGGGGGCCGAGGCCAAGAAGGCGAGCAGGTCGAACTCCTTGCGCGTCATCGTCACCGGCATGTCGGCCACGGTGACGGTGCGGGTGCCCTGGTCGATGACCAGTTCTCCGTGATTCAACGTGGTCGTCGGAGCGGTGTTGCCCCGCCGGAGCACGGCGCGAACCCGGGCCTCGAGTTCGGCGAAGGAGAACGGCTTGGTGATGAAGTCGTCGGCGCCGAGGTTCAGCATGCCCACGCGGTCCCGCTCGGACGCGGAGCTCGAGCACACGATGACAGGCACCATGCTGCGGCGGCGGATCTTCGTCAGGGCCTCGGCGGTGTCGCCGTTGGGACCGAGGTCGAGGACGACCAGGTCAGCCTGCTGGGTCCCGACGGCCTGGAGCGACGTGAGGACGTCGGCCGCCTCGGCGACCTGGTAGCCCGACCGCTTCAGATGGTGCTGCAGCGCCAGCCGGCAATTGAGATCACCCTCGGCGACCAGGATGGTGCGGTTCGCCGCCTCGTTGGAGGACGGGACGACCCGGTTCAACGGCTCCACGGGGCGCAGGCCCCGGTAGGGCACCCGCTGCGGCGCCTGCCGCGGCGAGACGTCAACAGGCGCCGTCATGCCCGTCGCCCCCCTCGGGCACCGAGCTCGCTCAGCGAGTCGCGCATCATGTCGTTCCCCCCTCTTCGTCCCGCCATCCCCTCGTAGGGCGGGGCCACCGAATAGCGCCAGTGGTCCCAATATGCGGACGTCCCGACTGTTTCAGTGTCGACGTGACCTACGGTCCCCTCCATAGGCCTTTTGGATCATTTGTTGTCCTGACGTGGTGCGACGCGGTTGCAACCGGGTTGATCGGCACGGTCGTTACGACGACGGTGGGTGCAGAGGTCTGGACGGTGCTGCGGGCGACGAGTCGCCGCGGGCGTCAGCCGCTCTGCTGGCAGAACCGGTAGCCGACACCCCGCACGGTCTCGATCCACGGGGGTGCGTCCGGGTCGGTCTCTATCTTCAGGCGCACTCGGCGGACGTGCTCGGTCACCGTGGAGCGGCCCTGCCACTGCTCGGTGGAGCCCCACACCCGCTCGAGCAGGTCCTCCCGGGAGAAAACCTGGCCCGGGGAGGCGGCCAGGAACGCGAGGAGGTCGAACTCCTTGCGGGTCATGGCGATCACCTGGTCGCTGATGCTCACGGTGCGCGTGTCGCGGTCGACGACCAGCGTGCCGTACTGGAGATGGGAAGAAGTCGGCTCGCTGTTGCCGCGCCGCAGGACGGCCCGGACCCGGGCCTCGAGCTCTGCGAACGAGAACGGCTTGACCACGAAGTCGTCCGCCCCGAGGTTCAGCATGCGGATTCGCTCGGCCTCCGAGTCCCGTCCGGAGCACACGATGACCGGTACCGCGCTGTGACGCCGGATTTTGGTCAGGACGTCGACGCCGTCGACCCCGGGCAGGCCGAGGTCGAGAATCACGAGATCCGCCGAGTGCTGGAAGACCGCCCGCAGCGACGTCGGGCCGTCGGTGGCCTCCGTGACGCGGTATCCGGACCGCTCGAAGTAGTGATGGAGCGCCGACCGGCAGCTGTAGTCGTCCTCGGCCACGAGGATCGTCCGCTCGCCGATGGAGTCGTGCGGGCGGAGATGATTCGGTGACTCCACGGCCCGCAGCGCGGGTACGGCCGGAGCCGGAGTGGAGCGAGGTGCGGGCATGTGACGGACACTGCCTTCGGGGGCGTCGAGCATGGCCTGCTAGCCGTTCGCTCGCTCGCCCGCGCCGAAGCGGGGCCGAGAGTCTTGAAGCACCAACAGTGTGCTGTCCACGCCAAGTTGTCGGCCATTTAGCCCATGGTCTTGAGGAGTCGCACCGTCGGCACCCCCAGCGCAACGACCCGACGCCGCAGTTCGCCGGCGCCGATCGCGTCGCCAGGCGGGTGCCGAGCACTGGACGTGCCGCGGCTCGTGCCGTCACATGCCAGTGCGCGCTCGGTCCCGTCATTGGCGGCCGAAGCGTCCCGTTCCACTGGGGCTCGAAACCGAGCCGGTCCCCGTCGCGCGGAGGGGCGAAAACGGCCGTGACAAGACGGCATGTGGAGAACTTCGAGAGGAATTGCGGAAATGTTGTCGACATTCGGTGCCCATCCCGATGATGACCGCCGGCCGGACCAGCTCATCGCCCGTTGCGGGTCGTTCCGCCCATCCGTTTTCGCCGTTTGAACGACGTCGGTCGGCCATCTGGTGATCACGCGCGATTGACGTCCTGAGTAGGGATTCCGCGCCGGGACGGCGGTCCTGGGCGCGCCCTCGAGCCGTGCGAAATGCCCGAGTTCAGACGGTGTCCCGTCACGTGGGACGGCGGACGTGACCATCTCCGGCGCGCGCGCCGCCCTGCACGTCCGGATGCCGACACTGTCACCCGTGTGAAGCATCGAAAATGTGCCGCCGTCCAGGAATTCCGCCGCGCCATTTCGAGAATTGGACCCGGCTGTACCCCTCGAAATCGTCGTCGAAACATTTCATCAACCCTGCAACCGCTCGGCAACGAATAGGCCACCTACCTGCAAGAACACGTGAAATTAGAGTGATTTATACTCCTGTGAACCCTTGACTGACATGTTCAAATGAGTGGCCTAGAGGGGTGGCATCTGTCGGAGATGCCAACAAGGGCACTTGTCGGATGGTGCCAGTGAGGGGGGGGTTCAAGTGGAGGCGACCGTTGGTCTGTCCACGACACAGGTCTCGGCTGAGAGCGGCATTGACGCTCTGTGGGCCGAGTTCAAGCAGACCGGCTCGACGCCGCTGCGCAACCAACTGATCATCTACTACTCGCCGTTCGTCAAGTACGTCGCCAGCCGGGTGCTGGCCAGCTTGCCCCGGCACTTCGACGAAGAGGATCTCGTCAGCTACGGCATCATCGGGCTGATCGACGCCATCGAGCGGTTCGAGTTGGACCGCAACCTGCGTTTCGAGACCTACGCCATCCCGCGCATCAAGGGAGCCATCATCGACGAGCTGCGTTCGATCGACTGGGTGCCACGGTCGGTGCGCACCAAGGCCCGTGCCGTCGAGCAGGCTTTCGCCCATCTCGAGGCCACGCTCGGCCGCACGCCGAGCGACAGCGAGGTCGCCGCCGAGCTCGAGTTGAGCGTCGGTGACTTCCACAAGGCTCTCAGCAAGATCTCCTCGGTCGGCATGATGGCCCTCGACGAGGTCCTCCGTGGGGGCGACCGCTCGGAGCGGTCCACCCTCGGTGAGACACTGCCGGACCGGACCACGGGCCCCGTGGACACGTTCGAGGCCAAGGAGTCGAAGGAAGCGCTCATCGCCGCCGTCGACGGCATGCCCGAGCGGGAGCGGACAGTGCTGATGATGTACTACTACGACGGGCTCACGCTCACGGAGATCGGGGAGTTCCTCGGCGTCACCGAGAGCCGGGTGTGCCAGATCCACACCAAGGCGCTGCGCCAGCTTCGCTCGAAGCTGGCCGACCGTTCAGAGACGGCCCCCCGACGCGCCCCGGTGGCCCGTCCCACGCCGCGGCGGGTCCACATCCGTCAGCGCCCCGGGACGACGCGGCTCCAGCTCGCCAGCTGAGCCGCCGCGGTGCGCCGCCGCGCCACCAACTCCTGGTCGGTGCCGGGCCGCGCCCTGCGTGCCGTACGCCCGCCTGTCGCTCGCCCCACGTGCGCCGGTACGGTGGGCGAACCGCTGCACCGAGCCCACAGGAGGCGTTGCCATGCCCTTGCACAAGAGGGAAACGGTCCGGGAGGGGATGCTCGACTCGATCTACGCCGACCGGGACATGTTGGCCGGCCTCCCCACGCACCACTGCCCCGGCGAGGAGATGCCCCCCGCCGAGGCGTTCCAGGCGATCTCCGACGAGCTGCTCCTCGACGGCAACGCGCGCCAGAACCTGGCCACCTTCTGCCAGACGTGGGAGGAGCCGCAGATCCACCAGTTGATGGACCTGTGCATCGACAAGAACCTCATCGACAAGGACGAGTACCCGCAGACGGCGGAGATTGAGCGCCGTTGCGTCTCCATCCTGGCCCACCTGTGGAACGCGCCGACGACCGAGGAACCGGTCGGCTGCTCGGCCATCGGGTCCTCGGAAGCCTGCATGCTCGGTGGCATGGCGGCCAAGTGGCGCTGGCGGGCCAAGCGCCGGGCCGAGGGGAAGTCGACAGACACCCCCAACATGGTGTGCGGGCCCGTCCAGGTGGTCTGGCACAAGTTCGCCAAGTACTGGGACATCGAGATGCGCGAGGTCCCCATGTCCCCCGGTCGCTACTGCATGGACGTGGAGCAGATGCTCGAGCGCGTCGACGAGAACACCATCATGGTGGTGCCCACCTTCGGCGTCACCTACACGGGCGCCTACGAGCCGGTTCTCCAGCTCTCCGAGGCCCTCGACAAGCTCCAGCAGGACACGGGCCTCGACGTCGACATCCACATCGACGGGGCCAGCGGCGCCTTCCTGGCCCCGTTCACCGCCCCGGACGTCCTGTGGGACTTCCGCGTCCCGCGCGTCAAGTCGATCAGCACCTCGGGGCACAAGTTCGGGCTGGCGCCCCTCGGCGTGGGCTGGGTCCTGTGGCGCGACACCTCGGAACTGCCCGACGACCTCATCTTCCACGTGACCTACCTCGGCGGTGACATGCCGGTGTTCCAGATCAACTTTTCCCGGCCCGCCGGCCAAATCGTGGCCCAGTACTACAACTTCATCCGCCTCGGGATGGACGGCTACCGCAATGTGCACACCGCCTGCTACGACACCGGCAAGTTCCTGGCGGCGGAGATCGTCAAGCTCGGCCCGTTCGAGCTGCTGTGTGACTCCAATCCGCTCACGGGCATTCCGTCGGTGGCCTGGCGCATCAAGGAGGGCGAGGACCCCGGGTACACGCTCTACGACATCGCCGACCGCCTCCGGACGCGGGGATGGCAGGTGCCCGCCTACCCGCTGACCGGGTCGGTCTCCGACATCTCGGTTCAGCGCATCCTCGTGCGCCAGGGCGTCAGCCGCGACCTGGCGGGCCTCTTGCTCGAGGACATGAAGCAGGCCATCGCCCACTTCGACCGCCACCCCGTCACCGTGTCCATGACCAAGGAGGAGTCAGGCGGCTTCAGCCACCTGTAGCCGGCGTGTGCACCATGTTGCCCGTCCAGTCGACGTGGAGCGGCCGCCGCCGTAGGAACCGCGGGCTCCCCACCGTGGCGGGCCGATCCGTGGTCCAGGGCGCCGGCGAGGCCTTGGTCAAGCCGGCCAGGGCGCGCAGCGACTGGTCGTAGGCCGAGCGGGTCCAGGCGAACCGGCGCCAGCCCGCTTCTTGCCGGTCTTCGTCCAGGACCACGATCGGCGCCAGTGACGCCATCGCTTCCAGATATTCGGCCCGGTCGATGCTGATGGGCGGCGCCGGTTCGCCATAGTTGGCGGTCAGGTCCTGCACCCGCAGGGGTGGCGGCAGCGGCACACTGGCGGCGCGGGCGACTCGGGTGACGCCCGGCAGGCCGTAGACCAGCACCATGAGCGGGCCTTTCTCGTCCTCGCCGAAGACGTCCCCGGCCAGGGTGCGCGATGCCGAGGCGATGAGAGCGGCCGCATCGAGCAGGGTGCCGACGCTGGCCACCCACGAGTGCTCCGCGTCGGTCTCGGGGAAGAAGGTGAGGGCGGGGAACGCCGTGTGTGTCTGCTCGATGTCGAGCATCCAGTCGGACTCGCTGCGCCAGAAATCGAGGTCGTCGAGCAATCCGACGCGGTGAAGGTTCTGTATCAGGTCGGTCGCCGTCGGTGGCACCCCCGCCACCGGCCGAAGCGTGGTGATGCCTCTCTCCCGCCCGTTGTAGGCCGAATAGATGGTGGGCAGGTAGCTGATCAGGAGAGCGACCAGGCCCAGCCCGATGACCGCCTCAATGAAGGCGATCCATATCCGGGCCGGAGTGTCCGGCTCCGAGAAACCCAGCGTGGTCAGCGACGACCCGCTGATTTCGAACGCCTTCTGCCAGGAGAGGGAGCCTGTGCCCCAGAAGATGCAGGTGAAGGCGACGGCCATGACGATCATCCAGATCAAGGGCAGCGCCACCAGCGAGACGGGCGCGTACAGCTGCTGCAGCGCCCGCACGCCTGCGTCGGTTTGCCTCCGGTGCACCAACAGCCGGTACACGGCGGCGAACACGGCTTGTCCGAGGCGCGTGAAGCCCTCTTGCGGCAGGACCACCGTCTTCAGCGCCGAGCCCAGGATCGCCAGCATCAGGCCGAGGCCGAGGAGCATCGAAAGGATGTTGAGGAGGATCATGGTCGGCACCCGGCCGCTCCCATGCGGCAGGACGCAGCGACGCTACCCGGCCTGTCCGGCCGGGAGGGGATGGTTCAGGAGGAGATCGACTTCGCCGCCTCCTGCACCGCGGCGTCGATCTGGCCCTTGTCGAGCTCGAGCTCCTTGGCCACCCGCTTCTGCGCCTTCAGCTCCACCTTCTCGAGATAGGCCTCAATCGTCGTTTCGCCGACGATGACCAGCGCGGCCTCGCCGGAGTCGATGACGTCGCCGAACTCCTTGACGTCGGCCCTCGACATGCCCTTCCACAGGTGGCCGCTGACCCCGCCCACGGCCGCGCCGACGATGGCCGAGCCGATGATGGAGGGTGGGAACAAAATGCCGATCAACGCCCCCACCCCGGCCCCGCCCCAGGCCCCGTGGCGCGTCGTCGTCTCGTCCTTGTTCACGTGCACGTTGCCCTTGTCGTCCTTCGTGACGACGGCGGCGTCGTAGGTGCCCACGGCGCCCTGGGAGTGGAGGTCCTTCACAATGTCGTAGTCGGCGCGGGCGTCGACCTCGCTGGCGTAGGTCCCGATGTAGATGAAGACTCCGTCGGTCTTGGACATGGCACCGCTCCTCTCTCCGGGCGGCCCATCCGTCGGGTGGGGCGGGCTCGTCTGAAGCCACGCTACTGACTGGGCACGGCCGCCGCCGCGGTGAAGCGGTCTCGGCAGCGCTCGGAGCAGAAGAAGACCGTTTCCCCGTCGCGCTGCCACGACGCCGGCGCGTCGGCGGTGCGGACCTGCATCCCGCACACGGGGTCCACCGTTGTCGACCCGAGCGTGGGCCGCCGTGACAGCAGGTACAGGCCGACCAGGACACCGAGGAAGAGGGCGTTGAGCACGGTGGTCGGCCCGAACGAGAGCGAACCCGCCGGCACGGCGCGGTGCACCGTCGGCACCAGTCCGGCCGCCCGGAAGAGGTACTCGGTGACCAGGCCGGCGGCCGACATCACGGCCCAGAACACGAGCAGCATGCGGAGCGCCATAGCGGTGCCGTAGTAGCGCCGGTAGATGAGAAGGATGGGAAAGGCGATCAGGTCGGCGAACACGAAGGCGATCACCCCGCCGAAGGAAATGCCTCCCGCCCACAGAGCCGCGGCCAGCGGGACGTTCCCGATGGAGCACACCGACGCCACCAGGGCGACCAGGGGGCCGACGACGGCGTTCTCCAAGCTGGTCCAGAACCCGTGGCCGCTGACGAACACCGCCCGCCATACGTCCGCCGGCACCAGCACGGCCAGGAGCCCGGCCATTCCGTAGCCGACGAGCAACTCCCAGCGCACCATACGCAGGTCGCCCATGGTGTAACGCGCCGCCTCCGACCAACCTGCCCGCGTGCGTGGGCTGGCGGGCGTTTCGGCCGACCGCGCATCTCCGTCTCCCGCCCGCCGTTGGGCCTCGACGACGACCCGGCCCCGCAGCCAGAGCGCACCGAATGTCGCCAACAGGGCGATCATGACGATGCCGCCGACCAGCTCGCCCACCGCGAACTGCCACCCGATGAGGACGGCCAGCACAATGCCGAGCTCGATCACGAGGTTGGTCGAGGCGAACATGAACACCATGGCCGTCACGAAGTCGGCTCCCCGGGCGACCAGGGAGCGAGCCACGGCGGCGGCGGCGTAGGAGCACGAGGACGAGACCATGCCGAGGCCCGAGGCGCGCACGACCGGCCCCGGACGATGCGAGCCCAGGTGCCGCTGGAGCGACGAGCGCCGGGAGAAGGCCTGCACCGCTCCGGCCAGCGTGAAGCCGAGGATCAGCGGCCACAGCGTCAGCCAGAGCATGCCGAGCGCCTCGCGGCCGGCCCGGACCAGGTCGAGCAGGACGGTCACGACCGCACCAGCCGCCCGACGGCGGCCGACGCCTCGGCCAGCTTCTCCGTGGCGACGTCGCCGCCGGCGCGCACGGCATCGGCCACACAGTGCGCCATGTGGTCCTCGAGCAGCTCCAGGGCGACGGCCTGGAGGGCGCGGCTGGCCGCGGAGATCTGCTCCAGCACCTCGATGCAGTAGCGGTCCTCCTCGACCATCCGCTGGAGCCCGCGCACCTGTCCCTCGACGCGGCGCAGGCGCGTGAGGACGGCGGCCTTGTCGTCGGCGTAGCCGGGGGCGGGAGAGAGGCGGGGGTGGAAGAAGAGGCGGGGGGAGCGAGGGCGTGGTCGTCGGGCATACCCATCAGTATACCCCCTGGGGGTATATGGCGCGGCCGGCCGGGCCCGCCACCAGGATCGTCTGGCATGATCGCCCCGGTGCCCCTGCCTCCGGCCATTGAGATCGCGCGGCGCGCCACGCTGCGCCCCATCACCGAGGTTGCGGCGCAGATGGGGATCGTCCCCGCGCTCCTCGAGCCCTATGGCGACCACGTGGCCAAGGTGCACCTCGATGCCGTCGGCGCCCTGGCCGACCGCCCGCCCGCCCGCTACGTGGTCGTCACCGCGGTCACCCCGACCCCGCTGGGCGAGGGCAAGACGACGACCACCGTCGGCCTCGGCCAGGCCCTGGCCTGCATCGGCCGGCAGGCCACCATCGCCATCCGCCAGGCCTCCATGGGCCCGACCTTCGGGATAAAGGGGGGAGCGGCCGGCGGCGGCTACAGCCAGGTGGTTCCCTTCGAGAACCTCAATCTCCATCTGACCGGCGACCTGCACGCGGTCACCGCGGCCAACAACCTGCTGGCCGCCATGGTCGACAACCACCTCTATTCCGGCAATGCGCTGGGTCTCGACCCCCACGGCATCACCTGGAAGCGCGTGCTCGACGTCAACGATCGCTCGCTGCGCACCATCGTCGGTGGCCTCGGCAGCCGCGAGGACGGCACCCCGCGCCAGACCGGTTTCGACATCACGGCGGCGTCGGAGGTGATGGCGGTTCTCGCCCTCTCCACCTCCCTGCGCGATCTGCGCCAGCGATTCGGCCGCATCGTCGTCGGCTACACCGGCGACGGCGAGCCGGTGACCGCCGAGCAGCTGAAGGCGGCCGGCGCCATGACCGTCATCATGCGCGACGCCATAAAGCCGAACCTGCTGCAGACGCTCGAGAACACCCCCGTCCTCGTCCACGCCGGTCCGTTCGGCAACATCGCCCACGGGAACTCCTCCGTCGTGGCCGACCTCATCGGCATCCACGCGGGCGAGTACCTGGTCACCGAGGCCGGGTTCGGCTCGGACATGGGAGCCGAGCGGTTCTTCAACATCAAGTGCCGCACGTCCGGACTGGTGCCCGACGCCGCCGTCGTGGTGACGACCGTGCGCGCCCTCAAGCTCCACTCCGGTCGGCACAAGGTGGTGGCCGGCCGCCCGCTCCCGCCCGCCATGCTCGAGGAGAATCCCGACGAGGTGCAGCTCGGCGCGGCCAACCTGCTGGCCCATCTGGCCATCGTGCGGCGCCACGGCGTCACCCCCGTCGTCGCCATCAACGCGTTCGAGGACGACCATCCCTCCGAGCACGACGCCATCCGTGAGATCGCGGCGTCCGTCGGCGTGCGCACCGCCGTGTGCACGCACTTCACCCAAGGGGGGAAGGGGGCCGTCGAGCTCGCCGAGGCGGTGGTCGAGGCCTGCGAGGAGCCCAACGAATTCCGCATGCTGTACGAAGACGGCGCAACGCTGCGCCAGAAGATCGAGACGATCGCGACCGAGGTCTACGGCGCCGACGGCGTCGACTACCTGCCGGCGGCGGCGCGGCACCTGGACAACTATGAGCGGGCCGGCTTCGGCCGCCTCCCGGTGTGCATCGCCAAGACCCACCTCTCCATCTCGTCGGACCCCAAGCTCCTGGGCGCCCCCAAGGGCTGGCGCCTGCCCGTGCGCGAGGCGCGGGCCAATGTGGGTGCCGGGTTCGTCTACCTGGTCAGCGGCGACATGCGCACCATGCCCGGGCTCTCACGCCACCCGGCCGCCGAGCAGATCGACATCGACGAGGATGGCAACGTGGTGGGCCTCTACTAGACCCTCCGGGGAGGCGTTATGGCAATCGACTTCACCCTGGCCCCCGAGCACGAGGAAATCCGGTCCCGGGTGCGCTCGTTCATCGGGGACACGGTGCAGCCACGTATCAAGGGCTTCGACGACGAGAGCCGCGTCACCTCCCGCCACGAGTACCTGGTCACCATCCTGGAGCTGCGCGAGGAGGCCAAGGCGGCCGGGCTCTGGCTGCCCCACATGCCCGAGGAGTGGGGCGGCATGGGTCTCGGCCACGTCGAGTTGGCCATGGTGCAGGCCGAGGCCGGCAAGACCCGGCTCGGCCCCTGGATCCTCAACTGCATGGCGCCCGACGAGGGCAACATGCACACCCTCCTGCACTGGGGCACCGAGGCCCAGAAGGACAACTACCTGCGGCGGCTGTGCGAGGGGACCGCCATGTCGTGCTTCGCCATGACCGAGCCGGAGGTGGCCGGCTCCGACCCCACCCTCATCCGGACCCGGGCCGAGCAGGACGGGGAGGAATGGGTCGTCAACGGGCACAAGTGGTTCATCTCCAACGCCCGGCGGGCCCAGTTCGCCATTCTCATCGCGCGCACCGAACCGGACGTGGCGCCGGGGTCACGGGGGGCCAACACGGCGTTCATCGTCGACCTGCCCGCCGAGGGGTGGAACGACGTGCGCGAGGTGGAGACGATGCACGGCTCGACCGGGCACTCCGAAATCGTCATCGAGGACCTGCGCCTCCACGACTCGCAGATCCTGGGCGGCCGGGGCAACGGGCACCAATTGGGCCAGTACCGCCTGGGGCCGGCCCGCCTGGCCCACTGCATGCGCTGGATCGCCCAGGCGGAGACGGCGCTCGACATGATGGTGGACCGCGCCCTGCACCGCTACTCGCACGGCTCGCTGCTGGCCGAGAAGCAAGGGGTCCAGTGGCTCATCGCCGACTCGGCCATGGAGCTCTACCAGTGCAAGCTCATGGTGCTCCACGCGGCCTACAAGATCGACCGGGGCGACGACTTCCGCACCGAGGTGTCCATGGCCAAGCACTTCGTCGCCAACAGCCTCAACCGCATCATCGACCGCGCCGTGCAGATCCACGGCGCGCTCGGCTACTCCACCGACACCCCGCTGGCCGGCATGCTGCAACACGCCCGCTGGGCCCGCCTGGCCGACGGGGCCGACGAAATCCACCAAATGCGCATCGCCGAGCGCACCATCGCCGCCTACACGGACACCGGGTCGACCAACGCGGCCACCGGCGGCCTCCCCCTCTGAGCAATGGGCTGCCTCTTCGCTCTCGTCGCCGCCTTCTCCGCCCGCTTCGCGCTGTTCTTGGTCTGGATCTTCACCGACCGCCTCACCATCGCCTTCCGCTCCGGCTGGGAGGGTGTGCTCGGGTTCATCTTCCTGCCCTACGCCACGCTCTTCTACGCCCTGGTGTACGCCCCCGGCAAAGGGGTCGACCCGTTCGGGTGGGTGATCGTGGCTGTCGGGGTGCTGCTCGACCTGGGCTCGCACCTCTTCGGGTCGCGGGCCGAGCGCAGCCGCAGCCGGCGCCGGCACAGCCGGGCCGGCGCGTAGCCCGCCCCTCAGCCGAACTGCAGCCGCAGGTCGGGCTCGGGCCCGAAGGCCGGATCGCTCGGGCCCGAAGCGGCCAGCTTCTGCCAGCCGGCCACACCGATCATGGCGGCGTTGTCGGTGGCCATCGCCTGGGGCGGAATCAACAGCACCGTGCCGAACTCGTCGGCCAGCGCCTGGGCCCGCGCCCGCAGCACCGGGCTGGCCGCGACGCCCCCGACGATGGCGACCGCCGGGTCGCCGAACGCCTCGAGGGCCCGGCGCAGTTTGGCGCACAGCACGTCCATGCAGGCGGCCACGAACGACGCCGCCACCTCGGTGTCGGAGAAGCCGGGGTTGGCCCGGACGTGGTTGACCACGGCCGTCTTCAACCCCGAGAACGAGAACACGAAGCCCTCGGCCAGCATCGGCCGGGGGAAACCGAGCGTGTCCTCTCCGTGCGCCGCCATGCGGTCGAGCACCGGGCCCCCGGGGTAGCCGAGGCCGAGGAACCGGGCCACCTTGTCGTACGCCTCACCCACCGAGTCGTCCAGCGTCTCGCCCAGCAGCTGGTACGTGCCCGGGGCGGTGGCCCGGGTGAGCATGCAGTGGCCGCCCGACACGAGCAGGGCGGTCTGCGGGAACGGCACGTCCTTCCCCGCCAGGTACACGCTGGCCAAATGTCCCTCGAGATGGTTGACGCCGACGACGGGCACCCCCCAGCCCAGCGCCAGCGCCTTGGCCGTGGCGATGCCGACCAGCAGCGCGCCCACCAGGCCGGGGCCCGACGTCACCGCCACCGCCTCGAGCTCCGGGCCGGCCACACCCGCCTCGTCCAGCGCCCTCGCCACGACGGCGGTGATCGTCTCGGTGTGGGCCCGGCTGGCCAACTCGGGCACGACCCCGCCGAAGGCGGCGTGCAGGTCGATCTGGCTCGCCACCACCGAGGAGCGCACCACCAGCGCATCGTCGACCACCGCGGCCGCCGTCTCGTCGCACGACGTCTCTATGGCCAGGAGCAGGCGGCTCGCCGTCACTGCGCCGGCCCCCGTCCCGGGCCCCGTCCCCGCCCCCGCCTCCGCCCGCCGCCCCGCCCCCGCCCCGCCCCGGCCCCGGCCCCGCCCCCGCCACCCCGCCACCGGCCAGCGCCGCCTCCACCTCGGCCCACCCGATGGCACCCTCGCGCTCGAGCACCGCCCCCGCCCCCGACACGCGCACCAGTGTCGACGGCACCTCGGTCAGCGTCCCGCCGTCGACGATCAGGCCGACCGTACCGGCCAGGGCGGCCGCCACGTCTTCGGCCCGGCACGGTGTGGGCGCGCCGTGCGGGTTGGCGCTCGTCACCAGGAGCGGCCCGGCCTCGGCCAGCACGGCGCGCAGGAAGTCGTGGTCGGGGATGCGCACGGCCACCTCGGTCCGCCCTGAGAGCCATTCGGGCCGGGGGGTCCCCGCCTCGAACCCGAAGGCGAGCGTGAGCGGACCCGGCCACCAGCGGCGGGCCAGGGTCCGGGCCGCCTCGCTGAACGCGACGCCCAGGCCCCGTACCTGCTCGGGCGACGCCGCCAGGACCGGCAGGTGCATGCCCTCGGGCCGGTCCTTGGCCCGGTAGATCGCCTGCACCGCCGCGGCGTCGCCGGGCCGGGCCGCCAGCCCGTACACCGTGTCGGTGGGCACGACGACCAGCGCACCCGCCCCGAGCGCTGCCACCGCGGCCGACACGGCGCCGTCGTCGCCGGCGCGCCACCGTCCTCATCCCCACGTCACCGCGCGGCTCAGGCCCGGCCCACCGCGGGCTCAGAGCCGCAGAGGGCGGATGGGAGCCGCCACGAGCGACGGCTCGGAGCGCCAGTCGACCCCGGGCACGTCGATGTACAGCTCGATCTCGTTGCCGTCGGGGTCGAGGATGTAGAGGCTGTGCGTCACCGTGTGGTCCGAGGCGCCGACGACGGTGCCCCCGGCCGCCTGCACGGTGGCCAGTGCGGCGCGCAGGTCGTCGTCGGTGTCGCCCACGTTCAGGCCGAAGTGGTACAGGCCGACCCGGCGTCCGGCCGGGATGGGCGCGGCGTCGGGACCGACCTCTATGAGCAGCAGCTCGTGGTGGGTGCGGCCCGACGAGAACGCGGCCACCCCCACGGGCTCCTGGCCCTGGCCCTGGTCCTGGCCCGGGTCGGGCAGGATCTGCGCCCAGCCCAGCACGTCGCGGTAGAAGGCGGCCGACCGGCCCACGTCGCGCACGTAGAGGACGAGGTGGCCGAGCTCGCGTACCGTCATGCGCTTACGGTACCGGCCTCCTCGGCGCGCAGTGACGCTGCGGTGCGGACCCATTTCGCCGTGGGCGGCATGCCGGGCCCGAGGTGGATGGGGACGTCGAAGGGCTGGGACTCCAGCCCGGCCGCCTCCATCAGCTCGGTGAGCGCGTGCGGCACGGCCGCCGCGATGTCCCACAGCCGCGGCACCGCCCGTGAGTCGGCCGCGAAGCCCCAGTACAGGACGCCGCGGTAGCTCATGATGGTCACGTTCAGACCCATGCCGTCCATGACCGGGCCGAGCGGGAACATGCCGAGCAGCTCGCTGCCGCCCAGGTACAGCGGGAAGTCGGGGCCGGGCACGTTGGACACCACCAGGTTGGCGATCGGGCGGTGCCGGTCGGCCAGCCGCATCCCGGTGTACAGACGGGCCGCCGCCGCGGCGAGGTTCGGCGAGGCGTGCTCGGCCCAATTCTGAAGGGTGGTCGCCCCGAGGGCCTTGTGCTCCTCCTTGGCCCCCTTCGTGGTCTCGTGGATCGACTGCAGGCGCTCCAGCGGGTCCTCGAGCTGGCAGGGCAGCTGCACGAACATGCTCGACACCTTGTTGGAGCCCTTCAGCTCGGCGACGTCGGGCGTCACCGACACCGGCACGACGGACACCAGCGGGATCTCGGGCAGCTCGTCGCCCGCCAGCAGGTACGTGCGCAGCGCGCCGGCGCACATGGCCAGCACGACGTCGTTGACCGTCGTGCCCATCTTGTTCTTGAGCGCCTTGGCGTCCTCGAGGCTGGCGGCGGCGAAGGCCACCCGGCGCCGGGCGTGCACGGCGACGTTGATGGACGTGCGCGGCGCGGTGAGTGGCAGGGCACCGCTGCGGAAGGAGTCGTCCCGGCGCACCTGGCGTATGCCGAAGATGCTCCGAACGGTGCGCAGCATCATGCGGCCCACGTCGAAGGGGGCCACCAGGCCCGAGATCATGGCCTGCGACACCAATTCGAGGCCCGACGGGATGCGCGTGTCGAGCAGGCGCTCGGTCGCGTGCGACGCCTCGGGGGCCTCGGGCTCGAGGTCGAAGAGGATGCCCAGCAGCTCGGCGCCCGAGACGCCGTCGATGGTGCTGTGATGCATCTTGGTCACCAGCGCGATCTTCCCGTCCTCGAGCCCCTCGACGATCCACATCTCCCACAGCGGGCGGTCGCGGTGGAGCTGGCGGCTGATGACGTCGGCTGCGAAGTCCCCGAGCTCGCGCATGCCGCCCGGCGAGGGCAGGGCGGCGCGCCGGAGGTGGTTGTCGATGTCGAAGTCGGGGTCGTCCACCCAGACCGGGTGGCCGAGCCGCATGGGCACCTCGACCAGGCGGCGCTGGAAGACCGGCGCGTCGGGGATGCGCTCGTTGATCATTTTGCGGACGCGCTGGAAGGAGTAGCCACCCGGGACGGTGGAGGGATCGAACACGGCCGCCATGGCCACGTGCAGGTGCATCGTGGGGGTCTCCATGTAGAGGAAGCTGGCGTCGAGCCCGGTCAGGCGTTCGGGGGACATGACACTCCTAGGATAAAAGCCGGAACGGCTTCCCTCGGTAACCTCTCACGAACGCTTGTCTGGCGCTAATTCTCGGGCGTTTCCGGCCCGCGTCGAGGAGCCGGAGCCGGATCTGCGTGAAGGGGCGCCTTCGGGCGATGATGGAGTGGTGCCATACGCCTTCCTGATCGTCACCCTGGTGGGGGGTGCCGCCGTGCTGCTGGCCTACCACCCCGTCCGGCGGGAACCGTTCACCGTCGTCAGCTTCGCCCTGGCCTGGATCCCCAACGAGCTGGCCTACCAGACCATCGTGTGGCAGATGATCGCCACCGGGCTGTTCGTCTGGGCCGGGGCGCTCGACGGCTGGGCCGGCTGGCTCGGTCTGGCCCTGGCCATCGCCGAGTGGATCGGCCTGGTCGGGCTCGGTCTGACCGGCCTGCGGGCGACCCGGGTGGTCGCCGCCGCCCTGGACGAGGTGCGCAGCCCGGTCTTCCCCGTGCCGGACCGCCCCACCGCCCCGACCTGGGGCAGGTGGTGGCGGGTGACCCGCGCCTTCCCCTTCGGATCGCGCGCCGGTCGACACCGCCCGCAACATCGACTACTGGGGCGACGGCCACAAGCACCACCGCCTCGACATCTACCGGTCGCGCCTGGCCCCGCCCGCCCAGGCACCGGTCATGGTGTACATCCACGGCGGGGCCTGGGTCATCGGCGACAAACGCGAGCAGGGCAAGCCGATGATGTTCGAGCTGGTGGCCCGGGGCTGGGTGTGCGTCTCGATCAACTACCGCCTGAGCCCCAAAGCGGCCTGGCCCGACCACATGGTCGACTGCAAGCGGGCCCTGGCCTGGGTCAAGGAGCACATCGCCGAGTACGGGGGCGACCCGGAATTCATCGCGGTCAGTGGCGGCTCGGCCGGCGGCCACCTCTGCGCGCTCCTGGCCCTCACGCCCGGCGACCCCGCCTTCCAGCCCGGCTTCGAGGACGCCGACACGGCCGTCCACGCCTGTGTCCCCTTCTACGGCGTGCTCGACATGACCGGCGCACCCGACATGTCCGGCCGCTACGGGCCCGGCATGGTCGAGATGCTCGAGAAGACCGTCATGCAGACCCCCTTCTCCGAACATCCCGAGGTCTACCGGGACGCGTCGCCGGTGTTCCGGGTCAACGCCGGCGCGCCACCCTTCTACGTGCTCCAGGGCACCAACGACACCCTGGTGCCGGTGGACGTGGCCCGCATTTTCGTCGAGCGCCTGCGCGCCGTGTCGGCCCAACCGGTGGCCTACGCCGAGCTACCCCGGGCCCAGCACGCCTTCGACATCCTGGCCTCGCTGCGCTGCCAGGCCACCACCTCGAGCGTGGGCGACTTCCTCGAGGGGGCCCGGGCCGCGGCCGCGGCCGCCTCCGCCGCGGGCCCCAGCGTCGCGCACCGGGGAACCGGACATGCCCTCGACGCGCCAGCCTTCCGACATGGGTTCGCCGCCCGGAGCCTGATGCGGCGTCGGGCGTCGGCCGGCATGGTCCGCCGTCTGTGATCGCCCGATCGGGTTCCTGACCCTGCGGGTCAGGCCTCGTCGGCCAGGACCACCTCCACCGAGAGCGTGTCACCCTCCTCGGTCACCAGGTTGTCGACCCCGCCGGCGTCGACCAGGTCGCCGCGGGCGGCGTCGACGTCCTCGAGCACCACCGGCGGGCCGGTGACGACGAGCGTGGCCACGCGCGCCCGCATGGAGCGCTTGTGCGTCGTCTTCTCGCGGCGGACCGCACCGAGCACCTCGGCGGCGATGTCGAGCACCTCGGGACGCGCGCCGGCGTGCGGGCCGACCTCGGCGACGGTGGGCCAGGGCGCGGTGTGCACCGAGCCCTCCTGCCACCAGCTCCACACCTCCTCGGTGACGAAGGGCAGGAACGGGGCGAAGAGGCGGAGCAGGGCGGAGAGTGCGATGGCCAGGGTGGCGCGGGCCGAGCCCGCCCCGTCGGCCGAGCCCTCGCCGTAGGCGCGCGTCTTGACCAGCTCGACGTAGTCGTCGCAGAACGACCAGAAGAAGCCCTCGGTCAGCTCGAGGGCCCGGGCGTAGTCGAAGGCCTCCTGCGCCGCCGTGGCCGTCTCGACCAACCGGGCCAGCCGGGCCAGCAGCGCGGCGTCGAGCGCGTCGTGCACCGCCTCGAGGCCCGGCACCGGCCCCTCGCCGAGACGGCCCAGCGCGAACTTCGACGCGTTGAGCACCTTGATGGCCAGGCGGCGCCCGATCTTCATGACGCCCATGTCGAGCGCGGTGTCGGTGCCGGGCCGGCCGTTGCAGGCCCAGTAGCGCACGGCGTCGGAACCGAACTCGTCGAGCAGGGCGACCGGCGTCACGACGTTGCCCTTGGACTTGGACATCTTCTTGCGGTCGGGGTCGAGGATCCAGCCGTTGATGGTCGTGTGCTTCCAGGGCACGACGTCGTGCTCGAGGTGGGAGCGCAGCAGGGTGGAGAAGAGCCAGGTGCGGATGATCTCGGGACCCTGCGGGCGCAGGTCCATGGGGAAGGTGGCGGCGAAGAGCGCCGGGTCGTCCACCCAGCCGCAGGCGATCTGCGGCGTGACCGACGAGGTGGCCCAGGTGTCCATGACGTCGGGGTCGCCGACGAACCCGCCGGGCACGCCGCGCTGGTCGGCCGTGTAGCCGTCGGGCACGTCGGTGGTGGGGTCGATCGGCAGGCGGGCCTCGTCGGGCACGAGGGGCGCCTCGTGGTCGGGTTGGCCGTCGGGGCCGAGCGGGTACCAAATCGGGATGGGCACGCCGAAGAAGCGCTGCCGGCTGATGAGCCAGTCGCCGTTGAGCCCGTTGACCCAGTCGTCGAAGCGCACCTTCATGTAGGGCGGGTGCCAGTCCAGTTCGGTGGCCCGCTCGAGCAGCCGGGCGCGCAGCGCGTCGTCACGCCCGCCGTTGCGGATGAACCACTGGCGGCTGGTGACGATTTCGAGCGGGCGGTCGCCGCGCTCGTAGAACTTGACCGGGTGCGTAATGGGGCGTGGCTCGCCCACCATCTCCCCGGTGGCGGCCAGCAGCTCGACCATGGCCCGCTGGGCCTGCTTGATCGTCTTGCCGGCGATGGCCCGCCAGGCCTCGCCGTCGGGCACTCCGGGCGGCGGGCTCTCGGCGATGCGGCCCGTCCGGGTGATGATCGAACGGGTGGGCAGGTCGAGCTCGCGCCACCACACGACGTCGGTGATGTCCCCGAAGGTGCAGATCATGGCGATGCCCGTGCCCTTGTCGGGCTCGGCCAGGCGATGGGCCAGCACCGGAACCTCGACCCCGAAGAGCGGCGTGTGCACGGTGGTGCCGAAGCGGGCGGCGTAGCGCTCGTCGTCGGGGTGGGCCACCAGGGCCACGCAGGCCGCCACCAGCTCGGGGCGTGTCGTCTCGATGTCGATGCCGTCGAAGCGCAGGCGGTGGTAGGCGCCGGGCTGCTCCTTGTCCTCCATTTCGGCCTGCGCCACCGCCGTCTGGTAGTCGACGTCCCACATGGTCGGGGCCTCCGACGTGTAGGCCTCGCCCCGGGCCAGGTTGTGCAGGAACATGCGCTGGCTGACCCGGCGGGCGCCGTCGCCGATGGTGGCGTAGGTGCGGCTCCAGTCGACCGAGAGCCCGATGCGGCGCCACAGGTCCTCGAAGGCCTGCTCGTCCTCGGCGGTCAGCTCGTGGCACAGGGCGATGAAGTTGGGCCGGCTCACGCCGACGTCCTCGCGCCCTGGCTCCTCGGGCGGGCGGAAGTCGGGGTCGTGGGGGAGCGAGGGGTCGCACGTCACGCCGTAGTAGGTCTGCACCCGGCGTTCGGTGGGCAGCCCGTTGTCGTCCCAGCCCATGGGGTAGAAGAGCTTCCACCCCCGCATGCGGCGGTAGCGGGCGATGGCGTCGGTCTGGACGTAGCCGAAGACCGACCCCATGTGGAGCGAGCCCGACACGGTGGGCGGGGGCGTATCGATGGAGAAGACCTCGTCCCGGGTGGCCGAGGGGTCGAAGCGGTAGGTGCCCGCCTCGTCCCAGGCGGCGGCCCAACGCTCCTCGAGCCCGTCGAGGACCGGCTTGTCGGGCACCCGGGGCGCGCCGGCCGCGCCGGTCGTGGAGGTGGACATGATCGCGTTACCGTACCTGGATGCTGCACCTGCACGACACCGCGACCGGAACCGTGCGGCCGCTCGAGCTGCGCACGGAGGGCAAGGCGTCGTTGTACGTCTGCGGACCCACCGTGTACGACCTACCGCACCTCGGGCACGGCCGCTACAACCTCGTCTTCGACGTACTGCGGCGCTATCTGCTCTTCGTCGGGCTCGACGTGAGCTACGTGTCGAACATCACCGACGTGGACGACAACATCATTAAGCGGGCGGCCGAGCAGGGGCGGACGGAGTCCGAGGTGGCCCTCGAGTTCGAGGACCGGTGGTGGGAGGCCATGGACGCCCTCGGCGTCCTGCGCCCGGACGAGACGCCGCACGCCACGGCCTACGTGGCCGACATGGTCAGCCTGGTGGGCGAGCTGCTCGCCAAGGGGGTGGCCTACGAGACGAGCGACGGCGTCTACCTCGACGTGAGCCAGGTCAACGGTTACGGCCTGCTGGCGCGCCAGAGCCTGGACTCGTTGCGGTCCGGGGCGCGGGTCGAGGCCAACGAGGAGAAGCGCTCGCCACTCGACTTCGCGCTCTGGAAGAAGGCCAAGCCGGGCGAGCCGTGCTGGGACGCACCCTGGGGCGCCGGCCGGCCGGGCTGGCACACCGAGTGCGTCGTCATGTCGCTCGACCTGCTCGGCGAGGGGTTCGACCTGCACGGCGGGGGACAGGACCTGGCCTTCCCGCATCACGAGAACGAGCGGGCCCAGGCGGTGGCCGACGGCAAGGCGTTCGCCCGCCACTGGGTGCACAACGGGTGGGTCGAGGTCGAGGGCACCAAAATGTCGAAGTCGCTCGGCAACTTCACCTCACTGACCGACATGCTGGCGCGCAGCGACGGCCGGGCCTACCGGCTGCTGGTGCTGCGGTCGCACTACCGCTCGCCCATTGAGGTGACGACCGACACGGTGGCCGACGCCGAGAAGGGGCTGGAGCGCCTGGACGCGTTGGCGCGGCGCTTCGGCATCGGCGACCTCATCGCGGAGAGCGGCCGCGGCTACCTGATCGAAGGACGCGACGGCGAGGGCACCGACGCCGGCGCGCTGGCGATCTTCCGGGCCCGCATGGACGACGACCTCGACACGCCGGGGGCGCTGGCCGGCATCTTCGATCTCGTCAGCGCCGCCCACACGGCGGCCGACGCCGGCAACGAGGACGAGGGGGCGCGGCTGGCCCGCACGGCCGCCGTGCTGGTGGGCGCGCTCGGGGTGCCCCTCCGGGGGGAGTCCGAGGAGGTGGACGAGGCGTCGGCCAAGCTCGTCGCCGAGCGCGACGAGGCCAGGCAGTCCAAGGACTTCGCCCGGGCCGACGCCCTGCGCGACGAGCTGGTGGCGCTGGGCTGGACGGTGCAGGACTCGCCGTCGGGCACCTCCATCCACCGCTAGCGAGACCAGGCAACCACCGCCAGCAAGACCAAGCATCCATCGCTGGAAAGACCAGGTCAGCGGGCGATTCGTCACCCTTTGCTGGACTCGTACCGGTCGGTAGGTTACTATTTGGTAACCGAGGGGCGGGCCGGGTTGTCGCGCCACGTGTGGCGGGCTCGTTCCTCGGTTTGGGAATACGACCGGTCGCCGGCGCACGCCGGGCCGCCCAAGGAGGGTGCAGCCAAATGTCCGATTTCTCGCTCGAACTGAACGAGGACCAGCTCCAGATCCAGAAGTGGGTCCACGAGTTCGCGGAGAACGTCGTCCGGCCGGCCGGCCCCGAGTGGGACGAGCGCGAAGAGACCCCCTGGCCCATCATTGAGGAGGCGGCCAAAATCGGCCTGTACTCCTTCGACTTCATCGCGCAGGCCTTCTCGGACCCGACCGGGCTCCTGATGTGCCTCGTCAACGAGGAGATGAGTTGGGGCGACGCCGGCATCGCGCTGGCCATCTTCGGCTCGACGCTGGCGGTGGCCGGCATTTTCGCCAACGGGACGCCGGAGCAGATCGGCGAGTGGATTCCGCAGTGCTTCGGCACGCCCGACGACATAAAGCTGGCGGCGTTCGGCGTGTCCGAGCCCGATGCCGGCTCAGACGTGTCGTCACTCAAGTCGCGTGCCGTCTACGACGAGGCCAAGGACGAGTGGGTGCTCAACGGCACCAAGACGTGGATCACCAACGGCGGCATCGCCAACACGCACGTGCTTGTGTTGTCGGTCGACCAGGACCTGGGCAGCCGCGGCCAGGCGTCGTTCGTCGTGCCCGAGGGCACCCCGGGCATTTCGCAGGGGCAGAAGTTCAAGAAGATGGGCATCCGGGCCTCGCACACGGCCGAGGTCGTGCTGGACGGCTGCCGGGTGCCCGGGCGCTGCCTGCTCGGTGGCAAGGAGAAGCTCGACGAGCGGCTGACCCGGGCCCGCGAGGGCAAGAAGACGTCCACCCAGGCCGCCATGGCGACCTTCGAGGCCTCCCGCCCCATCGTCGGCGCGCAGGCGGTGGGTATTGCGCGGGCGGCCTACGAGTACTCGCTGGCCTACGCCAAGGAGCGCAAGCAGTTCGGCCGGGCCATCATTGAGAACCAGGCCATCGCGTTCAAGCTGGCCGACATGAAGATGCACACCGACGCCGCCCGCCTGCTGGTGCACCGGGCCGCCAACATGGCCAGCACCGGCAAGAAGTTCGAGAACGGCGAGGGCTCCATGTCCAAGCTCTATGCCGGTGAGAACGCCGTGTGGGTGACCGAGCAGGCGATCCAGATCCTCGGCGGCTACGGCTACGTGCGGGAGAACCCGGTGGAGCAGTGGCACCGCGACTCGAAGATCTACACCATCTTCGAGGGTACCTCCGAGATTCAGCGGTTGGTGATCTCCCGGGCCATTTCGGGGATCCACATCAACTGAACAGGGAAATCAGACGGTCTGACCGGCTTGCATGTCGTCTGCCAGAGGCTCCACGGTCCAGCGAGGTCGGTCAGATTCGGTCAATCGAACCAAAATCTCCGAGTGGGCTGCTTCGGAAGCTGTCGTCGGACTTTGTCGAGCGGCCAGATCAAAAGTTCAGGTCCTTGTCCCGGTCCAAGAAAACCTTGGCGAAGGCCAGACCCTCAGTTTCCGCGCCCAGTAATGCGACGACCAGAGTCTTCCCATTGGGGCTCAGTGCTGCTGGGCTGGGAGCCCCCCCGACCTGGATCGTGCCGACCGTGGACCCCGTGGACGTGTCGATCGCAGACATGGAGCCGGAGCCCTCGTTGACCACAAGGGCCTTCTTTCCGTTGGGCGCGAGGATGATGGATTCTGGGTTTTTGCCGACCTTCGCCGTCGCGCGTACGACGTTGGAGGGCACCGCAATGAGAGAGACCGTCCCGGACTGATAGTTCACGGCCAGCACGGTTTGGCCGTCCGGTGTCACGGCCAGCGCCTCTGGCTCGCTGCCGACCTCAATCGGCGTACCGGGCTGGCCGGTGGCGGTGGTGATCGGGGTCACGGAGTTCGAAGCGAGGTTGGCGACGTACGCAGTCTGGCCGTCGGGTGTGAACGCGATGGCGTTGGGCTGGTGGCCGACCGCAATCGGTGGCCCCGCGCTATCGGTGGCGAGGTTCAACGGGGTGACGGTCCCTGCGATGAAGTTGGCGACGTAGGCAGACCTCCCGTCCGGACTCAGGACGATCAGCCCCGGGCCCGAACCGACGGGGATCGGCGCCAAGGCCGTGTTGGTCGATAAGTCGATCGGCGTGATCGCAGCCGATCCACTGTCGGCAACATAGGCCCGATCGTTCTGGGGGGAGATCACGATGGCGGACGGTGCCATCCCAACTGGAATCGGCTGCCCGGCCTTGCCGGAGGCGGTGGTGATCGGAGTCACGGTCCCGGACCCGCTGTTTGTGACGTAGGCGGTCTGACCGTTCGGACTCACGGCGATGGCGTCAGGGTCGGAACCAACGGCGACCGCAGCGCGCGCTTTCCGGAGAACGGTATTTATTGGGGTCACGGTCCCAGAATTGGAGTTCACGACGTAGGCGGTCTTGCTGTTGGGCATGAAGGCCACTGCAACCGGATCGCTCCCGACCTTGATGGTGGCTGCCGGTTCCTTCTGACGGGCCGAGCCCTTTGCCGTGGCAGTGGATGGCGACGCCACACATGCCATCAGCATGCCTGTGCCGCAGAGGGCCACGTAAATGGGGATTCGCCCTCTACCCACCCCATTGAGGGTAAATGCTCAGGGCCGATGTGGCAACAGGGGGTCCGCGTCTTGGCGAGGCCCAGGACTCTGCGATCTTGTGTCTTGGGAGTCGCTGTGGCCGAAGTCAGCAAGACCACTTACCCGTGAGAGTCACCGCTCCAGAGGCTGAGCCCGGATCAGCTTGGCTCGGAGAGAGCACCATCTTGGTGAGGCTCCCACCCTTGGCTTTGGGGGAGAGCGTGAGGGAGCCAGATCCGCTTGGAGTGTTCGACCCGCCTGCGCTCCACGTATCGAGCGGCGTTCCGCTCGGAGAGTTGACGGCGAGGGTGAGCTCATCGGGATAGACGGCCGGGTATGGCGTCTGGCCCACCTTCGCCTCGAGGACGAGCGCCCACGTGGCCTTCGTCGGCTGGACGTTGTGGTCGGTGAGGTACACACGGACCGTGTACAGACCTGCGGCCACCGAGGCGTTGTCCGCCTGGCAACTCTTCGCCTTGTTGAAACTCAGCATGCCAGTGACCTGGCCCGAGATGGCAAACGATGAAGCGACGGCCTTGTGTTTGGGCTTCTTCGTCGAGGCCTGAGCCGTACTCGACGCTGCGAGGACGAGAACGAGTGCCAAGGCGGCTCCACCAGAAAGATACGAGCGAGCGGTCATGATCAAAATGATGCACCAGAGAAGGGCATCCGCTCCACAGGTCGCTCGCTTGGAAATTGGCGACACGACTGGGTCGTAGGGATCACCGTTGCCCTCGACAGGACCTCACCACACCCGAGAACTGCCCACCCCCGGCCCTGGATCTCCATCGGCAAGAGATTGGGGAAGGGCTGTTGCATCGCCCGACTGATCCGAAGAACGGATTTTGGCGCGGTAGGGCGCGACATGTTCATAAAGCGTCATGGAGGACTACTGGCTGTTGGTGTCGCGCTTCGGGCTATTTCTGTCGCGTGCAAGACCCTGACCTGGAGCTATGGCGCGCCTACTCAACACCTACACCATCTTCGAGGGGACCTCCGAGATACAGCGGTTGGTGATCTCCCGGGCCATTTCGGGGATCCACATCAACTAACCGACCAGGGAAGATCTGGCGTTCAGGAGATTCCGAGAAAGCGTTCGGCGAGAGTCCGGAGCTGAGTCCGCAGCGTCTCATCGTCGCGGCGAATCACCATCGGGTGCATCACGGCGCCGCTGATGGCCGCCGTCAACATGACCGTTGCGATTTCGGAGTCTGGTTCTGCATGTGGACCAATGAGTAGGCGGTTCAGGCGTTTCACGACGTTCACCGGTCGCTGATCCCGCGCAAAGAGTCGACCCACGAGCGGGTCGGTGAGAATGGTGCTGTTCTCACGGCGGCGCTCCACGGCCAGATCGATGATCATCGTCAGCGCCACTTCTCGGGCGCGATCTTCGTCCACCTCGGATTCGGCAACGTCGAGGACCGTCTCCAGGCGGTCGAATTCGGCGCCAGCCACGGCTCGGACAATCTCATCCTTCGTCTTGTACTGGTGGTAGACAGCCGCCTTCGTGACACCGATGTCATCGGCGATCATCTGCAATGACGTCCCACCAACCCCATTTCTCGCAAACTCTCGAAGCGCCGCATCGATGATGCGGGTCTGCGCAGCTGATGGAGGTTTGCGCTGCCGTCTGTCTCGACTGGCGGTTGTCGACGGAGCCATGTCCCCAAATCTAAGCCCACTTGCCTGGGGTAGTCGATCGGCTATGTTCTGGAGGGCGGGCTGATCGGGGAGTGCGCTGTGCGGCACGCCAGACCAAGGAGGCGAGTGATGCGAGCGGCCGTGAGAGACGCAGGTCGGCCCTGCGGTGCGTGCCGGTGAGACGAACGACTGGCGAACTGATGATCTTCTGGGCGCTGCCGGGGGTGGCGATCATCTGGATCGCGGCGTTCTTCCTCTTCCCAGGATTCCTGCCACCCATGTCTCCGCAATGGTCGGCGCAGAGGGTGGCCGCGTTCTATGTCAACCACACATCGAGCGTCCGCTACAGCATGATCCTGTTCAACTGGTTCTGCGTAGCGCTGATCCCGATTCTGATGCTGATCGTGGAGCGTATGCGAGGCATGGCACACCGCACGCCCATTTTGCGGTACTGCGTGATCGGGGTCGCCGGTGCCGCCCCAATCACCTTTCTCACCGCGACGATCTTCTGGCTGCTGGCGGCGTTCCGGCCCGATCGGCCTCCCGCGCTCACGCAGCTCTACAACGACCTGGCGTGGATCACGTTCACATGTGCTGTGCCGTTCCTCGTCGCCCTGTGTCTGTTCCTGGCGGTGGCGGTCTACCTCGATCAGCAGGCGCGACCGGTCTTCGCGCGGTGGGTCGGCCACTTCAACCTCCTCATCGCCATCGCGCTGGTGCCGGCAGGTTTTGCCGGCCTGACGCTCACTGGACCCTTTGCCTGGAACGGCTTGCTGTCGTTCTGGGTCAAGAACGTCGCCATCGCCCTCTGGCTCGTCGTCATGGCAGTGGTGTTGGGACGGGCGATCGGGCACGATCGGTTGGCGGAGCAAGCCTCGGCGTGAAGCGACCTGCGTTTCTCGACGATCCGAAGCGGGAGCTGTGGCTCGCTTGGTACACCACCATCGCCTTCTATTCCCTCTACACCGTCGTCTTCTTCATCATCACGCGGACCCAACCGCCGGGGAAGCCGTGGTACACCCACACTCAGGTGGTGGGGTGGTTCGCCAGTCGCCGCGAGGGCCTGCTCATCGGCTTTGGGCTGATCTTCGTTTTGGGCGGGCTCTCCGCCGCATCGACCGCACTGATCACCTACTCGATCCGGCGAATGTCGGTCAGCCGTGCCTTCGCCTACTCGTATCTGATCCTCTACGCCGTCAGCGCCGTCCCCGGGTTCTTGTTCATCTGCGTGGCTATGACGGTGGGTGCCTTCCGGCCCGATCGCAACCCGCAGATTCTTCAATGGCTCTACGACCTCGGGTTTCTGTCCTTTTCCGGCACCATGGGCGTCTTCCTCATCGGCTCGTTGATCTGGATGCTGGCCATCCTGCTCGACAAGAACCGCGTCTTTCCGATGTGGTTCGGTTACCTCAACCTGTGCAACGGGTTGACCGAGGTCGTGGTCGCACCTTCGTGGATCTTCCATGCCGGAGTCTTCGCCTGGAACGGCGTGATCGCCTGGTGGATCAACGTGGCCGTCTTCGGGCTCTACACCGGGGCCTTCATCATGTTGTTGCGGAACATGATCCTTCGCGAGGACTTCGGGACGGGGCCGATGCCTGACCTGCCGCCTCAGGAAGGTCGAAGTCGCATTCTGGCGGACTTCATGGCGCCATGACAACGACCGAACGCGATGTGTCGCAGGCGTCGGAGGGGGGGCCGCCGGAGCACGTTCCCGGCGGGCGCGACATCTGGTTTTTCGTGCTGTTCGAATCCCTCGTGTTCACCTCGTATTTCTGCGTCTACCTCTTCAACCGGACACAGCACGAGCAGGCATTCCTGCTCGGACAGTCCCACCTGCTCCTGTGGCTAGGCGTGCTCGACACGATCGTCCTGCTCTCGAGCTCTTGGGCCGTGGCCCGATGTGTCCAGCACGCCCGGGCCGGGCGATTCGAGCGTGCCCGGCGAGATGCGTTCCTGACCGCTGGTTTTGGGTTGGTCTTCCTCATCCTCAAGGTCGCCGAGTGGGTCCGGCTGATTCACATGGGGGACACGTTCACCAGCAGCCAGTTTTTCCAGTACTACTTCTTCCTGACGGCGATCCACTGTGTGCACCTCCTGGTCGGCTTCGTCGTGCTCGGGGTGCTCGTCTATCAGCTGTCAAGCGAGAAGCGGCGTTCTCAAGTGACCGTGGAGACCTGTGCCACCTATTGGCACTCGGTCGACTTCTTCTGGGTATTGATCTTCGCCCTGCTCTACGTGGTGAGGTGAGGGTGGACAGCGGGTTCAACAAACGGCTCTTCGGGGTGTGGTCGATCCTGGTGGCCATTTCGCTGGCCTACCTTTGGATCGATCATGGGGCCACGCATCGGGGAATCCCCACCGCGAGCACCGTGGTGACCGTGGGCGCCATCTGTTTGGCGTTGATCAAGGTCCGGATCATCATGCGTGAGTTCATGGAGGTACGTGGCGCGCCCCAGGCGTTTCGCCGTCTCACCGATTTCTGGGTCTTGCTCATGGCTGTCGCTCTGCTCGGGGTGTATTTCGCAGGAATGGCGGTGGCCTGAAGGAGGCAAGGAGACTCGCGCTGAACTGGTCAAGCGAAAATACGGGCCTTCAAAGCCGGGGGTCGAGGGCAGATGATCTCCCCTGCCTCCCGCACTCAGAGCAGCTCGCCGATCATGGCCGCCGCCCGGGCCGCGCCGTCGGTCTCCACCGGGCGGTAGTCGACCTCCCGGGCCACCTCCGCCGCGATCGCCTGCGCGATCTCCTCGGGGCCGTCCGTCTCGAAGTTCATGCAGCGCCCGGCGCCATAGCGGTCCAGCCGATGGCGGACGTGGAAGTTCTGCTCGAAGTGGTGGCGGAGGGGGAAGTAGAGGAACGGGCGCCGGTTCGCCGTGAGCTCCATGGCCGTCGAGAGGCCGCCCTGAACGACGGCGATGTCGCACGCGGCGAGGTGCCGGTAGAGGTCGGGCACGTATGCCCGCACGTCCAGTCCAGGACGGCTCGGCAGAGACCCGGGCTCGATGCGTGGGCCGGCGACCACGACCATGCGCAGGTCGGGCACGAGTTCCTTGGCCAAAGGGTACGAATCGACGACGCGCCGCAGCAGGTGGCCGCCGATACCGGAGCCGCCGACCGTGACGATGCAGAGGCACTCGTCGCCATACCCGAGCTCGGCGCGCAAGGCCTCGCGATCCGCAAGAGCGGCCGGGTCGAAACCCGTCACGTAGCCGGCGAACGAATAGTGCTCGCGCGTCCAGTCCCCGATCATCGGCAGGTCCGGTCCGAACGCGTCGGATACGACGTCCTCGGGGTTCCCGACGAAGACCGCACGGTCGCGCACCCGCGGGAAGCGGGCGATGTGCTCAATCATCTCCGCGTTGTAGTCGGCCGTGAGCGCGGCCTCAGCGAGCCCCCCGTCGTCCATCGGGAGCCAGCCGACGAAATCCGTGAGCCAGACGTAGCCGGCCCGCTTCTGCTCGGGGTTCTCGTGCAGGTAGTAGTCCAGCTCCCAGGCCTCGTCGCCGATCCAGATGTCGTAGTCCTCCTCTTGCACGAGATCGTGGAAGACCATGAAGTTGGCCAACAGGATCTCGTCCATACGGCGGATGGCCTGGAAGCACTGGAGGTCGTGCTCGGCGGACTCGCTCTCAATGTGCTTGGACTCGTTGGCCAGGAACTGGCTGGCCGGGTGGATGCGTTCGCCGTGCGCCTCGAGCACGTTGGTGACGGGGTGTTGGGCCAGCCAGTCGATCTCGAGGTCGGGGTGCAGCAGTCGGAGCTCGTCGGCGATGGCTACGTCACGCTGGGCGTGGCCGAGGCCGATCGGCGACGAGATGTAGAGGGCGCGTTTGCGGCGCGAACGGCCCCGGACCCATAGCGTCTCCGGGCGCGCCGGGACGAGGAAGTCGCGTAGGAGCACGTTCACCTTGACCGGGTCGCGCACGTGGGGCCCGTGCCCGGACCCCTCCAGGAGCACGAGCTCGCCTCCCGTGGCCTGAGCCAGCGCTTCGCCCCGATGCCTCCCCGTGATGGCGTCCTCGGTCCCCTGGATCACGAGCACGGGGCAGCGCACCCTTTCGCACAGGAGGCGCGTCTCGTCCTCATCGAGGCCCTGGTCGAGCTGGGTCGCGATGAGCGTGTCAGCGTCGGTCTCGAGGCCCCAGCCGACGCAGTCCTCTATCGGCTTGGTCGAATGGGGTTCGTTGAACATCTGCGCAAAGAAGAACTCGAGGAAGCCCCGGTAGTCGCGCAGCCAGTAGTGGCGGTTGTACTTCGCCCAGCCCTCGTCGATGTCGAGCTCCACGTCCCAGAAGCCGACCATGTCGCGGCCCTTCAGCGGCCTGCCGAAGGGCGCGGCCGGGGCGATGAAGACGGCGGCCTCGACGCGCTCGGGGTGCTCGGCCGCCAAGATCAACCCCCGCTGTGCGCCCATCGACAACGACACCAGCGCCGCCCGTTCGGTGCCGGTGGCATCCATCACGGCCAGGGCATCGGCCGCGAAGGCGCGCTCGTCGTATCCGGCCGGCGGGCGGTCGGACCGGCCGTTCCCACGGCCGTCGAAGGTGAGGACGCGGCAGTGCCGGGCCAAGTAGGGGATCTGCATCTTCCAGTGCCGCGAGTGGACGATGGACCACGTCGGGAGGAGGAAGACCGTCAGCTCGCCCGAGCCGTAGACCTCGAAGTAGAGCTGGCACCCATCGCGCTCGACGAATCCCGTCTGATCTGGATAGCAGGCGCGGCTCTGTTCGTGGGTAGCCCTGGCGGTGAGTTCGAGCGTCATCCGCGCGCCTCCTCGCTCACTTGCGGGTGGCCGTCGGCAGGGGCGGCCGTCGCGGCCCTGCCTTCCTCCAACTCTCGGATGAGGAGCGCGAACCGGCGCAGCGCGCTGCGCACCGGCCACTGGCTGCGATCGAACCCGAGCAGCAGCATGGCCTCCCCGCCGAGGAAGGCCTGCCCGATCAGGGCCGCAATCTCGGCCGCCGGGAACGGGCCGAGGGGGCCGAGGGTGCGCTCCGCCTCGTGCACGACGTCGGTGATCAAGTCGAGCCACCCCTGCAACAGGTCGCGCACGCGCGCGCCGATGGCCGTGTCGGCCCAGCCGGCCGCGATCATCTCCTGCAAGACGCGGACGTACCCCGACTCGAGGTCGTCTTCCAGGAAGTCGCAGGCCTGCTCGTAGCGCTGCCAGAGCGGCCGGTCCTCGGCGTACATCTGGGTCTGGCGCACCAGACGCCGGGCGTTCTCGGCTTCGAGCAGGTCCAAAATGAGCTGATGCTTCGAGCCGAAGTGGTAGTGCACTTGGCTCAGCGGCACCCCCGCAGCGTCCGCCACCCCCCGCGTCGAGAGCCTGGCAAAACCCTCGTCGAGCAGGCGCTGCCGGGCGGCCTCGAGGATCGTCGTGCGGGTCTCGCCCGAACCCCGCCGCTTTCCGTTGGGCTCAGCCCGACTCACCGGAGTCGGTCGGTCGACCGAAGTCATGCCGATAACCATGGCATTTCCCCCCCTTGACAGTCAAGGACGGCCGTGTTCTAGTGATCAAAGTATTCGGTCGGTCGACCGAATACGGGATCCCTACGAGGACTGGAGGGCATCATGGCAACGATCGCAGAGCCAGCAGCGGTGGACACCGAGAAGCTGATGAGCTTCGTGTTCCGAGCCGTCGAGGAGGTCGGGGCCTCGCTCGGCACGGCCCTGGTGGTCATGGGCGACAAGCTCGGGCTGTACCGGGCCATGGCCGGAGCCGGCCCGCTGACCTCCAGCGAGTTGGCCGACCGGACCGGCACCGGCGAGCGCTACGTCCGCGAGTGGCTCAACGCGCAGGCGGCCGGCGGGGTGGTCGAGTACGACCCCGAGACGGGCCGCTATGTCCTGCCGCCTGAGCAGGCCGTCGCCCTCACCGACGAGTCGAGCCCCGCCTACCTGCCGGGATTGTTCCAGATCGCGCTCGGCTCCATCATCGACTCGCCGCGTATCGCCGAGGTCGTCCGCACCGGCGGCGGCATCGGCTGGCACGATCACGTCACCGACGTGCACGAGGGCTGCGAGCGGTTCTTTCGGCCCGGCTACAACGCGCACCTGGTGGCCGAGTGGTTGCCCGCGCTGGACGGCGTGGTCGGCCGGTTGACAGCCGGTGGCAACGTCGCCGACGTGGGCTGCGGGCACGGTGCCTCGACTGTTCTCATGGCCCAGGCCTTCCCCGCATCGTCCTTCGTGGGCTACGACTACCACGAGGGATCGATCGCCATGGCCCGCCGCCGCGCCGACGAGGCGGGAGTCGCCGACCGGGTGCACTTCGAGGCCGCGCCGGCCAGTTCGTTCCCCGGCGACGGTTACGACCTGGTGACGATGTTCGACTGCCTGCACGACATGGGCGACCCCGCGGGCGCGGCCGGTCACGTGCGCCAGTCGCTGGCCCCCGATGGCACCTGGATGATCGTCGAGCCCGCCGCCGGCGACCATGTCCAGGACAACCTCAACCCCGTCGGGCGGGCCTACTACGGCTTCTCCACCCTGTTGTGCACGCCGTGTTCCCTGTCGCAGGAGGTCGGGCTGGCGCTCGGCGCGCAAGCCGGCCAGGCACGCGTCTGCGAGGTGGTGACCGACGCCGGCTTCGGTCACTTCGCCCGGGTGGCCGAGACGCCCTTCAATATCGTCTACGAAGCGCGGCCCTGACGTCCTGACGTCCTGACGTGGCTTGACGTGCGAACACCACGTTCGATGTGACGTCCGAGATTCTGTCGCTGGTCATCAGGGGGATCTCGGGGACCACATCAACTGATCTACCAGCGATGACAGGGTGCTCTCCTTCCGTCGAGAGGCCAACATCGGCGTAGGACAATCTGAAGGTCGACGAGCGACGAATGATTTCTGCGGCCATTTCCGTCGTTCCGACTTGGCGGGCTGTAGCGCCTGACTGCGCCATCTGGCAGGGTCGGCCCGAAAAGGTGTCATGGCCACCGTCCACGACATTCGACGGCGAAAGGAAGCAGCCTCATGCCGGACGACTCAGTAGGCGCCTCTGGCTCCTCGATCGACCAGCGTCACCTTGTGCTGGTCGGGGCCGGACCGGGTCTCGGAATGGCCGTGGCCCGACGTTTCGCCGAGGGCGGCTATCGGGTGACCTTGGTGGCTCGCAGCACGGACGGACTCCGCGACCTCGCCGACAGTCTGGCTGAAACCGGGGCACGGATCGACACCGTTGCGGCAGACGCCAGCGTCCCTGAAGGGCTGAGAGCCCGGATGGCCGAGCTCTACAACGGGCAGGGTGCGCCCGGGCTCATCATCTACAACGCAGTCATGGGAGCTCCGGACACACTCCTGAGCTCGAGCGTCGAGCACCTCCAGACGGCTTACACGGTCGACGTCATTGGCGCCGTTGTCGTGACCCAGGTCGCCGCCCCCGCCATGCGGGCGGCGGGCTCGGGCACCATCATCGTCACGGGGGGCGGCTTCGCGGATTATCCGATCCCGGCCCTGGCGACCGTGTCCCTCGGTAAGGCAGCGCTCCGATCCGCCGCCACCATGCTCGGTGCCGATTTGGAGCCCGACGGCATCCGGGTGGCGACCTTGACCATCGCCGGGCAGATCGTTGCGGGCACCGCGTTCGATCCCGAGAACATCGCAAAACGCTATTGGAAGGTCGTCCATTCCGACGCTCCCTGGCAGGCGGAGTTTCGCTTCACCGGCGAATAGGGACGCGCTCCGGACAGCCTGAGCTTGCTGGCTCGTCGGAAGAACGAGGCCGGCCAAGGGCCCGGGGGCCGTGGCCGCTGAGCTCGAACGGGCGCCGAAACGGGGGGACTAGCCTCGCACGGCCACCGGAATTCCGTCATCGACGGCGCCGGCGAGCTCGGGGAACAAAGAAAAAGGGAGGGCGCGTGGCAGATATGAGGGGCGTGCAGGTGACCCGTCACGGCCCGCCCGGGGAAGTCCTGGAGGTGCGCACGCTCGAGCGCCCGGAGCCGGGCCAGAACGAGGTGCGGGTGAAGGTGCGGGCGGCCTCGCTGAACTTCAACGACATCGACCGGTGCCGGGGCAACCTCGTCTCGGTGCCCACCCCGCCGCCGTTCACGCTCGGCATGGACGTGTGCGGAGTGGTCGACGCGGTCGGAGAGGGCGCGGAGGCGTGGTTGGGCCGGCGGGTGGTCGCCATCACCAAGAACGCCCTGGGCGGCATGGCCGAGTACGCCATTGCCGACGCCATTTCGGTCTTCGACGCCCCGACCGGTTTCGACGACGCCGAGGCGACCGCCTTCCTGCTGACGTTCCAGACCTCCCACCTCGCCCTGTTCCGGCGGGGACGGCTGCAGGCCGGCGAGACGCTGGTGGTGCATTCGGCCGCCAGCGGTCTCGGCACGGCCGGCATCCAGTTGGGCCTGGCCGCCGGGGCCCGGGTCATCGCCGTGGCCGGCGGGGCCGAGAAGGCGGCCCTGTGCACCTCGTTGGGGGCCGACCTGGTCGTCGACCACACGGCCGAGGACTTCGTCGAAGCGGTGCTGGCTGCCACGGGCGACGCCGGCGCCGACGTCGTCTACGACCTGACGGGCGGCGACTTCGTCGAGCGCTCGTGGCGCTGCACGGCCCACGGTGGTCGCTACCTGGCCGTCGGGTTCGCCGACGACGACGCCAACGGCATGACGGGTCGGCCGCTGCGCATGGCCTGCATCGGGAACATCGACATCGTCGCTGTCATGCTGGCCTGGGTGGACACGGTCGACCCCGGCATGCGGCGCTTCGGGTTCAACCCCTTCGGGCGCGACGTCGCCGACGAGATCCACGCCGACCTCCTGCGGTTGGCCGAGGCGGGGAAGATCCGGCCCGTCGTGGGCCGGCGGGTCAGCATGGAGGAGGCGGGCCGTGCCCTCGACGACCACGAAGCGCGACGATCGGTGGGGCGCACGGTGGTCGAGGTCGACCGCAGCAGCAGCGGCAGCAGTGCGGCGGGCGCGACCGGGTGAGCGACGTGGAGTACACGTGGCGCGACTCCGAATTGCGCACCCGCCCCCTCCTCGCCCTCAACTGGGCCGGACGGGGGCTGGGCCGTCTCGGACTCGACGCGCCCTCGCTGCGCCCTTCCTCGGTCATGAAGGCGGCGACCAAAATGGCGGGGTCGGACGACTTCGGGGGCGATTCCTTTCGTGAGCCGCTCGAGGTGTTCCTGCGCTCGTGCGAGGCCGAGGCCGAGCTGACCACCTTCGGACGGATCCTCGTCTCGAAAATGCTGGCGTCCTCCCTCTCGAACCGCATCGCATTGCACCGGTGGTCGGTGGAGCACCCCGAAGTGCGGGACGAGCGCATTGAGAGACCCTGGGTCATTGTGGGGCTGCCGCGGACCGGCACGAGCTTGCTGTCGCTGCTGCTGGGGCTCGACCCGGTGGCCCGGCCGCTGCTCCAGTGGGAGGCGGCCCACCCCATCCCACCGACCACCCTGGAGGAGGCGGCGGAAGATCCCCGGATCGCCCGCACCGCCAAGGACCTGGACGGGTTGCTGCGACTCAATCCACCGCTCAAGGCGATGCATCCCTTCGGGGCCACCCTGGCGGAGGAATGCGTCTCACTGTTCATGTACGACGTGCGGAGCCTCGCTCTCGAGACCCAGGCCCACGTGCCGTCCTACGCGCGCTGGCTGGAACAGGCCGACATGACGCCCGCCTACGCGCAGCACCGTCTGGCCCTGCAGACGCTCCAGTCGCGCCAACCGACGGAGCGCTGGATCCTCAAGACACCGAATCACCTGTGGCATCTCGACGCCATGCTGTCCGCTTACCCAGACGCCCGGGTGATCTGGACGCACCGTGACCCGGGTCCCGTCGTCACCTCGCTGGCCAGCCTGGCCAACGCCGGCCAGCGGATCCTGACCAGCCGGAGCGACCCGCGCCCCACGGCCGAGGAGTGGAAGCGCAAGTGCGCGTTCGCGCTCAACTCGGCCATGTCCTTCGACGAGCGGTCCGGTGACGGCTGGTGCCAGCACCTGCACTACGACGCCCTGGTGGGCGATCCGGTGGAGTCCGTCCAAGGGCTCTACCGGTGCTTCGGCGAGGAGGTCGGTTCGCTGCACGCCCGTCGCATGCGTGCCTTCCTCGAACACCGACCGCCGGACCTCTTCGGCCGCCACCGCTACGACCCGGCCGACTTCGGTTGGACGTACGCCGGCCTGGCCACGGAGTTCGAGGACTACGTCGAGCGATATCACATCGAGACCGCGGTCGCCCCGTAACCCCACCGCATCGCTCCGGGCCACGTTGACGCCTGGGGGTCGCCTCGGCATCGAAGATGGGGCCCGTGGCAGAGACGTCGGCTCCCCGTATTGGTAGGGTGCCCCAGGCAAACAGGAACCTGTTCTAGGGTTCGGCCGGAGTGTCCCAGCGGCAGGACCACAGGTTTCTGCGCTGCAGACAGGGGGTTTGGTTATGAAGAGACTCACGTCCGTGAGAGTGGTGGGCTTGGCGTTCCTGCTGACCGCGCTGACCGCGACCGGGCTGGTGATCTCGCCCGCGGTGAGCGGTGCGTCATCATCCCTCCCCACGAGCACGTTCGGCACGCTGCCCTCGCCCTGTGGCAAAGGACACGCCACGGGAGCCACCGACCAGGGCGTCACCAACTCCACCATCAACGTCGCCTACGGCGACGACCGCGGCTTCTCGGGTGAACCGGGCCTCGACCAGGAGATGGGCGACGCCGTCAAGGCCATGATTGCCTGGTGCGACGCGGAGGGCGGCATCAACGGCCGCAAGATCGTCGGTGACTACTACGACGCCGCCGTGACCAACGTCGGCAGCGTCATGACCCAGGCCTGCAAGACGGACTTCATGCTGGTGGGCGAGGGCTTCGCCCTCGACGGCTTGGCCGAGCAGACCCGACTCGGCTGCAACCTGGTCGCAGCGCCCGGTTTCAGTGTCTCCCCCGTGTTCGCCAACGCCTACGAGATGTACCAGGCGTCCCCGAACCCGATCAATTACAGCCCCGCCGCCCTCGCCTACCAGGGCGAGAAGCTCTTCGGCAAGAAGACCCAGCATGCCGCCGTGTACGACTCCACCCTGTCGACCCAGCAACAATCGACCGCCAAGGCCGTGCAGGCGTACACCACGGCCGGGTGGAAGTTCATCAACTGCCCGTTCCTGGTCAATTACAACGGCGAGGCCAACTACACACCGTTCGCCCAGAAGCTCCAGAGTTGCGGGGCCCAGGTCGTGTTCGACGACGCCACGCCGGGTCCGGTCATCTACGGCGTCCTCGAGTCGGACAACCAGATCGGCTACGACCCGATCTGGTTGATGGACGCCGCCATGTACACGGAATCGTTCGCGCAGTGGAACACCAGCGGGCTGGGCAACAACGTCTATGTCCACGTGGCCTACGAGCCGCTCGAGGCGGCCAAGGTCGTCCCGGCCGTCGCCCAGTACCTCGCCATCGTGAAGAAGTACGGCGGTCACACCTCCGCGCTGGGCGAGCAGTCCACGTCCTCCTTCCTTCTGTGGGCCACCGCGGCCAAGGCCTGCGGGTCGGACCTCACCCGCCAGTGCATCATCAACCACCTGGCCAAGGTGACGAGCTGGACGGGTGGCGGCCTCAATGCGCCGACCAACCCGGCCAAGAACCTCCCGCCCGCCTGCGGGATCCTCATGAAGCTCGACAACACCAAGTGGGTGCAGGTGTACCCCAAGAAGCTCGGAAGCTTCGACTGTGCCTCGAAGTACGTGGTCCCGAACTCGGGAGCCGTCATCACCACCCCGCTCAACTCCCAGGGCTTCGCGACCCAATACGCCACATCTTCTGTGCTGAAGCCGCAGGGATGAGCAGCTCACCCGTCGCCCCGCTGCTCTCCATGCTCTGAGCGAGGCGACGGAAGCCCGGCCATGCACCTGTTCCTCGAGTACACCATTCTCGGTCTGGTCACCGGAGCGGTCTACGGGATCGCCGCCTCGGGACTGGTCCTGACGTACACGACCTCGGGCATCTTCAACTTCGCCCAGGGCGCCATGGCCATGCTGGCGGCGTTCACCTACTGGCAGTTCCGCTACGGCTGGAACTGGCCGGCGCCGCTGGCGCTCTTCCTCGTCCTCGCGGTCCTGGCACCGCTGCTGGGCATCGTCCTCTACGTCGGTATTATGCGCGGACTGCGCGAGACGACCGACGTGACCAAAATAGTGGTCACCATCGGCATCATGCTGGGGCTGATCGCGCTGGCCCAGTGGATCTGGAACCCCGGCGTTCCCCGGACCGACAACCTCTTCTTCGGCAACGCGGCGAAGTTCAAGTTCCTCGGCGTCTACGTCACCGATCACGAGGCGATCGCCCTCGGATGCGGCGTGCTCATCGCGGTGGGTATCCGACTCCTGTTCAAGAGCACCCGCACCGGGGTGGCGATGAGGGCGGTGGTGGACAACCCGGCCCTCCTCCAGCTCAACGGCGGGCGGCCCCTCCGGCTGGCCGCGATCTCCTGGGCCCTCGGGGGCGCCCTGGCGGCGCTGGCCGGTATTTTGATCACGCCCATCAGCGGCGGCACGCTCGACGTCCACGTGCTGACCCTGCTCGTGCTCGACTCCATCGCCGCGGCCGTGTTCGGACGGCTGCGCAGCATCTGGGCCACCTTCGGCGGAGCGCTGATCCTCGGCCTGAGCGCGACGTACGTGCTGGGTTACTTCCCCGACACGTGGTCCTGGGCGTCGAACTTCCGCATTGCGCTGCCGATGATCATGCTCTTCGTCGTCCTGCTGGTGCTGCCCCAGGACCGCCTGCGGGGCGCCACACTGCTGCGCACGAGAGAACGCTTCACCGTGCCCACCCTCGGGTCGGCCGTGCTGTGGGGCGCCATTCTCGTGCTGGTCGTGCTGGCGCTCGAGCAGATCATGGGCAGCGCCGACATGTCGACCCTGACCCTCGGCATCACCTACGCCATCATCGCCCTGTCCCTCACCCTGCTCACCGGCTACGCGGGTGAGATCAATCTGGCACCCGTCTCCTTCGGTGCCATCGCCACCATCATCGTTTTCCACCTCGGTCTCTCCGGCACGGGCCTGGACCAACGGATCACGCTGTGGGGGTTGCTGCTCGGGGTCGTGGTGACCGCGGTGGTCGGCGGGCTCATCGCACTGCCCGCGCTGCGCCTGCGCGGCCTCTACCTGGCGCTGGCCACCCTCGCCTTCGGCGTCTTCGTCTCCGACATGATCCTCAACGACATTGCGCCGCACGTCCTCCCCATCTTCCACCTGAACTTCTCGATCTTCCCCAACGGCACCCTCCAGATCCCACCGCCCAAGTTCGGACCTGTCGACCTGAGCTCGACCAAGACGTTCCTCACCACGTCGGTCCTCATCTTCGTCCTCATCGGGATCGGGCTGATCGCCCTGCGCCGCAGCAGTTACGGGCGGAGGCTCACCGCCATGAAGGACAGTCCGGCCGCCGCCGCCACCCTCGGCCAGAACCTGGTCAAGTTGAAGTTGTCGGTGTTCATGCTCTCGGCGGCCATCGCCGCCGTAGGTGGCGTGCTGCTCTCCGCGTCCTCGGCCAGCGTCACCGCCAACACGTACATCATCTTCATCAGCCTGGCCCTGGTCATGCTGACCGTGGTGGGGGGCATCGGCAGCGTCGCCGGCGCCCTCATGGGCGGCGTCCTCGCCGGGACCGCGTTCAACGCGCTCACGAGCACGTTCACGAACCTGTCCACGGACCACGGCGGGGGTGGCCCGTGGACGTTCCTGGCCAACCTGTCGCTGGTCGCGCCGGCGCTCGTCGGCATCAGCCTGGGCCGCAACCCGAGCGGGGCGGTGCCGCAGATCGTCGCCAGCTACCGCCCCTTGTGGCGGGTGAAGCCCGTGTTGGCGCTGGGGGTGGCGGCCGAGGCCGTGCTCTACCTGCTCGTGCTGACCAAGGTCATGGGGAACTGGTGGTTCGTGCTGGGCACGGCGGTGGTGGCCGTCGTGGTACCGGGCATCGGCCGGCTGGTGCGTCCCGAGGCGTTCGAGGTCACCCCCGCCCCGGCCCAGGACGGGCAGGGAAGACCCGCCCGGCGGCGCCGGCGGCGGCCGGCGGCGTGCCCGCGGTCGAAGGAGTGGCCAATGCCCGCTCTTGAGGTCTCGGAGGTGTGCATGGCCTTCGGTGGGGCCCAGGTGCTGCGCGACGTGTCCCTCTCGGTGTCCACCGGAGGGGTGACCGGGCTCATCGGCCCCAACGGGGCCGGCAAGACCACGCTGTTCAACGTCGTCAGCGGGCTGCTCGCTCCCAAATCCGGGCGGGTCATGATCGATGGGCGCGACGTCACGCGGGCCGGCCCGGCGGCGCGGGCGCGTCGGGGTCTGTCCCGGACCTACCAACGGCTCGAACTGTTCACGTCGCTCAGCGTGCGCGACAACATCCGTGTGGCCGGTGAGATCCGCAACACATGGGGACGCCGGGGCCGTATCGACGTCGACGCCGAAACAGCTCAGACGTTGGAGCTGCTGGGTCTGGGCGACGTGGCGGAGCGCGAGGTGAGCGAGCTGCCCACGGCGCGGGCGCGGGTGGTCGAGGTGGCCCGGGCTCTCATGACCCAACCCAAGGTCCTCCTGCTCGACGAGCCCGCCTCCGGGCAGACCGAGCAGGAGACGCTGGCCTTTGGCCGGATTCTGCGCCGGTTGGTCGAGGAACGGGGCCTCGCCATCTGCCTGGTCGAGCACGACGTCGGCCTCGTCATGGACACCTGCGAGATGATCCACGTTCTCGACTACGGCGAGATCATCGCCAGTGGCCCGCCCGAACAGGTCAAGAACGACCCGGCCGTGGTGAACGCCTATCTGGGTGCGCCGTGAGCATGCCGGCACCGGCACCGGCGCCGATCTTCGAGTTGCGCGACATCCGGGCCGGCTACGGCCCGATCGAGGTCGTCCACGGGGTGAGCCTGGAGGTCCCGGCCGGTTCCGTGGTGGCCCTGCTCGGGCCGAACGGTGGTGGGAAGACCACCTTGCTCAACGTCTGCGCGGGAACCCTGGCGCCGACGGCGGGCGAGGTGCGCTTCGACGGCGCCGCGGTGACCCTTGTCTCGGCCGACGGGCGTGCCCGTCGGGGCATCTGCACCATTCCCGAAGGGCGCGGGATCTTTCCCAACCTCAGCGTCCGGGAGAACCTGCTCATGGCCACCCAGATCGGGATCCCGATGAATCGGATCGAAGAGGTGGCGATCGCCCAATTCCCCAGGCTCGGCCCCAAGCGCAAGCAGTTGGCCGGCACGCTCTCGGGAGGCGAGCAGCAGATGCTGGCCCTGGCCCGGGCGTTCGCCACCGATCCGAAGATCCTCCTGCTCGACGAGCTGTCGCTGGGCCTGGCCCCGATTGTGGTCGCCGAGCTCTACGAGAAGGTCCGTGAGCTGGCGTCGGGAGGCCTGTCGATCCTCCTGGTGGAGCAGTTCGCCCGCACCGCGTTGCCCATCGCCGACGCCGCGGCGGTGGTGCTCCAGGGTGTCATCGCCCACCAGGGTTCCCCGGCGGAGATGGAGGAGGCCCTGTCCGCCAGCTACCTCGGCGGGTAGGAGCGGCCTCGAGCCCGGACGCCCGTTACCACACGGCCCAGATCACACGGGCGTTGACAGCCCCGCCGGTGCCTGCAAACGTCCACCCTGTCGCAAAGGGGGACAACATGCTCGAGGTCGTAGGGGCCGGGGTGGGGCGCACCGGCACGCATTCGCTCAAGGACGCTCTCGAACAACTGCTGGGTGGCCCGTGCCACCACATGGTCGAGGTGTTCGCCCATCCCGACGAGGTGCCGGTCTGGACCGAGGCGGTGGACGGCCGGCCGGTCGACTGGGACGCGCTCATGGGGGGCTACGTGGCCCAGGTGGACTGGCCCGGCGCCAGCTTCTGGCCCGAGTTGACCCGGGCCAATCCCGACGCGCTGGTGATCCTGTCGGTGCGCGATCCCGACCTCTGGTACACCAGCTGCTCCAACACGATCTTCGGGGGCATCGGGGCCATGGTCGAGTTGGGAGATCCCTGGATGACCGCCATGCTCCGCCTCATGGGCCAGCGCTTCTCCGACCGGGTCGACGATCGCGACGCCATGATCGCCGCCTACGAACGGCACAACGATGCCGTCCGCGCCGGCGTACCGGCCGACCACCTGCTCGAGTGGACGGCCGCCGACGGTTGGGCGCCCATCTGCGAGCGACTGGGTCGGGCCGTGCCCGACGAGCCGTTCCCCTGCGTCAACACCACGGACGAGTTCAGGGCCAACGTGGGGATGCCGCCGCTGGAGCGGTAGAGGCACCCGGGGAGTCGGTGGTCGTACGCCGCCCCGGCATGTCGTACGCCGACCCGGCATGAGGCCCGCGGCGACGACGCCACGTAGTCTCGGCCTGTCGTGAGCCCGCCCACCCTTCTCCACCAGGCTGCCGATGTCACGCCGGAGTGGCTGACCGGCGCTCTCTCCGGGGCCGGGGCGCTGGCCGAGGGGGCGCACGTCGTGTCACTCGAGCGCGCCCCCATCGGGACGGGCCAGATGGGCGACACCACGCGCTTCACCCTCACCTACGACCGCCCGGACGCCGGGCCGCCCACGGTGGTCGGCAAGTTCGCCTCGGCCGACGACCAGAGCCGGGCCACCGGCCTGGCGGTGCGGGCCTACGAAATCGAGATCCGCTTCTACCAGGAAGTGGCGGCCCGCATCGGGGCACGGGTGCCGGCCGTCTACGTGGCCGAGGTGGAACCGGACACCGGGTGGTTCACCCTGCTCCTCGAGGACGTCGTGGGCGGGGTGCAGGGGGACCAGATCGGCGGGTGCAGCCCCGACGAGGCGGCGGCCGTCCTCGAGGAGATGGCCGGCCTCCACGCGCCGTGCTGGGAGTCGCCCGAGCTGGCCGGCCTCGAATGGCTCAACCGCAACAACGCCGACTCCGACGGCTTCCTGGCCACGCTGGTGTCGTCGCTGGCCCCGGGTTTTCTCGAGCGCTACGAGGACGCGATGGCACCCGAGCACCAGGAGGTGTGCCGCGTCTTCGCCGGGCACGTGCCGGCCTACGTCGGGCTGCGCACCGGGCCACGCACGGCCATCCACGGGGACTTCCGCCTCGACAACCTGCTCTTCCAGCCCGGAGATCCCCGTCCGGTGGTCGTCGACTGGCAGACCGCGGTCTGGGGGGCCGCGGCGGTCGACGTGGCCTATTTCATCGGTGGGAGCCTCACCGTCGAGGATCGCCGGGCGCACGAGGAGAGCCTGCTGGGCCGATACCACGAGGCGTTGTGCCGCCGGGGCGTACGCGACCTCTCGTTCGAGCAGCTGCAGGCCGACGTGCGCCGTGAGACCTTCGCCGGCGTGCTGATGGCCATGGTCGCCTCCATGATCGTGCAGCGCACCGAACGGGGCGACCTGATGTTCCTCACCACCTGCTCGCGCCATGCCCAGCACGCGCTCGACGTGGACGCGCCGGCGCTCCTGCTCGCCGCCGGATGACCGAGCTCCTGGTGCTGTGCACCGGCAATGCGGCGCGCTCGGTCATGGCCGGCTTCATGCTCGAGCACCTGCGTGACGGGCGGCCTGGCGATCCCCTGCACATCGTCACCGCCGGCACGCACACCATCGACGGCCAGCCCATGGGGATGCGCACCCGCACCGCGCTCTCCCGCATACCCGAACTGGCCCACGACGAGTTCCGCCTTCATCGCAGCCGTCAGGTGCACGAACCCGACCTGGCGCGCGCCGAGCTGGTGGTCGTGATGGAGGCCGACCATGTGCGCTTCGTGCGCCGGCAGTTCCCCGCCTATGCCGCCAGGACGGCCACCATCAGGCGCCTGTGCGAGGTCCTGCCGCCGGCCCCGCCCGCTCTGGCCGAACGGGTGGCCGCCCTGGACCTGGTCGACCTCGAGGTGTCGGCCGACGAGGATGTTCTTGACCCGGCCGGGGCGGACGCCGACGTCTACGCCGCCTGTGTGGACGAGCTGTGGGGGTTGTGCCGGGAGCTGATCACGCGCCTGTGATCGCAGCCGAGTGATGCCGCCGACTGCCGCTGATGCCGCCGAGCCGTCATGTCACGGCCGCCAAACGGGCGCGGCGCCCCTCAGTCGGCGTGGACGGAGCGCAGGCCGGCCCAGGCCAGGTCGGCCATGCGGCCGGCCAGGCGCTGAGCCTCCTCGTCGGCCGCGGCGTCCGAGTCGAGGCGCTGGGCCATGAAGCGCCGGCTGGCACCCTCGGCCATGCCGACGATGCCGTAGGCCAGGAGGCGCCGGTGGTCCGGATCGAGCCCGGCGTCGATGAGCGGGTCGATCGCCTCCGCGATGGCGTCCTCGACAGCTCGCAGGGCCCGGCCCAGCTCCAGGTCGTCGGCGTGGTCGCGGCCGTAGAGGAGGCGGAACTCGAGCTCGTGGCTGACCACCAGGCGGAAGTAGGCGGCGAAGCCCATCTCGACCTGCTGGCGAGGCCCCTCGGCCCGCATGACGGCGCGCCCGATGGCCTCGAGCAGGTTGTGGGCGATGGAGTCCACCAGCTCCAGGTAGAGGGCACGCTTGGACGAGAAGTGCTGGTAGAGGAGGGGTTTGGTCACGCCGGCCGCCTCGGCGATGTCATCCATGGTCGTGGCCCGGTAGCCCCGCTGGGCGAACAGCTCCATGGCCACGGCGAACAGTTGCTGGCGCCGCTGCTCGGCCGTGAGCCGCCGGGCTGTGGCCTGTATCGCTCCTGCCATGGCGCTCACGTTACCGAACGGTCATCACGGTGTCGGTGACCTGGTTGCCGCGGATCGGGATCAGAGTCCCGGGATCCGCTCGAGCACCCGGGCCAGGCGCCCCGGCAGGTCGGCCCGGTTGAAGTGCTCGGCCGCCACCGCGTGGTTGTGCTCGAGGAGGGCGCGGTCGGGCGACGAGAGGAAGGCGCCCAGGGGTGCCGGGTCGACTGCGTCGAACCAGCGGAAGCCGAACGCCGCCAGCTCGGCCGCCACCGGATACGGGCCGACGGCGAGCGGCCGGCGGTAGGTGGCCGACTCCACCGACGGGTTGCCGAACCCCTCCCAGGTGGAGGGCAGCAGCACGGCGTCGCACGCCGCGTAGGCGTCGGCGATGCTGCAGCCGCCGTCGGGCTCCCCGCGCACGACGGGGACGCGGGCACGGGCGAGCAGCCGCTCGAGTTCGGGTCCGAAGCCATCCTCGGGCGGTCCGAGCAGCCAGTAGGTGCCGCCGACCGCCTCGGCCAGCTCCAGAGCCCCTTCGACGTTCTTGCGTGGCAGCGCACGGGTGGGTTGGAGGAGCAGCATCGTCGCGTCGCCGAGGCCCAGGGCGACGCGGGTGCCGCGGCGGTCCCCGGGAGCCGGATCGGGGTCGAACGTGTTGTAGACGGTCGTGGCGCTCATGCCGCGCGCGGCCAGGTCGCGCCGGCTCAGTTCGTTGATGGTGACGTGGCCCCACGACGGGTCGTCGGGCGGCGGCGGATGGTGGGCCAGGTGCGGCCGCTGCCAAGGCAGGTCGTGATGGTGCAGCAGCGCGGGCCGTCCGGCGCACACCGTGGCCACGATCTCGGCCGCGCCCGGGTTGAGGGGCAGGGAGCACAGGTTCTCCACGACCACCAGGTCGCCCGGTGCCAGGGCGGCCTCGACCTCGGCCCGGGTCGGGGGCTCGGTCGCGCCGATGGCCAGACCCGGCAGCTTGGTGTCCACCGGCCCCGCTCCGGCGACCGTGCGCACGTCCCAGCCCAAGAGGTCCAGCGCAGCGGCCCACTTGGCCGCCTCGACGCTGACCCCGTCCTCCCCGCCCAGGCGGAACGAAATCATGCAGGCCGTCGGCACGGGCGCACTGTACGTGCGTGGCCGCGGGCGTGGTGCGGCCCCCTGTCGGGTAGCGTTGCCCCCCATGGCAAAGCGGGCATTGATCACCGGGGTCACCGGTCAGGACGGGTCGTACCTGGCCGAGTTCCTCTTGTCCCAGGGCTACACCGTCATCGGCATGGTGCGGCGCACGAGCACGGTGAACTTCGAGCGCATCGCCCACATTCAGGACCAGTTGGAACTCGTCGCCGGCGACCTGCTCGACGAGGTGTCCCTGATCAACATGCTGCGCGACCACCGGCCGAACGAGGTCTACAACCTGGCCGCCCAGTCCTTCGTCCAGACCAGCTGGACCCAGCCGGTCCTCACCGGCGAGACGACGGCCATGGGCGTCACCCGCCTGCTCGACGCCATCCGCCTGGTCGACCCCGACATCCGCTTCTACCAGGCCAGCTCCTCGGAGATGTTCGGCAAGGTGCAGGAGGTTCCCCAGAAGGAGTCGACGCCCTTCTACCCGCGCAGCCCCTACGGCGTGGCCAAGGTCTACGGGCACTGGATCACGGTGAACTACCGGGAGAGCTACGACCTCCATGCCTCCTCGGGCATCCTCTTCAATCACGAGTCCCCCCGGCGTGGCCTCGAGTTCGTGACGCGCAAGGTGACGCACGGGGTGGCGCGCATCGCTCACAAGCTCGACGAGAAGCTCTCGCTGGGCAACCTCGACGCGCAGCGCGACTGGGGCTACGCGGCCGACTACGTGCGCGCCATGTGGCTGATGCTGCAGCAGGACGGGCCCGGCGACTACGTGGTGTCGACGGGCCAGACCCACGAGGTGCGCGAGCTGTGCCGGCTGGCCTTCGAAGCCGTGGGCCTGGACTGGCAGGAGCACGTCGTCATCGACGAGCGCTTCCTGCGCCCGGCCGAGGTCGACCTGCTCGTCGGCGAACCCGCCAAGGCGCACTCCGTGCTGGGCTGGAAGCCCGAGGTGGACTTCCCGGCTCTGGTGACCATGATGGTGGAGGCCGACATGGACCTGGTCCGCAAGAGCCTCACGTAATCGGGGGCCGCGGTCCTCACACTTGTCGCACCCGCCGCGATCTCGGCCGATCCGGCCGGCGTACTGGTCGCCTTCGGCGCCGGGATCCTCTCGTTCGTCTCGCCGTGCGTCCTGCCGCTGGTCCCGGGATACGTCTCCATGGTCTCGGGCCTCTCGGCCGCCGAGCTCTCGGCGGGCGGCGACGGGGCGACGCCCTCGGCTGCCCGCGGGCCTGTGCTCAAGGGCATCGGCCTGTTCGTGGCCGGCTTCACCGTGGTGTTCGTCGCGCTCGGGGCCACCGCCTCGACGATCGGCCAGGTCCTGAAGAACAACCGGATCGAACTGCTGTACGTCAGTGGGGCGGTCATCGTCTTTCTCGGCGTGGTCATGATCCTCGAGCGCGTTGCCGTCGCGCGTGTGGACTCACGCCGGCAATGGCACCTTGGGCGTGGTGACGCGCCTGACTGGCGAGCATCGCTTCGACGTGCGCCCGTCGAAACTCGGCGTCTGGGCGGCGCCGCTCATGGGGATGGCGTTCGCCTTTGCCTGGACCCCGTGCATCGGGCCGGTGCTCGGCGTGGTCCTCGGACTGGCCAGCCGCACCGGGACCCTTTCCGGTGGCGTGCTGCTGCTGTTCGCCTACTCGCTCGGGCTGGCCGTGCCCTTCGTACTGGTCGGCCTGGTCTTCGGCCGCCTGACCGGATGGCTGGCGCGGGCCAGGCACTGGCTGTGGGCCGTCGAGCTCGTCGCCGGGCTGCTCCTGATCGGCTTCGGCGTGCTCCTCCTCACCGACAACGTGGGCTGGGTGTCGAACCACATCTCCAACCTGCTCGACGACGTGGGGCTGGGACGCCTCTCGACCAGCTGACCTCCGACCCTCGGCGGGGCAGCGTCCAGCACGGCCGATCCACCTTCACCGTTTGTTGAAACGTCGGACTCGCCAACACTTGAGAAAATCAGGCCGTTCCGCCTGAATTCGGTCCTGGGTCACTGATGGACATCGCCATACGAGCCGTCTTCCCTGCTGACGGCACGTTTTAGCGTGAACCTAACGTCAGACCCTCCCAGTTTGGGGCTAAATGCGGGAGGAAACCGCGCCGTTTAGTGCATATGGCCCTCCAGGGAAGTGCCGTAGATGCCGTAGATGCTGCCCCCGCGGCCGTGGCCGTCATCATGACGAGCCCGGGTGATGCGACGAAGTGGCGGGTCCCCACACGGGTCCGTTGGGCCGCCGCCATCTCGGCGGTCTGCATCGTCGCCTACGCCGTCTGGGTGCTGGCGCACCCGACGGGCTCGTACTCCGTGCTGGTCGACGGCTGGGGCGTCGATGTCCTCGAGGTGGCGCTGTGCGCCCTGTGCATCGCCCGAGTCTTCGAGCCGAGCTGGCGCGCCAGCTCGGCTGTGGCGCGGGCCGTCCCCGTCGTCCTCGGCGTGGCCTGCCTGTCGTGGACGGTGGGCGACATCCTGACCACGTTCCAGTCCTTCGGTGGCGCCTCACCTCCGGTCCCCTCGCCCTCCGACGTCTTCTACTTCGCGTTCTATCCCGTCGCGTTCGTCTGCTTCGCCATGCTCATCCGGCGCGGCACCGGTGGCGTCTTCCTGTCCACCTCCCTGGACGGCACCATTGCCGGGCTGACGGTCGCCGCCCTCTCGGCCGCCCTGGCGGAACGGGCCACGCACCTCACGCACGCCAGCGCCCTGGCGTCGGGGACCACCCTGGCCTATCCCCTGGGGGACGTCCTGCTGTTCGTCCTGGCTGTCGGTGGGCTGACCATCCTGCCGCGCGGCTTCCGCCCCTTCTTCCTCGTCGCCTGTATCTCCTTCGTGGTCGCCGACATCGGGGACACTTTCAACCTGCTGCAGCCGGACAGCACCATCGGCGCCTTCACCAACGCGCTGGCCTGGCCCGTCACCATCGCGCTGTTCGCGCTGGCGGCGTGGCTCCTGCCGGCCAACGTCAAGACGACCGGCGCCGAATGGTTCGCCGGCTTCGGGCTGCCCACCTTCGGCGCCCTGGTCAGCGTCGGCATCTTCCTGGCGGCCAGCTTCGGCCACGTGTCGAGGGTCGCCCTGGTGCTCGCCACCTTCACCATCGTGGTGGCCGGCATCCGGATGGCCCGTGCCGTGGGGGAGGCGCACGCGCTGCGGACGGCACGTTTTCACTCGCTGATCGACAAGACCTGGGACCTGATCGTCGTGACCGAAGCGGACCTCCGGATCGCCTACATGACCCCGTCGTCGCAGCGGGTGTTCGGGCGCCCGCCCACGGAGTTCGAGAACGAGCCCTTCACGCACTTCGTCCATGCCGACGACTCCCACCACGTCCTGGACCAGGTGCTCGACCTGAAGGGTGACGCCGAAGAGGCGGCGACGTTCGAGGTCCGCATGCAGCATGCCAACGGCGAGTGGCGGACCATCGCCTGGACGGCGTCCAACCTGCTGGCCGACCCGTCGGTCAACGGGTACGTGCTCAACGGTTTCGACGTCACCGAGGCCCGCCAGGCCTCCGAAGACCTGTTGGCGGCGCGCGACGCCGCGCTCGTCGCGTCGAAGACCAAGTCGGAGTTCGTGTCCATGATGAGCCACGAGATCCGTACCCCCATGAACGGGGTCATCGGGCTGACCGAGCTCCTGCTGGAGACCGATCTCGACGACGACCAGCAGGAGCTGGCTTCGGGCGTGAAGGTCTCGGCCGACAGACTCCTGGTGATCATCAACGACATCCTGGACTTCTCGAAGATCGAAGCCGGCAAGCTCGAAATCGAAGAGGTCTCCTTCGACGTCCGGCGTGTCGTCGACAACGTCGGCCGCATTCTGGCCGGAGCCGCTCACGCCAAGGGGATTGAGCTGCTGGTCGACGTCGACCCGAGCGTCCCCTCGGCCCTGCTGGGCGACGAGACACGCATTCAGCAGGTGCTCCTGAATTTCGGGTCGAACGCAGTCAAGTTCACCGCCGAGGGCGAGGTCGTCATTCGGCTCAGCGTGCTGCACGAGAACACGGCGCGCCTCGCCTTGCATTTCGAGGTGATCGACACCGGCATCGGCATCGGCGAAGGAGAAGAGGAGCGGTTGTTCAGCGCCTTCTCCCAGGCCGACACGTCGACCACCCGCAAGTACGGCGGGACCGGGCTGGGGCTCACGATCTGCCGTCAGCTGGTGGAGCTGATGGGGGGCCGGATCGGGTTGAGCAGCACCCCCGGTGCCGGTTCGAACTTCTGGTTCGATTTGTCGCTGCGTCGATCCGACGATGCTCCCGCCGGCGAGAAGCCGGGTGCCCCGCGCACGCTCTCGGGCCAGCGGGCGCTCGTGGTCGACGACAACGCCACCAACCGGCGCATCCTGCGCCAGCAGCTGAACTCGTGGGGCGTGGAGGCGGTGGAGGCCACCGATGGGTACGAGGCGCTGGAGCTCGCCGTCGCTGCCGGCCGTAACGCAACGGCGTTCGACCTGGCCATCATCGATCTCAACATGCCCGGTATGGACGGGATGGAACTGGCGCGGGCGCTCAAGGCCGACGAAACGACGCGGTCCACGGTCCTCTTCATGCTCAGTTCCTCCGGGCAACGGCTCGAAGCGGCCGAGTCCCACCTGCACGGGTTCGCCGCCTGCATGACCAAGCCGGTGCGCGCCTCGGAGCTCTTCGACTGCCTGATCACGAGCCTCCATTCTGGAGACGCTCGCCGTCCGGCAGCCGTCGCAACGCCGGCGACACACAGTGACACGGAGGTCTTAGGGATGATTCTGCTGGTCGAGGACAACCACGTGAACCAAATGGTGGGCTCCAAGGTGCTCCAGAAGCTGGGGTATTCGTTCGCCATCGCCAACAACGGCGTCGAGGCGGTCGACGCGCTCCGCGAAGGCTCGGGCACCTACGACGCCGTGCTCATGGACTGCCAAATGCCGGAGATGGACGGCTATCAGGCCACGGTGGCCATCCGAGAACTCGAAGGCACGGCGCGGCACACGCCGATCATCGCCATGACGGCCGCCGCCATGGAAGGCGATCGGGAGGCCTGCATGGCAGCGGGCATGGACGACTTCATCTCCAAGCCCGTGCGGCTCGAGGCGGTGGCCGAGGTGCTGGCCCGCTGGGTCACCAGTTCCGGACCCGACGCCGACGCGGGCGCGGCGGCGACCGAGGAAGCCGGCGCGGGTGCGCCAGGGAACGACCCGCTGGACCGCTCCCAGATTGAGCTGCTGCTCGACCTCGACGACGGCGAAGGCGGGGCGCTGAGCGAAATAGTCGAGGAGTACATCGCCCACGGCAAGCAGGTGTGGGTCGAGCTCCGGCGCACGCTGACCGCCGGCGACGTGGCTGCGTTGGAGCGCAGCGCCCACACGCTCAAGGGCGCCAGCGCCAATGTCGGCGCCAGCACCCTGGCCCAGTTGTGTGGTGCCCTCGAGAGCCACGCCCGGATGGAGCAGCTGGACCAGGCGAGTGGCCTCATCGACCAGTGCGACGCCGAGTTCGCCCGGGTGCAGGAAGCCCTGACGGTCCTGACGGCGTCGGCGGGGACCTGACGTGAGGGTGCTCATTGCGGATGACGAGCCGACCAGCCGGCTGCTCCTCAAGGCGATGGTCTCCAAGCTCGGCCACGAGTGCCTGGTGGCCGAGGACGGGTCACAGGCCTGGGAGCTGCTGTCCGGTGGCGGAATCGACGTCCTCCTGACCGACTGGATGATGCCGGGTGTGGACGGGCCCGCGCTGTGCCGCCGCGTCCGGGAAGAGTTGATCGACGCCTACGTCTACATCGTCTTGACCACCGGGCTCGAAAACCCCGAGCACGTGCTCGAGGGAATGGGCGCGGGGGCCGACGACTACCTGACCAAACCGGTCGATTCCTTCTCGGTCCGGACCCGCCTGGTGGCCGCCGAGCGCGTCACCCACCTGCACGGCCGGCTGGCCCTCACCCAGGCGGAGTTGGCCAAGGCCAACGTCGAGCTCTTGGAACGCTCGCTGACCGACCCCCTCACCGGCCTCGGAAACCGCCGGCGCATGGAGCAGGACCTGGAGCGGACGCACGCCCGGGCGCTCCGGGCGAAGCGCAGCTACGGGATCGCACTGATGGACATCGACCACTTCAAGCTCTTCAACGACCACTACGGGCACGTCGCGGGTGATGTGGCGCTGCGCGACGTGGCGGCAGCCATGGAACTGGTGACCCGGGCGGGGGAGTGTGTCTACCGCTACGGGGGGGAGGAGTTCCTCCTCCTGGTGCCGGACTGCCACGGGGCCAACGTGATCGTCACCGCCAGCGAACGGATTCGCCAGGCCGTGATGGATCTACGCATTTCGCACGGGGCCCGGCCCTCGGAGCCACCGCTGGTCACCTTGAGCGGGGGCGTGTCGACGTGGCCGGTCAGATCGAACGTGACGGCGGCGGACGTGGTCGGACAGGCGGACGAGGCCCTCTACCGAGCCAAGTCCGACGGCCGCAACCGCATCAACGTGGCGCGAGAGGTGGTCCTCGATGCGGTCAGTGGGGCGGTGGTGGCGGGGACCTGAGCGGGCGCGGAGACGTCAACAGCTCCGGGCCGTCTCCGCCCGCTCGGACAGCACCTCGGCGAACGTCTTGGCGAACGTGTGCACGTCGCCCGGCCACCGTCCCGACACATAGGTCCCGTCCCGCACCACGAAGGCGGGACCGGAGTCGGTCAGGGTGTCGCGGGCGCGCCCGCTCGCTTTGCGCCGCCAGTCCGGCGAACCTTTCTCGACGTCGGCGAAGTCGCCCGGCTCGGCGAGCGCCCGCGTCACCTCGCGTTGGACACCCAGGTACCCCCAACCCTGGCCGGGCTCCTCCACGTAGGTGCGGTAGTAGTTCCGATCCCAGAAGCGGGTCCAGTGGGCCAGGTTCCACGCCTTGGACTCGAGGGCCCAGGTGAGCGCGGTCGTCCGCCGCCCGTAGAGGACCGAGCGGCCCGTGGCGGGGTCGACCGCCCGGGCCGCCACCAGTACCCCATGACAGATGGCGCCGACGGGCTTGCCCGCCGCGAAGGCGTCGACCGTCATCCGCTGCACCTCGGGGCTCTCGAGGTACACCCGCATCCCCCGGGCCCGGTGTCCTCCCGCCAGCACCAACGCGTCGTAGGCGCTCCGCCGGGCCGCCGCCCAGTGCAGCGGCGATCCGAACGCAGCGTCTTCCAGCAGCGCCGCATAGGCCCGGCGCGCCGCGGCGTCGGCCCGGAGCACGCGGCCCACCAGCACCAGCCGCCGCAGGCCGGGGACGAAACCCCACGGGTCGAGACCCCGGCCGGTGACCATCAGGTCGTCGGCCCGGCCCGGCTGGCCGTTGGGCGTGGCAAACGCCACCCGGTGCCCGGCCGCCGTCAGCACCTGCCAGCTCACCGCCACCTCGGTGGGGTCGAAGTCGCAGTCCGGGATCGGCATCAACACGGTCGCCATCGCAGCGGTCGACACTATCGACGGGGACCGGCCGCCCCGGGGGCGCCGACGACACCCTGGCGTTAGGGTCGCACCTGACGCACGCACTCGGCTGAGGAGGCCACGCCATGACCGACACCGACACCGACACCGCACCGGCACCGACACTTCGCCACCGTCGCCGATCTTCTCCCTCGAGGACAGCCTCGAGGAGCTCTGGGTCAGGGCCTACCAGGGCGAGGTGCTCGGCGAGGCCCTGTTCGGGACCATCGCGGAGCGGCTCGACGACGCCGGTCATGCCCGCAAGATGCGCGTCCTGGCCACCCTCGAACGCAAGACCAAGGAGGCCGTCGCGCCCGCCCTCCGCCGCGCCGGCATCTCCACCGACCCCGACCCGGCCATGCTCGAACTGGCCGACGCACTGGCGGTCGACGTGACGTGGGACGCGTTCATGCGCGCGACCGTGGAGATCACCAAGCAGTACATCCCGCTCTACGAGCGCATCGGCGAGCTCAGCCCTTCCGAGCAGGCGGCTTCCGATCTTCTCGTCGCCCACGAGGTGGCGTTGCGCGACTTCGCCCACAAGGAGCTGGCCGGCGACACCACGACGTCGCTCCAGGCCATCGACGCCTTGGCGCACATGCGCTGAGCGGGGGCGGTCGTGCCGGACTTCGCCGCGTTCGATCGCCGCCACTACGACGTCATCGGCGTGCGCGCCGGCTACGAGGCCTGGGCGCCCACCTACGACGACACGGTCGACGACGCCATGGACCTGGCGCTGCTGGACCGCCTCGACTCGGTCGACTGGTGCGGCGTCAGCCGCGCCGCCGACCTCGGCTGCGGCTCCGGCCGCACCGCCGACTGGCTGCGGCGCCAGGGCCAGTTCCCGATCGACGGCGTCGACATCACCCCCGCCATGCTCGACCTGGCCCGGCGCCGCGGCAGGCACGACCGCCTCGTCGAGGCCGATGTGCGCGCCACCGGGCTCCCGCCCGCCGCCTACGACCTCGTCGTCTGCGTCCTCGTCGACGAGCACCTGCCCGAGCTCGCCCCGCTCTACGCCGAAGCCCGCCGCCTGCTCACCCCCGACCCCGCCGCCTCGTTCGTGCTCGTGGGCGTCCACCCGTTCTTCCTCATGGCCGTGGGCATGCCGACGCACTTCGACGCCCCCACCGGCGAGCCCGTCGCCTTCGAGACCCACATCCACCTCCCCGGCGAGCACGTGGCCGCCGCCCGCGCCGCCGGCCTGAGGGCGGCCGAGCTGCACGAGGGCCATGTCGGCGACCGCCTCATTGCGCTGAAGCCCAGCTGGGAGGCCTACCGGTTCTGGCCCTTCAGCTACGCCTGGGTCTGGTCCGCCCCATGATGACCGGCCCCGTCGCAGGGCTGCCCCGCTTGGAACCCCGGGACCTACCCCCCCTACCATGGTGGGGAAGGTCATGGCCCCTGTCGTCGAATTCCGTAGCGCGGTCGCTCTCGCCGGCCGCTTCCCCGCCCTCGCCGGCGTCGATCTCACCCTCGAGCAGGGCGAGGTGGTCGTCGTCGTGGGCGCCAACGGGGCCGGCAAGACCAGCCTCCTGCGGGCCTGCGCCGGCCTTTTGCCCGTCACCTCGGGCCAGGCCACCGTCCTCGGGGTCGACCTCACCGCGGACCACACAGCCGTACGGCGTTACGTCGGCCTCCTGGGCCACGCCGCCCCTCTCTACGACGAGCTCAGTGCGGCGGAAAACGTCCGGTTCGCCGTGCGTGCCCTGGGCCTGCCGGCCGAGCGGGGCGACGACGCGCTCGAACGCGTCGGCCTGACCGGCCGCCTGCGCACCACCCCGGTCGGCCGGCTCTCGGCCGGACAACGCCGCCGCGCCGCGCTGGCCGCGCTGCTGGCCCGGCGCCCCGCGCTCTGGCTGCTCGACGAACCGCATGCCGGCCTCGATGCCTCCTCACGCACGCTCCTCGGCCGGCTCATCGGCGAGGCGGTCACCGATGGTGCGACGGTGCTGCTGTCGTCGCACGAGCCTCAGCTCTCAGTCCCGTTGGCCGACCGTGTGGTGACCATGGGCGGCGGCCGCGTCACCGGCGAGGAGAAGGGCGGGCGCCGCGCCTCGCTCACCGCGGTGCCGACCGGCGACGCCGACCCGCGCAGCACCCTGGGGGCGACGCATGTGGCATGACGCGGTGCTCGTGGCCGGCAAAGACCTGCGTATCGAGGCGCGCTCGCGGGTGGCGCTGTGGCAGGTCGTCCCCTTCGCCGTGCTGGTCCTGGTGCTGCTGGCCTTCGCCATCGGGCCCGACCAGGCTGCGCTCAAGCACGCCGCGCCGGGCATCTTCTGGGTGGCGCTGCTGTTCTCGACGGTGCTGGCCATTCAGCGCAGCGTCGCGGTCGAGTCCGGTGAGGGGACGCGTGACGGCCTCCGGCTCTCGGGAATCGACCCGGCCGGCGTGTTCCTGGGCAAGGCGGCCGCGGTGGGGTTGCAGCTGCTGGTCCTCCAACTCGTCCTGTGGGCCGGTGTGACGTTCCTCTTCGACGTGCGCGTGCAGGTCGTCTGGCTCGCCGTGACGGCCTGCCTGCTGGCCACCGTGGGGCTGGCCTGCGCCGGCGTGCTCTACGGCGCGCTCTCCGCCGGTCTGCGCGTGCGCGACACCCTGCTGCCCTTGCTGGTGCTGCCCGTGCTGGCACCCGTCCTCCTGGCCGGCTCCAAGGTGTGGGAGGCCGCGCTGAACGGCACCGCGTCGTCCGGCACCCAGTGGCTCAAGATCCTCGTGCCCTTCGCGGTGATCTATCTCGTGGTGGGCGTCGTGCTCTACGGTCCGCTCCAGGAGGCGGCATGAGCGCCGTCCCCGTCACCGGCCGCCCGCGCTGGCTCACCGTCATCGGCGTGCTGGCTGTCGTGACCACCGCGCTCACCGTCTGGCTCGGGCTGTGGGTGACCCCGCCGGACGTCGTGCAGGGCAACCTGGCCCGGCTGCTCTACGTGCACCCGGCCGTGGCCACGGTGGCGCTCTACTGGGCCGGCGGCGTGGCCTGTGCCGGCAGCCTCCTGTACCTGTGGCCGCGCACGCGCTCGTTCTTCTGGGACCGTCTGGCCGCGTCGGCCGTCGAGGTGGGCGCGGTCTTCTCGGCCCTCACCCTGGTGACGGGGTCGCTCTGGGGCCGGCCGGTCTGGGGCGTGTGGTGGACGTGGGACGCCCGGCTGACGTCGACCGCGCTGCTCCTGTTGCTCGAGATCGGCTACCTGGCGCTGCGGCGGGTGCCGGCCGACCCGCACATCCGGGCCCGGCGGTGTGCCGTGGCCGCGCTGCTCGTCGCCATCGACGTGCCCATCGTCCACTTCTCCGTCGACTGGTGGAACACCCTGCACCAGGGTGGGACGATTCTCGACCCGGGCTTCGAGCTCCACGTGCACGGCTCCATGCTCTGGACCATGCTCCTCAGCTTCGTCGCCTTCTCGCTGATCTTCGTGTGGTTGCTGGCCGTGCGCTACCGGGTAGAGGTGCTCGAGGACGCGGTGGGGGACCAGGAACTCGAAGTGTCGCTGGCCGAGCGCTGGAGCGAGGACACCGAGCTGGTCGGGGCCGGCAGCGGCACCGGCGGAGCGGCACCGGGCGGGAGCACACCATGAGCTACGTCGACGCCGGGTACGCCGCTGCGCTCGGCGGCCTCTTCGTGTACGCCGTCACCCTGGTCCTGCGCCGCCGCCGCTGGGAGCGCGCGCTCGAAATGTCGGACGCGCCGACCGTCGAGGCTGACGCTGCCGCGGCGCACGGCGAGAGCTCGTGACCGGCACCACGACCGAGGCCAGCCCGCCGCCCACCCCACCGACGTCCGAGGTTCACCAGGGCCCGGCCGTGCCCGCCCCGAAGAGGCGCAAGACGAGCCGGCGTGTGCTGGTCGTCTTCGCGCTCCTGGTCGTCGCCTTCGTCTTCCTGCTCGTCGAGGGGCTGGGGAGCTCCCTCGATTACTTCGACACGGTGGACCAGGCTTTGGCCCACCGGCACACGCTGGGCACCCAGACCTTCCGGCTCGAAGGGACGGTCGAACCCGGCACCATCCACGCCACCGCGGCCGGGACCGACTTCATCATCTGCCAGGGCCCCGAGTACGTGAAGGTGGCCAACACCGGCAGCCCGCCCCAGCTCTTCGCGGCCCGCATCCCCGTGGTCGTGGTCGGGCATTTCGCGTCGGACACGTCGACCGACTTCGACTCGGACACCATCATGGTCAAGCACTCCTCGACGTACTCGGCGCAGTACCCCAACCGGGTCAAGGTCAAGGCCACCGGCGCCGTCTGCTGATGCTCGACGCGCATTTGGGGACGATCGGCATTTGGCTCGCCTTGGTGGCGAGCATCGCCGGCGCGGTGGTGATCGCGTACGGGCTGTTCACCGGGCGCCATGCGGGCGCGGTGGCGGAGACCGAGCCGGCGAGCGGACCCCTCCCCGGTGACGGCAGGCTGCTGGCGCCCGTCATGCTGGGCGGTGCGGTCCTGGCCACGGCGGCCATGGAGCACACGCTGATCACCCACGACTTCACGCTCGCCTTCGTGGCCGAGAACAACAGCACGGTCACGCCGTTGCTCTACTCCATCACCGGCATGTGGTCCGCACTGGCCGGGTCGATCCTGCTGTGGGGCCTCGTGCTCTCCGTGGTGTCGACCCTCTTCGTCTGGCGTTACCGCCGGCTCGGTGCCGACCCGGTCATCCGCTGGGCCACCCTCGTCCTCTATGCGGTCTCCGCCTTCTTCTTCGCGCTGATGGCGGGGCCGGCCAACCCCTTCGTCACCGCCCCCGGCGCCACCCAGGGCCTCGGGCCGAACTCCCTCCTGCAGGACAACCCGCTGGTGGCCATCCACCCGCCCCTGCTCTACATCGGGTTCGTGACCTTCACCGTGCCCTTCGCGTTCGCCATCGGCATGCTGGCCACGGGCCGGGTCGGGGACCGTTGGCAGATTGAGTGCCGGCGCTGGACGCTGGTGGCGTTCACCTTCCTCTCCGTCGGCATTGTGCTGGGCGCGTGGTGGTCGTACCAGGTGCTGGGTTGGGGCGGTTTCTGGGGCTGGGACCCGGTGGAGAACGCGGCGCTGCTCCCGTGGTTGTGCGGCACCGCCTACCTGCACTCGGTGCTGGTCCAGGAGCGGCGCGGCCTGATGCGCGTCTGGAACCTTTCGCTGTCCATCGCCACCTTCGCGTTGACCATTCTCGGCACGTTCCTCACCCGCTCCGGCGTCATCACGTCGGTGCATGCCTTCTCGGAGTCCTCGCTGGGACCGATCCTCATCGGCTTCTTCTTCGTGGTGGTCATCGTCGGCTTCGGTCTGATCGCCTGGCGCGGCGACCGGCTCCGCTCGCCGGGGGGTATCGATGCGCCGCTCGGGCGCGAGGGCGCCTTCTTGCTCAACAACGTGCTCTTCGTCGGTTTCGCGTTCGTGGTGTTGCTCGGCACCCTCTACCCCCTGCTCTACGAGGCGGTGAAGCAGCAGCAGGTGACCGTCGGCGCGCCCTTCTTCAACACCGTGGCCGTGCCCGCCGGCCTGACGCTGCTGTTCCTCATGGCGGTGGCGCCCGTCCTCAGCTGGCGCAAAATGAGCGGCACCGTGCTGTGGCATCGCCTGGCCATCCCGGCGTGGATCGGCGTGGGCACGGTCGTGGTCTGCGTGCTCTACGGCCTGCGCGGCACGGCCACGCTGATCGGCTTCGGACTCGGGGCGATGGCAGCCGCCACGGCGGCGCGGGCGCTCGTCCTGTCGGTACGGGCGGCCCACGTGCGCCACGTCGGGTGGTGGCGCGGGCTGGTCGGGCGGGCCAACGGCGGCATGATCGTCCACCTGGGTGTCGTGCTGCTGGCCGTCGGGGTCATTGCGGCCACCTCGTACCGGCACCAGGCAGAGCTGGCGCTGCACAAGGGCGAGGTGGTCACCTACGACGGGCACCGCTTCGAGTTCGTCGGGTTGCGCACGGTGACCTCGCCGTCGCGCACGGCCCAAGAGGCACTGGTCAAGGTGGACGGGGCGGTGTTCGCTCCGGCCACGACCAGCTTCGGCAGCGCCCTCTCGGTCGTCGGCACGCCGGCCATTGACTCCGGTCTCTTCGGCGACGTCTATCTGACCTTCGACGCCGTCGGCGGCCTGGGGGCCACCTCGGGCAACCAGGCCGTCAACAACCTGCCGTCGGGTTCGGTGGCCATCGGCGTGGTGATCGAGCCGCTGGTGGCCTGGCTGTGGACCGGAGGCCTCCTGATCGGTGTCGGCGGCCTGCTGGCCCTGGTACCGGGTTCACGCCGGCGCGCCACCGACCCGGCCTCCGCGCCGGCCGCCATGGTGACCGGTGCCGAGCCGCACGCGGCGGAGGACGACGGCACGTCCGCGCCCGAACCTCAGCCCCAGCCCCAGCCTGCCAGCCCGAGCCGGTGGGCGCCCTGGCCTCCGGGAGCGCGGAGCCGTCATGACGGGCCGTCGGCGCGGTCACCTGACGCGCTGGGTGGCCGGGGCCGTGCTCCTCGCCCTCGTCGTCCTCGGCATCGTCCTGGCCACCCGCACACCTCAGGAGGCCACGCCGGTCTCGAGCCCGCTCCTCGGCCGCGCCGCACCGCCGATCACGGGGACCAACCTCAGCACGGGCGCCTCCGTCTCGCTCTCGTCGCTGCGCGGCCACTACGTGGTCGTGAACTTCTTCGCCAGCTGGTGCACCCCGTGCCGGCAGGAGGCGCCCGACCTCTCGCGCTTCTACTACCAGCAGACCCACTCGGCCGGAGGCGCCGACATGATCAGCGTCGTCTTCCACGACACGAACTCGACCGCCAGCGACTTCCTCGAGCAGAACGGGGACCTGTGGCCGGCGGTGAGCGACCCGGGCGGCGTCATCGCCGACCACTACGGCGTCACGGCGCCGCCGACGACCTTTGTCATCAACCCGTCTGGCCGCGTGGCCACCGTGCTGGTCGGACCGGCCACCGAGCAGAACCTCGACACGTCCCTGCGCTCGGCGCGCCTGAGCGCGGCGAGGTCGTCGCGTGGCTGAATCGGCCGGCCGCCTACCGCTGTGGGTGAAGGTGGCGCTCCCGCTCGTCGTCCTCGGGGTCGCCCTCTTCATCGGGAGCGGCGCGCTCGATGCCGCCCCCCAGACGACGTCGCAACGGGCGGCGGCGATCGAGGCCGGAGTGCGCTGCCCTTCGTGCACCGACGTCTCCGTGGCCGACTCGGACGCGACCACGGCCATCGCGGTTCGCCACCAGATCCTCACCATGGTGGCCGCGGGAGCCTCGACCGCGGACATCGACCAGACCCTCGTGTCCGAGTACGGCGAGTCCATCCTCCTGGTGCCCCCCGACAGCGGCGGCATCCCGGTCCTCTACCTCGTGCCGCTGGTACTCGGGGTGGGGGCGGTGGCGGGCGTCGGACTGCTCTTCTGGCGCCGGTCGCGTGCGTTCGAGTCGCTGGGGGCGCCGTCGTGACGGTGGACGGGTCACCCGCCGTCGCCGGCCACGACGCTCCGTCGGACGACGAACGCTGGTTCCTGGCCGACGAGCGCGACTTCCTGCGACGGTCCCTCGACGATGCGGAACGTGAGCATGACGCCGGGGACCTCTCCGACGAGGACCACGCACTCCTGGTGGCGCGCGACACCGCCCGGCTGGCCGAGGTCGAGGCGGACCTGGCGGCCCTCGGGCCGGAGCCCGCGCCCGAGCGCACGGAGGCGGAACCTCCGGCCGCCCCCGCATCGCCGCCGTGGCCCCTGTGGCGCAAGGTGGGCCTCGTGGCCGCCTGCCTCCTCATCGTGACGGGCGGGGGCATTCTCGTGACGCACTACCTGCAGACCCGCCAGCCCGGTCAGGCCTCCTCGGGCAGCGTCACCCTGTCGCAGGCGCAGCTGATTGAGCAGCAGCTCGAGCAGGCGCTGGCGCTGAACAACGGGGGCCAGACCAAGGCGGCGCTCACGCTCTACGACAAGGTGCTGTCCGAGGATCCGTCCAACCCGGCTGCGCTCGCCTACGCCGGCTACCTGCAGTGGGACGTCGGATCGGCCGCGTCGGTGCCGAGCCTGGTCAAAATCGGCCGCGCCGAAATCGAGAGGGCGATCGAGGTCTCGCCGACCTACTACCAAGGGCACCTCTTCTACGGCCTCGTGCTCGAGAATCAGGACCACAACGACGCCGCGGCCGTGGTCCAGTTCGACGAGTTCCTGGCCGATGACCCCCCGGCGGCCGAGCCCTCGCAGGTCGCGGGCGATGTCGTCCCGGCCTACCAGGGGGCGGGCCGGCCCGTCCCGGCCGCGTTCGGCACCAGCCCGACCTCGACCTCGACCTCGACCTCAGCCCCGTAGCGACCGCAGCTCGGCCACCACGGCCGGGAAGGCGCGGGCGAAGGCGGCGCAATCCTCGTCGGTCGTGTTCCAACCCACGCTGACCCGGAGCGAGTGGTTGGCGTCGACGCCCATGGCCTCGAGGACCGGCGAGGGCTCAACGCTCTCGGTGGAGCAGGCAGAGCCCGAGTGCGCGGCGACTCCGGCCCGGTCCAGCCCGATGAGGACGGGCTCGGCCTCGACACCGTGGACCCCGAGGCAGACCAGATGGGGCAGCCGATGCCCCGGCGAGACCGGCCCGATCACCTCGACGCCCTCGACCGCCAGTGCGGCCTCCACCAGCAGGTCGATCTGGCGCCGGGCCGCCTCACCCTCCGCCTCGAGGCTGCCCGCGTGCAGGGCGGCCGCGGCGGCACCGAAGGCCAGCAACGCCGGCAGGGCCTCGAGCCCGGCGCGCCGGCCGCGCTCCTGCTCGCCGCCCACCAGCAGCGGTTCGAACCGGCTGCCGCGCCGCACGACGAGCGCACCGGCCCCGGGCACGCCACCCAGCTTGTGGGCACTCAGGCTGACCAAGTCCGCGTCCAGCTCGCCCAGGTTGGTCTCGACATGGCCGCAGGCCGCCGCCGCGTCGACGTGCACGGCCACGCCGGCGTCGTGGCAGAGCCCGACGACGTCGTGCACCGGTTGGAGCGTGCCCACCTCGTGGTTGCCCCACTGGCAGTGCACCAGTGCCGGGCGCGGCCGGTCAGGCGACGACAGCCGGTCGGCCAGCGCCGCCACGTCGAGTGCCCCTGCGCCGTCGACCGGGATCGTCTCGGTGGGCGCGGCGCGCTCGGATGCTGCACGGACGGCCGAGTGCTCGACCGCCGCGCCCAGGACGGGGTCCCCCGGGTGGGCCCGGGTGGCGCCCCACACGGCGGCGTTGATCGCCTCGGTGGCGCCCGACGTGAAGACGACCTGACGTGGAGCCGTGCCGACGAGCTCGGCCACCTGGCGGCGCGCATCTTCGAGCGCGTCACGCACCGTCCGCCCTTCCTCGTGCAGGCGGCCCGGATCGGCCGCGGGCAGGGAGGCCCATCGCGTCAGGGCAGCGACGGCCTCCGGGCGCGGCGGAGTCGTGCTGGCGTGGTCGAGATAGGCGCGGGCCACGAGGGCCCGCTCAGGCAGAGGCGGCGCAGGTGTCGTCGCCCCGGGCCCGCGAAGAGAGGATCACCGGGAGCGCACGCCGGGACTCCGTCCCACACAGCCCCGCCAGCAGGCCCTTGACCATGCCGCGGTCGACGGCGCACAGCACCGGGTTGGTGCTGCTGGCATCACCGAACGGGCACTGCTCCGCCACGACGGCGGTCGTCTCGCCCCGGTCCTCGGCGTGTGCCGCGAACCCATGCGCGGTCAGGGTCTCGGCCACCACGTGCATGGCGGCCCGCACGGTGCGCTGGCCCTCGCTCGGGGTCATGCGCGAGGCGAGCGAGCGCCCGTACTCCTCGCCGACGTGCGACGCCATCTCCTCAGCCTCCTCGGGACCCAGCCGTCGCATGGCCTCGCCGAGCAGCCGCATGAGGAGATCGTCACGTCGTTGCGTGAGACCGATGGTGAGCTCCTCCTCGACGCAGAAGTAGCGCTTCGAGGGCCGGCCGGCACCCGAGGGATTGCGTCCCGTCTCGACGCGCAGGTAGCCGCCGCCGACCAGACGCTGCAGGTGGTGCCGGGCCACGTTGGGGTGCAACGAGAAGCGGGTGGCGACCTCGTTGACGGTCACGCCGGGCGCGGCCCTGACGTGGAGGAAGATGTCACGCCGGGTGGGATCTCCGAAGGCCGCCGCCACCGCCGCCACCGCGGCGCTGAACTGCCCGTCGTCCGCTCCGCCGGGGCGCTCCGGCTCGAACGTGACCGGCGCTGTGCTCATGGTGGGTAGTCTACCGAGGGATCCCCTCCACCAGCTGGGGTGACGCGGGACGGGCGTCTTCGGCCGGTGCGTCGCCGACGGGAGCCCACCTGAGACGAGGGAAGGCATGGCAGCAGACCAATCGCAGCTCGAGGCGGCGTTGCACGCCGTCGTGGAGCCGGAGCTGAACCTGACGCTCGGGGAGCTCGGCCTCGTCCGCGCCGTGCGGCCGCGCCGCCGCCGGGTCGTCGTAGAGGTGGCGCTGCCGGTGGCCGCCTGGCCCGGCACCGATCAGCTGGCCGACGACATCCACCGGGCCGTGCTGGCCGTGCCCGGCGCCGAGGAGGTGGACCTCGAGTTCGTGGTCATGAGCGACGACGAGCGCTTCGTCCTGCGCCAGCGCCTGCGGGCGGGCATGCTCGGCGTCGCCGATGCCGAGGCGGCCGACGACCACGCCGGGCACGGGCACGGACACGCACCGGCGGCGCCGCTGCCCGCCTTCCTCGGCCCCGACGCCAAGACGCGTGTCATCGGCGTCTCGTCGGGAAAGGGTGGCGTCGGCAAGTCGACGGTCACCGTCAACCTCGCCATTGCGTTGGCGCAGGCCGGTTACGCCGTGGGGCTGCTCGACGCCGACGTCTACGGCTTCTCGGTCCCGAAGATGCTGGGGACCGACCACGACCCGGTCGTGCTGGGCGACATCGTCGTCCCCACCTCCGCGCACGGGGTCCGGTGCCTGTCCATGGGCTATTTCGTCCCCGACGACCAGCCCGTCATTTGGCGCGGCCCCATGCTGCACAAGGCCATTCAGCAGTTCCTCACCGACGCCTACTGGGGCGAACCCGACTTCGTCCTCGTCGACATGCCCCCCGGTACGGGCGACGTGGCACTGACGCTGGCCGAGGTCATGCCACGGGCCGAGATCGTCGTCGTCACGACGCCGCAGGCGGCGGCGGCACGGGTGGCCCAGCGCTCGGCCTTCGCGGCGCGCCGGCTCAAGCTCTCCGTGCGCGGCGTCATCGAGAACATGAGCTGGTTCACCGGCGACGACGGCACCCGCTACGAGCTGTTCGGGTCCGGCGGTGGCCTGACCGTGGCGGCGGACCTCGGCGTGCCGCTGCTCGGACAGGTGCCCTTGGTCAACGCCGTGCGTCTGGGCGGAGACGAGGGCCGCCCGGTCACCGCCGTCGATCCACAGAGCGAGACGGCCCGTTCCTTCACGGCCATCGCCGAGAAGCTGGCCGCGCTCGGCCCCGCTCGCGTCTACCGCCGGGAGCTCACCCTGCGCTGACTTGCGTGCCCCGAATTGGGCTGAGGCCCCACTTGAGGTTCGCCACGTCGCGTGCGTTGGACTTGTAGAGCGCCACCTGGTCGCGACCGGACCGCTTTGCCTCGTACATGGCGTTGTCGGCATCACGGAGCAGGGAGGCTGCGGTGGTGTCCCCGTCGGCTGTGACGACCACGCCGATGCTGGCACTGATCACCAGGCGGGCCTGAGCCACCTCCACCGGTTCACTCAGACCCCGGCGGATGCGCTCGGCCATGTCGATGGCGTCCTCCTCGTGGTCGACCTCGGCAAAGGCGACGAACTCGTCGCCGCCGAAGCGGGCCACCACGTCGACGCCCCGGGTCATGGTGCGCAGCCGGTCGGCCATCTCGCGCAGCACGATGTCGCCCGCCGTGTGGTCGGCCCGGTCGTTCACCAGCTTGAAGCGGTCGAGGTCGATGAACATCACCGAGAGGGCCGAGCGCCGGCGCCCGACGTGCAGCATGGCCTCCTCGAGGCGCTCCAGGAACAGGCTGCGGTTGGCCAGGCCGGTCAGCGCGTCGTGCGACGCCTGGAAGGCCACCTGCTCAGCCATTTCGCAGCGCTCGATGGCCAGGCCGAGCATGCCGGCCAGTTCGTCGAGCCGGTGGAGCTCCTCGCTGCCGAAGTACGGCAAGTAGGCGCTGATCTCGACGGCCAGCACATGGGTGCCGTGCAGGTCGGTGCGCACGGTGATGCGGTGCGGGCCGTCCTCCTCCGCCGGGCCCCCGCCCCACTCGTCGCCACCCTCCGCGCTGGTCCACGCCGGGAACCGGGCCACCACGGTGCCGTCGCCGGCCAGCAGAGCGGCCTTGGTCGCCCCCACCAGGGCACAGACGTGCGGCAGGAGGCGTTCGGCCACGTCGCGCGAGTCACCGGCCGAGACCAGTTCACCGATGGCCTGCCGGAAGGCCAGGTCCTCACGCCGGCTGAGGAAGACGCGCACGAAGGACGGCAGCACCAGCGCGACGAGGAACAGGATGCCCATGGCCACGCTGACGGCCTGGGTGGCCAGGGTGACGCCCGCGCCCTGCAGCCCGAGGGCGGCCACGGCGACCTGCACCTCGAGGCCGGCCACGGCCAAGGCAAGGAGGTGCATGCGGGTCGCCGCCAAGGGCGGCTCGCCCGTTCCCGCCACCGACAGGCGCACCACCACGTAGGTGAACAAGAACCCGAAGGCGAGCGCGAAGGCGATCCGGTAGGCCAGGAAGTGCGGTGGCGCCGCCAGGCCCGGCAGCGGCACGTACTGCAGGGAGAAGGTGAAGGCGATGATGGCCACGGTGACGAAGCCGGCCAGGTAGCGCACGGGCGCGCTGGGCCGACGGAACACCGTGGCGAAGCGGAACAGGCAGTACGGCATCACCAGCAGCAACGCGATCAGTGACTTGGCCACGGTCTGGTTCAGCACGATGCCGGGGTCGATTTTGACCGTCAGGGAGATACCGCCCAAAATGGCGAAGGAGAGCGCGACCCAACCCGCACCACGGATGCGGTGGCGCGCCCACTGGAACGCCGTGAGCACGGCCAGCGCCACGAATTCAAACGTGGAGACATCCGCCAGGACTTGAGTCCAATGTGCCACTGTGTGGTCCCCTCCTCCGCTGCGTCGCCAAGAACTGCAGCGGTACCCTCCACCTAGGCTCCACCCACCTAGGATTCCCACGCGCATTGTACTTCGTCCGACTACTCCGGTGGTGGCTCTCCACCGCGGGAGTAAGACCTCTGGCCATCCCGGGCGCGGACCTGGCCGCCCGACTCGTGCCGCTCGTGCCTCCCGTGACCGCCTGCCCCCGCTCCGCCGGGCCGATACGGGAGGACAGGACAGCGGGGACGACGGTCCGTCCGGAACCGGCTTCCGCGCGGTACGCCCGTAAGGCCCACCTGTGCCTGGACTCGCTGACACGGGTAGGGCCGAGACATCCGACACGTCTGCGGCGCATGCTCATGACACAAACATGTCAGCGGCACGGAGACCGCCCAGAGCCCTGCCTCAGGTCCGGTAGGGCAGCTCGATGAGGCCCGACCGCGCCGCGATCACCACCGCATCGAGCCGGGAATGCGCCCCGAGCTTCGTCATCAGATTGCGCACATGGTTGCGTGTCGTGTGCACGCTCAAGCCGAGCTCGTCCGCGATGGTGGTGGTGGAGCGGCCGGCCGCCAACAGGCGCAGCACCTCGAGCTCGCGTGCGCTGAGCTCCGCCCGCGCGCGTCGGCCGAGCCCACCCTGGCGCATCAGCCGGTCCACCATGTCCCGGGGGAAGGTGGTGGTGCCGCTGGCGGCAGCACGGATGGCCGTGATCAGCTCCTCGAGCCGGGCTCGCTTGGTGACGAATCCGCTGCACCCGGCATCAAGCGCCCTGGTCAGAGCCCCCTCGTCCAGGTTGGTGGTGAGCACGACGACGTTGATACCGGGCGAGGCGGCCCGCAGACGGCGGGTGGCCTCGAGGCCGTCGGCATCGCCCAGTCGCAGCTCCGTGACGACGACGTCCGGAGCGTGCTCGGCCGCCAGGCGGAGGCAGTCGGCGACCGTCGTCGCCGTCCCGACCACCTCGAGGCCAGGCTCGTTCTCGATCGCGATGCCGAGGCTCTGCGCGACCATCTCGTGGTTATCGCCGATGACCACGCGGACAGTCTTCACGCCCGTCGCCTCGGTGCCTTGCTGCTCCGGCATCGAAACCTCTTCCCAAACGGACGTTGAAGAGGTTACTGGGTTTCAGCTGGGTGCGCCTGCCCGGCCCTGGTGGTGGCGAGGCGTCGGTACTGTTGACCGGTCGAGGCCGGGAGGAGCCATGGGACAGGACTGGGCGAGGCCGGTCGTGCACTGGGAGATCGAGGCGGTCGATCCCGAGCGCCAGCGCGCCTTCTACGCCGACCTCTTCAATTGGGATATCGGTGAGGGCTTCATCATGGAGATCCCGGCCGGTATCGGCGGCCCCGAGCCGGGGCCGGCCGGCCACATCCGCCAAAGCGAGCGTTCGGGTGTGACCCTCTACGTGCAGGTGGCCAACCTGCGGGCGTCACTCGACAAGTCCGTGACTCTCGGGGCCACCGTCGTGGCGGAGCCCTTCGACCTCCCCGGAGGTCCCACGCTGGCGGGCATCACCGACCCGGAGGGCAATCCGGTGATGTTGGTGCAGGCGTAGCCGGTGTCCGTCGTCGAGGTCACGACGTTCAGGCTGCGCGCCGGCGTGTCCGAGGACGTGTTCCTGGCGCTCGACAAGCGGCTGCAGACCGAGCTGGTACCGAACCAACCCGGCTTCTTGCGGCGCACGACGGCGCACCGGGGCGGGTCGTGGGTGGTGGTGACGTTGTGGGGGAGCGAAGCCCAGGCCGCCAGCTTCGAGTCGGCCACGGCCGGCCACGAGCTGCGGCGTGCGTTCGGCGAGCACGTCGAGCCCGAGAGCCTCGAGTCGAGACGCTACGACACGTTGGATTGACGTGGAGCTGACCGATCTCAAGGTCACCCGCTACGAGGTGCGCGACGCGGTGGCCACGGTGACGCTGCATCGGCCCGAGCGGCTCAACGCGTGGACGGGGCGCATGCACACCGAGTACCGCGCCTTGCTGGCGCAGGCCACCGACGATCCGTCGGTCCGCGTCATCGTGGTGACCGGATCCGGGCGCGGCTTCTGCGCAGGCGCCGACGCGCGGGCGCTGGAGGGGCACGTGGCCCGCGGCGCCTACGACGCCGGGCTGGGCGACGACGTGGCCCGCCCCGGCTACGGCGTGCGGCCCGAGTTCGACGCCGACTTCGCCTACCACTTCGGCATTCCCAAGCCGATCATCGCCGCGGTGAACGGGCCGGCGGCGGGGGTCGGCTTCGTCCTGGCCTGCTATTGCGATCTGCGGTTCGCCGCCCAGGGCGCCAAGCTGACGACGTCGCACGGCCGCCTGGGCCTGCCGGCCGAGTACGGCCTGTCGTGGCTCCTGCCCCGGCTGATCGGCGTCACCCGGGCCGCCGATCTCCTCCTCTCGAGCCGGGTCGTGCTGGCCGAGGAGGCGGAGCAGCTCGGTCTGGTCAACCGCACCGTGCCCGGCGACGAGTTGATGGGGGTCACCTACGACTACGCCCGGCGCCTGGCCACCGAGATCGCGCCATCGTCGCTCGCCGCCACCAAGCTGCAGCTCTACCGCGACCTCCACGGTGACGTGGCGTCGGCGGTCGAGGACGCCGGGAGGCGTATGGTGGCGATGATGCGTGGAACCGACTTTGCCGAGGGCGTGGCGGCGCTGACCGACAAGCGCGCCCCTGCGTTCCCGGATCCGCGGAGCTGAGGAAGAGGCCGTGCCGGCAGACGTGTTCGGCGGCCCCGACCTGCTCTTGGTGCTGCTGTGGCTGGTGCTGCCGCTCTGGGCCGTGGTCGACGTCCTGAGCCGACCGGCGGTGGCCTTCTACGCCGCCGGCTCCAACAAAGTCGCGTGGGCGATCGTCATAATCGTCACCGCCTTCCTCGGACTGGGCTGGCTGCTCGGTGGCTACTACCTGATCGGCGTGCGCCGCAAGGTGCGCGTCCAGATGGCGCAGCTGTCGCGCTGAGCGTCAGCCGTCGACGCCGGCGGGGAGCTTGGCCGGGTCCCACCCGAGGAGCGCCACGGCCTGGCGGAAGGCGAAGCGGTCGGTCATGCCGGCGACATAGGTGACCGCGGCGCGAATGGCCTCCTGGCTGCCGGCGATGGTGTCCGAGCGCACCGCGCCGGCGCCCTGGTCGGCGACCAGGTGGGGCCGGTCCGAGAAGTGCTCGACGAGCGCCCGCAGCACGCTCACCACGGCCTCGGCCTGCCGTCGCGACGCTTCGCGCAGATAGATGCGCTCGTAGTTGCAGGCGCGGAACGCGGCCAGCGCCTCCGCTCCTTCTTCCTCCATGCCCACCTGACCGGTGCGCAGGGTGGCCGAGACGACGCCTGCGATGAAGGCGCCCAGCTGCGCGCTGCGGCGCTCGCCGCACAGTGAGCGGACCGACGGGGGCAGCTGGTGGGGCGCCACGACGCCCGCCAGCACGGCGTCCTCCCAGTCGTGGCACACGTAGGCGATGCGGTCGGCCCAGCTCACCACCTCGCCCTCGGGCGTGGCCGGGGCGGGTCGCGACCAGCTGTGGTTGGCGATGCCGTCGACCGTCTCCGCGCACAGGTTGAGCGGCGCCAGCGAGACGTGGGCACCCCAGGGGGCGTGGTCGAATCCCTCGGGCACGTAGGGGCCGAGCGCGTCCTCGCTGGCATGGCCGCCCGGGCCGTGGCCGCAGTCGTGGCCGAGTGCGATGGCCTCGGTCAGGTCGACATTGAGGCGGCAGGCGCGGGCGATGGCCGTGGCCACCTGCGCCACCTCGAGGGCATGGGTCAGACGTGTGCGCTGGTGGTCCGCGGGGAACACGAAGACCTGTGTCTTGCCGGCCAGCCGGCGGAAGGCGGAAGCGTGGAGAATGCGGTCGCGGTCGCGCTCGAAGCACGTGCGCCATGGATCGGGCTCTTCGGCCTGGGGCCGGACGCCGGCGCCCGAGGACCGCGAGGCGCCCGGGGCGAGCAGCGTGGCTTCGAGCTCCTCGCGTTCGGCTCGGCCGCAGGGCGGGCGGGGTTCCGCGGCCACGGTGTCACCCGGTGGCTCAATACGGGCGCGGGAGTCGGCGTGGGCCAGGCGCACGGGGCCCGTGTAGCCCTCCATTGTCGCTGCCCAGCGCATACTGCGCTGTGTCTCGCCCGGTCGGGGCCCTCCGCTCATGTCATGCAGTCTGCCCGCTCGCTGTAACGTCCTGGTGGCCGGAGGGCCTGTTCAGGGCCCCGAGAGGAGTGAGACCACGTGGATGTCCGTATCGGCATCACCCATTCCCCCAAGGAACTCGAGGTGGAGATGCCCGAAGACGCCGAGCGCGACAAGGTGGTCGCCGAAATCGAGAAGTTGCTGAAGACCGGTGACGGGGTCCTGTGGCTCACGGACCGCAAGGGACGGCGGATCGGCGTCCCCGTGGTGAAGGTGGCCTACGTCGAGGTCGGGGCGCCGTCGCCGGAGCGGCGCGTCGGGTTCGGCGCCCCCTGAGGATGTCCGTGACGGCGGGGCAGGCCCGGAGGCGGTGACGGCGGTACCCGACCTCCTCGACCTGAAGCTGGTGTTCGTCACCGGCAAGGGCGGTGTGGGCAAGACGACGGTGGCGGCGGGCCTGGCCCAGTTGGCGGCCGAGCACGGCAAGCGCGTGCTCGTGTGCGAGGTGGACGCCAAGGGCGACGTCACCTCGCTCTTCGAGTCGCCCCCGACCGACTTCACGCCGCGCGAGGTGGCACCGGGCATTTGGTCCATGTCGATGGACACCGAGGCCAGCTTGCGCGAGTACCTCAAGTTGCACATGCGCATCCCCGTGGTGGGCCGGATCGGGCCGCTGGCCAAGGCCTTCGACTTCGTGGCCACGGCGGCACCGGGCGTGCGCGAAATCCTCACCGTGGGCAAGCTCTGCTACGAGGTGCGCGAGCGCCACTACGACCTGGTGGTCGTCGATGCCCCGGCGAGTGGGCACATCGTCGGACAGCTGGCGGCGCCCCAGGCCATCAACGACCTGGTCAAGGTCGGGCTCATCCGCAGCCAGACCGACTGGATGCTCGACATCCTCTCCGACGAGCACCAGACGGGGCTCGTGGCGGTCTGCACGCCCGAGGAGATGCCGGTGAACGAGACGCTCGAGCTGGCGACGCGGGTGCGCGAGGAGACGACGGTTCGCCTGTCGGCCGTCGTGGTCAACCGCGTCCTGCCCGAGCTCTTCGGTCAGCGCGAGGAGGAGATCTTCGAGCAGCTGCGCGAGCCGGGGACCGAGGAGCGGTTGTCCGAGCGGGCCGGCGGCTCCGTGGCCCCGGTGCTCGAGGCGGCGCGGCTGGCCGTGACCATGCGGCGCACGCGGGCTTCGCACATGCAGCACCTGCAGGCGGGACTGCCGCCCGGGTTGCCCGTGCTCCTGGTGCCCTATCTGTTCGCACGGAGCTTTGGGGCCCGCACCACCCGCCAGGTGGCCCACGCGCTGGGCGAGGAGCTGGGGCTGTGACGGCCGCCCGGCCGAGCGACGCCAAGACGGTGGCCCAACTGCTGGCGGCCAAGGACATCGTCATCGCCTGCGGCCCCGGCGGGGTGGGCAAGACGACGACGGCCGCCGCGTTGGCAGCGACCGTCGTGGTGGAGGAGGGCGGCCGGGTCCTGGTGCTCACCGTCGATCCGGCCCGGCGCCTGGCCGACGCGCTGGGGCTCAAGGGGATCGGGAACGACGAGGTCCGCATCACCGATGACGTCTTCGCCGACGCGGGGGCCACGCCCAGGGGCGAGCTGTGGGCGGCCATGCTCGACACCAAGCAGAGCTGGGACGACCTCATCCGCACCCACGCGCCCGACGAGGCGACGCGGGAGCAGATTTTGGCCAACCCGCTCTACCAGAACATTTCGGGGCGCTTCGTCCAGTCGCACGACTACATCGCCATGGAGCGGCTCTACGAGATCCACTCCGAGGGCAAGTACGACCTCATCGTGGTGGACACGCCGCCCACGCGCAACGCGCTCGACTTCCTCGACGCGCCGCAGCGCATGGCGGACTTCTTCTCGTCGCGGCTGCTGCGCTGGCTGATCGTGCCCTACCGTTCGCGCCTGGTGAACATGGCGTCGCGCCCCTTCTACCAGGTGGCCGACCGGATCCTCGGGACGCAGTTCCTGGCCGACATCTCGGAATTCTTCATTCTCTTCCAGTCGATGTACACCGGGTTCGTGGAGCGGGCCGAGGCGGTGACGCGACTGTTGTCGGACCGACGCACCACCTTCATCGTCGTCTCCACGCTGGAGGCCACGCCGGTGCGCGAGGCCGAGTTCTTCTCGGCCGAGCTGACGGCGCGCCAATTGCACCTGGGTGCGATCGTGCTCAACAAGGTGCTGCCCTCGTACCTGTGCGACCCCAAGGCGGACAAGCTGGCCATGTCCATGCGGGGGCGGGCGGCCGAGCTGGCGGAGGGGCTGACCGACGACCCCGTGGTGGCGGCCCGGGTGGTGGACGAGGTGGCCGAGAGCTTCTTGAACTTCGGCGTGGTGGCCCGGCGCGAGGCCGAGCAGCAGGCCGAGCTGCGGGGCGCGCCCGACGTATTGGTGACGGTCCCGTTCTTCGACGCCGACATTTACGACATGGCCGGGCTGCTGCAGCTCGGCGCCCAGGTCTGGGACTGAGTCAGCAGGTCCGGGGGCGGCCCGGGCGCGCGTACCATGCGTTGCATGGTCCAGCTCATCAACCCCGAAGTCCAGGAGTACGCCGACGCTCACACGACGGCGCCCCCGGGGCACCTCGAGTCGGTGGACGCCTCCACCAAGGAGGACTTCGCCGGCTGGGGGATGATGGTGGGGCGCCAGGAGGGCCGGTTCCTCGAGCTTCTGGTCTTCGCCACCCAGGCCACCCGGGTGCTCGAGATCGGCACCTTCACCGGCTACTCGGCCATCGCCATGGCGGCCGGGCTGCCCAAGGACGGCGCCATCATTTCGCTCGAGGTGGACCCGCACCACGCCAAGACGGCGCGGGGGAACATCGGCGCCGCCGGGCTCGAGAGCAACATCAGCGTCATTGAGGGGCCGGCGCTGCGCTCGCTCGACGAGCTGCAGGGGCCCTTCGACCTCGTCTTCATTGACGCCGACAAGGTCACCTACGACGCCTACTTCGAGGCGGTGCTGCCCAAGCTGGCCCCCCACGGCCTGATCGTGGTGGACAACACGCTGCAGTCGGGCGGCGTGCTGGCGTCGGAGAAGCACCCGCACGAAAGCGCGCAGGCGCTACGCGCCTTCAACGACAAAATCGTGAACGACCCCCGGGTGGTCTGCGTCCTGACGACCATCCGCGACGGCGTGACGCTGATCCGCCGGGCCGGCTGACCGGCGGATCGAGCGGCGCCGTGCTGGACTACCACCTCCACCTCTGGCCGCACACCGAGCGCGCGGCGCCACTGCGCCCCGAGCAGCTGGCCGACTACTGCGCCCGCGCGCAGGAGGCCGGGGTGACCGAGCTGGCGGTGACCGAGCACCTGTTCCGGTTCCGCCAGGCCGACGCGCTGGTCGGCGGGTTCTGGAACGACGAGCGGGTGCCGCCGGCGTTGGCCGAGTCGATGGCCGAGTACTGGGAGTTCCACGCCACGGCCGACCTCGACGACTACGTCCGCTGCGCCCTCGAGGCCAAGGACGCCGGCCTGCCCGTCGTGATCGGCCTCGAGGTCGACTACTACGAGGGCCGCATGGACGAGGTGGCGGCGCTGCTGTCGGGCTACCCGTTCGACGTGCTACTGGGCTCGGTGCACTGGGTGGGGGCGTGGCGCTTCGACGACCTGGCCGACCCGGTGTCGATGGACGAGTGGTCGGCCCGGCGGGTCGACGACTGCTGGGAGGCCTACACCCGGGCCATGGAGGAGTTGGCCGCCTCGCGGTCGTGCGACGTGCTGGCCCACCCCGATCTCATAAAGGTGGCGGGCCGGATCCCCGACGCGCCGGCCGAGTGGTGGGACCGCATCGCCGAGGCCGCCTCGGGCTCGGGCATGGCGGCCGAGGTGTCGTCGGCCGGCTGGCGCAAGCCGGTGGGTGAGCAGTACCCGGCGGTGGGTCTCCTGGAGCGCTTCGTGGCCCGCGGCGTGCCGTTAACGACGGCGTCGGACGCCCACCATCTCGAGCACGTGGCCGACCGGGCCGACGACCTGCGTGCCGTGCTGGCGACGGTGGGGGCCGGTGAGCTGCAGGGCTACTCGGCCCGGGTGCCCCGGGCCGTGCCGGTGTCGGGGCCGGCGGAGGTGGGCGCGTAGTGCCGACCCCGGCCGAGCTGGCGCTGAGCCACACCGACCTCAAGCCCGACGAGCTCGGTCACCTGCAGCGGCTGCTCGGCAGCTGGGGCGTGCTGGCCGACCTCTCCTCCTCGGACCTGCTGCTGCTGGTGCCGGTGCGCGCCGGTTCCACGGAGGGAGCGGATGGCGCGGACCGGGACGACGAGGACCCCGAGCTGGTCGTGCTGGGCCAAATGCGGCCCAACAACCGGCCGACCCTGGTCGACCAGGACCTGGTCGGCCAGACCGTCAACGAGTCCCAGTGGACGCTGGTCGCCCAGTGCCTGCACTCGGGCGAGATCGTGCGCGGCAGCATCCACCACCCGGTCCTGGGCGAGCAGGTGCCGGTGGAGAACGTGCCCGTGCGCTTCGACGGCCGCATCATCGCCGCCCTGCTGCGGGTCTCGCTGGCCCCCCTGAAGGGGCCGACGAGCATGTACGAGCGCACCTATCTCGACGTGTTCGAGCGGTTGGCCGACATGGTGGCCCAGTCGGCCTTCCCGTTCCCCGACGAGGACGTCGGCACCGAGGAGGCGCCGCGGGTGGGCGACGGCGTGGTGGTGGTCGACGCCGACGGGCGGGTCGAGTTCGCCTCGCCCAACGCCATGAACGCGTTCCACCGCATGGGGATCTACGCCCAGCCCGAGGGGCGCCGCTTCGGGGATCTCGACATAGAGGAGTCGGCGGTGGAGTGGGCGCTGGCCACGGGTCGGCCGGTCGTCGAGGAGGTCGAGCGCCGGCCCGACGTCATTGTGCTCGTGCACTGCATTCCCCTGCTCTCGCACGGCGTGGTGACCGGGGCCATCATTCTGCTGCGCGACGTGACCGACGTGCGCCGGCTGGACCGTCTGCTCCTGTCCAAGGACGCCGCCATCCGCGAGGTGCACCACCGGGTCAAGAACAACCTGCAGACGATTTCGTCGCTTCTCAGCCTCCAGGCGCGCCGGGTCGGGGACCGGGCGGCCCGGGTGGCGCTGCACGAGGCCGAGCGCCGGGTGCGCTCCATCGCCCTGGTGCACGAAATCCTGTCGAGGGACCCGAGCGACCAGGTGCCCTTCGCCGAAATTGTGGGGTCGCTGGTCCAGATGGCCGAGGACTCGGTGGTGTCGTCGCAGCCGATCGTGATCGCCGTGCACGGGGACCTGGGCGAGGTTTCGGCCGACGTGGCGACGCCGCTGGCCGTGACGGTGGCCGAGCTCCTGCAGAACGCCGTCGAGCACGCCTTCGACCCCGAGGCGGCGGGCGGCCAGGACGGGGCGGCCGGGCTGGAGGGGGCCGGCGGGTCTGCGGGCTACGCGCCGGTGGGCCACGTCGACCTCACGCTGTCGTGCGACAACGGGGCGCTGTCGATCGAGGTGCGTGACGACGGGTCGGGGCTGCCCGACGCCTTCGACATAGAGAAGACGACGAGCCTGGGCCTCTCGATCGTGCGCGACCTGGTGGTCAGCCAGCTGGAGGGGAAGATCTCCATGGAGAACCTGCCCGTGTCCGCCGGCGGCGGGACCCGCGTCGCCATCTCGGTGCCGGTGCGCGCGCCGCGGTGAGGGTCGGTGCGGGGCGGCGGGCCGGCGCCCGAGGGCAGGCCGGTGGTCGGTCGGGGTGGCTCTGCGTCAGCAGAGCGGGCGGGTCAGCTGGCGGCGCGCTGTGAGCGGCGGGCGGCCAGCCACGCCTTGCGCAGCTTGCGGCGCTCCTCCTCGGAGGTGCCGCCCCACACGCCGGACTCCTGGTTGGTGGCCAGCGCGAAGTCGAGGCACGGCTCGAGGGCGTCGCAGGAGTGGCAGACCCGCTTGGCCGCTTCGATCTGGTCGATGGCGGGACCCGTCGTACCGACGGGAAAGAAGAGGTCCGGTTCGGTGTTCCGGCAAGCAGCCGACCTCCGCCAGTCGTCTGCGTCCCAATCGACGGTCCGGTTCCACATCAAAGCCATGTGAATGTGCCTCCACCTGCATTGTGATCTCTTTCACATGTTCCGGCCCCTCGGGTGTCGGTCAGTGAAGAGTGGGTTACAAAGGAAAACGTTAGTGACTCGCTTCACTTGCGGCAAGCAGTTTTTCGTGAATATTCGGGCCCTCCGGGCGCCGCAATCGTGACCTGACGCGGGCAGGAGGCCCAATGACGGCGGTTTATGCACATAGGGGTTGCACCGAGGGGTTCGCCGAGAACACCCTGGACGCGTTCGCGGAGGCGCGGCGGGTGGGCGCGGACGGCGTCGAGCTCGACGTGCGGCTGACGGCGGACGGGGCGCTCGCCATCCACCACGATGCCGTCATCGACGGGGTGGGCGTGATCGCCGAGCTCGAGGTGGGCGACCTGCCGGCCCGCGTACCGCTGCTGGCCGACGTGCTGGCCGTGTGCGACGGCATGGTGGTCAACGTCGAGATCAAGAACGCCCCGCAAGACCCGGGGTGGGACCCCACGGAGGCGGTGGCGTCGCTGGTGGCGTCGAGTATCGAGGCTGCCGGCTGGACCGAGCGGGTCATTGTGTCGTCCTTCCAGCCGGCCACGCTGAGGGCCGTGCAGGTGGCCGACGGGCGGCTGGCCCTGGGCGCGCTGTGGGGTTGGGGCGTGGAGGCGGGCCCGGCGCTGGAGGAGGCCGCCGGGGCGGGGTTCCGGGCCGTGCACCCCTTCGTGACCTCGGTCGACGCCGGGCTGGTCGAACGGGCCCATGCCGCGGGGCTGGCGGTCAACGCCTGGACGGTCAATGCCGTCGAGGACCTGCGGGCCATGGTGGCGATGGGGGTGGACGCCGTGATCACCGACCAGTTGGGAGCGGCGCTGGCCGTGGTGGCCGAGGTCGCGTAGCCGGGGCAGCAGGGGGAGGTGACCCCCCCCGGACCCGATGTGGGGTGACTCTGTGGGTGCTCTTCCGAATTTCGGGTCCGATCGGAAGAGGAGACCCGTAGGCACCCGGCGCGCCACCGAGGGGCACGACGGAGCCCGAACACCCCGGTGAGCGGGCGGAATGGCGGGATGCCACCCCGGTCCACCAAGATGGTCGGCCATGAACGTCGTCGTTTGCGTCAAGCAGATCCCGGATCCGGCCGCCCCTTCCAGCCTGAATCCGGGCACCAACACTCTCGATCGCTCGGGCAAGCTCATCATGGACGACTCCGACAACTACGGGGTCGAGATGGCGCTCCAGCTGGCCTCCGGCGAGGGCGACGAGGTCATCCTCGTCTCCATGGCGCCGGGCGGTGAGACCTCCGGGCTGCGGACGGGCCTGGCCATGGGCGCGGCCAAGGCGATCCTCGTCAGCGACGACGCGCTGGCCGGCAGCGATGCGCTGGGGACGGCCAAGGTGCTGGCCGCCGCCATCGCGCGGGCCAACCCCGACCTGGTGGTGATGGCCACCGAGTCCACCGACGGCTACACGGGCACGCTGCCCGTCCAGGTGGCCGAGCTGATGGGCCTGCCCTCGGTGACCTTCGCCAAGGCGATCGCCGTCGACGGCGGCTCCGTCAAGGTGGAGCGCCAGACCGAGGCGGGCTACGACGACGTGGTCTGCCCCCTGCCGGCCGTGGTCACGGTGACCGCCGGCGTGGTCGAGCCGCGCTACCCGTCGTTCAAGGGGATCATGGCGGCCAAGTCGAAGCCGGTCGACAACCTGACGGTGGCCGACCTCGGCCTCGACGCCGGCCAGGTGGGTGCGGCCGGGGCCGGCCAGGAGATCACCGACGTGTCGGAGGCCGAGGCGCGGGCGGCCGGCGAGATCGTGGTGGACGAGGGTGACGGCGCACAGCGTGTCGTGGCCTTCCTCGAGCAGCTGAAGGTGGTCTGAGATGGCGATCGACAAGGTCTGGGTGCTGGCCGAGGAGGCCGAGGGCGGCGGCGGGCCCACGCCCGTGACGCTCGAGCTGCTGACCGAGGCGCGCTCGGTGGCCTCCACCGTCGAGGCCGTCGCCTGGGGCGCGGGTGCCGCCTCGCTGGCCGGCCCGCTCGGCGAGTACGGGGCGACCACCCTCTACGACGTGGGCGACCTGGGCGGCGCGCTGCCGGGCGTACCGGTGGCGGCGGCGTTGGCTGCGCTGATCGAGGGCGGGAACGCGCCCGACGTGATCCTGTTCCCGGCCACCTATGACGGCCGTGACATCGCCGGGCGCCTGTCGGCCAAGCTCGACAAGCCCGTGCTGACCAACGTCACCGGGCTGGTGGAGGGGGACGGGGGCCTGTCCAGCCAGCACCCGGTGTTCGGCGGGAGCCTCATTGTGACGGCGCGCTTCACCGGCGGCGGGCCGGGCCTCTTCGTCATCCGGGCCAAGTCGTTCGCGGCCGAGCCTGCGGGCGGCGGCGCGGCCACGGTGACCGCGGCCCCCGTGCCCGACGTGGCGACGAACACGGCCAAGGTGGTGGAGCGCCACGTCGAGGAGCGCAGCGGCCCCAAGCTCGACGAGGCGGCCGTCGTGGTCTCGGGCGGCCGTGGGCTGGGCGAGGCGGCCAACTACGCCATGATTGAGGAGCTGGCCAAGTTGCTGCACGGTGCCGCGGGCGCGTCGCGGGCCATCGTCGACGCCGGCTGGGTGCCGTACTCGCATCAGGTGGGCCAGACGGGCAAGACGGTCAAGCCCACCGTCTACATGGCGTGCGGGATTTCCGGCGCCACCCAGCACCTGGTGGGCATGAAGGGTTCGAAGAACATCATCGCCATCAACAAGGACCAGGAGGCGCCGATCTTCTCGGTGGCCGACCTGGGGATTGTGGGCGACGTGCACAAGGTCCTGCCGGCGCTGATCGAGGCGCTCAAGGCCAAAGGCTGAGCCCGGCGCCACCCCGGCGCCGCTACCGACCGAGCATCTGATGCGCTGACGCGGGCCGCCGCGGGCGGTTCGGCGCGCCCGGCCCTGTGGCATGCTGCTCGGCACCGCGACGGGGGGTTGCGCCCTACGCCGACAGAGGCGGCGGTACATTCGGCTGACTTCTCCACCCCTCCGCGATGCTCTTTCCCACTATCGACTTCGCCATCTTCTTCGCCGTGGCCTTCACGGTGTGTTGGTTGCTGAACCCCTACGCGGGGTGGTGGAAGCTGGGCATGATCGGTCTCAGCTACGTGTTCTACGGCTGGGTCGGCTGGAGCTACTGCCTTCTCCTGCTGCTGACCACCGTGGTGGCCTACAGCGGCGGCGCCTGCGTGTCGGCCATGCGCAACGAGCGCGGCCGCCGCATCGCCATGGGCGTGTCGGTGGCCGCGCTCCTCGGGATACTGGCTTGGTTCAAGTACTACGGCTTCGTCTCGGTCAACCTGGACAACCTGACCCATGCGCTGGGCTTCGGGCGGGCGGTGCCCCTGCTGCAGGTGGCGCTGCCCATCGCCATCTCCTTCTTCACCTTCATGGCGATCAGCTACGTGATCGACATCTACCGGCGCGTGCTCGAGCCGGCGCGGCCGCTCGACTTCGCGCTCTACATCTCGTTCTTCCCCCACCTGCTGGCCGGCCCGATCGTGCGGGGCAACGAGCTGCTGCCCCAGATCCGCCGGCGCCGCGACGGCCGGAACATCGACTACGCCCGCGCCTTCTGGCTGATCGCGGCGGGGCTGTTCAAGAAGGTCGTCATCTCGAGCTATGTCTCGAGCGACATCGTCACGCCGGTCTTCACGTCGCCCACCCAGCACTCGGCGCCCGAGGCGATCTTCGCCGCCTGGGGCTACGCCGTGCAGATCTACTGCGACTTCAGCGGCTACACCGACATCGCCATCGGCCTGGCGTTGCTGCTCGGCATCCAGTTCCCGCAGAACTTCAACGGGCCCTATACGGCGCGCAACCTGCAGGACTTCTGGCGACGCTGGCACATGACCCTCTCCCGCTGGTTGCGGGACTACCTCTACATCCCGCTCGGCGGCAGCGCGGGCACCGAGGCTCAGACCGTGCGCAACATCATGATCACCATGGTGCTGGGCGGCCTGTGGCACGGGGCGGCCTGGACGTTCGTGATCTGGGGCGCCCTGCAGGGCGTCGGGCAGTCCTTCGGGCACATCCGGCGGCTCGTCCGGGAGCGGCGGGGTCTGCCCGGGGTGGCCGACGGGCCGGTCCGGATCTGGGTCCAGCGGTTCCTCACCTTCCAGTTCGTGTGCCTGGGCTGGGTGTTCTTCAACGCGTCGGGCACCGCGCAGGCCTTCGCCGTGCTGGGGCGGCTCGTCCACGGCTGGGGCCAGGCCTCACCGCTGGTGACGCCCCTGCTCGTCCTGGTCGTGGCGGGTACCATCGCCTCGCAGTTCGTCCCGGAGCTGACCGTGTCCCGTTTGCAGGCGGCGTTCTCGCGCCAGAAGACGGCGGTACAGGTCGGCATCCTCGGCTTCGCCCTCCTCGGCATCACCACCTTCGGCCCGGTCGGCGTGGCGCCTTTCATCTACTACCGCTTCTGATGACGACCTCCTCGACCCCCCCACCACGACCATCGGCAGAGGCGGCGGCGCGCCCCGAGCAACCGGTGCCGGCCGACGGGCGGGTGCGCGCGCCGTGGCGGCGCGTGCTGTTCCTCGGGGTGTGCTCGTTCGCGCTGTGGTTCCTGCTCTTCGCACCCACCTTGCAGCACAACGCACAGGTGTCGCCGGTGGGGGAGCGGCGCACGGTGAGCCTGGACATTACGGGGCCGGTGGCGGCCCTCAGCCGGACGCTGCAGCTGTCGCGCCTGGTGTCGGTCACGGGCCGCGAGGACCAGAAGCCCGGAGGCACCATCGGGCTGATCGATTCGGGGCCGCCAGCGACGACGACGACGACGAAGCCGGCCACGACTCCGACCACGGGGCCGGGCGGCTCCACCGGCAGCGGCTCGACCGTCCCGACCACGACGACGACGCTGCCCGACGGCAAGCACCCGACCTCCGCTGATCCCCTGCGCGTGCTCATCGTGGGCGATTCGCTCGGCATCGACATGGGCGGTCCGCTGCAGTACGACCTGGCCGGCACCGGCGTGGTCAACGCCGCGCTCGACGCCCGCGAGAGCACCGGTCTCACCCGCCCCGACTACTTCAATTGGCCGGGCGAGCTGTCCACCGACCTCAAGGCGGCGTCGCCCGAGGTGGTGGTGATCATGATCGGCGCCAACGACGCCCAGGACTTCCTGGGGCCGCCCGACGTCCCCTACACGTCGCCCCAGTGGAACCCGATGTACGCCCAGCGGGTGTCCCAGTTCATGCAGGAGGCCGGGAGCGGGGGAGCCCAGGTGATCTGGGTCGGCATGCCGCCCATGCAGAACCCGGGCCTCAGCGCCCAGATGGCGGACCTCGACAGCATCGACCAGTCCCAGGCGGCCGCGCAGAAGCCGCCGGTCGTCTACATCGGCACGGACAAGTCGCTCGGGACGGCCCAGGGCGGCTACACGGCCTTCATCACCAACGCGGCCGGCCAGGTGGTCAACGTCCGCACCCCCGACGGCACCCACCTGACCCCGGGCGGGGGCCAGGTCGTGGCCCAGCAGGTGATCAACGAGCTGGTGACCCTGGGCTACAAAGTCTGAGCCGGGCTCAGGCCGAAGGCTCCAGGGTGGAGGCCGGCGCGGTGTCCACATCCACGGGCTCTGACTCGGCCTCGATCCGAAGTCCGGCCTGCCGCGGCCGTAGGTAGGCCAGCCAGTAGACGGCTGCCGCCAGCAGCACGGCGCCGAGCGTCCACCCGAGCGCCGTCGTGCCGAGGCCGATGTACTTGAGGCCCGAGGCGAAGATCACGAACGTGATGCAGGGCCGGATGTAGCGGTCGGGCGCCCGCGAGGAGATGAGGGAGCCCACCAGGACGGCCGGGACGCTTCCGAGAATGAGGGACGTGGTCACACTGAGCTCGACGTGCCCGAAGGCCAGCGCGCCGAGGGCGGCGGCCAGGGTGAGCGGCACGGCCTGGGTGAGGTCGGTCCCCACCAGCTGGTTCGCCCCGATCATGGGATAGAGGAAGAGCAGGAGCACGATCATGAGGGAGCCGGAGCCGACCGACGTCATCCCGACCACGAAGCCGCCCAGGGCGCCGATGGCCACGGTGGGCCCGGGGCGGACGCTGAGCTGGCTGATCAGGCCCCGGCGGAGGTGGCCCGACCGCCGGTCGAGGGCGTAGCGCAGCACCATGGCGGCGGCGCCGAGCAGGAGGGCGGTGCCGAGGAGGATCTCGATGTTGTTCTCCGCCGACTTGGTGTTGCCGATCAGGTGGAGCACGTAGGCGCCGAAGATGGCGGCCGGCACCGAGCCCAGGACCATGTAGCCGACCAGCGTGTAGTTGACCGTCCCCTTCGCCATGTGCACCACGGCGCCGACCGGGCGCATGACCACGGCCGCCACCAGGTCGCTCGAGATCGCCGTCGACGGCTTGACGCCGAAGAACAGGATGAGCATCGGGGTCATCAGCGCCCCGCCGCCCGCCCCGGTCAGACCGACCAGGAAGCCCACGACGGCGCTGCCGAGGACGATGTAGGGATCGATCGACATGAAAGATTCTCCGCAGAGGTCAGGCGGCCCGTCGCGCCATTCAACGGGCTTCTCGTTCCTACATATTCCTATGCATCAGGTCAACATTCCAGTGCCGAAAGGCCCTTGATGAGGCAGGCCCCCGGTCCCGCCCGCCTACACCAGCGGCCAGGGGTAGGGCGGCCAGCCCCCGTCGTCGACCAGCTCGGGCAGGACGCGCAGGCTGAGCAGCCAGGCCACGCGGTCCCAGGTGGCGGCGACCTCCTCGGGCTCGAGCAGCTGGCACAGGGTGGGCGGCGGCCCGTCGTGGGCCAGCCGGGACAGGTCGGCCTGCACGCCAGGCTCGAGCGGCAGGCCGCCGAAGTCCCAGATCACCGTGCGCAGCTTGTCCTGCTGGTTGAAGCACAGGCCGTTGTCGATGGCCCATAGGCGGTCCTCGGCCAGGAGCACGTGCCCGCTCTTGCGGTCGGCGTTGTTGGCCACCACGTCGAACGCGCACAGCTCCATGAGGACGGGCTGCCACTGCGGCTCGTCGCGGAGGGTGAAGTAGTGCGAGGTGCCGTCCTCGTGCACGAAGCGCTGCACCGAACCGGGGCCGAAGGGTCCCTCCGGGCGCTCGACCGTCTCGGGCACCAGGCCCCAGCCCAGCGTCTCCGACAGGACGTAGGCGGCCACCTCGCGCCGGAAGAGGCCGCCGGGGAAGTCCCACAGCGGGCGCTCGCCCCGGGCGGGCTTGTAGACGGCGAGGAGCTCGTCGGCCCCCAGGCGGCAGGTGACCAGCATGGTGGCGTTCGAGCTGCCGGCGATGCGCCCGTGCACCTCCATGTCGCCCCGGGCGAGGACCTGCTCGACGGCCGTTTCGGACACCGCCGTCAGGTCACCGGTGGCCGGTGCCCGTTGGTGCGCGGGCAGTCGTGCCCGGCCGGGTCCAGCGGCAACGCGCACAGGGGGCACGGTGGGCGCCCGGACTCGACGAGCAGCGTGGCGTGGATGGCGAAGGCGGCCGCCTGCTCGCGCGTCAGCGCCACGCGGAGCACGTGGCCGCCCTCGTCCTCCTCCTCGTCCTCGTCCTCCTCGTCGTCGACGCCGACCTCCTCGAGCACTACGACGATCCGGTCCTCCTCCTCGTCGTAGGAGACGCCGATGGTGCCCACCACCCACTCGAACTCCTCGGTCCCGTAGAAATCGAGGTCCTCGGGCAGATGTCCGGGCCGGCCCAACTCCTTGACGATGCGCCCGAGGTAGCCCGCCAGCACCGCCACCTGTTGCTTCTCGACCTTGACCGTCGTCTCGTTCAGCCCCTGGCGGCAGTAGAAGAGGAAGAGCCGTTGGCCGGGCTCGCCGATGACCCCGACGGTGCAGTGGTCGGGTGCGTCGAAATCGAAGTCCTCGCTCACGATGGCACCAGCTCGTCGAGCGTGCCCGTCGAATTCACGCTCAGCACCACGGGCCCGCCGGGCGTGAACAGGAGGGCCGAGACGGAGCACGGCGAAATCACGAGCCGCTGCATGAGATCGAGCGGCACGCCCGCCGCCGCGGCGACGACGGCCTTGATGGGGTCGGCGTGGGACACGGCGACGATGCTCTGGCCGGGATGCTCGGCCACCAGGCCGAGGACGGCATCCATGGCGCGCACCGACATTTCCGCGAAGGACTCGCCGCCGGGGAAGCGGAACCCGCTCGGCCAGCGGTGCACCTGCGGCCACTCCTTGGTCTTGTAGAGCCGGGACAGGCGCTGCTCGGTCCAGTCGCCGACGTCCGCCTCCACCAGGCCCGGGCACGTGCGCACCCGGAGGCCGAGCGCACGGGCGATGGGCGCCGCCGTCTCGCGGGTGCGCTCGAGCGGTGACGCGTAGACGGCCGTGGGGGCCTTGGACAGCGCGGCAATGCGTTGGGCCGCCACCTCGGCCTGGGCCCGGCCCTTGTCGGCCAGGTGGAGTCCGGCCGCCTGGCCCGGGAGGACCTTGCCCGTGGTCGGTGTGGAGCCGTGGCGCACGAGCAACACGAGGGTGGCCGGCGGCGTCCTGCGCCCGCCGCCGCGGCGCGGGGCAGGGCGGGCGGCAGCTGATCGAACTGATGGGGGCACGGGAAGCCATCGTAGGCTCTGCGCCGTGGCATCCGGCCGAGGGCAGAGCGACTCGTTGGCCGCGGTGCAACGCGAGGTGACGGCGTGCCGGCGCTGCCCGCGCCTGGTGCGCTGGCGCGAGGAGGTGGCGCGCACGGGCCGGGCTTCCTATGCCGGCCAGGTCTACTGGGGCCGCGGCGTGCCGGGTTTCGGCGACCCCGACGCCGCGCTCGTCATCGTCGGCCTGGCACCGGCGGCGCACGGGGCCAACCGGACGGGCCGCATGTTCACCGGCGACCGCTCGGGTGACTGGCTGTTCGCCGCGCTGTACCGCGCCGGCATCGCCTCGCAGCCGACCAGCACGTCGGCCGACGACGGGTTGACACTGGCCGACGCCTACATCACGGCCACCGTGCACTGCGCACCACCGGACAACAAGCCGACGCCCGGCGAGCGGGCGGCGTGCGCGCCGTATCTCGCCCGCGAGCTCGCGCTGTTCTCGCGGCTGACCGTCGTGGTCGCGCTGGGGCAGGTGGCGTGGCAGGCCGTGGTCGCCCACTACGGCCTGAAGCCGCGGCCTGCCTTCGGCCACCTGGCCGAGGCGGCGCTGGGGAACGACGTGGTGCTGTTGGGCTCGTACCACCCGAGCCAGCAGAACACCTTCACCGGCAAGCTGACCGTCCCCATGTTCGACGCCGTGTTCACCCGGGCCCGGCAGCTCATGACCGCCGCTCAGGACACCAGGTCGTAGAGCAACCGGTAGAAGCGGATGCGGCGGGGGTCGGGCTCGACTCCGTAGCCCTCGTAGAACAGCGGCTCGTGCTCCTCGGCGAAGTTCCAGCCGACGCTCCACGCACCGACGGCCAGGTCCCACCACCGGTCGGCCGCGCCCAGCTCGCCCAGGTCGACATAGCCGGTGACCCGCCCGCGCTGCAGCAGCAGGTTCGGCGCGCAGTAGTCACCGTGGCACACGACGAGGTCCTCGTCGTCGGGCGCGCTGCCCTCCAGCTCGGCCAGAGCCTCCGCCGCCGTCCTCAGGTGGGCGTGGTCCGGGTGGAACTCCCCGGGGTCGACCTGGCCGGCGGCCACCCGGCCCCGCACGTGGTCCAGGGCGCGCTCCACGTCGAAACGGAAAGGGCACCACTCCTCGCCGACGGCCTGGTGGAAGCGCCGCAGCCCACGGCCGAGGGCGCGGACCAGCGCGGGCAGGTCGTCGCGCCACACGGGTTGGGTGGCGTCGCGCCCGGGCAGGGCCTCGGTCAGCAGCACCGTCGTCGCGCCCAGCTCCTCCAGGGTCACCACCCGGGGCACCGGCAGGTAGGCGACGGCCCAGATCATCCGCTCGGACTCGGCCCGCAGGGTCGGGTAGGCGGCGGCGGTGTCGAGCTTGGCGAAGCGCACGGTGCCCCCAGGACCGGTGAGGCGCCAGGTGGTCACCGCCGACCCCGACCGCTGCGCCGGCTCGGCCGCCCAGCCCGGCGCGACCTGGGCCAGCTCGGGTGGTGGCGCGGGCGCGGGCGTCGGTGTCGAGGTCGGGGTCGGGGTCGGGAGTGGGGCCGGGAGTGGGGGTGGCCACCGCAGCAGGGTACGGCGCCCGGCGTCGCGGGCTACCGTCTCGGCGACATCGGCGAGGACGGAGACGTGGTGCGCGAGCGCAGTGACGTGACGCCGGTCGAGGCGTCGGAGATCCAGAGCTGGGACGACACGGCCGACGTCGTCGTGGTCGGCTTCGGTGCCGCCGGCTCCGCCGCCGCCTTCACCGCCGCCGAAGCCGGGGCCCGGGTGCTGGTGACGGAACGGGCGGGGGGTCCGGGCGGGGCGGCAGCGCTGGCCGAGGGCATCGTGTACCTGGGCGGTGGGACGCCCGTGCAGACCGCGTGCGGGTTCCCCGACAGCGAGGACGACATGTATCGCTACATGATGGCGGCCTGCGGTCCCGACCCCGACGAGGCGAAGATCGCCCGCTACTGCGCCGAGAGCCTGGGGCACTTCGACTGGCTGGTGGCCCGTGGGGTCCCGTTCGACCCGACGTTCTGCGCCGACACGTCCATGGCGCCCGACGGGACCGAGGGACTGGTGTACTCGGGGGGCGAGGACGCCCACCCCTTCGATCAAATCGCCCGGCCGGCGCCCCGCGGCCACTTGGCCAAGACGAAGCGCTCGACGGGGTGGCTGCTGATGCAGATTCTGTCGGCCGCCGCCGTGGACGCCGGTGTTTCGGTGTCGACCGACACCCGGGTCGAACGGCTTGTGATCGACCGCGACGGCCGGGTCGTGGGCGTGCAGGCGCAGTCCTTCGGCGAAACGGTGTCAGTGCGGGCCCGGCGGGGCGTCGTCCTCACCGCCGGGGGCTTCATCTTCAACGACGACATGCTGCGCCAGCATTGCCCCCCGCTGGCGCGGGGCACGTTCAAGGTCGGCACGGAGGGCGATGACGGGCGCGGCATCCGCATGGCGCAGGCCCTCGGTGCCTCGGTGCGCAACATGTACGCCGGCGAGGTCTCGCTGCCCATTACGCCGCCGCGCACGCTGATCAACGGGATCCTGGTCAACGGCCGCGGCCAGCGCTTCATCAACGAGGACACCTACATGGGCCGGGTCGGGCAGTCCGCGCTGTACCAGCAGGGCGGCGAGGTCTACCTGATCGTCGACGAGGCCTCGTACGAGGTGAACTGGATGGGCCTGGCCGCTTCCTGGGTCTGCGAGACGGCCGAGCAGCTCGAGACCGAAATCGGCCTGCCGACCGGGTCGCTCCAGGCCACCGTCGAGCTCTACAACCGTCACGCCGCGGCGGGCCAGGATCCGCTCTTCCACAAGGGCCCGGCCTGGGTGCGGCCCCTGGTGCCCCCGATCGGCGCCTTCGACCTGCGCATCGGGCCGGCGCCCTACGCCCCCTTCACCCTCGGGGGCCTGGAGACGACGGTCGACGGCGAGGTGCTCAATTTGGACGGCGAGCCGATCCCGGGCCTCTTCGCCGCCGGCCGCACCACCTCGGGCGTCTGTGCCTTCGGCTACGCCAGTGGCCTCTCCATAGGGGACAGCACCATGTTCGGCCGTTTCGCCGGGACGAGCGCGGCGGCCGCACCGGCGGTGGGCTGAGTCACCGCCGCAGGGCGGCGTACTCGACCACCCGCGTCATGACGGTGTCGTCCGATTTGGCCACGGACCCGCAGTCGACGTGCGGCTGCGGGTCGTACTCAATCATCAGCTGGGCCGCCTGGGCCGCCGTGCGGTCGACGAGCAGTTCGGTCAGCCGCAGCGCCATGTCGATCCCGCTCGAGACGCCGGCGGCCGTGATGATGCGCCGGTCGAGGTGTTCGACGACGCGGGCCGGGGTGGGCTCGGCGCCGTGCGCCTCCAGCTCCTCGTAGCAGGACCAGTGGGTGGTGGCCGTCAGCCCCCTCAGCAGGCCGGCGGCGCCCAGGACGAGCGAGCCCGTGCAGACCGAGGTCGTGAACCGGGTCGTCCCATGCGCGTCGCGCACCCAGTCCACGACGCGCCGGTCGGTCTCGAGCGGGCGGGTGCCGACGCCACCGGGGAACACGACGACGTCGGGCGCCGGTACCTCCTCGAACGTGGCGTCGACCGTCAAGCCCAGCATGCCGTTCTCGCTGCGCACCTCACCCCGCTCGTGGCCGACGAACGTGATGTCGAAGCTCGGGATGCGCTGGAGGACCTCGTAGGGTCCGACGGCGTCCAGGGCGGTGAACTTCGGGAACAGCGGGATGGCGATTTGCAGACGTTCGTGGCCGGCGTCCGCGTCGTTCGGGGTCATGCGGGTGTCCTTTCCATGGCATCGGTCGGGCCGGCGCGGAAGCGCCGCCGGTAGGCGTCGGGCGACACGCCGAGATGGCGCTGGAAGACGCGGCGCAGCGTCTCGGCGCTGCCGAGCCCGCAGCGCGCCGCCACGACGTCGAGCGTGTCGCCGTTGATCTCGAGCTCGCGGCGGGCCGCCTCCAGCCGGGTGCGCTCGACGAACCGGCTCGGTGTCTCGCCCACCTCGGCCGTGAAGACCCGGGTGAAGTGCCGCACGCTCATGGCGGCGGCCGCGGCCAGGTTGGGCAGCCGATGGTCGCCGCCCGGGGCGGTCTCCACCAGGTGCTGGACGGCCCGTACGGTCGAACGCTCGGCCCGAGGGACCCAGACGGGCGAGGCGAACTGGGTCTGGCCCCCCGGCCGGTGCAGGAACATGACCAACCAGCGCGCCACCGTCTGGGCCACGTCGACGCCGAGGTCGTCGGCGACGAGCGCCAGCGACAGGTCGATGCCGGCCGTGACCCCGGCGCTCGACCAGTACTTGCCGTCGCGGATGTAGATGGGGTCGGCGTCCACCGTGAGGGCGGGGTGGGCGGATGCCAGCTCGGCGGCCCGGGCCCAGTGCGTCGTGACCCGGCGGCCGTCCAGCAGGCCGGCGGCCGCGGCAATGAAGGTGCCCGAACACACGGTGGCCACGCGCCGGCAGCGGGGCGCGACGGCGCGCAACCAGCCCAGGAGCTGCTCGTCGGCCGCCGCCGCGTTGGCGCCGTTGCCGCCGGCGACCACGAGCGTGTCGATGCGCCGGCCCGGGTCGGGGAGCGCCCCGGTGTTCAGTTCGAGCCCGCTCTCGGCCCGCACCGGCCCGCCGCTCCTCGACACCACGCTGATCCGGTAGCGCCCCGGCCGCCCGGCGGCCGCCGCGGCGCGGCCGGCCCCGGCGAAGACCTCGTGGGGCCCGACGGCGTCGAGCGGCTGGAGGCCGTCGAAGGCGACGATCACGACGTGGCGCTCCCTCACGCCCCCACTGTGCGCCCCGTCCTCTCTGGCGTCAATGACATGGTTCCCACAGATTCGGCCATCGGGCTGGGTGTGCCCGTGCCGGTGTGACGCCCGTGCCGGTCGTGACGCCCGTGCCGGTCGTGACGCCCGGGCGCCCGGGCGCTTGGAACCGCTGGACGGCGATCGCTCGAAGGTGGTTCATGAACGCGACCCAATTGGCGCTTGCTGAGCACTCGGACAGGGAGGAACAGCATGAAGGTCGTCCGTTCCGCATTGGTCGTCACCGTTGCCGTGGCCATCGGGGTGATCGTCACCGGGGCCGCTGCCGCGGCCGCGCCCACCCCGTCGACGACGCTCACGCCCGTCGCCATCCCGGGCTGGGCCGGCTACTACAGCAACGACTTCGAGGGGATCGCGTCGACGGTCGTCACGGTGCCCCACATCAACTGCTCGGGCAATCCGACCGGGAGCTTCGAGGGCCAGGCCGAGGGCGTACAGTTCCTGAACGACTTCGACGGCAGCACGGGCACCTCACTCGTCGGGGCCTACGCGGTGGTGCGGACGTACTGCAACGGGGCCACGGCCACGTACGACACCGCCTTCTTCATGCCACCCCCGGCCGACAACGTGACGGACTACGTGCCGTCCTCGGTCGTCGTCCGTCCCGGGGACCGCGTGCTCGTCAGCGTCACCGTCAGCTCCACCAGCTCGTCGGCCTCCATCCGTGATCTGAGCCGTCGGTCCGCGACGTCCTTTGCCGATGGCGCCGCCGTGACCGACGCCGGACCGAACATCGGCATCGTGGCCCTCGGCCTGCCGAGCGGGGGCGCCGACGTGATCGGAGCGCCCAACGGGGTGTCCAGCGTGCCGCCGCCGGTGCCGTCCTCGACCGTGTCGTTCACCTACAGCGAGGCCGGCGGGAAGGCGCTGGTGGACATGCCCGGACTGGCGGCGCAGGAGTGGACGAACTCCTCCGAGCTCGAGTGAGGTCTACGCCGCACCGTCGCCCCTGTCGGGCGGCAGCACCTTCGCGGTCAGCGTCCCGGGCTGAGCCTCAGGCGCGCGCCCGCCTGGTCCCGCGGGCGCGGACCCAGGCCAGCAGGTCGCCCTGCGGGCCGCGCCGTACGGTGCCGGTGAAGATGTCCTCGCGTTCGGTCGACGCCTCGCGTGCCACCTCGGCGTACAGCTCGTCGCCGATGGCGGCCGGCCGGAGGTACTCGACCAGGACCGAGGTGATGATGCCCGAGTGCTCGGCGTCGTTGGCCGCCGCCGCCACCGCGGCGCCGGCCACGCCGTAGAACACGGCGCCGTGCACCGTCCCGTGGGGGTTGGCGTGCTGCGGGCCCGTCGTCAGCCGGGCCACTGTGTGACCCGGACCCTGCCGGACCACCTCGATCCCCAGGTGCTCGGCGAACGCGTCCCTGCCGGGCCCACCGCCACCACCGTCACCGTCACCAGCGTCGCGGCCGGCCATTACGTCACCTCGACCGGAAGACGAAGGGAGTCAGCGGGCTGACGCCGGCAACCGCCCCGGCATGGGCACCGCCGTGGCCGGCCAGCGCTTGCGGCTGACCCGGCTCAGTCGGTGCAGCAGCTCCACCGCGCCGGGGTCGTCCTCTATGGGCCGCACCTCGACCACCCCGGCCGCCTCCATGTCGTTGAACAGCGCCTCGCCCTTCTCGGTGCGGAGCAACGTCAGCGTCCAGTCCCCGTAGGCCCCGATGCCACCGGTCGAGATGTCGGCGTGCTCGGCCGCGAAGTCGGGGCAGGCCTTGCAGCCCTCCCGGGTCCAGGCGTGGGCCTCCTTCAGCGGGATCTCGTGGTAGCCGCCGTCACGCATCCACACCTGGAACACGCCCTTGATGTTCATTTTGACGATCTCGGCCCGGGCCAGCCCGTATTTCTCCTCGAAGAGCTCGGGGAAGATGGCGTCGTCGAAGGTCTTCGAGCACAGCAGGCCGATGGACAGGGCGAAGCGCCGGGCGATCTTGCCCGCCTTGCGGGCCTGCATGGCTCCCGGGGCCGAGGCCTGGCAGCCCATGCCGACCAGCGCGATGCGCTCGGCACCGCCTTCGATCGCCTCGGCGTAGGCCATCGGGTTGGCCGAGTAGGTGTAGCGGGACCCGGCCGTGGCCAGCACGTCCTCCCGGGTCCGGGCGACAGCCGGCACCGCCTTCCACGTCGAGCCGTCCCCTTCGAGCGCCGAGACGAGCGCGGCGTCGATGACCTCGTGTTCGAACGCCCAGATCAGGAGGGCCGACACGAGCCCGCCGTCCTGGCCCACCCCGGCCACCTCGGCGTCGACGGCCCGGGCCAGCACGGTGCGGCGGGAGATGCCCGAGATCTCCTCGTCGGTGCGGGGGCGGCCGAAGAGGTGGTTCTCGATGTCGGGCTCCCAGGTCCGGAAGCGCGGGCAGGCCCGGGTGCACAGGGTGCAGCCCTTCAGCCCGTGGGTGCAGTTGTCCGGCCCACCGTCCGCGTCGACGTGGAAGGGTCGGTAGACCCCGTCCGCGTCGTCGTAGCCGAGGACGTCGTAGGGGCAGGCGATCACGCAGGCCGAGCATCCGGTACAGAGGCCCGAGGTCACGACCTCGGTGAACAGTTCGGCCCATTGGGGCTTCTCGGGTGGCACGCCGCCACCATATTCGGCCCGGGTGGGGTGGTCCGGTACCGTGCGGCGGTGCCCGAGATCCTCGAGGTCGAGCGTTACCGGGTGCTGGCCGAGCAGGCGCTGCATCGCCCGATCGAAAAGGTCTGGATGGTCGACGCCCGCTACGGCCGCGGCGGCACCACCCCGGGGCGGCTGCGCTCGGCCCTGGTGGGCCGTTCCTTCACCGCCGCCCGGCGCCGGGGCAAGCTCATGCTCCTCGACACCGACGGGCCCACCCTGGGCGTGCGGTTCGGCATGACCGGCGGCCTGGTGGTCGACGGCGCGGAGGCGCTCGACCGCCTGCTCTACGGACCGGGCGTCTTCGGAAAGCAGTGGGTACGGGCCCGCGTCACCTTCGACGACGGCGGCACGCTGCTGCTCCACGACCCGCGTCGCTTCGGCTCGCTCGAGCTGGCGCCCGACGAGAACCGCCTCGGTCCCGATGCGCTGAGCGTGACCCGCAAGGATTTGGTGACCGCCCTGTCGGTGCCGCCGGGCCGGGCGGCGGGGGCCGCACCCCTCAAGGCCCGCCTGATGGACCAGGAGCGCCTGGCCGGCATCGGCAACCTCTTGGCCGACGAGATCCTCTGGCGGGCCGGGCTCGATCCACGACGGCGCACGCCGCTCAGCGACGACGAGCTGCGGAACCTGCACACCGTGCTGCGGGCCACGCTCCGCCAGCTGGGCCGCCGTTCCGGCTCCCACATGGGCGACCTGATGGAGGAGCGCCAGCCGGGCGGGCTCTGCCCACTCGACGGGGCCGAGCTGGCGCACGCCATGGTGGGCGGCCGCAGCACCTACTGGTGCCCGGCGCATCAGCACTGAGCGCCGGGCCCCTGCCGCGGCAGGCTCGGGTCAGTTGAGCCGGCGGCGCACCCACCACAGGGCGAAGGCGCCGACGGCCAGGGCGGCGACCACGAAGAGCAGCGTCTCGTAAATTTGGAAGGGCCAGTAGCGGTTCGACGGCTGGTAGGTCGTCACGTTCGTGAGGTGGAGCTGGTTCACGCAGCGCTGGACCAGGTCGTTGGACTTGGCAAAGCTCTGTTGCCCCGTCGGCTTGAGAGTGGGGCACGAGCCCACACCCGCAATCGTCACCCCCTGGGCTCCGACGTTGATCGAGGTGGCCAGCAGCCCGCCCACGCTGTGGCCGACGACGTGCCCGGCCGGGTTCTCGATCGACTGGGAGATCACCCACCCTCCCGGCCGGAGCCCCTGGCCGATGGCGACCTGATTGAGCCCGGGCCCGCTGAACCGGTACGGGCTGCGGGCGATCAGCGGTGCCATGTAGCGGGGCCGCAGCCACTCGTAGACGGCCAGCCGGACGCCGACGAAGGCGACCAACGTCGCCCCCATGGCCGGCAGGGTGCGGCGGATGACGGCGCCGACGGCCACGCCCAGGGCGAACGCGAAGAGGGCGTAGCCGACCGGCACGAGGCCGCGCTGGTCGAAGGTGCTGAACGGCCCGGCACCGATGTGGTCGAGCGGACTGGCCCACCACGTCACGAACAGGCTGCAGAGGCCGGCGGCCGCCATGCTGGCCAGGCCGAGGAGCGCCAGCTTGGTCAGCGTCCAGCGGGACCGCGAAATGCTCTGGGTCCAGGCCAGGCGGAACGTCCCGCTCTCGAGCTCGCGCGCCAGCAGCGGCGCGCCCCAGAAGATGCCGAGCAGGCCCGGGAAGACGAGGACCACCACCCCGAACCAGGTGTTCCACCGGTCGTAGCGGTTGACCAGTGCGGCCGTGGCGGTCGAGCAGTCAGCGTGCGCACCGCAACCGGTGACGGTGGCGTGGTAGTCGTTGAGGAGCTGGGTGCCGAGCACCGCCACCAGCACGCCGAGCGTGACCAGGCGCGACCAGGGCGACGACAGCCTGCAGCCGGAACTGCCGGATCGGCGAGCCAAATCACGATGCTCCCCGGGTCACTCGGCGCACCGTCATCAGTTCAGCCGGTGGCGGACAAACCACACGCAGGCACCGGCCAGCGCGAGGGCGAGAACCACGAAGAGCGCCGTCTCAATGGCCTGGAACGTCCAGAACCGGTTGGCCGGCTGGTAGGTCACGACGACGTGGTACTTGGCGGCCAAGGTGGAGATGCAGTCGTTGAACTGCTGCTGTGCCCCCTGCGACACCCTGATGCCGACCGCGTGCCCCCCGAGGGGGCCGAACCCTCCCGAACCCCTTGCGGGTGGTGCCACGCCCGCACCCAGGTTCGGGCAGGCGTGCTGGACGGCCGAGCTGCTCGGCGCCCGCCCGGCGCTGTCGACGACGGCCGCCGACGAGACCCAGGCGTTGGGCAGGTCGGGAGCGTTCGCCACCATCGACACGGGCGACACCGAGCCGGGCCCGGCAATCTGGAACCCGACGTCGGCGCCGGACAACGGCACGTTGAGGGTGGCCGGGCTCATGTAGTGCGGCCGCAGCCAGTACGTCACGGCGAGGCGGGTGGCGACGAAGCCGGCGAGCGTGACCGCCATGGCCGGCAGGGTGCGCCGGAAGACCAGGCCCGCCGTGACCCCGAGGGCGAAGGCGAAGGCGGCGTATCCGGCGGGGACGAAGCCGTGCAAGCCGAAATTCGCCGGGCCGAAGCGACTCTGGCTGACCTTGTCGATGGGACTGAACCACCACGTGGACATGAGGCTCAGGAGGCCCGCGGTCAGCGCGCTGGCCAGCCCGACCAGGCCCATCTTGACGAACAGCCAGCGCCGCCGGCTCACGCTCTGGGTCCAGGCCAGCCGGAACGTGCCCGTCTCGAGCTCGTGGGCGATGAGGGGCGCGCCCCAGAACATCCCGATGAGCGCCGGCACCACGAGCACCAGGGCGATCAGTGTGACCTGTAGCGCGTGAAAGGTGTTGCCGACCGGGTTGTTGCAGGCGGGACTCTGACCACCCGATGCCCGGCACGCGGCCAGGTTGACGTCGTAGACGTGCACCAGGTTCGGGCCGGTGAGGGCGAGCACGACGGCGATCACCACCAGTCCCGTCAGGCCGACGATGGCCTGGGGTCGGAACTGGCGCCACGAGATGGCGATCACCGGGCGATGCCCAGCTTCGCCGCCCCGTTCCGGGTGGTGTCGCCCTGCCGCTTGCGGGTGCTCCCACCCGCCTGGCCCATGTAGGCCAGCACCAGGTCCTCGAGGTCGAGGTCCTCGACCGTCCAGGACGGATCGAGGATCGGGTCCTCGTGGCGCACGAGCAGCGTGCTCTGGCGGTCCGTGTGGCTCTCCTCGATCACGTACTGGTCACGGGGGAGCGAGGCGACGTCGTGGCGCGGCCCGGTCAGGCGGTGGTGCGAGGCCAGGAGCTCGTCGACCTCGCCGGCCACCTGCACCCGCGACGACACGAGCACCACGAGGTAGTCGCACACCCGCTCCAGGTCGGCCACGAGGTGCGACGACAGCACGACGCTCACGTCGTGGTCCGCCACCACCTCCATGAGGCCCTGGAGGAATTCGCGGCGGGCCAGAGGATCGAGGCTGGCCACCGGCTCGTCGAGGAGGAGGAACTCGGGACGCTTCGCCACAGCCAGCGTGAGAGCGAGCTGGGCCCGCTGGCCGCCCGAGAGGGTGCCGGCCCGCTGCGTGGGGTCCAGGTCGAGGTCGTCGATGCGCCGGCGGGCCAAATCGGCATCCCAGCCCGGGTTCATGTGCGCGCCCAGGGCGAGGTGGTCCTCCACGCTGAGGCGGGCGTAGGTGGGGGTGTCCTGCGCCACGAAGCCGACCCGGGCCAGCTGCGCCGGGTCGTCCGAAGGGGCTTGTCCGAGCACCTCGATGCTGCCGGCGCTCGGGGCCAGCAGGCCGACGCCCAGGTGGAGGAGCGTGGTCTTGCCGGCGCCGTTGGGGCCGACGAGACCGACCACATGGCCGGCCGGGACCTCGAGGTCGCAGTCGCTGAGAGCCCAGCGGCGGCCGTAGCGCTTGCCCAGACCCCGGGCGCTGAGGACCGCGCTCACGCTATGTCCGCCTGAGTGGAGGACCGAAAGGAGGTCTCGAAGAGGGCCTCGATGCTCTCGTCGTCGAGGCCGGCGCGCCGCGCCTTGGCGATCCAGTGCTGCAGGTCCTGGCGGAGCGGGCCGTGTGCGGCGACCGACGCCGGGGCCAGGGTCCCGGTGACGAAGGTGCCGACGCCGGGCCGGGCACCGACGAGGCCTTCGTGCTCGAGCTCGCGGTAGGCCTTGAGGACGGTGTTGGGGTTGATGGCCAGCTGGGCCACCACCTCCTTGACCGTGGGGAGTTGCTCCCCCTTGCTCAACAGTCCGAGGCGCAGCGCGTTGCGCACCTGCTGGACGATCTGCATGTAGGGGGACACGCCCGAGCGGCTGTCCAGGTGGAACTGGATCACGGAGACCTCTATTTATCTAGGAACCTAGGTAAATATGCACCCGATGCAGGCCGGTGTCAAGGCGGTCTCCGGGTCGGGTCGCCGCGAGGCGGGGTTCAGTGGGTCAGCGGTGGCAGTCCCTTGGCGATCAGGTCCACGCCGAACACGAGGAACAGCACGGTCATGACGGCCGCGTTGTGCGCGGTCAGCCAGCCCTTGGCCCCATCGAGGGCGGCCCGGGCCTTCTGGCCGCCCACGAGGGCGTAGAGCACCGGGCCGGCGATGGTCAGGCTGGCGATCACGACGAACACGGCAATGGAGACGACGGCCTCGGAGGTGGTCACGCCCGATTGCGCCAGCCCGGTGGCCGCCCCGAGGGTCAGCACGAGGTTCTTGGGGTTCACGGCGGCGAGAACGACGGCCAGGCCGAAGGCCTTCACCGGTGACACGTGGTCGAGGGTGGCCATCCACTTCGGCATCTCCGGCTCGGCGCCCTGGGCGGGGCGTTGGCGCCATTGGCGCCGGGCCAGGAGCAGGAGGGCCGCACCCAGCACGATCTTGCCCCACGAGACGGAGTCGCTCGCCGTGGTGCTGGTCGCCACGCTGCCGTCGTGGCAGAGCACGTAGACCACCGTGCTGACGGCGGCCAGCGAGACGACCCAGCCCACGAGGAAGGACAGACCGTTGACCCGGCCCCGTTGCGAGAACAGCATGAGGATGACCGCGACGATCGGGAGCGGGCTGATGGCCACGCCGACGGCGAAGGTCAGGACGTCGCTGATTCCTTGTCCCACGTCGTTCCCTCTTCTGCTCGGCTGGGTTCAGCCGTGGCCGTCGCGCCAGACCTGATGCGCGGGTTCGGGGTCGCCGTGGCCGGTCGTCCGGGTCAGCAGGCAGGAGTCGAGCAGGAACTCGAAGAGCTGGTCCCCGTCGTCGGGTGCGGGCACGTGGAACCGGGCCCGCTCGGCCACGAAGAGGGCGCTGAGCTCGCGGCGGAGGTCGGGCTCGGTCACCGGGCGCGCCCGCCCGGCGCAGTAGAACGCGTCCTCGTTGTCCTCGCAGGGGAACGAATGGAGCGCGAAGCGCCCGTCGCGAAGGAGGTCGCGCTGCTTGGGCGAGGGCACAATGAACGCGTAGGCCCCGACGCCGGTGAGCAACGGGCACATCGGGTGCACCCGCGGGCCCCCGTCGGGTCGGGTCGTGGCCAGGAAGCCGAGCCCGACGCCGACCCGATAGAGCAGCGCCCGGCCCGGATCGGCCAGGTCGGGACGGAGCCGGGCGAACTCCCCCCAGTTCTTCACCGCTGCCTCAGCCCTCGGCCACTTCTTCGAGGACCTTGGCGGCGTGGCCGTCGGCCTTCACGTGGTACCAGGACCGCTGGATCTTCCCGTTGGGTCCGACCAGAAAGGTGGAGCGGATGGTCCCGACCGTCTTCTTGCCGTACATGGTCTTCTCGCCCCAGGCGCCGTACTTCTCCATGACCTTTTTGTCGGCGTCGGTCAACAGCGGGAACTTCAGCTTGTACTTGGAGCGGAAATTGACGTGCTTCTCCGCCTTGTCGGGCGAAATCCCCAGTACGGCCACGCCGGCCTTCTCGAAGGTCTTGAGGTTGTCGTTGAACTGGCACGCCTCCTTGGTGCAGCCGGGCGTGTCGTCGGCCGGATAGAAGTAGACGATGACGCGCTGGCCCTTGTAGTCCGACAGCTTGACCGGCTTGCCGTCCTGGTCGGGCAGGGTGAACGCGGGGGCGGTGGCGCCCTTTTCGAGTTTGGCCATCGTGCGCTCCTCGGGGTTGGTCGGCGGTGAGGCCTCACTTTGGCACAATCCCTGTTGCCTCAGGTCAAATCCTCCGGGAAGCCTGATTCGTTGCCTCAGATAAAACCTCCGCCTGGCTGTAGTCGTTGAAGGCCCTGTTCACCGGTGGCTTGACCCGAACGGGAGCCTTGCTGAGCGAGAGACGTTCGAGGCGGGCGGTGAGTCCCACGATGGCACGGTAGAGATCTCCGGGCCTGAGCTCGTTCATGGTGTGGTGCATGCTCTTGCGGGTTGCGTCGGTGACATCGCGGTGGGCGTCGGCTCGCTCGAACGGCGTGGCGGCCCGGTCGTGGCGCTTGGAGACCTTGGCGCCATGGCGCTGCTTGAAGACGAGCTTTTGCTGGGCCAAGAGGTAGTTGGTGTAGATCCGGTCGAGCTCCCAGATCTCGTTGAGCAGACCGAGCTCGGTGGCGGTGTCAAAGCGCAGGTAGCCGACCAGGCCGCGCACATGGGTCCAGTTCTTCTGTTCGACGTGGGCTCCGTCGTTCTTGTTGCCCGGCCGTGAGCGGGTGAAGGTGATCTTGTGGGCGACGCAGTAGTTCATGAGGTGGCTGTTGATGAACTCGGCGCCGTTGTCCGAGTCGATGCCCAAGATGGGGAACGGAAACTGAGCAATGACGTGCTCTAAGGCCTCGAAGACCCAGATGGCTGCTTTGTTCTTGACACTGCGGTTGATCGTCCAACCCGTGGCGATGTCGGTCACGGTCAGGGTCAAGCAGAACTCGCCGCTCGAGTTACCCCCTTCGTGGCCGACCATGTCGATCTCGACGAACCCGGGCGTGTCCTCTGACCACTCGGCCCAGGTGCGCATTGGTATCTGTGACTTGAGCAGCGTCCCGGGCTTGGTGTGACTGCGTCCACGCGAGGCGAGCTTGGCCCGCTCGGGGGCCAGGTGGCGATCGATGGACGCCGCGCTCATGGAGACGAGGAGAGCAGCCTCGTCGTCGCTGAGCGCGATCTCACCGTCGCGGCGCAAGAGGGGCACCACGGTGGCCAGCATGGGGGCCAGTCGCTTGCCGGCTGGGGCCCGCATCAGCATCCAGCAGATGGCCAGCCCGGCGAGCACCAGTGGCGTGAACTTGGAAGCCCGGGCCGCCCGGGGCCGGGCGACCTTGACGGCCATGGCGGAGCGCAGGGCCGCTCTGGCGTGGTCGCGGTGCCACCCGGTCAACTCGACCAGCTGGTCGAGGATCCTTGATTTCTCGCTTTTCGAGCCTCGTTTGTAGGCCAGAGCCATCTTTTTGGTGACAGCCTGACGTTGACCCATCGAAAGCTCCATGGCGAAAGGCGTACTCCCTCGTCACCGGCACTCGATGACCCCCGCACGCGGAGATTTCCAGCTGAGGCAACGAATGGGTCTACGCGGAGGTATCAGATGAGTCAACTCGCCATGAGACCTGCCCTGGGCTGGTACAATGGAGCCTGCGACCACCGGCAGGGGCTGGTGAGTCGGGGCCGATCCTCCTTTTCTCTGGCTGGCGCACGGTCCCGCCGTCACAACAGAGAGAGCGGGTTGATGACCGTTGATGCCGTGACCGGCGCGTACGCCGGCCCTGTCGCGAGTGGGGACGAATCCGTCCCCGGGGGCGACACCTACGAGACCGCCAGGACCTTCGAGTCCCTCGGCGTCTCTCCCGAGCTGACCAAGGCGCTGGCCGACGAGGGCATCGTCAGCGCCTTCCCGATCCAGGCCCTGACCGTGGCCGACGCCCTGGCCGGCCGTGACGTCTGCGGGAAGGCCAAGACCGGCTCCGGCAAGACCCTGGCCTTCGGTGTGCCTCTTCTGCAGCGGGCCAAGGCGACACGCCAGGCGCAGGGGCCCCGGGAGCCGACCCGTCCCGCCCGCCCGCTGGCGCTGGTCCTGCTGCCGACCCGCGAGCTGGCCGTCCAGGTGCACGACGTGATCAACCCCCTGGCGCGGACGATCGGGTTGCGGGCCGTGGCCGTCTACGGCGGCGCCGACATCGACCGGCAGGTGGCGAAGCTGCGCAAGGGTGTCGACGTCGTCATCGCCACCCCGGGCCGGCTGATCGACCTGGGCGACCGCGGCGAAATTGCCGTCGACCAGCTCGAGACGCTCGTGCTCGACGAGGCCGACCGCATGGCCGACATGGGCTTCATGCCCCAGGTCGAATGGGTGCTGCGGCGCCTCGGCCAGGCGCACCAGACGCTGCTCTTCTCGGCCACCCTCGACGGGGCGGTGGACATGCTGGTCAAGCGCTACCTGACCGACCCCGTCTTCCACGAGGTCGCGTCCGCCACGCAGACGGTGACGCTGATGGAGCACCGGTTCCTGCAGGTGCACCAAATGGACAAGGTGAAGGTGGTGGCCGCCATCTGCCGGGCGCAGGAGAAATCGCTGATCTTCGTGCGCACCAAGCGCGGCGCCGACCGCCTCGTCGACAACCTGGGCAAGGAGGGTGTGCGCGTCGCCGCCATCCACGGCGACCTGCGCCAGGCCAACCGCGAGCGCGCCCTGGCGGACTTCTCCAACGGGAAGCTGAACGTCCTCGTGGCCACCGACGTGGCGGCCCGGGGCCTGCACATCGAGGGCGTCGACGCCGTGATCCACTACGACCCGCCCGAGGACCACAAGGCCTACCTGCACCGCTCGGGCCGGACGGCCCGGGCCGGCAAGGCCGGTGTCGTGGTGAGCCTGGCGCTGTGGAACCAGCTGGTCGAGATGGAGGTCATTCAGCGGCGCCTGGCCCTGCGGATCCCCATCGTCGAAATGTTCTCCAACGATCCGCGGCTGGCCGACCTGGTCGCCTGGACTCCGCAGGCGTCGGAGAGCGTCCTCTGAGCGAGCCCACGCCGATGCCGCTCTGGTCGCCCGACGACGGCGTCCGCCGTGTCCTGGTGGTGACCGCGCATCCCGACGACGTCGACTTCGGGTCCGCCGGCACTGTGGCCGCCTTCACCGCGGCCGGCCTCGAAGTCACGTATTGCGTCGTGACCAACGGCGAGGCGGGCGGCTCGGACCGGGAACTGTCACGGGCCGACATGGCCCTCCTGCGCCAGGACGAGCAACGCGCCGCCGCCGCCGTGGTCGGCGTCACCGACGTGCATTTCCTCGGGCATTCCGACGGGATGCTCGAGCCCACCATCGGGCTGCGCCGCGACATCAGCCGGGTCATCCGCCAGGTCAGGCCCGAGCGCGTCCTCACCCAGTCGCCCGGAGCGCAATTGGGACTTCATCTTCGCCAGTCATCCCGATCACCTGGCGGCGGGGGAGGCGGCGGTGTGTGCCGTGTACCCCGACGCCCGCAACCCCTTCGCCCACCCCGAGCTCCTCGACGAGGAGGGTCTCGAGCCCTGGACCGTCACCGAGCTGTGGCTCATGGGCCCCGGGGGGCCGAACGCTGCCGTCGCCGTCGACACCACGGCCACCATTGAGCGCAAGCTGGCGGCCCTCCTGTGCCACAAGAGCCAGATCGCCGACCCCGACGGCATGGCCGAGCGCGTCCACGCCGGGGCCCGGGCCATGGCCGAGCGGGCCGGCCTCCCGGCGGGGTCGTCCGCCGAGCTCTTCCGGGTCACCCGCATTCCCTAGGAGCGTGGGTCAAAATCCGCCAATGACCCCCGAGGGCTGACCGACCCATCGTCGGGACGCGGGCCGGCCCTCGATTCGCGATTCTCCTGGGGGTTTGGGAGAATTTGCCAATGGCAGATGATCGGGTCGGCGACAAGCTCTTCGAGGTGCAAGGGGAGCCGGTCAGGCCCCCCGAGAAGGTCCCCGCCGGGGTCAACAAGCGCTTCCGCGACTACGACCAGTCCCAGTCCTTCCTCTTGCCCCCCTCCCTCGATGACTGGCTGCCCGAGAACCACGAGGCCCGCTTCATCTCCGACGTGGCCGAGAACCTGCTCGACCTCTCCTGCGTCTATGACTCCTACACCGAGGCCTCGGGTGCCCCGCCCTATGACCCGACGATGATGCTCAAGCTCTTGCTCTACGCCTACTCGATCGGGGTGACGAGCTCGCGGGAGATGGAGCGACGCTGCCATGTCGACGTGGCCTTCCGTTGGCTGAGCGCCAACGCGGCCCCCGACTACCGCTCCATCTCGCGTTTTCGGCGGCGCCACCTCGGCGCCATCGATGTCCTCTTCGTCCAGGTGCTCGCCCTGTGCGCAGAAGCGGGACTGGTGCGCCTTGGCCGCGTCGCCCTCGACGGCACCAAGCTGCGGGCGTCGGCGAGTAAGCACAAGGCCATGAGTTATGACCGGATGGGACCGCGCATCGAAGAGCTCGAGGCCCAGGTGGCAGCCATGCTGGCCGAGGCCGAGGCCGTCGACATGGCCGAAGACGCCGAGTTCGGTGAGGACAAAAGAGGTGACGAGCTCCCGCCCGAACTGGCCACCAAAGAGGGCCGCCTGGCCAAGCTGCGAGCAGCCAAGGAAGCCATCGAGGCCGAGGCGAGGGACAAGGCAGCGCAAAAAGCCCAGGACAAGGCCACAGAACGCGGTGCCAGCGCGCACGAGGCTCGAGCAGCCGGCGCGGCGGCGGCCGAGGTGGCCGCACCCCCCGGCCGAGCCCAGCGCAACTTCACCGACCCCGAGTCACGGATGATGAAGACGACCGACGGCTTCCACTACGCCTACAACGCCCAGGCCGTGGTCGACGAAGAGGCCCAGGTCATCGTGGCCCATTCGGTGTCCAACCAGGCCGCCGACGCCGCGCACCTCATCGAGATGATCGAGGCCACCGAGGCCAACCTCGGCGCCGCGGGCGTCGAGGAGAACCCCGACACGCTCATCGCCGACGCCGGCTACTTCTCCGAGAAGAACGTCAACGATGCCACCGACGCCGGCGTCGACGTGTTGATTGCCACCGGGCGCATCAAACACGACGAACGGGTGCCGGCCACACCGAGAGGCCCCATCCCGAGAGGTGCCACGGTGAAGGAGAAGATGGCGCGCCGGCTGCGCACCAAGGCCGGGCGGGCCGATTACGCCAGACGCAAGGCCATCGTCGAACCGGTCTTCGGCCAGACCAAGGTCCGACAACGCGCCGGCTTCCTCCGTCTCCGCGGCCTCGAAGGTGCCCGAGGTGAGTGGGCGCTGCACTCGCTCTGCCACAACGTGCGAAAGCTGGCCCAAGCGGGCGCATAGGAAGGTCCGGATCGGCGTCGATGGGTATCGATCGCTCCGTCAACAGGCTCTCGGCCGCATTCTCCGCGCCCCGGAACTCTCCGGACAGCCCAGAACGATGTCCTCAGGCGTCAGTCCGGATCTATTGGCCGATTCCGACCCACGCTCCTAGCCCCCCATGAGCCGTCCCTGGGTGGTGCTCCAGCACGTGGCCCACGAGGGCCCGGGCACGGTGGCGCTCGCCGTCGCCGACTCGGGTGCGGACCTTTCCGTGGTGCGGGTCGACCGCGGGGAGCCCGTGCCGCCGCCCGGATCGGTGGAGGAGATGGCCGGCCTGGTGGTCCTGGGCGGGCCGATGGGCGTGCACGACGACCTGGCCTGGTTGGCCGACGAGCGGGCGCTGCTGGGCCGGGCCGTGAGCGCCGGGTTGCCCGTGCTCGGCATCTGCCTGGGCGCCCAGCAGCTGGCGGCCGCGCTCGGCGCCGAGGTGGTGACGGGCCCCCGCCCCGAGGTGGGGGCCGGTGAGGTGCACCTGACCGCCGAGGCGATCGGTGACCCCGTTCTGGGCCCTGCCCCCACGCCGCTGCCGTGCGTGCACTGGCACGGCGACACCTTCTCGCTCCCCGAGGGCGCGGTGCACCTGGCCCGGAGCGACCTCTACGAGAACCAGGCCTTCCGCGCCGGTCCCCATGCGTACGGCCTCCAGTTCCACGTGGAGGTGACGGCAAGCCTGGTGGCGCACTGGGGACCGCACCTGCCGCCCGGCGTCTTCGTGCGCGCGGTGGACGTGGCGCACGTGAGCCGGGCCGGCGAAGGCATCGTGCGCCGCTTCGTCGCCCTGGCCGGGTCGGCGCCCGCACGCTGATGGGGGTCAGCCCGGCCACCGTCCGGCGCATCGCCCTGTCGCTGCCGGCGTCGGCGGAGGCGCCGCACCACGACATGACCTCGTTCCGCGTCGGCGGGAAGATCTTCGCCACCGTGCCGCCCGAGGGCGGTCACGTGCACGTCTTCCTCGAGGCCGACGAGGTGGCGGCCTACTGCGCCGAGTTCCCCGGCGCCGTCGAGGAACTGTGGTGGGGCAAGAAGTTGGCGGGCTGCCGCGTCGTCCTGCGCCGGGCCACGTCCGCCCTGGTGCGCGAGCTGCTCACGGAGTCGTGGCGGCGCCGGGCGCCCAAGAAGGTGCTGGCCGAGTTCGGGGGCTGAGCGCCCTCAGCGGGCCATTTGGCGCAGCACGTACTGGAGGATGCCGCCGTGGCGGTAGTACTCGGCCTCCATGGGCGTGTCGATGCGCAGGATCACCCGGAACTCGGTGACCGAATCGTCGTCGGCCGTCGCGGTGACCGTGAGCTCCTTGGGCAGCTCGCCCCGGTTGAGGACGTCCAAACCGGTGATGGTGAAGCGCTCGTGTCCGCTCAGGCCGAGGGCGTCGGCCGAGTCGCCCTTGTAGAACTGCAGTGGGGCCACGCCCATGCCGATGAGGTTGGAGCGGTGGATGCGCTCGAAGCTCTGCGCAATGGCGGCCCGGACCCCGAGCAGCGCCGTGCCCTTGGCCGCCCAGTCGCGGCTGGAGCCGGTGCCGTACTCGCGTCCGGCCAGCACGATGAGCGGGACCCCCTCGTCCAAATACTGCATGGCGGCCTCGTACACCGAAGTCTGCGACCCTTCGGGCAGGTGCAGCGTGACGCCGCCCTCGGTGCCCGGGGCCAGCAGGTTGCGCAGCCGCACGTTGGCGAACGTGCCGCGCATCATCACCTCGTGGTTGCCGCGCCGGGCGCCGTAGGAGTTGAAGTCCGCCCGGGCGACGCCGTGCTCGGTCAAGTAACGCCCGGCCGGCGTGGTGGGGCCGATGGAGCCAGCCGGGGAGATGTGGTCGGTGGTGACGCTGTCACCCACCCGGACCAGCACCCGGGCGCCGACGACGTCGGTCACCGGCTCGGGCGTCATGGTCATCGTCTCGAAGAACGGCGGGTTCTTGACGTAGGTCGAGTCGTCCTGCCAGGCGTAGGTCTCGCCCGGCGCCACCGTGACCTGCTGCCAGTACTCGTCGCCGTCGAACACGGCGGCGTAGCGGGTGCGGAACATCTCGGAGGTCAGTGAGGCGCGGATGGTCGCACTCACCTCCTCCATGGAGGGCCAGATGTCGGAGAGCAGGACGGCGTTGCCTTCGGCGTCGTGCCCGATGGGCTCGGTGGTCAGGTCGGTGTCCATGGTGCCCGCCAGCGCGTAGGCGACCACCAGCGGCGGCGAGGCCAGGTAATTCAGGCGCACGTCGGGGTGGATGCGCCCTTCGAAGTTGCGGTTGCCCGACAGGACGGCGGCCACGGCCAGGTCGCCTTCCTTGACCGCATCGCTCACCCCGGTGAGCAACGGCCCCGAATTGCCGATGCAGGTGGTGCATCCGTAGCCGACGAGGTAGAAGCCGAGCTGCTCGAGCGGCCCCATGAGGCCGGCGCGCTCGAGGTAGTCGATGACGACACGCGAGCCGGGGGCGAGCGACGTCTTGACCCACGACTTGGACCGCAGACCGCGCTCGACCGCGTTGCGGGCCAGCAGCCCGGCGCCGACCATGACCTGCGGATTGGAGGTGTTGGTGCAGCTGGTGATGGCGGCGATGACCACGTCGCCGTCCTGCATCTGGTGGTGGGGTGCCGCCGCCGGTTCGCTCGGGGCGGAGGCCGGCGTCCGGTCGATGGCCAGCCGGAACGAGTCGCGGGCGCCGGCCAGGGGGACCCGGTCCTGGGGGCGGGACGGGCCGGCCAGGGACGGTTCCACGTCGCCCAGGTCGAGGCTGAGGTGCTCGGAGTACACCGGCTCGGGTGCACCGGGGTCGTGCCACAGGCCCTGGGCCTTGGCGTAGGCCTCGACCAGGGCCAGGTGCTCTTCGTCGCGCCCGGTGAAGCGCAGGTAGTCGAGCGTCACCTGGTCGATCGGGAACATGGTGCAGGTGGCGCCGTACTCGGGGCTCATGTTGCCGATGGTGGCCCGCGTCTCGAGCGGCAGCGCGGCGACGCCGGGGCCGTAGCACTCGACGAAGGCTCCGACCACGCCGTGGTCGCGCAGGAGCTCGGTCACCGTCAGCACCACGTCGGTGGCGGTGATCCCCGGCTTGGTCTCTCCGGAAATGCGCAGCCCGACGACCGGCGGCAGCAGCATGGACAGCGGCTGGCCGAGCATGGCCGCCTCGGCCTCGATCCCGCCGACACCCCAGCCGAGGACGCCCAGCCCGTTCACCATCACGGTGTGCGAGTCGGTGCCGACGAGTGTGTCGCAGAAGGCCCGGCCGTCGTCGGTGGCGAAGACCAGCCGGGACAGGTACTCGAGGTTGACCTGATGGCAGATGCCCGTGCCCGGCGGCACGAGCCCGAAGTCGCGGAAGGCGCCCTGGGCCCAGCGCAGCAGCTGGTAGCGCTCCAGGTTGCGCGAGTACTCGACCGAGACGTTCTCGTCGTAGGACGCCGGCGTCACCGGAGCGCTCGATGATGACCGAGTGGTCGATGACGAGCTCGACCGGGACGAGCGGGTTGACCTTGGCCGCGTCGCCGCCGAGGCGGGCCAGCGCGTCGCGCATGGCGGCCAGGTCGACCACTCCGGGCACACCCGTGAAGTCCTGCATGAGGACGCGCTCGGGGGTGAACGCGATTTCGTGGGCGGCGTCGCCCGCCCCCTGCCCATGTCCCTCGGGGTTGGTCCCCCAGGCGGCCACGGCCACGATGTCGTCGGCCGTCACGTGCGGCCCGTCCTCGTGGCGCAACAGGTTCTCGAGCAGCACTTTGACGGAGTACGGCAGCCGCTCGACGTCGTGCCGCTCGGCCAGCGCGGGCGCCGTGAGGGAGAAGATTTCGTAGGTGCGGTCGCCGACGACCAGGTCGGTCCGGGCGCCGAAGGTGTCGGGGTGCGGGGAATCCGGGGTCATGGGCCCATTCTGCCGTGGTGGTGGCCCAGGCGCCCACAGGGCGCCCGCGGAGGCCGCCGAGGGATGTTTCCGGTCGACACCCACGTTGGAGGGTCGATTCGTAACGACTTCGTAATCGCATACCCGCCCGGGCACGAAACCCAGCGTGCACAATCGTGGTCGTGGTCGGACACCGTGGCGCGACGGGTGCCGGCCGAAGCCGAGGGGCTCGCTCGAGAGTGCGGGCGCCGCTCGCCACCCTGGCGCTGGGCGCACTGCTGGCGTCCGGGCTGGTGCTCGCGGCCGGCACGTCCGCCGCGGCGCCGGCGGCGGCCGCCGCGCCGGAGCAGGCGCACGTCTACGTCGATGCCGGCATGATCGGCTTCGGCAGCGTGCTGGAGTCGGCACCGAACCTGCCCCAGCCCCTCAACTCCCCCATCTTCACCGGCGCGGCCACGAGCAACGGCGGCGGCTACGTGTTGGCCAGCGCGGACGGCGGTGTCTTCGCATTCGGCAACGCCACCTTCGAAGGCTCGGCCGGCAGCCTGCCGCTGAACGGCCCCATCGTGGCCATGGCGGTGACGCCCGACGCCAAGGGCTACTGGCTCGGTGCCATCGACGGCGGCGTCTTCGCCTACGGCGACGCGCCGTTCTACGGATCGATGGGCTCGTCGCAACTTGAACCAGCCCATTGTGGGCATGGCCTCCACGCCCGACGGCAAGGGCTACTGGCTGGTGGCGGCGGACGGCGGCATTTTCTCCTACGGCGACGCCGGGTTCTACGGGAGTACGGGCAGCCTGGTGCTGAACGAGCCCATCGTCGGCATGGCGTCCACGCCCGACGGCAAGGGCTACTGGCTCGTGGCGGCGGACGGCGGCATCTTCAACTACGGCGACGCCGGCTTCTACGGCTCGGCGGGCAGCCAGAACCTGCCCGACTGGGTGGTGGGCATGGTGGCGTCGCCCAACGGCGGGGGCTATCTCATCGCCACCGCCAACGGGGTGGTGCTGCCCTACGGCGACGCCAAGGCCTTCGGGGGCCTCTCGCTCGACCCGACCGCGACCCAGATTTCGGCCATCGTGGGAAACAACCAGGGGACGGGGTACTGGCTGCTCGACCCGCAGGCATGGCAGTACAGCTTCTCCACCGCCACGCCGGAACCGGAGTTCGCACGGTCGGACGCCATCGCGCAGATCGCGGCGTCCCAGATAGGGCCCGACCCCGACGCCTCGGAGGGTGCGTGGTGCAACCCGTACGGGCCGTGCGAGGAGTGGTGTGCGCTGTTCGCCACCTGGGTCTGGGAGCGGGCGGGCATCCCGATTCCGGGTTACGCCTTCACCGGCGACATCTGGGACTGGGCGCGCAGTTTCGGGACCATTCTGCCCCCGAACGCCACCCCCGCCGTGGGTGACGCCGTCCTCTACGGCACCGGGCCCTGGAGCACGGCCACCTCGGTACACGTCGGGCTGGTCACCCAGGTCTGGCCCGACGGCGCCATCATGACGGTGGCGGGCGACGCCGGTCCGGGAGCCGACGGCGCGCTCTCGGTGGCCATCGACGGGCCGTACCTGCCGTGGGACTCCGGCGTCTACAACGGCGTCGGCATCTACGCCTTCGCGCAGCCCTGACGTTCACCCTAGGCTGCCCCCCCGTGCCCGTCTACGAGTTCCGCTGCTCGACCTGCGACGCCCTCTTCGACGAGCGCCGGACCATGGCCCGGGCGGACGCTCCCGCCACCTGCCCCGACGGCCATGTCGGCGCCCGGCGCCTGCTGCCGGTCTTCGCCACGGTCGGGCTGGCGGCCGCCCCGCCACCCGGCTCGTGTGGTGCGCCGGTGGCCGGAGGGTGCGGCAGCGGCTGCGCCTGCTGCTAGCCATGTCGCTCTCGTCGTGCGACGACTACCCGGTCCACCAGGCCGCCGAGTTCATTGCGCACCCGGCCACCAGCGACCGCAATTTCTACGACCGCTACTACTTCAACATGCATCCGTGCGACGACGACTGGTTCGCCATCTTCGGGCTCGGCCAGTACCCCAACCTCGGCGTCGTCGACGCCTTCGTCGACGTGCGGCGGGGCGATTCCCAGCACGTCGTCCGCTCGTCGGCGCCGCTGGTGGACAGGGCGGACATTGCGGTCGGGCCCTTCCGCATAGAGGTGCTCGAGCCGTTGCGCAAGCTCCGGGTCGTGGTCGAGCCGACCGAGGACCATGTGGCCATGGACGTGACCTGGGAGGGCCACATCCCGGCCGTCGAGGAGCCGCGCCAGTACCTGCGCTCGAAGGGCAAGGTGGTCTTCGACACCCAGCGGCTGGCCCAGACAGGCTGCTGGACGGGGACGTTGTCGGTGGGCGGCGCCGACCTTTCCGTCACGCCCGACCGGTGCTGGGGCACCCGCGACCGCTCCTGGGGTGTGCGCCCGGTGGGTGAGCCCGAGAGCGACGGCATCCGCCAGGGCCAGCTCGTCCTGGGCGGCATGTGGAACTACTTCCCCATGCAATTCGAGGACCACGCCATCATGTACATCTGCCACGAGCGCGACGACGGCGAGCGCCCGCTCGTCCAATCCGAACGCGTGTGGTCCGACCCGTCGCGCGGCATAGAGGACCTGGGCCGGTCCGAGCACGAGCACCACCTGATACCGGGCACCCGGATCATCGACCACTCGGTGGTCCGCTTCCCCGAAGCCGGACTGGAGGTCGCCTGCCGCTCCGTGCTGCCCAACTTCGTCTCCATCGGCACGGGCTACGGCATTGACGCCGACTGGCGCCACGGCATGTACCACGGCCCCGAGACGGTGACCCAGGGCCTCGTGCTGCCCGTGGCGGAGATCGCCGGCCTGGCGCAATACGGCATCGTCGACCACGTCGCCGAGTTCTCCTACGACGGGAAGATCGGGTACGGCTTGTTGGAGCACGGCTTCTTCGGTCCCTACCGGCGCTACGGGCTCACTCGACGGCGCCATGGGAGCGCCCGCGGACTGAGACCGCGGTCGCGGGCATGCGAGAATGAGGGATGCCCGACGCCTCCCGCGTGCTCCTGCAACGCCTGCAGGCCGCGTTCGACACGGTGGTGCCCGGCGCCGACCCGGTGTTGCGGGTGTCGGACAGGGCCGACTTCCAGGCCAACGGCGCCCTGGCCCTGGGTAAGCAGCTGGGACGTCCGCCCGTCAAGGTGGCCAAGGAGGTGCTGGCGGCGGCCGACCTCGACGACGTGTGCTCGGTGGTCGAGATCAGCGGGCCGGGTTTCATCAACCTGACCCTCTCCGATGCCTTCGTGGCGGCCCAGGCGGCCGCCCTCTCGTCGGACCCGCGCTTCGGCGTCGAGGCGGTGGCCCAGCCGGACACCATCGTGATCGACTACTCGTCACCCAACGTGGCCAAGGAGATGCACGTCGGCCACCTGCGCAGCACGTTGATCGGCGACGCGCTGGCCCGGGTGCTCGGATTCGTAGGCCACACCGTGCTGCGCGAGAACCACATCGGCGACTGGGGGACGCCATTCGGCATGCTGATAGAACACCTGCTCGACGTGGACGGCGCCGAGAACGCGGAGTCCTTCAGCGTGCGCGACCTCAACGAGTTCTACGCCGCGGCGCGCCGGCAATTCGACAGCGACCCCTCCTTCGTGGAGCGCAGCCGCCGCCGGGTGGTGCTCCTGCAGAGCGGCGATCCCGAGACCATGCGGCTGTGGCGCATCTTCGTGGCCGAGAGCATGCGCCACGCCGCCGAGGTCTACGCGCTGCTGGGGGTCCTGCTGACCCCGGAGGACACGGTGGGCGAGAGCTTCTACAACCCGTGGCTGGCTGTCGTGGTCGACGAGCTCGACGCCAAGGGGCTGCTGGTGGAGAACGACGGCGCGCAGTGCGTGTTCCCCGACGGGTTCACCAACCGCCAGGGAGAGCCGTTGCCGCTCATTGTGCGCAAGTCCGACGGCGGCTACGGCTACCCGGCCACCGACCTGGCCTGTGTACGCGACCGCACCAGCCGGCTCGGGGCGGACCGCCTGGTGTACGTGGTGGGCTCCGAGCAGACGCTGCACCTGCGGCTCGTCTTCGCCGTGGCCGCGCTGGCCGGCTATCTGCCTGACGCCTCGGACGCGGCGCACGTCGGGTTCGGCATGGTGGTGGGCACCGACGGCAAGAAGCTGGCCAGCCGCAGCGGCGAACCGCACCGCCTGATCGACCTGTTGACCGAGGCGGTCGAGCGGGCGTCCCTGGCGCTGCGCGAGCGCGGCAGCGACCTGGCGCCCGAACGCCAGGCCGCCATTGCGCATGCGCTGGGCATCGGCGCCGTGAAGTACGCCGACCTGTCGACCGAGCGCACACGCGACTACGTCTTCGACTACGACCGCATGCTGGCGGCCGAGGGCAACACCGGGCCCTACCTGCAGTACGCGCACGCCCGTATCCGTTCCATCTTCCGCCGGGCCGGGGTCGATGCCACCGGCGCCGGGAGTGCCGCCACGGCTGGACGAGCCCCAGGAGCGCGCGCTGGCGCTCGAGCTGCTGCGCTTCGCCGGGGCGGTCGAGGCCACGGTCGAGACGCTGCAGCCCGTCGAAGCTGTGCGCCTATCTCTTCGACCTGGCCACCACCTTCACGGGCTTCTACGAGGCCTGCCGCGTCCTGGTCGACGACGAGGCGGTGCGCACGTCGCGGCTCGGCCTGTGCGACCTGACGGCCCGCGTGCTCGAGCAGGGCCTGGGGTTGCTCGGCATGGAGGCGCCCGAGCAGATGTGACCCGGGCGGGGCCAGCCCCTATCCTCTGCCCGCACGCCGGGTGCCGAACGGGAGGCGCCCCCCAGCAAGGAGTCGCAGGGATCATGGAACTGAAGGGCACGTCGGCCGTCGTCACCGGAGGGGCATCGGGGCTCGGGGAGGCCACGGCGCGGCTGCTGGCCGACCGCGGCGTCCGCGTCGTGGTGGCCGACCTCCAGGCGGACAAGGGTGAGGTCCTGGCCAAGGAACTCGGCGGCCTGTTCGTCGAGACCGACGTCACCAAGCCCGAGCCGGTCATGGCCGCGGTGGACGCGGCCACCGAAATGGCGCCGCTCAAGTCGTTGGTCAACTGCGCCGGCATCGGCTGGGCCACCCGGACCATCGGCCGGGACGGCGACTACGCCGTCGGCCCACGACCTCGACACCTACCGCCGCGTCATTGAGATCAACCTCATCGGCACGTTCAACTGCATCCGGCTGGCCGCCACCAAAATGAGCCTCAACGAGCCGGACGCCGACGGCGCCCGCGGGGCCATCGTCAACACGTCGTCGGTGGCGGCCGAGGACGGTCAGATCGGCCAGGCGGCCTACTCCTCCTCCAAGGGTGGGGTGGTCGGCCTGACGCTGCCGGTGGCCCGCGACCTGGCCGTTGTCGGCATCCGGGTCAACACCATTCTGCCCGGGCTGATCGACACGCCGATTTACGGCGCCGGCGAGGGGTCCGATGCCTTCAAGGGCAAGCTGGCCCAGGACGTGTTGTTCCCGCACCGCCTGGGGTACAGCACCGAGTTCGCCACGCTGGCCGTGGAGCTCCTGTCGAATTCCTACATCAACGCCGAGTCGATCCGCATCGACGCAGGCATCCGGATGCAGCCGAAGTAGACGGCACGGGCCGGGGGGAGGCGACGACATGATCGATCCCGAGTTGGCGGCGTACGCCGATGCCATGCCGGTGTTCGAGCTGACGGACCCCGAGGCCGCCCGGCAGGGCTTCGAGTCGCTCCTCGAGGGCCTCAACCTCGAGGTGCCCGAGTCGCTCGGTGTGCGGATGGAGGACCACGCCGTACCCGGGCTGGGAGGGCGACCCCGAAGTCGCCGTGCGCGTCTACTGGCCCGAGGAGGCGGCGGCCGGCGCACTGGTGCCCGGCATCCTGCAGATCCACGGGGGCGGCTTCATTGTGGGGAGCATCGACACCGAGAACCTCGGCGCCGCCATGCTGGCAGCCGAGGTGCGCGCCGTGGTGGTGTCGGTCGAGTACCGGCTGGCGCCCGAGGATCCGTACCCCGCCGCCGTGCACGACTGCTATGCCGCACTGCGCTGGCTGCACGGCGAGGCGGGCGCGCTCGGTGTCGACGCAGAACGGATCGCCGTGCTGGGGTCGAGCGCCGGCGGAGGGCTGGCCGCCGCCACCGCGTTGCTGGCCCGTGACCTGGGCGGGCCGCCCCTGTGCTTCCAGATGTTGCACATCCCCGAGCTGGACGACCGCTTGGAGACCCCCAGCATGCAGGCCTTCGTCGACTCGCCGGTCTGGAACCGCCCCCTGGCCGAACAGAGCTGGCGGGCCTACCTGGGCGAGTTGTCGGGGCGGGACGACGTGCCCGCGTACGCCGCGCCGGCGCGGGCCACGGACCTGCGCGGCCTGCCGCCGGCCTACGTGTCGACGGCGGAGAACGACCCGTTGCGCGACGAGGGGTTGCTCTACGGGATGCGCCTCCTCCAGGCGGGCGTGTCGGTGGAGCTGCACCAGTACCCCGGCACTTTCCACGGCTCGGCCCTGGTGGTCACGGCGGCGGTGTCGAAGCGGGCCCGGCGCGAGGCGACCGAGGTGCTGCGCCGGGCGCTGGGCACCGACCAGGTCACCGGGCCCGACGCCGCCTGAGCCGGCCCGGGTCGAACCCCCGGAAATGGTGGGCGTGCCCTATCGACAGCCCCCGGCACCGCAGGTCTACGCTCGCCCTCGGAGGTGGGGATGTGTTCACCCGGCTCTTGACGTTCAGGCAGGCCCATGACATCGAGGCGGGCATCGCCTACCTGCGCCAGGACATCCTGCCCCTCCTGCGCCAGCAGTACGGGTACCGCGGCGTGTCGGCGAGCGCGGACCGGGCCGCCCGCACGTTCGTCGTCCTCACCGTGTGGGAGTCCGAAGCCGGACGCGATGCCTCCGACAGCGTGTTCGTCAAGACGACGACCGGGGTGCACGACCTCGTCGGCGGCGAGTACTTCGTGGAGCAGTTCGAGCAGGTCGGCGAGGCCATCACCAAGCCGCCCGTGCCGGGATGCTGGCTCAACCTGGTACGCGTCCGGCTCGATCCGGCGGCCATCGACGAGCACCTGATGTTCTTCGACGCGGAGTTGCTCCCGCAGATCGCGAGCGTGCCCGGGTTCTGCTCGCTGCGCATCTTGGTCGACCGGTCGACGGGCCGAGGCGCGGTGACCAGCGTGTGGGAGAACCGGACCTCCCTCGAGGGCGCCCTGGCGAGCCTGCCGGCCCGGGTGACAGCCGCCATGGAGCGCGGCATCGCCATCGAAGGCGTGGCGCAGAGCGAAATCGTGGTGGCGGAAATCGCCTGACGATTGTCAATGGCGGCCCGCCAGCACGCCCACGGCGGCGAGCATGGCCAGGGGGGCGCTCAGGAGCCCGAGCGTGCAGGCGCGGCGCAGGTCCGGTTGCACGCCGGCCTGACGGGCGGCGCGCAGCCACAAGAACCAGGCCAGCGATCCGGTCACGAACAGGTTCGGCCCCACGTTGAGGCCGACCAGCAGCGCGGTCGGGTGCGGGGGCCGGCGGGCCGCCAGCAAGGAGGCGGCCGGGAGGTTGTTCACCAGCACGCTGGACAGCGCCGCCACGGCGGTCGTGCCCAGGGTGTCCAGGTGGGTCAACAGCATTTCGGGCCCGGACCACTGCCGTCCCAGCGTGCCCAGGGCGACGGCCAGCCCGAAGAGGCCGGCCAGGACCGGGGCACCGAGTTGGCGGACGGCGGCGGACGGTGACGGGTCGCCGTGCCGGCGCCACCGCAGCATGGTGGCGGCCAGCCCGACGGCGGCGACGGGGAGGGCGGGGGAGCGGAGCGCCAGCACCAGGACGGTGACACCGGCCACCGCGACCAACCCGACCCCGAGAACGGGACGCGCCGCCGGCACGGGCGCGACGATCGTCGTGCGCAACTGGCGCCGGTGCGCCACCCCGACCACGACGGCGGTGACGACGGCGGCGGCCACTCCCGCGGGTGCCAGCTCGTCGAAGTAGGTACGGCCCGACAAATGGAGATGGCCGAGCACTATCAGATTGGTCAGGTTGGATCCGGGGAGCAACAACGAGCCCGCATTGGACAGGAGCACGCTGGCGTACAGCAGCGGCGCCACGTCCTGGCCGCGGCGGCGCGCCGCGTACAGCAGCACGGGCGTGAGGAACGTCACGGACGTGTCGAGGTTGAGCAGGCTGGTGACGACGACGAGGAGCACGCACGACGCCGCATAGACCACGGGGCCGCGCCGGAACAGGCGGGCGAGGGCATGGCCGCCGGCGGCGAACAACCCGTCCTGGTGCGCGACGAGGCCCACCAGGAGCAACCCGGCCACCAGGACGAAGGCCGGCCAGACCTGGGACGCCGCGCTCAGCGCCGCCCGGGGTGCCAGCGCCAGCGCGACGACCACCGCGGCGGCGCCGAGACCGGCCAGCCCCCGGTCGAGGCGCTGCGATGCGGGCGGTGGGCGGGTCGGGTCGGCGACGCTCGGCACCGCTAGTCCGTGCCCAGCGCCGGAAAGCCCAAAACCGGGTGTTCGGGCGTCGATGGAGCGCCTGAGTGCCCGGTGCACGACGGCGGATCTGCTGGTCCCGCGGCGCAGAACGTCGAGCAGACCCGACCCGGTACCGTCCCGACCCGAGGGGGCCGCCGCGCCGGTGCGCCGGTAGGGTGAGCGCGTGTCGTTCAAGGGCTGGCCGGAGAGTGCGCTGCACTTCTTCGAGGGCCTCGAGGCGGACAACACCAAGGCCTACTGGCTCGACCACAAGGACGTCTACGAGCGCGACGTCAAGGCGCCGATGGAGGCGTTGGTGTCGGGGTTGAAGGACGAGTTCGGCGACGGCCGCCTGTTCCGCCCGTATCGCGACACACGCTTCAGCCACGACAAGTCGCCCTACAAGACGTCCATCGCCGCCAGAATCGGGGAGGGCTACGTGCAGCTCTCGGCCGACGGCCTGTTGTGCGGCGCCGGCACGTACACCATGTCGAGCGACCAGCTCGAGCGATTCCGCGCCGCCGTGGCGTCCGACGGTGCCGGAAAGAAGCTCGAGGGCATTGTCGGCGCGCTCGGCCGGGCCGGCTTGCCCGTCCACGCCATGGAGTCGCTCAAGACGGCACCGAGGGGGTACCCCAAGGACCACCCGCGCCTCGAGCTGCTGCGGCTGAAGGGCCTGGTGGCGTCGCGGTCGTGGCCGCCGGCCGCCTGGCTGCACACCAGCGGCGCCAAGAAGCGGGTGGTCGAGGTCTTCGGGGCCGCCCGGCCCATGGTGGACTGGCTCGAGGCTCACGTGGCGCCGCCACGCACCCGCTCCTAGCGCCGCAGTCACGCCACGCCACGCCGGCTACGCCGTGTAGCAGGTCATGGACAACGATCCCACGGCGTAGCCGTCGATCAGAGTTGCGGGGCGACGGCCACGGGCCGCCGCCGCCCCGGCGAAGTACAGCAGCGGAATGAAGTGGTCGGGCGTGGGGACGGCCAGGGCGTAATCGGGGTGCCCGGTCAGCGCCAGCACATCGCCCGGTGCGTCCGTGACGACGGCGCGCGCCGCCTCGTCGAAGCGCTGCGCCCAGTCGAACCCGCCGTCCGGGTCGGACCAGTCGATCAGGCCCAGGTTGTGCACGACGTTGCCGCTGGCCACGATCAGCACGCCGCGCTCGCTCAGAGGCGCCAGGCGGGCTCCGAGGTCCAGGTGGTCGCCGAGTGGCTGGAGTGCGTTGATGGCCAGCTGGACCACGGGCACGTCCGCCTCGGGGTACATGTGCGCCAGCACGGACCAGGTCCCGTGATCGATGCCCCAGCTGTCCAGGTCCAAGCCGGCCCAGCGTGGTTGGACCGTCTCGGCCACCTCGGACGCCACCTCGGGCGCACCGGGGCAGGGGTAGTCGAAGGCGAACAGCTCGTCGGGAAAACCGAAGAAGTCGTGGATCGTACGCGGATGCGCCATCGCCGTGACGGCGGTGGTGTTGGTGTACCAGTGCGCCGAAATGGCCAGCACCGCCCGCGGCCGTGGCAGCGACCGACCGAGCGCGGCCCAGGCGTCGGTGTAGCGGTTGTGCGCCAGGGCGTTCATGGGGTTGCCGTGGCCCACGAACACCATGGGCAGCGGGGCGTCGCTCACGGCGTCACCGTAGCCACTTCGGGTCGTGGGCCGTTCCGGCGGAAACGGGTACCAGGCCGGGGCGTGGAGGTGGCGAGGCGTGCCACCGACCCGACGAGACGCGCCGGCCGGGACGGAGAGCGCGCCGCCGGCAGTTCAGGCGGCAGCCGGGCGGTGCACCTCGCTGGTGGCGTCCGCACTCGACAGCGCCTTCCACAACGCGAAGTAGCTCTTGTAGGTGATGACGTCGGTGACGTAGCCGGCGCGCTCGAGCTCAGCGTGGTAGGCGGGCAGGTTGCGCCACGGCACCCCCATGTCGACGTGGTGGGCCAGGTGCCAGCCCGTGTTGTAGGGCACGATCCAGAACCGCGCCCAGAGCGACTGCCGCACGTTGTGGGTGGTGGCCCGGCGATCGGGGCTGCGCTCCATGCCACCGTGCTCGGCAATGGAGCGCAGGCGGTTGATGACGCGCCACTCGGTCATCCAGGGCAGCCACCACAGCAGCGGGTAGATCCACCAGCGCCCGGTGGCCGCCCACATGGCCGCCCACAGCACGGCCTGTACCGCGAAGATCGACAGGCCGATGCGGCGGAACGGTCCCGGGCGCAGCGTGTTCCTCACCAGCGGCACGAAGTTCTTGTAGCCGCTGATGCCCACCGCGTCGCGGAACAACCTCCGCCACAGGGAGCGCCGGGTGCAGGGATAGGGCGCGTAGTACGCGATGTCGGGCTCGTCGGGCCCGAACTCGTCCTTGTGGTGGGCGAAGTGGACCCGGCGGTAGAGCTGGACCGGGGTGAAGACCGGATAGGCCACGACCCACTTGCCGACGAAGTCGTTCCACCGCTTGTTGGTGAAGAGGAGCTTGTGGGCGGCCTCGTGCATGAGGATGGCGAAGCGGGCGTACATCGGCCCCATCAGCACGAAGGCGATCAGATACGACCACCACCGGTCGAGGTAGACGGCGCCGCCGACGATCACGACGACCCACGCCCACACGGTGAGCACCGAGAGCGCGTTGCGCACGTCGTCGATGCGGCGCAGCTCGGCCCGCAGCGGGGGCACGGCCATGCCGTTGGCCTGCAGACGCTCGCTCGGCAGGACGTCGGGCCGGTCGGCGACATCGGGCACCATGGTGGCGGCCATGCGTCTATATTACGATATTCAGACAAGTGACGCAAGCAAGTAATGCCCAGGTGACGCTCGAGGCGGCCCCGCTCACGGCGCGGTCGGTCCTGGCCAGCGCGCTGCTGGGCATGGATCCGCCCGAGCTCCCGGTGGCCCAGCTCGTCCGGTTGAGCGGCCTGTTCGGCATCAGCGAGAACCGGGCCCGCGTCGCCCTGAGTCGCATGGTGGCCGCCGGCGAGGCCACCACCGACGGCGCCGGCCACTACCGGCTGGCCGGCCACCTGGCCGCCCGCCAGTCCCGTCAGTCGGCCAGCCGGGCCGGCGTCACCTCCCCGTTCGGAGGGGACTGGTGGTTGGGCGTGGTGACCACGGCCGGCAGCACGGCGGAGGTCCGCGCCGCCCGCCGGCGTGCCCTGTCCTACGCCCGGCTGGCCGAGGTGCGCGAGGGGGTGTGGATGCGACCGGCCAACGTCGACGTGCGGCTACCCGACTCGCTGGACGGCGACGTCGAACTGATGACGGCGCAGCCCGCAGCGCCGCGGGAGCTGGCCGCCCGGCTGTGGGACCTGCCGGCGTGGGCCGCCCGCGCCGACGCCCTCCGGCGCGGTCTCGACGCCCTCCCACCCGACGGACCCGGGGCTCTGGCCCCGGGCTTCGAGCTCTCGGCGGCCGTGCTGCGCCATCTCCAGGCCGACCCCCTGCTGCCGCCCGAGCTGCTGGCGCCGAGCTGGCCGGGAGCCTCCCTGCGGGCCGCCTACGACGACTGGGACGTCCGCTACCGGGCCACCCTGCGCGCCTGGAGCCGGACCGGCTGACCTCGCCGACCCGAAGGTGCTAGCGGTCCTTCTCCCACACCGAGACGTGGCTGCGGCTCTCGTCGGTGAAAGGCGAGCGGTCCCAGTCGGCCCAGCGCTCGCGCCGGGTCAGCCCGGCCAGGCGGGCCATGAGATCGAGCTCGGACGGCCACACGTAGCGGAAGGGCGCGCTGAACGTCTCGAGGGTGCCGTCGAGCATCCAGTAGTGGTGCGACCACGAGTGCTGCGCCGCCATGTCGTCGAACTCGTCGAAGCCGACATGCGTGGGCGTCACCGTGAAAGCGCGCAGCGTGACCCCCGGTGGCAGGTCTCGCAGAGCGGGCACGATCACCTCCATGACGAAGCAGCCGCCCGGCTCGAGATGGGCGGCCACATTGGCGAAGCAGGCCACCTGCTCCTCCTGCGTGGTCAGGTTCATGATGGTGTTGCGCACCAGGTAGGCCAGCGAGAACGTCCCCTCGACCCGGGCCGTGGCGAAGTCGCCCAGGGTCACGCCGAGGGCGTCGGCGCCCGGCCGCGCCCGCAGTTGCTCGACCACCGGGGGCGACAGCTCAATGCCGTGCACGCGCACCCCGCGCCGGCTGAGCGGCAGGGCGATGCGCCCCGTGCCCACGCCGAGCTCGAGGGCCGCTCCTGATCCGGCGTGCTCGACCAGGAAGTCGACCGCCGGAACGACGACGGCGGGGTCATGGATCTCGGGCCACAGCGTCTCGTAGCGCCCCGCCAGGCGTTCGTCGAAGTAGTTCTCCGGCACCACACCATGGTGCCAGCCTCACAGCTCCGATTCGTCCCGACCGGTCTGGTGAGCGTCCGGCAACCGCACACCGGCGGATTTCAGCAGATCGCCGACACCGGGCGGGAACCGACGCGACACCATCGTCGCGCCGCTACGCCGCGTGCGACTGCGAAATCCAGGTCTCGTACATTTCGGCGTAGTGGCCGCCCAGCGCAACCAGCTCGTCGTGCGAGCCCACCTCGAGCAGCCGGCCGTCACCCACGACCACGATGCGGTCGGCCCGCATGGCCGTCGACAGCCGGTGGGCGATCAGGACGGCCGTGCGCCCGTCCAACAGCACGTCCAGTGCGGCCTCGACCATTTTCTCGGACTTCAGGTCCAGGTTGGAGGTGGCCTCGTCCAGCACCAGGACCCTCGGCTCGGCCATGAAGGCCCGCCCCAGGGCGATGAGCTGGCGCTCGCCCGAGGACAGCGACTGCCCCCGTTCGTGGACCGGCGTGTCGAGACCGTAGGGGAGGCGGTGCACGAGCTCACCCAGGCCGACCTGGTGCACCGCGTTCCAGACCTCGTCGTCGGGCGCGCCGGGCCGGGCGAAGGCGATGTTGTCCCGGATCGTCCCCGCGAAGAGGAACGGCTCCTGCGGCACGACGCCGAGCTGGCTCCGCAGCGAGGCCAGGGTCACGCGCTTGAGGTCGAACCCGTCGATCAGCACCCGCCCGGCCGTCGGGTCGTAGAAGCGGGTGACCAGCTTGGCCATGGTCGACTTGCCGGCCCCCGTCGCGCCCACGAAGGCCACCGTCTCGCCGGGCTCAATGGTCAGGTCGACGTCGTGCAGCACCGGCACCGCGGGGTCGTAGCCGAACGAGACGTGGTCGAAGTGGATCTGACCCCTTATTTGGGGCAGCACGACCGCATCGGGTGCCTCCAGCACCGACGGCTCGGTCTCGAGCAGGCCGCGCAGCTTGAACACCGAGGCCCGCCCCTGCTGGAACGTGTTGTACTGCTGGACCAGCAGCTGAATGGGCGAGAAGAACCGGTTCACGTAGAGGAAGAAGGCGGTCAGTTGGCCCAGGTTGATTTCCTGCGGGTGGTGCAGGTACATGGCGCCGCCGATACCCAGGATGAGCAACTGGCCGAGGACGCTGATGACCTGTGACCCCGGCCCGTACACGCCGTTGATGCGACCGGTGTAGTTGTTGGCGTCGCGGTAGGTGCCGACGATGTCGCGGTGGGTCTCCACGTTGTAGCGCTGGCGGTTGTGCGCCGTCACGATGCGCACGCCCTGCAGGCTCTCGGAGAGGTCGGCCAGGACGAGCGCGATGCCGTCGCGCACCTTGTCGTAGCCGCGCTCGGAGGCCCGCTTGAACCAAATCGACATGATGACGAGGGGAGGAAGCACGGCGAAAACGGTGATGGCGGCCAGCTTGGCGTTGGTGGCGAAGAGGAAGATCGTGATGACCACCATGGTCAGGCCCTGAATGGCGAACTGGGCCAACCCGTCCTGCAGGAGCTGCTGCAGGTTCTCGATGTCGCTCGTCATGCGGCTCATGACGACGCCCGCCTTCTCCTCGGTGAAGAAGTCGAGCGAGAGCCGCTGCAGGTGCCGGAACACCTTGACGCGCAGGTCGTTCATGACCCACGAGGCGAGGCGGCCCGTCACCCGGGCCTGGCCCCACTGCGCGCTGCCCGAGACGACGATCGAGACCAGGTACAGCACCGCCATGAGCACCACGACGCCGTAGTCGTAGTGGGGCGGGGTGAGGCCATGGTTGATGGCGTAGGAGACCAGGCTCGGGCCGAGCTGGGTGAACAAGGCGATCATCCCCACCAGGAACGCGGCCAGCACGCACATGCCCGGGTACTCCATGAGCAGCGTGGTGAGCGTGAGCTTCTTCGACTCGTGCTCCGTCGGCAGCTGGGTGAAGACGACGTCGGGCTCGCCGCGCTCGGGCTCCTCCTCGAGGAGCAGGTCGACACCGGCCTGGAGCTCGTGGGGGATGCCGCCGAAGGGCAGTCCGGCCTGAGCCGAGCCCGGGGCCCCTCCGCCGCCCATCGGCGGTCCGCCTCCTCCACCGAACATCAGACCGCACCCCCCTCGGGCTCGAGGACCTCGTCGTCGGTCTCGAGGAGCCCGTCCTCCGGAGCGAGGGCCACCCTCTCCGGCTCGAGGACGTCGGTGTCCAGCCCGAGGTCCTCGGTGCCGGCCGCCGCCTCATCGGCCTGCTCCTCTGCGCTGGCGGCCTGCGCCAGCACCTCGGAGTACAGCGGCGTCGAGGCCAGGAGCTCCGCGTGCGTGCCGTCGGCCACAATGCGGCCCTCGTCGATCAGCACCACCCGGTCGGCCAGGCTGATGGTCGAGAGCCGGTGGGCGATGATGAGCGTGGTGCGCCCCTCCATCAGGACGCGCAGTGAGGTGTGGATGCGCTGCTCCACCTTGACGTCGATGGCGCTGGTGGCGTCGTCGAGGATCAGGATGGGCGGGTTGACCAGCAGGGCGCGGGCGATGGCGATGCGCTGGCGCTGCCCGCCTGACAGCGTGTAGCCCCGCTCGCCCACCACGGTGTCGTACCCGTCGGCCAGCCGATCGATGAAGCCGGTGGCCCCGGCCGCATCGGCGGCCGCCATGACCTCCTCCATGGAGGCGTCCGGGCGACCGTAAGCGATGTTGTCCCGGATCGACACGGAGAAGAGGAAGGGCTCGTCGAGGACGACGCCGATGTTGGCCCGCAGGCTGGTGAGGGTGAGGTCGCGCACGTCGTGCCCGTCGACCCGCACGGTGCCACCGGTGGCGTCGTAGAAGCGGGCCAGCACACGGGCCACGGTGGACTTGCCGCTGCCGGTGCGCCCAACCAGGGCGATGGTCTCGCCCGGGTGCAGGTGCAGGTTCAGGTGGCGCAGGATCTCGCGCGGGCCGTCGTCCCCGCCCGGCTTCGTGAGCAGGCTGTCGTCGGCGTAGGCGAAGCTGACGTCGTCGAACTCGACGTCTCCCTGGCAGTCGACGAGGTCCACGGCGTCGGGCCGGTCGACGATCGTGGGCTGCTCGTCGATGATCTCGTAAATCCGGTCGGCGGAAGCCGAGGCGCGCTGGCCCATCATGATGAGCATCCCGAGCATCATGAAGGGGGCCTGCATCATCACCAGGTAGAGGTTGAACGAGACCAGGGACGCGACGGGCAGGTGCTCGTGGATGACCAGCCACCCGCCGACCAGCAGCACGAGGACGAGACCGACTTGGGAGAGGTTCTGCACCAGCGGGGCGAAGCGGGCGCGGAGGTCGGCGTCCTTTATGTAGCCCCACTGGACCCGGTCGGCCGCCTTGGCCAGCTGGCCCAGCTGCTGTTGCTCGGCGGCGAAGCTGCGCACGACCCGCACGCCGTTGACGTTCTCGTCCACGACGGTCGCCACCTCGGCCAGCCGGGACTGGATCAGCCACGACACCGGGAAGAGCGACTTCCGCATCTTCACGCCGACCAGGTAGATGAACGGCATGGACGCCATGGCGACGAAGGCCAGCGGCACGCTGATGGAGAGCATGAAGACGAAGGCGACCAGCGCGATGGAGCACTGGACCAGGATCATCGGCGCGAAGGTGAGGTACATCTGCACCGAGCGGATGTCCGAGTTGGCCCGCGAAATCAGTTGCCCGGACTGGACCCGGTCGTAGAAGGGGAAGGACATCCGGGTGAAGTGCTCGTAGATGATGTTGCGCAGGTCGAACTCGATCGCGTAGGCGACCTTGAAGAGGTTGGTGCGCGAGATGTAGCCGAAGATTCCTGTGAACAGCGCGAGCACGGCGATCAGCTCCACGTAGTTGTGCAGAGGCTGGCTCTTCACGATGAGCGCGTTGGTGATGGCGTTCTGGAGGATTTTGGGGATCCACACCTGAATGATCAGGCCGAGGAACGAGAAGATGAGCGCGCTGAACCACTGCAGCTTGTGCGCCATGACGATGGGCGTCGCCCGCTTGATCCACGACTTGGAGCGGTCCGGGTCGATGGTGGCCTTGGGTGCGGTGTAGCGGCTGACGACGCCCATCGGGACGTAGGCCGCCAGGGGGAGCCCGCGCCCGACCTCGCGGGTGACGGTCGTCACGTTGCCGTTGCCGGAAGCCTGGCCCGGTTCCGTTCCCTCTTGGTCGAGGCGGTCCTCGGTCTTGCTCATCGGTCGCCGCCCGCTCCGGAGCCGTCGGGCCCCTGGCGAGAAGCGGTCATGGCGCGGCCCCATAGCGTCAGCGCACGCAGGGCGGTCGCCTCCTCCTTGGCCGGGAGATGCTGGGCGATCGAGACCAGGTACGCGTCGACGGCCTGGTCGGCCTCGGCCAGGACCCGCACGCCGTCGTCGGTCAGGCGCACGGCCACCTTGCGACGGTCGCTGTCCTCCTGGCGGCGATCCACCAGGCCCTTGGCCACCAGGCCGTCCACGATCGCGGTGATGGAGGGGCGCCGCACGGCCAGCCGGTCGGCCAGGCCCGAGGCGGCCGACGAGCCCTCGGCCAGTATTCCCATCACCCGGTACTGCGGCAGGGTCAGGTCGACGGTGGCCAGGGCCACCTCCACCCGCTTGGACAGCCAGGCCGCCACGCGGCCGTACGAGCCCAGGACGGCGCCGGCGGCCGGCGCCGGCGGGTCCGGGGGCGCGACGTTCTTGGGGGGTGTGGTGACGGACACTTCGACCATCATACAGTTAGATACCCTAACTAGTGCACCGCGCCCGGCGGCCGGCTCCGGCCCTGGCAGGCGCCCGGACGCTCAACGCCGGAGCAGGGCCGCCACCTCGGTCGGCTCGCCGATGCCCTTCAGCTGCGCCGCACCGCGCCGTCGCCCTCGGCAGGCCCGACCCGTCGGCCACCGCCAAGGTGGCGAGCACCTCCCCGGGCTGCGCGGTCTTGACCAAGCGGGCGGCGAGGTTCACCACCGGACCGAAGACGTCGCCGTCGCGCAGCATCACCTCACCGCCGGCCAGACCGATCCGGAGCTCGGGCAAGAGGTCGTGTCTCTCGCAAGCCGCGGCGATCTCGAGCGCGATGCGGCCGGCCTCGGGCGCGCCGGGCGCCGTGAAGAGGACCTCGTCGCCGATGAGCTTGACCACCCGTCCGCCCGATCGGGTGACGGTGTCGAGGGTCATGTCCTCGAAGGCGCGCAGGACGGCGCCCAGCTCGGAGAGGCTGAGGTGTGCGGCCAGATCGGAGGACCCCACCATGTCGACGAATCCCACGACGAGCCGCTGCGTCTCGACGCCGACGCGGTCCGCGTTCGGCATCGCGGTGCGCTGCGAAAGGAGAAGGTGTTGACGGAACAGCACGTCGAACGCGCCCGGCATGAGGGGGAGCAGTGACGTGGCGTCGAAGTTGGCGTGGGCCACCGCGAGCCCGACCGGGTCCTCGCGGCGCGCCGCCGGCTCGACCTCGACCAGGAAGGCCGATCACGACGGCATCGGCCACCCGGGCCATGGCCGCCCCTATCACCCGGACGAGTTGATAGAAGCCGTCCTCACCGAACACCTCGCTCGCGGCCCCGACCACCGACACCAGGTCGACGAAGCCCTCCGTGAACGACGCCGTGTCGGGATCGGGATCGGGGAACCCCGCCGCCCGGGCCAGCCGGCGGATTTCGTCCGACCCCCAGCCCCGAGCTCCCGGCCACCTGGGCCAGCGTCTTGCCGCGGCCGCCCCGGATGCCGAGGGTGGCGGCCAGGCCCGGCAGCCGGTCCCGGAAGAAGAGGAGATCGTCGGTCGATGCCCCCAGCGCGATGAGGTACTCGAGCAGTTCGAGCCGCAGGGCTGCGTGTTCGTCGGCCGGGTCGTAGAGCCCCAGCGCCTCGAGCTCACCGGTGTCCATGCCGCGATCCCATCATGCCGGTAACCGGCCTTTCGTCACCCGACCGCCGACCTCGCCCGGGGCACGGATTAGGCCTCCCGCGAGCTCCACTCGGGGTCGAGCTGGCGCAGGAACAGCTCGCAGCGCTGCTCCTCGTCGACTTCCCCGATGGCCTGGGCCGCCTGGCGCAACGCGTCGAGCGAGCGGAGGAAGCCGCGGTTGGCCTCGTGGCGCCAGCGCACGTACCCCGAGCCGCGCCAGCCGGCGGCCCGCAGTGTGTCCAGACCCCGGTGGTAGCCCACTCGGGCGTAGGCGTACTGCTCAATGGGATCGCTCGCCAGCTCGGCCAGGTCGGCCCAGGCCTGCAGGCAGCGCGGGTCGCCGGCCGCCACGTCCGCCACCGCTCCCCGGCGCTCCTCGGGCGGGAGCGACGCCGCACGCTCGAGCGCGGCCGCCACCTCGGGCGCCAGAGGGTCGAGGATCGTCTCGGGGCTGCCGGACGTGAACTGCGACGGCGTGGTCAGGTGTCACCGGGCTCATGTTACGGGGGCCTTGCCGGGGCGACGCGGGGCGACCTTGGGGGACCTCCCCGTCGGCCTCCGGAATGTCGGAACCGGAAGGCCCGGCGGTACTGTTCGCGGCCGTGTTGCTGCCCGACCCCACGACGCCGACCTCGTTCGAGCACCACCCCGGCCTGCGCGGTCGCGAGGCCGAGGCACTCGAGCTGGCCAACGTCCTCCGCCGCCTGATCCGCCTGTCGGTGACCACCACGGCGCCACCCGACGTGACGGCGCGACTCACCGCCCAGCTGGCCGTGGTGGCGGACGAGCTCGAGGAGAACCTGCCCGAGGTGCCGGTGCCGCGGTTCATTGCGCCGGATCCCGATGGCCCGACCAAGGGCGTGCCGCTCGGCGGAGCCATGCCCTATGACGTGGTGGTCGGGAAATTCAACCCGCTGGCCCTGCCCGTCGTGCTGGGCTTCGACCCCCCGAAAGCCCTCGGACACGCCGTGTTCGACGTGGCCTACGAAGGTGCACCCGGATGTGTGCACGGCGCCGTATTGGCGGCCACGTTCGACATCGTCCTGACGGCGGCCAACGCCATCGTCGGGGCGACCGGGCCCACCGTGCGCCTCGCCCTGCGTTACCGGCGTCCGACGCTGACCAACGAGGAGGCGGTGTTCGAGGGTTGGGTCACCGAGGTGACCGATCGGCGCGTGCACAGCCAGGGCCGCATAGTGCAGGGCGGGATCGTGACCGTCGAGGCCGAGGGTGAGTTCGCCGTCTTCAATCACGACAGCGTGCACCGCATGGCCAACTCGCGGCGCCAGGCCTTTGACGCCGAGACGCCCGGCGGCGAGGGCAGCTGACCCGTGGCGGCGCGCTCGTCGCTGCAACCCTCCCGCGACGCGTCGGACTACGCCTTCACCCACCGGTTGCGCACACGCTTCGCCGAGACGGACGCCATGGGCGTCATCCATCATGCGGCGTACCTGCCCTACCTCGAGGAGGCGCGGGTCGAGTACCTGAAGGCGGTCGGCCATCCCTACGAGGAGGTGCGCGCCGGCGACGGGGCGGACGGTGAGCGTGGCGAGGCGGGTCGTGACTTCCCGGTCCTCGAGGCGTCGCTGCAGTACCGCCGGCCGCTGCACTTCGACGAGGCGGTGGAGGTATCCCTCCTCATGGGCGCGGTCACCGGCACCACCTTCCAGATCGCCTACCTGTTGACGGTGGATGGCGAGGCCCGGGCCACCGCCGTGACCGTGCACGGGTGCACCGACCGCACGGGCCGTCCGGCGCGTCTGCCCGCCTGGGTACGCGAGGAGTTCGGGGCGCGGACCTAGCGTCCTTCTCCGGACATCAGTGAGTATGGAACGGCTGGCCCGATTCGCATATGACGTGGGTTGCCCGCCCATGTGAGCGGACCGAGCCACCATACGAATGGAGCCAGCCGTCATGATCAGTGTGTCGCGAAATTCAACCCTCCTCGGTCTCGATGTCCACAAGTCGACCATCTCCGCCGCCGTCCTGGCGCCGGGTGCCGATGTCGCGGTGGTGGACAAGATCTCCTCTGACCCCGACGCCGTCCGGCGCCTGGTGGCACGTTTCGAGGATCCTTCCTCCCTGTCGCCTGCCATGAGGCCGGGCCAACGGGTTATGAGCTGGCCCGTCAGCTGCGCTCGCTCGGGGTGCGCACCGAGGTCGTCGCCCCGTCGTTGATACCGGTCGCTCCGGGCAATCGGGTCAAGACCGACAAGCGCGACGCCCGGCGCCAGCCCGGCCGGCAGCGACGCCGCCGACCTGTCGCTGACGGGTCTGGCGGCCATGCTCGACGGGTTGTGCGCCGTGCTCGGCCTCGAGCAGGTCGACGTCGTGGCCAACGACACCGGCGGTGCGGTGGCCCAGGTCTTCGCCGCCCGCTTGCCGGTGCGCGTCCGCACGCTCACCCTGACCAACTGCGACGTCCACGACAACTTCCCACCCGAGCTGTTCAAGCCGTTCGTCGACATGGCGCACACCGGCGAGTTCGGCCCCTTGGTGGCGGCGATGGCCGGTGACCTCTCCCTGGCCCGCTCCGAGACGGGACTGGGCATGGGCTACGTCGCCGCCGCACAGCTGTCCGACGAGGTGGTCACGAGCTATCTCGAACCCTTCGTCGCCGACCAGGGCAAGGGTCTCGAGCGCATTCTGACCTCGTCCTCGGCCGACGAGCTGGTGGGTGTCGAGCCGCTGCTGGCCCGGCTGACCGCCCCGGCCCAGGTGGCCTGGGGCACGGCGGACGTCTTCTTCGGACCGGAGTGGGCCGAGCGCCTGCGCGAGCTGATCCCCAGCGTCGAGCGGGTGACGCTGGTGCCCGACGCCATGCTGTTCTGGCCCGACGAGCGGGCAGCCGACCTCGTTCCCCTGCTGCGCGACTTCTGGGAGGCCCACGCCTAGTCGCCCGCGGTGCCGACCGGGCGCCTCCGGTCGGCGGCGGGACGGTACGACGACTGCCACCGCACGTACAAGGAGCTGTCGGAGAAGGGCGTGACCTTCCTGTCCGAGCCCGCGGAGCGCCCCTACGGGATTGAGGCGACGTTGCGGGACGACTCGGGCAACCTCATCAGCCTGACCCAGGCCTTCGCCTTCGGGGGCGACACCCCCTCCGGCTGAAGGTCCGCCCGGCGGACCCCGCCGACGCGACATCCTCCGTTCGGGGGGTTGACGTCGCGGGCATTTCATATAACCATATGGTTATGCAAATTGCGGCCGCCTCTGCCGAGCTCTCGGACCACGAGCTGGACCGGGCCTTCGGTGCGCTGGCCGACCCCACCCGCCGGGCCATCCTCGGCCGCCTGGCCCGAGGCGATGCGGGTGTCCTCGACGTCGCCGCACCATTTCCCATGAGCCAACCCGCCGTGACCAAGCACCTGAGCGTGCTCGAGGCGGCGGGGCTGATTTCGCGGCATCGGCTGGCCCGCCAACGCCTCTGCCACCTCGAGCCACGGCGGCTCAAGCAGCTGTCGGACTGGGTGGGCTCGTACCGCGAGTTCTGGGAGGACAGTTTCGAGCGCCTGGACGAAGTGCTCGACGACATGCAGGGACCGTACGACTCAGGACACGAGAGAGAAAAAGGAGAAGGAACGTGACCATGACGAACGCCGAGACCGAAATCACGACACCACCGGGGGAGCCGTGTCATCCGCATCCGGCGGTTCCTCCAGGCGCCACCCCAGCTGGTCTATCGCGCCTTCACCGAGAGCGACATGCTCCGGCGCTGGTGGGGGCCGCGGCGTCTGGAAGTGAGCGAGTGCGACGTCGACCTGCGGGTCGGCGGTACCTGGCGCATCGTCCATCGGGCACCCGACGGCATGGAGTTCGGCTTCCATGGCGTGTTCTTGGAACTCGACCCGCCACACCGTCGGGTGAGCACGTTCGTTTACGAGGGAGCGCCCGAGCATGAGGCGACCGAGACCTTCGTGCTGGAGGAGGTCGACGGCGGCACCCTGCTCACCGCGACCACGGTGCACAGCTCGGTGGCCGCCCGCGACATGCACGTCGCCAGCGGTATGGAGGAGGGGATCGTCGACTCCTACCTCCGCATTGACGAGCTGATCGCAGAAATCCGGGCCTGACGTGACCATCGTACACCGCAGCACGACCGGCGACGAAGAGGGCGGGCGACCGTGACCGCGAACCTGACGCAGGAGAACCTCGACATTTACGGCAAGACCGACATCGCCCTGGCCGCTCTGGGTGTTGTCGCCCCGGTCCGCCGTCGGGGTGGGATCGATGGGCGCCATGCGTTGGTACTTCGCCTGACCGGTCGGGAACGGTCCCGCCTATTCGGGGTGACCGGGCACCAAGCGTGGTGCGGTGCGGTAGGTGAGGAGACCGCTATGTCCACCTTCCACCGAACGCTCGGCGCGCACGAGGAACGCCTCGTGGTCGCCCACCGAGGAGTGGCCGACGATGTGGCCCTCCATGCTCACCGCCGAGTCCGTCAGCAGGGGCGCCCCCGTGGCGCCCAGCCGCCAGTCGCATTGGGCGAACTTGTCGACCAGGTCACCTGTCTCCTCACCGAAGAGCCTGGCCATGTCCTCCTGGTCGGTTCCCAGCAGGTGGAGGCCCATGGCGAGAGCGTGTTCGGCCACGGTGAACGTGTGATTGACCCTTGAGATGCAAACGAGGAAATTCGGGGGGTCGATGCTGCACTGGGTGACGAAGCCGGCCAGGCATCCGCTCATGTCCCCGTCCGGGGTGCGGACCGTCACCACGAAGTACGGGTAGTCGATCCGGTCGAAGAACGAGTCGAGCGTTGCCGCCTGCGGCCCGCTCACCGCGACGGACGTCCGATCACCGGCACCGCACAAGTTGTCTGTCCGAGGGAGCCCAATTCGGCCTCATTCCGCACCGCCCCCCAGCACCATTGCCATGTGTCCACTACCCCCCGCCCGGGTAGGCAAAACTCATGGCCACCATGCACGACAGCTCAACGCAGGGAACCATGGTGACAGGGGGCAACTCGTCGGGCGACGGCGCGCCACCAGGGTTGGTGGTCAAGCAGGGCGGTCTTGGCTCGGCGGCCCAGGCCCTGGCGCTGGCCACCTTGTGCGGTGTCCTGTTCCTGACCTTCCTCGACAACACGATCGTGAGCGTGGGGCTGGCCAACGTGCAGAGCGACCTGCATGCGGGGGTGACGTCGCTGCAATGGGTGGTCAACGGCTACGCCCTCACCTTCGCCAGCTTCATGTTGGCCGCAGGAATGCTGGGCGACATCCTCGGGCGCAAGCGGATCATGCTGGCCGGCGTGGCGGTCTTCTGTGCCGGATCAGTCCTGGCCGCGCTCGCCAGCAACGTCGACATGTTGATCGCCGGCCGGGTGGTCATGGGCGTCGGCGCCGCCGCCAGCGAGCCGGGCACGCTGTCCATCATCCGCCACGTCTATCCCGACAAGGAGACGCGGGCCGACGCGCTCGGCGTGTGGGCCGCCGTGTCCGGACTGGCACTGGCCCTCGGTCCGGTGATCGGGGGCGCGCTGGTCGGCTTCTCGAGCTGGCGGGCCATCTTCTGGTTCAATTTGGGCTTCGGCGTGGTGGCGTTCGTCATGGCCGCCGTGGCGGTCCCCGAGACGTCGGATCGTCAGGGCCGCCGGATCGACGTGCTCGGTTTCCTCTTCGGCGCCGCCTGCCTCGCCTCGGCGTCGTTTGCGGTCATTCAGGGGGAGGAGTCCGGTTACACCGCACCTTGGATTGTGGCGTTGTTCGTCCTGTGCGGCTTGTCCGGACTCGCGTTCGTCATAACGGAACGCCGGGTGAAGAGCCCGATGCTCGACCTCCACCTCTTTCGCCGCCCTCCCTTCGCCGGCTCGACCTTCGTCGCGTTTGCGGCCTACTTCGGGACGTTCTCCATCTTCTTCTTCACCGCGCTCTACCTCCAGGTCGTGGTCAACGCCTCGGCCTACCAGACCGCGGTGGACTTCCTCCCGATGGCGGCAGGGCTCATCATCGCCTCCGCGCTGACGGGACCTCTGGTGGCTCGGATAGGCCCCCGGTGGCCCATGACCCTTGGCTGCGTGCTGGCCGGCGGCGGCATTCTGCTGGCCGCCGCCGTGCTCAGCCCGACCGTCTCCTTTGCCACCCTGGGCTGGGTCCTGCCCATCGCGGGCATCGGCATCGGCATGCTGTTGGTGCCGGTCACCTCGGTGCCGCTCACCGTGGTACGTCCTGAACGTTCCGGCATGGCGGCGTCGGCGACCAACACCAGCAGGGAGATGGGCGCCGTGTTCGGCGTGGCCATCCTCGGTTCCATCGTCAACGCCAAGCTGACCGGCGACCTGGCGGCCCGGCTCAAGGCCATCGGCATCCCACCCAATTTCCAGAGTTTGGTCGAGCACGCCATCCAGACAGGTGGCGCGTCGAGCGGGGCGCCGCGAGTAGCGCCGAACATTCCACGAACGCGACCGTGGCCCGCATCGCCACCAAGGTGGTCGATGCCGCGTACAACGCCTTCGGCTCCGGCCTCCATGTGGCGCTCGTCGTCTCGGGCTCTCTGATCCTGGTCGGCGCCGTGGTGGCCGCCTGCACCATCCACGTGGTGAAAGGCGAGAACTACGACCTCTGAGCCGGGTCGTTGTCCGGCCGCAGCCTGCTCGGCGTTGACGCGCCGGCGGCCGCGGGCACGGCCCGCGCCGTGTCAGCGGGACCGCGGCCGGTCGGGGTGTCCGGTCGCCGGCTCGGGCCCACCGCCGCCGACAGCAACGACGAGTTGGGGACCTTCAGCATGCCCTGATCGGTCAGGATGGAGACGTACGTGAGGCTCATTGAGGTCACGGTGCCGAAGAACTCTCCGCCGAGGGCCCCGGATCGCACCCGGATGTAATTCCCGACTGCGAAGGGTCGAGCGAGAAGGAGCACCAGGCCCGCGAAGACGTTGCCCAGGCTTTGCTGGGCGGCGATACCCAAGACAACTCCGACAATGGCGCCGCCCAGGAGGAGGTGCCCGACCGAGATGGACGCCATGGAGAGCATGCCGATGAGTGCGATGGCGTACCCGAACCCCGTGACCAACATCTGCAGGGCCGAACCAGCGGTCTGCCCACCACGCCAGCGCGCCAACGCGTCGAGTTCTGATGCCGTCGAGCGCGCGCAAGCGACGACCAGGATCAAGAAGCAGAAGGCGGGCAGGTCGAGCAGAATGCGGCCGGTGACGGTGTGGGCGTGGCGGGGAACCAGCGACGACCCGGCTACCAACGCCACCAAGGCGCCACAGCCCGTGTAGAGCGCGCGGCGGAACCGCGGACGGCGGACCAGCGTACGGGTGGGTTGCGCCACCGGAATGCGGCTTTTCGGGCGAAATCTCATCGCGTCAGGAGAAGGACGACGTCTGCGGTGGGGGCATCGTCGCGTCCCTACCCCGCATCGCTGTGATCATTCGGTGTCGGACCCGGAGTTGCCCGGGTATGGGTGGCTCCGCGGGACTAACCGACGTGCGGAGTGGCACGGACGGCGTGGTCGAAGACCTCGACCAGCTGGGGGAATCGGCACTGCAACAGGGTGGGGAGCGCGACGAAGGACGCGCGCTTCTTGGGTGCCACGGAGGGTGCTCCTCTCGCTCGGACCGGATGGGGACCGAGCGGTCGAGGAGGGCCTCGTTTGCGGGCGGGAACGGGGTCGGCGGAACGGGACGCGCGCCGACGGCCGGCAGTGCGGGCCGGGTCACGGCGTGCGGGGTCGCGTCAGAGCTAACGGAACGGCATGTCGAGTCCATGATCCACCCTGGGGCCGACGGCGACAAGCCTCGGGGTGCTCGGCCGAGCCCAGGTGTGCGGCGGAAGCCCGGTCGAATTCGGCCGTGGATCAGCTGATGTCGTGAAAAGCCTGCCAGGTGGGCTCGACTTCGGGTAGCTCGCCCTTCCCGGTGGCGCTCGCCGGCCAATGGGCGAGTGGGAGCCCGATCGGTCGCTGGAGCATGTCGGCCCCGTAGAACAGGAGGTGACGCCGACGCACGAAGAGCCACGTGCCATCGCGTCGCTCGTAGGTGTCGTGGTACTGAATCGCCTGCACGACCCACTGCTCGCCCATCTCGATCTCTCCCCGGCACGACACGATCCCGGTGGCGTGGTCTTCGTCGAGGACGTCGATCACGTGGTTGCCGACGAGCAGGACGGTGACTCCGAGCTGACGCAACTGCTCGGTGAAGCTGGCCCTCAGTGCGTCGTGGCCGACGCGGTCCGCTCCGACTCGCACATCGGGCACGAACAGACTGACCAGGGTGTCGAGATCGCGGGCGTCGAGAGCGATGGCGTAGCGGCTGGCCAGTTGCCGAATCTCCTCGTGGGCCACGAGCCAGGGGACCGGGTCGGAGCCTGAACCCGTCACGCCACATGCTCCAGCTCGCGGGCCAGATCGTCCAGCTGCAGGTACGAGCCGTTTTCGTATCGGTGCTGGCCGGTGGTGGCGAACCACGCCACCACCCGGCCGACGAGCTCAGGTGGGACTCCCTTCTCGGCCACGAAGGCCAGTTCGTCGGAGGCCAGCACCCTCTCGGTGCCGACGAAGCCCGGATTCAGGTTGAAGGCACGGACACCGGCGTCACCGCATTCGAGGGCGAGCATGTCGGCGATCCGGTGGAAGCCCGCCTTCGTGACCGCATAGGACAGGGCCCACCCACCCTGGCCGACCGGACATCGAGGGGTGAGTTGGCCCGCCGCACTGGTGATATTCAGCACGAGACCGCCGCCGCGGGCGACCATGTGACCGACCGCGCGCTGGGTGAGCAGGAGCGGGGCGGTGACGTTGCCGAGCACCCGACGTGCCAGTTCGTCGGGCTCGGTGTCGAGATAGCGCTTGTTGTTCCCGGGGCCGACATAAATGCCGTTGTTGACCAGGACGTCGAGATGGCCCAGGCTCGCGACCGCAGCGTCGACCGCGGGGGCCAGGGCGTCGAGGTCGAGCAAATCGAGCCGTATGGGCACGGCGCGCCGACCGACCGCCTCGATGCTCGAGACAGTCGAGTCCAGGTTGCCCGGGAGTGCCGCGCCGGTCACGGGATCGGACGCCGTCGGATCGCCCTCGTGCACCGTGCGGGCGGTGATGGCCAGGTCGAACCCGGCGGTGGCGAGTCCCAGGGCGATGGCCCGTCCGATCCCCCGGCTGGCGCCGGTCACCAACGCCGTGGGTGCAGCGGGCGTGCTCACGGATGGTCGGGCAGAGCGGGGACCCACGGCGCGCCATTGATGTGACTGCCGCCGTCCACGAACAGCGTGTTGCCCGTGAGGTAGCGGGCATCGTCGCTGGCCAGGAAGACCGCGAACAGGCGCGATGTCGGTCTCGGGATCGCCCAACCGTCCCATGGGATTGGCGGCGTCGGCCATCGCCTCCAGCTCGGGGTTGGCGGCGAACACAGCCCGGGAGGCCGCCGTCTTGGCGCCCGGGCAGATGGCATTGGCCACGACCCCATAGGCTGCCCATTCCCGAGCGGCGGTGCGGGTGAGGGTGCGCAGGGCTTCCTTGGCGCAGTTGTACTCGGTTGTGCCGATATGGGCGTTGACCCCGTTGAGCGAGCAGAGGTTGATGATGTTGCCCCGACCTTGTGCACGCATCGCCGGCAGCGACGCTTGCATCGCCCACAGCGGGCCGTAGAGGCCGACCCGCAGGCCATGGTCCATCTGCTCGTTCGTCTTGTACTCCACGCGGCACAGACTTCCGCCGCCCCAGGCATTGTTCACCAGGATGTCCACCGTCCCCCAGCGATCGATGGCGGCGGCGACCATGGCGCGGACGTCCGACTCCTCGGAGACATCGGTGGTGACCGCATGGGCCTCCGTCCCGAACTCCGCCATGAGCTCGTCGGCCACCACGACCCCGGCATCCTGGTTCATCTCGGCCACCAGGACCCGCGCCCCTTCGCGCGAGAAGGCCCGGGCGATGCCCCGACCGATTCCGTCGCCGGCTCCGGTGACGATCGCCACCCGATTCTGCAGTCGACCCATCCTCGACCTCCTCAGACTGGAATGTGCCCGGTGCCCCACTGTGGCCCACCGGACCCGTTCTTGCATTTCGAGGCCAGGGTGAACCGATTCGTGAGGACGTCCGGACAGCACCACTTCGACGTTGCGACCGAGCGCGGCGAAGAGTGCTGGACCGCCTTGGCCTTGGAGTACGGGTAGCCGAGTGGGGAGACAGGCCGGCGCCGGGTCGCCCGTCAGCGCCCGCGTCCATGCACCGGCACGGTCTCACGGCCCCGACTGGGTGCGCCGACCCCTCTGGGTGGCGGCCGGCCGGCCCACGAGCCCCACGCAAGGTCGCCCGTGTGGCGGCGTTCCCCCTGGGAGGTCTCGAGAGACAGGGGCGGACGAGCGACATGAAGCCTTTCTCCACTACAAAGCCACCGGCCGGCACCGAGGCCGAAGGAGACGACGGGCTCGCCATGCGCGCCTACTGGGACGCCAAAGCCCGAGAGAACGCCATGTTCTTCATCCACAGCACCCTCGACTACGCCCATACCGACGAGGCCGAATTCTGGGCTTCGGGACCCGACAACCTCGACCGCACGCTGGAGCCCTTCTCGCGCAGCATTGGGCCGAACGACCGGGTTGTCGAGATTGGCTGTGGCATCGGGCGCTTGACCAAAGCCCTGGCCGCTCGGGCCGGTCACGTCGTGGGGATCGACGTCTCGAGGGAGATGGTCGATCGTGCTCGTAAGGCCCTGGCCGACGAGGCCAACGTCGAGCTGCTCGTGGGGAACGGGCTGGACCTGAGCGGTGTGGCTGACGCCAGCATGGACGTCGCCTACTCGTTCATTGTCTTCCAGCACGTACCCGACCCGCGGGTCACCTGCGGCTACATCGAGGAGATCGGGCGGGTCCTGCGGCCGGGGGGTTGGACCGTCTTTCAGGTGAGCGAGCAGCCGGAGATCCACCGACGCGAGTCGTGGGCGGCGGAGGACACGATCGCGAAGCGGCTGAGCCGGCGCCTCGGCCACAAGCCACGAGGTTGCCTCGAGCCGCAGTGGCTCGGCTCGGCGCTCAGGCGAGAAGAGCTGCTCGGCGCGCTCGACCGGGCCGGCCTGGTCCTCGACGCGACGTTCGGCGACGGGACCCAGTACTGCATGGTGAGCGCCCACCGACCTCCCGGATGACGCACCGGGCCGTCAGCGCAGCTCCAGCTCCCGACTTCTGACAGCCGAGAACTGCTCAGAACCGGCGGTGTCGCGGCGCCCGTTGTGCCGACCACCTCGCTGTCCCTCTCCAGGGCCTGTGTAGCCCCGTTGCGCCTGGTCAGAACGGATCGAATGGCGCAGCACCGTGCTGATTCCCACCGCTACGCTCCTCGTGAGCCGACCTCGGGCCGCGCTGCCCGTCGGCTTGACGAACATTGGGCACGAGACACGGGAGAGTGGCTATGGCGACTGCCTCACAGAACCCGGCGGCCGTTGCCGGACCACCGGTAGCCCAGCCTGTGCTCACCCCGCTCACCGCCAGCGCCGTCATACTCGTCCTGACCATCGACGACGGCGGGGCGTCAGCAGTCCACGATCTGCTGGCCGACCTGTCGGGACTGGCCCGGACGGTCAGTTTCCGTTCCCCCGCCGGTGGGCTGGCCGTGGTGGCCGGGGTGGGATCGGGCGCATGGGATCGCCTCTTCACCGGTCCTCGGCCGTCCGAGCTCCACCCGTTCGAGGCTCTCGACGGCGCTGCGCACTCGGGCCGTCGCGACGCCGGGTGACCTCTTGTTCCACATCCGGGCCGCGACGATGGACCTCTGCTGGGAGCTGGCCTCCCTGGTCGCCGGCCGGCTTCTCGGGGCGGCGACAGTGGTCGACGAGGTCCACGGGTTCAAGTACTTCGACGAGCGCGATCTCCTCGGCTTTGTCGACGGGACGGAGAACCCGACCGGATCGGCCGCCGAGGCGGCCGTGACCATCGGGGCCGAGGATCCGCCTTTCGCCGGAGGGAGCTACGTCATCGTCCAGAAGTACGTCCACGACATGGCAGCTTGGGACGCGCTCACGGTCGAGGAACAGGAACGGGCGATCGGGCGGGCCAAGCTCTCGAACGTCGAGATGGACGACGATGTCAAGCCTTCCAACTCGCATGTGGCGCTGAACACCATTGTTGAGCCCGATGGCACGCAGCGCCAGATTCTGCGGGAGAACATGCCCTTCGGGTCCTTGGCCGCCGGGGAGTTCGGCACCTACTTCATCGGGTACGCCGCGACCCCTGCCGTCACCGAGCTGATGCTCCAGCGCATGTTCCTCGGGGACCCGCCCGGCAACTACGACCGCATCCTCGATTTCTCGACCGCCATCACGGGCTCCTTGTTCTTTGTGCCCACTGCCGACTTCCTCGACGACGCTCCGCCGTTGCCGGGCGAGGCCGATGGGGCAACCACAGCGGGGGAAGCGCAAGCGGCGAAACGGGAAGAGCCGGTCCCTGACGGAGCCGCCGCCGGGACAGGAGACGGGTCACTCGGGATCGGCGCGCTCAAGGGTTCTTCGACCTAGACTCTTCGACCAAGACCGGAGCGGATTTACCGACGGTTCGTCGAGCAGCTTCGCGTCTGTCCGCGCCGCCCTCCGCATGAGTGGCACCGGGGGTCGTGCGGCCACCGCCTCGTTGCCCGCGATGCTCTTCGTCCGTCGGGTCGGATCTCGACTGACGATCACTGACTTCAGATCGTGATCCCTCGGGACGTAACGTCCGTCAACCGTCCTGCGACTTCCAAGCGGCGTGGGACCCGGAGTTCAGGGCGTGTATCCGATGTCGAGGTACGGCGATCGCCGGTCATATTCGGCGATGGCCCGTCGATAGACGGTGATGTAGTCATCGACCATGCGATCGCTGCTGAACCGCTGAACGGCTGATTCTCGAACTCTCCGCCGGTCGAATTGGCCGATTCGCCCAATGGCGCCGGCCGCCGCGGTGACATCGGGCACCAGACAACCCGTCGTACCTTCGATGATGATTTCGGACATGGAACCTCGGTCGAAGGCAATCACGGGTGTCCCGCAAGCCATGGCCTCCACCACCGAGAGCCCAAATGGCTCGTCAAAGTCGATCAAATGAAGGAGGGCGAGGGCGCCACCCAGGAAGGATGAGCGATCGTCGGCGAGGACGGGACCGACGTACTGCACACGCTCGCCGTCCAGGCGTGGCCTGATTTCGTGTTCGAAGTACGCCTCATCATGAATGATTCCGGCGATCCGCAGTGGAATGCCCGCCTGGTTGGCGACATCGATGGCCGCGACCACGCCCTTGTCCGGGTGAATGCGTCCGAAGAACGCCAAGTAGGAACCCGACGCCGGATTGAATGTGAAACTATCCGTGTCGATCCCGTGGTGGATGGTGGCCGCGTAGTCCAGATCGGGATGCCGATCAGCCTCGCTTATCGCGACGTAAGAGGAGCTGCCGTTGTACTTGGCGTAGACAGGCACAATCTCCGGTGAAGAGAAGCCGTGGATGGTCGTGACCACCGGAGTCGTGATCAACCCGGAGTAGGTGAGCGGCAGGAAGTCGAAGCTGTTGTGGATGATGTCGAACTCCGATGCCCGCTCGAATACCTCCGATATGTGGAGGCACTCAGCCACCTTCGGGTCGGTGCTCGGATCTTCTGACCAACCTCGTGGGATCACGCTGCTCAGAACGGCAGACGTTTCCGAGTCACCGGTGGCGAAGAGTGTGACCGCGTGCCCCCTGGAGACGAGCCCTTCGGTCAGGAGGGAGGCAAAGAGTTCCCACGGTCCGTAGTGGCGTGGTGGCACACGCCACGAAATCGGTGCGAGTACCGCGATGCGCACAGTGCCTTCAACGCCCAAGCCCCATGCGATCAACCTTCTTTCGTTGATCTCGTTTTTCCTTTTTCGCCCCCCTCTTTTCCTTGAGGGACTTGCCGGGTTTCTTTCCGGAGGGCTTCTGTGGCGATCTGTCTGGCACCATGTTCTCCAATCATTCGCATTTTGTGGTGAGTCAATCGGGAATGGGCCTCAGGGCGGCGAGAAGTTCGTCGAGGGAGACGGTCGCAACGCCAATGGCACAGTCGCCGATTCCGTAGGGAATGGCGAGAGTGCCCTCGTGGAGGAGGGCACCACAGGAGTACACGACATTCGGTACGTAGCCATCCTGCTCTGCGGGAGCTGGGCTGAGCAGTGGCTCACGAAGCTGGCCAACGACCTGGGTGGGGTCCTCGAGCGAGAGCAGTATTGCCCCGATGCTGTAGGTGCGCATGGGGCCGACCCCGTGAGTGAGCACCAACCAGCCTGCGTCGGTCTCGATGGGCGACCCGCAGTTGCCGAGTTGAACGACTTCCCATGACCTCGTAGGCGCCTGGCATCCGAGCCCTGCTTCCCAGCGACGCGGACTCTCCGAGTAGGCGATGGTGTTCGACTCCCGATCGCTTCGAGAGAGTGCGGCGAAACAGCCGTCGATGCGGCGGGGAAAGAGAGCGAGGCCCTTGTTGGCCGCGGAAGCACCCACCATCGGAGAAGAGGTGTAGCTCGAGAAGTCCTTTGTCTCGAGCAGTTGCTGGCCGATGTCGGTCCCGTTGTAGGCCGTGTAGGAGGCGAAGTAGGTGGCCTCGCCATCGTCTTCGACGAATCTCACGAATCGGGCGTCTTCCATGCCCTTGGACTCGGCACTCATGGCCGGCACGAGCACCTGCTCGCTCAACTGTGTGCCTGCCTCGAAGCGGACGCGGTAGCTCCGTTCGGCGATCCTCCGCATGAGGCCGACGGTCCTCTTCGCCTGCTTTCGAGTGGCAACGTGGTCCTCCAGAATGCGCAGCCGTCCCTCCAGTTCCGCTTCACTGAACCTCGGCCCGAGGTGACCCAACACGTAGTCAGCGTCCTCCCCGCCTCCACGGAGCCGACGCAGCTCTCCTCTGAATACCTCGGCCTCGAGGATCGGCCTGTCCCGACGTCCAATGGAGGCGAAGGTCGGAGCGGGGTCGAACTCAACCTCGCCCGAACCAGCGATCGTCCCCGTCCGGAAACCGATTGAAGAGCAATGACCCTCGCCAATGCCCCGGACGCTCATGACAAATCGCAGCTCCCCGAGGCTGACTCCGGTCTGATCAGGGTGCATCACCATGCTCGGATTGCAGAGGGCGGCACCCTCAATTGCGTATTCACATGTGAACGTCGCACCGAGTAACAGGCGGCGGGTTGGTGACAGTCGGGGTTCGGGGTCGAGGCGATCGGAGAGCTCATCTGCGTGCTGCAGGAAGGTCTCGGTCAGGCCGTGATGCCGGCCCTCGAATCGCGCTACCACATCGTCATAGCTTCGCTGAACCTCGTCGTCCGGCAGCGCCAAGACACGTTGTAAGACCGAGTTGGATCGCGACTCCTGTTGGTCGAAGCCTTCGTGGCCCGGGACGAACAGTCGGGTCACCACCCGAGACCTGTCGGCCGCAATATGGATCGAGCTGCGACGAGCCAGACTCGATCGTTGCCCAATCATTGCAAGACGCTCACAGAAGAACGTGCGTGCTGCATGGTCGAGACGAGGGCGAGCGTCGACTCGGTGCCCTGGTTGAGATTGGCGCCGTCTCTTTCGAGGCCGTCGAAGGCTCCCCCGGTGAGGGGGTCCCACATGACGAGCCCTACGTCATTGTCACCAAGGAACCAATCTGCGGCCGCGGTGACCCCTTCCATCCACCGCCCGTCGCCGTCGACGATCTGCGCTCGTGCACATGCGTCGGCGAGTGCCGCCACTTCAATGGGCTGTTGGTCGAACCCCGGACCATGATCATCGGGACCACTGCCTCCGACGGGGGTGACCGAGAGATGACCGTGCTGGGTCTCACGGGCCAGCAGCCACTCCAAGAGATCCAACCCGCTCCGAAGGAGAGCCGGACGCTCGAGAACAGATCCGGCCGCAATCATGGCCTCGGGGATGGTTGCGTTGGCGTAGGTGAGGCGTTGTTCGGGCCAAGGCCACCGGGTGTGTCGGCTGGGTCCGCTCATCGAGTCAGCGGCGTCGGCCAGAAGGGTGAGCGCAGCCACGTTGTCGGGGTCGACGCTGAGCAGCTCGGCCGCACCGAGCGCCGCGAAGGCCATCGCCTTCGGCCAGGGTGAGCGTTGCCGCATCGCTCGTTGGAGTCCCGTTTTGGCCAAGTGGCGGATGAGGTGGTCGTTGCTGCGAGAGGCGGCGGTGCCCAGGCCCAAGATGCTCCTGCCCCAGCAGTCATTCAGTGCCGGCGGGTCTTCCCAGGCTCCCGTTTGGTTCATTCGGTTCCGGCACTTGCCCTGGAGGTCCAGGGCGTCCTGGAGAAAACTCAAGCTGAGCATGGCCAGGTCGCGCATCGCCGGTCCATGGCGCGGTTCCCGAGCGGCGACGACAAGAACGCGCGCCATGTCGTCACTGCAGTAGCCGTGCTCGGGTCTGGGCTCGCTGAAGAGGGCATGCTCGAAGGTGCCGCGCTCGTCGGTCATGGCGATGAGGTGCGCGAAGTTCGGTTCGAGTTCTTGCCTTGAAGCGTTCACACCAGTGCCAACCGTTCCGCCAACAGGTGATCCGCCAGGTCCAGGTATTCGCCGGCTACGACGGACCAGCCCAGGCTCGGCGCGAGGCGGGACGCTTCTGCGGCCATGTTGGCGGCCAGTTCGGGCCTGGTGAGGACGCTCCGAAGGGCGTGCCCCATCGCGTCGGGGTCATCGTGATCGACCACCAGCCCGGCGCCGCTCGAGAGCAACTCGACCGCGTGCGGAAACGCCGTCGCCACCACCGGTCGTCCGGCCGCAATGGCGTCGACGAGGACGCCGGACGTCACCTGGTCCTTGGAGTCGTAGGGCAGGACGACCACCTGGCTGGACTGGATCAGTGCCGTGAGTGATGGCACATCGCGATAATCGGAGTCGAAGAAGACGGAGGAGGAGATGCCGTGCCGCTCCGCCTGCTCGATCCGAGCCTGACGGTACGACTCTCCGTGAGACGCCAGCACCTTGGGGTGGGTCTGGCCGGCCACCAGATAGCGCGGCACGCATTGGGAGGTCCTGCAGCGTCCGCATGGCCTCAATGGCGCGTTCGATTCCCTTGCCCGGCCCGATCAAGCCCCCACGTCAATATGACGGGCCGGCCCCCACGGTCGGGCAGGGCACGTGCGGTAGGAATAGCAGCGCCGTGGGCGATGGTGGCCACTTTCGACTCGTCGACGTCGAAGCCATCGCACAGGCGGGCCCGCGCCGCCTCCGTCATGACCACCACCTGGTCGGCCACGGTGGCGACTTCGTTCAGCACGGAGCGCTGATGCGGCGTCGGAGCTGCCAGAATTGTGTGAGCGATCACAATGGAGGGGACGTCGAGATTGTCAAGGACATGGAGCACCTCGTCGCCATCGGTGCCTCCGTACAGGCCGTACTCGTGTTGCACCACCGCCACGTCGAACTGGTTCAGCAACGCAGAACTCGCGGCCAGGGAACACCGCGATCCGTTGACCAACTCGCCGGTGACCCGATCACTCGGCGACGGCGGCCCGACGGTGTCGACGACCCGCACCACGCCGACCTGTGCGTCGTTCGCCGCCAATCCGCTGGCCAGCGCTGCCGTGAACGTGGCGAGTCCGCACGCAGTCGGAGGGAAGGAGCTCAGAATGCCGAACGAGCGAGCGCGGCCATAGAGGCCTTCGACGGGCAGGTTCGGGACGCGCACAGATACTCCTCAATGAGGCTCGGTCGAGGCGTCGAACCTGCACGGGGCGACGTCGGCCTACATGGCCGTCCTGCCCAAGCGAAGCGACTCTCCCAAGGGGACGAGGCGGCCAGCCTACCGCAAAGGCCGACCGTTTTGCTCCCGGGTCCCCTCTCAACTGTGGGCGCGGTCACGGGTGGTCGGGTGGGCAGCAGAGCATTTCATGTCGATGCGGACGCCGGTTTTCGCCACATCGTCGCCAATTCGAGCACCACGAGCATCGGCCCGGAGGCCCCGTTCTGCGACGAGGTCCGTCGCGTTGTCGGTCCACAGTACGCGGACTCTCTTCACCCGGTGGCGCCATGATCCGGCGCGTCGAAGCGGCCCCAGGTGCTCACCCGCGGCCACCCGGCATGGCCCGCGCCGCGTCGATATAGTCGCAACGTCCATTCGGTGCCTGTCGGTGGTGGCACAGTCCTCCGACCGCAGACCGGCCACGTCGTTCGGACCCGCAACGGTCGCGCCGGCGTAGGGGGGAGACACAGGTGAACAGGAACGAGAAGTCACCGTCGGGTACCACCGGGATGGCCTCGCCGCCGCCCCGTCGCAGCCGCCACATGCCGGGGGGACGCCGACCCCGCGTCAGGGTTGCGGTTGCCGGCACCATCGCCACGGCCCTGTTGGTCCCGCTGGCGGTGGCCGGCGGGGGTTCGACCGCCGGTGCGGCGTCGTCCGGCATCAACCCCAACGGCGTCTTGAAGTACGGCTTCGACCTCAACAACGAGTTCGCTAACGACTTCGACCCGGGCACCGAGCAGAACGACTGCTCCTTCACGGTGTACCAGAACCTTTTCGAGTCGGTCACGGCGCCGCACAACAACGCCACCATCGCTCCCGGCGTGGCTCAGACCTGGACGATCGACAACCCCTCCATGGTGACGCTGCACATCCGTCCCAACATGGTCTTCTCCAACGGTGATCCGGTCACTGCCACCAGTGTGGAGTTGAGTCTCGAGAACACCAAGAAGAGCCCGCTGCGGTCCTCGCTCAGCGCCATCCAGACGATGACAGTGGTGAACCCGACCACCCTCGTCGTCAACCTCAACCGGCCGACCGCCGGCGACTTCTTGTGGGCCATGTCCTACATCGACGGCTCGGTCATGGATCCATCGTCCATCGGGTCCACGCTGCACCCGATCGGGGCCGGGCCGTTCATGTTGAAGAGCTACTCCCAGGGATCTTCCCTCGACCTCGTCAAGAACCCGAAGTTCTTCGATCCGTCGGCCTACCCCCTCGGCGGCGTGGATTTCATTGAGGTGCAGTCGGGACCCCCGTCGGTCAGTGCCCTCACCTCCGGTGCGGTGGACTACATCCAGCTCGAGCCCGAGGACTACCCCGCGGTGAAGAACGACTCCCACATCGGTATCGCCACGACGCAGTCATTGGACTACATGGTGTTGCAGATGCGGGAGAACACAGCCCCGTTCGACAACCCGAAGGTCCGCGCCGCGCTGGAGTACGCGGTGGACCGACCGGCCATCAACAAGGTGGTGTTCGACGGCCTGGGTGAGCCCGCCTTCCAGCCCTTCCCCTCATCGTCGCCCGGCTACAACAAGAAGATCGGGAATTCGTACACCTACCAACCGGCGAAGGCCAAGGCCATGCTGGCCGCCGCGGGCTTTCCCCACGGCGTGAGCTTCAAGTTCATGGTCCCGGGTGGCGACGCCACCTTCAACCGGGCCGCGGCCATTCTGCAGTCCAACATGGCGGCGGCGGGCTTCACCGCCAACATCCAGGAGATCCCCCCGGCCGACATCCTCCAGGACGTCTACATCAACAAGACCGGCAACATGCTCCTGAGCGACGACCTCACCAACGGGCCCGACATCTCGAACAACTTCGAGTCTGAGTACGAGCCCTCGGGCTTCGGCGCCCAGCAGCTGGGCTCGGTCAATCAGGCCATGTCGAACCTCACCATTGCGGCCAACGCGTCGCTCAGCCCCAGCGTGCAAGGGCCGCCGATGCAGCAGGCCGTCAAGCTCGTCATGGGCCAGGGACTCGAGGTGCCGATCGAGTTCATCCCCTCGATCGTCGCCTACAACAAGAACGTCGTCGGGGGCCACGTCGTTGCTCCCATCGGGAACTGCCGCTCGGACCTCGCGGGCATCTACATCAAGAAGTGAGCTGACGGGCCGCGATGGCGTCCGGTGGGGGTGGCTCCCTCCTTTCGTTCATCGCCCGGCGCCTGCTCATCACCATCCCGCTGCTGCTGCTCATCTCGTTCGCCGTCTTCAGCCTGGTCTTCCTCCTGCCTGGCGACCCGGCGATCGCCATGGCCGGGGGAACCAAAGCCAACCTGGGTGAGATAGCCCGGATCCGTCAGCAGCTCCACCTCAACCAGCCGTTCTGGAGGCAGTATCTCGAGTGGCTGAACCAGGTGCTCCACGGCAACCTAGGGAATTCGATCTTCAAGCCGCATACCTCAGTGGGCTCGGAGCTCGCGTTGCGGTTCCCGGTCACCTTGAGCATCGCGCTCGGTGCGATGGTCCTCTCCATCGTGTTCGGGATCCCAGCGGGCATCCTCTCGGGAGTACGTCAAGGGACCCTCCGCGATCGCACGGTGACATTCGCCAGCAGTCTCGGCGTGGCCATCCCCGACTTCTGGTTGGCCATCATGCTCGTGACCATCTTCGCCGTCGACTTCCACCTCCTCCCGGCCCTCGGCTATACGCCCTTCACCCAGTCCCCGACCGAGTGGGCCGAGGACCTCCTCTTGCCGTGGCTGGCGCTCGGCCTCGGCGGAGCGGCCGTCATCGCCCGCCAGGTGCGCGGTGCGATGATCGACACTCTCGATCAGGACTACATGCGCACGGCCCTGGCCAAGGGCCTGGGACCGCGCTCCGTCATTGGCAAACATGCCCTCAAGAACGCGCTCAGCCCGGCGGTCACGGTCATCGGCATATCGTTCGGTTACCTCCTCGGGGGCACGGTCATCATTGAGCAGATCTTCTCGTTGCCGGGCATCGGGACCTATGTGCTCGAGGCCATTTCGGTGAAGGACCTACCACCCATCCAGGGGGTGGTCCTCGTGACGGCGGTGGCGTTCGTCCTGATCAACCTGGTGGTCGACATCGTCTACGGCTTCTTGAACCCGAAGGTCCGCCTGGGATGAGCCTGGCCCTGCCCCCCGAACGCGAAGATCCCTTCGTCGGTTTGGCCGAGACCCCACCGCCGATCGACGAGTCGGCGGAGATCGCCGACGTGGGCCGCAAGCGCGCCACCTTCTGGCACCGCTTCCTCAGGGAGCGGTTCGCCATGGCGGGCCTGATCTTCCTCCTCCTCGTGATCGCGGCGGCCATCTTCGCTCCGCTCATCGCCCCCTACGAGCCGAACACCCAGAACCTCGACCTGATCAACGCCGGCCCCTCGCTCGCCCACTGGTTCGGCACGGACGACCTCGGCCGGGACATCTTGAGCCGCCTCATTTGGGGTGGCCGGACGTCACTGCGGGCGACCTTTGAGATCGTGGGCGTCGCTGCGGTGATCGCCATACCCCTCGGCCTCATCGCCGGCTTCTTCCGGGGGGCGATGGACAGCGTGATCATGCGCCTCATGGACGCCATGTTCTCCTTTCCGCCGCTCATACTCGCCTTGACGGTCGCCGCGCTCTTGGGTGCCAGCGTCAACGACACCGCGCTGGCGATCGGCATCGTTTTCGTGCCGGGATTCGTCCGCCTGATCCGGGGACAAGTCATCGCGGTGCGCGAAGAGAACTTCATTGAGTCGGCGCGCTCGCTCGGCGCCACGTCACCTCGCCTCATCCGTAAGCACATTGTGCCGAACGTCGCCTCACCGGTGATCATTCAGCTGGCCCTGGCCCTTGGATTCGCCCTCCTGGTGGAGGCCGGGCTCAGCTACCTCGGCATCGGCGAGCAGCCACCCACGCCCAGCTGGGGCGGCATGCTCCAGGAAGGCTTCAACTTCATCGACTCGGCTCCCTGGGCCCTCATTTTCCCGGGCCTCCTCATTATGCTGACCGTGCTCTCGTTCAACTGGGTGGCAGACGGGCTGCGCGACTCACTCGGTCGTGAACGTCCCAAGGCGAGCACGGCGCTGACCGGCGAGGAAAAAACGTCGCGGCTGGGCCGCTTGTTCGGCCGGGGCGATGACCCGACCATACCGGCCACTCCCGATCCGGCCCAAGAGGCCCCACTGCTCTCCGTCGAGGACCTGCGGATCGAGTTCCTGACCAACGGCGAATGGCTCCCGGTGATGGAGGAGGCGACGTTCTCCGTCTGGCCGGGACGGACCCTCGGGCTCGTAGGGGAGAGCGGGTCAGGCAAGACGGTCTCGGCGCTGGCCGTGATGGGCCTTCTGCCGCCGAAAGTCTCGAGGGCGTCGGGTTCGGCCCGCTTCCTGGGTCGCGATCTCATGCGCCTCAGCCCGGGTGAGCTGCGTCAGATCCGTGGCAACGACATTTCGATGATCTTCCAGGAGCCGATGACCAGCCTGAACCCGGCGTTCACCGTGGGGAACCAGGTGGCCGAACAGGTGCGCACACACCGCCACCTCAGCCGGGACGAGTCCTGGAGGGTCGCCGTCGAAATGCTCGACCGGGTTGAGATCCCCGACGCCAAGAACCGCGCCAAGGACTATCCCCACGCCTTCTCGGGCGGCATGCGCCAAAGGGTCATGATCGCCATGGCCCTGTCGTGTTCGCCCAAGTTGTTGATCGCCGACGAGCCGACGACCGCCCTCGACGTGACCACCCAGGCCCAGATCGTCGAGCTCCTCCACAACCTGGCGCGCCAGGAGGAGATGGCCATGATCTTCGTGACCCACGACCTCGGCGTGATTGCCGACGTGGCTGACGACGTCGTGGTCATGTACGCCGGCCAGATCGTCGAACACGCCGAGGTGAACAATTTGTTCGCCCGGCCCCGGCACCCCTACACCGAAGCCCTCCTGTCGTCCATACCCCAGCTGACCCCGCCCGGCGAGCACCTCCACGCCATCCCCGGCATGGTGCCGCGGCCCGACCAATTCGTGGCGGGCTGTCGCTTCTCCCCTCGGTGCCCCTTCGCCATTGAGCGGTGCGCGACGCCACCGGTGACCCTTCGTCCTCCGTGGCGGCCCGAGCTCGACCGCCTCACCGTCGACGCCCCGACCGGCCGAGGTCCCGATGCGGACGGACAGGCGTCCGGCCTCCCCGATACCGACGAGCCCGGTGCCGACGTTGCCGACCCCCCGAGCCCGGGTGCCCACGGGCACGCGCTGGCCCGCTGCGTGCGCCAGGACGAATTGACCCTGTCCGGCACGCCGGCGGACCGGGTGAACCAGTCCTTCGCTGGTACCGGCTCGCCTGCAGTCACTGGGCAGCCGCTTCTCGAACTCGTCAAGCTCTCCAAGCAGTTTCCTGTCCGTACCGGCTTCCTGCGGAGGGTGACGGGCCAGGTCACCGCGGTCGACCGCGTCGACCTCAGCCTGCACGCCGGCACCACACTTGGCCTCGTCGGTGAGAGCGGTTCGGGCAAGTCCACCCTGGCTCGTGTCGTCCTTCGCCTCATCGACCCGACCGGCGGCCGGATCGTCCTCGACGGCCAGGACATCACCACCCTGTCGGGCCCTCCTCTCAGGCGCAGCCGCCTGGCCATGCAGATGATCTTCCAGGACCCCTACTCCTCACTCGACCCCCACCAGAACATCGTCGAGATCGTGGGCGAGCCGCTACAGATCCACACCAAGCTCTCGACTAAAGAGCGCGAACAGCGCGTGATCGAGCTGCTGGGCCAGGTCGGCATCGGGCACCACGTGCTCGGGCGCCAGCCTCACGAATTCTCAGGCGGTCAGCGTCAACGCATCGCCATCGCCCGGGCGCTGGCCCTCGAACCGAAGCTTCTCGTCTGCGACGAGCCGGTGAGCGCGCTCGACGTGTCCACCCAGTCGCAGGTGATCAACCTCCTGAGCGAGCTGCAGGACCGTCTGGGGTTGGCCTACCTCTTCATCGCCCATGACCTGTCGGTGGTGCGACACCTGAGTGACCGCATTGCCGTCATGTACCTGGGCCAGATCGTCGAGGAGGGTGCGGCTGACGACGTCTACCTGCGACCCACTCACCCCTACACCGCGGCCCTGCTGTCGGCCATTCCCGTCCCCGACCCCCAACGGCAGCATTCCCGCCAGCGCATTGTGCTGACCGGCGAGGTCGGGACACCCCTCGATGCCGGCATGGGCTGCCGGTTCCGGCAGCGCTGCCCCTTTGCCATGGACGTGTGCGCCCGGGTGGACCCCGAGCCTTTTACCACCCCCGCCGGAACGGTCGTCCGCTGCCACCTGCACACCGAGGGCCCGGCTCTGGCCGGGGCCACCGTCGCCGCTCTGCCCTTACCGGCGTGATCCCGGCCGGGCATCGTCTCGCGTTCACGGCGATGCGCCCCGGACGCGCCCTCAGTTCTCATCCTTATAAATCCGACTGAGTTGGTCAACTTTCGCTATACTGAGCCGGCTTCTGACGTTGAGAGGACGTCCAAATGGGTGAAGTGAGAACAGACTGCTGGGGTGCAGCACTCAGGAGCGGGAATGAGCAGGGTGTTCCGCTGTTCAACGCTGCCGTCGAAGCCCTTGTCTCGCTCAATGGTGACCCCCTCGACGCAGCAAACGCGGCCGTGGCCAACGACGACGACCTGGTACTCGGGTACATCCTGCGCGCCTATCTGTACCTCTATGCGATGTCCGCGGACGGTGTCTCGAATGCCCGCAAGGTCCTCGAAGACCTGGAGGGCGTCACCGATATAGGCGAGCGCGAGGTGCTCCACCTGCGTGCCGCTCGTTCCTGGGCCTCAGGCCAATGGGACGATGCCACGCATTACCTCGAGCGAGCCCTCCTTCACGACTCTCGCGACCTCCTGGCTCTCAAGCTCGCCCAAGACCTGTACTTCTTCCTCGGACAGAGCCAGGACATCTTGGGTGTCGTAGCCGGAGTGCTGGGCGCATGGCCGCCGGAGAGGTCGGGGTGGGGCTACATCCAAGGCATGTACGCCTTCGGTTTGGAAGAGACAGGTGACTATCAACAGGCCGAGGTCCGAGCACGGGCGGCACTTCAGAAGGAACCTCGAGACACATGGGCGAGTCATGCACTGGCCCATGTCTTCGAAATGCAGGGAAGACAACCGGAGGGAATCGCCTTTTTGGACGCCTCATCGCGGTACTGGTCGTCGAGCTTCTTCGCCGTCCACAATTGGTGGCACGACGCGTTGTACCACCTCGAATTGGGGAAGATCGAAGAAGCGCTGTCGATTTACGACGGGCCGATTCGGGGTACCCGCTCAACCGAATGGCTCGACCTGGTTGATGCCGCCGCCCTGTTGTGGCGACTCTCGCTCTTCGCACACGACGTGGAGGATCGCATTCAGCGATTGGCTGCCGACATGGAGTCGATGCTCAATGACCCCATCTACATCTTCAATGATTGGCACGCAGTCATGGTCTTCGGCCTGGCCGGAGCTCATGATCTCAACGAGCGGGTGTTGACGAGCAATCGCAGACGCACGTCGGGCACCAACCGATTGGTGGCGGAGCAGGTGGGCCTCACGCTGCTCGAAGGATTCAGTTCGTTCTCCGCCGGGCGCTACGAGCGTGCGTTCGATCTCCTGACCGAAGCCCACCCTTTCGCCAGTGCAGTCGGAGGCAGCCACGCTCAGCGAGACATTTTGGACTTGACTCTCATGGCAGCAGCAGCCCGCATGGGTGACGCCTCGGCGGCACGTGCGTTGGCCCGCCACCGCGTCGCCAAGAGACCCTCCTCGGAGCCAGCCATCGAAGCGCTTCTCACTGCAAACGGGATTTAGAACGAACCGGTAGGCGCTCGGTGGTCTGGGGTCTCGGAGGACTCGAACCTAGACCTCCTGATCCGGGATCCCATCTGGTTTGTCCGGTCCGCTACTCAGTCCGCAAGAGCTGTCCCACGGACAGTCGGCGCGCCGAGGTCACAGCCGGAATGACTGCCAGCACGTTGGCGACCACGAGCACGCCTACGGCCAGCGCGGCGATCGTCAGCCCGGGCACGGCGGGGACGGGCACGGCACCGAGGTTGGTGGCGAAGGCATTCCAGACGAGCCGGCCGACGACGATGCCGAGAGGGACGCCGACGACGACACCCACCACGGCAACCGTTGTCGCCTGCCAGAGCACGGTCGCTCCGACCTGCAGGTTCACGAAGCCGAGCGCCTTGAGGACTCCCATCTCCCGGCGGCGGCGGACGACGCTGACCACGAGCAGATGGAGGAGGGTGGCCACACCGAAGAGCGCCAGCACACACCCGAGGATGAGCGGGAAGTTCACCGCTTCCCCGAAGTTGACCAAGGAGGTGGGGACGATCGGCTTCGTCGCACTGTCCCGGGCGACGTAGTGGGCGATATCGGCCTGACCCTTCGGGCTCGAGGTCGCCCTCGCCAACACGACGAAATTTTCACTGGCCGTGAACGCCCGTCGGCACCCAATCACATCACGTCCGGGCGGGCACACGGCGTTGAGGTAGCCGGCCAACGTGAAGGCCGACCCGGTGCCGAGCCCACCGCTCCCGGTCTCGCTGGGGAACGACGCCGTCCCGACCACGTGAAACGGAACGGTGCGGGAACCGCCGGTCGGCCGTTGCACGGTCACTCGGACAATCGATCCCACATGGGCGCCGACCTGATGCATAGTCGTGACCCCGAGTGCGATGTCCTCGTCGCCAGTGGGAAGACGGCCGTCGACCTTCGACAGGAGTATTGGTCCACGCTGAGCCTTGCCGGCCAAGGCGAGGACGTCATTTCCGTTGATCGACACTTCATCGGTCGCCGCCAGCATGATCGCCGTGATGGAGTGATCGTGCTCAAGGCTGGACACCCAAGAAGTGGGGTTGCCCGGTCCTCCGTTCGAGTTCGAGAACGACAATTGGTAGTTGCTGCCGTAGAGGGCGGGAGTGGTGGTGAGGTGCGTCAGGCTGTCGGCGAACACGACCGTGGCGCACAGCGCCATCACCGCCAAAGCCGATCCGAACAATGCGGTGCCTACTGGTACTGAGGCGGCGCCGCGCCCGCGCTCCAAAGCGTTACGGACTCCGATCAGCGCGCTCGGCGGTGCGCCCGTGGCGGCCACCCTGGCCACGATGAGGGATGGGTGCGCCTCCAATGCCCGGTCGCCGGAGCGTCCCCGCGAGGCGCGGACGGCGGGCCAGATCCCCAGGAGCAGAACCACGGCCACCGTTGCCAGCGCCCCCAGTAGGAGAATCAGCGGATCGAAAGGCAACGCCGGTCGAAGGCTCAGCGAGGCGCGCCTCGCCGACTGGCGTCAGGGGGGACAGCGCAAAGGCGACGATGACGGCGCCGGCCGCGCCGACGAGGGCCAAGAGAAGATTCCGCGCCATGCCGACCACCACGAGCTGGCGCCTGGGCAAGCCCAAGGCCACCAACGTCGGGTACTCCTCACTCTCGACGACGCTCTGCCGACCGAGCGCCTGGCCGACGACGGCAAGTCCCACCAGTGCGGCCAAGGCGGCGAGCACCCACCAGCCCACCGCCTGGGGGTGGATCGATGCCGCTATGGCCGCAGCAGCGGAGGCCTGATTTGAAACATAGACGAGGTGCAGCGGGCCTGCGGCCGCAGCGAACCGGGGGAGCACCGACGGCCCGTGACGAAGCCGGACGAGGTAGACCGAAGCGTGCGGAACCGTCTTGTTGATAGCCCGCGCAAACGCCGACGTGGTGAACAGGTCGTATTCGGGGGTCGTCCCGGATGGAAACTCCATTTCGGCTGCACCGATCCCCACGACATGGAGGGCAACCGTCGGGCCGGCCGGCGCCACGTTGGCGCCGCTGCCCAGCGCGGCCAGCTGTGACGACGCGTACAGCGGCACATGGACGACCGAACCAATGTGCACGCCGAAGTCCTGTTGGAGAGTGAAGGAGGCCAGCACGTCGTACGGTGACGACTCGGCGGGCATGTGGCCGGCCACCAACTTCACCACCCGCCTCAATGCATTGGGCGACAGTTCGTTGATGTAAAAGTCCGACGGATTGATGGCTTTGGTGGTGCAGGCACACGATGGCTGTCCGCTCGCGGGGTTGGCGATTGTCGTGACAGAGGAAACCCCGGGCAGTCTGCTCAATCCGGAAACGGGTTTCTGATTGTAGATATAGAGGTCGTATCCGTGAGAAGCGACGAAGCGCGGAAAGGCGGTAGCCGTCCGGCGCCCGGCGGCTGCGGCGGCCAGAACCAATCCGGCCACGACGGCGATCAAGACGACCAGGATCAGCCAGGAGCGCCAACGTCGGCGAAGTTCAGCGCCGAACACCAACCAGACTGCGCCCAAGGTGACCTCCTGGCCCCAGTGTTGTTCACGTACCTGCGGCGTCCAAGGTGGTCAGCCCGTTTTGAGGGGTAGTGGTAGCACCAACCTACGAAACCAGCACCGTCGGGCGCTGGCCGCGACGGAAAGAGCTACGTCAGCCGTTTGGCGATCGCCGGTGACTCGAAAACGCCTTCGGAGGACCCGAACCTACGTCACCGGATCCAAACGCCGATCTCGGCTGTCCAGGTCGTCTGCTCGGTCCGCTCAAGAGGTCCCGAACCGGGATTTCGTCCGGTGTGTTCATCAGCGTCTCTGAAGTAGTGGCGTCCGGCCCGGTGTCCTCATTTGGCGAGACCGGCGATGATGACCTTGCCCACCTGTTCCGATTCGATGAGGAATCCGTCGTGGCCGTGTTGCGAATGTATGGATGAGACTTGGGGCCGCTCGGGCAGCAGTTGGGCCATTTCGTGTTGCAGCCGGGGCGGATACAGCCGGTCTGAGTCGACAGCGGCGACGGTCGATCGGGCCCGCACCGATGACATTGCTCGCTCGACCCCACCTCGGCCCCGCCCGACGTCGTGGTGGTCCATCGCCCGGCTGAGAACCAAATAGCTGTTCGCATCGAACCGCCAGCACAACTTGTCCGCGTGGTGGTCCAGGTAGCTCTGCACCGCATAGCGGCCACCGGCAAGAGGATCTTCGCCCGATTGCGGGTCCCGCCCGAAGCGAGCTGCGAGCTCGAGCTCGGATCGGTAGCTGATGTGGCCAATGCGCCGGGCCAGTCCCAAGCCCGATCGGGGTCCTTCGCCGGACTGCCCGTCGTAGTAATCCCCACCGTTGAAATGGGGATCCAGCCGGATGGCGAGAGCCTGGACCGCGCACAGCGCGATCTGCTCGGCGCTGGCCGCACTTCCGCAGGCGAGGACGATCAACCTCTCTACCCGCTCGGGATAGGTGACCGCCCATTCCAGGGCCCGCATGCCGCCCATCGACCCGCCGATCACCGCCGCCCACCGCTCGATTCCGAGCGCGGACGCCAGTGCCGCCTCGACGGCGACCTGGTCCCTGATGGTGATCGACGGGAAGCGGGACCCCCACGGCGGCCCGTCCGGAGACGGAGAAGCCGGTCCGGTCGTCCCCTGGCACCCGCCCAGCACGTTCGGACAGATCACCCACCACCGGTCGGTGTCGATGGCCGCCCCAGGACCGATCAGGGGGTCCCACCACCCCGACGTGAGATGGCCCGCTCCGGCCGGGCCTGCGGCGTGGCTGTCGCCGGTCAGTGCGTGCTCGACCAGGACCGCGTTGTCGCCCGTCGGCGACGGGCGGCCCCACGTCTCATAGGCGACGGTGACGGGGCCGATCGAGTTGCCTGCCTCGAGCTGGAGGGACTCTTCCGCAAACAGGACCGTGAACTGGCGTCGCCCCGGCTCGTCGCCAGGCCACCAAAGGCCACGCGTGGCGGCTGGCCGGACGCTTGGGACCCTCATCGCGGGCGCACCGGGGAACCCGCCTTCGTTCCACGGGGCCCGGGGCGGACCCCCGACGGCTTCAGCTGCATGTGACCACGGGGTTCATTAGATCAGAAAGCCGACGTCAAAGGTCGTGAATCCATGGTAGCTTCGCCCAGCCCGGCCCAGCTGGGCTCGAATTGTCGGTTATGACCTGACCCGGAGGTGACAGATGACCAGTACAGCTACTCCCGTTGACAACGGGGTCAACGTCGAGTTTCTCCTGACCGCTCGCAACATGGTCGCGGAACAACCTGAAGGTGCCAATTTCAAGTGGCGCGCCAGCAACCAGTGGGTAAACGGGACCCACAGCCGCAGCACCGTTTCCGGTTTCTTCGGGCTCGGTGACGAACAGAAGCACCGCAGCGAGTTCGTCTTCGACGGCGATCACCCCGAGTTGTTCTCCTCCCAGGACGAGGGGCCGACACCCGTCGAGTTGCTCCTGGTCAGCTTGGCCAGCTGCCTCACCGCAGGGGTCGCGGCGGTGGCTCAGAACCGTGAGATCCAGCTCCGGTCCGTCACCGCCACGCTCGAGGGTGACATGGATATCCGGGGCATTCTGGGCGCGGACCCGGAGGTGCGTAACGGGTTCAGCCAAATCAGGGTGAGCTACAAAATCGACGCCGATGCTTCTCCCGACGACATCAAGGCATTGGTGGCCCAGTCGCAGAAGCGGTCTGCTGTCTACGACATCGTCACCAACCCGACGAGCATAAGCGTCGAGGTCGAGTGACCGTCGTCTCCTGACGGCACAGTAAATCGCAATGCAGCGGGTCGCTGCCGTCGTCATAGGGGCGGGACAGACCGGTCTCGCCATGAGTCGGCATTTGAGCGAACAGTCGATCGAGCATGTCCTGCTCGAGCGGGGTGAGGTCGCCAACTCATGGCGTAAGGAGCGGTGGGATTCGCTCCGGCTGCTGACGCCCAACTGGTTGAATCGGCTACCCGGCTATCCCTACGCGGGCGACGATCCTGACGGGTACATGACCATGCCCGAGATCGTCGACTACATCGATACGTACGCCGGCACGATCGACGCGCCGGTGGAGTCGCAGACCGAGGTCACCTCCGTCCAGACGGCTGACGACGGCTTTCGGATCCTCACGGCCGACACCGAGTGGTCTGCCCGAGCGGTTGTCATTGCCAGTGGTCCATACCACCGCCCCGACGTGCCGGCCTTCATCGACGCCATCCCGTCGAGCGTTCGCTGCCTGGCCGCAGCCGACTATCGCAACCCCGACCAACTCGAAGCGGGTGGCGTCATGGTCGTGGGAGCCGCGTCGACAGGTGTCCAGTTGGCCGAAGAGATACACCGATCCGGTCGCCCGGTCATCCTGGCCGTGGGTGGTCACGTCCGTATGCCCAGGGTGTACCGCGGCATGGACATTATGTGGTGGCTTGACGCCGCCGGCGTCCTCGACGAACGCCACGACGAGGTGGATGACATCGTTCGGGCCCGTCATGTGTCCTCGTTCCAGTTGGTGGGTTCCCCGGACAGATCGACAGTCGACCTCAACTCCCTCCAACAAATCGGAGTGCGCTTGGTCGGCCGTCTGGCCGGCGTCACGGACGACGGGACGGCCCAGTTCTCGGGATCACTGCCCAACCAGTGCGCGCTGGCCGACCTCAAACTCGGGCGCCTGCTCGACGCTCTCGACGATTGGGCGATCGAACACCCCTTCGACGGGGAGACCGATCGGCCCGAGAGGTTCCCGCCGACCAACGTCCCGCTCGATTCGCCCCTTCTGCTCCCGCTTCGGACGGGCGACGTCAAGACGATCATTTGGGCCACCGGTTATCGGCCGGAGTATCCCTGGCTGCACATTCCGGTCCTCGACGCCAAAGGCGCGGTTCGCCACGTCGGTGGCGTCACCCCCGTGCCGGGTCTCTACGTGATGGGTACCACCTTTTTGCGCAGGAGGAAATCGACCCTGATTGCCGGTGCCGGCGACGACGCGCGCGACCTCAGCACTCACCTCTGCCAGTACCTGGGCCAGCCGGCGGGGATCGCATGACGAGCTGTCGCAGCCGACGAAGGCTGACATGAGGCACCGGTAGCATTCCGATGGTGGAGGATCACAAGTGGGGTTTTCGTACCAGGGCCGTCCACGCCGGCAACCGGCCCGACGCCGCCACGGGAGCCCGGGCCGTTCCGATCTACCAGACCACAGCTTTCGTGTTCGAGGACGCCGCCGACGCCGCCGACCTGTTCGCCTTGCAGAAGTACGGGAACATCTACACCCGGATCGCCAATCCGACCGTGGCCGCGTTCGAAGAACGCATGGCGAGCCTCGAAGGCGGTATAGGGGCGATCGCTGCCTCGAGCGGCCAGGCGGCCGAAATGCTGCTCTTCACCGCATTGGCCGGTGCCGGTGATCACATCGTGGCGAGTGCAGCGCTCTACGGTGGCACGCACACGTTGCTCGACGTATCGCTGCGGCGTCTGGGCATTGAGACCACCTTTGTCGCACCGGACGATCCAGCGGGCTTCGTGGCGGCCTCCCGTCCCGAGACCAAGGCCTTCTATACGGAGATCGTCGCCAATCCCTCGGGCGTGGTCGCAGACGTGGAGGCTCTGGCTGACGGTGCGCGCTCGGTGGGCGTGCCGCTGGTCGTCGATTCGACCATCGCCACCCCGTACCTCTGCCGCCCCTTTGAGTATGGCGCCGACGTGGTCGTGCACTCAGCGACCAAGTTCATCGGGGGGCATGGCACCTCAATGGGGGGAGTGGTCGTCGAGAGCGGGCGATTCGACTGGGCGAACGGGCGCTTTCCCCGGATGACGGAGCCAGTGCCCAGCTACGGCGGCCTGCGCTACTGGGACAACTTCGCCGAGTACGGCTTCTGCACTCAGCTACGGGTTGAACAGCTGCGTGATTTCGGCCCTTCGCTGTCGCCCTTCAACGCGTTCCTTCTGCTGCAAGGACTGGAGACCTTGTCGCTGCGAATGGACGCTCACGTTGCCAATGCCCTAGGGCTGGCGGAGTATCTCTCCAGCCATCCTGCGGTGGCCTGGGTGTCCTACGCCGGCCTGAGCACCTCTCCCTTTCACGCCCTCGCCCGGCGGTACTTGCCGCGTGGCCCGGGCGCAGTGTTTTCGTTCGGCGTCAAGGGCGGCAGGGAATCCGGCCAGGCATTTGTGGAAGCCACGGAGCTGGCCAGCCACTTGGCCAACATCGGCGACACCCGTACCCTCGTGATCCACCCGGCCTCTACGACCCATCGGCAGCTTTCCGACGAAGCACTGGCCGCGGCCGGAGTGGCCGCAGATCTGGTTCGGGTGTCGGTGGGAATCGAGGACCTCGACGACATTCTCTGGGACTTCGACCGAGCTCTGACGATCGCATCCAAGGCGGACACATGACCGCCGGACTCCGGACCGAGCAGCACGACGCCGCGGCGAAGCCCTGGCGTCCCCCGACGGCAAGGGAGCGGCTGCATATTCTCGATCGGAGTCGAACGATCGCGATCGTCGGAGCCTCGGGCAATCCGGCGCGAGCCAGTCATTTCGTCGCCACGTACCTGCTCAGTTCAAGCACCGATTTCACCGTGTGGTTCGTCAACCCGAGGGAGTCGTCGATCCTCGGGCATCAGGTCTACCCGTCGCTCGACCAACTCCCCGAGGCCCCTGACATCGTGGTCGCCTTCCGTCGAGTGGACGAGCTCTTGGGGGTAGCGGCCGATGCAATCGCGGTCGGAGCTTCCACGTTCTGGGCCCAGCTGGGACTCTGGAGCGACGAGGCGGCAGAACGGGCTGACGAGGCCGGGCTCTCGGTGGTGATGAATCGTTGTATCAAAATTGAGCACGCCCGTTTCGCGGGTGGCTTGCACCTGGCCGGCTTCGACACAGGGGTCATCAGTTCCAAGCGGCCCGTCCGCCCAACTCCGTCTGCTCGGGCATGACGATGTCGGGATCGGAAGCGGGCACTCCGCAGTGGAAGTTGGTCGACGAAGGATGGGGCCGCAAGGCGGTCGACTTCGCGACGCTGAGCGAACCCAACAACTGCCGCGAGTACCTGTACGTCCACCACCAACTCGAGGTCGACGCCGGTGACCGGCTGCTCGATGTCGCGTGTGGTTCGGGGCTCTCTCTCGAGCTGGCACGGCTGCGCGGCGCCGAGTGTGCCGGTATTGATGCCTCGGCCAGACTGGTGTCGGTCGCTCGCTTCCGCAACCCGGAAGGCGACATCCGGGTCGGAGACATGAACGACCTCCCGTGGGAAGACGCAACTTTCCAGGTCGCGACGAGCTTCCGCGGGATCTGGGGCACGACCCCCGGCGCGGTGAGCGAGATCTATAGAGTCCTTGTGCCGGGCGGCCGGCTCGGATTGACAGTCTGGGGACATCTGAAAGTGTCGCCGGGCGCCTGGGCGTTGGCACCTCTTCGCCTGGCGGCCCAGCAGAAAGTCGACAACCAGGCGGCCATGGTGTCGCTCGGCCGGCCCGGTGCTGCCGAGTCCCTGCTCGAGTCGAGCGGGTTCGTCCATATCCGCCGAGTCGATGTTCCGATGGCGTGGGAGTTCCCTGACCCGGACGTCTTCGCCCGTGCGTTGGCGTCGACCGGGCCCGGCTATGAAGCAATTCAGAACGTCGGGGAGGAGGCGTTCTACAGTGCGGCGATCGAGCTGGCTCGCGAGCACCTCCTCGAAGGGCTGCCCCTTCGAGCAGAGATCAACGTCGTGGGCTGTCTGGCCCGGAAGCCAGAGTGAAGCGCGGCAGACGCTATCCGCGAGGTAAATGTCGGCGCGCGCCATTCGCGTACCTCAGCGCCACGACCCGCTCCAGCTGCGTGTGGCTCAGCCGGGCCAGCGCCGGCTGATCCGGCATAATGCCCAGGTCGGTGGCGATGTGGCCGATCCGCTCGGCGGCATCGGTGTTGGCGGCAAGCGACCTCTTTGAGTCACAACTCGAACGCCCTGATTCCGCCGTGCCCCGAGGCGGCACCCCGGACGGGCCGCAGCGTCGGATGAGTGGACTCAAGACGATCGAGGTGACGAAATGAGTGCTTGGGCGACGTGGGCAGAAGTCGGCACCGCGCTGGGCACGCTCGTGCTCGCCGGCGCCACCTTTTCGTCGGTGCGCTCGTCCTCGAGAACGGCGCGCATCGCCGAGCGTGCCCTACTTGCATCGCAACGCCCCGTCCTCGCCCCATCCGGGCCGGACGATCCGGCAGCCCAGGTGCAATTCGCGGACGGAGTGGTCTTTTCTCTTGCACCCGGGCGGCCGCTCGTCGAGCGCTCCGGCCAAACCATTTACCTCGCCATCCCGTTGTGCAATCTCGGAGCCGGCATCGCGGTACTCCGCGCCTACCATCTTCAAGCCGATCCGGCCCGAGAGGTGGCGGCGGACCCTCAAGGAGCGGCCCGGCACCGTCGGGGCGACGGGCCGCCAACGGTGTCGTCGTTTGCTCCACAGCAGCGGGATCTCTTGATCAGCGCCGGTCGGGTCGGGTTCTGGCAGGCGGCCCTGCGCGACCCCAGGGCCGCCCTGCATGCAGCCGTTGCGGAGGCGGTCGACCCTGCCGGGCGCATAACCGTCGATGTGCTCTACGGCGACCACGAAGGAGGCCAGCCAACCATTACCCGGCTGGTCATGCTCTGTGACGAGGGTGGAGCATGGCGCTGCGACGCCACTCGCCATTGGAATCTCGGAGCGGTGACCGACGACCTGCGCGACCTCGGGTTCACCTGACGTCTCCGGCCCTCGGGGTCATGTGCAGGTTCGAATGGGTGTCGATTGAGCGGCCGGGGTGAACCTGCGAAAGGGATGACCGGAGTGCCCTTCGTCGATTCGACCTTCGACGTGTGGAGGCGGTTGCCCGCCCGCGCTCGCTGGCACGGGTATACGTTGAGTGAACCTCGGACGTGAAGGGACGGCACGTTGGGCGATCTGCACGATCCGGCCTGGTTCTTGGGCGAGGATGTACATCAGACCTTCGCAGAACTTCGGCGAAGCGACCCCGTCCATTGGCAGGACGTGCCCGAGGAGTCCGGCTACTGGGCCGTGTTGCGCCACGCCGACGTGGTGCATGTGTCCCGACACCCCCAGCTGTTCTCGAGCTGGCGGGGCGGACGTCGCCGGCCCGCTCGCGTCGGAGACCATCGCTGAGATCATGGGTCTGCCCCACGAGGACACGCCCATGATCCGGCGTTGGGCGGAAATCGCGCTCGGCGGCCAGGACGAGGAAGTCCTGGCCTCCTACCCGGGCAGCGCCGCGCTCGACTTGGTCGTCTACGCCATCGACTGGGCCGCACGGCGACGAGCCATGCCCCGGCAGGAGGATGTCACGTCCCTGTTGCTCGAGTCGACGTTCGAGCAGGGCGAGCCGATGAACGATGTGGAGTTCGGCTCGTTCTTCTTTCAGCTCGTCACCGCAGGGAATGACACCATCAGGACCCTCATCGCCTCCGGTACCGATCAGCTCATTCGGCATTCCGAGCACGTGGCAGCACTGCGCCAGGACCCCGGGTTGGTGTCCTCGGCCGTCGAGGAGATGCTGCGGTACTGCAACCCTGTCCACCACATGCGACGGACCGCTACGAGTGATACCGAGCTGGGCGGCCAACAGATCGGGACGGGAGACAAGGTCGCCGTCTACTACACCTCCGCCAACCGTGACGAGGCGGTCTTCACCGAGCCGGAGGTCTTCGATATCCGCCGGACACCGAATGCGCACTTGAGCTTCGGCACCGGTCTCCATTTTTGCCTTGGTGCCCACGTGGGCCGCCTTCAGGCGCGGGTATTTTTCGAGGAACTCCTGTCCGGCTTTTCCCCCATGGAGCTGAGCGATACACCCCTGAAGATGCGGTCGAACTTGACCAACGGCTATCGCCGGTTGCCGGTGCGGCTCGGCCGGTGACCGGAGAACGGAGAACAGAGGGGTAAAGATGACGGGCGGTCGAGACGGGGGAGGACGCACATGAACCGGGCGACACTGATTGTGGGTGCTGCGGCCTCGGAGCTCCCCTGAGGTGCGGGCCTGGCAGGTGACCCGCTACGGGCGGCCGACAGAAGCCCTCGAATTGCTCGAGACGGCTGATCCCGCTCCGGGGGCGGGCGAGGTCCTGGTGCGGGCGACCGCCAGCGTCCTCAACTACAACGAGGTCGACGGCTGCCACGGGCGCTACCTCACGGTCAATCCGCCGCTTCCCTACACGCTCGGGATGGAGTGTGTCGGCGAGGTCGTGGAAGCAGGGTCGGCGGCAGAATCCTGGATCGGCCGCAGAGTCATAGCGAGCGCCCGGGGGGCCACCGGCGCTCATGCCGACCTGGTGGCGTGCCCGACCGCCATGGTGTTCGAGGCGCCAGAACAGCTGGGAGACATCGAGGCCGCGGCCTTCCTCTACCCCTTCCATCTCGCGCACCTGGGGCTCCACGAACGAGGTCATCTGAGCGCAGGCGATACCGTCCTGATTCATGCCGCCGCTGGCGGTGTTGGCTCCGCGGCCGTTCAGTTGGCCTTGGTCGCCGGCGCTCGGGTCATTGCGACGGTCGGCAACGACGACAAGGCCTCCTTCGTAGAGGGGTTGGGGGCCGATGTCGTCGTCAACTACCGAACCGATGATTTCGTTGCACGCGCCCTCGAGGTGACTGCGGGCGCGGGCGTCGACCTCTGTTTCGACGGGGTGGGTGGTGAGACGACGCTGCAGTCACTCCGGTGCCTCGGCCAGGGCGGGCGCCACCTGGTGGTCGGGTTCGCCAGTGGCATCGAGGCCGAGGAGATCCCCATGATTTCCGGGCGGGCCCTCTGCTTTGGCAATTTCGACATCGTCGGCGTCATCCTGGCCTATGTGGATGCCGTTGTGGTCCCGTACGTGAACAGCTTTGTCCCGGTCCCGGTTCCTCGCTTCAACCCTCCGACGACCGACGTGGGCCTGCGAGTCCAGCGCCACCTGCTCGAGCTCCTGACCGCGGGGGCCATCCGACCGATCGTGGGTCGGACCGTCCCCTTCGACGGCCTGGCGCAGGCCCTCGAGGATATGGAGTCGCGCGCGACGATCGGGCGTACCGTGGTGACGCGATGACGCCCTCCGACGTTGTTCGCTTGCCTTGGTCGCTGCCGTATCGATGGCCGAATCGGAAGGCCAAGCTCCCATACGGCTACGTGTGACCACCCTCAATCGATGGCAGCACCGAGCCCGCGTGCCACGAAGGAAATGGCTGCCTCGACGAGTTCGTCGTCGGCGACATCTGGTTGGAGGACTCGCAGCTGCCCTATGCCGCGGAAGAGGATCAGAATCAGCCTCGCCGCCTGAACAGCCGACTCGAGGGGCTCAATGCCCTGGCGCTCCCGCTCCGCCTCGATGATTTCGGCGAGCGCTCGCACCCCCTCTTCCTCAATACGCGTGAGCTCTTCTCGGGCCGCCGGGTTGCGTGCCGCGTAGAGCCAGAACTCCTGATACAGCAGGCCCATGTTCCGGGACCGACGGGTCTCGTCCCGGGTCAAGGAGACGAAGTCCGAAACGCGGGCTTCCGGTCGCACGTCGGAGTCCTCGAGCATGGCTCGGAGGGCCTGCATCTCCCGCTCGTAGTTCGCCTTGAAGAGGGCGAGGAAGAGGTCCTCCTTGTTCTTGAAGTTGGAGTACACGGCCCCCTTGGTGAAGCCGGCAACGGCCGCCACCTCGTCGAGTGAGGCACCGTGGAACCCCCGCTCGCCGAAGACCTCGGCCGCGGCGGACAGGAGGTGCTCCCGGGTTTGCTGCCGCCGGCGTTCGGGGGTGAGGGGTTGGAGGGCCATAGGGTTGCGCTACCCGACAGTATAATAGATACTGACTAGTATGAACGATTCTGGCTGGGTATGAGCCCGGGACACGGGTTCCGGACATTCCACGTGTCGATCCGACGGACGCCGCCGTCATCGCCTCTGGACTGGTCCGGCGTTTCGCTTCGACCGTCGCCGTCGACGGTCTCGACCTGTGCGTTCGGCGAGGGGAGATCTACGGATTCTTGGGACCGAACGGGGCCGGCAAGTCGACGGTCGTCCGGATTCTGTGCACGCTCCTCAAGCCGACCGCCGGGACGGCGTGTGTGGCCGGGTACGACGTCGTACGGGATCCCAAATCGGTCAGGATCCGCATCGGTGTGGCCCTTCAGGACGCGGCGATCGACGATCGGCAGACCGGGCGTGAACTGCTTGCCCTGCAGGGCCGCCTCTACGGCTTGAGTGCCGCGCACGTCCGGACGCGACTGGCCGAGGTCCTCGACCTGGTTGACATCGGTACCGCCATCGATCGGCGCATCGGCACCTATTCGGGGGGCATGAAGCGGCGACTCGACCTGGCCGCCGCCTTGGTGCACAACCCCGAGGTGCTCTTTCTCGATGAGCCGACCACGGGGCTCGACCCCCACAGCCGCGCCGCGGTGTGGTCCGAGGTGCAGAGGCTCAACCGCGAGCTCGGCATGACCATCTTCTTGACGACGCAGTACCTCGATGAAGCCGACACCCTGGCCGACCGGGTGGGCATCATTTCGTCAGGACGACTGGTCGCTGAGGGCTCTCCCGCCGACCTCAAGCATGCCGTCGGACACGACGTGATCGTGGCCGAGGTCGAGGGGGAGGGCAGCGGAGCGGTCGACACGCTGCGCGTCGTCGAAGGGCTCGACTCGGCCTGGAACGCCGATGGCACCATTACGGTCAACACCTCTGACGGGTCGGCGGCCCTCGGCACGGTCGCCGTGGCTCTGGGCCGCACGGGGCTCCATATCAAGAGCCTGACCATGCGGACCCCGACCTTGGACGACGTCTTCATGGAGATGACCGGGTCCCGCATCGAGCGAGAGGAGGTCCACTCGTGACCACCGTCGAGAGTGCCGGCATCATCGGGCGCGAGGCCGGCTTCGTTCACGACGTAGGGGCCATCGCCGGCCGTGCCCTTCGCCAAGTGCCCCGGGAGCCCGCGGCGGTGATCCCGGCCGTCTTCGTCCCGGCCTTCTTCTACAGCGTGAACCTGGGCGCACTCGAGAAGCTGGCGGGCACCGCCCTCGACTACAAGGCCTTTCTGCTCCCCATGGCGATTGCGTTTGCCGTGACCGGGATGTCGCGAGCCCCCGCACTGGTGAGCGATATCCAAGGCGGGTATTTCGATCGGCTGTGCATGACCCCGATCAGGAGGTCCGCCCTCCTGCTCGGGCTGATGGCGGCCGATGTGGCCGTGATCGTCGCCCTGTGCCTGCCTGTCCTGGCCATCGGCGCCATCGTCGGGGTGCGCTTTGCCACCGGCTGGCCCGGTCTCCTGGTGTTCGTCGGCTTCTCCGCGCTGTGGGGCCTGGCCTTCACGGCGTTTCCTTATGCCGTTGCGCTGAAGACCGGCAGTCCCGCCGCCGTCAATGCCTGCTACGTCGTCTTCTTCCCGCTGTTCTTCCTCACCGACGCCGTGGTACCCAAGCAACTGCTCACCGGGTGGTTCTCCGCCATCGCCACGTACAACCCGGTGACCTACCTGCTCGGGGCGCTTCGTGCCCTCATCACCTCCGGGTGGCAGGCCCGACCGCTGCTGGAGGGTTTGGCTGCCGTGGCCGGGCTCGCCGTCGCGGGCATGGCGCTCGCCCTCGCCGCGCTCCGAGCAAGGATTCGCATGGGGGATTGAATCCCCCTGATGTCGGCCCGCTGGTCAGGAACCATGTTCGGGCATCAGGTTGGAGATGATCACCCTGTTCTTGTTCGGGGACGACGGTGCGGTGCGGGTCGGAGGGGCGGTGAGACGCGACGGCGGGTTGAACTCGTCGGGCGTCGCCCCGACGCCGATGCACCCAGCCGCGACGGGACAGCTCAGGGGGTACACCAAGGCCAGCGGTTGACCGGCCACGTCCGGCAGCTGCAGGGGCGTCCAGGAGGCCCCGCCGTCATGGGTGACCTCCAAGGCGGGGGATCCGTACCCCGCTTGGGTGGGGTCAGAAGCGGAGAGGTAGCAGTCCTCACCGTCGGCGCAACTGAGCGAGATGGCGATCGCCGGCCAGCCCGCAGGGGCCGGCGCGGTCGTCCACGTCTGGCGCGCCGTTCGACGTTCGGGCCAGGTCGAACGTGGTCCCCTGGTCGGCCGGGAAGGCCGCAATGCAGTGGAGGGCGTCGCCGCATGCGATCAGCAGAATGCCGGGGCCAGAGGGCATGGGCGAAGACGTCGTGGTCCACGACCGACCCCAGTTGCTCGAGCGGATGGCGACAATGGCTCTCTGTGCTCGGATCCTGGACCGTCCCCGCAGGGATCAGACCGATGCAATCGCCGTCTCCGTCGCAACGCAGTGTCCAAAGGTCGGTCAGACCCGCGGGCGCGGCAGACGACGTCCAGGTCGAGCCGCCATCGGTGGTGGTCATGAAGAAGTCGTTGCTGGTCGAGGCGGCTGAGGAGCCGACCCCCTGATCGGCCAGGAAGGCGACGCAGTCGGACGCGGTGGGGCACGAGAGCTGCTCCACTGTCGAGCTGATCGCGCCGGCGGATACCGGGAGCGGGTCGAGGCGCCAGCTGCGGCCACCGTCGGACGTCCACGCCAAACCTGGAACCTGGGCGGGGGCGACACCCGGCACGGTCGGCGCGTCGCTGCCGATGCAGGTGGTCGAGGTCGGGCACGAGACGGGGTCCGTCAAGTGCCGTCCCCCCGGCAGCGGCGCCAGGGCGTGCCAGGACACCCCTCCGTCGGTCGTGGCCTCCCAACCCGACCCAATGAGATCCGACTCCGACGCGTAGCAGGTGGATGCCGTGACGCAGAGCAGATCGCCCGTCTGGGGACCGCCGCCGACCGACTGGAACGGCGAGGATGTCGATTTGACGAGCTCCATGCGCAGGCTGGACGAGCCGGCCGAACGCGACGGGGCGGCTGGTTGGTGGGTGGCCGGCCCCGCCACCAGGAAGAGGAGCAGGGCTACGGCGGCCGCCACGGCCACGAGGGCGCCCAGCGGCGCGTAGAGGGTCCTGGACCGGCTTCGTCTCCGCCCGGTGATGTCAGTGACCTGAGCGACGGACAGTTCGATCGTCGCCCCGCGGCGCGCCACCCGGGCGATCAGGTCCCTCACTTCCCGTTCGGCGGGAGGGAGGGGGGTCTCAGTGTGTTCGGTCATTGTGCCGCACCACCTCGTCTTCGGCATCGGAGAGGGAGAGTTCGGCCGCCAAGGCCTTCCTTCCTCGGGACAGCCACGAGCGGACCGTGCCCTCTGGGACCTCGAGCTCGCGGGCAATGGCGGCCACACCAAGGTCGCCGGCATCGTGGAGGACGATGGCGGTGCGCTGCGGCGCCGGCAACGTGTCGAGGGCGCGGGCGAGCTCTATGGCCTCCACATCTGGTTCCGGCGACACGGTCACCGACAGGGGGACCGCCTGGCGACGGGTGGCCTTGCGCCACTCGCTCGTGGCCAGGTTGCACAGCACGCGCCGGCACCAGGCGGCCGGGTCGTCGTAGGCAGAGACCGCTTCCCAGCGCTTCCAGGCTCGCAGCAAGGTCTCCTGGGCCAGGTCCTGGGCCTGGGCACGATCGCCCGTGAAGACGTAGCCCAGGGCCACCAATTTCGGACCGGTCGTGCGGAAGAAGTCGTCGAAGGCCCCTGCCGCGGTTGCGGGCTCCGTCACTTCGAACCGCTGGCGGGACGTCGAGTCACACTATTTACACGCTCCAAGCGGGCGCCGCGCTGCACGGGACGCCGACCACGCTCCCAGGCATCGTGAAGCGAGGCAACTCACTCCTCCGACACGGGTCTGGGTTGTCCACACGGCGCTGTTCGTTCGCCCCTGATGCTCCTGACCAGCCCCGCCGGCAGGTTGACCACCGTCTTCTCGATGGCGCCGATCTGTTTGCATTTCGGATGGCCGAATGGCAGGGACGGAAATTCCAGTGGTGTCGACTGTCCTCCGCCCGCCGAGGTCAGGTGAACAACGACTCGCGACGGCGCACAACGGCACAGAGAGTCTCGTTGTACGGCGCCTCGAGGCCGAGCTCGCGACTCAATGCGACGACCTGTCCGTTGATGACGTCGATCTCCGAGGGCCGCCGGGCCAAATGGTCCAGGCGCATCGACGGGCTGGCGTTCGGAATGGTGGCCGCGAAGTCGGTCACGTAGCGGAGCGGGTCGTCGAACGGGAACTCGATCCCCTTGGCCAGAGCCAGCCGGTATGCCTCGGAGGTGCAGCCGAGCGCGACCCCCCACGCCTCGGGATCCGCCATCAGCTCGCCCACGGTGACGTCGAAGACCGCACAAGGAGCGCTCAGGGTGACGTTGCAGAGGAACTTCTCCCAGATCATGAGCGTCACATCGGCGAAGGCACGGACGTTGAAACCGGCGTCGCGCCATGCCTGCTCAATATGGCGGACCCGATCCGTCAGGCCGCCGTGCATCTCGCCGATCCTTATCAGGCGCATGCCCTCGTGGTGGACGTGGCCCGGCTCGGGGATCGACGAACCGAACCCCTCGGCGATCCCGATCACGATGTGTTCCTGGGGAATGCGACGCGCCACCCGCTCGCCCGCACCGAGGCCGTTCTGGAAGGCCATGACCACACTGTCGGGCTCGAGCAGTGGTGCGATGTCCGCCGCCACCTCGTCGACGGAGAACGCCTTCGTGGCGATCACCCACACGTCGCAGGGCCCGGCCTCGTGGGGTGAGCGTCCGACCTTGAGGTTGTCGACGACGAAGCTGCCGCTGGCGCCCGAGACGGTCAATCCGGAGCTGGCAATGGTGTCGATGTGCTCCTGCCACCTGTCGATGGCCCACACCTCGTGCCCGGCCTTGCCCAGGAGGCCGGCGTACACCGAACCCATGGCGCCGGTTCCGACGACGGCGATCTTCATGTGCCCCCGGCAGGACTCGGACAAGCGCCACCGGCTCCTGAGGCCCATCCTTGGCCCGCACGTCCTGATTGGTGATCTCGAGCAGGACCTTCAGTACATCCCGTAAAAGACCGTCCAGTGGGTGGTGCCAATTCGGATTGCCGCGAACGGCACGGCGGTCTTGTCGCTACCCCTCGCACGGGTGCCATCGTACGGCACTCACAAGGGATTCGTGGCTTGCCGCCCAGCGGAAAGAGGCACCAGGGGCGAGAGGTCAGGTCGTGCCGGCAGGAGCACGTGTATGACCGCCGGGAGATCCCGATGTCGCCGTCTTTAGGTTGGTTGCGTGCAGTCCGTCGTCGTTCCACCACGGCCACGTCTCGGACGCCGGGTGCCATGACTCCGGCGATGCGCCTGGACAGGAACAACGGGGGTCTGCGAGGTGTTGACCCGGACATGAAACGCATTGGGTTCTTGTCTTTCGGGCACTGGACGCCCTCGAGTCATTCGCAGACTCGCTCGGCGTCGGATGCCCTCCTGCAGTCCATCGATCTCGCAGTCGCCGCCGAGGAGCTCGGGGCCGACGGGGCGTACTTCCGGGTTCATCACTTCGCCAACCAGCTTGCCTCGCCGTTTCCGCTGCTCGCGGCCGTGGGCGCCAAGACCAACTCCATCGAGATCGGGACCGCCGTGATCGACATGCGCTACGAGAACCCGCTTTATATGGCCGAGGATGCCGGCTCGGCTGACCTCATTTCCGGCGGGCGCCTGCAGCTGGGCGTAAGTCGTGGGTCGCCCGAGCAGGTCATAGAGGGCTACCGGTACTTCGGCTACGTACCGCCCGAGGGCGCCGATCCGGCCGACATGGCCCGCGAGCACACGCGGGTCTTTCTCGAGGTCCTCGAGGGCGACGGCTTTGCCGAACCGAATCCGCGGCCGATGTTCCCCAACCCACCCGGGCTACTCCGGGTCGAGCCGCACTCCGATGGCCTGCGCGAACGGATCTGGTGGGGCGCCGGCACCCGGAAGACCGCCGAGTGGGCTGCCGAACAAGGGATGAACCTGATGAGTTCGACGCTCCTCAGCGAGGACACCGGTGTGCCGTTCCATCAGCTGCAGGCCGAGCAGATCGACCGGTTCCGCAAGGCCTGCGCCGAGGCCGGCCACGCCCGTGAGCCTCGCGTCTCGGTCAGCCGCAGCATTTTCCCGATCGTCAGTGACCTCGACCGCACGTATTTCGGCCGCGAAGACAACTCGCAGGACCAGGTCGGGTTCATCGACGGCGGCCAGGCGCGCTTCGGTAAGACATACGCCGGGGAACCCGAGAAGCTCATTGAGCAACTGGCTCAGGATGAGGCGATCGCCGCCGCCGACACCTTGCTGCTGACCATCCCCAATCAGCTCGGTGTCGACTACTGCGCCCACGTCCTCAATTCAGTTCTGCGCGACGTCGCGCCGGAGCTCGGCTGGCGCTGAGCTGCCACGTTTCACGGGCTTGATCATCCCGATCGAGGAGCATGCGACGGGGACCGTCCACGGCCACGCTTTCGGCGGCGTCTGGCGGCCTTTGGCCGATTGATTCGCTTCGTCAGCGCGGGGTCGGATCCCCGGGTGCGGAACGCCGTGTCCGTCCTGGGTGCGGTCGGGGCCGGGCGGCCCACGCCACACGCCTCAATCGGACTCCGTGTTCACGATCAAGAGGCTGCACGGGCAGCTATGAGAAATTTTGTTGGGCACGCTTCCCAGGACGAAGCGCTTCATTCCGCTCATGCCTCGGTTACCGACCACGATCAGGTCAGCGTTCACAGTGGTTGCTATCTCGATGATCCCGTCAGCCGGGTCGTTCTTGCCGGGTGTGTGGAACTCGACCGGGATGCCTTGTCGTTCGGCCTCCGAGACAACTCTCTGTCGGGTCCGATCGACGTAGGTCTGCATTTCGTTCACGGAGAATTGCGCTGATCGGGAGTCGGCAAACCCGGCGGCGACTCCGGGATCCACCGCGTTGACAACGTGAACGGTCGACCCGTACGCCTTGGCGAGCGCAAACGCCCCCTGCACCGCCGTGGATGCCCGCTTGGAACCGTCTGTGCCGACCACGATGACCTTGAAAGGCATCGGACCCTGTTTGGTCCCGTGTAGTTGCTCCCGAAAAAGCTACTCCTCCAGGGCGCGTCGTCATAGTGCGATGCAATCGTCCGGAAATAGGTTCCACCGGCAGAGTTGGACGCTCGCCACTTCGGGCCGTCCGACCCTGGAATTTGCCCGGTTCCCGCCCGCCTCCTCCGCCTCTTTTTTGGGCCGATGTCCGGCGCCGGAGATATGTCGCTCTAGAGACCAATCCCCGGAGCGGGCGCGAGGATGGAGGTATGTCCACAGGCCTACCGGAGGAGCTTGGCGCGGCAGTTGGACCTGCGCACGTCGTCGTCGACCCCGAGGTGATGGCGTCGTACGGCATCGACTGGACCGGGCGCTTTCGAGGTCATCCGAGGGCCGTCGTCCGTCCCGGTGACGGCGCCGAGGTGGCGGCGGTCGTTGCCGTGTGTAAAGAGGCCGGAGTCGCCCTGGTGCCCCAAGGGGGCAACACGGGGCTCGTCGGCGGAGGCGTCCCCCTCGCCGGCGAGGTCGTGCTCAGCCTGCGCCGGCTGGCCGGCGTCACCGATGTCGACCCGCTGGGCGGCCAGCTTTCCGTCGGTGCCGGGACGACGGTGGCTGATGTCCAGGCGGCCGCAACCGCTGCCGGTTGGGCTTACGGCGTCGATCTCGCCAGTCGTGACAGTGCGACGATGGGCGGCACCGTGGCCACTAACGCCGGTGGTCTCCAGGTCCTGCGCCACGGCTCCACGAGGGCCCAGCTGCTGGGGTTCGAGGCCGTGCTCGGGACGGGTGAGACCGTTGCGCACATGGGCGGTCTGATGAAGGACAACACGGGGTACGACCTCGGCGCATTGCTCTGCGGCAGCGAGGGAACGCTCGGCGTGGTGACGGCCGCCCGGGTGCGCCTGGTACCGCAGAGTCCAGAGCGTGTGACCTCCATTCTGGCCTTCTCCTCGACTGCGGCCGCGGTCGATGCCGCCTCGCTCCTGCGCCGGTCCCTGCCCGAGCTCCAATCGCTCGAGTTCTTCCTCCAGTCGGGCCTGGACCTCGTCTGTCGAGCGAGTGGCACCGCTGCACCATTCCCCGGAGCGCACCGGGCCTACCTCTTGGTCGAGGTGGCAGCCCGGCACGACCCCATGCCAGCTCTGGCTGCCGTGCTCGATTCGGTGGCCGGCATCGAAGATGTCGCCGTGGCCACCGATACCGCGAGAAGGGCGCAGCTGTGGCGCTACCGCGAGGGACACACCGAGGCGATCAATACGCTCGGTGCGCCCCACAAGCTCGATGTCACACTGCCGGCGCCGGCGTTGGCCGCCTTCATCGACCATGTGGGAGAAGTTGTACGAGGCGCCGATCCCGGGGCGACGACGTGGTTGTTCGGCCACGTCGGTGATGGCAACGTCCACGTCAACGTGACCGGCGTCGAACCGGACGACCTGAGCGTGGACGACCGCGTCATGCACTATGTCGCTGAGCTCGGTGGCAGCATCAGCTCTGAGCACGGCATCGGGACGGCGAAGCGAACCTGGCTCCATTTGAACCGGAGCGACGCGGAGCTGGCGGCATTCAGACGGCTGAAGACGGCCCTCGATCCTGCGGGCATCTTGAACCCAAACGTTCTCTTACCGCCAGAGCCATGAGGTCCACGTACGGTTTGCCTGGTGGACGGTCGACATAGGTCTGACGACCCTTGTGAAATGTTGATTGGGGCCAGCCAGCTTTTGTTCCACGCCGCCGCCTCCACGCGGTGTGGTCGGACAGTCAGCCGGCGCGACCTGGACGCTCGTTGACGGAGTGGTCGCGAAGCTGATGGAGGAGCGCGCGTTCGTCCGATCCGAGGAGCTTCGATAGCTGCCCCTCCCGTGGCTTGCCACCAGAGACGCGATCGGACAGAAGAGCAAGGTTCGCTTGGCTGTGCTCGAGGAGTACCCGCACTTCGTCGCGTTCCGCAATGGCGGTCCTCGATTCCGCCTTCGCTTGCAACAGATCACGTTCCAGATCGTTGATACGGCTCTCGAGTCGCTCGATCCTGCGTCGGGCCCACGAGCCGTCGCTCCCCGGCTGTCGTTTTACGTCAGTCAAGGTCTGGACGACCTGCAGCAACAACGCGGAGGCCACCTTGTCATAGTCCATGTCCGCGCTCGTCGACGCCGTCCGCGCCGTCCGCCACATCCGTTGAGTCGTCGACGCTCGACGGCAGAGCATCGCCAACGGCAGTGATTCGATAGGTTCGCTTGCCTCTGACCTCTCTGGTCACCTCGCCCGCGCGATCCATATTTCCGATGAGCTGAGTGAAGCTCGCGTCGGTCCCCTCGTAGCCCAGGACCTCTCTCAGCTTGGCCACTGCTCGACCTGTCGAATCTTCGAATGGCCCGTGCTCCGTGAGATATCGGGCGACCTGCTTGCGAATCTGACCTCGCGACAAAAACATCTCCTTGGCGGCTCGTGAGCGCAGGCCCATCACACCGTCTGGGGGTTGACTGGGTTGGATAGCTCCGTGGCTACCCACCCTGCGATCGCCACTCAGCCTATCGGGCAAGTGGTCCCCCGCAACTCTCGCCCTGTACGACGTTGCCCAGCGCCCTCGCCGCGGCAAGTCCTGTGCCTGCAAGGGGCGACGATATCTCTTGACCGCCCCCCACGGTTCGCCAGCCGTGGCGATCCATGACTTCCCCAACGCTCGCACCACTCCTGAGCAATGTGGTGTCATAACGGCGTCGCAGTCATGTGGTCTCAATTAGTGGCGCTCCGGCCGGTGCGGCTGCGAGACCGCGAAGATGTCGTTGCGTTCCAACCCGACGAAGGCATTGGAGCCGCCACCATGATCTCCACGTGCTGCATGTCCGGGCATGGCCGCTCGCTCCCTGCCCGATTCACCGAAGGGCTGGATCAGAGTGCCAACGTGGACTGCCGATCACACGGCGAGCGGCAGCGGGGTCGTGAGAATTGCCATCTGACCAGCTACGACAGTTGGCGCCCCCGGCAGGACTCGAACCTGCGCCACCGGCTCCGGAGGCCGGTGCTCTATCCGCTGAGCTACGGGGGCGGAACGGCGCCCACGACGTTGCGCGGGCAAGCGACGATGGTACTCGTCACGCACCGGCCCGAGTCCCGACCTCGGCGCCGCCCTTCGCGACCGGCGCGAACCCTGCCCTAACCTGCATCCCCATGCCGGTCGACCACAATGTCGTGACCGCACCCCTGGAGTGGCATCTCCTGCCGCGCACGGCGGAAGTCGACGAAAAGGGCCACCTCCATGTCGGTGGTGTCGATGTGTTGGACCTGGCCGCCGAATTCGGCACCCCCCTGTTCGTCTACGACGAGGCGCACCTGCGCCACGCCTGTCGTCAGGCGGTGGAGGCCTGGGGCGACGGGGTCGCCTACGCCACCAAGGCGTTCCTGTGCCGCGCCATGGCCCGGTTGGTGCATGAGGAGGGGATGTACCTCGATGTGGCGTCGGGCGGCGAGCTCCACGTCGCCCTGTCGGCCGGTGTGCCGCCCGAGCGGATCGTGCTGCACGGCAACAACAAGTCGGTCGACGAGTTGGCGCTCGCGCTCGGGGCAGGGGTCGGTCGGATCGTCGTGGACTCCTTCGACGAAATCGCCCGCCTCGGCGGCCTGCTCGAGTCGTCACCACCTGCGGCCGAGCGGCCCCGCGTGCTGGTGCGCGTGACGCCGGGCGTCGAGGCGCACACCCACGAGTTCGTCCGGACCGGACAGGAGGATTCCAAGTTCGGGTTCTCTGTTTCGTCCGGTGCCGCCGCGCAGGCGGTGGCCGCGCTCGAGCTCATGCCGGGTGTCCAGTTGGTCGGCGTCCACGCGCACATCGGCAGCCAGGTCTTCGACGCCTCCTTGTTCGAGCAGGCGGGCGAGGTGCTCGGCGCGTTCTTCGCCCCGCTGGGACTCTCCGAACTCGTCGTCGGTGGCGGGCTCGGCGTGGCCTATGTCAACGGGGAGTCGACGCCGACCCAGGCCGAATGGGCCGAGGCCACCCGCCGCGCCTGCGCCAAGGTCGGGGTCGACCCGGCCGCCCGCATCACCGCGGAGCCCGGCCGCTCCATCGTGGCCACCGCGGGCATCACCCTCTACACCGTGGGCACCGTCAAGCACCTGCCGGGCATCCGCACCTACGTGAGCGTCGACGGCGGAATGAGCGACAACCCGCGCCCGGTGCTCTACGGCAGCGGCTACGAGGCCTTCCTGCCCCGGTCGACCGACGCCGCCCGCCCCCGCCCGGTGCGGGTGGTGGGCAAGCACTGCGAAAGCGGCGACCTCGTGGTGCCCGACGCGTTCGTCCCCGACGACCTCGAGGTGGGCGACGTCCTCGCCACGCCGGTCACCGGGGCCTACGGCTACGCCATGGCCTCCAACTACAACAAGGTGCCGCGCCCCGCCGTGGTGTTCGTGGCCCAGGGCTCCGCCCGGGTGGTCGTGCGTCGCGAGACGTTCGACGATCTGTTGCAGCTCGACGCCTGAGGCCGGGCCGCCGGCTCGGTCAGGGGCCCGAACGACGGCGGAGGCGGGGGCGGAGAGGTCCGTTCGTGCCGCGGGCAGCCTGTACCGTGGCGAGGTGACCGCCACGAAGGCCAAGGCCGCCACCGCCGGCGAGCCGGCCGGCCGCACCAAGAGCCAGCTGCAGCCGCACCCGCTGCCGACCGTGCGCGTGGCGTTGCTCGGCTGCGGCAACGTGGGCGGCGCCCTGGCCGACATCCTCCTCACCCGCGCCGACGACGTGGCGGCGCGGACCGGTCTCCGCTTCGAGCTGGTCGGCATCGCCGTCGCCCATCCCGACAAACCCCGCCCACCGTCCATCGGCCGCGAGCTGGTCGGCACCGACGCCGCCGCCCTGGTCGGGCGCGACGACGTCGACGTGGTGGTCGAGGTGATCGGGGGCCTGCATCCCGCCCACGAGTTGGTCGAGGCCGCCCTGCGCAACGGCAAACCGGTCGTCACCGCCAACAAGGCGCTGCTCGCCGTGGCCGGGGCCGAGCTGGCCGAGGTGGCCGCCGCCTCCGGGGTCGACCTGCTCTACGAGGCCGCCGTGGCCGGCGCCATCCCCGTCATCCGCCCGCTCCGGGAGTCGTTGGCGGGCGAGCAGATCGTGCGCGTCATGGGGATCGTCAACGGCACCACCAACTACATCCTCACCCGCATGGAGGAGGAGGGTGCGAGCTACGACGACGTCCTGAAAGAGGCGCAACGGCTCGGCCTGGCCGAGCGCGACCCGAGCGCCGACGTCGACGGCCATGACGCCGCCGCCAAGGCCGCCATCCTGGCCTCCCTCGCCTTCGGTTCCGACGTGGTCGACGGCGACGTGCACCGCGAGGGAATCAGCGGGCTCAGCGCGGCCGACCTCGCCTACGCCAACAAGCTCGGCTACTCGGTCAAGCTTCTGGCCGTCGCCGAGCTCGTCGACGGCGGCCCCGAGATCTCGGTGCGCGTGCACCCGGCCATGGTCCCGCACGCCCACCCGCTGGCCTCGGTGCGCGGGGCCTTCAATGCCGTCTTCGTCGAAGGCGCGGTGAGCGGCGAGCTCATGCTCTACGGGCGCGGAGCCGGGGGCGGCCCGACGGCCAGCGCCATGCTGGGAGATCTGGTGGACGCCTCGAGGAACCTGCTGGCCGGCGCGCCCGCCCCGGCTCCCAAGCGCACCTCCACGACGGTGCGCGACCAGAACGACATGCGCTCGGCCTTCTACCTGAGCATGGACGTGGCCGACCGGCCCGGTGTGCTGGCCGCCGTGGCCAAGATCTTCGGCGACCACCAGGTCTCCATCCGGGCCATGGAGCAGCAGGGCCTGGCCGAGGAGGCCCGGCTCATCTTCCTCACCCATGTGGCCCGGGAGGGCGACCTGCTGGCCACCATCGACGAGCTGCGCAAGCTCCAGGCCGTGGACCGGGTGAGCGGCGTGCTGCGCGTCATCGGTGAGGACGGCGACGGCGGCGCGAGGGTCGGCGCCGCGAACGGGGAGGCGTCGTGAGCGCCGGCTGGCGCGGCGTGATGGAGGAGTACCGCGAGTTCCTCCCGATCAACGACAAGACGCCCGTCGTCACGCTGCTCGAGGGCGGTACCCCGCTCGTCCCGGCGCCGCGCCTCTCCGAGCGCGTCAACGCGGAGGTGTGGCTGAAAGTCGAGGGGGCCAACCCGACCGGCAGCTTCAAGGACCGCGGCATGACCATGGCCATTTCTCTGGCGGTGGAGGAGGGCGCCAAGGCGGTGGTGTGCGCGTCCACCGGCAACACGTCGGCCTCGGCCGCCGCCTACGCGTCGCGGGCAGGCTTGCAGTGCGTCGTCCTCATTCCCGACGGGCACATCGCGCTGGGAAAGCTGGCCCAGGCGCTCATGCACGGCGCCCGGGTCCTACAGGTCCGGGGCAACTTCGACCAGTTGCTGACCATTGTGCGCGATCTGCCCAACCATGCCCCGATCACCGTGGTGAACTCGGTCAACCCGCATCGCATCGAGGGCCAGAAGACGGGCGCCTTCGAAATCGTCGACGTCCTGGGCGACGCCCCGGACGTGCACTGCATCCCGGTCGGCAACGCCGGGAATATTTCTGCCTACTGGCGTGGTTACATCCAGTACAAGGAAGCGGGCCGTTCGTCCAAGCTGCCTCGGCTGTTCGGCTTCCAGGCCGAGGGCGCGGCACCCATTGTGCTGGGTCACCCGGTCGAGAACCCCGAGACGATCGCCACGGCGATCCGCATCGGGAACCCGGCCAGTTGGTACTCGGCCACGGCCGCCGCCTCCGAGTCCGGCGGCTCCATCACGGCGGTCAGCGACGACGAGATCCTGGACGCCTACACCTTCCTCGCCAAGGAGGAGTCTGTGTTCTGCGAGGCGGCGTCCTCGGCCTCGGTGGCCGGGCTCGTCAAGCACGGTGTGCCGGAGGGGTCGAAGGTTGTCTGTGTGTTGACTGGGCACGGGCTGAAGGACCCGGACCTGGCCATAAAGGCCATTTCGGTGCCGTCGGTGATCGACCTGGACCTCCATGCGGTCCTGGCCGAGATCTCGGTCTGAAGGCCGGCAGACCGGGGGTATGTTGGCACGGACCGCCGGTTCCGGCTAGAGTGAAGACATCCCCTGTGCGCTTAGAAGCGCTCTCCGCGGGTACAAGCGGTCCCGGGAGAGCACGACGCAGAGGTGATCCCGGGGGAGGGAATTCACACGCAAATCCCTTCTCCTCCCTGTAATTCTTTCGTCACGCGCGGACAACCGGGCGGGCGATGACCCTCGGAAAGAGGAGCCCGATGACTGCGGAACAGCAGCTCGAACGATCGGTTCTCGAAGGCAAGGAGCGCGATGAGCTCAACGCCATCGCCCAGGCCATGTCGCTCAAGACGACGACCCGGACGAAGAAGGCCGACATCATTGACCAGATCCTCGACGCCACCGGTGTGACGTCGGGGTCGAACGGCGCCGGGGCACCGGCTGCCTCGAGCAACGGGGCCAGGCGGCCCCGGAACGGGGCGCCGGCCGGACGCGACGGCGCCGAGGGGGAGGCGACGGTCGCCGTCGCACCCACCGACTCGGCGGGGGACCGGGAAGCCCGCGCCGCCGCGCCGGACGCGACTCCGGCCGAGGCCGCCGCCCCGGTGGCCACCGCCACGGCCGAGGCGGCACCCGCCGGCGCCTCCGGGCCGGCCGTGTTCGTCGAGCCGCCCGAACTGGCCGACGGCGCCGTGACGACGCCACATCACCAGAACGGGCAGCACAACCAGCAGGGGGGCAATCGCAACCGCAACAACCAGAACCAGAACCAGAACCAGAACCAGAACCGCCAGCCCGACGGGGACGTGGGCAACCGCCGCAGCCGCCGACGTCGCGGTCGTGACCGCGGGCCGACCACCGGCGGCGGCGAGCTGCAGGGCGGCGGGCAGCAGGACCAGCCCTACACCGGCGAAATGGTCGAAGTGAAGGGGTTGCTCGACCTGCGTGACGAGGGCTACGGCTTCCTGCGCTGCGACGGCTACCTGCCGTCGTCGAAGGACGTCTACGTGTCCATCAGCCAGGCCCGCAAGTTCGCGCTGCGCCGGGGTGACTACGTCGAGGGCGCGTGCAGGCCGGCGTCGAACAACGAGAAGTACCCGGCACTGCTGCGCATCGACACCATTGCGGGCCTGGACCCCGACGAAGCGCGCAACCGGCCGCGCTTCGAGGACCTGACCCCGTTGTTCCCCGACTCGCGGCTCAATCTCGAAATGCCGGGAGACAAGGACAACCTGACGGCGCGCATCGTGGACCTGCTCTCGCCGATCGGCAAGGGCCAGCGCGGCATGATCGTCTCGCCGCCCAAGGCGGGCAAGACGACCGTCATGAAGCAGATCGCCCACAGCATCGAGGCGAACAACCCCGACGTGCACCTCATGGTGCTGCTCGTGGACGAGCGGCCCGAAGAGGTCACCGACATGCGCCGCACGGTCAAGGGCGAGGTGATCGCGTCGACCTTCGACCGACCCTCGGACGAGCACACCGCCGTGGCCGAAATGGCCATCGAGCGGGCCAAGCGCCTCGTCGAGCTCGGTCGCGACGTCGTCATCATCCTCGACGGCATCACCCGCCTGGCGCGGGCCTACAACCTGGCCGCGCCGGCCACCGGCCGCATCATGTCCGGTGGTGTCGACTCCGGTGCGCTGTACCCGCCCAAGAAGTTCTTCGGTGCCGCCCGCAACGTCGAGGAGGGCGGATCGCTGACCATTCTGGCCTCGGCGCTCGTCGAGACCGGCTCGAAAATGGACGAGGTCATCTTCGAGGAGTTCAAGGGCACCGGCAACATGGAGCTGCGGCTCGACCGACGGCTCTCGGAGCGCCGCCTCTACCCGGCCATCGACGTCAACGCCAGCTCGACCCGGCACGAGGAGCTGCTCTTCGAGCGCGGCCAGCTGCAGCAGGTCTGGAAGTTGCGCCGGGTGCTCAACGCCCTGGCCAGCGACGGCAAGGACGCGGCGGGCCTGGAGCTGCTGATGGACAAAATCCGGACCACGTCGAGCAACGACGAGTTCCTGGCCGAAATCGCCAAGGGCCCCGGCACCTGACCGGACGCGGCGACGCCACCCCTACACTGATTCGACCCATTCGACTGGAGACACCATGAAGACCGACATCCACCCCGATTACGTAGAGGCCACGGTCAAGTGCTCGTGCGGCAACACCTTCACGACGCACTCCACCAAGGCCGATCTCCACGTCGAGCTGTGCAACGAGTGCCACCCCTTCTTCACCGGCAAGCAGAAGCTGGTCGACTCCGGTGGGCGGGTGGAGCGCTTCCAGCGCCGCTACGGCGAGCGCAAGGGCAAGGCCAAGGCCAAGCCCGCCGACGCGGCGTCGGAATAGCCGCGGCGCCGCCCGTCGCCGGGCGGCGCCCCCTGCGAGCCGTAGGGTCTGCCCATGCTCGATGACCGCATGGCCGCGCTCGAAGGCGAGTTCGGGACCGTCGAGGCCGAGTTGGCCGATCCCGCCACCCTCGCCGACCCCGACCGCCTGCGCGACCTGTCGCGCCGGCACAAGGAGCTGGGGGAGATCGTCAAGACCTGGCACGACCTGACGGCCGCCCGGGGCGACGTCGTCGCCGCCCGCGAAATGCTGACCGAGGCCGCCGGCGACGACCGCGATCTGATGCGCGACGAGTCCGAGGATGCCGAGGCCCGTGTGGCCTCCCTGGAGGAGCGCCTGCAGACGCTGCTGCTGCCCAAGGACCCCAACGAGGGACGCAACGTGATCATGGAGATCCGGGGCGCCGTCGGGGGCGACGAGGCCAACCTGTTCGCCCGGGTGCTCTACGACATGTACCTGCGCTATGCCGCCGCCATGAAGTGGAAGGTGGAGGTCCTCTCGGAGGACGTGTCGGACAAGGACGGGATCAACGAGGCCGTCTTCTCGGTGAAAGGTCCCGACGCCTACCTCCGGCTCGAGCACGAGGGCGGGACGCACCGGGTGCAGCGGGTGCCGGTGACCGAGGCCAAGGGGCGCATCCACACTTCGACGGCGACGGTGACGGTCCTGCCCGAGGCCGAGGAGGTCGACGTCGACATCGATCCCAACGACCTCAAGATCGACGTGTACCGCTCGACGGGCCCGGGCGGGCAGTCGGTCAACACGACCGACTCGGCCGTGAGGATCACCCACATTCCCACGGGCACCGTCGTGGCCATGCAGGACGAGAAGAGCCAGATTCAGAACCGGGCCAAGGCGATGGTGGTGCTGCGGGCCCGCCTGCTCAAGGCGGAGCAGGACCGCCAGGCGGCCGCCATGTCGGCCCAGCGGCGCGGCCAGGTGGGGGCGGGCAGCCGCACCGACAAAATCCGCACCTACAACTACAAGGAGAACCGGGTCACCGACCACCGCATCAACCTGACCCTCTACAAGCTGGACCAGGTGCTGGCGGGCGACCTGGCCGAGCTGACCGATGCCCTGATGGCGGACAAGCGGGCCCGCCAGCTGGCCGGCGAGGAGGCGGGGGCGTCGTGACGCGGCTCGTCCCGGACACCGGCGTGACCCGGGGCGAGCTGGTGGCCGAGCTGGCCGAGGTGGTGGGCGCGCCGCACGAAGCCCGTTGGATCGTCGACGAGGCCCTCGGGCGGGGGCGGGTGCTCGGGCAGCCCGACGCGCCGGCCCTGGTGCTCGACGCCGACGTGGTGGCCGTGGCCCGGGGCATGGCGGCGCGGCGGGCGGCGGGGGAGCCCCTCCAGTACGTCTTCGGGCACTGGCCGTTCCGTTCGCTCGACCTGGTGGTCGACCGGCGTGTGCTCGTGCCGCGGCCCGAGACCGAGCAGGTGGTCGAGGTGGCGCTGACGGCAGCGCGGGAACGGGCCCGCCACCGGGGCGGCGGTCTCGTCGTGGTCGATGCCGGCACCGGTTCGGGTGCCATGGCGCTGGCGCTGGCCGCCGAGCTCGGGCCGGCGGTGGTGGGCGAGGTCTGGGCCACCGACGTCAGTGCCGACGCGCTGGCGGTGGCGGCGGCCAACCTGGAGGCGGTACGCGCCGCGCCCGGTCGACGCCTGCCACCGGTCACCCTGGTCGAGGGCAGCTGGCTCGAAGCGCTGCCCGGCTCGTTGCGGGGCCGGGTCGACCTCGTCGTGTCCAACCCGCCCTACGTGAGCGAGGCCGAGTGGCCCGGGCTGGCTCCCGACGTGCGCCGGGAGCCCCGCTCGGCGCTGGTGGCCGGCCCGGGGAGCGACGGCACGCCGGGGCTGGCCGACGTCGAGGCGGTGCTCACCCAGGCCCCGGGTTGGCTTTCCCCGGGCGGCTCGGTGGTGGTGGAGCTGGCGCCCGACCAGGCGGTGGCGGCGGCCGACCTGGCCCGCCGCGTCGGCTTGGCCGGGGCCAGGGTCGAGCGGGACCTGGCCGGCCGGCATCGGGCGTTGCGGGCGAATGCCACCGCTGGCGGCGGTTGAGTCGCTACAAAGGAGGGATGGCTGACGTGGATCCCACCGACGGTCTGGTCGAGGAGGACGGGGCACCCGAGCCCCCGCTGGTCGGGGCCGGTGACGCCGAGGTGGGCACCGCACTGGCGGACGGAGCCGTCATTGCGGTGCCGGCGATCGGGGGTTACTGCCTGGCCGTCCACGCCGGCTCGCCCGGGGCCGAGCAGCGCCTGAGCGCGTTGGCCGCCGACCCGGAGGGCCCGCACTACGCGGTGGGCCACGTCGACGACGTGCGCGACCTGACGTCGGGCTGGAACGACGAGGTGAACCAGCTCCTGCTGCGGTGCTGGCCCGGGCCGGTGGAGGTCTTCCTGCCCCGGGTGCGTGCCGCGGCCGGCCCCGACGACAGCGGCCCGTACGACCAGGTGTCCGACGACAGCGGCGGCTGGGCCATCACGGTGGGCATGCCGGACGGACGGGCGCTGCGCAAGCTGTGCCGGGAGTACGGCCCGTGGCGCACGGTGCCGCTCACCTTCACCGATGCCGGGCAGGTGGCACACGCCTTCAACGCGTCCGACGTCGCGCTGGTGGTCGACGGCGGCCGGCGCGAGGGCGAACCGTCCACGGTGGTCGACGCCACGGTGTCGCCCGTGCGCGTGCTGCGCCAGGGGGCGCTGCCGTCGGACTTCATCGAGGCCACCATGGCCATGGGCAACCGCAAGAAGTGGTTCTCGCGTTCCCGGCGCGACGAGGAATGAGCGGGGCGAGCCGCCGAGGTCGCTAGCCCGACGCGGCCAGGCGGCCGAAGGCCGTGCCGGGCGGGCCGGCGGTCACGCGCCGGGCGATGAGGTCGGCGCACTCGGCCGGACCGGCGCTCGACGTGTCGACCTCGAGGTCGTAGGCCACCTGGTGCACCGCCTCCTGCCAGCGCTCGACCGCCGCCACCAACCCGGGGTCGGCGCTGTCCCGGTCCTGTCCCCACGAGTCCAGGCGACGCTGCCACACGACGTCGAGGGGGCAGCGCACCCCGACGAAGAGGACGGGCAGGCCGGCCAGCCGGCGGGCGCTGTCGCGCCGGATGGGGTGAGGCACCGAGTACCACTCGTGCAGTCCGACGTCGACCACGACGTCGAGACCCAGCCGGGCGTGGGCGGCCACCGACTCGAAGAGCGCGGCGTACAGGACGACGACGAGGTCTTCGAGGTCGGGACGCTCGCCGCCGGGCCGCAGCCCTATGCCGGGTCGCAGGTGTTCGGGGGTGGAACGGATGGACGCATCCACACCGAGGTTGACCCATACGCCGTGGTCGCCCCGCTGCAACGCCTCGGCGATGGTGGTCTTCCCCGACCGCGGGGCTCCGTTGAGGACGACGATCTGGCCCGGGCCGGGCATGGCGTCAGTCCCGTTCCGGTCCGGCACGGGGGGTCACGCCAGGGCGAGGATCCCGGCGGCGCTGGGCGAGAAGCCGCACGAGCGGAGGTAGAAGTCACCGAGCTCCGGTTCGAAGTCGACGTGGAGCCACTCGCAGCCGGCGGCCCGGGCCTCCCGCGCCGCCACCTCCACCAGTGCGCTCCCGACTCCCCGGTGGCGCCGGATGGCGGCGACCAGCGTGTCGAGCACGAAGGCATGGTCGCCGCCGTCCCACGCCACGTTGACGAAACCCACGAGCGTGTCCCGGTCGTAGGCGCACACCCAGCCCAGGCTGTGCCGCTCCACCTGGGCCCGCCACTGCGTGCGGCGGGGCGGGTGCCCGAATGCCTCGGCGTGCAGCGTGTCGAGGTCCCCGTCCGCGAAGTCGGCCCGCCAGCGGCAGGAGAGGTCCATGGGCGTGACGCTAGATGGTCTTCTTGGACGTTCGCTGTCCACTCCGCCGCGACGGCCGCGGCGCCCAACCGGCGATCGCTATGACGCGGGGACCCGCTCCACCGCCGGCAACGTGCTGACCGAGCGCTTGGCCTCCCAGTGTTGGCGACCGAGCGCCTTGAAGTAGGCGGGGCGCTCGGTCAGGGCGTAGGTGGCCAGCCAGAGCCGCTTCAGATGGCGCTTGTAGCCGTGGGCCACGTCGTCCTCGTAGGCGGTGCGGCCGTGGAGCACGTGGTAGTTGTTGATGAACTGCATCTCGCCCGGCTGCAGGTCCATGTAGACGTTGAAGTCGGGATCGTTGGCCAGCGCCGACGCCCGGGCGATGGCGGCGCGCGCGGTCTCGCTCAGGCGCGGCGCGTCGGGATGGCGCTGGGAGGCCAGGATGTACTGGGGGATGAAGCGCACGAAGAGCCGGTCGGCGTGCTCGGTGAACGCCGGGATGGAGTAGAAGGCGCTGGTGCCATCGGCCTGCTCACCCCGCGCGTCGTAGGGCATGGGCTCGTAGAGCGCCGCGGCCAGTTCGGGGCACTCGCGCACCATGTGGTTGTGGATGGCCACCGCGTTGGCCACGCAGGAAAGGCCACCACGGCGGGCGGCGCGCAGGCAGAGCAGCCCGACCAGGTCGGAACCGTCGGTGTGGTAATCGAGCGCGATGCCGCCCAGCTCGTTGCCGCGCACCGTCGGATCGTCGATGGTCTTGCCCTGATCGGTCACGTCACCGAGTACGTGGCCGTGCTTGTTCTGGGCCCACGGCTGGCCGAGGTGCAACCCGATGCCCCAGTAGAGGAGGGTCAGGTCGTCGTCGCTGTAGCGCTCCGCGTCGAGAGTGGCGAGGCGACAGAAGCCCCGCCCGTCGAGCAGGACGTCGACCACCGCGCCCAGCTTGGGGGCCAGGCCGTCGAGTGGGAAGTCGTCCCGGTCCAGCTCGAGCGGGTCGCTGCTCTTCGCCTTGGCGGTGGCCAGGGCGAGGTCGAGCTCGGCCTGGTCGTCGGGGGTCAGGCGCAGGGTCCAGGCCTCGGGGTCGGCCACGTCGGCCGCCCGCCACTCGGCCGCCGGCTCCAGCTCGTGTAGTTCGACCATCGTCATGCCGTCTCCTCTCGAAGTCGTGGGGTTCACTCCGCCGCGGCCGACGCCGTGTCCCGGCCGCCGCGCACCAGGCGGCCCGGCAGCGCGCCGGTCGGCTCGCCGTCCCGGTACGTGACCTGCCCCGCCACCATGGTGGCGCAGTAGCCGCGGGCGCGCTGCAGCAGTCGCTTGCCGCCCGCCGGCAGGTCGTAGGCCATGACCGGTGCCTCGCACCGCAGGCGGTCGAAGTCGATGACGTTGAGGTCGGCCTTCATGCCCTCGGCCACGACACCGCGGTCGTGCAGGCCGACGGCCTGCGCGTTGTTCCTGGTCAGGCGCTCGACCACCCGTCCCACCGGCAGGCGCCCGTGCGAGCGGTCACGGGCCCAGTGCGACAGGAAATAGGTGGGGAAGCTGGCGTCGGCGATGAGCCCGACGTGGGCGCCGCCGTCGCCCAACCCGAAGAGGGTGTCGGGGTGGGCCAGCATTTCGCCGCAGGCGTCCAGGTTGCCCTCGGCGTAGTTCGAGAACGGGGTGTAGAGGAAGTTGCGCCCGTCGTTCTCCGCCAGCAGGTCGAGGGCCAGCTCGGCCGGGCCGACGCCGCGGGCCGACGCCAGGCGTTCCACGCTCGACTCCGGGGGCGGCTCGTAGTCCGGGACCTCTCCCAGCGCGAACAGACGGGCGTAGTCGATGAGCCGACGTCGTCCGCTGCGCCGACCACCTTCGTTGTCGTCCTCGGCCTGCTCCGCCAGGAGGCGGGCCCGGAACGAGGGGTCGCGCAGAGCCCGCGCCTGCTCGGCCACCGGCAGGCCGGCGATGTCGCGGTAGGCCGGGAACATCATGAACGGGTGGTATGACGACTGCAGGCCGACCAGCAGGCCGACCGGGCGCGGCGCCACCTGGGCCCGGATGGGCAACCCCTCGGCCACCGCCTCCTCAATGCGCCGCAGGAGGTCCCGCCACGCGTTGGGCTGGCGGTGGCTCTGGGCCAGTGAGAGCGAAAGGGGCCGGCCCGACTTGACCACCATGTTGCGGATCAGCTCGAACTCGCCGTCGGTGTCGGGCCAGAAGTCCGAAATGATCTCGATCACCCCGTGGCCGGCGTCGGCCACACCGAGCGCAATGGCCTCGAGCTCGTCCGAGCGCGCCCGCAGCGACGGCGTCGGGTCACCCGTCGACGTACGATGGTTGAGCGTGCGCGAGCTCGAGAAGCCGATGGCGCCGGCGCGCATGGCCTCGGCCGCCAACGCGCGCATGGCCGCGGCGTCCGACTCGGTCGCATCTTCGAGGCGGGCGCCCCGCTCGCCCATGACGTAGAGGCGCAACGCGCCGTGGGGGAGCTGTGCCGCCACGTCCACGTCGTGGGGCCGGGCCTCGACGGCGTCGAGGTAGGCGCCGAAGCCCTCCCACGTCCACTCGATCCCTTCGTTCAGCACGGCGCCCGGAATGTCCTCGACGCCCTCCATGAGCGAAATGAGCCGGTCGTGCGCGTCGGGCCGCACCGGTGCGAACCCCACGCCGCAGTTGCCCATGACGGCGGTGGTGACGCCGTGCCAGCTCGAGGGGGCCATGCGGGAGTCCCAGGTGGCCTGGCCGTCGTAGTGGGTGTGGATGTCGACGAAGCCGGGCGTGACCAGGAGCCCGTCGGCGTCGATCTCCTCACGGCCGGCCGCGCCCACCGTCCCGACGGCGGTGATCGTCCCGCCGTCGACCGCCACGTCGGCCGGAGCCGGCTCGCCGCCCAGCCCGTCCGCCACGTGCCCGCCCCGGATCACCAGATCGTGTGCCATGCCACCCCTGTCTCTCTGCCCGAGTTAGTTAGATCAATCTAACTAACTCCTCTGGGCGGTGTCAATGCTCCCTCAGTCGGTCCCGTCCTGTCCTTTCCCCGACAACAGGGCCGCCACCATCCGAGCCTGGGAGAGCGCCGCCTCCCTGTCCAGCGCCGCGTCGGGGGCGGTCCCGTCCTGGCGGGCTCAACGCCGCGGCGACGACGTCGTGGTCGAGCGAGGGGTCGTGCGCCAGAGCCCACCTGCCGCCGGCGACCTTCGATCGCAGGCGGCCTGTCCGCAGGTAGGCGAGGTTGCGGCAGGCGTTGAGGGCGAGGTACTCGGCGGCGGCCCGTTCGTCGTCGGCGCCCTGGCGCAGCTCCAATGCCATGCCGGCGAGCACGAGCGGGCGCGGGACCGGCGCGAAGCAGTCCCGGGCGCTGGGGCCGGAGCCGAGCAGCCGGCCAGCCTGGCGGGCCACCGCGAAGTGCAGCAGCAGGTCGGGGTCGTTGCGTCCGGTACCGTCCACGCAGCGGTCGTCGCTGGTGTTGACGTGCAGCTCGTAGGGCGGCGCGGCGACCGGGTGCCGGCACGCACGTGCGGTCACGACACTCAACTCGAGCATGGCCGCCGGCACCGCCAGCGCGGCGCGGTCGAGTCGTCGGCACAGACCGGCGCGTTGGCCCGGCGACAGCGGCCGGGCGCACACCACAATGACATCGAGGTCGCTCCGCTCCGGGCGGAAGCCGCCGAGGACCGCCGATCCGTGGAGGTAGACGCCGACGGCATCGGCGCGCAGGACCTCGTGGACCCGATCGGCCAGGCGCTCGAGGTAGGTCTCGACCCGCGGCGGCAGCGCCATCATCGGGACCGGTCGCCCACCTCCTTGGGCGTGGCCGGGCCGAAGACGTCGGCGAGCCGTTCCGGGCGCGTCTCGGCGTGGGCGCGCTGCAGGTCGCCGAAGAACCGCCGGACCTCGGCCCGGTCGACGCCGGGCAACAGCTCCTCCATGCGGTCGGCCAGCTCGGCCTCGAAGCGGGCCAGGCGGGCCCGCCCGGCGCTCGGTCAGCTCAATCCGGGTCACCCGCCCGTCGCCCGTCTCGTCGACGGTGTCGGCCACCCAGCCCTGTTGGCGCAGCCCGTTGATCATGGCGGAGACGGTCGGCTTGGTCACCGCGTTGGCCGCCGCCAGCTCGCCGGCGCGCCGCGACCCCCCGAGGAGGTAGAGCAGCGTCCGGTACTGGGCCATGCTCAGGTCGCCCCGACGCGCCACCTGCTCGAACTCCCGGTAGAGCGACACCACCAGGCGCACGCCGTGCACCGGGTCGTTGCGGTCGGCGGCCATCGGCCCACCATAGGGTCGGTGCCCCCGGCCGGCGGGGCAAAATGGTGTGGTGGCGGAAACCGAGAGCGGGGCGCTGTCCCTGGCGGCGGCCGGGCGCGAGTTCGCCCGCTGGCCCGCGCCGCGCCTCATCGCCGTCGTCCTGGCGGCCAGCGTGGCGGGCCGCGTCCTCGTGGGCCGGTGGAGCTGGTGGGACCTTTTGGGGCCGGCTGTCATTCTGGCCGCCCAGCCCTTCACCGAGTGGTCGATCCACGTGTACCTGCTGCACTTCAAGCCCACTCGGGTCGGCGGCCGCACCGTGGACCCGCTGGTGGCGCGCCGGCACCGCGCCCACCACGCCGACCCCAAGGACGCCGGCCTCGTGTTCGTGCCCATGCCGGCGCTGCTCGGCCTCGTCGTCGGCCTCTTCGCCGTCCTCTTCGTCGCCCTGCCGCCGCCACGGGCGCTGTCGGCCCTGGCCGCGGCCTACGCCATGCTCTTCGTGTACGAGTGGACGCACTTCCTGATCCACACCTCGTACCGGCCCCGGCACCGCCTCTACCGCTACGTCTGGCGCGCCCACCGCAACCACCACTTCCGCAACGAGCACTACTGGTTCGGCGTGACCATGCACGCAGCCGACCACCTGCTCGGCACGTTCCCCGACCGCGGCGCCGTCGAGGTGTCGCCGACGGCGCGCACGCTGGGCGTCGAGGCGGCCCAGGGCTCCGTCCGCTCGCTGTAGCTACTGCGAGCCGTCGAGCGCCAGCAACCCGTCGGCGGCCAGCGTGCCGGTACGCCCCACGCCCTCCGCCCGGCAGAGCTCGGCCAGCGTGTCGGGATCGGTCACGTTGCCCCAGGCGCGGGCGTCGTCCTTGGTGCGGCAGGCCACAATGCCGCGCTCGGGGCTGCCGTCGCGGTCGAAGGTGACCGTGTAGGTCTCGACCCGCACCGGCCCGCTCGCCTCCTCGTCGACGTCGCAGCGGGGCAGGGCATCCACCTGGTCCTGCACGTCGCGCCAGGCGAAGGGGCCGGCGTGCGCCGGCGGGCGCGAGGCGTAGACGCCGATGGAGTGTTTGGTGGCGTACCAGCCGAGGCCGCTGACGAGCCCGGCCGATCCAGGATCGGCCCGCAAGGCCCCCACCACCTGTGCGATGCCGTGCGAGGTGTAGTTGTTGCCGGGGCCTCCCCCGAAGGTGAGACCGCCGGTCCGGGTCAGCGGGCGGTCCGGGTCGTCGAGCGCCAGCCCCAGCTCGGCGGCCGCCATCTGCACCACGACGGGGAAGCAGGAGTAGAGGTCCACCGCGGCCAGGTCGTCGATGCCGATCCCGGCCAGCTCGAGCGCGGCCGCGCCGGCCAGGCGGATGGCGGGGGAGCGGTGCAGCTCGGCCCGGTTCGATATGTACCAGGTGTCGTTGGCGTCGGCGCCTGAGAGCGGGAACACCCAGCGCTCGGCGGGCACTCCCGCGGCCCGGGCCGCCTCGGCCGAGCACACGATGTAGCCCGCGCCCTGGTCGACCGCCAAGTTGGCCGTGCAGAGCTTGGGGTAGGGGAACGAGACCATGCGGTTGGCCGGGCCGGGGGTGACGATCTCGGACGCCGAGCGCGGCGTGCGGATCCAGGCGTAGGGGTTGCCGGCGGCCACCTCGCTGAAGCGGGCCCACAGGGCGCCGATGCGCGCCGCGTGCTCCTCGAGCGTCCACCCGTGGGCGGCCCGCAGCGCGTTCTCGAAGAGCGGATAGGCGTGAATGGGCAGGAGCACGCCGCGGTTGACCTCGAGGTCGGTCGCCCCCGGCTTGTCCAGCCCGAACATGGTCGGCGCCGGCGTGCCCGACGGCCGGCTGTTCGGCCCAGGCCAGGGGCGCCCCGCTGCGGTCGCGGCGCGACAGCGCCCGGGTGTACATGGCCTCGGCCCCGGTGACCAGGACGACGTCGAGCTCGCCCCGGCTGATGGCCAGGCACGCGTCGTGCATCAGGGCCTGGGGCGTGTTGCCGCCGACCGTGGAGAGCATGAGCTGGGCGGGCTCGTCGCCGGCGCCGAAACCGAGGCGGGCGGCCACCTGCAGGGCCGGATTGACGGCGTGCCACCCGAGGGGCACCACGACGCGGAGGCTGTCGGCCCGGCCGATCAGCGCCTGACCCGCCCGGGCGCTCCCGCCGGCCGGCACGCCGTCGCAGTCCTCGGCGGCCGCCCGCAGGGCGCGGGCCATCAGCTCGACGGGCTCGGGCCGCTCGGCCGGGTCGAGGTCCAGGTCAGGGGGCGTGATGACCTGGCCCACGCCGACGACGACGGGAGTGCGGGGGTCCAGCGGCATGGCCGGGGAGCGTAGCAACGCCCCCGCGGGTGGCTCCCGGGGCCGGCCCGGCCCGTCGGTAGACTCCATGGCGATGCGTGGGGTCGCCGGCTCCGATCTCGCTCGGGCGGCTGCGCAGCCGTCCTGAGAGCCCGACCGCCATCGCCAGTCGAAGGGACTTCATGAGCACCGACGAGACCGCGCTGAATGCCGACCCCGAGGTGGCCGACCTCGTCGCACGGGAGCTCGAACGCCAGCAGACCACCCTGCAGCTGATCGCGTCGGAGAACTTCACCTCGCCGGCGGTGCTGGCGGCCACGGGCTCGGTGCTGACCAACAAGTACTCCGAGGGCTACCCGGGCCGGCGCTACTACGGCGGCAATCGTGTCATCGACGAGGTCGAGGACCTGGCCCGCGACCGGGCCACGGCACTCTTCGGCGCCGAGCATGCCAACGTGCAGCCCCACGCCGGCGCCAGCGCCAACCTGGCCGCATACCAGGCCCTCCTGGAGCCGGGGGCGACCGTCCTGGCCATGCGGCTCGACCACGGCGGGCATCTCACCCATGGCTCCCCGGCATCCATCGTCTCGAAGTTCTGGCGGTTCGTGTCCTACGGCGTGACCCCCGAATCGAGCGACCCCACCCGTCCGGGCGAGGTGATCGACTTCGACCAGGTGGCCCATCTGGCCAAGACGGAGAAGCCCGCCCTCATCGTCGCCGGCTCGACCGCCTACGCCCGCGTCATCGACCCCCTCCCGTTCCGGGAGATCGCCGACTCGGTCGGGGCCTACTTCATGTTCGACGCCGCCCACCCGGCCGGGCTCATCGCCGGTGGGGCCCACCCCAGCCCGGTCGGGGTGGCGGACGTGGTCACCCTCACGACCCACAAGACGCTGCGCGGGCCCCGCGGTGGCGCCATCCTGTGCGGCCAGGACCTGGCCAAGAAGATCGACAGCGCCGTGTTCCCGGGCCTGCAGGGCGGCCCGCTCGAGCACGTCATCGCCGCCAAGGCGGTCGCCTTCGCCGAGGCGGCGCGGCCGGAGTTCCGCACCTACGCGGCCAACGTGGTCGAGAACGCCCGGGCGCTGGCCGCCGCGCTGGCCGGGCACGGCTTCCGACTGGTCTCGGGGGGCACCGACAACCACATGCTCCTCATCGACCTGCGGCCGTTCGACGCCGACCTGACGGGCAAGGAGGCGCAGGAGGTCCTGGACCGGGCCGGCATCACGCTGAACCGCAACACCATCCCCGACGACCCCCGCTCGCCGTTCCTGACCTCGGGCCTGCGCCTGGGCACGGCCGCCGAGACGACCGCCGGGATGGGGCCGGACCACATGCGGATCGTGGCCGACCTGATGGTGCGCACGCTCAAGTCGCGCTCGGACGAAGCGGAAATGGCGGCGGTGCGGTCGGAGGTCGCCGAGCTCTGCGCCGGGTTCCGGCCGTACCCCGACCTCGTGGGCTAGGCGTGCCCGACATCGGCTGGTACGGCCTGGTCCTGGCGATTGCCGCCGGCGCCACCGCCGCGCTGACCGTTCCCGCCAAGCACATCGCCGTCCGCGTGGGCTACGTCGCCGAGCCCGGTGAGCGTTCCGTGCACAAGAAGACGATCCCCTACGGCGGCGGCGCCGCCATGTTCATGGGGTTCCTCGTCGCCGTGTTGGCGGGGGCCGCCGTCCCGGCCTTCCGCGCCGACCGGATCTACACCGACTCGCCCGAAATGTTGGGCGTGGTCCTGGCCGGCGGCGCCATGTTCGCCGTCGGGCTGATCGACGACGTGCGCGACATGTCGGCGCCCGCCAAGATGGCCGGACAGATCCTCGCCGCCAGCATCCTGTACTTCACCGGCGTGACCATGTACCAGCTCAAGATCCCGCTGGCCGGGTTCTTCGTGCTGACGCCCGGCATCATTCCGCTGATCACGGCCGCCTGGGTCATTGCGCTGACCAACGCCGTGAACCTCATCGACGGCCTGGACGGCTTGGCCGCGGGCGTGGTGGCCATCGGGGGCGGGGCGCTGGCGCTCTACGGCATCCGCCTGGTCGGGCTCGGCCTCCTGCCGGCGGACAACATCGGCCCGCTGGTCGCCGTGATCGCCTGCGGAATCTGCCTCGGGTTCCTCCCCTTCAACTTCAACCCGGCCCGCATCTTCATGGGTGATGCCGGCGCGCACTTCCTGGGCCTCCTCATGGCCGCCTCGACCATGGTCATCAGCGGCCGCGTGCCGCCCGACGTGCCGATCAGCGGCGTCACCTACTTCTTCTTCGCCCCCCTGTTCATTCCGCTCTTCATCCTCGGCGTCCCGCTGGTGGACATGGCCTTCGCCTTCATCCGCCGCACCGCCCGGGGGCGCAAGTTCGACACCCCGGACAAGGAGCACATCCACCACCGCCTGCTCCGCCTGGGCCACGGACCCCGGCGCAGCGTGATCATCCTGTGGGCCTGGACGGCGATCCTTTCGGGGTTCCTCCTCTTCCCGCTCTTCGTGCACCGGGTCAACGCCATCATCCCGCTCGGTGCGGCGGCCCTGGGTGCGGCCCTGTACACCTTCTTCCACCCCGGGCTGCGGCGGGGCAACGGAGAGGACGAGGACGAGCAGCTGGACGACCCCGACCTGGGGGTTCCCCCCACCAACGGGCGGGCGGAGCGGGTCAGCGAGGTGGTGAGGTTCCCCTCGTGATCGTTTGGACGCCATCTGGGCCGGGATGCGATGATGACGCCTGTGTACCCCGTCCACCTCGCCTCGTCCGGTGCCGCCAGCGCGGCGCGCCGGGCGCTGGACTCCGGCGCGCCACGCACCGCATAGGGGGGGAGCAGTCGCATGCGTGGTCAGGTGAGCGTCGTCCGGCGCGTCCCGTCTGTTGAACGGGGGCCCGGCATCGGAGTCCTCGTCAGGGCCTCAGAAGGGGGACCCCACGATCGGGGACTTCTTCTTCATCGGCACGGCGTGCGCCGTGAGCATCCTGGTGGCGGGCGGTGCCGGGTACCTGCTGGACTTGTGGCTGGGAACGACGCCGTGGCTGACGTTCGCCGGACTGGCTTTCGGGATCACGTCGGCCGTGCTTCTGGCCTACAAGAACTTCCGCAAGTTCGTCTGACCGCCGGTCCCGACGTCCGCACACAAGGGGGACGCTGATGTACGAGTACTTCTCCCCGGCCGACCTCGTCCGGGTGTCGCGCCACACGGTGCTCAGCGCGATGGTGCTGGGCGTGGTGGGCCTGGTCGGCGCGGTGTTGCTGAAGGCACCGTGGGTCGGCCTCGGGATCTGCATCGGCGTGGCCATCGGTATCGGGAACTTTCGTTTGATCGTCAAGTCCGTGGCCAAGGTGGAGCGCGTCCGGACGCGAACCACCGCCGCCCGCTCGCCGCCAACACGCTCACGCGTCTCGGCGCCATCACCGTGGTCGCCCTCGGCCTGTGCTTCGTCGAGCTGCCGCTGGGGATGGGTGTCCTGGCCGGGCTCGGCATCTTCCAGGTCGTGCTGCTGGCCAACATGGCCCGTTCGATGTTCAAGATGGGCGGTGGCGGCATCGGCGGCATGTTCGATGCCGCGACGGCGTCCTTCGGGCTCCCCGACGAGGGAGACAAGGACTGATGGGCCTGCTGGCACTCGCACCGCTGGCGACCGTGGCCCGCCTGAGCACCGACATCACGGTCGGTGAGCACGTCCAGAAGGCGGTCGGCGGCGTCACCATCAACTGGGACACCGTGTGGGCCACCGGCGTGGCCGCCCTCATCGTCATCGGGATGGGCCTGCGGCTGCGTCGGACGGCCACCAGCGGCGTGCCCGGCCGGCTCCAGTCAGCGTGGGAGGCGATGGTCGGCGCCGTCACCCAGCAGGTCGAGGGCAGCATCGGCGAGGCGGGCTTGAGGATCATTCCGCTCGCCTGCACGCTCTTCGTCTTCATCCTGGTCTGCAACCTGTTCACACTGGTCGGGCTGGGCAGCAGGTACGAGTTCCTCATCGTCCCGAACGCGGACATCAACCTGCCGCTGGCCATGGCGCTGTACGTCATCGTGCTGGTGCACCACGCGTCGATCAAGGCCCGGGGCGTGCGCGGCTATTTCGCCCATTACGCCACCCAGCCGTTCCCCCTGATCCTCATGCCGTTCAACATCTTCATCAATCTGGTGGAGGAGCTCGCCAAGCCCCTCACCCTGGCCCTTCGTCTCTTCGGCAATCTGCTGTCGGGCACGCTGATGCTCACCCTGATCGCGGCTCTGGGAATCTGGAAGCTCGGCCCGATCCCCATCGGGAACATTCTCGTCCTGCCCATCAACGTGATCTGGAAGCTCTTCGACGGGTTGCTGATCGGCACCATCCAGGCGTTCATCTTCACGCTGCTGACCATCCTCTACTTCGACGTCGCCATGTCGACGGACCACGGCGGCCACCAGGACGAGTTGCTCCACATCGACCACGCCGAGGCGGAGGCCGAGGCGGAGCCGCAGGCCGCGGCGGCGTAGCGGCATCACGATCTCGTACTGAGAGAAAAGGAGAGACACACCAATGTCAGACTCAGCAGCGCAGGCCACTCAGCTGGCCGGAGCGATGATCGGCGGTGGCCTGTTGATGGGCGGCGGCGCCATCGGTGCCGCCGTCGGTGACGGCCTGGCGGGGAGCGCGACCATCAACGGCGTGGCACGCCAGCCGGAGGCCCAGAGCCGCCTCTTCACCATCATGTTCCTCACGGTCGGTCTGGTTGAGGCCATGTACTTCATCAACCTGGCCTTCACCGCACTCTTCATCTTCTCGCTCTACAAGAAGTAGCCCGGCTCGGTATGGATGCACCCTGCCGGCGCCGGCGGGGTGCATCCACCGAAGAGAGAGGCAAAGGCAAGGACCTCCATGTTCATCGCGGAAAGCAACTTCCTCATCCCGAACGCGACGCTCATCATTGAGCTCATCGCGTTCCTCATCGTCCTGGGCATCATCGGCCGGGTGGTCCTGCCGCGCCTCAACGAGCAGCTCGACAGCCGTTCGGCCCGGATCAAGTCCCAGCTGGAGGCGGCCGACGAGGCCAAGGCCGACGCGGCATCGGCGGACGAGGAGCGCCGCGCCGCGCTCGAGGACGCACGCCACCAAGCCCGCGAAATCGTGGCGCAGGCGAACCGCACGGCCGAGCAGGTCAAGACCGAGGCCCAGGCCAACGCCCAGGGCGAGTACGACCGGATCGTGGGCAACGCCGACGGCGAATTGGCGCTGGCCCGTCAGCGCGCCATCGAGGAGGCGGCCGGCCGCATGGGAGAGATCGTGCTCGACACCGTCGAGCGCATCATCGGGCGCGAGGTCAGCGCCGAGGCGCACCGCGACCTGATCGACGAGGCGGTGGAGGCCCTCCGGGCCGATGCCGCCGCGGCCGGTGGCGCCGGGTCGCGCCCGTGAACCCGACCCTTCAGGGGTATGCCGCCGCCGTGCTGGAGTCCGTCGACCCCGGACAGCTGGCGACGGTGGCGTCCGAGCTGAACCAGATGGAGCAGCTGGTCCTGGCCACGCCGGCCTTGCGCGCCGCGTTGTCGGACACCGCGGTCACCGGCCCGGCCCGCCGGGCCGTGCTGCGCGACCTGCTCGAGGGCAAGGTGACCGAGCCGGCCCGCCGCCTCGATGCCTTCGCCGCCGGCGCCGTCGCCGCGCCGGACGTGCTCGCGGGCCCTGGCCTGGGTCGCCCACCGCACCCAGCGGGAGGCCGACGGTGTCCACGAGCCGGAGCCGCCCCTCAGCCTGAGCCGGGCGCGGGAGCGGGTGGGCGGCTTCGCCCAGGCGCTCTACGAGACGATGCCGACCGAGGACATGGAGGGGATGGAGGACAGCCTCTTCCGCTTCGCCCGCATCGTCGAGTCCGCCCCGGCGCTGCGCACCGCGCTGACCGATCGCGACCAGCCGGTCGAGTCCCGCCAGGGCCTGGTGCGCCAGTTGCTGGCGGGAAAGGTCACGGCGGCCACTCTCGCCCTGGTCGGCTACGTGGTGGTCGGCGGACGGGCCCGCGACTTCGTGGGCACGCTGGACTGGCTGGTCGAGCAGACCGCCCGCGCCCGGGGGTGGCGCATCGCCCGGGTGAGGTCGGCGGCCGACATCGAGGCGGCGCAGCGGTCGGGGTTGTCCGACACCCTGGCGAGGCTGGTGGGGTCGCCGGTCGAGCTCCAGGTCGTCCTGGACCCGACGTTGCTGAGTGGCGCCGTCATCCAGATCGGCGACCTGCAGGTGGACGCCAGTGCCCGCGGCCGCATCGATGCGCTGCGGGAGCATCTCGTGCCCGGAGGGTGGGAAGACGCGCGTGTGGGTTCGCGGGCGAACCGAGGTGGATCAACGACAGAGGGAGCAGACTGATGGCAGAGCTGACGATCGACGCCAGCGAAATCACGGCGGCGCTGGAGCGCAACGTCGAGGACTACACGCCGGCGGTCGGCACCGAGCAGATCGGGCGCATCGTCGAGGTCGGTGACGGGATCGCCCGGGTCTCGGGCCTGCCGGGCGCCGCGGTCAACGAGCTGCTCGAGTTCGAGGACGGCACCATCGGCCTGGCCCTGAACCTGGACGAGGACACCATCGGCGTCGTCGTGCTCGGCGACGTCGACAACCTCGAGGAAGAGCAGACGGTCAAGGCGACGGGCCGCATCCAGACGGTGCCGGTCGGCGACGCCCTGCTCGGCCGGGTCGTCAACGCGCTCGGCGAGCCCATCGACGGCAAGGGCCCCGTCAACACCACCGAGACCCGCCGCATGGAGGTGCAGGCGCCCGGCATCGTCGGGCGCCAGCCGGTGAGCGAGCCGCTCCAGACGGGGATCAAGGCGATCGACGCCATGACGCCGATCGGCCGGGGCCAGCGCGAGCTCATCATCGGCGACCGCAAGACCGGCAAGACGACCGTGGCCATCGACACCATCATCAACCAGGCCGGGCAGGGCGTGAACTGCATTTACGTCGCCATCGGCCAGAAGAACTCCTCGGTGGCCCAGGCCGTGGCCACCCTCGAGGAGCACGGCGCGCTCGAGTACACCGTGATCGTCGTCGCCTCCGCCGGCGAACCCGCCCCGTACAAGTACCTGGCGCCCTACGCCGGGTGCGCCATGGGCCAGCACTGGATGGAGAAGGGCCAGCACGCGCTGATCGTCTACGACGACCTGTCCAAGCAGGCCGAGGCCTACCGCTCGGTCTCGCTCCTCCTGCGCCGGCCGCCGGGCCGCGAGGCCTACCCGGGCGACGTCTTCTACCTGCACTCGCGCCTGCTCGAGCGCGCCGCCAAGCTCTCGGACGCACTCGGCGGCGGCTCGCTGACCGCACTGCCGGTGGTCGAGACCAAGGCGGGCGACATTTCCGCCTACATCCCGACCAACGTCATCTCCATCACCGACGGCCAGGTCTTCCTCGAGACGGACCTGTTCAACTCCGGCATCCGGCCCGCCATCAACGTCGGCAACTCGGTCAGCCGGGTCGGGAGCGCGGCGCAGGTCAAGGCCATGAAGCAGGTGGCCGGGACGCTCAAGCTCGACCTGGCCCAGTTCCGCGAGCTCGAGGCTTTCGCCACCTTCGGCTCCGAGCTCGACAAGGTCTCCCAGGCCCAGCTCGACCGCGGCTACCGGCTGACCGAGCTGCTCAAGCAGCCGCAGAACCAGCCGGTGCCCGTCGAGGAGCAGGTGCTGGTCGTCTACGCCGGCACCAACGGGTGGACCGACACGGTGCCGGTCCCCGAGGTCCAGCGGTTCGGCCAGGAGCTGATCGAGTACTTCAAGGGCAACCACCCCGCCGTGCTCGAGACCATCCGCACCAAGGGGACCATGCCCGACGGCGACGAGCTCGACCGTGGCCTGCGGGCCTTCCTCGAGGGCTTCGACACGGGGAAGGTCGACTGAGCGATGGCCGGCGGCCAGGAACGGGTCCTGCGACGGCGCATCCGCACGGTGCAGTCGACCAGGAAGATCACGAAGGCGATGGAGTTGATCGCCGCCTCGCGGATCGTGCGCGCCCAGGCGCGGATCGCGGCCAACCGGCCGTTCCGTGACGGCATGGTCCGCATCGTCCGCCAGGTGGTGGCCGAGGACCCGACGCTGGCGGCGAAAATGCTGGGGACGCCCGAGTCGCCGCAGCGCGTCGGTGTGCTCGCCGTCGTGGGCGATCGCGGCCTGGCCGGCTCCTACAACTCGGGGGTGCTGCGGGCGACCGAGCGGCTCATGAGCCGGTACGCCGCCGATGGCGTCGAGGCCACGCTGTGGACGGTCGGCAAGAAGGCGCCGGTCTACTTCCGCTACCGCGGCATTCCCGTGCACAGCTCCTTCGTCGGCATGGCCGACCGGCCCGAGTTCGCCGACGCCGCGTGACATCGCGGCGGCGGTGATGGCGCCGTTCGTCGCCGGCGAGCTCGACCTGGTGCAGCTCGTCTCGACCCGTTTCATCTCGGCCGGCACGCAGCGGGTCGAGGTCCGCCAGCTCCTGCCCATCCCGCTGCCGGGTGGCGAGGACGACGGCACCGCCGGCCCGGGCGACCTCGACGAGCTGCCGACCGCCGGAGCGGGCAGCGGCGCCGGCGGCTTCACCGAGTTCGAGCCCGACGCCGAGACCCTGCTGGCCGCGCTGATGCCGCAGGCGACGGAAGCCGAGATCTTCGCCGCCCTGCTCGAGGGCGCGGCGTCGTTCTTCACGGCGCAGCAACGGGCCATGGCCGCCGCCACCGAGAACGCGGACGAGCTCGTCCGCACCCTGACCCGGGTCATGAACCGAGCCCGCCAGGACGCCATCACCACCGAGATCATGGAGATCGTCGGCGGGGCCGAGGCGCTCCGCCAATCGAAGGGAGCATGACGCAATGACCACCCCGACCATGCAGGACACCGTGCCGGCCGGATCGCTCGAGGACGGCCGGGTGGTGGCCATCGCCGGACCCGTCATCGACGTCGAGTTCCCGCCGCACGCGCTGCCGGAGATCAACCACGCCGTCGAGTTCACCCTCGAGCTCGACGGGACGAGCCATCTGATCACGGCCGAGGTGGCCCAGCAGATCGGCGACGGCCGCGTCCGCTGCATCTGCATGCAGCAGACCGACGGCCTCGTGCGCGGCGCACCGGTGCGCAACCTCGGCCGCGGCATCACCGTCCCGGTCGGCAACGCCGTCCTCGGCCACGTGTTCAACGTCCTGGGCCAGCCCCTCGACACCGACGCCATCGGGCAGCCGGACGACTACTGGGAGATCCACCGCAACGCCCCGGCCTTCGACCAGCTCGAGCCCCGGTCCCAGATGTTCGAGACCGGGATCAAGGTCATCGACCTGCTCGAGCCCTACGTGCAGGGCGGCAAGATCGGCCTCTTCGGCGGCGCCGGCGTGGGCAAGACCGTCATCATCCAGGAGATGATCCACCGGGTCGCCCAGCAGTACAGCGGTGTGTCCGTGTTCGCCGGCGTGGGCGAGCGCACCCGCGAGGGCACCGACATGTGGCTCGAAATGCAGGAGTCGGGCGTCATCGACAAGGCGGCGCTCGTCTACGGCCAGATGGACGAGCCTCCGGGCGTGCGCCTGCGCGTCGGCCTGGCCGCGCTGACCATGGCCGAGTACTTCCGCGACGTGCAGAACCAGGACGTGCTGCTGTTCATCGACAACATCTTCCGCTTCGTCCAGGCCGGCTCCGAGGTGTCGACCCTGCTCGGCCGCATGCCCTCGGCCGTGGGCTACCAGCCCACGCTGGCCGACGAGATGGGCGAGCTGCAGGAGCGCATCACCTCCACCAAGGGGAAGTCGATCACCTCGCTGCAGGCCGTGTACGTGCCCGCCGACGACTACACCGACCCGGCGCCCTTCACCACCTTCACCCACCTCGACGCGACGACCGAGCTCTCGCGCCAGATCGCCGCGCTGGGCATCTACCCGGCGGTGGACCCGCTGGCGTCGACGTCGAACATCCTCTCCCCCGAGATCGTCGGCGACCGCCACTACGCGGTGGCCCGCCGGGTGCAGGAGATCCTGCAGCGCTACAAGGAGCTGCAGGACATCATCGCCATCCTCGGCATGGACGAGCTCTCCGAAGAGGACCGGGTGACGGTGAACCGGGCCCGCAAGATCCAGCGTTTCCTGTCCCAGCCGTTCTTCGTGGCCGAGGTCTTCACCGGCGTGCCGGGCATCTTCGTGCCCATCGACGAGACGGTGGAGTCCTTCGAGGCGCTGGCCAACGGCGACCTGGACGACATTCCCGAGCAGGCGTTCCTCAACGTGGGCGGGGTGGAGTCGGTCCTGGCCAAGGCCAAGCAGCTCCAGGACGAGGCCGGCTAATGCCCGACGGCGTCTTCGGGGTCGAGGTCGTCACGCCGGAGAAGGCGCTCGTGGCCGGTCGGCGACCGCGGTCATGCTGCGCACCTCCACCGGCGAGATGACGGTGCTCGACGGGCACACGGCGCTCGTCGGCGACGTCGTACCCGGCCTGGTGCAGGTGGAGCAGCCCGACGGCACGCTGCTGCGGCTGGCCGTGCACGGCGGCTTCCTCCAGGTCGACACGCGGCCCGGGGCGGCCGACGGCCTGGTCGAGGGGGGCGAGGGCGGCCCGCTGCCGGGCATGACGACGCGTGTCACGCTCCTGGCCGGCGTGACCGAGCTGGCCGAGGAGATCGACGTGCCGCGGGCCGAGAGGGCACAGGAAGCGGCGGCCCAGCGGGTGACCGAGCTGCAGGCCGGACGGGGGGGCCCGGTCGGCGACCTCGAAGGCGAGAGCGCCGGCTTCGAGCTGCAGCAGGCCGAGGCGGCGCTGGCCCGGGCCGAGCTGCGGCTGTCGGTGGCCGCCGGGACGGCGTAGGCGGGAACCCGGGCGGCCGGCGGGCCGGGCCGCAGGCGGTCAGCTGAACGCGATCGAGCTGAACTCGGCCAGCTTCTCCAGTGCGTGGCTGGCGTCGATTTTGCGCAGCGTGCCCGACTTGGAGCGCATGACCAGCGACTGCGTGGTGGCCCCGAACTCGTGGTACTGCACCCCCTGGAGGAGCTCGCCGTCGGTGATGCCGGTGGCGGCGAAGAAGCAGTTGTTGCCCTGCACCAGGTCGTCGGTGGTGAGCACGGCGTCGAGCTTGTAGCCGGCGGCGATGGCGGCGGCCCGCTCGGCCTCGTCGCGGGGGTAGAGCCGGCCCTGAATTTCGCCGCCCATGCACTTGAGGGCGGCCGCGGCCAGCACCCCTTCGGGGGTCCCCCCGATGCCGAAGAGGATGTCGGTGCCGGCACCGGGCCAGCCGGTGGCGATGGCGCCGGCCACGTCGCCGTCGGTGATGAGGCGGATGCGGGCGCCGGTCGCCCGCACCTCGGTGATCAGCTGCTCGTGGCGGGGCCGGTCGAGGATGACCGCGGTCAGGTCGCGGCACGGGGCGGCCCAGCGCCTTGGCCAGCGCGTCGAGGTTCTCGGTCGGGCTCTGCCGGATGTCGACCGCGCCCTTGGCCCGTGGCCCGACGGCCAGCTTCTCCATGTAGACGCAGGGCCCGGGGTCGAACATGGCGCCCCGCTCGGCCACGGCGATGACGGCCAGCGCGCCGCCGCGGCCCATGGCGGTGAGCGTGGTGCCGTCGATGGGGTCGACCGCGATGTCGGTCTGGGGCGGCGTGCCGTCGCCGATCTTCTCGCCGTTGAAGAGCATGGGCGCGTTGTCCTTCTCGCCCTCACCGATGACGACGATGCCGTCCATGGGGACGGTCGAGAGCACGGTGCGCATGGCCTCGACCGCGGCGCCGTCCGCTCCGAGCTTGTCGCCCCGGCCCATCCAGCGGCTGGCCGCCATGGCGGCCGCCTCGGTCGTCCGCACGAGGTCCATGGCAAGGTTCCGGTCGGGGGCCTGGCGCGCGCAACCACGGCAGTGACCATAGTGGGTCGGGGCGTGGGGGGTCGCCGGGCGGGGCCCCGCCAGCGGCGATACTTGGGGCCGTGGATCAGATCGTCGTCGAGCCCACCGGCCCCTTGTCGGGCACCGTCCGCGCCGGTGGGGCCAAGAACTCGGCGCTGAAGCTCATGGTCGCCTGCCTGCTGGCCGAGGGCCGCACCGTGCTGTCCAACGTGCCACGCATCGACGACGTCGAGACCATGGCCGAGGTGCTGCGGGCCATGGGCGCCCGGGTCGAGTGGCGCGCCGACGGCGACCTGGCCGTGACGACGCCGCCGGCGGCGCTGCTCGAACCGTCGGCGCCACCCGAGTTGTTCGAGCGGATGCGGGCGTCCGTCGTCGTGCTGGGAATGCTCCTGGTGCGCTGCGGGTCCGTGCGCGTGCCGCTGCCCGGTGGCGACGACTTCGGCGACCGGCCCATCGACTTCCACGTCAACGGGCTGGCCGCCATGGGGGCGCGCTTCGAGTCCTCGCACGGCGTGGTGCTCGGCACGGTGCCCGCGGGGCGTCTGGTCGGGACGCGGGTGGTGCTCGAGTACCCGAGCCACACGGCCACCGACAATCTGCTGATGGCGGCCGTGCTGGCCAAGGGCACGACGGTGATCGAGAACGCGGCCAAGGAGCCCGAGGTGGCCGACCTGGCCGCGCTGCTGTGCTCCATGGGAGCGGTGGTGCGCGGGGCGGGGACGTCGCGCATAGAGGTGGAGGGGGTGGACGAGCTGCACCCCACCACGCATTCGGTGGTGCCCGACCGGGTGGTGGCCGCCACCTACCTGGCGGCGGTCGGCATGGCGGGGGGCGAGGTGACGATCGCCGACGCCCGGCCCGAGCACATGGAGAACGTGCTGCGCAAAATGCACCAGATGGGCGTCCGCACCGACATGGGACCGGCCGGTTTGCGGGGTTGCGCGTCGGAGCGCCTGAGGGCGGCCGACGTGGCCACGCTGCCCTACCCGGGGGTGGCCACGGACTACAGCCCGTTGCTCGTGGCCATGCTCACCGTGGCCGACGGCGTCGGCATCCTGACCGAGAACCTCTTCTCGGGGCGCTTTCGCTACGTGGAGGAGCTGCGGCGCATGGGCGCCGACATCCGCACCGAGGGGCATCACGCCGTCGTGCGCGGCGTGCCCCGCTTGTCGGCCGCGCCGGTGCGGGCCCCCGACATCCGTGCCGGTGTCGCCCTCGTGCTGGCCGGGCTGGTGGCCGACGGCGAGACGGTGGTGAGCGGCGCCCACCACATCGGGCGCGCCTACGAGGACCTGGCCGGCGCGCTGCGCTCGCTGGGCGCCCCGGTGACGCGGCGGTGAGCCGGTGAGCGGGGGAGCCGGCGGTGGCGTCGGCGCGGGCGAGCCCGGCGCCGGCCGGCCGAGTTGCTCGAGCGGGCCCGGGCGGACGACCGGGTGGCGCTGGCGCGCCTGCTGTCGTTCGTCGAGCGGGGCGGCGCCACGGCCACGGCGGTGGCGCAGCTGGCCTATCGGTCCGACGTGCCCTATACGTTCGGGCTGACCGGCGCCCCGGGTTCGGGCAAGTCGACGCTGACCGACGGCCTCATCACCCAGGTGCGCGGGGGCTGGCCCGCCGTGGGCGACGGTGGGGACGAGGCCGGCGGGGCCGGCGAGAGCGTGCCGCAGGTGGCCGTGCTGGCGGTCGACCCCACGTCGCCCTACAGCGGCGGCGCCATCCTGGGCGATCGCGTGCGCATGAGCCAGCACGCGCTCGACCCGAGCGTGTTCATCCGCTCCATGGCGACGCGCGGGCACCTGGGCGGGTTGTCGCTGGCCGTACCCGACGCCGTGCGGTTGCTGGGGGCGGCCGGGCGTGCCGGTGGTGATCGTCGAGACGGTGGGCGTCGGCCAAATGGAGGTCGAGATCGCCTCGGCGGCCGACACCACGGCGGTGGTGGTGACGCCGGGGTGGGGCGACTCCATGCAGGCCAACAAGGCCGGCCTCCTGGAGGTGGCCGACGTGTTCGTGATCAACAAGGCAGACCGCGCCGGGCGTGCGCGAGGCCCGGCGGGACCTCGAGCAGATGCTCGACCTCTCCCGTCCGGGATCGTGGCGGCCCGAAATCGTGGAGACCACGGCGACGACGGGGGAGGGCGTGGCCGAACTGTGGGCGGCCGTGGCCCGCCACCGGGCCCACCTCCTCGAGTCGGGCCAGTTGGTCACGCGGCGCTCCGCCCGCCTGGCCCAGGAGCTGCGCCGGGTGTTGCTGGCGCGGGCCGAGGCCCGGTTGGACGAGCTGGCGGGGGGCGAGGAGTTCGCCTCCGCCGTGAAGGCGCTGGCGGCCGGGGAGACCGACCCCTACGGGGCGGCCGATCGGCTGCTGGACGCGGCCGGGTGAGCCGCCCGGCCGGCGCCGGGCCTCTTCCCGCCGCCCTACCCAGGGGCCGCCCCGCCGGCCGGTCCGATACGGTGCGGAAATGCCCGAGCCTGAGCCCGAGACCTTCGTCACCCTGGAACGGCGGGCCGACAACGTCGCCCTCGTCCAACTGGACCGGCCCAAGGCCAACGCCCTCTCCGGTGAGGTGCTGCGGCAGCTGGAGCAGGCGGCGCGCGACCTGACCGAGAACCCTCCGGGCGCCGTCGTGCTGTGGGGGGGCCGCAAAATCTTCGCCGCCGGGGCCGACATCGTCGAGCTCGAGGACGGCGGGGCCGACGCGGTCGGCCGCAGCTTCGCCGCCGCCCTGGGCGCCCTGGCCGCCGTTCCGCGCGCCACCATCGCCGCCGTCAACGGCTACGCCCTCGGCGGAGGCCTCGAGTTGGCTCTGGCCTGCGACTTCCGGGTCTGCGGCGAGAACGCCCGCTTCGGGCTGCCCGAGGTCCTCCTGGGCGTCATCCCGGGCGGGGGCGGCACCCAGCGCCTGCCCCGCCTCGTCGGCTCGTCACGGGCCAAGGAGCTGATCATGACGGGACGCCAGGTGCACGCCGACGAGGCACTGGCCATCGGCCTGGTCAACCGCGTGGTGGCGCCCGACTACGTGCTCAACGCGGCGCTCGACTGGGCGGCCGAGTTCGCCCGGGGGCCGCTGGTGGCCCACGCGTTGGCCAAGTCGGCGGTGGACCGCGGCCTGGAGGGCACGCTGGCCGACGGGTTGGCCCTGGAGCACGAGGCGTTCGCCGCCGTAGCCCGCACCGAGGACGCCGCCACGGGCATCCGGTCGTTCAGCGAGAACGGCCCGGGCCAGGCGACGTTCGCCGGGCGGTGAGGTGACCGGGTGAGCTCACCCCCCATCCCCCACAACACGGGAGAGGGCGCCTTCGACCCTTCGGTGCGCTGGTTCCAGCACGCCGTGTTCTACGAGGTGCTGATCCGCGGGTACTACGACGCCAACAACGACGGCACCGGGGACCTGCGGGGACTGCGCGAGAAGCTCGACTACATGGAGTGGCTCGGCATCGACTGCATCTGGATGCTGCCCTTCTACCCGTCGCCCTTCCGCGACGGCGGCTACGACATCAGCGACTTCTTCAACGTGCACCCCGACTACGGGAGCATCGGCGACCTGGTGACCTTCCTGGAGGACGCCCACCGGCGCGGCATCCGGGTCATCGCCGACCTCGTCATGAACCACACCAGCGACGAGCACCCCTGGTTCGTCGAGTCCCGCTCCTCGCGGGACAACGCCAAGGCCGACTGGTACGTGTGGAACGACGACGACCAGAAGTGGCCGGACGCCCGCGTGGTCTTCACCGACGTCGAGCGCTCCAACTGGACCTGGGACGACACCCGCCAGCAGTACTACTGGCATCGTTTCTTCCACCACCAGCCGGACCTCAACTACGAGAACCCCGAAGTGGCCGACACCATGATCGACCTGGTCCGCTTCTGGCTCGACCTCGGGTTCGACGGCTTCCGGCTCGACGCCGTGCCCTACCTGTACCAGCGCGACGGCACGTCGGGGGAGCACCTGCCCGAGACGCACGCGTTCATAAAGCGCGTCCGCAAGCAGATCGACGCCGACTACCCGGGGCGCATCCTGCTGGCGGAGGCCAACGGCTGGCCGAGCGACGTGGCCGACTACTTCGGCGACGGTGACGAGTGCCACCTGTGCTTCCACTTCCCCCTGATGCCCCGGCTCTTCATGGCCGTGCGCCGGGAGCAGCGCTACCCGATCACCGAAATCCTGGCCCAGACCCCCGTGATCAACGACGGCTGCCAGTGGGCCATTTTCCTGCGCAACCACGACGAGCTCACGCTCGAGCAGGTGAGCGAGGAGGAACGCGACTACCTCATCGCCGAGTACGCCAAGGACCCGCGCATGAAGCGCCATATGGGCATCGGCCGGCGCCTGGCCCCCCTGCTCGACAACGACCGCCGCACGGCCGAGCTCCTCTACGCGCTGATCCTGTCCATGCCCGGCAGCCCCGTCATCTACTACGGCGACGAGCTGCTCATGGGCGACAACATCTACCTGGGCGACCGGGACTCGGTGCGCACGCCCATGCAGTGGTCGCCCGACCGCAACGGCGGCTTCTCGCAGGCCGACTTCGCCCAGCTCTACCTGCCCCCGCTCATGGACCCGGTCTACGGCTACACGGCGCTCAACGTGGAGGCCCAGCTGCGCAACCAGGGCTCGTTCCTGCTCTGGTTGCGGCGCATGCTGACCGAGCGCCGGGCGCTGCCCGTGATGGGCGTGGGGGCCATGGAGGTGCTGCCCTGCGCCAACCCGTCCGTCCTGGCCTACGTGCGCTCGGGCGAGGTGGCCGACATCATTTCGAGCGCCGCCCCCACCGGGCCCTCGGTCAGCACGTCGGCCGATGCCGCCCTGGACTGGGGGAGCTCGGCCGTTCTGGCCCGCACCGTGCCGGCCGGCAACGAGGCCGAAGGCGACGAGGTGGTCCGCCGGCACCAGGCCGTCCTCTGTGTGCACAACCTGAGCCGTTTCGCCCAGCCGGCCGAGTTGGCCCTGGTCAAGTGGGCCGGCTCCACCCCCTACGAGGTGCTGGGCCGGGTGCCCTTCCCGGCCATCACCGAGGAGCCCTACACCATCACCCTGCCGCCCTACGGGTTCCTCTGGTTCGACCTGGCTCCGGATGAGAGGCTGGTACCCGAATGACGGCCGAGCTGGAGCAGGAACAGGAGCAGGCCCTCCGCACCCTGGCCGAGGCCTGGCTCGGGCTGCGAGGCATCGCGGCCGACGACCTCGCCGTCGAGCGGGCCGAAATGCTGCGACCGGGCCGTCCCGGGTTGCTCGACCTCGTGGTCGCCGTCGGCGCGAGCGGTCGCCGGGCTCACCTCGTGGTCGGTCTGCGCGGAGTGACCGACGAACCCCACTTCCTGCGCCCGGGTGAGGAGTGCGCGCTGGGCATCCTCGACGACGACGACGGGCTCGCCGTGTGCACCGACGCGCTGCGTGACGCCCAGCTGGCACCGCTCCTGCTCGCCACCGTGCGCATGGTCGAGCCGCGGTCCGGACCCGTCACCGTGCTGCGGGACGACGACGACGCCGTGCTGATCGACTGCGGCGACCGCGGCGACCTCACCGTCTTCCCCTGGGTGCAGGAACGGTCCAGGCCCGACGTCGACCTGTTGGTGGGGCTCGACGAGGCCGGCTTCAACCACGTGGCGGCGCCGCTCGTGCGCTGGGTGTGGGAGGGGTGCGACCTCGGCGTGGTGCAGGAGCCACTGGCCGACCGCTCCGCCGGCTGGGCCGTCGCGCTGACCTCGCTGCGCGACTTCTACGCCTCGGGCGGCATGCCGGAGGCGGCGGGGGGCGACTTCGGCACCGAAGCGCGGGCGCTCGGCACCATGACGGCGCGCATGCACCTGGCCCTCGACCGCTCCTTCCTGCGCCACCCCGAGCCGGTGGTCGACTGGGTGGACGAGGCGGAGGACACCATCGCGGCGACCGACTCGTCGCTGCTCGATGCGCCGGGCGTGTCCGACTTGGTCAAGTGGCTGCGCGAGTGCGAGCTGCGCCTACCGGTCATCCGGACCCACGGCGACTTCAACCTGGGGCGTACGGCCCGCACCGACCAGGGCTGGGTGGTCAGCGACTGCGCGCCGGGGGGCGTGCTGGCCGGGGCGAGCGCGCCGGGACGGCGCACCCCCCTGGGCGACGTGGCCGACCTGCTCTACTCCATGCACCGGGCCAGCGCCGTGGTGGCGGCCGAGCGCGACCCGACGGGGCGCAAGGGCTTGACCTCGCTCGGGCAGGCCTGGGAGGCCAGGAACCGCCGGGCCTTCATGACCGGTTACCTGGGCACGGCGGGCATCGGAGGTTTGGTCGGGCCCGATCGCGACCTGGTGCGCCGGCTGGTGTCGTTCCTGGAGCTGGCTCGTTCGGTCCGGGACGACTGATGTGGAACGGCTTGTCAAGGGGTCCCAACAGATTGTCTTTCGCAGTGTTTTGGGCGCGCCGAACTGGAGGTTCGGCGCATGATTGACGATGAGCAGGCGACGGGGGCCCCGAGTCAAGACGGAGCGCCCGCAGCGAAGCGAGGACGAACGGTCTTGACTCGGGGTGGCTGCTGCTACGTGCTGCCCCCTTGTTGGATCGGGGGTGGGCGGGCAAGGACTCGACCGTGTGCCGGGACGAGGCGAGTGGGCTCGCCGCCAGACTGATGTGCGCGGGTTGGGACCCCAGGAGAGCGTTGCGCAGGGAGTTGCCCCAAACTGATCGCGTCCGGGTGTGGCCCGGTCATAGTCGTCACGGGGATCGCTCCTGCTGCGGCGGTGTCCCGGCGCACGGTGAAGGCCTCGCTCACGCCGGGCCCTCGGCGAGAGGCGAGCTGGACGGGTCGGTCATCTCAGGCGGCCGTCATCTCGGCCCACACGAAGCACGCCAGCTCGCGGGCGATGGCGGTGACGACGGTCTTGCGCGACGACTTGCGGGCGTCGAGGCGCTTGAAACGCCCGCAGAGTCGCAGCTGTGCGGCCCAGGCTCGGGCGACGACCTCGGGGTCGAGGGCCTCGTGGCGGCGGCGCAGGACCGCGCCGACCTGGGCCCGGGACTTGTAGGCCCAGGCGGATTCGACAAGCGTCGGCGAAGGGGGCCCGGTCGAAGTACGTAGAGAGCTCGGCGTCGACGGCGTCGACGGCGGCTTCGCGGGCGCTGAGCGTTGCCTGGTAGTGCGAGAGCGTGGCGTCGAGGGCGGGTTCGCCGAAGCGCTGGGCCCCGATCCAGGCCTGGTGCTTGAGGGTCCAGTTCTCGCCCTCGCGCCAGACCCGGCCGTGGCGCAACAAGAACTTGCCCAGGCGGTGCCGGGCCCGGGTGCGGTCGATCACCATGTCGGCTCTGGCCCGGCACAGATCGCGCACCGCCTCTTCGGCAACGTCAGGGACGCGCACGGCGCTGAGTTGGCCACCCCGCAGCAGCAGGGCGAGGCGCCGGGCGTCGCGCTTGTCGGTCTTGACCCGATTGCCCGGAGCGACCGGTATCAACGACGGGGCGACGACCTCGGTGCGCACCCCGAGCGAGCGCAGCTGACGGGCCAGCTCATAACCCGTTGGCCCGGCCTCATAGCAGGCGACCAGGGAGGAAGGATCCTCGAAACGTGCCACCAGGCGCCGGACGGCGTCGGGGTCAGAGGAGATCTTGTCCACCACCGCGACATCGGCACCCGGCGCCAGGACGGCGGCGGAGATGGTCAACTTGTGGACATCGAGACCGAGGAGGGTTGAATTTTGCGACACACTGATCATGACGGCTGGCTCCATTCGTATGGTGGCTCGGTCCGCTCACATGGGCGGGCAACCCACGTCATATGCGAATCGGGCCAGCCGTTCCATACTCACTGAGCGCCGGGAACCGGGCCGCGCCGGCGCTCAGTGCGTCAGTGCGGAGACCTTCAGCGTCTCGGCGGCCTCCTCGGGCGACACGACGTTGATCGCCACCCCCGTCCCGAGCTCGAAGCCGGCCGTGGTGGTGGCCTTGGGCCAGATGTGGGCGTGCCAGTGGTAGGGCTCGCCCACCCGGTACGGCGCCGAGTGGAAGACGATGTTGTAGGCCACGTCCCCGATGGCGTCGGCCAGCTGCTGCAGCGTGCGGCGGATGGCCTCGCCCACGGCGATGAGGTCCTCGGTGGAGCTGCGGTGCAGATGCGGATGGTGCTCGCGCGGCATGACCAGCATTTCGTAGGGGACCGCGCTCCAGAAGGGGCACACCACCACGACGCGGTCGTTGGCGTAGATGACCCGGTCCGTCGAGTCCTCCTCCGCCTCGATGGTGGTGCACAGCAGGCACGACCCGGCGAAGCGGGCGAAGCGGGCCTGCTCCTCGGCCAGCTCCCGCGGTATGAACGACATGCCCAGCAACTGCCCGTGCGGGTGATCGAGTGACGCCCCCGCCTCGCGGCCGGAATTCACGATGGCCTGGGTGTAGCGCAGGTTGGGCTGTGACGCGTGCTCCTCGAGCCGGTCGCGCAGCGCCGCCATGACGAGCTCGACCTGCTCCTGGCTGAGCTGGCCCAGGGTGGCGTCGTGCTCGGGGGAGAAGATGAGGATCTCGTGGATGCCTCCGGCCGTGGCCTGGGTGAACACCGGTCCGCGGTTGGCCACCACGAAGGGCTCGTCCCCCTCGAAGGCCGGGTAGAGGTTGGGCACCACCCGGACCAACCAGGACCCGGTCGGGCCGTAGGTCTCGAGGGCCGGGGGCGTGTCCTCCTCGTTGCCGGGGCAGAAGGGGCACGGACGGCCGAGGTCGTCGGGCTGGGGGGAGCGGGTCACGAACGAGTACGGGCGCTCCGAACGGCCCGGGCTCACCACGACCCAGCGGCCGGACAACGGATCGAGGCGTAACTGGTTCATCGGTGAACCTTCCCGGGCATTCCCCGTCCCACCAACATCGCAAAAAGCCTCATGACCTTCCCTCCACCTCTACGGTACAGGTTCCGCTGACCGCTCCGGCGCCACCGTCACCGGCCCGTCACCCGGCGTTCCCGGCCCATGGGAGAACATGTCGGCCATGCATCACCAGCCGGACGGCGCCGCCTTCGACATCGTGCTGCTGCTCCACGTGGTGTGCGTCGTGGTGGGTCTCGCCACCACGGTGACGGCCACCACGACGGCCACCCGGCTGCGCCGGCTGCTGCGCTCGCCCACGGTGCTGCCCGAGGCGCTGGCGCGCTACTTCCGCCCCGGGGTCAACTGGGCCGGCCGCACCATTTACGGCATCCCGGCCTTCGGCTTCGCCCTCCTGGCCATGAGCCAGGGTGCCTATGCCCTGCACGACGGCTGGGTGCTGGCCGGGCTGGCCATCTTCGTGGCCGTGGCCTTCCTGGGTGAGGGTGCCCTGTGGCCCGCCGAGCGACGCCTGCAGGCGGCCCTCGGGGCGGCCGGACCGGGCGCCGCCGGGACCGACCTGGCGCAGGCCGAGCCCGACGTGGTCGTGCTGGCCCGTGCGGCCACGGCGGCGACCGTGCTGTTGCTGGTGGGCGTCGTGCTCATGATCGCCCAGCCTTAGAACCCGAACGATGCGGCCGCCAGGGCCGCATCCTCTCGGGGGGTGGAAAGCGAGGATGGGCCCGGCCGGCACGGAGCTCCGGCCGGGCCCATCGACATCACATGCCGGGGCAGCCGCCGCCGCCCCCGGTGGGCGTGCCGCCCTTGGGGCCGGTGCTGCCGCCGCCCTGGCCGCCGCCGTAGCCGCTCCCGCCACCACCGCTGCCGCCACCCGATCCCTTGACCGAGACGCTGGTCGAGTTGCTGGACGACGCGTAGTACCCGTTGCCCGTGTACGACACGGTGACGGCGACCGAGCCGGTGACCTGGTCCACGTTGGCGATCGTGCACGAGGCGGCGCCCGAAGAGTTGGTCGTCCCGGTGCAGGACTGGGCCGACTTGCCGGTGCCGAGCGTGATGGTCACGGTCTGTCCGTTGAGACCGGTGCCGCTGTGCGTCAGCGTGGCCGAAAGCGTGGCCGACGACCCGGCGGTCACGCTGGACGGTCCGGTGTACGTCGTGGTGGTCGGGGCCGCGCTGACCACGAAGTTGTTGGACCCGCTGCTGGTCAGCAAGGCCGGCGACGTGCTCGTGTTGCCCGCGAACGATCCCGACAGGCTGTAGGTGCCCGCCGACTCGGTGGGCGTGACGGGGCACGACCCCTTGCCGTTGCTCCCCGTGGTGGCCGTGCAGGACTGGGTGCCGTTCAGGGTCAGGGTGATCGTCTGCCCGGTGATGCCCTGTCCCGTGACCCTGTTGGTCAGCGTGCCGGTCACCGTGGTCGGCTGCCCGTAGGTGCCGGTGACGGCGCTGACCGACAGCGTGGTCGGCGTGTTCACCGTGACGGACACCGAGGTGCTGTCCGACATGACGTAGGCGCTACCGGCGTAGCTGACGGTGACCGGCAGCGGGCTGGCGCTCTGGTTGAACGAGCAGATGCTGCAGCTCACGTTCCCGGCCGAGTTGGTGGTGCCGCTGCACCTCTGGGCCGAGGAGCCCGTGCCGACGGTGAAGGTCACGGTCTGGCCCGGCAGCGACGTCCCGTTGCTGGTCAGCGTGGCCGACAGGGTGGGCGACTGGCCGCTCGTGGTCGAGGTGCTCCCCGTGTAGGTCAGGGAGTCGGTCGCCTTGTTCTCGGTGAACGTGTTGGAGCCGGTGCTGGACAGCAGCGTGGGCACGGTCGTCGTGTTGCCGCCGAACGACGCGCCCAGGGTGTAGGTGCCACCAGGCTCGTTCGGGGTGATGGTGCACGAGGCCACCCCTGACGCATTGGTCGTCGCCGAGCAGGACTGGGTCCCGTTCAGCGTGAGGGTCACCGTCTGGCCGGTGGCCGGCGTGTTGGTGTAGTCGTTGGTCAGCGTGGCCGAGACCGTCACCGGGCTGCCGTATGTGCCGCTGGTCGGCGACACCGCCAGCGAGGTGGACACCTGCGACGGGCCGACCTGCACGCTGCCCGTGGAGCTGGCCGAGAGGTAGTAGGTGCTCCCGGCATAGGTGCCGGTGACCGGTGTCGGGCCGACAGGCTGGTTGACGGCGCTGACGGTGCAGCTGGCGGCGCCGGTCGGGCTCGGTGGTGGTCGAACAGGTCTGGGCCGAGCTGCCGCTCCCCAGGGTGAAGGTGACCGGCTGACCCGACAGGTCGGAGCCGCCGCTCGTGAGGTTCCCCGAGAGCGTGATCGGCTGGCCGTTGGTGACGGAGGTGCTGCCCGTATAGGTCAGCGTCGTGGTGGCCGGCGTCACCGTGAGCGTGGCCGTGTTGGTGCTCCCGGTCAGCGGCACGGGTTGGCCGGCGTCACCGGTGAAGGAGCCCGAGACGGTGTAACTGCCCTCGGCCTGGGTCGTCGGCACGGTGCACGAGGCGATCCCGGTGGAGCCGGTGGTGCCGGTGCAGGTCTGCGTCCCCACGGTGAAGACGACGGGCTCGTTGGACACGGTAAGGCCGGTGTTGGCGTCGGTCAGCGTGCCCGACAGGGTCGTGGTGCCGCCGAAGCTGGCGCTGGTGGCGTTCACCGTCAGCGTCGTCGGCTCGGTCACCGACAGGGTGCCGGTGGCGCTCGCCGTGGTGTCGTAGACGTCGCCGGCGAAGCTCGAGCTGATGGGCTCGCTCCCGCTCGGCTGGTCGACCGCGGCGATGGTGCAGCTCACGTTCCCGTTCTCGTCGGTGGTGCCGCTGCAGGACTGGGCGCTCGTGCCCGACCCGATGGTGAGCGTGACGACCTTGGTCGGCAGCGACGTGCCGGTGGTCGGCGTGTCGGTGGTCAGGTTGGACGAGAGCGTGATCGGCTGGCCGTTGACCGCCGACGTGGGCCCGGTGTAGGTCAGGCCGCTGGTGTCGGGATTGACGGTGAACGTGCTCGACGAGCTGTCCGAGCCGATGGGCGTCGTCGTGGTCGTGTCCCCGGAGAACGACGCCGTCAAGGTATAGGAGTTCGAAGGCTCATTCGGGGTGATGGTGCAGCCGGCGACGCCGCTGCTGTTGGTCGTCGCGGTGCACGATTCGTTGCCGTTGAGGGTGAAGGTCACCGGCTCGTCCGCCACCGGCGCGCCCGTGCTCGAGTTGGTCAAGGTGCCCGAGACCGGCGTGGGCGACGAGAAGTTGCCGGTGACCGGGTTGATGGTCAGGACGGTCGGGGTGGTCGAGACGGGCGCCGTGGTGGCCGCCATCTGCTCGTCGTCCACCGAGAGCCCGTAGAGGAAGCCGGCGTTGGTGTCGATCGTCTGCATGACGGCGCCGGTCACATGTTGACCTGCCAGATGTCGCCCGAGTACGAGTCGGCGGTCCAGAACGAGGTGCCGCTCGGGTCCACGGCCACCGCGAAGAGCTGGCCCTGGCATCCGGGCAGCGACGAGCACGAGTAGGTCTGAACCACGTTGCCGTTCTGGTCGAGCAGGAGCACGGCGGTCGAGTCGGCCACGAGGGCCTCGCCGTTCTGCAGAATGCGCACCTCGAACGCGGCAGGCCCGTTGAAGGGAACCTGGTTGAAGTTGGACTCCTGGGTGTTGGTGCACTTGTTGTAACGCAGGATGTCCGTGCCCTCGGTCGTGTAGTAGAAGGTGCACTCGTCTGAGGCCAGGTCGATCCAGTCGTCGCCGTAGAGCTCGGTCTGGACGGGACCGATGTCGGGCATGTCGCTGGCCGCTCGGCGAGAACTCGGCGATGTAGGGCGTGGTCTGCTGCCCGACGTAGAGGTTGCCCTGGTTGTCGAAGACGAGCGACAGCGGGTTCTGCAGGCCGGTGGCGAACTGTCCCATGGGCTGGCCGCTGGGCGAGAACTCGCTGACATCGCCCTGGAGGTCGTCGCTCATGTAGAAGTTGCCGCTCGAGTCGAATGCACTCCCGGCCGTGTAGGTCTCGCCGGTGTCGTCGGTCAGGGTGTTGACCAGGTCAGCCGAGCCCGGGTCGTAGATGTTGGCCTGGGAGAAGCCGACGGATGCGAAGACCTGGCCCGACTGGAACACCGTGGTGGCGGCACCGGCCTTCTTGGCCGGTGAGATCAGCGTGCCGATGCAACCCAGCACGAGGATGAGGGTGAGCCCTAGCGTCAGGCGGCGCCAGAGGCCGCCGGGGAGCACGGATCCCACCCCCGGTCCGCTCTGACCGTGGCCACTTGCCGACACCGATGCCATCGACAGTCTCATGACTCCCCCTCTGCACGGCTCTCCCGCCATGCCCGTTACGTACGCCCCCGCTCCACGGCCCGACGGTGGACCGAAGACCTCGTCTCTGGTCCGCTTCGTGCTCCGGCGCGGTGGTGGTACTGCTCGACGTCGAATATGGGCCGAACCCGGTGGCCTCGTAAGGGACAAAAGGACTACTTCATTGCATGACGACTGAAATTGCCGGTGGGTTGTCCGGGCCATGACCGGGAGTTGTCCGGCTCGACCGCGGCGAGACGGCGCGCGGCCGGGGCGAGGGGGAAACCCGGTTGGTTCGGCGTTGTGCGCGTCTGCGCACTGCCGGCGCGCCGCGCCGGTCACGGTGCTAACAGATGGTGGCGATGATCTGCCCGTAGCCGGCATGGCCGGGATTGCCCTCGTACCCGGCCGCCGTGCTGACCACCACCAGGTGTTTGATGTTGCCGCTTTCCGTCGAACCCGATTGGGTGATTTCGCTCGACACGACGACGAGCATGTACAGCGGGATGGTGGCCGGTGGGTCCGAGCTGTTGCCCGGATCCGAGGTCCAGTTCACTCCGCAGGCGAAGCCCGGAGCGTTGTCGATGTAACCCTTCATGGACGCCGGTGCGTTGTTGACTCCGCTGAACTGGTTCGTCTTCCACGTCTGGGCACCCCAGAAGTTGACCGTGGTCCCGTTCGTCGGTGCCCCGGCCGAGATGTCCCCGATCACGAAGCCACCCGACGACGGCGCCGACGCCGTGGTCACGCTCTTCGAGCTGCCCGAGGAGAGATAGTACGAATTGCCCACATAGGTCACGACGACGGTGACCGATCCGGCTGTCTGGTTGACGTCGGCAATGGTGCAGGTCACGGCGCCGGTCGAGGTCGATGTGCCGCTGCAGCTCTGCGCCGTGCTGCCACTGCCCAGCGTCAAAGTGGCTGGCTGACCCGGCATCGGCAGTCCTCCACCGTTGGTCAGGTTGGCCGAGAGCGTGGTCGGCATGCCGCTGACTGCGACGGACGGCCCGCTGTAGGACGCCGAGGTGGGCGCTTTGGAAACGACCGCAGTATTGGACCCACCGCTCGGGAGCAGTTGTGGGCTCTTCGTGCTGTCACCACCGAAGCTACCGCTCACCGTATAGGACCCCGCCGCTTCGTTGGGCGTGATGGTGCAGCTGGCCGTGCCGTTCGACGCCGTGGTGGCCGAACAGGACTGGCTGCCGCTCAACGTCAGGGTCACCGGCTCGCCCGCAATGGGCTGTCCCGTGACCGAGTTGGTGAGCGTGCCCGTCACCGTGGTCGGGCTCCCGTACGTGGCGCTGACGGCGCTCACGCTCAACGTGGTCGGCGTGTGGACGCTTGCACTCGAGGCAGCCTGTGCCGACTGGTAGTAGCTGTTCCCGGCGTAGCTGCCTGAGATCGCCGCGCTGCCCGTGGACTGGCTGACCGACGAAATGGTGCAGCTCACCACCCCCGAGGCGTTCGTCGTGCCCGTGCAGCTCTGCGACGAGCCACCCGAGCCGATGTTCAACGTGACCGTCTGGCCGGACAGGTCCGTGCCCGGCGTGGGCTCATTGGTGGTGAGCAGGCCGGTGAGCGTCACGGGCTGGCCGTTGGTCAGTGACGTCGGGCCGGTGTAGGTCAGGGTCGTGGGTGCCTGGGTGACCACGAAAGTGTTCGAACCGCTCGTCGGCAGCAGCTGCGGTGTTTGCGTCGTGCTGCCTCCGAAAGACCCGGTGTAGGAGTAGGTGCCCGCCGGTTCGCTCGGGGTGATGGTGCAGGTCGCCACGCCGCTGGCGTTGGTGACGCCGGAGCACGACTGGGACGAGCTCACCGTCAGGTTGACGGTCTGGCCGCTCACCGGCTGGTTCGTGTAGGTGTTGAAGAGGGTGCCCGACAGCGTGGTGGTGCCGTTGAAGGTTCCCGACGCGGGGGTCAGGGTGAGCACCGTGCCCTCGGGCAGGTTGACCGTGGCGGCGGCACTGGCCGGGAGGTAGTAACCGTCGCTGGCGAAAGTCGCCGTGACCGGAACCGGCCCCGCCGGCTGATTGACGTCGGTGACGGTGCAGCTGGCAGCACCGGTTGGATCGGTCGTCCCCGAACAGGTCTGCCCGGCGCTGCCGCTGCCCAGCGTGAACGTCACCGTGCGGCCCGCGATGGCCCTGGTGCCGTCAGAGGTGAGGACCCCCGAGAGGGTCAGTGGCTGGCCGTTCTGCGCGGTCGTCGGCCCGGTGTAGGACAGCGAGCTCTCCTCGAGGGTGACCACGAAGTTGGCCGAGCCTTTCGATCCCGTGAGGGGCAGCGGGAGGGCCGAGTCACCCGCGAAGCCGCCGGTGAGGGTGTAGGTGGCCGCCTGCTCTCCCGGGATGATGCTGCACGCGCCGTACCGGTGCCGTCGGTCGTGCCGCTGCACGTTTCGTCTCCGTTCAGGGTAAACGTCACGGGCTGGCCCGAAATCGGCGCGTTGGTGTTGGCGTCGTTCAGGACACCCGAGACGATGGTGGCATCGGAGTAATCGCCGCTGGTGGCGTTCACCGTCAACGTCGTCGGCTCGGTCACCGACAGGGTGCCGGTGGCGCTCGCCGTGGTGTCGTAGACGTCGCCGGCGAAGCTCGAGCTGATGGGCTCGCTCCCGCTCGGCTGGTCGACCGCGGCGATGGTGCAGCTCACGTTCCCGTTCTCGTCGGTGGTGCCGCTGCAGGACTGGGCGCTCGTACCCGACCCGATGGTGAGCGTGACGACCTTGGTCGGCAGCGACGTGCCGGTGGTCGGCGTGTCGGTGGTCAGGTTGGACGAGAGCGTGATCGGCTGGCCGTTGACCGCCGACGTGGGCCCGGTATAGGTCAGGCCGCTGGTGTCGGGATTGACGGTGAACGTGCTCGACGAGCTGTCCGAGCCGATGGGCGTCGTCGTGGTCGTGTCCCCGGAGAACGACGCCGTCAAGGTATAGGAGTTCGAAGGCTCATTCGGGGTGATGGTGCAGCCGGCGACGCCGCTGCTGTTGGTCGTCGCGGTGCACGATTCGTTGCCGTTGAGGGTGAAGGTCACCGGCTCGTCCGCCACCGGCGCGCCCGTGCTCGAGTTGGTCAAGGTGCCCGAGACCGGCGTGGGCGACGAGAAGTTGCCGGTGACCGGGTTGATGGTCAGGACGGTCGGGGTGGTCGAGACGGGCGCCGTGGTGGCCGCCATCTGCTCGTCGTCCACCGAGAGCCCGTAGAGGAAGCCGGCGTTGGTGTCGATCGTCTGCATGACGGCGCCGGACATGTTGACCTGCCAGATGTCACCCGAGTACGAGTCGGCGGTCCAGAACGAGGTGCCGCTCGGGTCCACGGCCACCGCGAAGAGCTGGCCCTGGCATCCGGGCAGCGACGAGCACGAGTAGGTCTGAACCACGTTGCCGTTCTGGTCGAGCAGGAGCACGGCGGTCGAGTCGGCCACGAGGGCCTCGCCGTTCTGCAGAATGCGCACCTCGAACGCGGCAGGCCCGTTGAAGGGAACCTGGTTGAAGTTGGACTCCTGGGTGTTGGTGCACTTGTTGTAACGCAGGATGTCCGTGCCCTCGGTCGTGTAGTAGAAGGTGCACTCGTCTGAGGCCAGGTCGATCCAGTCGTCGCCGTAGAGCTCGGTCTGGACGGGACCGATGTCGGGCATTCGCTGGCCGCTCGGCGAGAACTCGGCGATGTAGGGCGTGGTCTGCTGCCCGACGTAGAGGTTGCCCTGGTTGTCGAAGACGAGCGACAGCGGGTTCTGCAGGCCGGTGGCGAACTGTCCCATGGGCTGGCCGCTGGGCGAGAACTCGCTGACATCGCCCTGGAGGTCGTCGCTCATGTAGAAGTTGCCGCTCGAGTCGAATGCACTCCCGGCCGTGTAGGTCTCGCCGGTGTCGTCGGTCAGGGTGTTGACCAGGTCAGCCGAGCCCGGGTCGTAGATGTTGGCCTGGGAGAAGCCGACGGATGCGAAGACCTGGCCCGACTGGAACACCGTGGTGGCGGCACCGGCCTTCTTGGCCGGTGAGATCAGCGTGCCGATGGCCAGGCACACGAGCAGTGTGGCCACGAATACAACGGCAATGTCCCTGACGATGGGACGAAGACCGAAGGAGCCCGAAGAGCCCGCCTCCGTTCCTGTCGAACCATTCCCGCCGGCCCCTGCTGCGCGCTCGTTCGACAGATTCACGACCTCGTGCCCCCTCGGCTCGGCCGGTGACCAGACCCACCGTCGGGCCGGTCCCACGCCCATATCTGTTCAATGCGAGTGCAAATATGGGCGTGAGCGGCCCGGCCCGGAAGGGCCAAAAGGACCAGGCGGCGATCAACCCGGGGCGGCGGCGTCCAGAATTGCTCTGGCGTTGTCGAGCTGGCCCGCCCGAACCAGCTCGGGCAGCGCACCGTCGAGCACGCGTGCCCAGTCGACCGAGTCGCTCGGCAAACCCGCCTGGCGGAGCCGCTGGCGTGCCTCGCCCAGCAGTTGGGCCACCGCGCCCATCCCCTCGCACCGCGCGGCGAGGTGCGTGCGCAGCCAGGCGGCGAGTGCCGGGCTGACACCGTCCGTCGACACGGCGATCGTCACCGCACCGTCGCGGTGGACGGCGGGCAGAATGAAGGACGAGTGGGCGCGGTCGTCGGCACTGTTCACCCAGACACCGGCGGATTCTGCGTCCGCGTGCACCTCGGCATCGACATTGTCGACGCCGGTCGCGGTCAGCACCAACCGGAACCGGCAGGCGTCACCCGTCGCGTACGGCCTGCGCTGCAGAGAGTGCAGCGCAGGGGCCAGTTCTTCCATCTCCGACCCCAGGGACGGTGCGATGACGGTGACCTGGGCACCACACGCCACCAGACCACGGGCCTTGCGCGCCGCGACGGGACCACCGCCCACCACGAGACAGGGAACGCCCGCGACGTCGAGCATCGCGGGGTAGAAGGGGGAAGACGGTACTTCCGACTCAGTCATGGAGGCGGGGAGGCCCGACCATGCCGGCGGCGATGGTGGCGAAGCTGCGCTCGTCAATGAGGACGAAGCTCCCCGTGATGCGGTCCGACTCGTAGCGATCGACCGCCAGCGGCGTGGCCGTCCGCAGCTTGACGACCCCGATGTCGTTCTCGCGCAACTCCGTCGCCTCCGATATGCGCAGCTCGTTGACGTCGAACGTTCCCGACACGGCCTCCACCACCACGGGCGTCACCCGGGTCGTGTGCTTTATCCGGAGGCGGTCACCGGCCACCAGGGGCCGTTCTTGGAACCAGCACACGGTCGCCTCGAAGGCATCGGTGACCTCGGGCGCCTCCTCGGCGGCTGCGATGAGGTCTCCACGGGACACGTCGAGGTGGTCCGACAGCCGGACCGACACCGACAATCCGACCTCGGCCCGCTGGAGCGGGCCGTCCGCGGTCTCAATGGATCGCAGGGTCGTGCGGGCTCCCTGGGGCAGTACGACCACCGGATCACCGACCCGGAACGAACTGCCGTTCACCATGCCGGCGTAGCTGCGCCCACCGCCCGGCTGGCGCAGGACCCACTGCACGGGCAGGCGCGCCCCACCGCCGCGATCGGTCCCGTTCTGGGCGGCCCATCCGCCTGCTTGTGCCGACTCCAGCGCGTCGAGCACGGTCGGCCCGTCGTACCAGGGAGCGGCGTCCGAGCGCGCCACCACGTTGTCGCCGTGCAGCGCCGATATGGGGATCACGGTGCACGACGTGATCCCGAGCCGGTGCGCCAGGGCTTCCATGGCGTCGACGATGTGCTGGTAGGCCGAGCGGTCCCAGTCGACCAGGTCCATTTTGTTGGCGCAGACGACCAGCTGGTCGACGCCCAGGAGCGCGGCGATGCAGATGTGGCGCCTCGACTGCTCACGCAGACCGGCCGTGGCGTCGACCAGGACGAGCGCCAGGTCGGCGGTCGATGCGCCGGTGGCCATGTTGCGTGTGTATTGAACGTGGCCCGGACAGTCGGCGATGACGAACTTCCGGTGCGGGGTGGCGGCGTAGCGGTAGGCCACGTCGATCGTGATGCCCTGTTCGCGCTCCGCCCGGAGGCCGTCGGTCACGAACGACAGGTCGACCTCGCCCAGGCCGCGACGCTCGGACGCCGTCTCTATCGCGGTCAGCTGGTCGTCGAAAAGCTGGCGGGTGTCGAAGAGCAGCCGGCCGATGAGCGTGCTCTTGCCGTCGTCCACCGAGCCGATGGTGGCAAAGCGCAGGAGGTCCATGGTGTCCACGCCGAGCTCGGTGCCGCCGGCCGGCGGCGAGCCGGGCAGGGTGGTCATGGTTCTAGAAGTACCCCTCGCGCTTGCGGTCCTCCATGGCCGTTTCCGAGAAGCGGTCGTCGGCCCGGGTGGCGCCGCGCTCGGAAATGCGCGACGAACTGATCTCGCGGATGATCTCCTCGACCGTGTCGGCCTTCGAGCGCACGGCGCCCGTGCACGTGGCGTCGCCGACGGTGCGGAAGCGCACCGTCTCCTTGCGCGCTTCCTCGCCCTGCTGCGGCGTGACCCACTCGCTCAGGGCGAGCAGCATGCCGTCGCGCTCGACCACCTCGCGCTCGTGCGCGTAGTAGATCGAGGGCAGCTCGATGTGCTCGCGTCGGATGTACTGCCAGATGTCGAGCTCGGTCCAGTCCGACAACGGGAAGGCGCGCAGGTGTTCACCCGGCCGCACGGTGCCCTGGTACAGCTGCCACAGCTCCGGGCGCTGCCGCTTGGGGTCCCACTGCCCGAACGAGTCGCGGAACGACAGCACGCGCTCCTTGGCCCGGGCCTTGTCCTCGTCGCGGCGAGCCCCGCCGAAGGCTGCGTCGAATTGGTTGGCGTTGATGGCGTCGAGGAGCGTGGTCGTCTGCAGGCGATTGCGCGACGCCCCAGGCCCGGGGTCGGCCACCCGGCCCTGGTCGATGGAATCCTGCACCTTGGCCACGAGGAGGCGGGCCCCTTCGGCTTCCACCTGGGCGTCCCGGTAGGCCAGCACTTCGGGGAAGTTGTGGCCGGTGTCGACGTGGAGAACGGGGAAGGGTATGCGGCCCGGCCGGAACGCCTTGGCGGCAATGTGGAGCAACACGGCCGAGTCCTTGCCGCCGCTGAACAGGAGGACCGGGCGCTCCGACTCGGCCGCCACCTCACGTACGATGAAGACGGCGAGCGACTCGAGCTGGTCGAGATGGCCCAGCGGGTGCTCGACCGGCCTGACCAGGGCGGTCACCGACGCCCCGACCCCCTCGGGGGCAGGCGACACGGCAGTATTGGCCCGGGGGGAGCGAAGGGCAGAAGCGGTGTCCATTTTCGGGGACCTCTTTAAATCATGACTAGTTTGGTCATGTATACTAACGGATGTATTCGGACGAGCGTCAAGCGCCCGGCGGGCCTCCGGGACGGTGCGACCGCCTCCTGGGAGAAGGTGAGGATCGTGACCGACACCAATGTGAGTGACCTGAGCACCGAGGACCTCTCCCTGGTCAGCCAGGGTTTCGAGACGGCTCCGGCCAGCTCGGTCATCCGCTGGGCGCTCGAGACGTACGGCGATTCGGTGGTCCTGGCCGCTTCCTTCGAGGACATTGTGCTCATCGACCTGGTCACCAGGATCGCCCCCGGCACGGAGGTCGTCTTCCTCGACACCGAGGCGCACTTTCCCGAGACCCTGGAGTTCGTGGAGCAGGTGCGGGCCCGTTACGGGCTGAACCTCACGGTGACCCGGCCGGGGCCCGAGGCGGCGGCCCACCCCTGCGGCACGGAGCAATGCTGCCAATTCCGCAAGGTGGAGCCGCTGCGGCGCGCCCTCGCCGGCAAGCGGGCCTGGCTCACCTCGCTCAAGCGATCCGACGGACCGACGCGTGCCGATACACCGATCGTCAGCTGGGACGCCACGTTCGGCCTGGTCAAGGTAAACCCGTTGGCCACATGGACCGATACTGACATTGCGTCCTATCTCACCGACCACGATCTGCCAGCGCACCCGCTGATGTCGCGGGGTTACCGCTCAATTGGCTGCGCACCGACCACCCGCCCGGTGGCCGAGGGCGAGGACGCGCGCGCCGGGCGGTGGTCCGGACTCGACAAGTCCGAGTGCGGTCTGCACGTCTAGTGCCGCGTGACCTCGATAATCCCTATGGGATGGAATTCAGGGGCCGGCGCGACCGGGGCCTCAAGTTCATCCGCCCCTATCGCGACATCGGGGAGCTCAACAGCGTCGAGCAAATGAAGCTGGCGCGCCACCCCTTCGAGGTGGCGCAAGCGGTCATCGACACCTATTCGAAGCAGGGACCGGCGTCGATCAACCGGGTCCCCGGCGAGCAGGAGCGGCTCAAGTGGGTCGGCATGTACCCGCAACGCCAAGGCGGTGACGCCTTCATGATGCGGATCAAGGTGCCGGGGGGCGTCATGACGGCGGCCCAGGTGCGCGAAATCGGCGTCGCCGCCGACGCCTTCGCCGAGGGACCGGACGACAGCCCCGTGTTCGGCAACCGCTATGCCGACCTCACGACGCGTCAGGACATTCAGCTGCACTGGATCCGCATCGCCGACGTGCCGCGGATTTGGCAGCGCTTCTGGGAGGTCGGGCTCACCACGGTGCAGGCCTGCGGCGACTCCGCCCGCAACGTGTGCGCCTGTCCCGTGTCGGGCATCGACGCCGGCGAGCTGGTGGAGGCCTTCCCGGTGGCACAGGCCATCTCCGCCTTCTTCACGGGCAACCGCGAGTACGCCAACCTGCCGCGCAAGTGGAAGGTCGCCGTCACCGGCTGCACCGAGGACTGCGCGCGGGTCGAAATCAACGACGTCGGCCTCTGGCCGGCCGAGCGACCCGACGGCGAGGTCGGCTTCAACGTGCTCATCGGTGGAGGGCTGTCGGACGGGGAGCGCATGGCGTCCGACGTCGACATCTTCATCCGCCCGGACCAGGCGGTGGAGCTGTGCCGCGGGGTGGCCCAGGTCTTCGGCGAGCTCGGCAACCGTGAGAACCGCGGGCTGGCCCGCATGCGCTACCTGGTCCAGGAGATGGGTCCCGAGGGGTTCCGCGCCGCGCTGGACGAGCGGACCAACTTCAGCCTCGAGCCGGCGGGGCGCGAGCTGACCAACCGTTTCCGGGGCGACCATGTGGGAATCCACCCCCAGAAGCAGGATGGCCTCGTCTATGTGGGCTGCTCCGTCCCGGTCGGACGGATGCACGGCCTGGAACTGGTGGAGCTGGCCCGCCTGGCCGAGACCTACGGCGACGGCGACGTGCGTATCGGCGTGGACCAGAACTTCATCGTCTCGGGGATCCCCGAGGACCGGGTGGACGCGCTCCTGGCCGAGCCCCTCATGCAGACCTACTCGCCGTTCCCCGGGCCTTTCGAGCGTGGGGTCGTGGCGTGCACCGGCTCCGAGTTCTGCCGCTTCGCCGTGGTCGAGACCAAGGAGCGCGCCGTGAAGTGGGCGCGGGCGCTCGACGCCCAGCTCTCCGAGGGCGATCAGCGCGATGCGGGCGTGATCCGCATGCACTTCTCGGGCTGCTCGGCGTCATGCGCCCAGCCGCAGATTGCCGACATCGGCTTCCGGGGCGACATCGCACACGTCGACGAGCACATCGAGGAGGCGGTCGACATCGGCCTGGGCGGTTCGCTCGGGCCCGATGCGGCGTTCATCGACTGGGTGGAAGGCGCCATGCCCGTGGACCACGTGCCGGGCGCCCTCCTGCGCATCGTCACCCGCTACCGCGAAGAGCACCGCCCGGGGGAGCCGTTCTATCTCTGGGCGCGACGCACCGCCCCGGACGAGCTGCGCTCGACATTGGTCGGCGCCTCCGAGGCGGTGGCGCCGTGAAGCGTTACCGCCTCAGAGAGCAGATGAACGGGATCCCCGAGCCCCCGGGCAAGGTGTGGTTCTGGGAGCTCGAGGCCGGGGTGATCGACGCCAACCGGTGCATCCAGTGCGGCACCTGCATCGCGGTGTGCCCGTCGAACTCCATTGGCATCGACGAGGACACCGACCTGCCCGAACTGGTCAAGATGTGCACCGGCTGCTCCTTGTGCTGGGACTTCTGCCCGAGGGGCGGACTGCGCTACGAGGCGCTGTGGCCCCCGTCGACCGTGTCGACGGGAGAAGAGGACGCCGAGGTGGTCCCGGCTCAGGTCCGCTCGGACTCGTCCGACACCTATTGGAAGATCACCGGCGGCCCCCCGGCGGACGGCCTCGGTGCGGTGGTCGACACGTTCGCAGTACGGGCCAGCGCCCTCTACGACGACGTGCAGGACGGCGGTGCGGTCAGCGCGCTTCTCATCGGCCTCCTGGCCGCCGGGGAGATCGACGGCGCGCTCGTGTCCAAGCCCAGTCCCGACCCGGACGAGCAATGGAAGGGCGTGGCCACGATCGCCACAACACCCGAAGAGGTCCGCGCCGCGTCGGGCAGCTTCTACAACCAGACCATGGCCCTGGCCGAGCTCGATCTCTCTCGCTACGCACTGCCACCCAAGCCGCGCATCGCCGTCGTCGGCACACCGTGCGAGGTGCAGGGACTGCGGGCCATGCAGGCTCGTCGCTGGCCCACCGGCGCGCACCGGGTCGATGCCGTCGTTCTGACCATCGCGCTCGATGTGCACCAAGAACTTCGACTACGAGGCGCTGACCCTGAGGGAGCTGCGCGACAAGCGCGGGGTCGACCTCGATCGCGTCTCGAAGGTGGACGTCATCCGGGGGCGGATGATCGTCGAGTACCGGGACGGCGAGCTGGCCGTCGACGAGCCCGTCAAGGACTTCCACGGCGCCGCTCTGAAGGGTTGTGACGAGTGCGCCGACTTCCTGGGCCGCTCGGCGGACATTTCCGTCGGCAGCGTCGGCTCCATGAACGGCTGGACGAGCGTCATCATCCGGACCGAGCGGGGGCGGTTGGCCTTCCAGGCCGCCCGGTCCAAGCTCGACGTGCGTGGGCTCGACGACCCGGCTGCGCTGCTCCGGCTCGACGCCCTGGACAAGAAGATCGCCGACCGTTCGCTGCGGCGCAAGCTCGACCCCGACGCCCCGCTCTTCATCGACTTCGAAGAGCACGTGCGGGCCTACGACGGCACGGACCGGCAGCCGGTCTACATCCGCCATTGAGCGTGACCACCGTTCCCGTCCTGCACGCCCCGGACGAGCCCACGGCCCGGGCCGAAGTCTGGCTGGCCCAGGTCCTCGACGGTGCCGAGTTGGAGGCCGTCCTGACGGGCGACGACGGCGTGGCCGACTGGCTCTGGTCGCGCTGGCGTTTCCTGGCCTCGGCCGGTTTCAGCCCGGATGACCTGGACCGCATCGTCTCGGACTACGGGCGGGAGATCTGGCTCTGGCTGGCCGGTGAACGGACGTGGGCCCAGTGCTGTTCGGGCCTGATCGGCCGCATTGGGCGGCGTATGGAGCCGCCCGGGGGGTGAGCGGGCCAGAGCGTGCGTCGCCCGCTCTGGCGCTCAGTGGCGTCACCATTCGCCGGGACGGCCTTCCGGTGCTGGCGGGTGTCGACTGGCGGGTCGATGCGGGCGATCGTTGGGTCGTGCTCGGGCCGAACGGATCCGGGAAGACGACGTTGCTCCAGGTGGCCGCCGCCCGTCTGTGGCCGACCTCGGGCACGGTCGAGATCCTGGGTGCCCGGCTCGGCCACGTCGACACGCGCACACTCCGGCCCCGGGTGGCGTTGGTCAGCGGCGCCGTGACGCGGCAGCTGCGCGCCGACGTACCCGCACGTCACGTGGTGGCCAGCGGCCGATACGGCGCGCTCGAGACCTGGTGGAACCGCTACTCGGCCGAGGACTGGGCCAAGGCCGACCAGCTGCTGCGCCGTAACGGGGTCGCCGACCTCGGGGAGCGCTCCTTCGGCGTCATCTCGGAGGGGGAGCGCCAGCAGGTCCTGCTGGCGCGGGCGTTGATGGGCGACCCGGAGCTGCTCCTGCTCGACGAGCCCTTCGCCGGGCTCGATCTGGGCGCCCGCGAGCGGCTGATTCTGCTGCTGTCGGCGCTGGCAGCCGACCCGGCCAGCCCGCCCCTGGTGCTGGTGACGCATCACTGCGAGGAGATACCTCCGGGCTTCACCCACGGCGCTCTGGTGCGGTCCGGCCGGCTCATGGCGGCAGGTGCGTTGGGCGACGTCATCACGTCGGAGGGCGTGTCCACCTGTTTCGGGGTGCCGGTGACCGTCGGTTGCACCGACGGCCGGTGGTGGAGCCGCGCCATTTAGCGCGCATCGACAACCCGTGAGCAGGGCTCCAAGTTGGGTCTTGATTCGTCGCGCCGGGGCGCGCTACAAACGACAAAAGAGGAGAAGTGCCGACGAGGTCGGCGCCACGCATTTCCCCACCATCCACCACTTCGAAAAGCCAGTTCAATAGGCTTTTCACGGAGAGAGAAGGTAGGTCGTCGGGGGAGTGACGATATTGATCCTGCTGGTCCTCGTAGCGCTGCTCTGGATGGCGGTACTGGCACCGAGCGTGTGGCGGAAATTCAGCGAGCGCCAGGGCGTCGGGTCGATCGACCACTTCCATCATCAGCTCCAATTGCTCGAACATGCCGGCCCCAAGACGGTGGCGCCGGCATACCGGCTGCACACCGCGTCGCCAGGCGGGGGCCCCGCGCCGGCCGTACCGGCCGTCGCGGACGCGTCGAGACCGAAACTGGTGCTGCTACGGGCCACCAAGGACGAGACGGCGGCCGACGTCGACGACAGCGAAGGGGTCCACTACGAGCGGGTAGGGGTGCTCGACCGGCCCGAGCCGGCCTGCCTGCCCGAGGTGGGCTCCAATCTGCCCGTCTACCGCCGCGAGCAGGCGCGTCGCCGCTGCACCACCCTGCTGCGCTGCCTGTTGGCGGTAGCGATCTCGACGGGCCTCATCGGCGTGTTCCCGGGGCTCCACCTGGCCTGGGTCTTCACGGGCCTCAGCGGGCTGGCGGCCCTCGGTCTCGTCGGCCTGATGGCCTACGCCGGCGAGATCGAGACGCAACAGCGCACCAGCCGTCCCAGGTCCGCCGACGCGCCCCGCGCCTTCGAGCCCGCATCCGCCGGCTACCCCGGCGCCTGGGACGACGACGTCGCGCACGCCACTGCCGGCTACCCCGGCGCCTGGGACGACGACGAGGGGTTCGAACTCCAGGCCGCCGCCCGCTGATCAGCCTCTTTGGCGGATCGGCCCACTTCGAGGGGCTCTGGGCGGCCGACTAATCTGGTGTCCCCGGGGGTGTAGCTCAGCTGGTAGAGCGCTACGTTCGCAATGTAGAGGCCGAGGGTTCGAGTCCCTTCACCTCCACCAAAAGCCCAGGTCAGAGGGCTGAAGTGGGATCCCCCAGAAAATCAGATTCTCCGGCGTGTCTTTACGTGTCTTTACGGGTCACGCCGCGCGCGAATTCGGGGCCCCGTGCAGTGGGCACATTCGCAGGAATAGTGCGGTCGATTCTCGGGGCAGATACTCAGAATTCGACTCGGAACTTGGGCTGGAAGGTCGCCGTCGTTGGACGAATGCCTGCGATGCGGTCGACTCGGTAGCTCCGAAGCGCTCCATGGTCGTTGACGACGAAGAGGATTAGGTTGCCGTCTTGGGTGTAGCGCAGTAAGTACGGCTCGACTCGCCGTGATCCCCATCGCCCGTTCTCAGCTCGGTAGTCGATGTCGACCTTCAGGCGGTTGACTCCGGCATAGCGGAGTAACTCGAGTGGGACGCCGCGCCTCCACGAGGTGATGGCCTTGGGTGCCTCCCAGTCGGGGTCCAATGTGCCGAGCGAGGCTCGGGGGAGCTCGACGATGCGCAGCGTGCCTGCGAGCCAGCCGAAGACATCGTCGAGAGTCGACCAGAAGTCGGCGAAGGGCGGCAGCGGTTGGGGGAGTTGGTGGCCGAGCATGTTCTCCCACTCGACTTCGATCTCCTCTCGAAACGGAGACGTGCGGATGGTGTCGATGGTCGGAACGTCGATCTGAGCGTGGCTGCACTTGCGGGCAAGCACACTGTGTCCTTGCAGTTGCCCTGATCAACCGAGCCCGGCCCGAGCGTTGCGATCTCGACTTCGGCAGAAGTGACCGCCGGCAGGTTGGGCGTCAGGGCGGCGACCTGTACGCACATGCCGTGGATTTCAGCTGTTGGCCTGGGTGATGGAGCCGGGAGTGAGCAGGATCAACACGCCGTCTGGGTCGTGAACGGTCGCGATGGCTATGGGTCCGTTCGGAGTCAGTTGTCTGGTTCGCCGGGGCGAGCCGCCAAGTCCGAGGTCGTGGTCAAGCGGAGCATGCTGACACCACGGCCTGGCCGATCTTGTCGTCAAGATCCTCACCAATCTCGTCGATCTCTTTCGATCCCAATGAAGCAAAGAGACTCGAAGGACGGTCATAGGAGATGTGGGCGCCGCCGACATTGTCGGCGAACACCGCCACCCCGAAGGGCGCGTAGAGTGCAGCTGCCGGATCGGCCTTGAGGACCCGCCGTGCGAGAAGCGGATTGCCAACCAGGTAGCGGGTCGCTCCGAGTGGTTCGCCGTTCAGGCTCAAAAGAGCACCTTGATCTAGCCGTGCCAGTGCCACGAACCCGGTCGGCCCGAAGTACGTTCAACCGTAGATTCCACTTCAGCCCACGAGGCGTGTCGCATAACAAGGTCGAGAGACACCAGGGGGTCGAGAAGCGGGATCTGCTCGTCAAGGCGAGCCCTGGTGGTCACAAAGTCGTGGCTGCTCTGGTACGTAATTCGGAGGGAGTACTGCTCGGTGTCGGTGTGCATTGGCGTTGCCGTCTGAGCCGGCAGGTCCGCGTGCTTGAGGGGGGTTGGGCCGTTACTC